>NZ_FNEI01000033.1 GCF_900099975.1 Arthrobacter cupressi
GGATCCGAACTCTTCGGCATCCCCAATACCTAGAAACTATCCCGGCGGCGCAAAAAGTGTCGATGGGGACGCCTCCCCATGAAGCAGTCCCCACCCTGGCGGGGCCCGTCAGGTGCGAGACGTCATGAAGGCCCGGTCCCCTCGGGGACCGGGCCTTCATGCCAAGGAGCGGCGCTTCGCCGAACCCCCTGCTTCCCTCCCTGTGGGAGGGAAATCTCCCCGCTCAGCTCGTCGGAGGTCCGGCGACGCAGCCGTTGGCGACGAAGTGGCTTGCTTGAAGGATAGGCATGTGGCGCTCCGGGGCGCCCGAGTAGTAAGTACCCGCATTTTCCCCTGCGCACGGCACCGAGTACTCGAATTCCTTCGGAATGACCGCGCCGGAGCCGCTAAAAGAGTGCGCGGCAGCTTCCGGCGGGGGCTGCCCAATGCCGCCGGTGCGGCCTAGCATGAAGCCATGTGCCGCAATATCCATACACTCCATAACTTTGAACCGCGTGCCACCTCGGCCGAGGTCGAAGCCGCCGCGCTGCAGTATGTGCGTAAGATCAGCGGCAGCAACAAGCCGTCCAAGGCCAACGAGGACGCCTTCAACGAGGCCGTGCACCAGATAGCGCATGCCACGCAGCACCTGCTCGACTCCCTGGTCAGCCACGGCCCCGCCAAGAACCGCGAAGAGGAAGCCGCCAAGGCGAGGGCCCGCGCTGCGGTCCGCTTCGGCACGGCCTGAGGGCTGCCGCGGCCGCGCGGAATTGCCGGCTTAAACGTGGATGACCCCCTCAAATTTGGGCGTGTGATGTCTCAGGACATTGTGGACATTTCTGTCTCAGGACATTGTGGACACTTGGGTGGGTTGTTTCCGGGCTTTGACCTGGCGGGCCAGGCCGACGTGTAACTGGGCGGCCGGCCAGGGCGTGGTCGTGATCATGGTTCCTTCGGCATCGAAGATTTCCAGGTGTTCGTCGTGCCGGAGGATCGTGACTGTCTGTCCCTCCCACGCCTTCCCGAGAGTGAACGCGGTTTTTAGGTAGCTGAATCTCCCGTTCCTATTGGCGCTCCGGCGCTGGATGACCGTCCCGAACGGCTCTCGTCTCCCGTCAGGCTTCTCTGCCGGGAGGCGAGGCCGTTTCGGGATGATCGGCTCTGCCGGCGGAGCGATTTTCGGCAGCGTCTCATACAGCTGAGCTGGCGTGGTCCGTGGAGGCAGCGCCTGGTGGGAGCGGTGGCAGTTGTACCAGTCCCGGTACTCCTGCAGGATGCGTTCCAGGTCCTGGACCGTTCCCGGTTGCCGGGCGTTGACGAAGCGTTGCAGGGTTTGGTGGGCTCGTTCGACCTTGCCCTGCGACCGGGGGTGCCCGGGTCGTCCGGTGATCATCTTCACGCCCAGGTCGTTCAGGAAAGCCTGCAGCGCGGTGGTGCTCCCGTACCGTTCCCGGTTGAACGCCGAGCCGTTGTCCGTGTGCACCAGTACGGGGCGCCCGTAGGCCCGGATCGCCCGGCGGAAGGCTTCAGTCACCACTGCTGAGGATTCCGAGGCGCCCGCGTGCAAGGTGATGTTGTAGCGGGTGCAGTCATCGAGGGTTTCCACGATCGTTACCTTCTGCCCGTCAGCGAGGGCGACCTCGAGTCCGTCGGACTGCCACCGTTGGTTCGGGTACTGCGAACGGATCCTTTGGTGTGATTGTTTGGGCCGTTTGCGTTTGTTCCGTTCCGTGAGTTGCTCACGGGCCAGGATCCTGGCGATCGTGGCCCGGGAAGGCAGCGGAGCGAACCCTGACCGTGTCATCACATCGAGGATCGATAAGGGTCCGTGATCCTTGCCTTCCGAACTGAGCCGGCGCCGTGTTGCGATCACCGTTGCGTGGACGGATTCGGGCATCCTGGCCGGGCTGTGATGCGGACGGGTGGTGGCTTTGACCGATGCCTGATCACCGCTCAAAGCCACCTTGGCCCGGACACCGTGGAACCAGGACCTGGACACTCCATGCCGCTGGCAGAACTCTTCCACCGCACCACGCGGAGCGTCCAGCGGCCACTCAACTACCTGCTGACGAACACGATCAGGAATCCGACTCATGAACGGATCGTCCACGATGTCCTGAGACATCAAGAGTGTCCACTATGTCCTGAGACAGAAATGTCCACAATGTCCTGAGACA
Source organism: Arthrobacter cupressi (assembly GCF_900099975.1). Lineage (GTDB taxonomy): Bacteria > Actinomycetota > Actinomycetes > Actinomycetales > Micrococcaceae > Arthrobacter > Arthrobacter cupressi. The sequence continues at coordinate 2,157 of NZ_FNEI01000033.1, forward strand.
TGACACCCTCAAATTTGAGGGGGTCATCCACGTTTCGGCCGGTAATCCGGCCGGAGCGGTTGTTGGCCGGAGGCGGTTGTTAGCCCTGGGAGGCCTGTTC
>NZ_FNEI01000031.1 GCF_900099975.1 Arthrobacter cupressi
GGGGAGTTGATAACCGAGCGGTGATCCCAGGATGTCCGAATGGGGAAACCCCGCACAACGCTGTGAGGTGATTGTGTGACCCGTACCTGAATATATAGGGTGCGTGGGGGGAACGCGGGGAAGTGAAACATCTCAGTACCCGCAGGAAGAGAAAACAAGAGTGATTCCGTTAGTAGTGGCGAGCGAACGCGGATCAGGCTAAACCGACCCATGTGTGATAGCCGGCGGGCGTTGCGTGGGCGGGGTTGTGGGGTTTTTATGTGCTGGTTCTGCCGGACCGGCGGGGTGTGTGTGCGTGCATAGGCGAACGGTTTTGAAAGGCCGGCCGGAGAGGGTGTGAGTCCCGTAGCCGTAATGTGTTGTGCCGCCCTTGTATTGATTCCCAAGTAGCACGGGGCCCGAGAAATCCCGTGTGAATCTGTCAGGACCACCTGATAAGCCTAAATACTTCCTGATGACCGATAGCGGACCAGTACCGTGAGGGAAAGGTGAAAAGTACCCCGGGAGGGGAGTGAAACAGTACCTGAAACCGTGTGCTTACAATCCGTCAGAGCAGCCTTGTTGTTGTGATGGCGTGCCTTTTGAAGAATGAGCCTGCGAGTTAGTGTTACGTCGCGAGGTTAACCCGTGGGGGGTAGCCGTAGCGAAAGCGAGTCTGAACAGGGCGAGTGTAGTGGCGTGATCTAGACCCGAAGCGGAGTGATCTACCCATGGCCAGGTTGAAGCGACGGTAAGACGTCGTGGAGGACCGAACCCACTTCAGTTGAAAATGGAGGGGATGAGCTGTGGGTAGGGGTGAAAGGCCAATCAAACTCCGTGATAGCTGGTTCTCCCCGAAATGCATTTAGGTGCAGCGTTGCGTGTTTCTTGCCGGAGGTAGAGCTACTGGATGGCCGATGGGCCCTACAAGGTTACTGACGTCAGCCAAACTCCGAATGCCGGTAAGTGAGAGCGCAGCAGTGAGACTGTGGGGGATAAGCTTCATAGTCGAGAGGGAAACAGCCCAGACCACCAACTAAGGCCCCTAAGCGTGTGCTAAGTGGGAAAGGATGTGGAGTTGCTTAGACAACCAGGAGGTTGGCTTAGAAGCAGCCACCCTTGAAAGAGTGCGTAATAGCTCACTGGTCAAGTGATTCCGCGCCGACAATGTAGCGGGGCTCAAGTACACCGCCGAAGTTGTGGCATTCACACATTTTCCAAGCCTTTGTGGTTCAGGAGTGTGGATGGGTAGGGGAGCGTCGTGTGGGCGGTGAAGCTGCGGTGGAAACCAGTGGTGGAGCCTACACGAGTGAGAATGCAGGCATGAGTAGCGAAAGACGGGTGAGAAACCCGTCCGCCGAATGATCAAGGGTTCCAGGGTCAAGCTAATCTGCCCTGGGTAAGTCGGGACCTAAGGCGAGGCCGACAGGCGTAGTCGATGGACAACGGGTTGATATTCCCGTACCGGCGAAGAACCGCCCATACCAAGCGGGGGATACTAACCGCCCGAAACCTGCCCGACACCCCTTGTGGGTGGAGGGTTTTGGTGGAGCGCGGGACCTGATCCCGGGAGGTAAGCGTATTAACAGGTGTGACGCAGGAAGGTAGCCGGGCCGGGCGATGGTTGCCCCGGTCTAAGGATGTAGGGCGAACGGTAGGCAAATCCGCCGTTCATGTGCCTGAGATCTGATGGGACCCCCGCTTGGGGGGATCCGGTGATCCTATGCTGCCTAGAAAAGCATCGGCGCGAGGTTCCAGCTGCCCGTACCCCAAACCGACACAGGTGATCAGGTAGAGAATACCAAGGCGATCGAGAGAATTATGGTTAAGGAACTCGGCAAAATGCCCCCGTAACTTCGGGAGAAGGGGGGCCCGGACCGTGAAACCCACTTGCTGGGTGGAGCGGGCAAGGGCCGCAGAGACCAGGGGGAAGCGACTGTTTACTAAAAACACAGGTCCGTGCGAAGTCGCAAGACGATGTATACGGACTGACTCCTGCCCGGTGCTGGAAGGTTAAGAGGACCGGTTAGCCACTTGTGGCGAAGCTGAGAATTTAAGCCCCAGTAAACGGCGGTGGTAACTATAACCATCCTAAGGTAGCGAAATTCCTTGTCGGGTAAGTTCCGACCTGCACGAATGGAGTAACGACTTCCCCGCTGTCTCAACCATAAACTCGGCGAAATTGCAGTACGAGTAAAGATGCTCGTTACGCGCAGCAGGACGGAAAGACCCCGAGACCTTTACTATAGTTTGGTATTGGTGTTCGGAGTGGCTTGTGTAGGATAGGTGGGAGACTGTGAAGCCCGGACGCCAGTTCGGGTGGAGTCATCGTTGAAATACCACTCTGGTCACTTTGGACATCTAACTTCGGCCCGTGATCCGGGTCAGGGACAGTGCCTGATGGGTAGTTTAACTGGGGCGGTTGCCTCCTAAAAAGTAACGGAGGCGCCCAAAGGTTCCCTCAGCCTGGTTGGCAATCAGGTGTCGAGTGTAAGTGCACAAGGGAGCTTGACTGTGAGAGAGACATCTCAAGCAGGGACGAAAGTCGGGACTAGTGATCCGGCGGTACATTGTGGAATGGCCGTCGCTCAACGGATAAAAGGTACCTCGGGGATAACAGGCTGATCTTGCCCAAGAGTCCATATCGACGGCATGGTTTGGCACCTCGATGTCGGCTCGTCGCATCCTGGGGCTGGAGTAGGTCCCAAGGGTTGGGCTGTTCGCCCATTAAAGCGGTACGCGAGCTGGGTTTAGAACGTCGTGAGACAGTTCGGTCCCTATCCGCTGCGCGCGCAGGAAATTTGAGAAGGGCTGTCCTTAGTACGAGAGGACCGGGACGGACGAACCTCTGGTGTGTCAGTTGTACTGCCAAGTGCACCGCTGATTAGCTACGTTCGGATGGGATAACCGCTGAAAGCATCTAAGCGGGAAGCTCGCTTCAAGATGAGATTTCCATACACCTCGCGTGTGAGAGGCCCCCAGCCAGACCACTGGGTTGATAGGCCGGACGTGGAAGACAGGACCAACGACTGTCGAAGCCGACCGGTACTAATAGGCCGACAACTTACACCACACACCACCCCC
>NZ_FNEI01000029.1 GCF_900099975.1 Arthrobacter cupressi
AAGTGGCCTACGGCGCCGAAATGCTGCGCTGGTTCTCCGAGGAAGCCGTCCGCATCGGCGGCGACCAGGCCACCTCCGTGGACGGCAACACCCGGATCATGATCACCAAGGAGCCTGTCGGCCCTTGCGTGCTGGTCACTCCGTGGAACTTCCCACTCGCCATGGGCGCGCGCAAGATCGCCCCTGCCGTCGCCGCCGGCTGCACCATGGTGTTCAAGCCCGCGGAGCTCACCCCGCTCACCTCCCTGGCCTTGGTGCAGATCTTCCGCGAGGCAGGCCTTCCCGACGGCGTCCTTAACGTCGTCACCACGGCGAACGCCTCCAGCGTCGTGGGGACCTGGATGGGCAGCGGCATTGCCCGGAAGGTCAGCTTCACAGGCTCCACCGAGGTGGGCAAGATCCTGCTGCGCCAGGCGGCGGACAATGTCATGCGGTCCTCGATGGAGCTGGGTGGAAACGCACCGTTCATCGTCCTCGCCGATGCCGACATCGAAAAGGCCGTTGACGGCGCCCTGAAGGCGAAGATGAGGAACATGGGCGAGGCCTGCACCGCCGCCAATCGTTTCTTCGTGCACCGTTCCGTCGCCGGGGAATTCAGCGAGAAGTTCGCCAAGCGGATCTCCGAGCTGCAGGTGGGCAACGGCGCCCTGGAAGGGACCGACGTCGGACCCCTGATCGAACAGAAGGGCCTGGACAAGGTCCAGGCCCTGGTCGCCGACGCCGTCGCCAAGGGTGCACGGATCCTGACCGGCGGAAGCCGCCCCGAAGGCCCCGGATACTTCTACATCCCCACGGTCCTGACTGACGTTTCCCAGGACGCGGAACTGATGCGCACCGAGATTTTCGGTCCGGTCGCCGCCATCACCGTGTTCGACGGCGAGGACGAAGTTCTCCGGCTCGCCAACGACACCGAATGGGGACTTGTCGGCTACGTGTTCACCGAGAACATGGACAAGGCCCTGCGCTTCTCCGCCGAGCTGGAAGTCGGCATGGTCGGCCTCAACACCGGCATCGTTTCCAACCATGCCGCCCCCTTCGGAGGCGTCAAGCAGTCAGGTCTGGGACGCGAAGGCGGCAAGATTGGTATCGAGGAATTTCTGGAAATCAAGTACACCGCGCTGGCCATTTAGGCCCACACCATCTTCGATCGACCCGAAGCGATTGCCCCGGATCATCGTCCCGCGCGTACGGCACGGGACGCGAACTACCAAAACTTCCCGAAAGAACTGCAATGAAGCCAACCCCGGATAAGCACAACCACACAACAGTCCATGACGCCACCTGGGCCGTTCATGGTGGAAAAAACGTCGACAAAGGAACCGGAGCCCTCCGCACCCCGCTGATCATGGCAAACTCCTACCTCCTGCCTGATGACCCTTCCAATATGAACTGGTCCAGCGTTGACGACGGCCTGGTCTATTCACGAAATGCCAGCGCAACCCAGGTCGCTTTGGAAGAAAAGCTCGCAGGGATGGAGGGCGCAGAAGCAGCTGCTGCCTTTGCTACCGGGGTGGCAGCCTTGCACGGGGTCTTCTTCAGTCTCCTCAACACCGGAGACCATGTTGTCGTTTCCAACATCACCTATGGAGCTGTCTACCGCCTTATCGGCGAACTCCTTTCCGATAAGTACGGCATTGAATCAACCTTCGTCGACGTCGACGACCTGGAAGCCGTCCAGGCCGCTATCCGGCCCAACACAAAACTCATCCACGCCGAAACCATCGCAAATCCAACCACCAAGATTGCCAACGTCCCCGCCCTGGCGAGCATCGCCAAGGAAGCCGGGGTGCTCCTCACTATCGATGCCACGTTCACCCCTGCGCCGTTCTACCGCTCACTTCACGACGGCGCCGATTTGGTCATCCATTCATTAACCAAGTACATCAACGGTCATGGCGACGCGATGGGCGGCGTTGTCATCGGACGCAAGGAGCTTGTCCAGCGTATCCGCCACGATGCAATCGTCGATGCCGGCGGAGCGATTTCCCCTTTCAACGCGTGGATGATCATGCGCGGTTCCGTCACGCTTCCCCTGCGCCTCAAGCAACAGTTCTCCACCGCTGAAAAGGTCGCTGCCGTTCTCGAGTCTGATCCACGCGTCGCATATGTCCTCTACCCAGGACTTGAATCGCACCCGCAGCACGAATTGGCTACAAAGCAGTTCGGCGGACGCGGATACGGAGGTGTCATGGCATTCGCCGTCGAAGGGAACTCCGACGCCCAAAACCGCTTTATCAAGAATCTCAAGGTCATCACTTCAGCCCTATCCGTTGGCCACGATGATTCACTGATCGTCCATGTGGGTCGGAACGCCCTGGGCGGCTCGGGGAATTACCCGGCCTGCTTCTACAAGTACGGCCACCTCCGTCTTTCCATCGGATTGGAGGACCCCGAAGATCTGGTCGACGACATCCTCAGAGCTCTCGATGCAACGTTCGGCGGGATATAGAAACTGCTCGAGCAGCCTGGAACGAGTCCTTGCGGCAGTCGTTCCAGGCTGCGTTCAAGTCCATGGGCACTGCATTCCCGGCTAGGCGTTTGCGATCATCGAGATCGCCATTATTTGCAGTCGCTTTTCACGACGGCACCGGCGCCTTGGGAGGGGTTGGCGCATTGAAGATGTCCGAACCGAAGAACATGCCGGTCAGCGCCCGAGCTGCATCCATAGTTGCAGCATCGGCGGGGTAGCGATGCACCACCGGCAATGAACGGAGCCACCGGTGGCCTACCCGTTGTGACGATATCTATCACCAGCTCGTACGGGGCCTGCAGTTCCTTCGCGGAAACGTGGAGGTCGTCCTCCGGCAGAGCCGGAAGCTCGCTGGGATTTCGCTGAGGACGTTGTGCATTCGACCGCTCCCGTTGGACACAGAACCCGTCCCGGCCTCCGCCGGAACGGGTCACCGCGGCACCTACATTGATAACCCCCAAGCCACACACCCTGGTTAGTCGCGCCATCAACAAAGGAAAAGTGAAGTTCCACTTTATCAAGTTGTTCACACAGTCTCCCGGCCACAGAACCGCGCTGCCACCCGAGTATGGCCGCGCTCCCCTGAAAACGGCCGTGGCCGATGTCTAGGAGACTATGGCAGGCTCTCCGACAGAGTGAATTTCGTTCTGGCAGGACCCGACTGATTCTTGAAGGATGGCCACAAGGTTGTCGACGTCCTCTGGCATCGTGTCGAACGAACACATCCAGCGGACTTCACCACGTACGGGATTCCAATCGAGGAACCGTACGCGCTCTCTTGCCTTGCTGGCCGCCGCGGGCGGCATGGTAGCAAAGACGGCATTTGATTGGACTTCCTGGGTAAGTTTGATCCCTGGGATTTCCCTCACGGCTTCGCTCAGCCGCTTTGCCATGGAGTTGGACTGCTGGGCGGATCGAAGCCACAAATCCCCTTCCATGAGGGCGATGATTTGTGCTGAAACGAACCGCATTTTTGAAGCCAGCTGCATGTTCATTTTCCGAAGGTATTTCAAGCCCGCCGAAGCTTCCTTGGTGAGCAACACAATGGTTTCGCCCAAGATGATGCCGTTTTTTGTCCCTCCGAAGGAAAGCACGTCGACTCCCACATCGCGGGTGATGGCGCGCAACGGCACGTTGAGGTGGGCAGCCGCATTCGCAAGCCGGGCTCCGTCCATGTGCAACGTTATGCCACGAGCGTGTGCGAAGTCTGCAATCGCCTGAATTTCCGAAGGGGTGTAGACGGTGCCCCGTTCGGTAGATTGGGTGATAGACACCACCAACGGCTGGGCGCGGTGTTCAATGCCCCATCCCCAGGCTTCCTGGGCTATTAGTTCGGGAGTGAGCTTGCCGTCTGGGGTGTCGATTGTGAGTAGTTTGATACCGCCGACCCGTTCGGGTGCTGCATTCTCATCAATATTGATATGGCTTGTTGCCGCGCATATGACCGCTCCCCAGCGTGGCAGCATCGATTGGAGACTAAGTACGTTCGCCCCAGTGCCGTTAAAGACCGGGAATGCTTCAGTATCAGGTCCGAAGTGGTGGGCCATGACGCCTTGAAGGCGTTTGGTGTAGGCGTCTTCTCCATAGGAGGCCTCATGTCCTCCGTTGGACAGTGCCAAAGCAGTCAGAATCTCCGAGTGGACACCAGCGCAGTTATCGGAGGCGAAGCCGCGACTGGCCGGATTGTGTAACCGCGTAGGGGTGGGATTCCCCGGATCAGCCGTGGTTGTGCCGGTTAGTTCTGTGGCCTTGACCATGTTTCCTCCTGCTTCTGGGCCACGTCGCCCATAGAAAAACCGCATCCATCCTGAGCTGCTGCAGGAACCAAGCGTGATTCATGCGAGGCCAAGCTTGCCTGAGCGGTGCTTGAATGATGATAGCACTGTCCGACAATAATGATAGACAACCGTGGGGCAATGGCCCGGACTCTCGCTGTCCTCAGTCGCTACGGCAACACTGAACTGAGGGCGGGATTCTTTTGCCAGATTCTCGGCCTGCCCCATACCGGTGACGAGCCGCCTGAGCGGCGCCCTCTACTTCAGCCGGCTTCTGCTACGGCAGCTGCGTCCATGTGCAATGGCTGCACTGAATGGCGGCACATAGGCTGTCCGAGCTTCCGTCAGGACAGCCACACCAGGCGGCGTCCTGCGACCGGAAGGGGTCCACGCTGCCGCTAGTTCTGACGCTTCATTGTCGCCGGGCAGTCCTACGCGCCGCTCACAGTCCAAATTGCGCTTCGGATCCTCAACCCTTGCATTGGCTCCGCTAACAGAACGACGCCGGAACCTGACTATCGCCCAAGAACATCACCAATGGGCCGACGCAGCCGCCATCGTGCCCAGTCGCGAGCCAACCCAACCGCCGCACCCCGCATAGATGGGGTGCGGCAACTCTTTGTCCTTACGAGGAAATTCCGGCAGATGGAGTCCAAGCGCACTGGCAAGCTGTGATGCGCAAGCCCGCCGCGGGACTCCCGCTCAGGAAGGGCGGTGCTCATGATCTGTGGCGTCTTCAAAGCGACTTCACCTCCTTCATGCCTTCATGGTCCGAGCGGCGGACAGTTCTCGAGAAACTCTCGTAACCGGCGCTCTCATCCGTCCGGACGGGGCGTGGGCCGTTCCTTACGTGCCAGGTCAAATCTCCGGCCCAAATGGGATACTAAGCTATGGTTTTCTCCGCGGGCAGGGGCACTCCGGGTGTGGTGGCAGTGGTCGGTGCGACCGGCCGGCAGGGGTCGGCCGTGGTCCGCCACCTCCTCAAAGACGGGTGGCAGGTGCGCGCCCTGACCCGAAATCCGTCCAGCAACGCTTCACAGGCCCTGCGCGCGCTCGGCGCTGAGGTTCAGCAGGCGAACACCGAGGATCCCGCCTCTCTTCGGATTCCGTTCGAAGGGGCATACGCACTTTTCAACGTCCAGAATCCCATGACCAGTGGAATCGACGCCGAAGTCCGGCAAGGCAGCAACGTGGCGGAGACTGCAGCTGAAGCGGGCATACGCCACGTGGTGTACGGGGCGGCAGGAGTCAGCGACCAGCCGACAGGCGTCGGCTCCTGGGACTCG
>NZ_FNEI01000028.1 GCF_900099975.1 Arthrobacter cupressi
CCAAGGGCCCTTCGGTGGAACCCTCCGCGGCCGGTGCCGGGTGGCGGCCCTCAGCCTTGAGCTTGTTGCCCACGGCGGCGAAGGTCTCATACGTGCCCTGCAGGATGCCCTGGGTACCGATGTAAATCCAGGACCCGGCAGTCATCTGCCCGTACATCATCAGGCCCTCGGCCTCCAGGCGCCGGAACTCCGGCCACGTCGCCCAGTCACCCACGAGGTTGGAGTTGGCGATCAGCACCCGCGGTGCCCACTTGTTCGTGCGGAACACACCCACCGGCTTGCCGGACTGCACCAGCAGGGTCTCGTCCTCCTCCATGTCCTTCAAGGTCGCCGAAATGGCGTCAAACGCCTTCCACGAGCGGGCAGCACGGCCCGTGCCGCCGTAAACCACCAAGTCCTCGGGGTGCTCGGCAACCTCCGGATCCAGGTTGTTCATCAACATGCGCAACGGCGCTTCGGTCTGCCAGCTCTTCGCGGACAGCTCCGTACCGCGGGGGGCCTTCACCGGGCGGGTTCCGGTAGTGAAATCGGCGGGTGCCATGGTGGCTCCTTCGTCTCTGGTGAGTGGTTTCGGGAAAGATCTTCTGTATCCAGTAGAGCCTGTCCGCGGGGGCCGCGGAATGGCTTTTCAGGGGGTGGTGTCCGGGATTCCAGACTGGCGCTACAGCCCGGGATCGGCTGCGTCCGGCTACCCAACTAGCTCGCATTTAATGTCGTTTTGAGGCTCCAAAACGGCATCTATTGCGAACTGGTTGGGCCGGGCGTCTACTGGGCGGGGCGGCCGTAGATGCGGTGCGAGAGCTCGTCCGCGGCCTTCTGGATGCGGGCGGCGAGCGCCGGCCACTCCCCTGCCGGCACTTTGTCCTCGAGGAACGTCACGGCGACGGCCGCCGTCGGCCATCCCAGGTGGTCGGTGACCGCCGCGGCGACCGAGCCGAACCCGGGCGTGATCTCGCCGTGTTCGGTGGCGTAGCCGCGCTGGCGCACCTGGTCCAGGTGCGAGGACAGCGCCGAGTACTTCATGATGGGCGATTCCATCTCGTGCCGGGCCGTGAACGCGGCCGCGTTCGGGTAGAGCGCGCGGACCTGCGACTTCGGGAGCGCAGCCAGGATGGCGCGGCCGCTGGCGGTGAGGTGGCTGGGCAAGCGGACGCCGACGTCGGTCACCAGGGAGGGCCGGTTCTTGGCCCGCTCCTCCACGATGTAGAGCACGTCGCGGCCGTGCAGCACGGCGAGGTGCGCGCTCTCACCGATCGCATCGACGAGGGACGCGAGCATGGGCCTGCCCAGCCTGGAGAGCGGCTCCTGGCGCGAGTAGGCCGAGCTCAATTCGAAGGCGCTGATGCCCAGCCCGTAGCGCTGCTCTTCATGCAGGTGCAGCACGAAGCCGTTGGCCTCCATCACACCCAGCAGGTGGTAGACGCTTGAGCGCGGCAGGCCGAGTGCCGTGGCAATGTTCGACGCCGCCATCGGGCCCCTGCGGGAGGCCAGCAGTTTGAGGATGCGCAGGGTGTTTTCGGCGGCCGGAACTTTGGACGTGGCCTTTCCTGGTGCCAGCGGCTGTGCGGTCATGGTTCCTCTTCGGCTCGCAGTTCACGAAGGCGCCGCCGGGGGCGGCGCGGACGGCAGACTCCCCAAGTGTCCGGTATCCCGTACTTAAGCGTGCACCGGGAGGTCTCGGCTTCGGAAGCGGACTCGGCGATGGATGTCTGGTATTCCAGACAAGCCGCAAGCGACCAGGCGGGTTCCCGCCGGCCGGAAATGCTCAGCCTTGGCCGAGGCGCGTAAAGCCGGCGTGCAGTTCGCGCACGATAACCGTCCCGCTTCCCAGCATCTCTGCCTTCCTCCTGGAACGGGCCAGCAGCTCTTCACTGGGATGGCCGAAGATCTCGATGCTCTTCATCCGGATGAACTGGCCGATCGGCGGGAACTTCGGGCCCGCCACATCCAGGTGGAACATGAGCGACTCCAGGTCCTCATGGAAGTGCAGCACGCTCATTTCCGTTCCGTCCTCGGAGAAATGGACGGTGTAGCCGCCGATCCGCGGCTCGCTTTCCTCCACGAACTCGGCCAGATCCGCCATCGCGGACTTTAGTTCTTCCAGCTTCCCGGGGAGGACCTCCGAGGTGTCGAGGTATGCAATGAAATCACCCATGGCGCCATTCCTTTCATGCCGATTGCGCAGGGAGTCCCAGCCCTTCAATTCTCCGACCGTCTGAGATGAAAGACACCAAGCACCCGTGAAACCAATCACAGGCACCCGGAAAATGGTCTGCTGGTTAACGATCCCCCTCCCAATGACGAGAAGGTTTTTCGCATGCAACAAGCACCAAGCGCCGCCCCTGCGGCCACCACCGGTGCCGCGGCCGGCCCTGTGGCGACCGCACTCAACCGTGGCCTCAACGTCCGCCATATCCGCTTCATGGCCCTCGGCTCCGCGATCGGCACGGGCCTGTTCTATGGCTCTGCCGCGGCCATCCAGAAGGCCGGCCCTGCCGTGCTCTTCGCCTACATGATCGGCGGAGCCGCCGTGTTCATGGTGATGCGCGCCCTGGGTGAAATGGCCGTGCGCCACCCCGTGTCCGGGTCCTTCGGCCAGTACGCCAGCCGCTACCTCGGACCGCTGGCCGGCTTCGTGACCGGCTGGACCTACGTCTTCGAAATGGCCATCGTGGCAATCGCCGATGTCACCGCGTTCAGCATCTACATGGGCTTCTGGTTCCCCCAGGTGGACCGCTGGATCTGGGTCCTGGCCATCATCCTCTTCCTGGGCGCCATGAACCTGCTCAGCGTCAAGGTGTTCGGTGAGCTCGAATTCTGGTTCTCGCTCATCAAGGTCTCCGCGATCATCGCCATGATCGCCGGCGGCGCCGCGATCATCGTGTTCGGCTTCCAGACCGGCGGCAGCGGCGTGGCCCCGGGCCTCGGGAATCTCGTGGAGCACGGCGGCATGTTCCCGAACGGTTTCGGCGGCGTCCTGGCCGCGTTCGCCGTCGTGATGTTCGCCTTCGGCGGCATCGAAACGATCGGCATCACCGCAGGTGAGGCCGCCAACCCGAAGAAGGTCATCCCGCAGGCGGTCAATACCGTCCCCGTGCGCGTCCTGCTGTTCTATGTCCTGACCCTCGGCGTGCTGATGAGCCTGTTCCCGTGGAACGAAATCGGTAGCAACGGCAGCCCCTTCGTGCAGATCTTCGACGGCCTGGGCATCCCCGCCGCACCGCACATCCTCAACGCCGTGGTGATCACGGCCGCGCTGTCCGCGATCAACTCGGACATCTTCGGCGCGGGCCGGATCCTCTACGGCCTCTCCCAGCAGGGCCACGCACCGGCCAGCTTCGGCAAGATCTCCCGGCATGGCGTTCCGTGGATGACCGTGGTGCTGATGGGCGGCATCCTGCTGGTGGGCGTGGTCCTCAACGCCGTGATTCCGGAAGACGTGTTCGTCATCATTGCCTCGATCGCCACCTTCGCCACGGTGTGGGTGTGGGTGATGATCCTGGCCTCGCATGTGGCAATGAAGCGGGAGATCGCGCGGAACGGCCTGCCGGCCTCGGAATTCCCGTCGCCCCTGTGGCCCGCCGCCTCGGTGCTCACCATCGCCTTCATGGTCCTGGTGATCGTCATCCTGGGCGTCTTCGAGGACACGCGCGTGGCGCTCTACGTTGGCGCGGCCTGGCTCGGCCTGCTGGTGGTGGCCTACCGGCTCTGGGTGCGCGGCGGCGGACGCCGGCGCGCCGAACTGGTCGACGAGACTGCGGCGATCCCGGTGGTGAAGGAAAGCGCTGCGGTCAAGGAAAGCTCAGTACGCTCCTAACCTGGGCCATCCGCTGCTCCGTAACTGTCGTTTTGAGAGCTCAAAACGACAGTTACGGAGCAATCGACGAGGATACGCCTCACCGTGCCGACCAACCGCCGTCCATGGTGTAGCTGGCCCCGGTGACCATGCCGGCGTCGTCGGAGGCCAGCCAGGCAGCCAGCGACGCAACTTCCGCCGGCTCGACGAGCCGCTTCACGGCGGACTCGGTGAGCATCACCTTGGCGAGGACCTCGGATTCCGGGATGCCGTGCAGCTGCGCCTGGTCCGCGAGCTGCTTCTCCACCAGGGGCGTGCGGACATAGCCGGGGTTGATGCAGTTGGACGTCACCCCGTGCGCCCCGCCCTCCAGCGCCGTCACCTTGCTGAGCCCTTCCAGCCCGTGCTTGGCGGACACGTACGCGCTCTTGAACGCCGACGCCCGCAGCCCGTGCACCGAGGAGAGGTTGATGATCCGGCCGAAGCCCTGCGCGTACATGTGCGGCAGCGCGGCCCGGACCAGCAGGAACGGGGCCTCGAGCATGAGCGCCAGGATCCGCCGGAACTCTGCCGGCTCGAACTCCTCGATGGGCGCCACCTTCTGGATGCCGGCGTTGTTGACCAGAATGTCGCAGTCGAGGCTGAGCCCGGCCAACGCCTGGGTATCCAGCAGGTCCACGGCCCAGGCGGTGCCGCCGAGTTCGTCGGCGAGCGTTTCCGCCGCGGCAGCGTCAATGTCGGCCACCACCACTTTGGCGCCGCGGGCCGCGAACTCACGGGCGCACGCGGCCCCGATGCCGCCGGCCCCGCCGGTCACCAGCGCCTTCCGGCCCGCAAGCGTCCTGCTCAGCGGCCCCGCACTCACGCTTCCGCCCCCTTGCCGGCGGGCAGCCCGTGCCGGCGGGCGTCGGCGTCGTCGATGTCCTCCAGCGCGGCGCCGCGCGTCTCGCGCAGGGTGAGGACGACGACGGCGGTCACCGCGCAGGCGAGCAGCAGGTAGACTGCGGTCGGCAGCCAGGAGCCTGTGTCCTTGAGCCATTGGGTCGCCAGCAGCGGAGCGAGGGAGCCGGCGAAGATCGAGGTGACCTGCGAGCCCAGCGAGACGCCCGAGTACCGCATGCGGGTCGGGAACAGCTCGGACATGATGGCCGGCTGGCCCGCGTACATGAAGGCGTGCAGGCAGAGGCCGATGGTCACGGCCAGGACGATCACCACGGGGTTGAGGGTGTCGAACATGGGGAAGGCGAAGAACGGCCACGCCGCCCCGGTGACCGCGCCCGCCAGGTACACCGGCTTCCGGCCCCACGCATCGGCGAGCCTTCCGACCTGCGGGATGACCACGAAGTGCACCACGTGGGCGATCAGGAGAGCCAGCAGCAGCGACGACGTGTCGTACTTGTGCACGCTCTTGAGATAGACAATCGAGAAGCTCACCACGAGGTAGTACATGATGTTCTCCGCGAAGCGCAGGCCCATGGCCTGCAGGATGCCCCTGGGGTACTTCTTCAGGACTTCGCCGACGCCGTAGCTGACGGCCTGCTCCTTCTCCACCTGGGCTTTTGCCTCCAGGAAGATGGGCGCCTCGGTGACGTGGGTGCGGATGTAGTAGCCCACGAACACGATCACCGCGGAGAGCCAGAACGCCACGCGCCAGCCCCAGCCCAGGAAGTCGGCGCTGCTGAGGACCGTGGACATGATGAACAGCACCAGGGTGGCGAGCAGGTTGCCCACCGGTACGGCGGCCTGGGGCCAGCTGGACCAGAACGCGCGCGAGTTGTTGGGGCTGTGTTCGGCCACGAGCAGCACGGCTCCGCCCCATTCACCGCCGAGCGCGAAGCCCTGGATGAAGCGCAGCGCCACCAGCAGCGCCGGGGCCAGGTAGCCCATGTCGGCGAAGCCGGGCAGGCAGCCCATGAGGAAGGTGGAGACGCCCACGATCACGATGGTGAGCTGGAGCGTGGGTTTGCGGCCCAGCTTGTCGCCGATCTGGCCGAAGACGATGCCGCCCAGGGGCCGGGCCACGAAGCCGACCGCGTAGGTCAGGAAGGCCTGGATGACGCCGTCCAGTTCGTTGCCCGTGCTGGGGAAGAAGTACTTGCCGAAGACCAGGGTGGCGGCCGTGGCGTAGAGGAAGAATTCGTACCACTCGACCACCGTGCCCACCATGGAGGCGGCCACGATCTTCTTCAGGCCGGCGCCTTTTCCGGCTCCGGCGTCTTTCGAGGTGAGTCCCGCTTCCGCGAGGGAGGGCCGTTCTGCGCCCATGTCCAGCTCCTTTGTGTCCTCGTTGACACGTGCTGTGATCTACAACACGAATGACCCGTTGAGTCTTCCTGCACATTCACCGCGGCTCAATGGCCAATTCGGCACCGGGCGTGTGCAGAATTGCAGATATGAACCCGAACCCGGACGATCTGCTGGTCCTCCTCGCTGTCTCCCGTTCCGGCAAGTTCACGACGGCGGCCCAGGACCTGGGACTGAACCACACCACCGTCTCACGCAGGATCGCCGCGCTGGAGAAGGCGCTCGGAGGCCGGACCCTGGCCCGGGCCGCCGGCGGCTGGGAGCTGACCGAGCTCGGCGCCGAGGCCGTCGCCGTGGCGGAGCGGATCGAGGCGGCGGTGGGCACGCTGGACGCGGAGGACCGCGCGCCGGACCCGATTGCCGGCGTCGTGCGCATGACCGCCACCGACGGCTTCAGCGCGTACATCGCGGCGCCCGCAATCGCCCGGCTGCGGAAGCAGCACGCCGGCCTCAGCGTGGAGATCATCACCGTGACCCGCCGGGCCCTGCAGCAGCGCTCAGGCCTGGACCTGGAAGTGGTGGTGGGCGAGCCGCAGGTGCACCGGGCGGAGTCCGTGCGGCTGGGGCAATACATGCTGGGAATGTACGCCTCGCGGGAGTACCTGGCCGCGAACGGCTCTCCCCGCTCGGTGGAGGAGCTCATAACGCATCCGCTGGTGTACTTCGTGGATTCGATGCTGCAGGTGGATGACCTGGACGCGCCGCGGCGGCTGGTTCCCACCATGCGCGACGGCGTGACGTCCACGAACGTGTTCGTGCACGTTGAGGCCACGCGGGCCGGGGCCGGGATCGGCTTCCTGCCGTGCTTCATGGCGGACCGGCACGATGACCTTGTGAGGCTGCTTCCCGCGGACTTCGCCGAGCTGCTCCCCTACTGGATGGTCCTCCGCCCGGACTCGATGCGCCGCCCGGCGGTTGCCGCCGTCGTGCGGGCCCTGCAGGAGGAGACGGCGGCGCGGCGGGACGTGTTGTTGGGCGGGGTTTAGGCGGGCGGCACGTCCGGCGCCGCCGGTACCGGGGCCGCCTTACGCATCCGGCGCCGACGGGTCGTGGCGGATCTCCGCGCCGCGGGCGAAGGCACGGACCTGTGCGTCGTCCCAGATGTGCGCCGGTACGGCTCCGCCCAAAAGCTTGCGGGCCAGCTTGGGGTCGTCGCCGAACGGGGTGTCGCTGCCGGCCATGATCATGTTGCCGTAGCGGCGGCCCTTGAGCATGGCGGGGTCGGCGATGATCATCGTGTGCGCGAAGGTGTCCGCGATGGTGGCGGCGTCCTGCCGGGCGTTCCGGAGGTCCGGGCTGTCGCCGGAGTTGACCACGTAGAGACCGCCAGGCGCCAGGACGTTGCGGGCATGGGCGTTGAACTCGCGGGTGGTGAGGGGCCGTGGGGTGAAGGCGCCGGCGAAGACGTCGCGGATGATCAGGTCCCGGCTCTGCGCGGTGAGGGTTTCTGTGACGGCACGGGCCTCGCCCACCCGGATCCGGAGCAGCGGCGCCTTGGGCAGGTCGAACCAGGCGCGGACGTAGTCGGCCAGTTTCCCGTCCAGCTCCACCACCACCTGGCGGGCGTCCGGATAGGCGGCGTGGACGTAGCGGGCCATCGAGCACGCGCCGCCGCCCAGGTGCAGCGCGCGCAGCTTCGGCTTGGCCTCCGGCGGCCACACGGATTCCACCAAGGCGGCGATCCAGCGCATGTACTCGAAGTCGAGGAACAGGGGATCGGCGAGGTCGATGTGCGAGCTCATCACGCCGTTGATCTTCAGGAGCCAGCCGTTGGAGTTGTCCGGGTCGGCCACCAGTTCGCAGTCGCCGGTGTCGATATAGTAGACGCCCTCCACGGGGCCTTTAGGCCGCGCGCCCTCGGGCAGTTCGACGACGCCGTTCCCCCGCCTGGCGCTGCTTGCCTGCCGGGCCGCCTTTCCGCGCCTGGCCATCAGCGGGGTCCTGCCTGAGTCATGCTCCAACCCTAGTCCGTGGACGCGCAGCGCCCTTAACCACCGACTGCGGGACGCACCATCCGGATCTCCGGCAGTTCCTCCCACTCGGGCGGGAGGAGTTCTCGCCTGCCGTCGGGCACGAAGCCGTTGCGGCGGTAGAACGCCTGGGCCCGCGGATTGTCCTCAAGCACCCAAAGATAGGCTTCATCCTTGCCGATCACAGCATCCAGGAGCGCCTGGCCCACGCCCGTCCCGTGGACGCGCCGCAAGGCGTAGATCATTTGGAGTTCGAGGCTGCATGGTGCATCGTCGTCGCGGGAAGGAGCGGCGAATGCCATGCCCACGAGTTCGCCGGCATTGTCGTGGGCAAGGACCGGCTGGTAGGCACCGGCCAAGGCCTTCCGGTGGCGCTCCACACTTTCGTCCATGGTTGCTTCGCGGGTCTCGAAGAACTCCTTGGGTAGAAGATGCCCGTAACTTTCCTTCCATGCAGCCAGATGCAGGCGCGGCAATGTTTCCGCGTCCTCGGGCGTGGCTGTCCGCAGTGTAAAGGTCATGTACGGCAGCCTAGCTGGCTATAGGTCGTGTCAAGGCTGTGTCCAGGGCGCGGCGGTTCACGCCTCGGGGAGGGGGCCGGGGGCGCGCGTAATCGGGTGTGGCGGCTGACGGTTTGTTGGCTGGACCGGCGATGGTTCGGGGTGCGCCCACGCTGACTTATCCGACCTCGGGCATTTCACCGGGTCATCTGGCGTCGTTCGGGCTGCACCCGGGGCGAAGGGCCGGGCGCCAAGCTAGAAGCGGCGTAACGCGTGAGCGTCCGCCATAGCCTGCGCGGCGTCTGATCCGGCCCTTCGTCGGTTCCAGCGTCTCACCGGCGTCCGGAGCTGTGAAGTGGTTGGGGGCGCA
>NZ_FNEI01000026.1 GCF_900099975.1 Arthrobacter cupressi
AGGCGCCGGTGACGGCGTGTGCGCCGGTGGTGGAGCTCCAGTAGATGTTGCCTTTGGCGAAGGGCTGGTAGCAGCCGCCGCCGTAGAGCCCGCAGCTGACCGCCCCGGTGGGGTAGCCGATGCCGGGCTGGAAGCCCGCCCTTTCCCATGCGTCCCAGTAGGGGCCGGTGACGGCGTGTGCGCCGGTGGCTGAACTCCAGTAGATGTTGCCCTTGGTGAACGGCTGGTAGCAGCCGCCGCCGTAGAGCCCGCACGTGACGTTGCCCTTCGGGTACCCCAGGCCGTCCTGCCAGTTCGCCTCCCGCCAGGCGGGCATGTACGCGTTCTTCACGGCGAAGGTTCCAACATTAGGAGTGCGATAGATGGTCCCGGTTTGGAACGTCTGGTGGCAGGTGGTGCTGGCGGCGCTGCCGTACGGGCAGGTGACATCGCCGGTGGGGTAACCGAGCCCGGTCTGCCATCCCGCCTCGCCCCACGCGGTCCAGAAGGTGCCGATGACCGGATACGCACCCGTCGCAGGGTTCCAATAGATGTTGCCGTTGGCATAGGCGCGGTAGCACCCGCCATTGACCAGCCCGCATATATCCGCCGTGGATTTTGCCGCACCGAGCGGGCCGTTCGCGCCGCCGCTCGCAATCCACTTGTTGTAGATGGCCCCCCGGGAATCGTCCCGCGACCTTGCGAAGAGCTGCAGCTGGGAGGTCGAGCCATTCCAGATGTTCGAGTCGCCCTGGAAAGGCCCGGTGCTGCTGTACTGCCAGAAGCTGAAGGTTCCCCAGCTTGCCGGCAGCGTCCCTGGCGTATTGCTCGGTGAGGAAGGGTACGCCGCAATCCAGAGCGGGTAGTTGGCGAACGCGTCGGAGTTACCGGTGCAACGCTGCCACCAGTCCGTCGTCGAGTAGATGACCGGGTAGCGGCCGGTCAGGGACCACACTGTGTTGCCGAAGTCGGAGATCCACTTGACCATCTGGGCGGCCGAGAAGTTGTAGCAGACGTTGCCGAAGTAGAAGCCATTGATGGTACGGCCCTCGTACGGGTTGTACTCGATGTCGAGCACCGGCGGCAGCGTATATCCGTCGCCGCTCCAGCCCCCACCGTTGGCAACGAAGTACCGGGCCTGGTCCGCCGCGGAGGACCAGTTGGGGATGGCGAAATGGTACGCGCCACGGAACATCCCCACATTCCGGGAGCCGTTGTACTGCTGGGCGAAGTTTGCGTTGGTGTAGTAATTGCCTTCGCTGGCCTTCACGTACGCGAAACGGGAGCCTTGCTTCCATTGGGATGCCCAGTCCACGTTGCCCTGGTGGGCGCTGACGTCCTGGCCCGCCACGCCGTAGCTGGGTCGCCAGTGGTTCGGGTCAGGCGCCATGGGCAGTGCCCCGGGAACGGCCCGGGAACCGAGGGATCCGGCACCGCCTGACGCTTTCCTGTCCGCCACCACGCGGGGCGAACGCTGGCCCATCTCCGCGCCGCCCCGCGGGATCGCGGCCCGCATGGCGTCCTTCATGGCTTCGGAACCGGCGCCGCCGCCGGTGGCGGGCATGGCAGGCATGGGAACGGACGGAACATCGGCCGGGGCGGGGGTGATTTCCTCCTGCGCGGGGGGAACCGGGCCCTGGGCGCGTTCAAGAGGAGCCGGCTCATTCCGGGCCGCGGAACCAGTCGCGGGCGCCGGTTCAGGCGGGACCGTCTGGGCATGCGCAGGAGTTGCGAGGGAGAGCGTCAATCCCAGCAAGAGGGATAGGACGGTTCCGCTTCGCACGATGGAACGTTTGGAATCCTCTACACTGATGGTCTTTTTCATTCCTTGTTCCAGCTCGACGCCGCCCCACGGGGAGCCTCTGTTCGTAGCGTCGACTGCGTGCACGGTGCCAGGTTCCGTGCAGCGCACCAATAAGGCCGGCTCCTAACCGGGACACCATAACATTTGCGTGTCTGGAGTGGCCAGTGGTACAGGAGTGCCCAGCGTGATTAAGAAGTGAGGTTATCCACAGGCTCTCCCATGTGACTTGGATACATAATGTACAGTCCCTAGCCTTGGTTCCGTCGAACGTTTTCTCCCCATGCAAAGGGAGGGTCACACATTGGGGGAGTAATGGACGCTGTCCGCATCGTCGAAGACGAAGTCCGGGAACTGATCCGCCGGCGCGGACTCGATCCCCTCAAGCAGGCCATCGAGGTGCACCGCCTGGTCGAAGCAGCGGTTAATGACTACGACGCCCGGGCCTTGATCGCCCCGTTGCCCCCGATCGGACACCTCGAAACGGCCCGGAAGCAGGTCTTCGACGCCGTCGCGGGCTTCGGTCCACTGCAGCCTTACCTGGACGATCCCACGATCGAAGAAATCTGGATCAACTCGCCCAACGAAGTGTATGTAGCGCGGAACGGCGAGTCGGAACTCACCTCGACCACCTTGAACGACCAGCAGGTGCGCGACCTTGTCGAGCGTATGCTCAAGAGTTCGGGTCGGCGGCTCGATCTTTCGTCGCCGTTCGTCGACGCGGCGCTTCCGGATGGTTCCCGGCTGCACGTCGTCATCCCGGACATCACCCGCCGCCATTGGGCAGTGAACATCCGTAAGTTCGTGGTCAAGGCGAGCCGCCTGGAGCACTTGGTGGAACTCGGAACCCTGACCCCGCAGTCGGCGCGCTTCCTCGGCGCGGCCGTGGCAAGTGGCCTCAACATCCTCGTCTCCGGAGCTACCCAGGCGGGCAAAACCACCATGCTGAACTGCCTCGCCGCAAACATCGGTTCCCGTGAGCGGGTCATCACCGTCGAGGAGATCTTCGAACTGCAGTTCCCGCTGCGCGACGTCGTCTCCCTGCAGTGCCGCCAGCCGAACCTCGAAGGCCATGGCGAGATTCCACTGCGCCGGCTGGTGAAGGAAGCCCTGCGCATGCGCCCCGACCGGCTCGTCGTGGGCGAGGTGCGTGAGGCTGAAAGCCTGGACATGCTGATCGCGCTCAACTCGGGCCTTCCCGGCATGTGCACCGTCCACGCGAACTCCGCCCATGACGCGGTCACCAAGATCTGCACCCTGCCTCTGCTGGCGGGGGAGAACATCTCCAGCGCTTTCGTCGTCCCCACAGTGGCCTCCTGCATCGACCTCGTGGTCCACTGCAGCCGCAGTGCCAACGGCCGCCGCCAGGTCACCGAGATCCTGTCCCTGGGCCGCCGCGTGGAAAACGGAATCATCGAGTCCTCACCCGTCTTCACCATGCAGGACGGCCAGCTCTTTCCCCAGGCAAACTCCATGCCGTCCCCGGACAAATTCACGCGAGCCGGATTCGACGTCGCGGCCCTGTTGGGGGCGCGGTGATGGCGCCCCTCCTCGGCATCCTGTGCGGGCTCGGGGTGTTCCTGATCTGGTGGTCCGCCTGGGAACAGCCGCCCGCCGCGGTCCGGGCAAGGAAACCGAAACGGCTGGAAACACTGCTCCTCACCGCGGGCATCGAAAAAGTCAGCTCCGCGGGCCTCATCGCATCCTGCGTGGGACTTGGCCTGTTCGTGGTACTGGTTTTCTTCATCGTCACCGGCTCCTTGCCGATCGCCGCCTGCTTCGGTCTCTTCGGTGCCTGGCTTCCGCTCGCGGTCGTCCGCTGGCGGGCCCGGCGGCGGACCGCGATGCTCCGCGGGCTCTGGCCCGACGTCGTGGATCACCTCCGTTCGGCGATCCGCGCCGGTCTGCCGCTGCCGGAAGCGCTGATCCAGCTCGGGAGCAAGGGCCCGGAGGAACTCCGGGAACTGTTCCGGGACTTCGGCGCGGACTACCGCGCCGGCGGCCAGTTCGATGCCGCGCTGAACAGGCTGAAGGACCGGCTCGCCGATCCCGTGGCGGACCGGATCGTCGAGGCACTCCGGATGACCCGCGACGTCGGCGGTTCAGATCTCGGCCGACTCCTGGGGACGCTGGCCGAGTTCCTTCGCGAAAGCGCCCGGACCCGGAGCGAACTTATCGCCCGGCAGTCCTGGACCGTCAATGCCGCCCGGCTCGCCGTCGCGGCTCCGTGGATCGTCCTGATGCTGCTGGCCAGCAGGCCCGAGGCGATCGCGGCCTACAACACGCCCATGGGCATTGCCCTGCTGGGCGGAGGGCTCCTGGTTTCCGCCTTCTGCTACTCGGTCATGCTGCGGATCGGTGCGCTGCCCGAAGACGAGAGGGTGCTCCGATGAACACCCTGACCGCGATGGCCGTCTTCTTCGGTCTCCTCCTCGGATCGGGGCTCTGGCTTGTCCTGGTCCGGATGCCGTTCATGCGCGCCACCCCGTTCACGGAGCGCATTGAACCGCAGCTGAGGTCCCACAACCTTGAATCCACGCTCCTTCGGACCGCCGGACACAACATCACTCCGTTCGGTCCCTTGGAGAGGATCCTGCGACCGCTGGTCGAGGACGGGCTGCACTCTCTCGCGAAATTCAACTTCGGGACCACGGCACTGACCAAGCGTCTGGCCCAGGCCGGTTCGGGGAAGACCGCCTTGGACTTCCGGGCCGAGCAGCTGCTCTGGGCAGCCATCGGTTTCGTCCTGGCCGTCGTACTCGCGTTCTTCAATGCGACGGCGGGGCGCTTCAACCTGGTCCTCGCGCTGGTCTCAGTGGTGGGGGCCACGCTGGGCGGCTTCCTGTTCCGCGACTATATGCTCGGCGTCCAGATCACCCGCCGCGAGCGACGCATGCTCGCGGAGTTCCCGAGCCTCGCCGAGCTCATGGCCCTCGCCGTGGGCGCCGGCGAGAGCGCGATCGGTGCGCTGGACCGCGTCTGCCGGACCGCGAACGGTGAACTGGCGAAGGAGTTCGGCCTGGTCCTGGCGGCCACGCGAGCCGGCAAGCCTTTGGCCGAAGCCCTCCAGGAATTCTCCGCCCGCACCGAACTGGGCGCCTTGGTGCGGTTCGTGGACGGCATGGTGGTCGCCGTCGAACGCGGCACCCCGCTGGCCGATGTGCTCCGCGCCCAGGCCTCGGACGTCCGCGACACCGCCAAACGCGAACTCATGGAGTCCGCGGGGCGCAAGGAAATCGGCATGATGGTGCCGCTGGTCTTTGGCGTCCTTCCGCTGACCGTCGTGTTCGCCGTCTACCCGGGCGTCGCGGCCCTGAACCTGGGCTTCTGATGCCGGCCCTCACCGCCGGCGCCGGGCATGCAGTCATCCGAACGCAAAGAATCCGTACGATCAATCCGCAGAACGAAATGGGGAAGAACATGACAACGAACCGCTTCCGGAACCTCCCGGCGGCCGCCCTCGAACACCTCTTCGGGACGGCCGAGGCTCTCAGGTCCAGCTGCGCCCGCCGGCTCGCCTCCAACGGCGGCAGTTCCGAACGCGGGGATGTTCCGGGCTGGGTGATGATCACCTTGATGTCCGCCGCGCTGGTTGCCGGACTGCTTGCCCTGGCCACACCGGCGCTTGCGGAACTGTTCAACAACGCCATGGACAAGGTCAACAAGTAGATCCATGCTTCCGGACATCAGGACGGGTGCAGTACTCCCGGGAACCCGCGGGGACGAGCGGGGTTCCGCCGTCGTCGATTTCGTCCTGGTGGGCAGCCTCCTGATCTTTTTCTTCCTGGCCATCATCCAGTTGACCCTCGTGCTGCACGTCCGCAACACCCTTATCGATGCCGCCTCGTCGGGTGCCCGGTACGGCACCCTGGCGGACCGCACACCGGCCGATGCCCGGCAGCGGACTTCCGAGCTGATTGGCACCGCCCTGAACCAGGATTACGCGCGCGACATCTCGACGTCGGAGGCCGAGATCCGGGGGATCCGCACCCTTGAGGTCACCGTCCGGGCACCGCTTCCGGTGCTCGGGCTGTTGGGCATGCCGGTTTCGGTGCTGGAGGTGAAGGGCCATGCGGCACTTCCCGGCTGAGCTGGCGCAGCGCTTCGCCTCGCGGCTGCGTGTGTCCCTCTGCCGTCCGCGGCCAGGCGATGCGGCGCTTCCGGACCATGCACGGGAAGGGGGGAGCGCCGTCGTCGAGTTCACGTTCCTCGCCCTGCTGCTGATGGTCCCGCTCGTCTACTTCATCGTCACGGTGGGGCAGCTCCAGGGCGGTGCGTTTGCGGTGGTCGGCGCGGCCGACCAGGCGGCCAAAGTGTTCGTTGCCCAAGAGGACGCCGGCCGGGCCCGGGCCGCGGCGGAACAGTCCGCCGCGCTGACCCTGGCCGACTATGGCCACCCGGTGGAGCGCGCCACGGTCGATATTTCCTGCGACCGTGCCGACTGCATGTCCGCGGGCGCAACCGTCACAGTCACGGTGAACCTGACGGTGCCGCTGCCGATGGTCCCGTTCGGCGATTCGCTTCGGCTCGACGCCGGGCGGCTGAATGCCTCCGCTTCGCAGCTCGTCGGGAGGTTCCGGTGAACGCCGACCGGGTGGACGCGCGGGACGGGGCCGAACAGGGGCAGACCATGGTGCTGATCATCGGCTTCACGCTGCTTGCGCTGCTCCTCGCGAGCGTCGTCGCGGCGGCGTCGACCGTGTACATCGAGCACAAGAAGCTCCTGTCGATGGCCGACGGCGCCTCTGTGGCGGCAGCGGACAGCTACACCCTCGGCGGTACGACAGAAGGGTCCAGCCGGCCCGCGGCGGTGCTCACGGGGGAACGGGTCCGCAGCGTGACAGCCTCTTATCTGGGGCGCAACAACGCCTATGCCCGCTTCGACCGCCTGGCAATCGGCGGCGGCACGGGAAGCCCGGACTCGTCGTCGGCGGATGTCGTCCTCACCGCCGTGGCGCATCCGCCGATCGTGAGCTTCCTGCTTCCGGAAGGCATCCCAATCGAGGCCCGTTCGACTGCGCGTTCCCGGCTCACGCGTTAGCCAGGGAGAGCGCCGGCGGCAGAGCACCTGCGGTCCGTGTCATGCGGCTGCCCGGCACGACACCGGGCCCGGCGGATGGCGTAGGCTTGAACAACCATGGCTGAGATTGATTTTTCCGCGGAAATCCGCGCCCTTCGCTCCACCTACACCTCCATCGAGCAGGTGTCCGACGTCGAAAAGCTCAAGGCGGAGATCGCCGAGCTGAGCGAGCAGGCCGGGGCCCCGGACCTCTGGGACGATCCCGCGTCGGCGCAGCAGGTCACTTCCAGGCTGTCGCACCGCCAGTCCGAGCTGGAGCGCTTGAACAAGCTCGCCGGACGCATTGACGACCTCGAGGTGCTGGTCGAACTGGGCCAGGCCGAAGGCGACCAGGACTCGCTGGCAGAAGCTGCCACGGAACTCGGGTCAATCCGGAAGGCCCTGGCCGACCTCGAAGTCGTGACCCTGCTGTCCGGCGAGTACGACGAACGTGAAGCCGTCGTCACCATCCGCGCCGGTGCCGGCGGCGTGGATGCGGCGGACTTCGCCGAAATGCTGCTGCGCATGTACCTGCGTTGGGCCGAACGCCACGGTTACCCCACCACTGTCATGGACACCTCCTACGCCGAAGAAGCGGGGCTGAAGTCGGCGACCTTCGAGGTCAAGGCCCCGTACGCCTTCGGGACCCTGAGCGTCGAAGCCGGAACCCACCGCCTGGTCCGGATCAGCCCCTTCGACAACCAGGGCCGCCGCCAGACCTCCTTCGCCGCCGTCGAGGTCATCCCGCTCATCGAACAGACCGACTCGATCGAGATCCCCGACAACGAGATCCGCGTGGACGTCTTCCGATCCTCCGGTCCCGGCGGCCAGTCCGTGAACACCACGGACTCCGCAGTGCGCCTGACGCACATCCCCACGGGCATCGTGGTCTCGATGCAGAACGAGAAGTCCCAGCTGCAGAACCGCGCTGCCGCGATGCGCGTGCTCCAGTCCCGGCTGCTCCTGCTCAAGAAAGAGCAGGAAGACGCCGAGAAAAAGGCCCTGGCCGGGGACGTCAAGGCTTCCTGGGGTGACCAGATGCGCTCCTACGTCCTGAACCCGTACCAGATGGTCAAGGACCTTCGGACCGAGCACGAAGTCGGCAACACTTCGGCCGTACTCGACGGCGACATCGACGACTTCATTGACGCCGGCATCCGCTGGCGTACCGGAAACCGCAATGCCGCAGACTGAGCCGCAGACGAGGTAAACCGGCAGCAGGTCCGCCCTGGCTCAGGATCTGCGCAGCCCCGGCCAAAGATCTGCACAGGATCTGCTCAGGATTGCCGACACGCCCCGGGAGGCCCCGTCCTTCCCGGGGCGGCGTGCGTATAGTCGAAGGGCCGGTGCCCATCTTCCCTAACGAAAAGCCCCTGCACCGGCGGTTGGATTCGCGCACGATGCGGCCGGTCCGCCGGGGGTGTCGAAGAGCCATGATCCGATTTGAGAACGTCACCAAGGTTTACGACCCGAATGCGAGGCCGGCGCTGGATGACGTCAGCCTCGAGATCGAGCGCGGGGAGTTCACCTTCCTGGTCGGCGCCTCGGGGTCCGGAAAATCAACCTTCCTGCGGCTGATCCTCAAGGAAGACCGCGCCACGTCCGGCTCGGTGTACGTGGCGGGCCAGAACGTCGCAAACATCTCCAGCTGGCGCGTGCCCCGCTTGCGCCGCGGCATCGGCGTCGTCTTCCAGGACTTCCGCCTCCTGCCCCAGAAGAACGTTTTCGCCAACGTCGCATTCGCCATGCAGGTCATCGGCAAGAGCCGCAGCATCATCAGGGAAACCGTGCCCGAGGTCCTCAAGACGGTCGGCCTCGAAGGGAAGGAAAAGCGGATGCCCCACGAACTCTCCGGCGGTGAGCAGCAGCGCGTCGCCATCGCCCGCGCCGTCGTCAACCGGCCCGGCATCCTCCTGGCGGACGAACCCACCGGAAACCTGGACCCCATCACCTCCATGGGCATCATGGGGGTT
Organism: Arthrobacter cupressi; assembly: GCF_900099975.1. GTDB lineage: Bacteria > Actinomycetota > Actinomycetes > Actinomycetales > Micrococcaceae > Arthrobacter > Arthrobacter cupressi. The sequence goes on from NZ_FNEI01000026.1 coordinate 8,813, forward strand.
CTGGACAAGATCAACCAGAACGGAACCACCGTGGTCATGGCCACCCACGATGACGACATCGTGAATGAAATGCGCAAACGCGTCGTCGAACTGCGCAACGGCGTGGTGGTCCGCGATGAGGCGAAGGCCCTCTACACCTCAATGATCCCGGTGGTGGGGGAGTCCCGGCTCCTCAAGGACGCCAGCGACGAAGAACTCGACCGTGCGACGGGGGGCCAGCAGTGAGGCTTGCATTCATCCTCGGCGAGATCGGCAGCGGCCTGCGCCGCAACCTGTCGATGGTGGTCTCCGTCATCCTGGTGACCTTCGTGTCCCTGACCTTCGTTGGCGCCGCCGGCATGCTGCAGATGCAGATCAACCAGATGAAGGGCTACTGGTACGACAAGGTCCAGGTGGCGATCTTCCTGTGCAATGAGTCCTCGACGGCGGCCGGCTGCGCGTCCGGCGCGGTCACCGATGAGCAGCGCGACAACCTGGGCAAGATGCTTGAATCTCCCGCCGTCAAGCAGTACATCAGCGATTTCCAGTTCGAATCCCAGGCTGAAGCGTTCCAGCACTTCAAGGACCAGTTCTCCAACTCGCCGATCGTGGACTCAGTGACCCAGGACCAGCTGCCGGCCTCCTTCCGGATCAACATGAAAGATCCGGAGAAGTACCAGATCATCAGCGAGACGTTCTCCTCCCAGCCGGGCGTTGAGACGGTTAGTGACCAGCGGCAGGTGCTCGAGCGGATCTTCGTCTGGATGAACGGAGCCTCTGTGGTTGCCATGGGGATCGCCGTCGTCATGATCGTCTGCGCGGTGCTGCTCATCACCACCACCATCAGGCTGTCAGCCTTCAGCCGGCGCCGGGAGACCGGGATCATGCGGCTGGTCGGCGCCTCCAAGACGGTCATCCAGTTGCCGTTCATCCTCGAAGGCGTCATTGCCGCCGTCGTGGGGGCACTCCTTGCCTCCGGTACGCTCTGGCTGGTGACTCTTTGGCTCAATGGCGACTTGTCGCGGCAGTTCCTGAACACGCCGTTTATTTCTTCCGCGCAAGTCCTCGTTGTAGCGCCGGTCCTGATCGCCCTGGGCGGCGGGCTGGCGGGGATCGCGTCCTTACTCACCCTCCGCCGATACCTCAAGGTGTAACGATGAACCGCAGCGAACAGCACAACACGGCCCTGCCGGCGTCGGGACGAACCCCGCTGCCAGAGCAGCTGCGGCTTGCGGCGTGCAGGATGAAACTCGTGGCCGCGGCACTGGCTCTGACGCTCGCTGCCGGACTCGGCGCTGCCGCGCCGATTGCCCGTGCCGACGATCTTGAGGACAAGCAGTCCGCCCTTGAAGCCGAGGCAGCGCGGGTGGAGCAGTCCCTGGAATTCGTCGACTCCAAGATCGCAAAGGCCGCCGGCGACCTCGTGATCTACCAGGGCCGGTTGCCCGGTGCGCAGCAGGCTCTGCTCGAGGCACAAGGGCGTGTGGCCTCCGCCGTCCGGGAAGTCGAAGCTCTCGCCGCGCGCGTGGACCTTGCCCAGCAAAACAAGGCCAAGATTCAGGAACAGCTGGAAAACGACAAACAGAAGATCAGCGATACAAAGAAGCTGATCGGCCAGATTGCCGCCCAAGCGTACAAGTCCGGCGGTGTGCCCACCAACGTCGCGCTGCTGTTCGGATCGAACGACGGCGGCAGCCTCACCGAAACCATGGACCTCGCGGACCAGGCCATGCGCAGCCAGAACGCCGCGATGACCAAGCTGACACAGCAGAACGCGACCAACGTCAATTCCGAAGCGCGCCTTGCCGCTGTCGAGGAAGAGATCCGTGACCTGAAGGCCAAGGCCGACGCCGCCTTGGCACGCGAAAAGGCCGCCCGCGACGAAGCCGCCGCCAAGAAAGCCGAGGTCGACAAGCTGATCGCCGACACCACACGGCTGAACAGCCAACTACAGGCGGCCAAGCCCGGCATCCAGGCCAAGCTTGCGCAGGTTAAGGAACAGCAGGCCACCGTGGCTGCGGAGATCGCCGAGCGGGACCGCCGGCTCCGTGAAGCCTGGGAGGCGGAGCAGCGCCGGATCGCGGAGGCGGCGGCCGCGGCAGCCCGTGCAGCCAACAAGCCGGTGCCACCCTACAACCCTCCGGTGGTGCCTCCGAATTCGGCCTTCGGACTGATCCACCCAGTGCCTGCCAGCGTGCCGATCACCTCGGGCTTCGGCTGGCGCGCGACGCCTCCGGGAACCATCGACTTCTACGGCCAGGGCGGCTACATGCATACCGGCATCGACTTCGGCGCCAGCTGCGGTACGCCTGTGTACGCCGCGGCTGCGGGAACCGTGTTCTCCGCAGGCTGGGGCAACGACGGCGGCGGCAACCGGGTCAAGATCTCGCACGGCGTGGTGGGCGGCCACTCGCTGACCACTGTCTACTACCACAACACCAGCGTGGTGGTTTCCGAGGGCCAGCAGGTCAGCCGCGGCCAGTTGATCGCCTACTCGGGCACCACCGGCAACTCCACCGGCTGCCACGTGCACTTCGAGACCTGGCTCGACTCGGCTGCCGTCGATCCGATGACGCTTCTCTAACCGCTCACGCCGGCGCGGGGCGCGGCCAAGCCCGGCTGCCGCTGGCGTAGACTGGTGGGAATCTCAACAGACCAAGGAGTTCTACCGTGCCCAAGGAAAGTGGCCGGAAGGTAGTGGCCACCAATCGCAAGGCCCGGCACAACTACCACATCCTGGACAGCTACGAGGCCGGCATCGCCCTCATGGGAACCGAAGTGAAGTCCCTTCGCGAAGGTCATGCCTCGATGGTCGACGGCTTCTGCACCTTCTACAACGACGAGTTGTGGATGGAGGGAATCCACATCCCCGAGTACAACCAGGGGAGCTGGACCAACCACGCCGCCCGCCGCCGTCGCAAACTGCTTCTCCACCGGGAAGAGCTGGACAAGATTGCCGGCAAGATCCGGGAATCCGGCTTCACCGTGGTGCCGCTGCAGCTCTACTTCCTCGATGGCCGCGCCAAGGTCGAAATCGCCCTCGCCCGCGGCAAGAAGGACTACGACAAGCGCCAAACACTCCGGGAGCAGCAGGACAACCGCGAGGCGCTGCGCGAAATGCGCGAACGCAACCGGCGCTAGGTGTACCCGGCCATTAGGTTGGTGACACTCGTGTGATCGGGGTGTCCTTGATGGCGGCGTGGATGCGTTCAGTGTTGTAGTAGTTCAGCCAGAGGGCAAGTGCTGCAGCTCTTTCGGTGTTGCTGGTGAATGGTCTGGCGTAGGCCCATTCGGCTGCCAAGGTCCGGTTGAAGCGCTCGATCTTGCCGTTCGTCCAGGGGCAGTGAGGTTTGATGAACCGCTGTTGCGCGCCGATCTGCGCTGCGGCGGTCTTGAATGCGGTGGAGTTCCTGTAGGCGAAGGCATTGTCGGTGATGATGCGTTCAATTTTCCCGATGCCCTGGGCTTTGAAAAACTCTGCAGCTCGAAGGAGGAAACCAGCAGCGGTTGTGCCTTTTTCGTCCGGATGGATTTCGGCGTAGGCCAGGCGGGTACGGTCGTCGATGGCTGCGTGGATGTAGTCGAATCCAATGCCCCGCCCGCGGACTTTTTCCGAGCGGCCATGGGCCCGCCAGCCCCCGCCTTCAGGGATTCTCCCGAGTTCCTTCACGTCCACATGAATCAGCTCGCCCGGGTGTTGGCGTTCGTAGCGGACCGCCGTTGCCCGGGTGGCCCGGATGAGCGCCCCGGTAACAGGGTCGCAGGCCGCCAGAGGCGGCAGCCCCCGTCGGACGAGGATCCGCGAGATCGTTCGTTCGGGGATCCCGGTGGCACGGCTCAACCGCGCCGGCCCGCATCTGAGCTGGGTCCGGGCCGCAATCACAGCGTCCTCCCGCTCGGCGCTGGTCCTGGACGGACTCCTGCGAGGACGGCTGGATCTGTCGATGAGGCCGGACTCAGCCTCGGCCCGGAACCGTTTCACCCAGCGGTGGGCACATTGCCGGGAAACACCCAGTTCCTTCGCCACGTGGGCTACCGGACGCTGGTCACCAATGACCCTTGCAACGAGAAGAAGTCTGCCGTGAATAGTCAATCGGGCATTAGCGTGGGACATGAGGACCTCCGTGGCCGTGAAGATGTCAGATACCTCCACTAAGCCCCGGAGGTCCTCCTCACTTCAAGACTTCTGTCACCAACGTCATGGCCGAGTACAGCTAGGCCGCGCCGGGCGTCGGGCTGGAATGTTTTGCCGCTGCGGTGCGTTATGATGGATAGTCCGGACGGGGCGGCGGTGTTCACGCTGTACCGGACGGTTTGGTAACAAAATACGGGGATGATCGGTTTCGACGATGTTAGTCGCGACAGGTGAAGCGGGCCGAGGATGCAGAATTATCTCGTAAACGCTGTCTGCAAACCAATAAGTGCCGAATCTAAGCGCACTGACTTCGCTCTTGCTGCCTAAGCAGTAAGACAGTCCGTCAGCCCGGGGTTGCTATCGCCCCGGTTCCTGGCGTCATTTAGATAGCCACTGCTGTTTACCTTCGTCATTGGGGTGAACGGGACTTTTAGATGACTGGGCCCGGATCAGCCAGCTGTTTGCAGCATGGCTGGGGCCGAGAAAATCCGACGCAAACTGCGCCCGGAGAAGCCCTGACAACACGGCATCGGACGGGGGTTCAATTCCCCCCATCTCCACAATGTGATGTAGCGGGACATCCTTTACGGATGTGTCGGGACATCGTTGACACCCCCGGTCTTCGGACCGGGGGTGTTTTGTTTTTTCGGCTGGT
>NZ_FNEI01000023.1 GCF_900099975.1 Arthrobacter cupressi
CCGACACGGTGGCCGAGCGCATCGCCCGGAACAGCGCCCGCCCGCTGCTCGCCGGTGACGCGATGGCCCGCTGGGAGACCCTGTTCGCGGCGCGGAAGCCGGTCTACACCCGTCTGGCGGACATCACGATCGACGTTCGCAGCGGCACCGTCCCGGAGATCGCCCTCCGGGTGGAAGAAGCGCTTGAACGCTTCATGGCCTTGAAAGAGGAAGTTCAACAATGAGCACTGAATCAACAATCATCAAGGTCACTGGACAGGCCGCCACCGACAATTACGACGTCGTGATCGGGCGCGGACTCCTGTCTTCCCTTCCGGAAAAGCTGGGGGAGCGGGTCAAGCGGGTCCTGGTGATCCATCCCCGGGCCCTGCGCCTGACCGGTGACGCCGTGCGCGCCGAGCTCGATGCCGCGGGCTTCACCGCCGTCACGGCCGAAATCCCGGACGCGGAGGAAGGCAAGCACATCCAGGTGGCAGCGTTCTGCTGGCAGGTGCTGGGCCAGAACGACTTCACCCGTTCCGACGCGGTGGTCTCCGTGGGTGGCGGCGCCGTCACCGACCTCGCCGGTTTCGTCGCCGCCACCTGGCTGCGCGGCGTGAAGGTCATCCACATGCCCACCAGCCTGCTTGGCATGGTGGACGCCTCCGTGGGCGGCAAGACCGGCATCAACACGGCCGAAGGCAAGAACCTGGTGGGTTCGTTCCACCCGCCCGCCGCCGTCCTGGCCGACCTCGACACCTTGCGCACCCTGCCGAAGAATGAATTCATCTCGGGCATGGCGGAGGTCATCAAGTGCGGGTTCATCGCCGACCCCGCCATCCTGGACCTCATCGAGAACAAGGGTTCGGAAGCCGTGGACCCCGAGTCCGACGTCGTCCGGGAACTCATCGAACGCGCCGTCGCGGTCAAGGCGAAGGTCGTCTCCGAGGACCTGAAGGAATCGGGGCTGCGGGAGATCCTCAACTACGGGCACACCCTGGGCCATGCGATCGAGCTCGTCGAACGCTACTCCTGGCGCCACGGTGCGGCCGTGTCGGTGGGCATGATGTTCGCCGCGGAGCTCTCGCGCAGCGTCGGACGCCTCTCCGACGCCGACGCCGACCGGCACCGCAGCATCCTTGAGGGCTTCGGGCTGCCGGTCACCTACCGCAAGGACCGCTGGCAGGGCCTGCTGGACGGGATGCGCCGGGACAAGAAGTCCCGCGGCGACCTGCTGCGCTTCGTGGTCCTGGACGGCATCGCCAAGCCGGGCATCCTTGACGTCCCGGACACCTCCCTGCTTTTTGCCGCCTACCAGGAAATCGCATCATGACACTGATCACACCGGAAGGCATGACGGATTGGCCGACGGCAGGGTTCCCCGGCGTCCGCGTCAACCCCGACACCCTGCTCCCGCACGTTGTCAATGAAGACGCCATGGAAGCCGCGCTTGCCGCATCGACCGACCCGGCAGACCGCATTATGGCCCTGCTGCTGGAAGGCCATTTCGGCGACGCCGCAGAGGAACTGGCCGAGGCGCGCTGCAACGACCCGGAATCCTTCAAGCTCCGGATCTACGAGGCGGAGCTGCACCGCGCCACCAACCGTTTCGACCGCGCCGTGGAGCTTTTCCGGCAGCTCCTGGCCGAATCGCAAGGCACCAGCCGCGAACCCCTGATCCACCAGTTCCTGGGCCGGGCCCACTTCGTGGCCGGCAACGTGGCCGCCGCCGTGGAATCCTTCGCCAAGGCGCTGGACCTGCGGGTCGAGCAGGCCGCCGACGCGTCCCTCATCTACTCTTCGGCCGTTGCCCTGCAGCGGGCCCGCAACGTGCTCGAAATGGCTCCCTGAGCCCAGCTCAGACCTCGCGGACCGAAGCGGCTGGACATTGCCGCTAGAATGGTTTCTGGACTTTTAACGAAGTACGGGATTTTTGACAAGTAAGCGCTGGCGGCCTGTATGGCATGCCTGGCGGGCATAGCGGTCTGGCGCAACAAACCAAGAGGATACGAGTGGCTACCACAAACGACATCAAGAACGGAACCGTCCTGAAGCTTGAGGGCAACCTCTGGAACGTCATCGAGTTCCAGCACGTCAAGCCGGGCAAGGGCGGTGCCTTCGTCCGCACCAAGATGCGCAACATTCTCTCCGGCAAGGTGGTCGATAAGACCTTCAACGCCGGCGCCAAGATCGAGACCGCCACGGTTGACCGCCGCGACTACACGTACCTGTACCAGGACGGCGCCGACTACGTGTTCATGGACGTCCAGGACTACGACCAGCTGACCGTTTCCGGCGAGGTCGTCGGCGACGCCAAGAACTTCATGCTGGAAAACCAGCAGGTCCTGATTGCCATGCACGAAGGTGCTCCGCTGTACCTCGAACTGCCGCCGAGCGTTGTCCTCGAAATCACCTACACCGAGCCGGGCCTGCAGGGCGACCGCTCCTCTGCCGGCACCAAGCCGGCCACCGTGGAGACCGGCTACGAGATCCAGGTTCCGCTGTTCCTCGAGCAGGGCACCAAGGTCAAGGTCGACACCCGCGACGGCAGCTACCTGGGCCGGGTCAACGACTAGTGAGCGCCCGTGGCAAGGCCCGCACCAGGGCCCTCGAAGTGCTCTTCGAGGCGGAACAGCGTTCCGCCCCGGCGCTTGAGGTCCTCAGGGCCCGGCGCGAAAAGACCGACCTGATCGTCAACCCCTACACGATGGACATCGTGGAGGGCGTGCTGGCCAAGCAGGCCACCATCGATGAGTTCCTGCAGACATACGCCCAGGGCTGGACCCTGGAGCGCATGCCGTCAGTGGACCGCATCATCCTGCGGATTGGTGCCTGGGAACTGCTCTACAACGAGGACGTCCCCGACGGCGTCGCCGTCAGCGAAGCGGTGGCCCTGGCCAAGACCATGTCCACCGACGAGTCCCCGGCGTTCATCAACGGGCTCCTCGGCCGGCTGCAGAAGCTCAAGCCTTCCCTGCTGGCCTAGCGTCAGCAGCGCACAAGGAGGCGGGCATCCCCGAAGGGATGCCTGCCTCCTGTCGTTTCGGGGCCCGGTCCGAGGTTCAGCCCGGCGCCGCCTTCTTCAGCCCGGCACCGCGGCCTCTTCAGCCCAGCACCGCGGCCCGCAAGGCCGGGACCTCGCCCAGTTGGCGGAGTTCGTCGGCCTGGTGATGGTGCACATCCCGCCCGCTCAGGATGCGCTGCCTGGTGCACGCCAGGGAGGTGGCGGCCCTGACGAAACGCCGCATCTGGGCCTTCCGGCCCCGTCCCTGGGCCCAGCGAACGGCCTGCCGCCGGCCGCGCGCGGTGGCGAGCATGTCCACCTCCACCGGGGAAAACCAGCCGGCACGGGCGTATTCCAGGAGCCGTTGTCTGGTCAACTTGCTCTCGGCCACCCGCAGCAGGATGATCCCGACGGCGGCGGCCAGGAAGATGGGGACCTGAACCAGGACGTACTGGACCAGGAAGTCCGCGCCCATGCTGTTCCAGCGGTTGTGCAGGAACATTGCCGGGAGCAAGCCCACAACAAAGGCGAATACCGAGTAGCCGGTGTGCCATTTCCGTGCCGCGAAGCCCATGATCAGGCCCGTGGTTCCCGTGAAGATGGCGTGGGCGAACGGGGACATGATGCCGCGCAGTATGAAGATCCGTACGAGGTCCGTCGCAGGGTCCGTGGATTCAGCGATCTCCCGGCCGAAGTAGAGGATGTTCTCCGTGAACGCGAAACCGCCGGCGATGGTGAAAGCGAACACCACGCCGTCCACGGGACCGTCGAAGTACTTCCTCGCCAGCAGCAGCAGGAGAAGAAGGCCCAGCGATTTCGTGAACTCCTCCACGATCGGCGCTTCCACGGTGGCCATGAAGAAGAGGAACTCCTCCTCGCTGCCCCGCGGCGCCGCAAGGGTGAAAAGCGGCTGGATCAGCAAGGTGCCCGCGATCGAGACCGCGGCGCCCCAGGTGAACGCGAAGGCCAGGAGCCGCTTCGGTTCCGGTTCCCAGCGGTCGATGAGATAGACCGTCAGCAGCACCGCCGACAGCGGCAGGAGGGACGCGATGAAGCCGATCCCGAAACCCACGACGCCGGTGTTCCCCAGCAGGAACGGCACCGTCAGCAGGAGGCTCGCAAAGGCCAGGATTCCCCCGGTGATGAGCAGGGGCAGCGTCCCCGCCCCCCGCCGTTGCCGGGCGGGCAGGGCCGGAAGCCAGAGCTGGCCCGGTGGTCCCGCCGTGCCAGGGGCGGGCAGGTAGTTGCGCGGGTCGACGCGGCCGAACCACGTGGGATTGGCTCCCGCCTCCATGAGCATGCGTGGATCCGGTTGCGGGCCGCCGTCATGCCCGGGGTGGTTCATCGTCATGGCCACGAGCCTATTTGCACGGACGGGCCAGCCAAAGCGGGGCCGCCGGCCGCTGCAGCGGCTGTGAGCGAAAACTCACGCGGCCCCGCTTCACACCAGCGGGCGGAAGGCGCCGCTGTGATATTTTTGGAAGGCAAATGTTCCTTTTTTAATTCCGTCCTGTGAGGCGGGGAAAGGGGAGACGAGCGATGACTGACGTCGCAGCACCGGTGCCGTCCAGGGTTGTACTGAACCAGGGCGATATCGACCGTGCACTCACTCGTATCGCCCACGAGATCCTCGAGGCCAACAAGGGATCCCGGGACTTGGTCCTGCTGGGCATCCCGCGCCGCGGTTACCCGCTGGCGGTCCGCCTCGCCAACAAGATCGCCGCCGCGGATCCCTCCGTCGACGCCGCCGCGATCGTCGGGCAGCTGGATGTCACGATGTTCCGTGACGACCTCTCCCACCAGCCGGCCCGCCCCCCGTACCCCACGAAGCTGCCGAAGTCCGGCATCGACAACAAGGTTGTCGTGCTGATCGACGACGTCCTGTACTCCGGACGCACCATCCGCGCCGCCTTGGACGCCATCGTGGACCTTGGCCGCCCGCGCATCGTGCGCCTCGCTGTCCTGGTGGACCGCGGCCACCGCGAACTTCCCATCCGCGCCGACCACGTGGGCAAGAACCTGCCCACAGCCTCCTCCGAGAAGGTACGCGTGCACCTTGAGGAACTGGACACCGTCGACGGCGCCCCGGTCAACGAAGTAGTCATCGAGGCGGGTGCATGAAACACCTCCTTTCCACCCAGGACCTCAGCGCAGCGGACGCGATCCGCATCCTGGACACCGCCGAGGAAATGGCCGCCGTCGGCGAACGCGAAGTCAAGAAGCTCCCGGCCCTGCGCGGCCGCACCGTGGTGAACCTCTTCTTCGAAGACTCCACCCGTACCCGCATCTCCTTCGAGGCCGCCGCCAAGCGGCTGTCCGCGGACGTCATCAACTTCGCCGCCAAGGGCTCCTCGGTGTCCAAGGGCGAATCACTCAAGGACACCGCCCAGACCCTCGCCGCCATCGGTGCCGACGCCGTCGTCATCCGCCACTGGGCCTCCGGTGCACCGCACCGCCTCGCCGCCACGGACTGGATCGACGCCGCCGTCATCAACGCGGGCGACGGCACGCACGAACACCCCACCCAGGCGTTGCTGGATGCGTTCACCATGCGCCGCCACTGGGCCCGGCTGCACGGCACCGAATCCCAGGGCACGGACCTGAGCGGCATGCGCGTGGCCATCGCCGGCGACGTGCTGCACTCCCGGGTTGCCCGCTCCAACGTCTGGCTGCTGCGCACCCTCGGCGCGGACGTCACCCTCGTGGCGCCACCCACGCTGCTGCCCATCGGCGTCGAAGAATGGCCCTGCAAGGTCAGCTACAACCTCGATGACACCCTCGAAGCCGGGGTGGACGCGATGATGATGCTTCGGGTCCAGGGCGAAAGGATGAACGCCTCGTTCTTCCCCTCCACCCGCGAATACTCCCGGCGCTGGGGCTTTGATGACACCCGCTTGCGTGCCCTGGACGAGCTCGGACTCAAGGACACCATCATCATGCACCCGGGCCCGATGAACCGCGGCTTGGAAATTTCCTCCGCGGCCGCCGATTCGCCGCGCTCCACGGTTCTGGACCAGGTGCGCAACGGCGTCTCGGTCCGAATGGCCGCCCTGTACCTGCTGCTCTCCGGGGACACCCGCGAAACAGTTCCCGCAACCACCCCGTCCAGCAAGGAGAGCCACTGATGGCAGAGAACACTTACCTGATCCGTGGCGCTGCCATCCTCGGCGGGGATGCCGAAGACCTGCTGATCAGCGACGGCGTCATCGCCGCGCGGGGCGGCGGCGCGGCCAGCCATGAAGCCGCCGGGGACGCCATCGTCATCGAGGCCGCCGGCCTGGTCGCCCTGCCCGGCATGGTGGACATCCACACCCACCTCCGCGAGCCCGGCCGGGAAGACGCCGAAACGGTCGAGACCGGCACCCGCGCCGCCGCACTTGGCGGCTACACCGCAGTCCACGCCATGGCCAACAGCAACCCGGTCGCGGACACCGCCGGCGTCGTCGAACAGGTCCACAGCCTGGGCCGCGCCTCCGGCTGGGTGGACGTCCGCCCGGTGGGTGCCGTCACCGTGGGCCTGGCCGGTGAGCAGCTCGCCGAGCTCGGCGCCATGGCCGACTCCCGCGCCCGGGTGCGGGTCTTCTCCGACGACGGGATCTGCGTCCACGACCCCGTGCTGATGCGCCGCGCCCTCGAGTACGTGAAGGCGTTCGACGGCGTAGTGGCCCAGCACGCGCAGGAACCGCGCCTCACCGCCGGGGCACAGATGAACGAGGGCGCCGTCTCCGCGGTGCTCGGGCTGGGCGGCTGGCCGGCCGTCGCGGAAGAGAGCATCATCGCCCGGGACGTGCTGCTCGCCCAGCACGTCGGCTCCCGCTTGCACGTCTGCCACGTCTCCACCGCCGGCTCCGTGGAAATCATCCGCTGGGCCAAGTCCCGCGGCATCGACGTCACCGCCGAGGTCACCCCGCACCACCTGCTCCTCACCGACGAACTGGTCCGCAGCTACGACCCCGTCTACAAGGTCAACCCGCCGCTGCGCACCGAAGCGGACGTCCTGGCCCTGCGCGAGGCCCTCGCGGACGGCACCATCGACGTCATCGGCACCGATCACGCCCCGCACCCCAGCGAGCACAAAGAATGCGAATGGGCGCAGGCGGCCATGGGCATGACCGGGCTGGAAACGGCGCTGTCCGTGGTGCAGGAAACCATGATCGAAACCGGCCTGATGGGCTGGGCCGACTTCGCCCGCGTCACCTCCACCGTCCCGGCACGCATCGGCCGCCTGGAAGACCAGGGCCGCCCGCTCGAAGCCGGCGAACCGGCCAACATCATCCTGGTGGACCCGGCGGCCCGCTGGACCGTTGACCCCTACAAGATGGCCACCATGGGCCGGAACTCCCCGTTCAAGGGCCGGGAACTGCCCGGCGCCGTGATCGCGACCTTCTTCAAGGGCCACCCCACGGTGCTCGACGGCAAGCTGAACGTGCCCTACCGCCACCCGGAGACCGCCGGCGCGGTCAGCGGGAACTGATGAACGAGCTCGCCTCCCTGCTGCTCGTCCTGGCGCTGTGCGCCGTGGCGTTCACGCTCATTGGTCTCGGCTGGCGCTCCCGGCTCCGGCGGCAGGCCGACGTCGAACAGCCCCCGGCCGTTCCGGCGGAACTGGGCGCGGCCGCCGTCGCCGTCGAAGGCCAGTACGTGGCCACCACGACGGCGGGGGACTGGCTGGACCGGATCGCGGTCCACGGCCTGGGCTTCCGCGGGAACGCCGAAGCAAGCGTGCACCCCGAAGGCGTGCTGTTCGACCGGGACGGCTTCCCGCCGCTGTTCGTGCCGCGCGCGGCGCTCCAGGCCCAGCGCCAGGACAGCGGGATGGCCGGCAAGTTCGTCGAAAAGAACGGACTCGTGGTCATCAGCTGGACCCTGGGAAGCCGCACACTGGATACGGGATTCCGTACCCGGCACGCCGCCGACAAGCAGCCCTTCATCAACGCCCTCCAAGAATTGATCTCCGCAAACCCCCAGGCGCAAGCCGATAGTGGAAAGTAAGACAGTGACGGACAACAACGCAGCGACACATCCGAACGACGTTGACGCCAGCACCGCGGCAAGCGCCGCTCCCGCAGTGCTGGTCCTCGAAGACGGCCGCACGTTCCGCGGCCGCAGCTACGGTGCCACGGGCACTGCCCTGGGTGAGGCCGTTTTCGCGACCGGCATGACCGGCTACCAGGAAACCATCACCGACCCCTCCTACGCCCGCCAGCTTGTGGTGCAGACCGCACCGCACATCGGCAACACCGGCGTGAACAGCGAGGACGCCGAATCCCGCAAGATCTGGGTTGCCGGCTACGTGGTCCGCGACGCCGCGCGCCGCCCCTCCAACTGGCGCTCCGAGCGCAGCCTCGACGCCGAACTCGTGGAGCAGGGCATCGTCGGCATCCAGGGCGTGGACACCCGCGCCATCACCCGCCACCTGCGCGAGAACAAGACCATGCGCGCCGGCATCTTCTCCGGCGAGGCCGCCAAGGCCGCCGACAGCGAACTGCTCGCCGCCGTCAAGGCCAGCGCCCCGATGGAAGGCGCCCGCCTGGCCGAGGAAGTCAGCATCGACGAAGCCTACGTGGTGGAACCGAAGGACCACGGCTGGGAGGGCGACGCCCGCTTCAGCATCGCGGCCATCGACCTCGGCATCAAGGCCATGACCCCGGTTCGCTTCGCCGAACGCGGCGTCCGCGTCCACGTGCTCCCGGCCACCGCCACGCTCGAGGACGTCAAGGCCGTCAACCCGGACGGTTTCTTCATGTCCAACGGCCCCGGCGATCCCGCCACGGCCGATGCCCAGGTGAAGCTGCTGCGCTCCGTGCTGGACGAGAAGCTGCCGTATTTCGGCATCTGCTTCGGCAACCAGATCCTCGGCCGCGCCCTCGGCTTTGGCACCTACAAGCTCAAGTACGGCCACCGCGGCATCAACCAACCCGTCATGGACCGCCGCACCGGCAAGGTGGAAATCACCTCGCAGAACCACGGCTTCGCCGTCGACGCCCCCATGGACGGGGCCAGCACGGCGCCGGAAGAGCGCTACGGACGCGTCGAGGTCAGCCACGTGAGCCTCAACGACAACGTGGTGGAGGGCCTGTCCTGCCTGGACATCCCGGCCTTCTCGGTCCAGTACCACCCCGAGGCCGCCGCGGGCCCGCACGACGCCGCCTACCTCTTCGACCGCTTCATCGAACTGATGGACGGCACCAAGAACTCCGCCCAGACCACATCAGCCCAGACCAGCGAGGACACCAAGTAATGCCCAAGCGTACAGATCTCAAGAGCGTCCTTGTCATCGGTTCCGGTCCCATCGTCATCGGCCAGGCGGCCGAGTTCGACTACTCCGGAACCCAGGCCCTCCGCGTGCTCAAGGAGGAAGGCCTGCGGGTCATCCTCGTGAACTCCAACCCGGCCACCATCATGACCGACCCCGAGTTCGCCGACGCCACCTACGTCGAGCCGATCACCCCCGAGGTGGTCGAAAAGATCATCGCCAAGGAGCGCCCCGACGCCGTGCTTCCCACCCTGGGCGGCCAGACGGCGCTGAACACCGCCATCGCCCTGGACAAGAACGGCGTGCTGGCCAAGTACAACGTGGAACTGATCGGCGCGAACATCGCCGCGATCGAACTCGGCGAAGACCGTGAGAAGTTCAAGGGCGTCGTGGAGCGCTGCGGCGCCGAATCCGCCCGCAGCCACATCATCCACACCATGGACGAGGCCTTCGCCGCCGCCGAGGACCTGGGCTACCCGATGGTGGTCCGGCCGTCCTTCACCATGGGCGGCCTCGGCTCCGGCCTGGCCTACAACGAGGACGACCTGCGCCGCATCGTCGGCCAGGGCCTGCAGTACAGCCCCACCACCGAGGTGCTGCTCGAAGAGAGCATCCTCGGCTGGAAGGAATACGAGCTCGAGATGATGCGCGACAAGAACGACAACGTCGTTGTTGTCTGCTCCATCGAGAACTTCGACCCCGTGGGCGTGCACACCGGTGACTCCATCACCGTGGCCCCGGCGCTGACCCTCACCGACCGCGAGTACCAGAAGCTGCGCGACGTCGCGATCGCCGTCATCCGCGAAGTCGGCGTGGACACCGGCGGCTGCAACATCCAGTTCGCCATCCACCCGGACACGGGCCGCGTCGTCGTCATCGAAATGAACCCGCGCGTCTCCCGCTCCTCTGCCCTGGCGTCCAAGGCCACGGGCTTCGCGATCGCCAAGATCGCCACCAAGCTGTCCCTGGGCTACACCCTGGACGAGATCCCGAACGACATCACGCAGAAGACCCCGGCATCCTTCGAACCGACGCTGGACTACGTGGTGGTGAAGGTTCCGCGCTTCGCGTTTGAGAAGTTCCCGGCCGCGGACAACACCCTCACCACCACCATGAAGTCGGTGGGCGAGGCCATGGCCATGGGCCGCAACTTCACCGAAGCCCTGCAGAAGGCCCTGCGCTCCCTGGAGCAGAAGGGCTCGCAGCTGGACTTCAGCCACGTGCCCGAGTACGAGGTCGCCGAGCTCGTAGAGAAGGCCAAGCGTCCGACGACGGAACGCCTCTACCAGGTCCAGCGCGCCCTGCTGGGCGGCGCCACCGTGGAGGAACTGTACGCAGCCACGAAGATCGACCCGTGGTTCCTGGACCAGCTGCAGCTGCTCAACGAGACCGCCACGGATATACGCAAGGCCGGCGCGCTGACCGAGGACATGCTGCGCAACGCCAAGCGCCATGGCTTCTCGGACGAGCAGATCGGTGCCCTGACCCACAACAGCGAAGCCGTGGTCCGCGGCGTCCGCCAGGCCCTCGGCGTCCGTCCGGTCTACAAGACCGTTGACACCTGCGCCGCCGAATTCGCCGCCTACACGCCGTACCACTACTCGGCCTACGACGAGGAGGACGAGGTCGGCCTGCACGCCAAGCCGTCCGTGATCATCCTCGGCTCCGGCCCGAACCGCATCGGTCAGGGCATCGAGTTCGACTACTCCTGCGTCCACGCCTCCATGGCGCTGCGCAAGGCCGGCTACGAGACCGTCATGGTCAACTGCAACCCGGAAACGGTGTCCACGGACTACGACGTGTCCACCCGCCTCTACTTCGAACCGCTGACCCTTGAAGATGTCCTCGAAGTTATCGCGGCCGAAGAACGCACCGGCGGCGTGATGGGCGTGTTCGTCCAGCTCGGCGGCCAGACCCCGCTGAAGCTGGCCCAGCAGCTGGCCGACGCCGGCGTCCCGATCCTGGGCACCTCGCCCGAGGCCATCGACCTGGCCGAGCACCGCGGCGAATTCTCCCGGGTGCTGGACAGCGCCGGCCTGATCGCTCCGAAGAACGGCACCGCCGTCTCCTTCGAGGACGCCAAGAAGATCGCCGACGAAATCGGCTACCCGGTACTGGTCCGGCCCTCCTACGTGCTGGGCGGCCGCGGCATGGAGATCGTCTACGACGAAGCCAACCTCTCCCGCTACATCGCCAACGCCACGGAAATCACCCCGGACCACCCGGTGCTGATCGACCGCTTCCTCGAGGACGCCGTCGAAATCGACGTCGACGCGCTCTTCGACGGCACGGACATGTACCTCGGCGGCATCATGGAACACATCGAGGAAGCCGGCGTGCACTCCGGTGACTCCGCCTGTGTGCTGCCCCCGATCACCCTGGGCAAGAACGTGATCGACAGGGTCCGCACCGCCACCCGGGCCATCGCCGAAGGCGTGGGCGTGCGTGGCCTGATCAACATCCAGTTCGCCCTCGCCTCGGACGTGCTCTACGTGCTGGAAGCCAACCCGCGTGCCTCCCGCACCGTGCCGTTCGTGTCCAAGGCCACCGGCGTGCAGATGGCCAAGGCCGCAGCCCTGATCGGCACCGGCGTCACGATCAACCAACTCCGCAGCGCCTACAAGATGCTGCCGGAAACCGGTGATGGCTCCACCCTGCCGTTCGACGCGCCGATCGCCGTCAAGGAAGCCGTGCTGCCGTTCAGCCGCTTCCGCACCCCGGAGGGCAAGGTCGTGGACTCACTGCTCGGGCCGGAAATGCGCTCCACCGGCGAGGTCATGGGCATCGACAAGCATTTCGACACCGCGTTCGCCAAGAGCCAGGCCGGTGGCGGCAACGCCCTGCCTACCGAAGGCAAGGTCTTCGTCTCGGTGGCGAACCGGGACAAGCGCTCGGTGATCATGGGCGTCAAGCGCCTGTCCGACCTCGGCTTCGAGATCGTCTCCACCGGCGGCACCGCGGACGTGCTGCGCCGCAATGGCATCCAGGCCACCCCGGTCCGTAAGGTCGCCGAAGGCTCCAGCGCCGAAGGGGAGGGCACCATTGCCGATCTCATCGTCGCCGGCGAGATCGACATGGTCTTCAACACGCCTTCCGGCGGCGAGGCCCGTTCCGACGGCTACGAGCTGCGCGCCGCGGCGACTTCGATCGGCATCCCCTGCATCACCACGGTGGCCGAGTTCAACGCCGCCGTGCAGGCGATCGAGGCTCAGCGCACCTACGAATGGTCCGTGACCAGCCTGCAGGAGCACGCCGCGAACCTGACCGCGGCGAAGGAATCGGTCAATGCCTGAGGCTGCTGACCAGCGGACCGGCCGGGAGCCCTTCGGCTCCCGGCTGGCCGCCGCCATGGCCAACCGCGGCCCGCTCTGTGTCGGCATCGACCCGCACCCGGGACTGCTGGCGGACTGGGGACTGAACGACGACGTCGCCGGCCTGGAGCGCTTCTCGCTCACCGTCGTGGAGGCCGTGGCTTCCCTCGCTGCCGCGGTCAAGCCGCAGGTGGCCCTGTACGAACGCCACGGCTCCGCCGGCATGGCCGTGCTGGAGCGCACGCTGGCCGCCGCGTCCGACGCCGGGGTGCTGAGCATCGCCGACGCCAAGCGCGGGGACATCGGCTCCACCATGGCCGCATACGCGGACGCGTGGCTGCGTGACGGCTCGGCCCTCGCCGCCGATTCGGTGACGCTGAGCCCGTACTTGGGCTTCGAGTCGCTGCGCCCGGCCCTCGAGCTGGCCGCAGAGTACGGACGCGGCGTGTTCGTCCTGGCGCTCACCTCGAACCCCGAGGGCAAGTCGGTGCAGCACGTGGGCGGCAGCGAATCGGTGGCCAAGCGCATCGTGGAGGCGGCCGCCGTCGAGAACGGACGCTATGCCGGCGCGCTGGGCTCGGTTGGCCTGGTGGTCGGTGCGACCATCGGCAGCGCCCTTGAAGACCTGGGCCTGGACCTGAACGCGGTCAACGGGCCGCTGCTGGCACCCGGTCTCGGCGCCCAGGGCGCCACCGCGGCGGACCTGCGCAGCACGTTCGGCGCGGCCTACCCGGCCGTCCTCGCCACGTCCAGCCGCGGCATCCTGGCCGCGGGGCCCGACCTCGCCGGCCTGCGTGCCGCCACCGCGGAAACCCGGGACGGGCTGCTCGCCAGCTGAGCGGGCACCGCAGCTTCAACGTTCGTGGCGGAAGCCGGTACCAGCCCCCGGGCGGTGCCGGCTTCCGCGTTGCGTTCCCTGTGCGGATGCCGGTAGCTTCGGGGTAGTCCACTCTGCTTCGGGCAAGGTGCTGCACAGAATGGGGAGATTCAGTGGCGTTGAAGGCTTTGTCTGCACAGGAACGTAGCGATGCCCTTGCGAAGGCGGCCAAAGCCAGGGCCCTCCGGGCCCAGGCGAAGGAACGCCTCCGGAAAGGGGAGCTCGGGATCGCGGGGCTGATCAGCCGGGCGGCCGAGGACGAGGCGCTGGCGCGGATGCGCGTGCTTGAGCTTCTGGAAGCCGTTCCGGGCATCGGACCGGTGCGGGCCGCCGCGATCATGAAGGAGCTCGGCATCGCCGCTTCGCGCAGGCTCCGGGGCCTTGGCGTCCACCAAACCCGGGCGCTGATAGATTTTATGGAAGACAAACACGGCGTCTAGCGCCTCACCCCGAAGGATCACGTGAGCAAGAAACCGGGACTGACCGTCCTCGCAGGCCCTACTGCCGTCGGCAAGGGAACCGTATCCACCTACATCCGCGACAACTATCCTGAAGTCTGGCTGTCGGTATCCGCTACCACCAGGGCACCGCGCCCGGGGGAGACGGAAGGGGTCCACTACTTCTTCAAGAGCGCCGACGAGTTCGATTCCCTGATCGCGGACGGCCAGCTCCTGGAATGGGCGGTCGTGCACGGGCGCAACCGCTACGGAACGCTGCGCAGCACCGTTGAGGCAGCCATCGCCGAAGGCAAATCCGTCCTGCTCGAGATCGACCTGCAGGGCGCACGCCAGGTCAAGGAAGCGGTGCCGGACGCGAACTTCGTCTTCCTCGCGCCGCCGTCGTGGGAGGAAATGGTCCGCCGGCTCGTCGGCCGCGGCACCGAAACCCCTGAAGAACAGCAGCGCCGCCTGGAAACCGCTAAACTGGAACTTGCCGCTGAACCGGAGTTCAACCACACCGTCATCAACGATGACGTCCAACGGGCAGCGGACGAGCTTGTTTCACTCATGGGGCTTACCCCGCACCAGCGCTAAGCGCCGGGAACTGTCAGCCCGCTAGAATTTGGAGAATTCGTGTCCACGAACCTTGAAGGCATCATCAACCCGCCGATCGACTCGCTGCTTAAGGCCGCCGATTCCAAGTACGGCCTGGTGATCTTCGGCGCCAAGCGTGCACGCCAGATCAACGCGTACTACGCCCAGCTGCACGAGGGCCTCTTCGAATACGTCGGCCCGCTCGTTGACACCAAGCTGAACGAGAAGTCCCTCTCCATCGCCCTGCGCGAGATCAACGAGGGCCTGCTCGTATCCACGCCGATCGAATCGGCCGAGTAGGCAGCCAGCCTGTAGACGGGGGCCACGTGCGCATCATCCTCGGAGTCGGGGGAGGGATCGCAGCCTACAAGGTTGCATCGCTCCTCCGGCTTTTTACTGAAGCCGGACACGACGTCACGGTCATTCCCACCGAAGCGGCCACCCGCTTCGTCGGGACTGCCACCTGGGAGGCCCTCTCGGGCAAGCCCGTGAGCAACAGCGTGTTCGACGACGTCGAGAAGGTCAACCATGTCCGGCTCGGCCATGAGGCGGACCTGGTTGTGGTGGCCCCGGCGACGGCGGACCTGCTCGCCAAGGCGGCCACCGGTCAGGCCGGCGACCTTCTCACCAATACACTGCTGATGGCGCACGGTCCCGTGCTCTTCGCCCCCGCAATGCACAGCGAAATGTGGCAGCACCCCGCCACCCGGGCCAACGTCGAAACCCTGCGCAGCCGCGGCGCCACTGTGCTGGAACCGGCCGTCGGGCGCCTGACCGGCGCCGACTCGGGCCCCGGACGGCTTCCGGAACCTGAAGCGATCTTCGCCGCGGCGCTGGCCCTCGCCGGGGCAGCCGCCCCCGCGCCGGCTGCCGGGGCCCCCAAACCCCTGGCCGGGCGCACCGTCACCATTTCGGCCGGCGGCACCCGGGAAGCCCTGGACCCTGTGCGGTTCCTGGGGAACCGCTCCTCGGGCAAGCAGGGCGCCGCACTGGCCCAGGCCGCCCTCGACGCCGGGGCCCGCGTCCGTTTCCTCGCCGCGCACATGGACGTGGACCCCCCGGAAGGCGTGGAACTGGTCCGCGTCGAATCCGCCCTCGAACTGCGCGAGGCTGCGCTTGCCGCCGCCCCGGACTCCGACGTCGTGATCATGGCCGCGGCGGTCGCGGACTTCCGGCCCGCCGAAGTGTCCGACACCAAGATCAAGAAGAAGGACGACAACGACGCGCCGCTCGTGCGGCTCGTCCGGAATCCGGACATCCTCCGGGAACTCGTCGAACAACGCGGCCTTGCCCAAGCCGGGGGACTCCAAGGCGGCGGTCTCCACACAGGTGGCGCTCACGGCCAACTGATTGTCGGCTTCGCCGCCGAGACGGGAGACGCCGACGGTGACGTCCTGGAACACGCCAGTGCGAAGCTCGCCCGGAAGGGCTGCGACCTGCTGGTGGTGAACCACGTCGGTGTCGGCCGGGTCTTCGGCCAGGACGAAACCTCCGTGGTGATCCTCTCCGGGCACGGCGCCGGGCCCCAGTCAGCCGCCGGCTCGAAGGCGGACGTCGCGGCTGCCGTCATCGACCGCATCGCCGCCGAGCTGGACCGCGTGTCGCCCGCGGGCTGACCCCGCTTCGGCCGCACTCTTCGCACGGGGACACACGGCACCGGCCGTTCTCCCTCAAACAAGTAAGGTAGTCACGTGACTTTACCCCTGCACCACGCCCACGGAAATCCGTCCAAGCTCCGGCTCTTCACCTCGGAGTCGGTCACCGAGGGGCATCCGGACAAGATCTGCGACCAGATCAGCGACGCCATCCTCGACGCCCTCCTCGCGGCCGACCCGGAGTCGCGCGTCGCCGTGGAGACCATGGCCACCACCGGCCTGGTGCACGTTGCCGGTGAAGTCACCACCGACGCCTATGTCGAGATTCCGCAGATCGTCCGCGAGACCATCCTCGGCATCGGCTACGACTCCTCCGCGAACGGTTTCGACGGCGCACGCTGCGGCGTGTCCGTGTCCATCGGCCAGCAGTCCAACGACATCGCCGGCGGCGTGTTCAACTCGCTCGAGGCCCGCGAAGGCCGCCAGGAGGACGACTACGACCTCCAGGGCGCCGGCGACCAGGGCATCATGTTCGGCTACGCCAGCGATGAGACCCCGTCCTACATGCCCACCCCGATCTGGCTGGCACACCGCCTCTCCGAGCGCCTCACCGATGTCCGCAAAAGCGGCGAACTTGCCTACCTCCGTCCGGACGGCAAAACCCAGGTGACCGTCGGATACGACGGCGACCGTCCCGTTTCGGTCGAAACCGTGGTGATCTCCAGCCAGCACGCCCAGGAGACCAGGCTCGAACAGCTGCGCGCGGACCTCGCCGAGCACGTCATCCGCCCGGTGATGGAAGCCTCCGAACTCGACACCTCCCGCGCGGCGCACATCCTCAACCCGGCCGGCGCCTTCGTGATCGGCGGCCCGGTGGGCGACGCCGGCCTGACCGGCCGCAAGATCATCGTGGACACCTACGGCGGCTTCTCCCGCCACGGCGGCGGTGCCTTCTCCGGCAAGGACCCGTCGAAGGTGGACCGCTCGGCCGCATACGCGATGCGCTGGGTGGCCAAGAACGTGGTGGCCGCGGGACTGGCCCGGCGCGCCGAGATTCAGATCGCCTACGCCATCGGCCAGGCCCGTCCCGTGGGCACCTACGTGGAAACCTTCGGCACCGAAACCGTCGATCCCGCCCGCATCAGCGAAGCCATCGCGGAGATCTTCGACCTGCGCCCCCGCGCCATCATCGACGCCCTCGACCTGAAGCGTCCCATCTACACCAAGACCGCAGCCCACGGCCACTTCGGCCGGGACGAGCCGGACTTCACCTGGGAACGCCTGGACCGGGTGGCGGAGCTGAAGGAATTCTTCAACGCCTGAGCCGCACCGCCCGGCCCGCGTCCTTTCCGCCCCCGTGGGCAAGAAGGGGGCACTGAAAATGTCAGTGCCCCATGCTTTGCTGGTCCCAGCAAAGCAAGGGCAGGAGCCGGAGGGCAGGGGGTGACCATGGGCGAACACGGGTTGTTTCCGCTCGATGCGGATTCCTTCGCCGCGGCTTCCGTGCGGCAGCCTTCCCTGCTGCAGGGATTCCCGGCGCAGGCACCTGCGGGCGGGCCCGAAACGGCCGCCGTGGATCCGGTGGCCGCGGTACTCATCGAATCGCCCCTGCCGCACCTGGACCGGCCCTTCGACTACAGCGTGCCGGCCAAATTCGCCGAATCCGCGCTGCCCGGCGTCCGCGTCAAGGTGCGCTTCAACGGCCAGGAACTCGGCGGATACATCCTGGAGCGCAAGCCCTACGCCCCCGGCGGCCCGTCCCTGGTACCGCTGCTGAAAGTGGTTTCCGCCGTTCCTGTGCTGGGCCCGTCCCTGTTGGCCCTGGCCTCCGCGGTCGCCGAGCGCTACGCCGGCACCCTGAGCGACGTCCTGCGCACCGCCATCCCGCCCCGCGTTGCCGGCGTCGAAAAGGCCTACCTCGCCGGGGAATCCCTCGAAGGCAATGACTCCGGCGCCCGCGTGGACGGCTTGGCAGATGCGGCCGGAGGCTGGTCCTCCTACGGCAACGGCCCGGCTTTCCTGCAGCATCTGGCAGCCGGCGGTTCACCGCACGCCGTCCTCACGGCGGTGCAGGGCTATGGCCCGGACAGCTGGCCGCGGCTGCTGGCCGCCGCCGTCGCCGCGGTGCGCTCCTCGGGGCGGGGCGCTGTCGTCGTGGTTCCAGACCACCGGGACCTGGACCGGATGGAGAAGGCCCTCCTGGAGGTGCTGCCGGCCGCGGACGTCGCTCGCCTCACCGCCGAAGACGGCCAGACCCCCCGGTACCGGAACTATCTGAGGCTGCTGCGCGGCGACGCCCGCGTCGCCGTAGGCACACGTTCGGCGGCGTACGCCCCGGTGCGGGACCTTGGCCTCGTGGTGTGCTGGGACGACGGCGACGACCTCCACATTGACCAACGCGCGCCCTATGCCCACAGCCGCGAGGTGCTGCTGCTGCGCAGCGACCAGGAAAAGACGGCCTGCCTGATGGCTGCGCACAGCAGGAGCACCGAACTGCAGCGCCTCGTGGGTACCGGCTGGGCAGCGGCCGTGGAGGCTCCGCGGCCCGTGCTCCGGAGCCGGACCCCGCGGGTCCTGAACACTGCCGACAGCTTCGAACAGGAGCGGGACCCGCTGGCCCGCATCGCCCGGCTGCCCGGCGCGGCGTGGCGCGCGGCAAAGGAAGGCCTGGAACGCGGGCCGGTGCTCGTGCAGGTGGCGCGGGCCGGTTACGCCCCGTCCCTGGTGTGTGAGGACTGCCGCGCGCCGGCGCGCTGCACCAACTGCCAGGGGCCGCTGGCCGTCACGGGGCCCTCCTCGCCACCACAGTGCCGCTGGTGCTCCACTCCCGCCCCCGAATGGCAGTGCCGGCACTGCGGCGGGCGGCGGCTGCGGCGTGGCGCCGCCGGGGTGCTGCGCACCGCCGAAGAACTCGGCCGCGCCTTCCCCGGGAAGACTGTGGTCACCTCGTCCGGGGACCAGGTCAAGGCCAGGGTGGGTACTGCGCCCGCCCTCGTGGTCGCGACCATCGGCGCCGAACCCGTGGCCGACGAAGGCTACGCGGCCGCCCTGCTCCTGGATGGCGATTCACTGCTCCGCCGCGAAAACCTGCGGGCAGGCGAGGACACCGTGCGGCGCTGGTTCAATGCGGCCGCCCTGGTCCGGCCGGCGTCGGAGGGCGGACTCGTCGTGGTCACGGCGGATGACAGCACCGCCACGGGCGCCTTGCTGCGCTGGGACCCGGCCGGTTTTGCCGCCCGGGAACTGGAGCTGCGGCAGGAACTGAAACTGCCTCCCGCCGTCCGGGTGGCCTCAGTCACCGGGCCTCGCGCCGACGTCGTACATTTCACCGGCGCCCTGGAAAGCTCACTGCAGCTGCGCACCGTCGGGCCTTCGCCGCTCTCGGTGTCGGCCGCCCGTCAGGGCAGCCAGGCTGGAGAGGCGGACGTCCGCACCCTGCTGTTCATTCCCTATGGGCAGGCGGCCCGGGCCACCAAGGCCATGCGCGCGGTCAAAGCCGCGAGTGCGGCGAAACGGACCGCAGGTCCCGTCCAGCTCCGGCTCGACGGCGTGGACGTGCTGTAGCGGCGGAAGACGCCGTCAGCGGCGCTTCCTGCCGCGCATGGCCACGATTTCATCCGCCACCGCGAGCAGTTGCCGGGCCGAATCCTCCCAGCTGAAATCCGCCGCGCGCTCCACGGAACGCCGGGAACGCTTCTGCCAGAACCCGCCGTCCCGCAGTTGCTGGACCGCGGCCGTGAACGCGGCAGGCGAATCCGGGTCCACGTAGCTGGCAGCGTCGGAGCCGACCTCACGGAAAATCGGGATGTCGCTGGCGATCACCGGGGTGCCCAGGGACATGGCTTCGACCAGCGGGAGGCCGTAGCCCTCGGCCCGGGACAGGCTCACCAAGGCGGTCGCCTTGGCCAGCAGAGCACTGTATTCCTCGTCGGTGACGCCGTTGTGGAAGCGGACGTCCGCGCCCGCGGGCACCAGCGCCTCCAGTTCGGCCCGGCGCTGCGGCGTGATCCGGCTGAGCAGGTGCAGGGTGAAATCGGGAAGCCCGGCCATGCCGCGGATCATCGTCTCCACGTTCTTGTACGGCATGAAGGACCCCATGTAGAGCAGGGACTTCTCGGCGCCGGCCCCGGGGTCGCGGGGCTGCTGTCCCGGCTGGGGGGCGTTCCCAACGATCCGCACCGGCCGGCTGGTCAGGCGGTACTTGGCCATCAGGGCTTCGGTGGTGTGGCTGATGGTCGCCACGACGTCGGCCCGGTTCAGCAGGACCCGCTGCGGCCAGAAGGCCTTGTGGTAGAGACGCCACAGCAGCCGCACCGGTGCGGGCAGGAAACCGGGGGGAGCGGGGTGTTCGTAGTAGATGAGGTCGTGGAGGGTCAGGACCAGCCCGTATTTGCGGCCCAGGGTGCCCATCGTCTGCATGGGGCAGACCACCACGTCGGCGCCGAGCTTGTTGACTTCCCGGGCGACGAACAGTTCCATCGGCGACAACGGGCTGTTGACGAGCACATGCGGGACGTCGGGGAGCAGGGCGAGCTGGCGTGGGTCGCTGATCAGCATCGTCACGTCGGCGATTTTGGCGGTGGCCGCGATGAGGCTGGAGCCGTACCGGCTGATTCCGTCGTGGTGGTCGGTCCGGGTAAAACGGGCGTCGATGACGATCTTCACGCGGGGTGTTCCTCCAGGAAGGTGCGGATGGCTGCGGCTGCGGGTTCCGGCGTTTCGTAATGGATCAAGTGCCCGACGCCGGGAATCACCACGAGCTGCGCGTCCGGCAGCCGTTCGAGCAGCTTGTGCTGGGCCGGCAAGGTGGCGATCTCGTCCTTTTCGCCGGCGATGAGCAGGACCGGCAGCTCAAGCCGTGAAGCCACCTCGGCCACATGGCTGGAAACGGAGGCCTCGAAGGATTCAAGCAGGCTGTTCCGGTCCGCGAAGGCGGAGAAGTAGGCATCGTGCTGGGCATGGACGAAGCCGCGCAGTTGCTTGTCCCGTGTCTTGGCCATGGTCTCGCTCATGACGCGCACGATCAGCCGGTTCCGCAGGATCGCCAGGCCCAGTGGCCGGGGAAGCCTGGCGGACAAGCGGTAATAGAAGACCGCAAGCTTGGTCATGATGCCCTTGGGGCCTTCGAGGGCCGGCGTGGCGATGGGGTTGATCAACACCAGGGGAGTGACCGCGCCGGGATTCGCCGCGGCGAAGTGGCTGGTGATGATCGAACCGAAGGAATGCCCCAGCAGCACGGTGTCCGGTCCGAGCCCGAGCGCCGCCATGAACTCGGCGATGAACTTCCCGTAGCGCTCCACGGTGTGTTCGTCCCGGACGAAAGCGTCGGAACTGCCGAACCCGGGCAGGTCCGGGACGATCACGCGCATCTCCGGCAGCATGTCGACCACCCGGAGCAGCCCATGGTGGTCGCCGCGGAACCCGTGGATCACCAGGACCGTGCGGGTGGCGGGTGTGGTGCTGACGGGCTCGTAACACCAATAGGCGACCGTGCCGCCGTCGAGCTCCAGGTCCGAGGCCCGCGTCCGTCCGGCGAGGGACGGGCTGAAGAAGGCCTGCGGATCCCGTGCGGGACCGGAGCGGCCGGTGTCCAGTTGTTCCATGCGTGTGATCCTTATGCAGGGTCTGATTGACAGCTCTTCTTAATTGACATCGTCCGGGTGCGAACCCGTGCGGTGGTGCCGTTCGAGGGAGCCCAGCCCGTCCATGTCCTCGGCCGGCAACTGGAAGTCGAAGACCCGGAAATTCTCCTCGATGCGGGCGCCGGAGCTCGCCTTCGGGATGACGATGTTGCCCAGTTGCAGGTGCCAGCGGATGACGATCTGCGCCGGCGTCCTGCCGTGTTTTTCGGCGAGCGCCAGGATGGCCGGGTCCGCCAGCACGTGGCCGCGGCCCAGCGGGCTCCAGGCCTCGGTGCGGATGCCGAGCTGATCGTGCAAGGTCCGCAGCCTTCCCTGCTGCAGCCACGGGTGCAGTTCGATCTGGTTGACCGCGGGCACTACCTCCGCCGACTCCATGAGGGCTTCCAGGTGTGCTGCCTGGAAGTTGGAAACACCGATGGCCCGGACGCGGCCTTCACGGTACAGGGTTTCCATGGCCTTGTAGCTTTCCTTGAACAGCCCGCGGGCGGCGCACGGCCAGTGGATCAGATACAGGTCCACGTGGTCCAGGCCAAGCCTTGTCATCGACTCGTCGAAGGCCCGCAGCGTGGCGTCGTAGCCCTGGTCGTCGTTCCACAGTTTGGTGGTGACGAAGATATCGCTGCGGGAAAGGGCGTGGAATTCCTCGCCGGAGCCGCCGGTGTCCTCGTAGCTCCCGGACGGGGCGAGCGCGCGCCCGATTCCCTTGCCCACGCCGGTTTCGTTGCCGTACATCGCCGCGGTATCGAAGTGCCGGTATCCGGCGCCGATGGCGGTGGACACCAAGCCGGCCGCAGCGGCCGGAGGGACCTTGTACAGGCCGAACCCCAGCTGGTCGATCAGGACACCGTTGTTGAGGCTGAGGCGCGGCGAGGGTTTCATAGCAAAGACTCTACCCATCCGCCCGGCTCACGCGGAGTCACCAAAGCCCACCAGCCGCCGCGCCGTGGCCTCGTCCACGATCAGGTCCGTGGCGAGCCGTGCCGCGAGCGCCCCGCGCAGGCCATCGATCTTGGATGCGCCGGAAACGACGCAGATGCGGCGCCGTACCTGGCGGAGCTGTTCATGGCTGGGTCCGGTGCTCCTTTCGTTCAAGGTGATCCCGTCGGAGGAGCCATCCGCACGGAAGAACACGGTGGCGACATCGCCCACCACGTCCGAACCGGCAAGCAGCTTGAGGTCGTTCTCATCCAGGTAGCCGCCGGCGTACACGTGGCTGGGGTAGGAGGAATCCACGGACCCGACACCGAAGATGGCGATGCTCATCCGGTCCTGGAGATCCAGCACGCGCCGCACGCTGCGTTCCTTCCACATCGCGGTCTTGGTCGAGGCGTGGTCGAAGAACGCGGGCACCGGGAACTGTTCCACGCGTGCACCGTAGGCGATTCCGAAGCGGCGCATGATGTCGCTCGCGTAGGTGATGCCGGTGGTCTGCATGTTTCCGGCGCCGTTGAGCTGGACCACGATGCTGTCGTGGGTGATCTTGCGGGTCAGGTGCCGGCTCACGGCACTGATGGTGGCCCCCCATGCGATCCCGATGATCGCGTTCGAGTCGACGAGCGGGCCGATCGTCCGGGCGGCCTGCATCGCCACCCGGTCCAGGGTTTCGGCTTCGTTCAGTGTGTCCAGCACGGGGACCACGTGGACATCCACATTGTGTTGCTCGCGGATCATCCGTTCCAGTTCGGGGGCCGAATCCAGGGGGCTGCGGATCTGGACCTGAACCAGACCGGTATCCCGGGCGGAGGACAACAGGCGCGAAACGGTGGAGCGGGAGGTCCGCAGTTCCCGTGCGATGGCGTCCATCGTCAGGTCCTGCAGGTAGTACATCTGGGCGGCGCGGAGCGCATCCGAGTGTCGGGAGCGTGGCATCTCAATTCCGTTCTGCACGTTTGTGCAAATAGCTTGAATTCATTTTCCATCATTCCAAAGAATTGGGTGTGCAAGATGCGCCCGGCGTGATGGGCGCACAACCCCCAGCCCCAGGAGAGAAGTTTTGGGACACACCACGAACACCCCTTCCGCGGCAGGTGAGCGGGCCTCGGCAGCAGCGTTGCGCAAGCGCCCCCAGGCCCGGGTACTGATCATCGGCGGCGGGATCAACGGCGTCGGCACCTTCCGCGACCTCGCCCTGCAGGGCGTGGACGTCGCCCTCGTCGAACGCGGCGATTTCTGTCAGGGCGCCAGCGGGGCGTCCTCGCACATGATCCACGGCGGCATCCGCTACCTCGAGAACGGCGAGTTCCGGCTGGTGCGCGAGTCCGTCGTCGAACGCAACCGCCTGCTGAAGATCGCCCCCCACTACGTCAAGCCGCTGCAAACCACCATTCCCATCTTCAGCACCTTCTCGGGTGTCCTGTCTGCGCCCCTGCGTTTCCTCACCCACAAGCAGGGCAAGCCGAAGGAACGCGGCGCCTTCCTCATCAAGCTCGGACTGAGCCTGTACGACTCCTTCTCCCGCGCCGGCGGCAGCGTCCCGCGGCACCAGTTCCGCGGCCGGGAAGCAGCCCTGGCAGAACTTCCCGCCCTGGACCCCCGGGTCAAGTACACGGCCACCTACTTCGACGCCTCCGTGCACAACCCGGAGCGGCTCACCCTGGACGTGCTGCAGGACGGCGCGAAGGCCGGCGCGCTCGGCGCGCTGAGCGGCGGTTCCGCCCGTGCCGCCAACTATGTGTCGCTCGTGTCGATGTCCGACGGCGAAGCCCGGCTGCGTGACGAACTCACCGGCGGGGAATTCACCTTCCGCGCCGACGTCATCGTGAACACCACCGGCGCCTGGGTCGACCTGACCAACAACGCGCTCGGCCAGCCGAGCAGCTTCATGGGCGGCACCAAGGGCTCGCACATTGTCCTGGACCACCCGGAACTGCTCGCCGCGTGCAACGGCCGGGAGATCTTCTTCGAGCACACCGACGGCCGGATCGTGCTGATCTACCCGATGGGCGACCGGGTCCTGGTCGGCACCACCGACGTCGACGCCAACATGGCCGAGGACGCCGTCTGCACGGAGCAGGAGATCGACTACTTCTTCGAACTCGTGGGGCACGTCTTCCCCACCATCACGGTGGACCACAGCCAGATCGTCTACAGCTTTTCCGGTGTCCGGCCACTGCCCCGCCACGACGACACCCAGCCGGGTTTCGTCTCCCGCGATTACCGCATCGAGCGGAACGTCCCCGCGGGGCCGGGTTCCGCCGTCGTGCTTTCCCTGGTGGGGGGCAAATGGACCACCTTCCGCGCCCTGGCCGAACACCTCAGCAACGAGGTGCTCGCCGAACTGGGCATGGAACGCAAGGTTTCGACGGCGAAACTCGCCATCGGCGGCGGCGCCGCCTTCCCGTCCACGGAGGAAGGCGAGCAGGACTGGATCAAGCGGCACATGTCGCCGGGGTTCGGTGCGGAGCGGGTGGCCGGGCTCCTGGCCCGCTACGGCACCCGGGCCGAAGAAGTCCTCGGCTACCTGAGGGCGGGCCACGACGAACTCCTGCGCTCCACCCATGAGCTGAGCGTGCGCGAACTGCAGTACATGGCGGAGCACGAACAGATCGGCCACCTCGTGGATGTGCTGATCCGCCGCACCTCCCTGGCCTTCCGCGGACTCGTTACGGGAGAACTGCTCAACGAACTGGCCGCCGTGCTGGCCGCTCCGCTGGGTTGGGACGAAGCCCGCAAGGCCGCCGAGATTGGGCACGCCCGGGACGTGCTCCAGCATTTCCACGGGGTCACGGTACACAGCCTCGTGTCCTGACGGCTGAACGTGGAATCCGGTTCCCGCCACCCGTGCGGGAGCCGTGGCGGGGCGTCTTTGCATGGACGCCCCGCCCCGGCCGGGCGCACCCTCCCGGCCACACCAGAGAAATTGCGGCGCCCCTGAACCCGCGGGGCCGCAATAGACGAAAATGAGGAGTCAAAGATGTCTCTTGGAATTGTTTTCCTTTCCGAAGTCTTCGGTACAGCGATGCTGACACTGCTGGGCTGCGGCGTCGTGGCCAACGTGGCCCTGAAAGGCACAAAGGGCAACAACGGCGGGTTCCTGATGGTCACCTGGGGGTGGGGCATCGCCGTCTTCGCGGGCGTCTTCGTTGCCGCCAAGTCCGGTGCCCACCTGAACCCCGCGGTCACCCTGGGCCTCCTGGTCAACGGCAAAGCCGAATACGCACCGGGCGTGGCCGTGGATTTCGCCTCGACCCTGACGTACTTCGGCGGCGAACTGCTCGGCGCCTTCCTCGGCGCCGTGGTCTCCTGGCTGGCCCACAAGCAGCACTTCGACGCCGAACCGGTGGCCGCCAACAAGCTGGGCGTTTTCTCCACCGGACCCGCCATCCGCGCCCTGCCGTGGAACCTGGTCACCGAAATCATCGGCACCTTCGTGCTGGTCTTCGTCATCCTGACCTTCGGCGGAACCCCCTCGGGCCTCGGACCTCTGGCCGTGGCGCTGCTGGTTGTCGGCATCGGTGTCTCCCTGGGCGGTCCCACCGGCTACGCCATCAACCCGGCACGTGACCTTGGGCCACGCATCGCCCACGCCGTCCTGCCCATCAAGGGCAAGGGTTCCAGCGACTGGGCGTACTCCTGGATTCCCGTGGCCGGCCCACTGATCGGTGGCACCCTCGCCGGCCTCGTGGCACTCTGGGTCCCCATCATCGCCACCACAGCCAAGTAACCTCCAAACACAGCAGACCGAACAACACCGGACAGACAAGGACGTCATCGTGAACCAGTACGTAATCGCCATTGACCAGGGCACCACCAGCTCGCGCGCCATCGTGTTCGACCACACCGGAAACATCGTCTCCACCGGCCAGATGGAGCACGAACAGATCTTCCCCCACGCCGGCTGGGTGGAACACAACCCGGTGGAAATCTGGGACAACGTGCGGGAGGTCATCGGCTCGGCGCTCTCCAAGGCGAGCCTCACCCGCCACGACATCGCCGCCGTCGGCATCACCAACCAGCGGGAGACCGCCGTCGTCTGGGACAAGAACACCGGCGAACCGATCTACAACGCCATCGTCTGGCAGGACACCCGCACCCAGCCGATCGTGGACGAACTCGCCTCCGACGGGGGAGTGGAGCGCTTCAAGCAGAAGGTGGGCCTGCCCCTGGCCACCTACTTCTCCGGCACCAAGATCAAGTGGATCCTGGACAACGTGGAAGGCGCCCGTGAGAAGGCCGAAGCCGGGGACCTGATCTTCGGCAACACCGACGCCTGGGTGCTCTGGAACCTGACCGGCGGCCCCGACGGCGGCGTGCACGCCACGGACGTCACCAATGCCTCCCGCACCATGTTCATGGACCTGGAAACGCTGCAGTGGGACCAGGAGATCCTGGACGCCTTCGGAGTTCCGGCGTCCATGATGCCGGCCATCCTCTCCTCCTCTGAGGTGTACGGGCAGGTCCACAGCTCCCAGCTGCTCCGGGAGGTCCCGGTGGCCGGTATCCTCGGCGACCAGCAGGCCGCCACCTTCGGACAGGCGGCGTTCCAGCCCGGTGAAGCGAAGAACACCTACGGCACTGGCTGCTTCCTGATCTTCAACACGGGCGAGGAAATCGTCCACTCGAAGAACGGCCTGCTGACCACGCTGGGGTACAAGCTGGGCAACGACAAGCCGCACTACGCGCTGGAAGGCTCCATCGCCGTCACCGGGTCCCTGATCCAGTGGCTGCGCGACAACCTGGGCATGATTTCGACCGCGCCCGAGGTCGAGACCCTTGCCGCGGCCGTCAAGGACAACGGCGGCGTGTACATCGTCCCGGCCTTCTCCGGCCTGTTCGCCCCGTACTGGCGGGCAGACGCCCGCGGCGCCATCGTGGGCCTGACCCGCTACGCCAACAAGGGACACATCGCCCGCGCGGCCCTGGAGGCCACCGCCTTCCAGACCCGTGAAGTGCTCGACGCAGTCAACGCGGACTCCGGCGTTCCGCTCACTGAGCTGAAGGTCGACGGCGGCATGGTCGCCAACGAGGCGCTCATGCAGTTCCAGGCGGACATCCTGGGCGTCCCCGTCGTCCGTCCCAAGGTCGTGGAAACCACGGCCTTGGGCGCGGCCTACGCGGCCGGCCTCGCCGTCGGCTTCTGGAAGGACCTCGGCGAACTGTCCGCGAACTGGGGCGAGGACAAGCGCTGGGAGCCGCAGTTGCCGGTGGAGGAGCAGGAGCGGCAGTTGCGCCTCTGGAAGAAGGCCGTCACCAAGTCGATGGACTGGGTGGACGAGGACGTTAAGTAGTTCCAGCCTCTGGCCTTCGGGGCCGGTGACTCCCGCCCGCCCGCTTCGCGGTGCCCACCACACCATGGCGGGGAGTCTCCGGCCCCTTCGGCTGCTTGCGTAGTACCGGCGCCCGGGCCATGGCATTGGTGCGATAGAGTGTGTTTATGCGTGCGATCCTTCTGCTTAGCTAGCCGCCCGGTACCGGACTTACCGAGCGGCCGCCCCTCCCTGTCGAGGGGCTTTTGTGTGTCCGGGCATGTCCCGGGGCTGCAGGAGGAGGCAATACCGCCAAAGAAGAACAGAAGAGGGCAGCAGTGAGCGTTCACCCGGAGACCGAAACCGGAGCAGCACAGGCAGGTACGGCGGACACCCCCGAAGAGGGTGTCTACAGCTTCGCCGCGATGGAGGCCAAATGGCCGCAGGTGTGGGAAGACCTCAAGGTCTTCACCCCCGTGGATGATGGCTCCCGCGAGCGTCGCTACGTGCTGGACATGTTCCCGTATCCCTCCGGCGACCTGCACATGGGCCACGCCGAGGCATTCGCCAT
Organism: Arthrobacter cupressi; assembly: GCF_900099975.1. Lineage (GTDB taxonomy): Bacteria > Actinomycetota > Actinomycetes > Actinomycetales > Micrococcaceae > Arthrobacter > Arthrobacter cupressi. The sequence continues at coordinate 28,455 of NZ_FNEI01000023.1, forward strand.
GGGCGACGTCGTTGCCCGGTACCTGCGCCAGAAGGGCTTCGACGTCCTGCACCCGATCGGCTGGGACTCCTTCGGTCTGCCCGCCGAGAACGCCGCCATCAAGCGCAATGCCCACCCGAGCGAGTGGACCTACACGAACATTGATACCCAGGCGGCCTCGTTCAAGCGGTACGCCATTTCCGCCGACTGGTCCCGCCGCCTGCACACCTCGGACCCGGAGTACTACCGCTGGACCCAGTGGCTGTTCAAGCGCTTCTACGAGCGCGGCCTGGCCTACCGCAAGGATTCCCCGGTCAACTGGTGCCCGAAGGACCTGACCGTGCTGGCGAACGAACAGGTCGTCAACGGCGCCTGCGAACGCTGCGGCACTCCGGTAACCAAGAAGTCGCTGAACCAGTGGTACTTCAAGATCACCGAGTACGCCGACCGCCTGCTCGATGACATGTCTGAACTGCAGGGCCACTGGCCCGAGCGGGTGCTGGCCATGCAGCGGAACTGGATCGGCCGCTCCGAGGGCGCCCACGTGCGCTTCGTCATCGAAGCCGCCGGCGGCCGCCCCGAAAAGGAAGTCACTGTCTTCACCACCCGCCCGGACACCCTGTACGGCGCAACTTTCTTCGTCGTCGCGGCAGACGCCCACCTGGCCCTGGACCTGGTCACCCCTGAACAGCACGACGAACTGATGGCCTACCGCGAGAAGGTCAAGGCGCTCTCCGAAATCGAGCGCCAGTCAACCGAGCGCGAAAAGACCGGCGTCTTCACCGGCCGCTACGCCATCAACCCGCTCAATGGCGAGAAGCTGCCCGTCTGGGCCGCCGATTACGTTCTGGCCGACTACGGCACCGGCGCCATCATGGCGGTTCCGGCCCACGACCAGCGTGACCTCGACTTCGCCAAGGCCTTCGGGCTGCCGGTCCGGGCCGTCCTGGACACCGGCGCCGAGGACCCGGCGGAAAGCGGCGTCGCCACCTCCGGCGAAGGCACCCTGCAGAACTCCGGCGAGCTGGACGGCCTGTCCAAGGCCGAGGCCATCCCCGCCGCCATCGACATCCTCGAGAAGCTCGGCACCGGCGAGAAGTTCGTGAACTTCCGCCTGCGCGACTGGTTGCTGAGCCGCCAGCGCTTCTGGGGCACCCCGATCCCGATCATCCACTGCGCCGAATGCGGCGAGGTTCCCGTCCCGGACGAGCAGTTGCCCGTCGTGCTGCCCTCGGACCTGCGCGGCGAAGCCCTCGCCCCGAAGGGCACCTCCCCGCTGGCCGCCGCCGCGGAATGGGTCAACGTGGAATGCCCCAACTGCGGCCGTGCCGCGCAGCGCGACACGGACACCATGGACACCTTCGTGGACTCCTCCTGGTACTTCCTGCGCTTCGTCTCCCCGCACTACACCGACGGCCCCTTCGACCCGGCGAAGATCAACGAATGGATGCCGGTCGGCCAGTACGTCGGCGGCGTCGAACACGCCATCCTGCACCTGCTCTATGCCCGCTTCTTCACCAAGGTGGTGCACGACATGGGCCTGCTGGACGCGGACGAACCGTTCAGCGCCCTCCTGAACCAGGGCCAGGTGCTCAACGGCGGCAAGGCCATGAGTAAATCCCTCGGCAATGGCGTGGACCTCGGTGAGCAGCTGGACAAGTTCGGCGTCGACGCCGTCCGCCTGACCATGATCTTCGCCTCCCCGCCGGAAGACGACGTCGACTGGGCGGACGTTTCGCCGGCCGGTTCGGCGAAGTTCCTTGCCCGCGCCTGGCGGCTCGGCCAGGATGTCGGCAGTGAACCGGGCGTCGACTTCTCCGCCGGCGACCGCGCCCTGCGTGCCGTCACCCACCGCACCATCGCCGAAGCCGCGGAACTGCTGGACAACAACAAGTTCAACGTCGTCGTGGCCAAACTGATGGAACTGGTCAATGCCACCCGCAAGACCATCGACTCCGGCGCCGGCGGGGCGGACCCTGCCGTCCGCGAAGCCGCCGAGGCCGTGGCCGTGATCCTGAGCCTCTTCGCCCCGTACACGGCCGAGGATCTCTGGAACCAGCTGGGCCACCCCGCCTCCGTCGCCAACGCCGGCTGGCCGGTCCACGACGCGTCCCTGTTGGTCCAGGAAACGGTCACCGCCGTCGTCCAGGTACAGGGCAAGGTCCGCGACCGCCTCGAGGTATCCCCGGAAATTGCGGAGGACGCGCTGCGCGAACTGGCCCTGGCCAGCGAAAACGTCCAACGCGCACTCGATGGGCGTGGCATCCGCACTGTGATCGTGCGGGCCCCCAAACTGGTGAACATCGTCCCGGCCTAGCCGGGAAAGGCCGCCGGCTTCCGGCCGGCGGCCTTTTGACCAGCCAGCCCGTCGCGCTTGGAGCGCCGACCAGTCCAGGAGGTGCCTGTGCCGGACCGCGAACCACCCGCGTGGCTGTGGCTGAAACAGCGACTACCCCGCCTCCGGGGAACGACGACGCCGGGACGCACCGCCGGTGCGGCGCCCACGGTTGTCCGCACCGCCGTCGTGACCGACTCCGCGGCTGCGCTGCCCGCCGACTGGGTGAAGGCCTTCGTGGCCGACGGCCGCCTGGCTGTGGTTCCGATGCCGGTCATGGTGGGCGAGGAGATCTTCGGCGAAGGCGAAGACGACATCACGACCACCCTGGCCCTGGCCTTGGCTTCCGGGTCGGCGGTGAAGACCTCCCGGCCGTCGCCCGGACAGTTCGAGCAGGCGTACCTGGCCGCGGCGGCGCGCGGTTTCGAGTCGGTGGTGTCCATCCACATTTCCGCCGAGCTCTCCGGTACGGTCGAGGCTGCCACCCTGGCCGCCGGGCGTGTCCCCATCCCGGTGGAGGTGCTCGATTCCCGCACGGTCGGCATGGCCCAGGGCATGGGCGTGCAGAGCGCGCTCCTGGCTGCCGCGGACGGCCGCTCTGCCGAAGCGGTCCGTGACTTCGCCGAGGAACGCCTCCGCCGCACCAAGGTCTACTTCTATGTCCCGAGCCTCGAGCAGCTGCGCCGTGGCGGCCGGATCGGCGCCGCCGCGTCCCTGTTGGGCACAATGCTCGCCATCAAACCGATCCTCGCGGTCGACGGCGGCCGGATCGTGCCGCTCGAAAAAGTCCGCTCCGCCGCGAAAGCGATCGCGCGACTGGAAGAGATCGTTGCCGCCGACGTGGCGGCCCGGCCAGCCGGCTCGGCCAGGCTCGCGGTCCACCATTTCGGGAACCTCGCCGAGGCCGAGGGGCTGGTGGGGAGGCTGGCGGCGGTTTGCCCGGAGACCCCCGAAGCGCAGCTCAGCGCCCTGCCCGCAGTGCTCGGAGCCCATGCGGGCCTCGGCGTGCTCGCGGTGATTGTTGGCGAAAGCAGCACACCCGGCGCCGTCGTCGCGGAGCAATAGCTCTCTCCCTCCACAACCGCCGCCTCGGCGCGTCTTTCCACATAGCTGTCCCCTCCGGCGGCCGACCCGCCGCGAGGAACCTAGGCTCGGTGTCATGCCGCGCCGGAACCAGGACCCGCAAGCCGAGGATGCCGCAAGCACAGCCAGGCGCCGGCTGAGGTCGCGTCTGGGCGCCACGGAACCCTTCGGGGCAGCGGAACTTTCCGACCGGGCGGGGTCCGGTGCGAACGAGGAGCCATTGCTGCCGCGGCCGGACCGTGATGTGCATGAATTCGGACGGGACAGTGGTCCGCCGGGCCGCGTACGTTGGCGGGTGTCATGGCGGGTCCCGGCCCGACACGGTGGCCGAGCGCATCGCCCGGAACAGCGCCCGCCCGCTGCTCGCCGGTGACGCGATGGCCCGCTGGGAGACCCTGTTCGCGGCGCGG
>NZ_FNEI01000010.1 GCF_900099975.1 Arthrobacter cupressi
GAGTTTTCCGTGGCATCGACTGCGGCCGGCTGGAACGGTCCGTCATTCCGGCCGGCCCTTCGGTGCGGTATCGGGCCGCCCATTTGCGGGCGGTCACGGGCGAGACCATGAACATTTTGGCGGCGGGGCCCACCGGCCAATGGTTCTCGACGATGAGTTTGGCCAAGCGCAGACGTGCGCGGGGCGTCAAAGCAGCGTTAGCGTGGGACACGAAGGCCTCCTGTTGAGATGAAGCGGTTCCTAGACAGCTCCACTTCATAACAGGAGGCCTTCGCCCGTCAGCAGATCACACGGGATTCATGAAACAACGTCCCTGGACATCACATCTAGCAACGCTGCCCTGGGGCAACGGCACTCCGGGTCATCGCTCCAGCGGGCCCAGCCAGGCATTGGCCACGGTGTTGTGCGCGGATTCATCGTTGGACGGGTGGAAAATCCCGGCCAGCACGTCCCGGTACAGGCGCTCGAGTTCGGCGCCCCGGAAATAGCTGGCACCTCCTGAGACGCGGATGGCGGTGTCCACCACCGCACGCGCGGTGTCGGTGGCGCGCAGCTTCAAGGCCACGAGCTTCGCAAACCAGAAACTGCCGTGATCCGCGCCGGAGTCCACATCCCGGGCGAGGCCGGCCAACTGGGCCCGCACCGCATCCAGAGCCATCGCGGCGTCGGCGATCTTCCAGCGGATGTCCGGATCCTGAGCGAAGCTCCGCCCGCCGTATTTGGCCGAGGTGCGGCGCTGCACGGCCTCCAGGGCCAAATCAAAGGCCCGTTCTGCCAGACCGGTGTACACGGCGGCCAGCAGGGTTTCGAAGCACGCGAAGATCGCGAAGATCAGGGGGTCTTGGTTGGGGCCGACCGGCAGCTTCCGGAAGATCCGTTCCGGCGGCACCACGGCACCGTCCAACTGGGTCGAGTTGGACTGGCTGGCGCGCATGCCCAGGGTGTCCCAGTCGGCCGCCGTCACATGGCCCGGCGCCGTACGCTCGAGGAAGCCGAAAACCAGTTCGCCTGCGCCGTCCCGGGCGGCACCGTCCTTGCCGAAGGTTCCGAGGCGGGTCCACACCGGAGAGAGGCTTGTGAAGATCTTGCGTCCGGTGAAGCTGTATCCGCCGTCCGGCAGCGGCGCCGCGACGGTCCCGGAATCGAAGAGCATGGAATCGTTGCCCGCCTCCGAGATCGCGAACGCGAACACCTCGCCCTCCCCTGCCTCCTTCAGCACGAAGGAAAGGGAGTCGTCCCCGAGGCTGTCCAAAACGCGTGCGACGCCGGTCCACACCAGATGCATGTTCACACCCAGCGCCGTGGCTGGTGCCGCCCCGGCAAGCCTGCGCTGCACGGCGGCGACTTCCGCGAGTCCCAGGCCCCGGCCGCCGTCGGACTCCGGAACGAAGAGCTTCAGGTACCCGGCCTCCGCCAGTTCCCGGAGGTCCTCGTGGAAGAAGGTGTTATCCCGGTCGTAACCCGCGGCCCTGCCCCGGATCCGTTCCAGCAGTTCGTCCGGCAGGATGTCCTCGGGGGTCACTGCATGCTCCTAGTAGCTGCTCAGGAGCCTGTTCAGCACCCGGGTGCCGAACTTCAGTGACTCGGCCGGTACGCGTTCGTCCACGCCGTGGAACATACCGGTGAAGTCGAGCTCGTCCGGGAGCATCAGCGGGGCGAAGCCGTAGCCGGTGATGCCGATCTTGCTCAGTGACTTGTTGTCGGTTCCGCCGGAGAGCGTGTAGGGAAGGACCTTGGCGCCCGGGTCTTCGGCGTGCAGGGCGTCGATCATGGAGTCGACGAGATTTCCGGCAAACGGGACTTCAAGGGAGACGTCCTTGTTGACGTAGCTGACTTCGACGCCTTCGCCGGCCAGCTGCTTGATGGTCTCGAACACCAGTTCCTGCTGGCCGGGCAGCGTGCGGCAATCCACCAGGGCCTCCGCCGATTCGGGGATCACGTTGTGCTTATAGCCCGAACGCAGCAGCGTGGGGTTGGAAGTGTTCTGGAGGGTGGCGCCCACGAAGCGGGCCACTGTGCCGAGTTCCTTGAGAAGGAGTTCGGGGTTGTCGGGGTCGAATTCGACGCCGGTGAGTTCGGTGACGCCGTCCAGGAATTGCCGGGTGGTGGGGGTCAGTTCGATCGGCCACTGGTATCCGCCGATCCGGGTGACGGCGCCGGCGAGGCGGGTGATCGCATTGTCCGTGTTGATCTGGGAGCCGTGCCCGGCCCGGCCGTGCGCCACGAGGCGGAGCCAGGAGATGCCTTTCTCGGCGGTCTGCAACAGGTAGGTGCGTTGCCCGCCGATGGTTGCGGAGAAGCCGCCGACCTCGGAGATCGCTTCGGTGGCGCCGTCGAACAGTTCGCGGCGGTGCTCGACGGCGTAACGGGCGCCGTACGTGCCGCCGGCTTCCTCGTCGGCAAAGAAGGCGAAGACAATGTCGCGTTTGGGCTTGCGTCCGGTGCGGGCGAAGTCGCGCATGACCGAAAGGATCATGGCGTCCATGTCCTTCATGTCCACCGCCCCGCGGCCCCAGATCAAGCCGTCCTTCAGTTCCCCGCTGAAGGGGTCCACGGACCACTGGTCCTTGAGTGCGGGAACGACGTCAAGGTGGCCGTGGACCACCAGGGCGTCAGCCGAGGGGTCTTCTCCGGCCATCCGGGTCACGACGCTCGCGCGGCCGGGGGCGGACTCGAAAATCTCGACGTCGAGCCCCACTTCGCTGATCAGCCCGGCCGTGTACTCCGCTGCCGCCCGCTCCCCCGGGCCGGAGTCGTCCCCGAAATTGGAGGAATCTATCCTGATGAGTTCCTGGCAGATCCGGACAACTTCGTCTTCGGGGCGGATCTCAGTCATGGAACTCTCCTCGCTGGGCTCGGTACACGTCCGGACCCGGTGTACGTTCGGGGCCGCGGCACGGCGGGCGCGGCATTCCCCAGCCTACCCATCCGCCGACGGATGTGGTGGCACAGGGCCGGTGAATTCCGGTCGCCGCCGCACTCCGGAGGCCGCCAGCGGAATTCCGGAGTCCTGGTTCCGGGGAAATGCGGCAATTGTTCCGGATTACTGAGATGCACATCACGCAGCGGGGGAAATGCAAGAATTCGTCATTAAACAATTGAGGCCCGAATTCACGAAATGAATTCGGGCCTCACGCTGTGCGCGGAGGGGGACTTGAACCCCCACCCCCTTTCGAGGACTAGCACCTCAAGCTAGCGCGTCTGCCATTCCGCCACCCGCGCAGGTGGTGTCCGGAGCCCGTTCAACGCCATGCGGCGCCTCACTTTCCTCCGAAGCAGCGAGAAAAACTCTAACACGATTGCCGGGGATTTAAAAATCGGCTGCGCGCGGAGGCCTGCCCGCAAATTGGCCTGCCTCCGTCCGGGGTGGCGCCGGGACGGCTTTACTCCAGCGTCGCCACGACACCCCTGAAGTGCCGGCGGCCGCTGCGCGGGTTCCAGCCGGTGAAGTCCGAGCGGAGCCAGCTTCCGCTGCCATCACGTGCGGTGCTGATTTCGACCGCAACGCGGGCCGGGAGGAAAACCGGTGCCTCGAACGCGACCTCCCAGCTGAAGGCGTCACTCCGGACCGGCCCCACCTCGGCGAGGGCCCGCGATGCGAGGTACATGCCGTGGGCGATCGAACGCTTCAGGCCCAGGGCCTTCGCCGAAAGCACGCTCAGGTGGATCGGGTTGAAGTCGCCCGAAACGCCCGCATAGTTCCGGCCGGTATCGACGCCGAGGGTCCAGAGCGCCGTGGGGTCGGGAGGACTGAAGGGCGCGTCTGCCCTGTTCGTCTGGACACTGTTCGTGTCCGTACCCGGCAGGAAGAAGCCTTTGGCCAGATATGAGGACACCCCGGTCCACAGGAGACCGCCATCCTTGCTGCGGACGTCGGCCACCAGGTCCACCAGGGTCCCCGCCCTGTGGCCGCGAAGATTCTCGACCCACGCCGCGATGTCCAGGGCTTCGGAAAAGTGCACAGGACGGTGCTGCTCCACGCGGTTTTCCAAGTGGATCATGCCCAGGAGCGGCAGCGGGAAGTCGTCCCGGTTCAGCACGCTCATCGCCACCGGGAACGCCAGCGCATGGATGAACCCGGCAGGCAGGAAGTCCCCGGCGCTTTCGCCGAGCAGGTGCTGGAAGGCAGTCAGCTTTTCGACATCCGCGGTGACGTCGCGGAGCTCGTGCCTTGCGCCCGGAAGGGCGGCGGCAGGCCGGGTTCCGGAGATCCGCCGCCGGGCCGCCGTCGCCGCTGCGTTCAGGTAGAGCTTGGAGAGCGAGGGCGCTTCGGGAAGGAGCACCGTCTGCCCGGCGGTTCCGTTCATGCTCACGCCCCCACCAGGTTTTGTCCGCAGACCCGCAGCACCTCACCGGAGACTCCGCTGGCGGCGTCCGAAGCGAGGAAGGCGATGGCTTCTGCGACATCAGCCGGGGTGCCCCCTTGCTGCAGGGAGTTCAACCGGCGCGCCACCTCCCTCGTCAGGAACGGGATCCGGGCAGTCATTTCGGTTTCGATGAAACCCGGGGCGACGGCGTTAATTGCGCCGCCGCGGGCCTCCAGCAGCGGCGCGGCGGCGCGCACCATCCCGATCACGCCGCCCTTGGAGGCGGCGTAGTTGCTTTGTCCGCGGTTGCCGGCGATGCCGCTGGTGGAGGCGACGGAGACAATGCGCGGGGCCACGGGGAGGCGGCCCGATCCCAGGATGGCGTCGTTGATCCGCAACTGCGAGGCGATGTTGACGGCAATGACGGAGCGCCAGCGGCCGTCGTCCATGTTAGCGAGCAGCTTGTCCCGGGTGATCCCCGCGTTGTGGACCAGGATGTCCAGGCGGCCGTGGCGTTCCAACGCGTGATGGATGATCCGCTCCCCCGCGTCGGGAACGGTGATGTCTAGTTGCAGCGCGGTGCCCCTGACCTCGTTCGCCACCTCGGCCAGGTGGTCCCCCGCTGCCGGGACGTCGACGGCGACGATGACGGCGCCGTCGCGGTGAAGGGTCCGCGCGATGGCAGCGCCGATTCCCCTCGCGGCACCGGTGACCACCGCAACCTTTCCCGCCAGGGGCTTGTCCGGGTCGCCGGGCGCCCGCCCGGCCTCGGAGGAAACCGTGAGCAACTGGCCGTCGACGAAGGCGGATCGGCCGGAGAGGAAGAAGCGCAGCGCACCGAGGGCTCCCGGGCTCTGCGGCGTCGCGTCCCGGCCGAGCAAGATACCGTTGGCCGTGGCGCCGTCGCGAAGCTCCTTGGCAAGGGAGCGGACGATTCCGTCGATGCCCTGCCGGGCGGCCGCGGCGGCCGGATCCTCTGCCGAGTCCGCCGTCCGGGAAACTGTGACGACACGTCCGCCTGGGGCGAGGTCACGAATGGAGCGGGCCGCCGTCAGCATGGGCACCTCGAGGTCCTCGGGCCGCCGGACCTGGTCCAGCATCAGGACAATCGCCCCGAGCTTCTCCTTGGGCAGGGCATTGCGGCGCACATCCAAGCCCCAGGAGAGCAGCTCAACTGCTATCCCCTCCGCGCTCTGGCTCCTGCCTTCATCACCGTTTCCGAGGACGAGGACGGGGCCCGGCACCAGCGGCTTGCCGGCCTCGTACCTGCGCAGCTCAACCGGCCGGGGCAGGCCGAGCCTCCGCGCGAGTTCACGCCCAAAGCCCTGGCTGACGAACTGCGTGTACTTGTCACTCATACCTGCTCCCCTTCCGCGGACGGGTATGCCTCGAGGATTGCCACGACCCCTTGTCCACCGGCCGCGCAGATGGAGACCAGGCCGCGGGCCGGCCGTCCGTCCACCGTGCCGCGCTCATGAAGCATTTTCGCCAGCGAGGCCACAATGCGGCCACCGGTCGCGGCGAAGGGATGGCCGGCGGCAAGCGAGGACCCGTTGACATTGAGTTTGCCGCGGTCGACGGCGCCGAACGCGCCGGACAGTCCGAGGCGGTCACGGCCGAAGTCCTCGTCTTCCCAGGCCGCCAGCGTGCTGAGCACCGTGCCGGCGAAGGCCTCGTGAATTTCAAAGAAGTCGATGTCCCCGAGGGTGAGTCCGTTGCGGGCAAGGAGCCGCGGCACCGCGAACGCCGGCGCCATCAGGAGCCCGTCCTTTCCATGGACGAAGTCGACGGCCGCGGCCTCCCCGTCCACGACGGTGGCCAGCTTGGGCAGGCCGCGTTCGTCAGCCCATTCCTCGCTGCCCAGCAGCACGGTGGCGGCACCGTCAGTGAGGGGCGTCGAGTTGCCGGCGGTCATGGTTGCCGCGGCGCCGAGGCTCTTGCCGAATACCGGCTTGAGGGAGGCGAGCTTCTCGAGGGAGGTGTCGGCGCGCAGGTTTGAGTCCCTGCTCAGCCCGCGGTACGGAGTGAGTAGGTCGTCGAAGAAGCCGCGCTCGTACGCCGCGGCGAGGTTGCGGTGGCTGGCGTACGCGAGCTCGTCCTGGGCTTCCCGGGTGATTTTCCACTGCGCCGTGGTGAGTGCCTGGTGTTCGCCCATTGAGAGGCCCGTGCGGGGTTCGCCGGTGCCGGGTGCGTCCGGGGCGATGTCCTTGGGGCGCAGCCTGGCCAATATCTTCAGGCGCGCGGGAAGGGTCTTGGCGCGGTTGAGGTCCAGCAGGACCTCGCGCAGGCCTTCGCTGACCGCAATCGGTGCATCGGAGGCTGAGTCCACTCCCCCGGCTACCGCGGAATCAATCTGTCCCAGCTTGATCTTGTTCGCCAGCCCGAGCACGGTTTCGAGGCCGGTGGCGCAGGCCTGCTGGAGATCGTAGCTCGGAGTCTCCGCGGACAAGGCCGAACCGAGGACGGCCTCGCGGGTCAGGTTGAAGTCCCTCGAATGCTTCAGCACGGCCCCGGCGGCAACCTCGCCGATCCGTTCGCCCTGCAGCCCGAAGCGGGCGATCAGCCCGTCCAGCGCAGCTGTGAGCATGTCCTGGTTGGAGGACTTTGTGTAGGCGCCGCCGCTGCGGGCAAAGGGAATCCTGTTCCCGCCGATCACAACCGCTTTGCGGACACCGGGTGACTGTGCTGCTGAGGGCATGCCTTGCTCCTTCGCTCATTCGGGTTACTGATACCCAGCGTACCTGATACGCTGGGTATCGTGAACAGCGTCACAGCCGCTAAGCGCGCGGCATCCAAAGAAGCGGCCAAAGACCCCACCGGCGCACTCCCCACGGGACCGGCGGACTTCATCGCTCCCGCCGTCGACGGCCGTGCCGCCCGCTGGCAGAACCACCGGGAAGAGCGCCGCCGCGAACTGATCAAGGCCGCACGCAAAGCCGTGCACGCCCTGGGCGGCGACGCCTCCATGGAGGACATCGCCGCCGCCGCGGGTACCTCGAAGCCGGTCTTCTACCGCTACTTCGGCGACAAAGCAGGACTCCAGCAGGCCATGGGCGAAATGGTCCTGGCGCAGATGCAGCGCAGGATGAAGGAAGCGGTGGCCATCGCTGTCACCGCCCGGGAGGGGCTGTTCGCGATGGTGTCGGCCTATCTGCAGATGGCCGAGTCCAGCCCGAACGTCTACGCGTTTGTTACCCGCTTGCCGCACAGTGAAGCCGGCCAGCAGGATGCGCTCGCCGCGTCAGGGGCCTTGGGGCACTTTTTCGAATCGATCAGCGCCATGATGGCGGCACCCATGCGGGAACACCTGGGAGCGGACGCCGCAACGCTCATCGACTACTGGCCGACGGCGGCCATCGGCATGGTCCGCAGCGCCGGTGAGCTCTGGCTCAGTTCCCCGGACTCGCCCGGGAAACCTGACCAGCAGGCCATGGCCGCGCACATCACCGACTGGCTGTGCACCGGAATCGCCACGGGCGGCGCAGTCGCCAGGAACAAGCAATGACCCACCGTTTGGAAACCACGAAGGAATCACATGACTGAAGTAGTGGATCGCACCATCTCCGGCACCACGACGGCCGGATCCGGAAGTGCCGGCACCACGGCCGTTGATGTCGCCGCACTCGGCGAACTGTTGCTCGGCCGTTGGGCGGACGTCCGGCGCCAAGCCCGTGAGCTGGCTGGCCGTCCCGAAGTCCACAAGATCGAGGGACTGACCCATACGGAACACCGGAAGCGCGTGTTCGGGCAACTGGGCTACCTGGTGGAGCACAACGCCGTGCACCGGGCCTTTCCCGTGCGGCTGGGCGGTTCGGACGACCACGGCGGCAACATTGCCGGCTTCGAGGAACTGGTCACCGCGGACCCGTCCCTGCAGATCAAGGCCGGGGTCCAGTGGGGCCTGTTCGGATCGGCTGTGCTTCACCTCGGCACCGCCGAGCACCATGACAAGTGGCTGCCGGGCATCATGAGCCTGGAGATCCCGGGCTGCTTCGCCATGACCGAAACCGGCCACGGCTCGGACGTTGCGAGCATCGCCACCACCGCGAGCTACGACGATGCCACGCAGGAATTCGTCATCGACACCCCGTTCCGGGCCGCGTGGAAGGACTACATCGGCAATGCGGCAAACGACGGCCTGGCCGCCGTCGTCTTCGCCCAGCTGGTGACCCGCAACGTCAACCACGGCGTCCACGCCTTCTACGTGCCGCTACGCGATCCGCAGAGCAAGGAATTCCTGCCAGGAATCGGCGGCGAGGATGACGGCGTCAAGGGCGGGCTGAACGGCATCGACAACGGCAGGCTGCACTTCAGCAACGTGCGCGTCCCTCGGACGAACCTGCTCAACCGTTACGGCAACGTCTCCCCCGACGGGGAATACAGCTCGCCCATCACCAGCCCCGGCCGTCGCTTCTTCACCATGCTCGGCACCCTGGTCCAGGGCCGCGTTTCGCTGGACGGAGCCGCGGTGGCCGCGAGCAAGGTCGCGCTGAAGACGGCCATCCAATACGCCAGCGAACGGCGCCAGTTCAATTCCTCCTCACCGGTGGAGGAAGAGGTGCTGCTCGACTACCAGCGCCACCAGCGGCGCCTGTTCACCCGCCTCGCCACCACCTACGCGGCTGGCTTCGCCCATGAGCAGCTGCTGGAGAAATTCGATGAGGTCTTTTCCGGAACCCGGGATACGGACGCAGACCGGCAGGACCTCGAAACCCTCGCCGCCGCGCTCAAGCCACTGAGCACATGGCACGCGCTGGACACCCTGCAGGAATGCCGCGAAGCCTGCGGCGGCGCCGGATTCCTGATCGAGAACCGCTTCGCCTCGCTGCGCGCCGACCTGGACGTCTATGCCACCTTCGAAGGCGACAACACCGTGCTTCTGCAACTCGTCGCCAAGCGGCTGCTGGCGGACTACGCCAAGGAATTCAGCTCCGTGGACTTCGGCGTGCTGGCCCGCTTCGTGGCATCGCAGGCGGCCGGCGTCGCGCTGCATCGCACGGGCCTGCGCCAGGTGGCCCAGTTCGTCGCCGATACCGGCTCCGTGCAGAAGGCAGCGCTGGCGCTGAGGGACGAAGAAGGCCAGCGCACCCTCCTGACGGACCGGGTGCAGTCGATGGTCGCCGAGGTTGCCGCAGCATTGAAGGGAGCGAACAAGCTCCCCCAGCACCAGGCAGCGGCGCTGTTCAACCAGCACCAGGACGACCTCATCGACGCCGCCCGCGCCCACGCCGAACTCCTGCAGTGGGAGGCCTTCACCGAGGCCCTGGCTTTGGTCAAGGACCCGGGCACCCGGCAGGTGCTCACCTGGCTGCGTGACCTCTTCGGCCTGTCCCTTATCGAGACGCACTTGTCCTGGTACCTCATGAACGGCCGGCTCTCCATGCAGCGCGGCCGGACGGTCGGCGCCTACATCAACCGGCTCCTGGCGAAGATCCGCCCGCACGCCCTCGATCTCGTGGACGCCTTCGGCTACGGACCGGAGCACCTGCGCGCGGCCATCGCGTCTGGTGCCGAGCAGCAGCGCCAAGACGAGGCGCGCGATTACTTCCAGGCGCAGCGGGCCGACGGTTCCGCTCCGGTGGAGGAAAAGAGCCTGCCCGCGCTCAAGCGCTGAGCCCGTCAGGGGTCCACTAACGACGACGGCGGCGCCGCGCCTTCGCAAGTTTGTTTGCGGAAGGTGCGGCGCCGCCGTCGTGGTTTAACCCGTGGTGAGCCGGGCGCGGCAATGGCGCTTAGGCGAGCACCGAACGGTAGACCTCGAGGGTGGTCTGGGTGATCGATTCCCAGGAGAAATGCGCTTCGGCCCGTGCGCGGCCGGCGGCGCCCATGGCCTTCGCACGCTCGGGGTCGGAGACCACCTCGGTGAGGGCCGCGGCGAAATCCGCCACGAACTTCTCCGGGTCCAGCGGGGTGCCGGTGCCGTCGGTGACCTGTTCCAGTTCCACCAGCAGCCCGGTTGCACCGTGGTCGACAACCTCCGGGATCCCGCCCGTGGCGCTGGCCACGACAGCCGCGCCGCAGGCCATGGCCTCCAGGTTCACGATGCCCAGCGGTTCGTAGATGGACGGGCAGGCAAAAGCGGTGGCGTGGCTGAGCACCTGGATGAGCTCCTTGCGCGGCAGCATGCGCTCGATCAGGATGACGCCCTCGCGCTTGCTCTGCAACTCTTCGATCAGGGCTGCGGTTTCCGCAGCGAGTTCCGGGGTGTCCGCGGCGCCGAGGCACAGCACCAGCTGGACGTTGTCCGGCAACTTCGCTGCGGCCCGGAGCAGATAAGGCACACCCTTCTGGCGGGTGTTCCGGCCGACGAACACCACGCTGGGCTTCGCCGGATCGATGCCGAGGGCGCGGACGTGCTCCTCGCCGGCATCCGGCTGCCACAGCTCCACGTCGATGCCGTTGTGGACCACCCGCACCTTGGCGGGATCGACCTCCGGGTAGCTGCGCAGGATGTCCTGACGCATGCCTTCTGACACGGCGATGATTGCGGCAGCCGCTTCATAGGCGGTCTTCTCCACCCAGGAGGACAGCGCGTAGCCGCCGCCGAGCTGCTCGGCCTTCCACGGGCGCAGCGGCTCGAGGCTGTGCGCGCTCAGGACGTGCGGAATCCCGTGCAGCAGTGAGGCGAGGTGCCCGGCCATGTTCGCGTACCAGGTGTGGGAATGCACCAGGTCGGCGCCGGCGACGTCGGGCACGATCCGCAGGTCGACGCCCAGGGTCTGCACCGCGGCGTTGGCGGAGGCGAGGTCTTCCGGCGTCGTATAGGACGTCACAGTTGCCCCGTGGTAGTCGGCGTCGCGGGGCGCACCGAAGGCGCGCACCTGCAGGTCCACGTGCTGGGCAAGGACCCGGCTGAGCTCGGCAACATGCACTCCGGCCCCGCCATAGATCTCGGGAGGAAATTCTTTAGTCACAATGTCTACGCGCATGGTGCCTAACGTAGTCGTTCCCGGGTATCTGTTCTAGTGTGAAGGAGTCCGGCATCCCGGGCTCTTCGGGGGCTTCAAGACGTACAGGGAGAAATACACCAATGGCGTTGAAGAAAGTATTGGCGATCGTGTTGGCAGGCGGCGAAGGGAACCGCCTGATGCCACTGACAGCGGACCGGGCCAAACCGGCCGTGCCGTTCGCCGGCGGGTATCGGTTGATAGATTTCGCGCTCTCGAATCTGGTCAATTCGGGGTACCTGCAGATCGTTGTGCTCACGCAGTACAAGTCGCACAGCCTTGACCGGCACATCTCGGAAACCTGGCGCATGTCCACCCAGCTCGGCAGGTACGTGGCCTCCGTCCCGGCCCAGCAGCGCGTCGGCAAGAGCTGGTTCCTGGGCAGCGCGAACGCGATCTACCAGTCCCTGAACCTGATCCACGACGCCAACCCGGACATTGTGGTGGTGGTCGGCGCTGACCACGTGTACCGGATGGACTTCTCGCAGATGGTGGAGCAGCACATCGCCAGCGGGGCCAAGGCGACCGTTGCCGCCGTGCGCCAGCCCCTGTCCATGGCCAACCAGTTCGGCGTGATCGAAGTTGACCAGAACGATCCCCAGAAGATCTCCGCCTTCGTCGAGAAGCCGGCCGAAACCGCCGGTCTCGCGGCGGATCCCAGCCAGTTCCTGGCCTCCATGGGCAACTACGTCTTCGACGCCGACGCCCTGGTCGACGCGCTCCGCCTCGACGCCGAACGGCTGGACACCAAGCACGACATGGGCGGGGACATCATTCCCTACTTCGTGGGCAAGGGCGAAGCGGGAGTGTACGACTTCACGCTCAACAACATCCCCGGATCGACCGAACGCGACCGCACCTACTGGCGCGACGTGGGCACCATCGACTCCTTCTATGACGCCCACATGGACCTCATTTCCCCGGTCCCGGTCTTCAACCTCTACAACTCCGAGTGGCCCATCTACACGCGCCAGAGCATTTCCCCGCCGGCCAAGTTCGTCCGCGGGGAGAACCAGACCGTGGGTACGGCGCTGGACTCCATCGTGGCCAGCGGCGTGGTGGTCTCCGGCGGCATCGTGGAGGGCTCGGTGCTGGCCAACGACGTCTACGTGGGCACCGCCAGCCGGGTCCAGGACTCCGTGCTGATGGACAAGGTGCGGGTCGGCGAAGGCGCCGTGATCAACCGCGCGATCATCGACAAGAACGTCCGGATCCCGGCCGGCGCCGCCATCGGCCTGGACCCGGACCTGGACCGCGCCCGCGGCTACAAGGTCACCCAATCCGGCATCACCGTCCTGGCCAAGGGGCAGCTGGTCCCGGAACCCGAGGAGGCCGAGCTGGCGCTCTCCGCGGAGTACCGGCGCAGCCTGCCGAAGGCGGTCGAGGCGGCGACTGCGGGACTCCCGGACGCCCGCGAATCCCTGGAGAAAACCGCCGAAGCCCAGGCATCCGCCGTCGAGGTCTGACCCCGGCCCCGAAGCAGGCAGCCTCCCCGTCCCGTACGGGGAGGCTGCCTTCGTTTCAGCCCCTTCCGCGGGCCTGTAAAATTGGAGCAATGAGCTCCGAGTTGACGCCTGATGAGATCCAGGCCTGCCTCAAGGTCCTGAATACGATCCACGCCTATGACGAGGAGCACCCGGACTACATCGCCGTCCGGCGTGCCACCGGGAAGATGTTCAAGGCCGTCAAGCGGCACCGCCGGGTCACCAAGCGGGATGCCATCGCCGAGGCCGACCGCGCCGTGATGGCCCTGACCGCGACGGCGGCGCCGGACCGGATCGACGACGAAACCCGCGGCAACAAGCTCGCCAGTTCGGCCACCGGCGAGATCGCCGGGCACCTGCTCCGTTCGCGGCCCTGCTACATCTGCAAGCAGCACTACACGCAGGTGGACGCCTTCTACCACCAGTTGTGCCCCGATTGCGCTGCCTTCAGCCACAGCAAGCGGGACGCCCGGACGGACCTGACCGGCCGCCGGGCCCTCCTCACCGGCGGGCGCGCAAAGATCGGGATGTACATCGCCCTGCGGCTGCTGCGCGACGGCGCCCACACCACCATCACCACGCGCTTCCCCAAGGACGCCGCGCGCCGCTTCGCGGCGATGGAGGACAGCGCCGAGTGGCTGCACCGGTTGAAGATCGTAGGCATCGACCTCCGTGATCCCTCACAGGTGATGGCCCTGACGGATTCGCTGGACGCCGCCGGCCCGCTGGATATCATCATCAACAACGCGGCCCAGACTGTCCGGCGTTCCGGCAATGCCTACAAGCCGCTGGTCGACGCCGAGGACGAGCCGCTGCCCGCGGCACTGCAGGCAGGTAACGGCGGCCCGGAACTCGTCACCTTCGGCCACGCCCACGACAAGCATCCCCTGGCCATTGCACACAGCGTCAGCGAACACCCGGTCCTGGCCGGGGATGCCATCACCTCACTGGCCCTGTCCACCGGTTCCGCGTCGTTGGAACGCATCGCCAGCGGCACCGCCATCGACGCCGGCGGCCTGGTCCCGGACCTGGCCGCGGTAAACAGCTGGACCCAGGTGGTGGACGAAGTGGACCCGCTTGAGATGCTCGAAGTCCAGCTGTGCAACGTCACCGCTCCGTTCCTGCTGGTGAGCCGCCTGCGTGGAGCGATGAAGCGCTCCACCGCCCGCCGGAAGTACATCGTGAACGTCTCCGCCATGGAGGGTCAGTTCTCCCGGGTCTACAAGGGCCCGGGGCACCCGCACACCAACATGGCCAAGGCGGCGCTGAACATGATGACCCGCACCAGCGCCCAGGAAATGCTGGATACTGACGGCATCCTGATGACCGCCGTGGACACTGGCTGGATCACCGATGAACGCCCGCACTACACGAAGGTCCGACTCATGGAGGAGGGCTTCCACGCCCCGCTGGACCTGGTGGACGGCGCCGCCCGGGTCTACGATCCCATCGTCATGGGCGAACAGGGCGAGGACCAGTTCGGCGTCTTCCTTAAGGACTACAAGCCCAGCCCCTGGTAAACCGGACTTACACAACAAGAATGGCCGGTACTGGAACATCCAGTGCCGGCCATCTTTGTTGATGCGCGCTTCTTAATGCACCTGCCTTCAGGCCAGGCGGGTGATTTCCACTGTCACGGTCAGCGCCGATCCTCCACCGCCGGACAGGATGCCCTTTAGCGGCGGAACGTCGCGGTAGTCCCGGCCGCGGGCCACGGTCACGTGGTGGTCCCCGGCCGGTTTGTGGTTGGTGGGGTCCCAACTGCGCCACTCGCCGTCCCACCACTCCAGCCACGCGTGGGACTGGCCGGCCACGGTCTCGCCGATTTCCGCCGTCGAACGCGGGTGGATGTAACCGGACACGTACCGCGCCGGGATGCCGCAACTGCGCAGCGAGCCGATCGCCAGGTGCGCCAGGTCCTGGCAAACCCCCTGGCGCTGGGTCCACGCCTGCTCGGCGTTCGTGGTCACCCCGGTGCTGCCCTTCATGTAGGTCATCTCGCCGCGCATCCATTCGAAGACGGACATGGCGGCGTCGTGCGGGTTCCGGCCCGCCACGATCCCGGGGATGATCGCCAGTACTTCGTCGCCGGGGCCGCTCAGGCGGGACTGCGGAAGCCAGTCGCTGAACTGGTCGCGGACGGCCTCGGAATCGAGCGTCTCCCAGTCGACGATCTGTTCCGGCAGCGCGATCTTCTCGGACCGGTGCACCTCGACGGTGCTGGTGGCCAGCACTTCGAGCCGTTCGTGCGGCATCTGCATGTCGAAGGCGGTGACGCGGGTGCCCCAGTAGTCGCGGTAGCTGCTGACCGCGGCCTGCGACGGCGTGACCTTCAGCGAGGTTTCCAGGACCACCTGCTGCGGGTCGGTCAGCGGGGTCATCCTGGCCTCGTTGTAGGACAGGGTGACGCGCTTGTTGTACTTGTACGCGGTCTTGTGGACGATGCTCAGCCGGGTCATGAAACTTCTCCCACCCAGGCCAGCTCATCCGCCTGATTGAAGTACTTACGGGAAATCGCGTCGGAGGCCTGGGTGACCGCCTTCTGCACACGGTCCATGTGCTCGGGAAGTTCGGCCATCAGATCGTCCGTGCGGTGGAACTCCAGGAACGTCCTGGCCTGGCCCACGATCCTGCGGGCGTCGTTGATGAAGCCCACCCGCTGGGCCGAAGGGTCAAGCTTGGCCAGGCATTCGTCGGCGTCGCGCAGCGCGTACACGATCGAGCGCGGGAACAGCCGGTCCAGCAGGAGGAACTCCGCCGCGTGCTGGTCGCCGAAGGCGGCCCGCCGGGTCCTCAGGAACGACTCGTACGCGCCGGCGCAGCGCAGCATGTTCACCCAGGACATGCCCGCGGAGAGCACGTCCCGGGTGGAGAGCATGCGGGCGGTCATGTCGGCGCGCTCCAGGGAACGGCCCAGCACCAGGAACAGCCAGCTTTCGTCGTGGCTGACCGTGGTGTCGGCCAGGCCGCGGACCATGGCGGTGCGTTCAAGGACCCAGTTGCAGAAGCGGTAGGTGCCCACCACGTCCTTGCGGTGCTGGTTCAGTCCGTAGTACGTCGTGTTGAGGCACTCCCAGAGGGACGATGACACCGTTTCGCGGGCCCGGCGTGCATTCTCGCGTGCGGCACCCAGGGAGCCGGCGATCGAGGATGCGTTGGATTTGTCGTAGGCCAGGGCGTGGAGGAGCTCCGGCAGCCCGAACTCCTCGCTTTGCGGCCGCGCGCCCATGACAGCCAGGAGTTCGCGGGCCACGCTGCGCTGCTCCTCGAGCGGCAGATGGTTCAAGCGCTCCAAGTGGACATCCAGGATCCTGGCGGTGCCGTCGGCACGTTCCACGTAGCGTCCGATCCAGAAGAGTGACTCGGCAATACGGCTCAGCACGGGCCTGCCTCCTTGGTGTTCGGGGTCTTGTCAGAAGAAGGGACGGGCAGGGCCGCGCTCATTGCTGCTCCTGCTCCGACTGGCGGTCCCGCCAGTTGCTTTCGACGGGCCAGACGGACACCTGCTCGCGGACGCTGATGCTTGGCCGCGGGAAGTCGGGTCCGGGCAGCTGCGGGGAATCGGAGAGCACCCAGGTGTCCTTCGAGCCGCCGCCCTGGCTGGAGTTCACGATCAGCGATCCCTCCTTCAGCGCCACCCGGGTCAGGCCGCCGGGCAGCACCCAGACGTCGTCGCCGTCGTTCACTGCAAACGGACGCAGGTCCACGTGGCGCGGGCCGAACTTGTCCCCGGAGAGGGTGGGCACGGTGGAGAGCTGCAGCACCGGCTGCGCGATCCAGCCGCGCGGGTCCGTGAGGATCCGGCTGCGGAGGGCGTCGAGTTCCTCCTTTGACGCGGCCGGACCGATCACGAGGCCCTTGCCGCCGGAGCCGTCCACCGGCTTGACGACCAGTTCGTCCAGGCGGTCCAGCACGTGCTCGCGGGCTTCCTTCTCTTCCAGTCGGAAGGTGTCCACGTTCGCGATGACCGGCTCTTCGTGCAGGTAATAGCGGATGAGGTCCGGAACGTAGCTGTAAACCAGCTTGTCGTCGGCGACGCCGTTGCCCACCGCGTTGGCAATGGTGACACCGCCGGCGCGGGCCGCGTTGACCAGTCCGGGGCAGCCGAGCATGGAGTCGGAGCGGAACTGCAACGGATCCAGGAAGTCGTCGTCGATGCGCTTGTAGATGACGTCCACGCGCTGCTCGCCGGCGGTGGTCCGCATGTAGACGCGGTTGCCGCGGCAGATGAGGTCACGGCCCTCCACGAGTTCCACGCCCATGAGGCCGGCCAGGAGGGTGTGTTCGAAGTAGGCGCTGTTGAAGACGCCGGGGGTCAGAACGACGACGGTGGGATCGTCGACGCCGGACGGTGCGGTCTTGCGCAGGGCGGACAGCAACCGGCGCGGGTACTCCTCGACGGGACGGATGTGCTGCTGGCCGAACGCTTCGGGCAGGCCCTTGGCCATGGCGCGGCGGTTTTCGAGCACGTAGCTGACGCCGGACGGGACACGCACGTTGTCTTCGAGGACACGGAACGTGCCCGCGGCGTCGCGGACCACGTCGATGCCGGAGACGTGGACGCGGACACCACCGGCCGGTTCGAAACCGTGGACGGCACGGTGGAAGTGGGCGCTGGTGGTGATGAGCTGGCGCGGAATGACGCCGTCGGTCACCACCGACATCCGCCCGTAGACGTCGTCGAGGAAGGCTTCGAGGGCGCGCACGCGCTGGGCGACGCCGCGTTCGAGGGTTTCCCATTCATCTGCAGGAATCACCCGGGGCACGATGTCCAGCGGGAAGGGACGCTCCTCCCCCGCATAGTCGAAGGTGACACCGCGGTCCAGGAAGGTCCGTGCCATCGAGTCGGCACGGGCGCTGACGTCGGCCAGTGACAACTCCTTCAGTGCTCCCTCGACCTGGCCGTACGATCTCCTGGCGATCAACCCCGGTGCGAACATCTCGTCGTAGGCACCGGAACGCGCCACGGCCTCGGAATAATCCTGGAATAGCTCTGACATGGGACTCAGGTAATCACCTATTCATTTCGGGCGCATTTCGCGCCGGTTGTGTGACGTACTTCACGTCCTCACCGCTGCGGAGCCGGCTTCCGGAATGAGCGCTTCGTCCGGAATTCCCCGGCCCCGTAGCTGCCAATATATACCTGCGTGCCGCCTTGCCACGGGCGCCCCCGCCGCAGCATCAGGCGCGCCGTTGCGTGGTTAGATAATTGAGTGTCGAACCTCACCCGCGCTGAAGCAGCCGCCCGTTCCGCCCTGGTGACCGCCCACCGGTACGACGTTTCACTCGATGTCCGGCACGCGGCCGATGCCGCCGTCGAGGGCTACACCAGCCGCACCTCCATCGCCTTCTCGGCGGCGCCCGGCGCGGACACGTTCCTGGACTTCATCCACGGCGGAGTGCACAGCGTCCTGCTGAACGGCACCGAACTGGACCTGGCCGCCGTCGTCGACGGCAACCGGATACTGTTGAGGGATTTGGCCGCCGAGAACGAGGTGGTGGTCACCGGCACCGCGCTCTACAGTCGCTCCGGCGAAGGCCTGCACCGCTTCTTCGACCCCGCGGACGGCAAGTGCTACCTCTATACCCAGTACGAACCGGCGGACGCGAGGCGCGTGTTCGCGAATTTCGAGCAGCCCGACCTGAAGGCGGAGTTCACCTTCCACGTCACGGCGCCGTCCGACTGGCATGTGGTGTCCAACAGCGCGGAATCCAACCGCAGGGAGCTGCCCGGCGACGCCGGCACCAGCACCTGGGACTTCGCCGCCACCAAGCGGATGTCCACCTACATCACCTCGGTGCTGGCGGGGCCGTACTTCCGCGCGGAGGACCACTGGAGCACGGTGCTCGACGACGGCACGCGCCTTGAGGTGCCGCTAGCCCTTTACTGCCGCGCGTCGCTGGCGGAATCCTTCGACGCGGCGGAACTGTTCACGCTGACGAAGGCCGGCCTGGACTTCTTCAACAGGCTCTTCGACTACCCCTACCCCTGGGGCAAGTACGATCAGGCCTTCGTGCCCGAATACAACCTCGGGGCCATGGAAAACCCGGGCCTGGTGACCTTCACCGAAAAGTACGTCTTCACCTCCCGTGCCACCGACGCGCAGTACGAGGCCCGCGCGAACACCCTGATGCACGAGATGGCGCACATGTGGTTCGGCGACCTGGTGACCATGCGCTGGTGGGACGACCTGTGGCTCAAGGAATCCTTCGCCGACTTCATGGGGACCCTGGGGGTGGACCGCGCCACCCGGTGGGAGTCGGCGTGGGTGAACTTCGCCAACAAGCGAAAAGCCTGGGCCTACCTGCAGGACCAGCTGCCCACCACCCACCCGATCGTCGCGGACATCCCGGACCTGGAAGCGGCGAAGCAGAACTTCGACGGCATCACCTACGCCAAGGGCGCCTCGGTGCTCAAGCAGCTCGTGGCGTACGTCGGCTTCGACGCCTTCATCGCCGGTTCGCGGCAATACTTCCGCAGGCATGCCTTCGGCAACACCTCCCTGGCGGACCTGCTCGCGGCGCTCGGGACGGCTTCAGGGCGGGACCTTGGCGGCTGGAGCCGGCAATGGCTGCAAACCTCTGGCATCTCCACCCTCAGCGCGGAGATCGCCGAGGGGCCCGGCGGCACCATCGGCCCGGTGCTGCTGCGTCAGACCTCGGTGGATCCCGTGACGGGCCGGCAGGAGCACCGGCCGCACCGGCTCCGGCTTGGTCTTTACGATTTCGACGGCGGCTCCGGTGCGCTGCGCCGGACGGACAGCGTGGAGCTCGACGCCGACGGACCGCTCACCCCGGTGCCGGGCCTCGCCGGCAAGCCCCGCCCCGCCCTCCTGCTGGTCAATGACGACGACTTCAGCTACGTCAAGGTGCGCCTCGATGCCGGCTCCGAGGCCACCGTCCGAGAAGCCTTGGACCGCATCGAGGACCCCATGGCACGGGCACTGTGCTGGACCGTGCTGTGGGACTCCGCGCGGGACGCTGCGACGCCCGCGGCCCTGTACGTGGCCGCCGTCGAACGCTTCGCCCCGGCGGAAAGCGGCATTGGCGTGCTGCTGACCGTTCTGGGCAACGCCGCCACCGCGGTGGAACGCTACGTGCCTGCAACGGAACGCCACGCGGTGCGCAGCGGGCTGCTCGGCACGGCCGCGGCCAGGCTCCGGGATTCGGTGCCGGGGTCCGACCAGCAGCTCGCCTGGGCCCGCACACTCGCCGGGTTGTCCCGGCACGACGGAAGCCAGCTTGGCCTGCTCCGCGGCCTGCTGTCCGGCGCCGAACAGCTCGAGGGGCTGGCAGTGGA
The DNA here is from genome assembly GCF_900099975.1 of Arthrobacter cupressi. Lineage (GTDB taxonomy): Bacteria > Actinomycetota > Actinomycetes > Actinomycetales > Micrococcaceae > Arthrobacter > Arthrobacter cupressi. Next base: position 20,039 of record NZ_FNEI01000010.1, read on the forward strand.
TGCCGAGCTGCGTTGGAGCCTGTGGCAGGCCCTGGCCGCGCAGGGTGAGGCAAGCGCAGAGGAACTCGACGCCGAGCTGGCCAAGGACAACACGGCGTCGGGACGCGAGGGCCACGCCCTGGCCTCGGCCGCCCGCCCCGATGCCGAGGTGAAGGCCGCTGCCTGGAAGGCCGCCGTGGAGTCCACGGAACTGTCCAACGAGCTCCTGGGCGCCACGATCGCCGGATTCATGACCGCCCCCGCCGGCGCGCTGGACGGCTATATCGAACCGTACTTCGACTGCCTGGAGCGGGTGTGGCGGGAGCGCAGCATCGAGATCGCCGGACGGATCGTACGCGGGCTGTTCCCGGCCGGGCAGGACCTGACCGAGGGAACTGATCCGGAGGAACACCCGGTCCTGCTCCGCACCGACACGTGGCTGGCAGCGCACGCGGAGGCGCCGCGGGCCTTGCGGCGGATTGTCCTGGAGCAGCGCGACAACCTGCTGCGGGCGCTGCGGGCCCAGGCGGTGCCGTCCGCTGTCCCGGCCAAGTAGCCTGCCCGGGAAAAGCGAGTAGCGCGGGCTCAATTGCCGGGTTAATCGAGTACCAACCACGGTGTTCGGGCCCGGCGCCCCTCAGTAGGATCGCGTGCACCAGCCATCCAGCGAAGGAATGAGGAACAGCCATGCGCAGGAAATCCCTATTCACGGCAGCCGTGTGCACCCTGGCCTTTGTGGGCCTTACGGCAGCACCGGCGTCGGCCCAGGGCCAGGTTGAACGCGGCCCCGAGCATGCCAACTCCATCTGTTCGTTCTCCGGCCTGAACGATGTTCCGGACGATCCCGTGGAGGGCGGCCGCGTGCAGTCCTACGGCCAGATCGTGAAGGCGGGATTCAAGGCCGAGGTGCCCAGCCCGAGCCTGCTTTGCAACGGCCACCTCTTCCCGTACCCGGAGGCCTTCCCCGAGGAGGAGTAGCGTCCCGAAGGTAGCTAAGGAATCCTGAACAGCCAGTCATCGGTGCCGAATTTGCTCCGCACACGCTCCTGCGCGGCGGCGAGTTCGGCGTCGGTGATGCGCGACTCAAGCGCGCCATACCGTTCGGTGAAGACGTCCTGCATCGCCTTGATGATGGCGTCCCTGGGCAGGCCGCTTTGCCGGCGCAGCGGGTCCACCCGCTTCTTCGCGCTCCTCGTGCCCTTGTCGGAGAGCTTCTCCTTGCCGATCCGCAGCACCTCCACCATTTTGTCGGCGTCGATGTCGTAGCTCATGGTGACGTGGTGGAGCATGCCGCCGTTGGCCAGGCGCTTCTGCGCGGCCCCGCCGATCTTCCCCTGCTCCGTGGCGATGTCGTTCAAAGGCACATAGAAGGCCGTGATCCCCAGCTTCTCCAGTGCCGCCATCACCCATGCATCCAGGAAGGCGTAGGAGTCGGCAAAGCTGATGCCGTCCACCAGGGTCTGCGGGAGGTAGAGGGAGTAGGTGATGCAGTTGCCTGCCTCCATGAACATCGCTCCGCCGCCGCTGATGCGGCGCACCACCGTTATGCCGTGCTTCTCCACGCCAGCAGGGTCCACCTCGTTGCGCATCGACTGGAAGCTGCCGATCACCACGGACGGCTCTTCCCAGTCCCAGAAGCGCAGGGTGGGGTTGCGGCGGCCGGCACCGACTTCCTCGGTGAGGACTTCGTCGAGGGCGACGTTCAGGTGCGTGGGAAGGACCGACGGCGGGATCACCTCCCACTGATGGTCCAGCCAGCCAGTGGCCTTGGACAGAGCCCGGCGGACGGCGATGGCCACCGCTTCTGCCGAGAAACCGAAGAGGATGGCGTCGGCCGGCAGGGCCGCGGTCACGGCGGCGGCCAGGTCGCCCGGCGTCGACTCTGCCGGCAGTCCGGTCAGCGCGCGGTTGATGTCCTGGAGCGCTTCGTCGGGTTCCAGGAAGAAGTCGCCGCTGACGGAGACCTCCGCGAGCTTGCCGTCCGCCACGTGGCAGTCCACGACGACCAGCTTGCCGCCGGGAACCTTGAACTCGCCGTGGAGGCGGCCGGCGTCGGAATCGGGGGAAGCAAGGCGGGAAGTCATGTCCACCATCCTGCCTGAAAATGCCTGCGCCTATTAACAACAAAGCCCGCATCCCTTGGCGGGACGCGGGCTTTGCCAGGCGACTTGGATGAAGTCGATTACTTCTTGGCGCCGAAGCCCTTGAAGCGAGCGTTGAAGCGCTCGACGCGGCCTGCGGAGTCCATGATGCGCTGCTTGCCCGTGTAGAACGGGTGGGACTCGGAGGAGATTTCGACGTCGATGACCGGGTAGGTGTTGCCGTCTTCCCACTCGATGGTCTTGGAAGAAGACACGGTGGACTTGGTCAGGAACTTGACGCCGGAAGCCAGGTCGTTGAAAACAACAGCTTCGTACTTCGGGTGGATATCAGACTTCATAATTGGACCTTTGTTCGCGCAGCTGGATTTTGCCAGCTGCCAGGTATGAATGGAGGTGGTCCGTGCACCGGCGGACGGTGAACGTTCCGCGGCTTCCGGGCCAACAAACAATCCTAGCGGAAGCGGCGGGAACTAGCGAACCGGAGCGGCCGAATTCAGGCCAGCCGTAACTCCCCTATCTTGGTGCGTGGTCGTTGCCGCGCATGCGGAGGGCGACCAAGAGTCCGGATGCGGCAGTCACCGCGGCGACGGCAGCGATGGCGGCGGGGATCCCGTACACGTCCGCGAGGAGCCCGGAGAGGAGCGCCCCGACCGCGAAACCGCCGTCGCGCCAGAGCCGGTAGACGCCGACGGACCGGGCCCGCCAGGCCGGGTGTGAGACGTCGCCGATCGCGGCGAGCAACGCCGGGTACACCATCGCCGTCCCCAGCCCGAGGAGCACCGCTGCGGCCAGCCACGGCCCGAATCCGTGTGAGGCGGCAGTAATTCCCAATCCCACCGCTTGGGTAAACATGCCGGCCACGATGAGCCATTTCCGCCCCCACCGGTCCGAGGCCGCCCCGGTGAAGAGCTGCCCGACGCCCCACATGGCGGGATAGGCCGCCGCCAGGAGACCAATGTGGCCAAGACTCAGCCCGGCGCCCGCAAACAGGACTGGAAAGAGGCCCCAAGCGAGGCCGTCGTTGAGGTTGTTCACCATGCCGGCCTGGCTGACCGCGGAGAGGGACCGGTCACGGAAGCTGGTTAGGGTGAAGACCTGCAGGTCGGTAAGCCCGCCATGGGCGTGCACGTGGGCATCGACATGGGCGCGGGCCTCGACGAGGGAATGGCCACGGGTCTCGCGTAGAGTGACGACGGACAGCCCCAGGCCGAGCGCAATGAAGACCGCACCGAGCAGGAACGGGACTGGTCGGAGGCCGTATGCCGAGGCGAGGTAGCCGGTGGCCAGGGCGGTGGCCGCGACGCCCAGGTAGCCCGCCGCCTCGTTTAGGCCCATGGCGAGCCCCCTTAGGGACGGGCCGACGAGGTCCAACTTCATCATCACGGTCGTGGACCATGTCAGTCCCTGGCTGATGCCCAGCAGCACGTTCGCCCCGACGATCCACGCCCAGTCCTGTCCGTAGATGAGCATGAATGGAACGGGGACTGCTGCCAGCCATCCCGCCAGGAGGACCGGCTTGCGGCCGTACCGGTCTGAAAGGGTCCCGGCGAAGTAGTTCATCGCTGCCTTGGACAGCCCGAAGGCGAGTATGTAGGTCAGGGCACTGGTGTAGCGGTCGAGATGGAAGATGTCGCTGGCCAGGAGTGGCAGGATAGTCCTTTCCTGGCCGAGGGTGCCGCCAACTAAAGCGTTGACGGCGATGAGCAGGGTGAACTGGCCCAGGTTCTGACGCAGCCCCAGGACCGGCCTTTGTTTCGAGGAGTGCTTATGCGATCTGGGGTCCGTGATCTCCTCCAGTCCGGCGTGTTCGCGCCGATAGCAACCGCCGATGGCAGCCGGCGCAGCATTACGCCTTCGCGGGGGCCCTCATTGCTGTGAATACCAGTACGACTCCTGCGAAAAAGATGAGGACGGCGAGGTAAATCAGGCCAAGGTGCCCGATGGTCGCCAGGCCCCAGGGGTAGTGGGCAGGCAGGGCAACGCCGAGGCCGACGACCGGCACCACGACGGCCGTGGCGAAGGCCCACCGCTCACCGCGACGTACCCCGTACCAGGACAGGGCCGCGACGGCTAGTCCCGCGGCCGCGATGAAGCCGCTGACTGCGATGTGCAGGTGGCTGATGTAGTGGTACAGCTGCGGGCTGAAGGCCTCGATCTCGTCTTTGCCCTTGTCGACCTGGTCGGGGCCGATCCCGAGCTCGAGGAAGGTGTCCGTGAAATTGAGCACGAAGAAGATCGCGGCGTATCCAACGAATCCGAGTCCTGCGATTGCCATGAGGGCGGCACCTGCGCGTAGGCGGGACTGCTGTTTTTGTGGACTGTGGATGGTGGCCATTGCCACCGCCCCCTTTCTTATTCAAGTAGGTTCTTGAATAACACTCCCGATGACATACTTTTGTCAAGAGAGTTCTTGAATAGCCTAACGGAAGGAGTGGACATGGGAGACCATCGGGCCAAGGAAGCGCTCTTCGACGTCCTTGTTGAAGCCGCGCGGGCGCTGGGGAACGGTCGGAGGGCGGAGCTGGTGGACGTCCTTGCCCAGGGCGAGCGGTCCGTGGAGGAGCTGGCCGTGGAAATCAGCCAGAGCGTCGCCAACACCTCCCAGCATCTCCAGCGCTTGCTGCGTGCAGGCGTGATCAGTTCCAGGAGATCGGGTACCCGCATCTACTATTCCCTGGCGGGGCCCGCGGTCGAGCGGCTATGGCGGGCGCTGCGGGAAACGGCCGAGGCGCACGCGGGCGAGCTGGGGGCGCTTGCCCTCTCCTATCTGGGTGACCGAACCAGCCTCGGCACCATCAACCGAGACGAGCTGCAGCGGCGGCTGAAGCAGGGCGATGTTGTCGTTCTCGACGTCAGGCCGCGCCCCGAGTACGACGCAGCACATATCCCGGGCGCCCTTTCAGTCCCTGTTGACCACCTGAAGGCCCGGTTGAGCCAGATTCCCGAAGGTCGCGACATCGTTGCCTACTGCCGCGGTTCTTACTGCGTCTACGCGGACGACGCCGTGCGTGAGCTTAGCGACGACGGGCGCCGGGCGATGCGACTCGAAGAAGGTTTCCCGGAGTGGAAAGCTGCCGGGCTGCCCGTGGAGTCGGCCACGTGACCGGCTCACCGGTTCCACGGCTTTTCAGTCGCGCGGACGGAGTTCCCAGAACGCGACTGCGGACGCGGCGGCGACGTTGAGGGAATCCACTCCCGCGCGCATCGGGATCTTGACCGCGAGGTCGACGGCGGATGTACCTGCGCACCGGAGGATTCCCCTGCACAGACGGCCGGGTTTACTGTAAGTGCGTGCGCGGGCGCATCGAAGCCGACTATCTGGTGGTCGGCGCTGGGACAGCGGGGATGGTCTTCACCGACCGGATCCTCGCCCATTCGGATGCCACGGTGGCGATCGTCGATCGTCGGCACGCGCCCGGGGGACACTGGCAGGACGCATATCCGTTCGTCCGGCTGCACCAGCCCGCGAACCTCTACGGCGTCGAATCCGTGCCATTCGGAGCCGACAGGCGCGACGTCAACGGCACGAACGCAGGCATGTACGAGCTGGCCGGCCCGAGCGAGATCTGCGCGCATTTCGAAGAGGCGATGACGCGGGTCTTCCTGCCGACCGGTCGTGTAGTCTACCTGCCCGAGTGCGAGTTCGTTGACGAGGGTCGGATCGTCTCCCGCCTGGACGGCCGCACCGTGCCCGTCACCGTGCGCCGCCGCGTGGTGGATGCCAGGTATCTTGAGGGCCGCATCCCCGCCACCTCCGCCCCGCCGTTCGCCGTGGCCGAGGGAGTCCGCTGCATCCCCACCGGTGGGCTCGCCCGACTCGCCCACCCGGCCGGACGCTTCACCGTGATCGGCGCGGGAAAGACCGCGCTCGACACGTGTGTGTGGCTTCTCGAGCGGGGTGTGGATCCCGCCGACCTCACGTGGATCAAACCGCGCGAGGGCTGGTGGCCGAATAGACGCTACCTGCAGCCGCACGACCAAGTCGTCGAGCAGTACGTCGCGAACGCCGCACAGATCGAGGCCATGGCCCAAGCGACGACGATTGACGATCTCTTCGCACGGCTCGACGAACAGGGAATCCTGCTGCGGGTCGATCCCTCGGTGCCACCCACGATGTTCCACGGCGCGATCGTCGGAGAAGCCGAGATCGCTCTCCTCCGGCAAATCGAGGATGTCGTCCGCCTCGGCCACGTGCGTGCTGTCGAGCGCGACCGCATCATCCTCGACGAGGGTGTCATCCCGACGACACGCGACACGCTGCACCTCCACTGCGCCGCGTCGGGGCTCGTCCGGCCGCCACTTCGTCCGATCTTCGAACCGGGCCGCATCACGCTTCAGCCGATGTTCTGGGGCACCGTCTCGTTCCAGTACGCGATGCTTGGCGTCGTCGAAGCCGAACTCCACGACGACGACCAGAAGAACAAGCTGTGCCGCCCGCTGCACCTCTGGGATCGGAATGTCGACTTCCTCATCGCCTACGCCGCGCTGATGGCGAACGCCCGGGCACGCGGCCAGCATCCGGCGGTGTCCGCCTGGTCGCGCACAAGCCGGCTGTATCCCTTCGCCGAGCTGGAGCGATACGCCGACGACCCACGCATCCCCGAGGCTCGGGAGCGCAGCCGAGCCCATGCCGCCGGTGCGCTCTCCAACCTCCCCCGCCTCATCGCCTCGGCGTGACCCGGCCACCGTCAGCCGGCGATGTTGAGGGACCGCGGTATGACAAGGGTGCCCCTGGGTGGGATGTGCCTTTGCAGAGGGCTGTAGTCAGGCCTTTTGGGCCGGCATGGTCTTCCCGGCTCCGGGACGGCAGACGAAGAGCAGGTGATGCTCGCCGCGGTCAGATGGTTGCAGTCACGCTCAGCTGCTACCTGGTCGCGTAGAACGCCACAGCCGAAGACGCCGCGACATTCAGCGAATCAACGCCGTTCATCATCGGAATTGTCACCCGCGCGTCGAGCGCCTGATCGGTCTCAGGTCGCAATCCCTCGCCCTCGGTGCCGAAGACCAGCGCGAGGTTCTGATGGTCCTGGGCGACCAGCTCATCAAGCGTGATGGCACCTTCGCCGAGCGACATGCCGGCCACGAAGTAGCCTGCTTCCTTGAGGACCTCGAGGTCTCCAGGCCATGATTCGATCCTGGTCCACGGCACCTGGAACACAGTGCCCATCGACACCCGGATGGAGCGCCGGTAGAGCGGGTCGGCACACTGGGGCGAGACCAGGACAGTGTCGACACCGATGGCTGCGGCGCTGCGGAAAATCGCACCTACATTTGTGTGATCGGTAAGGTTCTCAAGGACCGCGATTCTCGATCGTCCCCGTAGTTCAGCGGTTTCCTGCCCTCGTCTTTTGGAACCACTCACATTCGTGTGGTCCGCGTCCAGCACGGCCACGCGCCTGGAATCGGCCAGCAGCGTTTCCAGCGGAACCGGCGCGGGCCGGTGCATGGCTGCCATGGCCCCGCGGTGCAGGTGGAAGCCGGTGATTTCTTCCAGCAGATTTGCCTGCCCAATGTAGACCGGGACGTCCGGGAACTGCCGGAAGATGTCGTCGAGGTCTTCAAGCCACTTCTCCGCGAGGAAGAATGAACGCGGTTGGTGGCCCGCGGCCAGGGCCCGGCGCAGCACGCGGGAGGATTCGGCGATGTACATGCCTTCCTCCGGTTCGCGGAGTTTGCGCAGGTGCACGTCGGTGAGCTGGGTGTAGTCGGACACCCGCGGGTCGTCCGCGGATTCAAGGTAATGGAAGGTCACCGGCCAGGGTCTTTCAGCAGGAGGCTATTTCAGCAGGTTGGCGACCATGAAGCCGAGCGCCACCAGGCCGAGGATGAAGATGACTCCGCGCAGCACCGTCGGTGGCAGCCGGCGGCCCACTTTGGAACCCACCAGGCCGCCGATGGTCGAGCTGACGGCAATCAGGGCCACGACAATCCAGTTGATCCGGTCAAAGGCGAACAGCATGTAAGACACGGCGGCCACCATGTTCACGCCCAACACCAGGAAGTTCTTCATGGCGTTGGCGTTCTGGATGGTGCCGGTCATGAACACGCCGAGGATGCCCACCAGCAGGATGCCCTGGGCCGCCACGAAGTACCCGCCGTAGACGCCTGCCAAGTACACGAGCACCACCAGCAGCACGCCATGGTTCTTGTCCTTGATGGCGTGCTCGGGGTTTTCCTCGCGGCGCCGCACCCAGGCCTGCAGCCGGGGTTGGAAAATCACCATGAGCAGCGCCAGCACCAGCAGCACAGGTGCGACGTAATGGAAGACCTTCTCCGGCAGGTGCAGCAGCAGCCAAGCGCCGGTGATACCGCCGAGCAGGGAGGCCGGGAGCAGTTGAAGCAGCTGCCGTCCGCGGCCGGCGAGTTCGCGCCGGTAGCCCCATGCGCCGGCCGCGGCACCGGCCACGAGGCCCATGGCGTTGCTCATCGAGGCCACCACGGGGGTGATGCCGAGGGCGATGAGCACCGGGAAGGTCACGAGCGTGCCGGAACCGACCACTGCGTTGATGGTGCCGGCCCACAGACCGGCGATAAAGGTAATGAGGCCGCTGAGAAGTTCCACTATTTCGGTATCCGCTTATTTCTATGTCCGCTGTGCAGGAGGCTGCCGGGTCAGCGGCGCGCGGTGGCCGTATAGCGCCCCGCGTTCTCGGTGACATCCAGGTCCACGCCGAAGGTGGTGCTGAGGTGTTCCGCGGTGAGGACTTCCTCGATAGGCCCTGCGGCGACCACACCGCCGTCGCGCAGCAGCATGGCGTGGGTAAAGCCCGGCGGGACCTCCTCAAGGTGGTGGGTGACCAGGACCATCACGGGGGCATCCTCGTCGCCGGCAAGTTCGGCGAGCCGATGCACCAGTTCCTCGCGTCCACCGAGGTCCAGGCCGGCGCCCGGCTCGTCCAGGAGCAGGAGCTCGGGATCGGTCATGAGGGCGCGGGCGATTTGCACGCGCTTGCGCTCCCCCTCGGACAGGGAGGCGAAGGTGCGGTTCAGGAGCGGGCCCATGCCCCAGTCGTTGAGCAGGGCGAAGGCGCGGCGTTCGTCGTCGCGCTCGTAGCCTTCCTGCCAGCGGCCGGTCACACCGTACGCGGCGGTGACCACGACGTTCAGGACATTCTCGTGTTCGGGAATGTGGCTGGCCAGGGCAGCGGAGGAGAAGCCGATGCGCGGGCGCAGCTCGAAGACATCCACCCGGCCGAGGGTTTCGTCGAGGATCCCGGCCGTTCCGCTGCTGGGGTGCAGGCGGGCGGCGGCGATCTGGAGGAGAGTGGTCTTGCCTGCGCCGTTGGGGCCGAGGACAACCCAGCGTTCGCCGTCGTTGACCTGCCAGTCCACCTTGTCCAGCAGTGTCTTGGAACCCCGGACGACGCTGACAGAAGTCAGTTCAAGAACATCACTCATAGGAATAGACACTAGGACAAAATCCGGGCCGATTGATAACCGGCCGGCAGTCATACGACGGGACGTCATACGGAATTCGGGGTGCCCTGCCGCGCTGGCTAAGATTGCAGCCATGAGTTCGAACGTGACCGCCGTCAGCTATGGCGTGAATCTGTCCCCCGTGGAGCTGGAAAACCTGCGGAAGGTGCTGTCCTCCGCCGGCGCTTCCCTGACCTCCGAGGCCCGCTCCGGGGACGACCGCTTCAGCGTGTACACGGTGGGCCTCGCGGTGGAGAACGGCCTCTCCGATGACCTGACGCCACTGCGCCGCCTGCTGGCCGACGCCGCGGGCGCCGGCATGGACACGGCCCTTGTTCCGGAAAGCCTGCGCCAGGCGCCCCGCAAACTGCTGATCATGGACGTCGATTCCACGCTCATCCAGCAGGAAGTCATCGAGCTCCTGGCCGCGTACGCGGGCAAGCGCGAGGAAGTCGCGGCCGTCACCGAGGCGGCCATGCGCGGTGAACTGGACTTCGCCCAGAGCCTGCATGCCCGGGTGGCCGTGCTCGCCGGGCTGCCGGCCGACGTCGTCGATTCCGTCCGCGCGGAGGTGCGCCTCAGCGAGGGGGCGGCGGAGCTCGTGGCGGCGTTCAAGGCCGCGGGCCATGCGGTGGCCGTGGTTTCCGGCGGCTTCAACCAGATCCTGCGCCCGATCGCCGAGGAGCTGGGTCTGGACTACTGGATTGCGAACGAGCTGGAAATCGTGGACGGCGCGCTGACCGGCCGGGTGCTCGGCGAGGTGATCGACCGCGCGGCCAAGGAGAAGTACCTGCGCCAGTGGTCGGCCGCCGAGGGCATCGGCCTGGAACACACCATCGCCGTGGGGGACGGCGCCAACGACCTGGACATGCTCGGCGCCGCGGGGATTGGCGTCGCGTTCAACGCCAAGCCGGCGGTCCGCGCCGTGGCCGACGCCGCCATCAACATGCCCTACCTGGACGCGGTCCGGCACATCGCCGGCGTCTGAGCCTGGTTTCCCGAGCACGGCAGAAGGCCGCGGCCACTCCCCTGCGGGAGGGACCGCGGCCTTCTCTTTGTGAAGGGCCCTCAGCCAAGGGTGGCGAGCATGTCCTGCATTTCCTTGATCTCGGCCTGCTGGGCGGTAATGATCTGCTTGGCCAGCGCCACCGCGGCGCTGTCCTTGCCGTTCGCCACTTCGTCCTCGGCCATGCTGACCGCGCCTTCGTGATGGGCGATCATCTGAGTGAGGAACATCCTTGCCGCTTCCCTGCCCTGTGCAGCGTCCAGCTTGGCCAGTTCCTCTTCGCTGAGCATGCCCTCCATGGAGTGGCCGGTGTGTCCGCTGGGCATTTCCACAGGCTCGTTCCAGGACGTGAGCCATGCTGTCATGCTGGTGATCTCCGGACCTTGGGCATCCTTGATCCGCTGTGCCAGCGCGGTGACGGACTGCGGGATGCCCTTCTTGGCGAGCATGCTTTCGCTCATGGTGAGGGCCTGCTGGTGATGAACGATCATGGCCTGCGCGAAGCCGGTGTCCGCTGCGTTGTGCCCGGCGGCAGGCGACTGTCCCTGCTGGTGCGTACCGGCGTCGTGCCCGCTGCCCGTCGGGGTGCTGCCTCCCGTGCCGCCCGCGCAGGCGGTGAGGGTGAGTCCGGCGGCAAAAAGCACGGCCGCGGCTGCGGTGCGGGGTTTGGTGAATGCATTCCGGAAAGTGGTGATTGCGGGATTTGTCATTACGGTGATCCTTGTCTGCTGAGGTACAGGTCGGTGCTGTTGGCGGCTACCCGCGGGCGGCCGCGACGGAGCCGCTCAGCACCGGCTGATGCACAACTCATGCAGGGAAGGGCTGCGGGCATGCCCGGCCACGTTTCCGACTGCCCGCACGTGCATGACCGGCGGGGCTGCCGGAAGCACCAACGATGACCCGGCCGGAGCGTCCAGCGTCATAGTGCCGGGCAACGGCACGCAGGACGGATGTGTCTCCGGGGCCCCCGAACACGGGGTCCCGCAGCCGCAACCGGCGGCGTCCGGGGACTCCACAACGTCGCCCCGATGCACGTCCAGGGAGTCGGCACTCACGGCGTGGGCTGCGTGCCCGGCGGCATGGCCGCTGAACGCATGCATGCCCAGGAACCCGGTGAGCACCGAGGCCACGGCAAGCAGGAGCGCCAGCCTGGCTGCCAGTGCCCGCATGCATGCCTCCTCCTGTGGTTCCAAACACCCTTTACGATACCCCCAGGGGGTATGAAGCGCAATGAAAGGAGCCCCGGGCGGCACTGGCCATCCGGGGCTCCTTTCGCGGGATGAGGGGAACGCTAGGCGCCCTTGCCGAAGTAGTCGGCGCCGCCAACGTACTCCGTGTGGCCGCTTTCGACGTCGGCGGTCACCATCTTCGCGACCTCGGCCGCGAATTCCTCGACGGAGTACAGCTTGCCGGCTTCGGCGCGGCGGGCCTCGATGGCGCCCGGGTTGGAGCGGTCGAGGAGGGTCGCGGTGACGGTGCCTTCGATCATGTCGCCGGACACAACCACGAGGGTGATGCCCTTCTCCGCAAGGTTCGGCAGCAGTTCCCGCAGCGCCAGCTCACCGGCGCGCTTGCTGCGTGCCACCGGCTCGTACTCGGGCATGGTGGGGACGGTGTCGATGAAGTGCGCCTGGTGGCTGGTCACGAACACCACGCGGGAGCCCTCCGCCATCAGCGGAATGGCCGCGTTCAGCATGTTCAGCTGGGCGTCGCGGTTGAGCTTGAGCGCGTAATCCTCGCCCATGCCCGACTCCATGCCACCAGAGGCGTTCAGCACCAGGACGTCGAGGGAGCCGAACTCTTCCATCGCCGCGCTGGCCAGTGCGTGCACGCCCTCCACCGAGGTCAGGTCGGCGCCCACGGCCACGGCGCGGCCGCCGGCCTCCTGGATCCCGGCGACGACCTTGTTGGCCCGCGGGGCCTTCTGGCGGTAGTTGACCACGACGGCGGCACCCTCGCCGGCGAGGATCTTGGCAACTTCAGCGCCGATGCCCCGCGAGGATCCTGTGACGATTGCGGTCTTGTTGTCGAGCGTTCCCATTCGGGCTCCTTTTGTTCATGACGTCCAAAACAGTGTGGGTCCGGTATCCATCATGCCAGCGCAGGGCCGTTTTCCCTTTGTGGGTATTCCACAGAAAGAGGCGGCGCTCAGGCGGCAGGACCGGCAGCGCAAAGGTGGGCTCCTAGTGGCCCATGCCCAGGCCGCCGTCCACCGGGATGACGGCGCCGGAGATGTACGCGGCTTCGTCGCTGGCGATCCAGCGCACCACGTTGGCGACCTCGGTGGCCTCGGCGAAGCGGCCGGCCGGGATGCTCGCCAGGTAGCCCTTCTGGGTGTCCTCGGGAAGCTCGGCCGTCATGTCCGTGTTGATGAAGCCCGGCGCCACGACGTTCGCGGTGATGCCGCGGCTGCCGAGTTCGCGGGTCAGGGAGCGGGCGATGCCCACCAGGCCGGCCTTGGAGGCCGAGTAGTTGATCTGGCCGGGGGCGCCGTACAGGCCGGACACGGAGGAGATGAGCACCACGCGGCCCTTGCGCAGGCGGATCATGCCCTTGGAGGCGCGCTTGATCACGCGGAACGCGCCGGTGAGGTTGGTGTCCAGCACGGAGGTGAAGTCGTCTTCGCTCATCCGGAGCAGCAGGGTGTCCTTGGTGATGCCGGCATTGGCGACGAGCACCTCCACCGGGCCGTGAGCGGCTTCGACTTCCTTGAACGCGGCGTCGAGGGAAGCTTCGTCCGTCACGTCGGCACGGACGCCGAGGATGCCTTCGGGAAGCGGGGACTCGCTGCGGTATGTCACGGCGACCTTGTCACCGTTGGCAAGGAAAGCCTCGGCGATGGCCAGGCCGATTCCGCGGTTGCCACCGGTGATGAGTACGCTCCGGCCGTTTGCTGTTTCAGACATGCTCTGTGCTCCGTGATCCCGCGGCAGGAAGATGCCGCACTGTGAAGAAGGATGTTTTCCCCGATCGATCTTAGCCGCGGGCCCGCGCCCCCGCGGAAAGGCATACCGGGCGGCGGCGGACGTGACGGCGCTGGGGCGGCTTGGCGCGGTTTGGGCGCCCCGTGCCATGGTGAGAGAATTGAAGGGAGCATTTGGAGCGTGGTGAACAAGCTGTGACAAGACATGACCGCCCCGTGGACCGGGGGGCCGGAAGCCCGGCGCCGGAATCCGAGTCCCCGGAAGTGCACAGCATTACGGACGCCGCCGCGGCGCACTCGGAAGACATGCGCGAGCGGATGATCAAGTACGCCGTGGCCATGGGCATCCGTATGGTGTGCATCATCCTCATCTTCGTGGTGGACGGCTGGTTCAAGCTCGTCGCGGTGGCAGGCGCGGTCTTCCTGCCGTGGATTGCGGTGGTCATCGCCAATGGCAGTGACAAGGCAGAAATCCACAGCGATGCGCTGCTGGATTACGTCCCCGCGGCCGAAATCGAAAGTACGGACCGGATGCAGGAAAGCGGCACACAGTCCGCCACACAAGAGGAAGCGGAGTCCGAACAGCCGATGACCATCCTGGAAGGCGAAATCGTCGACGAGCCCGGCACGCCCGAGGACAACCGCGGGCAGGCCGCCTCGTGAACCTCCTCTTCCCGGGTTCACCTGCCGCCGGCCCCGAAAACGCCCCCGCCATCTGTTCCCGCAAAGCCTGCCGCAGTGAGGCAAGCTGGCAGCTGCTGTGGAACAACCCCCGGATCCACACCCCGGAACGGCGCAAAGTGTGGCTCTCCTGCACCGAACACCGCGGCTGGCTTGAGGACTACCTGCAGACCCGCGGGCTCTGGAAGGAAACCGTCCCCTTCACCGGCGGCCCGGACCAGGACGGAAACCACTGAATGTACCGCTTCCTTTTCTCCAGCAAATGGCTGGGCTACTTCGTCCTGGCCCTGATTTTCGCCACCGCCTGCGTCTTCCTGGGGCGCTGGCAGATGGACCGGCGCGCCGAAACCCTCGCCGAAATCAACCGGGTGGTCAGCAACTACTCCGCCACACCCATCCCCTTCAGCGAGGCCAAGGCCCAGTTCCAGTCCCTGGACCCGGAGAAGGAATGGACGCAGGTGGAACTCCGCGGCCGTTATGACGTCGCCGGCCAGCGGATCGTGCGGAACCGTCCGCTCAACGGCCAGCCCGGGTACGAAGTGGTGGTCCCCCTCCGCCTGGAAAGCGGAGACGCTGTCGTCGTCGACCGCGGCTGGCTGCCGATCGGCAACAAGACCCCCGGCCGGCCGGACAGCATCCCGGCCCCGCCCTCCGGCGACGTGACCGTCGTCGTACGCCTCAAGCCGGGCGAAGCGAAACTGGACCGCGGCGCCGTCGAAGGCCAGCTCGCCTCCATTGACCTGGCCGGCTTCGCCGCTGAACTCCCCTACCCCCTGATGACCGGGGCCTACGGCCAGCTGGCCGGCGAGACCCCGGCACCGGCGTCGATGCCCGTCGGGTTCCCCAAGCCGGCCACGGAAGAAGGCACGCATCTGTCCTACTCCCTGCAGTGGTTCGCGTTCGGCGTGCTCATGTTCGTGGGCTTCGGCTATGCCGCCCGCCAGCAAGCCCGCAATGCGCGGATCGATGCCGAGGACGACGACTTCGGCGCGGCCGCACGGGTGAAGGCCGCCGGAAAGCCCGCGCGGAAGTCCAAGCGCCGCACGTCCGAGGAAGAGGAAGACGCGATCCTTGATGCCCAAGGCTACTGACACCCCTGCCGCTCCGCCCGTGGACCGGGTCCGCAGCGCCCTCCTGGCCGCAGGTCTTCCGGACACCGTGCGCTTCTTTGGCGCGGGCGTTCCCACGGCGGCGGCCGCGGCGGAACAGCTGGGGTGCGACGTCGCCGCGATCGCCAACAGCCTGGTCTTCGAGCTCGACGGCGGCCCCCTCCTGATCCTCGCCAGCGGCGCCGCGCGGGTGGACACGGCGCTCGTGTCCGCCCAGTTGGGTGGCGGAAGGATCCGCCGGGCCACCCCGGACTTCGTCCTGCAGCACACGGGCCAGGAAGTGGGCGGCGTCGCCCCCGTGGGCCACCCGGAACGGATCCGCACCCTCCTGGATGAGTCCCTCGAGCGGCATCCGCTGCTGTGGGCCGGGGCGGGAGACCATTCGTCGATGTTCTCGATCAGTTACCGCGACCTCGCCCGGATTACCTCGGCCGAGCCGCTGCGCGTGCGCTGAGCCCAAGTAGCTCGCAGTTGTTGTCGTTTTGAGCGCTCAAAACGACAACAACTGCGAGTCAGTTGGGTGACTAAGCCAGGGTGATCAGGTCCAGGTAGTCCGAGTTCCAGAGATCCTCGACGCCGTCCGGCAGCAGCACCACGCGCTCCGGGTTCAGCGCCTCCACGGCGCCCTCGTCGTGGCTGACCAGCACGACGGCGCCGGTGTAGTTGCGCAGTGCGCCCAGGATTTCGGAGCGGCTGGCGGGGTCGAGGTTGTTGGTCGGTTCGTCCAGCAGCAGCACGTTGGCGCTGGAGGCCACGATGGTGGCCAGCGCGAGGCGGGTCTTTTCACCGCCGGAGAGCACGCCGGCGGGCTTGTCGACGTCGTCACCGGAGAACAGGAACGAGCCGAGGATGCCGCGCACCTCCGCGTCCTTCATGTCCGGCGCGGCCGAGCGCATGTTCTCCAGCACTGTCCGGTCATGGTCCAGGGTTTCGTGCTCCTGGGCGTAGTAGCCGACTTTCAGCCCGTGTCCCGGAACAATGTCCCCGGTATCGGGTTTGTCGACGCCTGCCAGCATCCGCAGCAGGGTGGTCTTGCCGGCACCATTGAGGCCCAGGATGACCACCTTCGAGCCGCGGTCGATGGCGAGGTCTACGTCGGTGAAGATCTCCAGCGAGCCGTATGACTTGCTCAGGCCCTCGGCGGTCAGAGGAGTCTTGCCGCAGGGTGCGGGCTCCGGGAAGCGCAGGGCCGCCACGCGGTCCTGCTCGCGGACAGCTTCCAGGCCGCTGAGGAGCCGCTCGGCACGCTTGGCCATGTTCTGTGCGGCGACGGCCTTGGTGGCCTTGGCGCGCATTTTATTGGCCTGGTCTAGCAGTACCTGGGCCTTCTTCTCGGCGTTGGCGCGTTCGCGCTTGCGGGCGCGCTCATCGGTTTCGCGCTGCTGCAAATACCGCTTCCAGCCCATGTTGTAGTAGTCGATCTGCGCCCGGTTGGCGTCCAGGTGGTAGACCTTGTTCACCGTGGCCTCGAGGAGTTCCACGTCGTGGCTGATGACGATCAGGCCGCCCTGGTGGCTTTTCAGGAAGTCCCGCAGCCAGGAGATCGAGTCCGCGTCGAGGTGGTTGGTAGGTTCGTCCAGGAGCAGGGTCTCAGCGTCCGAATACAGGATCCGTGCCAGCTCCACGCGGCGCCGCTGGCCACCCGAGAGGGTCTTCAGCGGCTGGTTGAGGATACGCTCCGGCAGGGCCAGGTTGGAGGAGATGGCCGCGGCCTCGGCTTCTGCCGCGTAGCCGCCGCCGGCCAGGAACTCTGCCTCAAGCCGGTCGTAGCGGGCCATCGCCTTGCGCTGCACGGCGGCGTCTTCGCTGGACATTTCGGCCTGGGCCTTCTTCAGCTTCCCGACCACGATGTCCAGGCCGCGGGCGGAGAGGATCCGGTCCCTGGCGAGCTGCTCCATGTCCGGGGTGCGGGGGTCCTGCGGCAGGTAGCCGATCTCACCGCTGCGGGTCACCTTGCCCGCGGCGGGCAGCCCTTCCCCGGCGAGGACCCGGGTGAGGGTGGTCTTGCCGGCGCCGTTACGGCCCACCAGCCCGATCTTGTCTCCCTTGTCCACCCTGAAGTTGACCTGGTCCATCAGCAGGCGGGCGCCGGCGCGGAGTTCGAGTTCCTGGACGGTGATCAATTCTTCGGGTGCCTTTCAACGGGGACGCCGCGATCCAGCGAAACGTGCCGGCAGCGGGGAGGGCCGCGAACACGGCCCGTCCAAGTCTACCGGGCCGCCCGGCGGCGGCCGCGCAGGCACAAACCGGCGGGGACCGGCGTTTTGTGCGCTGCCTGACAAAGCGGCGGCGGGCGGCTTGTCCGAAGCCTCCAAAAACGGCGCCGCCCCGCCCCACTACTCTCGAAAGAAAGGGAACCCGCCCGCACCCAGGTTTTAACCGACAGGACCGCAATGAGCCAGAACAGCACCGCCACCCGCCCGCAGGCACGCAAGCAATGGACAGCCACCGACCTCGGCCTGATTGCCGTCTTCGCCGCACTCGTGGCGGCGTCCGCTTTCGTCCCCGGCGTCCCGGTGGGCGCCCTCGGTGTGCCGATCACCATCCAGATGCTCATCATCATGCTCACCGGCCTGGTGCTGGGCGCCGGGCGCGGCTTCGCCGCCGTCGGGCTATACGTGCTCCTGGGCCTGGCCGGGCTGCCGATCTTCAGCGGCGGGCGCAGCGGCCTGGGGATCCTCGCCGGTCCGTCCGCCGGCTACATCATCGCCTTTCCGCTGGCAGCGGCCGCAACGGGCTGGCTGGCCGCCGTCGTGATCCGCAAGACGGTCAAGTACCGCGCGCTGTTCTTCTTCGCCGCCGCCATGGTGAGCAGCATCGTCCTGGTCCACGGTCTCGGTGTGCTCGGCATGATGGTCAACGGCAAGCTGGACTTCGGCAAGGCCTTCCTCGCCGACCTGGTCTACTACCCCGGCGACACCATCAAGAACGTCCTGGCCGCGATCATCGCCGTTTCGCTGCACAAGGCATTCCCGGACCTGCTGGTCCGCCGCGTCAAGTAACCAGCCACCCAAGAACAGCATGATTGAGCTGAAGGACGTGTCCGTCCGGGTCACCGTGGACGGCCGGGACGAACCGAAAACCCTGCTCCGCGGCGTGGACCTGGAACTGCCGGAACGCCGCATCGGGGTGATCGGCGCCAACGGCTCCGGCAAGTCCACCCTGCTGCGCCTGCTCAACGGCCTTGTGCTGCCCAGCGAAGGCACCGTGCGGGTCAACGGGGCCGGCACGGCGGACCACGGGCGCCAGGTCCGCTGCCAGGTGGGCTTCGTCTTCACCGACCCGCTGTCCCAGCTGGTGATGCCCACGGGCCGCGAGGACGTGGAGCTCTCCCTGCGCCGCAGCGTGAAGAACGCCGCCGAACGGGCCCGCCGGGCCGAAGCCGTGCTGGACCGCTTTGGCCTGCTGCACCTGGCGGACCAGAGCATCTACGAGCTCTCCGGCGGCGAGCGGCAGCTGCTCGCCCTGGCCGTCGTGTTGGCGGTCGATCCCGCCGTCCTCGTCCTGGACGAACCCTCGACGCTGCTGGACCTGCGGAACAAGGAACTACTCCGCCGCACCGTCGCGGCCCTGCCGCAGCAGGTGGTCATGTCCACGCACGACCTCGAGCTGGCCCTCGACATGGACCGCGTCCTCGTGGTGGACAACGCGGGGGTCGTGTTCGACGGCGGCCCGGCAGCCGCCGTCGCGCATTACCGCGCGCTGTGCGCGGCGTCGTTCGAGGACGCGCCGTGAGGGGCCACGGCTTCCTGCTGGCCAACCATGTTCCCGGGAACTCGTTGCTCCACCGGACCCCGCTGTGGGCGAAGTTCCTGCTTGTGGCGGGCTGCGGTGCCGCGTCCTTCCTGATCGTTGACTGGCTGGTTTCGGCCGTGGTCTTTGCCGTGATGTGCGGGCTGTTCCTGCTCAGCGGCGCGGGCGTGCGGCGCCTGCTCCGCGCGCTGTGGCTGATGGCGCCGGTGCTGCTGTTCATCGGCCTGTTCCAGTGGTGGCAGCTCGGCGGCCCGACGGCCGCGCGGATCGTCCTGAACGTGCTCGTGTGCGTGGTGGCCGCGTCCATGCTGACCGCGACGACCCCCGTGCAGGACCTGCTCGACGGCGTCGCCGGACTCGCCCGCCCCTTCCGCCGTTTCGGGGCCGATCCGGAGCGCTTCGCCCTGACGATCGCCGTGATGCTGCGCAGCATCCCCTTCATCGCGGGCACCTTCGCCGACGTGCGCGACGCCGCGCGGGCCCGGGGCCTGGAGCATAACCCGCGGGCCCTGGTGCTACCGGTGTTCATTTCCACGGTGGCCTACGCCCGGCAGACGGGTGACGCACTGGCTGCCCGGGGGCTCGGCGACGCCGGGGACTAAACGGCGGCCGCTAAAACCGCAGGTACCTGAATAGCGCGGCCGTGCCCATGCCACCGGCAATGCTGATCATCGCCAGCGCCAGCGGATCCCGCCCATCATCCGCGGGAAGTGCCCGGGCCTGCGCCAGCAGCCGGGTGACGAGGACTGCGCCCGAGGCTCCGTAGCCGTGGCCCAGGGCGAGGGCGCCGCCGTCGAGGTTGGCCCGTTCCGGATCGATCCCCAGTGCGTCGAGGCACGCGACCGCCTGGGCGGCGAACGCTTCGTTGAATTCCACGAGGTCCACCCCGGCAGCCGTCACCCCCTGCCGTTCGAGCAGCCGCGCCGCCGCGCCGGCGGCACCGATGCCCAGCAGCTCCGGATCGACCCCGCCGGTGTCGCTGCCCAGCACCAGCAGCGCGTCCCGCACCCCAAGTTCGCGGGCGCGGCGCAGTGAGGTGATGACGACGGCGGAGGCGGCGTCGGCGTCGAAACATGAGTTCCCGGCGGTGACGGTTCCCTCGGGGACGAAAGCGGCGGGGAACCGCTTGAGCAGGGCGGGGCTGAGGGTGCGGCGGGGACCGTCGTCGGACCTCACGGTTGCCCCGGCGGCCGGCAGCGGGACGATCTCGCCGGTGAAACGCCCGGCCTCCCGCGCCTCGATGGCGCGGCGGTGGCTGCGCAGGGCGAAGCTGTCCTGCCGTTCGCGGCTGATCCCGTACTCGCGGGCCACGTTTTCGGCCGCGACGCCCATGTCCGGATCGCCGAACTGCGGGGGCACGAAGCGTGCCCGGGTATAGAACTCCGGGGCCTCCCCCGGCTCGCGGCCCGGGTAGGCACGCAACGGTGCGGTGCTGATGCTCTCGACCCCGCCGGCAAGGTAGATGCCGTCCCCGCCGGCGGCGAGCAGGCGTGACGCCAGCACGATCGCATCCAGCCCCGAACCGCATTGCCGGTCCACCACCATGCCCGGCACGCCCACGGGCAGTCCGGCCAGCAGGGCGGCGTGGCGCGCCAGGTTGCCGCCTCCGCCCACGGCGTTGCCGATCACAACGTCGCTGACCTGTGGCCCGCCGATGCCGGTGGTGTCCAGCAGTGAGCGCAGCACGGGAGCCAGCAGTTCCTCGGCGCGCAGCGACTTCAATTGCCCGCCGGCGCGGCAGACGGGGGTGCGCAGGGCCGCGATGATGACGGGTTGCTGTGCCGGGTCCTGAGCGGCCACCGGGGCCGGCACCGTGTGCTCAGCCAAGGATCCGGACCCGTGGGTCATTTTCCGCGATCCATTCCAGGAACACCCGGCGGCTGACTTTGCCGCGGTCCGTGACAGGAAGTTCTGACAGCAAGTAGTACTGAAGCGGGCGTTTCTCCCGGGCCAGCAGCCCGTCCAGTGAGGTCCTGATCTGGGTGGCGGTGACCGCCCCGTAGGCCGGCAGGATTCCGGCGACCACGCGCTGGCCGCGCAGTTCGTCCGGCATGCCGGCGGCGACCGCCGCGGAGACGCCGGGCACCGCAGCCAGGGCCAGCTCGACCTCGTGCGGATAGACGTTGCGCCCGGCAGAGAGGATCATGTCCGAGCGCCGGCCCAGGATGTGCAGCACCCCGTCCTCCAGGTAGCCCTGGTCCCCCACCGTGTACCAGTCGCCGAAGGAACGCAGCGCGTGGCCGTCGTCGCCCCACAGGTAGCCGTTGGAGACCATGCCGCTGCGCACGCAGATGTTGCCGTGCCCGCCCGGCGGCCGTTCGGCGCCGGCGTCGTCCCGGATGGAGAGTTCGACGCCGGGGAACGGTCCGCCGATTCCGGTGCCGCTGGCGTCGAGCGGCTCCCCCGCGGCCAGGCAGGTGCCGGAGACGAAGCTGAGTTCGGAGGCACCGTAGTATTCGAAGATCGCCGCGTTCGGCGCCCAGCGCCGGGCCGCCTCGAGGGTGCGGGCGTCCAGCTTGGAGCCGGCGCAGATGATGCTGCGGATCCCGGAGGCGTCCACGGCCCCGGCCAGCCCGCGTTCGCTGAGCAGCCGCAGCACGGTGGGCGTGAGGACCAGGCGGGTGATGCCGTCATGGGCGATCGCCGCGTGGGCGTCGCCGACGTCGAAATGCTCCAAGGTGTGGAAGGTGGCCCCGGCGTACAGGCATTCGGACAGCGCGTACAGGTTCAGGCTCGCGGCCAGCGGTCCGGGCGCCAGGGTGACGTCGTCCTGGTCCAGGGCGAAGAATTCCACGGACGCGTCGAAGGATTGCTGCCAGGAGCTCCGCGTACGGGTGAAGGCCTTCGGCACGGAGGTGGTGCCGGAGGTCAGGCCCACCAGGAAGTCCGCGTCGCCCGGCCCATCAAGAAGCTCTGGTCCGTCAACAAGTCCGGCTCCGTCAACAAGTCCGGCCCCGGGAACCCCGCTGGCGGGGCCGATCCGCCTGGACACTTCCTCGATCATCGGCGCCGGCCAGAGCGGGTCCAGCACGGCACAGCGGCGCGCGCCGGCGACGGAAGCGACATAGGACACCACGAACTGCAGCGAGTTGGCTTCCGCCAGCACGGTGGTGTGGGGGGTCTCGTCGAGCCGCAGCGTCGCATCGTCGCGCAGCTGCGCCCAGGTCAGCCGCTTGCCGCCCACGGCGACGGCGGTGTCGTCGGGACGCTCGTCGGCCCAGAGCTGAAGCTTGTTCAGGAAAGGCACCCCAGCATTTTAGCCTCCGCCGCCCCTTGCCCGCCCTCCGTGACGTTCTATGGTTGGCAGTATGAGTTTCAATGACGGAGCCGAGCTGGATCCCAGCCAAGTGCAGGACCGCCGCGGCTCGGGGCCGGGCCGCGGAATGAAGATCGGCGGGGGGATCGGCGGCGGCATTGTCGCCCTCATCCTCGTCCTGCTGGGAGTCAACCCGCAGATCCTCGAAGACCTCACCGGAAGCGGCCAGCCGCCCGCTGTGGGGCCCGGCACGACGCAGTCCGGCGGCACCCGGGAATGCCGCACCGGGGCGGACGCCGATAAGCGGCTGGACTGCCGCATCCTCGGCACGGTCAACAGCCTCAACAGCTTCTGGCCCGATTACCTGGCGGACTACAACGTGAAGTATTCCCGCCCGCAAACTGTGATTTTCAGCCAGGCGACGGACACCGGGTGCGGTGCCGCCACCAGCGCAGTGGGCCCCTTCTACTGCCCCTCGGACCGCACGGCCTACTTCGACCCCGGCTTCTTCGAGGAACTGGTGGACCGCTTCGGCTCCTCCGGCGGCCCGCTCGCCCAGGAGTACGTGGTGGCCCACGAGTTCGGGCACCACATCCAGAACATGCTCGGCGACCTGGGCCGGGCGCAGGAGGATCCGCAGGGTCCGCAGTCCGGCGCTGTCCGCGTGGAACTGCAGGCCGACTGCTATGCCGGCCTCTGGGCACGCTACGCGAGCACCGTGAAGGATCCGGACACCGGACAGCCCTTCCTGGAGCCGCTTACCAAGCAGGACCTGGCCGATGCGCTGTCCGCCGCGTCCGCCGTCGGCGATGACCGGATCCAGGAAGCCGCCACCGGCCGGGTTTCACCGGAAGCCTGGACGCACGGCTCCAGCGCCCAGCGGCAGAAGTGGTTCAGCCAGGGCTACAGCACCGGTGACATCACCAAGTGCGATACTTTCGCGGTCGCCCGGCCGTAACCGACACCTTGGAACGGCCGGCTTAACGGCCGACGGCGGCGGGCCGCCTTCCGTAGAAGGTGACCCGCCGCCGTCGTCGCTTCGAAGCGGTGGAGAACTCAGATGTTGAAGCCGAGGGCCCGCATCTGGTCCTTGCCGTCGTCGGTGATCCGCTCGGGACCCCACGGCGGCATCCAGACCCAGTTCAGCCGCCAGTCGTCCACGACGCCGTCCAGCGCCTTGCCGACCTGTTCCTCGAGGACGTCGGTCAGCGGGCAGGCCGCGGTGGTCAGCGTCATGTCGATCAGCAGCGCGCCGTCGTCGTCGGAGTACTTCAGACCGTAGAGCAGCCCAAGGTCCACCACGTTGACGCCCAGCTCGGGGTCGATGACGTCCTTGAGTGCCTCTTCGACATCTTCCAGGCTCGTACGGGCTGCGTTGATTTCGGTCATAAGGTGATCCTAACTAGGCCTGGACGGCCGGGGCAACGGCTGCGCCGGCGCCGCTCAGGTAACGGTCGTAACCCTCTTCCTCGAGGCGGTCGGCGAGCTCGGGGCCGCCCTCTTCCACAACCTTGCCGTCAACGAAGACGTGCACGAAGTCCGGCTTGATGTAGCGCAGGATGCGGGTGTAGTGGGTGATGAGCAGGGTGCCCATGTTGCCGGTGGCGTGGGCGCGGTTGACACCCTCGGAGACGACCTTGAGGGCGTCCACGTCCAGGCCGGAGTCGGTTTCGTCCAGCACGGCGAACTTCGGCTTGAAGAGTTCCAGCTGGAGGATCTCCACGCGCTTCTTCTCGCCGCCGGAGAAGCCTTCGTTGACGTTGCGCTGTGCGAAGTCGGCGTCGATGCGCAGCTCCTGCATGGCGGCCTTGACGTCCTTGGTCCAGGTGCGCAGGGCGGGGGCTTCGCCGTCGATCGCGGTCTTGGCGGTGCGCAGGAAGTTGGTCATGGTGACACCGGGAACTTCCACGGGGTACTGCATGGCCAGGAACACGCCTGCGCGGGCGCGCTCGTCGACGCTCATCTCGAGGACGTCTTCGCCGTCGAGGGTGATGCTGCCGCTGGTGACGGTGTAGCGCGGGTGGCCTGCGATGGTGGAGGCCAGGGTGGACTTGCCCGAACCGTTGGGGCCCATGATCGCGTGGGTCTCGCCGGTCTTGATGGTCAGGCTGACGCCCTTCAGGATCTCCTTGGTGCCCTGCTCAGTCTCGATGCTGACGTGCAGGTCCTTGATCTCAAGAGTAGACATGCTCTTCTTTCTTTCGTTCTTAAAGTCTCGGTATGCGGTGCGCTCAGTAGTTGTGTACCGGCGCGCCGTTCACAACGTTGCTCACGTCCACGTAGACGTCGTCTCCGTCGAGGGCGACGGCGAAGACCGGGACGGGATCGTAGGCGGGAAGCTGGAGCGGCTGGCCGCTGCGCAGGTCGAACTGGGAGCCGTGGCCCCAGCATTCGATCGCGCAGCCTTCGATTTCGCCTTCGGAGAGCGAAATGTCAGCGTGCGAGCAGGTGTCCCCGATGGCGTGGATATCGCCCATCGAGTCCCTCACGACGGCTACCGGGTAGTCGCCGATGAGGATGCGCAGCGCCTGCTTGACCTTGATGTCGTTGGCGTTGCACACCAGTTCGCCCTGTGGCTTCTCGCTCATGCTTTTGCTTCCTGCCTGGCCGGTCTTAGTTGTCGCCCGCTGCGAGTTCGCGCTCGACGGCTTCCGTCAGGCGCTCCTCGAGGGCAGGGACCTTGATCTTCTGGATGATTTCGTTGAGGAAGCCGCGCACCACCAGGCGCCGCGCGACGTCTTCGGGAATGCCGCGGGCCATGAGGTAGAACAGGTGCTCGTCGTCGAAACGGCCGGTGGCGCTGGCGTGGCCGGCACCTTCGATGAGGCCGGTTTCGATTTCGAGGTTCGGCACGGAGTCCGCGCGGCAGCCGTCGGTCAGGACCAGGTTCTGGTTCTTCTCGTAGCTGTCGGTGCCCTCAGCCTGCTTCTGGATCAGGACGTCGCCGACCCACACGGTGTGTGCGTCCTTGCCCTGCAGCGCACCCTTGTAGAGCACGTTGGAGACGCAGTTCGGCTGGGCGTGGTCCACGTAGGTGCGGTGCTCGAGGTGCTGGCCCGCGTCGGCGAAGTACAGTCCGAAGAGCTCCACCTCGCCGCCGGGGGCAGCGAAACGGGCGGTCGGCGTAACACGCACCAAGTTGCCGCCGAGGCTGACGGTGATGTGCTTGAACTTGGCATCGCGGCCGATCTTTGCCTGCTGCGAGGAGGCGTGGACGGAATCGTCGTTCCATTCCTGCAGGGACACGACCGTCAGTTCGGCACCGTCTTCAAGGACGATTTCGACGTTCTCGGAAACGACGGCGCTGCCTTCGTGGCCGAGGACAACCAGGCCCTTGGAGAACTTCTCGGCCACGATCACCACGTGCTGGGCCGAGGCCTCGGAGCCGTTGCCGGCCAGGACCACGGAAACTTCGCTGTCCAGGCTGGTCTCGGCGGGCACCGTGATGACGGTGGCTTCCTTGAAGTTGGCCCACGCGTTGGCGGAGACCCGGTCTTCGGGGATGCCTGCGGTACCGATGCGGTTGTCATCGCGTCCGACCGTTTCCACCGTGACGCCTTCAGGGGCGCTGACGGAGACGGAGGGAGCGGCGCCGCTGAGTGCCTCGGTGTGCAGGCCGCGCAGGCGGCGCAGCGGGGTGAAGCGCCAGTCTTCTTCCAGGCCGGTCAGTGCCTTGAAGTCCTCGAGCTTGTAGGAGGTCAGGCGGCCGGCGCGGGAGCTGTCCGGCACGCCGACGCCGCCGCCGTGCGAGTGGCCCTTGGCGGAGTCGCCGGCCAGCGGGCCGGACGACGGCGCCGCGACGGTGCCGTCCGCGTTGATCGGCGAGAGGTTCTCGCCCTCCTCGGTGAATCCGTTGATGTACGGCTGGGCAGAGGGCGCGCCGATGCGCGCCTTTTCAGTAGTGGTCTCAGTCATCGTTAACCGACGGATCCTTCCATCTGCAGTTCAATCAGGCGGTTCAGCTCAAGGGCGTATTCCATGGGCAGTTCACGGGCGATCGGCTCAATGAAGCCGCGCACGATCATGGCCATGGCCTCGTCCTCGGGCAGGCCGCGGGACATCAGATAGAAGAGCTGCTCTTCGCTGACGCGGGAAACGGTTGCCTCGTGGCCCAATACGACGTCGTCCTCGCGGATGTCGATGTACGGGTAGGTGTCCGAGCGGGAGATGGTGTCCACCAGCAGGGCGTCGCAGCGCACGGTGTTGGCCGAGTGCTTTGCGCCTTCGCGGACCTGGACCAGGCCGCGGTAGGCCGCACGGCCGCCGCCACGGGCCACGGACTTGGAGATGATGGAGCTCTTGGTGTTCGGAGCGATGTGCACCATCTTGGACCCGGTGTCCTGGTGCTGGCCCTCGCCGGCGAAGGCGATGGACAGGGTTTCGCCCTTGGCGTGCTCGCCCACCAGGTACACGGCCGGGTACTTCATGGTGACCTTGGAGCCGATGTTGCCATCGATCCATTCCATGGTGGCGCCTTCTTCGCAGATGGCGCGCTTGGTGACCAGGTTGTACACGTTGTTGGACCAGTTCTGGATGGTGGTGTAACGGACGCGGGCGCCCTTCTTCACGACGATCTCGACGACGGCCGAGTGCAGCGAGTCCGAGGTGTAGATCGGCGCGGTGCAGCCTTCGATGTAGTGGACGTAGGAGTCCTCGTCGGCGATGATCAGGGTGCGCTCGAACTGGCCCATGTTTTCCGTGTTGATGCGGAAGTAGGCCTGCAGCGGAATTTCCACGTGGACGCCCTTGGGCACGTACACGAAGGAACCACCGGACCACACGGCGGTGTTCAGGGAGGCGAACTTGTTGTCGCCCACCGGGATCACGGTGCCGAAGTACTCCTGGAAGATTTCCGGGTGTTCCTTCAGTGCGGTGTCGGTGTCCAGGAAGACGACGCCCTGCTTCTCCAGGTCCTCGCGGATCTGGTGGTACACGACCTCGGATTCGTACTGTGCTGCGACGCCGGCCACCAGGCGGTTGCGCTCGGCTTCCGGGATGCCCAGCTTCTCGTAGGTGTTCCGGATGTCCTCGGGCAGGTCTTCCCAGGAAGCAGCCTGCTTCTCGGTGGAACGCACGAAGTACTTGATGTTGTCGAAGTCGATGCCGGAGAGGTCTGCACCCCAGGTCGGCATGGGCTTGCGGTCGAAGTACTTCAGGCCTTTCAGGCGCAGGTCGAGCATCCATTCGGGTTCGCTCTTCTTCGCCGAAATATCGCGGACGACTTCTTCGTCCAGCCCACGGCGTGCATTGGCACCGACATCGTTCTTGTCGGCCCAGCCGTACTCGTAGTTGCCGATGCCATGCAGCTCGGGATTCTTTTCCAGAATCTCCGAGATCACAGTGCCGTCAGCTACCGCTTTCTCCGCTATTTGGTCCGTCATCACGGCCTTCCTTGCTGATTGGTTGATCCATCACGGGGCGCGACCCGGCCTTCGGGAGAAACACTGTTCTCCTTTCCGGCGGGCCTGCCGGTAGGAATGTGGGTGGTGCAGACGTGTCCGCCCCGCGCAAGGGTGGAGAGCCTGCGGACATCGACGCCGAGCAACCGGGAAAACACGTCGGTTTCGGCGTCGCAGAATTCGGGAAAATCGGCCGCAAGGTGCTGGATGGGGCAATGCCCCTGGCACAGCTGCACACTGGACAACGATGCCGGAAGTGGTGCCTTGCTTTCAATGGAGGCGGCCGAAGCGACGTAACCGTCGCGGCTCAGCGCCTTGGACAGTGCCATGGCGCGGGCGGTGATGTCGCTGCCCGCCGCGTCGATCTCTGCGGTGTAGCGCTGCTCCATGTCCGCGAAGCGCTCGACGGCGAAGTCGCGCACCGCGTCGTTGCCGGCCAGTTCCTGCAGGCGGCGCAGCGCGGTCCCGGCAATGTTCAGGTAGTCGTCGCCGATCTTCGACTGGCCCTGGGAGCTGAGCACGTAGCGGCGTGCGGGACGGCCTGCGCCTGCCCCGGCCTTCGCCACCGGCTTCACTTCGATGACCCCCGTGCGTTCCAGGTGGTCAAGGTGGCGGCGGACCGCCGCGGGGGTGAAACCAAGGAGCTCGCCGAGCTCAGCGGCACTGACCGGGCCGTGTTCCAGCACCGCGTTCAGCACGCGGTCGCGCGTCCGGTCCTCGGTGTCGACGACGGCGGAGGCAGCGGCCGACGGCACCGCACCGGCGGTGCTGTGCCGCAGCGGGGGCACAGAAACAGAGCTGCTCACGGAATACACAACACAATCATGTCGTAATCTAATCCCCGCATCCAGTAAGGCAAGGCTGACCTGATGCCGGGGGCCGGGGCAGCGCCTATCGTCTTGAAGCCGCCTGCTACTACTTCCCGTAGAATACTCTGGTGCGTTCCCCCGAATCTCCCGTCCTCTCCATTGAAGGACTCATCAAGGACGTCGGCCCGCTGGCTGCCCTTGACGGCAAGATGCTGCGGGTGGTCAACGGCGTCAGCCTGCATGCCGAACGCGGGCAGGTCACCGCGCTGCTCGGAGCAAACGGCGCCGGCAAGACCACCACCCTTGAATGTGCCCAGGGCCTGCAGAAGAGGTCAGGCGGCAGCATCCGCCTGCTGGGCGAAGATCCGGACCTGGCCGGGGCCGGCCTGCGTTCCCGCGTCGGCGTGATGCTGCAGGACGGTGGCTTGCCGCCGTCGGCCCGTCCGCTTCCGCTGCTGCGCCACATCGCCGGAATGTACGCCAATCCGCTGCCACTTGGCCACCTCGTGGAGCGGCTCGGGATCGATTCGTTCAGCCGCAGCAGCGTGCGGCGCCTGTCCGGCGGCCAGAAGCAGCGCCTCGCCCTCGCGGCCGCGCTTATCGGCAACCCGGAAGTCCTGTTCCTCGACGAGCCAAGCGCGGGCCTGGATCCGCAGTCGCGGCAGATCGTGTTCGAGCTCATTGCCGAACTGCGCGACGCCGGGATGGGGATTATCCTCACCACGCACCTCATGGACGACGCCCAGCGCCTGGCGGACTATGTCTACATCATCGACGCCGGACACAACGTTGCCGAAGGCACGGTCGCCGAACTCCTGCAGCACGGCGAGGCCAGCCGCGACGGCATCACTGAACGCACTCTGTCCTTCGATGCCCCGGCCGGCCTGGACCTCCGCGCGGCGCTCGGCGGCCTGGGCGAAGGCCTCGCCCTGGCCGAAGACCGCGCGGGGAGCTACACCGTCACGGGCGCACTCGCCCCCGAACACCTCGCACGGCTGACGGCCTGGTGGGCGGAGAAGGGGATCATGCCAGCCTCGCTGCGGCTGGAGGCCCGCAGCCTCGAGGACGTTTTCCTGGACATCTCCGGAAGGGACATCCGATGAGCACCACTCCCACCGCCGGGCTGGTGCCCGCCGGCGCCGCCCCCTCCGCCCCGGCTCCCCTGCTGCGGCGGATCCTGCTCCAGGGCAAGTACGAAACCCTGGCCATGATCCGCAACGGGGAGCAGCTGATCCTCGCCGTGATCCTGCCCCTGTTGGCCCTCTTCGGCCTGACGGTCACCCCGCTGCTCGACGGCCTCGGCGCGGCCCGGGTGGACATCGCGGTACCCGGGATCCTGGCCTTGTGTGCCATGTCCACCGCCTTCACCGGACAAGGTATCGCCACCGGCTTCGACCGCCGCTACGGGGTGCTGCGATTCCTGTCCACCACCCCCCTGGGCCGCGCCGGGCTCATCGCCGGCAAGATCCTCGCGGTCCTGGCCGTGCTCGTGCTGCAACTGGCCGTCGTCGGCGCGGTCGCCGCGGCATTGGGCTGGCGCCCGGCGCCCGGAGGCTGGTTGCCGGGCCTGACGATGCTGGTCCTGGGCGCCGCCGCGTTCACCGCGCTCGGCCTGCTGGTGGCCGGAACCGTCCGCCCGGAGGCCACCCTGGCCATCACCAACCTGCTCTGGATGCTGCTCGGCGTCCTGGGCGGGATCGTGGTTCCGGCGGTGCGGCTGCCGGCCGTCGCCGGCAACCTGGCCCACTTCCTGCCCTCCGGCGCCCTCGGCGAAGCCATGCGCGAGGCCTTCCTGCACGGCACCTTCGCCCTGCCCCAACTGTTCGTCCTGCTGCTCTGGACCGTGGTGCCCGGCGCCGCGGCCCTTCGCTGGTTCAAGTGGAATTGAGAGAACTGTGAACACGGCTTCCCGCCTGCCCGACGTCATCCAGCGGTTCGCCGCGCGGCTCCCGCGCGAGGTGAACAGCACCGTGCGCCGGCTCGCCATGCTCTCGCTGGTGGGCCAGACCATACTCGTGGTGACCGGCGGCGCCGTCCGCCTCACGTCCTCGGGCCTGGGCTGCCCCACCTGGCCGCGCTGTACCCATGAGTCCCTGGTGAACACTCCGGAAATGGGCATCCATGGCTTCATCGAGTTCGGCAACCGGCTGCTCACCTTCGCCCTCGCCGCCGTCGCCGTGCTAATGCTGGTCTACTTGTGGAACCTGCGCAAGGAACGCCGGGACCTCTTCCTGCTCGCGCTGGGCCTGCTTGCCAGCATCCCGGCCCAGGCGGTCATCGGCGGCATCACTGTGCTCACCCGGCTCAACCCTTGGGTGGTCGGCCTGCATTTCCTGGTTTCCATGGCCCTGGTGGTCTTCGCGACACTGCTCGTGAACCGGGCCTACGGCCGGACGGGTCGGTTCATGAACCGTACCCTCGCGGCCCTTCCCGGGGTGGCCCGCCCGCTAATGACCGCCGTCGCGCTCTTCTCCGCTGCCGCCGTCATGCTTGGCGTGGCCGTCACCGGAGCCGGTCCGCATGCCGGAGACGCGAACGCTCCCCGGAACAACCTTGACTGGGACCTCGTCAGTCACATTCACGCCGTGCCGGCCTACCTGGTCACCGCGGGTACCGTCGTCGCCGTATTCCTGGTCCTCCGCAGGGGCATCGCGGGGCCGTTCCGTACGGCGGTGTTCCTGCTGCTCGGAGTGACGGTGCTGCAGGCGGTCATCGGCTTCACCCAGTATTACAACGGCATCCCGGCCCTCCTGGTCGGCGCCCACATGCTCGGTGCGGCGCTGCTCATGGCAGCATCCACCAACGCTGCCGACCTCGCCCGCAGCAGCCCGCGCGCCTGAACGGAATGGGCCGGCAACGTCAGAGACCGGCAACAAGAAGGACCGCCTGCAAGCCTGCAGGCGGTCCTTCTTTCGTCTGGTCTTTGGCGCCGGTAAGCCGGCGCGGAAGCCGTGCGGGTCAGCCGGCCATCAGCGGGCCACCGACGAACGGGTCCACGGCCAGGGCGATGAAGAGCAGGGTCAGGTAGCTGATGGAACCGTGGAAAACCTTCATGGCGCCCTTGTTGGACACCTCGCCCTTCTGGGCGCGCTCGTACAGGGCGTGGGATTCGTACAGGAACCAGGCGCCGGCCAGGACTGCCGCGACGGTGTACACCCAGCCTGCGCCGCCCAGCGGCACCATGAGCAGGGAGCAGGCCACCATGGCCCAGGCGTAGAGGACCACCTGGACGGAAACCACCTTGGCCCCGGCGATCGCGCCGAGCATGGGGACGTTTGCCTTGCGGTAGTCCTCGCCGTACCGCATGGACAGCGGCCAGTAGTGCGGCGGCGTCCACAGGAAGATGACCATGAACAGCACGACGGCGGGCCATTCCACCGTGTTTGTCACGGCGGACCAGGCGATCAGCACCGGGAAGCAGCCGGCGGCGCCGCCCCACACGATGTTCTGCGCGGTGCGGCGCTTGAGGATCATCGTGTAGATGACCACGTAAAACACGATCGCTGCGAGGCCGAGCCACGCGGAAAGCGGGTTGGCGCCGAACCAGAGGATGGCGATCGCCGCGGCGCCGAGGAGCCATCCGAACACCAGCGCCTCACGCGGTGAGACCTCGCCAGTGACAAGGGGCCGGTTTTCGGTGCGGTGCATCAGCTTGTCGATGTCGCGGTCGATGTAACAGTTGAAGACCCCGGCGCTGCCGGCAGCGAACGCGCCGCCCACCAGGGTGGCCAGAATCAGCCCGATCGGCGGGAAGCCGCGCTGGGCGAAAATCATGGTCGGCAGGGTGCTCACCAGTAGGAGCTCGATGACCCGCGGCTTGGTCAGTGCCAGATACGCCTTGAACTTCCGGGAGAATCCGCTCCTCTGAATGGCGGCGGAGGCATCGAGGTTGGTATCGCTTGTGCTCACGGTGGCAGTCACTCTGTTCTTTAGCTCTTGGTGTTCCCACGGCGAAACAACCGCGCCGTTCCCTCGTATTGGTTCCGGGGAGCGGGGTTGCGCGTGCCGCTGGCGGCCTCCGAATATCATACCGTGGCCCGGATGGACAGAAGGCACCTGTGAAACACGCATGTTTCGGAAGGTTCACTGCCTTCCGCGCGCCACGGTGATTCATAAATCGGAATTTTGCGGACAAATTTCGGGAATCCCACCAACTGGGCCGTTCTCTCGGGCTAAGCTGTCAGCAGATCAGCTCGTGCAGCCTCCTGAGAAAACGCATTCTCAGAAGTCCGGGTCTGGATAATAGATCAACGTTTCAATGGTGAACGGCTGGTGGACACCTCGCAGCGGGCACCGTTTCCTGCTCCGCGTCTGCTGTTCACCCCGCCGCCGTCAGCACAGAGAGGGGCTCGGTTTACGTGCCACATTTGGAAGAGCAAGAACTGACTTGGACCAGCCTGGACCAGCGTGCAGTGGACACCGTGCGTGTCCTGGCCGCCGACGCCGTCGAGAAGGTTGGTAACGGCCACCCCGGCACGGCCATGAGCCTGGCGCCGGCAGCATACCTGCTGTTCCAGAAGCTGATGCGCCACGACCCGAAGAACCCGGACTGGATCGGCCGCGACCGCTTCATCCTCTCCCCCGGCCACACCTCCCTGACCCTCTACATCCAGCTGTTCCTCTCCGGCTACGGCCTGGAACTGAAGGATCTTCAGGCCCTCCGCACCTGGGGTTCCCTGACCCCGGGCCACCCGGAGTACAAGCACACCGCGGGTGTGGAAATCACCACCGGCCCGCTGGGCCAGGGCCTGGCCTCCTCGGTCGGCTTCGCCTACTCGCAGCGCCGCCAGCGCGGCCTGTTCGACGCCGACGCTCCCGCCGGCGAGTCCCCGTTCGACCACACCATCTGGGTCATCGCCTCCGACGGCGACCTGCAGGAAGGCGTCACCTCCGAGGCATCCTCGCTGGCCGGCCACCAGGAACTGGGCAACCTCGTGGTCATCTACGACGAGAACCACATCTCCATCGAAGACGACACCGACATCGCCTTCACCGAGGACGTCCTGAAGCGCTACGAGTCCTACGGCTGGCACACCCAGCGCGTGGACTGGACCAAGACCGGCGAGTACGTCGAGGACGTCCAGGAACTTTACTCCGCGCTGCTCGCCGCCAAGGCCGAGACCTCCAAGCCGTCCATCATTTCGCTGCGCACCATCATCGGCTTCCCGGCACCGAAGAAGCAGAACACCGGCAAGATCCACGGCTCGGCCCTGGGTTCCGAGGAAGTCGCTGCGCTGAAGAACGTGCTCGGCTTCGACCCGGCCAAGTCCTTCCAGGTGGACGAGGACGTGCTGGCGCACGCCCGCCAGCTGGTGCAGCGCGGGGCCGCTGCCCGCACCGAATGGCAGGCTTCCTTCGAGGCATGGCAGTCGGCCAACCCGGAGCAGGCTGCCCTGCTCGAGCGCATCGAGGCCAAGAAGCTGCCGGCAGAGCTCGACGCCGCACTGCCGGTCTTCGAAGCCGGCAAGGACGTTTCCACCCGTGCCGCGTCCGGCAAGGTCCTGAACGCCATCGGCCCGGTCCTTCCGGAACTGTGGGGCGGTTCGGCCGACCTGGCCGAGTCCAACAACACCACCATCGAAGGCTCCCCGTCGTTCATCCCGGCGTCCCGCTCCACCGACGCCTGGTCCGGCAACCCCTACGGTCGTGTCCTGCACTTCGGCATCCGTGAGCACGCCGCCGCGTCGATCGTGAACGGCATCTCCCTGCACGGCCGCACCCGTGCCTTCTCCGGCACCTTCCTGATCTTCTCCGACTACCAGCGCCCGGCCATCCGCCTCGGCGCGCTGATGGGCGTGCCGTCCCTGTACGTGTGGACGCACGACTCCATCGGCCTGGGCGAAGACGGCCCCACCCACCAGCCGGTGGAGCAGCTCGCCTCGCTGCGTGCCATCCCGGGCCTGGACGTTGTCCGTCCCGGTGACGCCAACGAGGTCGCCGCGGCCTGGAAGGCCATGCTCGAGAACCACGAGAACCCGGCCGGCATCGTGCTGACCCGCCAGAACATTCCCACTTACGCACGCGGCACGGGCGAGGCAGAAGGCGACACCTTCGCTTCCACCGCCGGTGTTGCCAAGGGCGCGTACGTGCTGGCGGAAGCCTCCAAGGACGGCGCGACCGTCCCGGCGCAGGTCATCCTGATCGCCACCGGTTCCGAGGTCCAGCTGGCCGTCCAGGCCCGCGAGAACCTGCAGGCCGAAGGCATCGCCGCCCGCGTGGTGTCCGTGCCGTGCGTGGAGTGGTTCAAGAAGCAGGACCCGGCCTACCGCGAATCCGTCCTCCCGGCCGCCGTGAAGGCCCGCGTCTCGGTCGAGGCCGGCCTGGCGCTGGGCTGGTCCGAGTTCGTCGGCGACGCCGGCCGCTCCATCAGCCTCGAGCACTACGGCGCCTCCGCTGACTACAAGCGCCTCTTCAACGAGTTCGGCATCACCGCCGACGCCGTAACCGCGGCCGCCAAAGACTCCCTCGCCGGCCTCTCGGCCTGACACCCAAGGAGAAACACAAAATGACTACTCCCACCCAGCAGCTTTCCGACGTCGGCGTTTCGATCTGGCTCGACGACCTGTCCCGTGAGCGCCTGTCCAGCGGCTCGCTGCGCAAGCTCATCGAAGAAAAGAACGTCGTGGGCGTCACCACCAACCCCTCGATCTTCCACGCCGCCATCACCTCCGGCAGCGACTACGACGCGAAAATCGCCGAGGAAGCCGCCAAGGGCGCCTCCGTGGAGGAGACGATCTTCGAGATCACCACCACCGACGTCGCCGATGCCTGCGACCTGTTCGCCCCGGTCGCCGCTGCCACCAAGGGCGTTGACGGCCGCGTGTCCATCGAGGTCGACCCGCGCCTGGCCTGGGACACCGAGGGCACCATTGCCGAGGCCAAGCACCTCTACAAGAAGGTCGCCAAGGACAACGTCCACATCAAGATCCCGGCAACCGTGGAGGGCCTGGCAGCCATCACCGCCGTCCTGGGTGAAGGCATCAGCGTCAACGTGACCCTGATCTTCTCCCTCGAGCGCTACCGCGCGGTCATCAACGCCTTCCAGTCCGGCCTCGAACTGGCCAAGGAAAACGGCCACGACCTGTCCAAGATCCACTCCGTCGCTTCGTTCTTCGTGTCCCGCGTGGACACCGAGATCGATAAGCGCCTGGATGCGATCGGCACCGAGGAAGCCAAGGCGCTCAAGGGCAAGGCCGGCGTCGCCAACGCCCGCCTGGCCTTCCAGGTCTACGAGGAGCTCTTCGCCACCGAGCGCTGGGCCGTGCTCGCCGAAGCCGGCGCCCTGCCGCAGCGCCCCCTGTGGGCCTCCACCGGCGTGAAGGACCCGGCCTACCCGGACACCCTCTACGTCACCGAACTGGCTGCGGCCGGCGTCGTGAACACCATGCCGGAGAAGACCCTCGAGGCTACCTTCGACCACGGCGTGGTCACCGGTGACACCATCGCCGGCAGCTACGAGGAAGCCAACGGCGTCCTCAACGCCCTCGAAAACCTCGGCGTGTCCTACAACGACGTCGTCGCCCTCCTGGAATCCGAAGGCCTGGACAAGTTCGTCGCCAGCTGGAAGGAACTCCTCGGAGACGTCGAAGGCGCCCTCGCATCCGCACGGAAGGCTTCCTGACCTCTTATGAGCACACTCAGCTACGACGCAAGCGGTGCCGCGCAGCAGGCCATCGAGCAGCACCTCCCGGCACTTGTTGAAGACCGGATTGCCAGCCGGATCTTCGCGAAGGACCATACCCTCTGGGGTGCCGACGCGGAGTCCGAATCGGCCATCCGCCTGGGATGGGTGGAAGCGGCTGCCGTTTCCCAGCCCCTGGTCGAAGGAATCCTGGAACTCCGGGATGCCCTGAAGGCAGAAGGCGTCACCCGGATTGTCCTGTGCGGCATGGGCGGCTCCTCGCTGGCCCCTGAAGTGATTGCCGGAACCGCCGGCGTCGAGCTGACCGTGCTGGACAGCACCGACCCCGAACAGGTCGGTGCTGTCCTGGCGGACCGCCTCGCCGAAACCGCCATCGTGGTTTCGTCCAAGTCGGGCTCCACCGTGGAAACCGACTCCCAGCGGCGCGTCTTCGAGAAAGCGTTCAACGACGCCGGGATCGATGCCAAGAGCCGCATCATCATCGTCACCGACCCCGGCTCGCCACTGGACACGGCGTCCCGCGAGGCCGGCTACCGTGCGGTCTTCAACGCCGACCCCAATGTCGGCGGCCGTTTCTCGGCACTGACTGCCTTCGGCCTGGTCCCCAGCGGCCTGGCCGGCGTCGACATCGAGGCACTCCTGGATGAAGCCGAGGAAGCCGCGGAAATCCTCCGCGAGGACTCCGAGGACAACATTGGCCTGCGCCTGGGTGCAGCGCTCGGCGGGACCTCCCCGCTGCGCAACAAGATCGTCATCGCCGAGGACGGCTCGGGCATCGTCGGTTTCGCCGACTGGGCCGAGCAGCTCATCGCCGAATCCACCGGCAAGTTGGGCACCGGCGTGCTGCCCGTCGTCGCAGGCCCTTCGGCTCCCGAGGTCAGCAGCGGTGCCGAGGACGTCCTGGTGATCCGCCTGGTGGGCGCCGATTCCGACATCGAACCCGGGGCGAACGAAGCAACGATCGCCGGCGGTCTCGCCACCCAGATGTTCGTCTGGGAGTTCGCGACCGCCGTGGCCGGCCGGCTGCTGGGCATCAACCCCTTTGACCAGCCCGACGTCGAGGCCGCCAAGGTGGCCGCCCGCGGCCTGCTTGACGCACGCCCCGAGCCCACCGCGGCCAACTTCACCGACGGTGCCATCGAGGTCCGCGGCGGGGGCTGGCTGGGCGGTGCCACCACCGTGGAGGACGCCGTGAAGGCGCTGCTGGGCCAGCTCGGCCAGGACGGCTACCTCAGCGTCCAGGCCTACTTCGACCGGATCGCGTACGCTCCGTTCGAAGGCGTCCGCGACCAGCTTGCCGCCGTCAGCGGCCGTCCGGTGACCTTCGGCTGGGGCCCGCGCTTCCTGCACTCCACCGGCCAGTTCCACAAGGGCGGCCCGGCCATCGGCTCGTTCCTGCAGATCACCGCGGCCGGTTCCGGGGATGTCGAGATCCCGGAGCGCCCCTTCACCTTCGGTGAGCTGATCGCAGCCCAGGCCGCAGGTGACGCCCAGGTCCTCGAAAACCACGGCCGTCCTGTCCTCCGCCTGCACCTTGTTGAACGGAGCGCGGGTGTCGCCCAGCTCCAGGAAATCGTCGCCGCGCTGGCCTCCCGGGCCACCGCGCTCGAAAGCTAAGGCACAAATCCCAACATGCCAGAAACAGAAAACGGCAGGAAGACTGCCGTCCGCAATCCCCTGCGGGATCCGCGTGACCGGCGCCTGAACCGGATCGCCGGCCCGTCGTCGCTGGTGTTCTTCGGAGTCACCGGCGACCTCGCCCGCAAGAAGCTCATGCCGGCCGTCTACGACCTCGCGAACCGGGGGCTGCTGCCCCCGAGTTTCGCATTGGTCGGATTCGGCCGCCGGGACTGGAGCAACGAGGACTTCGCCAACGAGGTCCGGGAGAACGTCAAGGCGCACTCCCGTACCCCGTTCGACGAGGCGGTCTGGAACCAGCTCTCCGAGGGCATCCGTTTCGTACAGGGCGAGTTTGACGACGACGAGGCCTTCAAGCGCCTCGACGCCACGCTCGCCGAGCTGGACCAGAACCGGGGTACCCGGGGCAACCACGGCTTCTACCTCTCGATCCCGCCCAAGGCGTTCGAGCAGGTCTGCCGGCAGCTGTCCCGCCACGGACTGGCTCAGGCCGCGGACGGACAGTGGCGCCGCGTGGTGATCGAGAAGCCTTTCGGCCACGACCTTGAGTCCGCCCGGAAGCTGAACGACATTGTCGAATCGGTGTTCCCGCAGGACGCGGTGTTCCGCATCGACCACTACCTCGGCAAGGAAACGGTCCAGAACATCCTGGCGCTGCGCTTCGCGAACCAGTTGTTCGAACCGATCTGGAACGCCAACTACGTGGACCACGTACAGATCACCATGGCCGAGGACATCGGCACCGGGGGCCGTGCGGGCTACTACGACGGCGTGGGCGCGGCCCGCGACGTCATCCAGAACCACCTGCTGCAGCTGCTGGCCCTGACGGCCATGGAGGAGCCCATCTCCTTCAACGCGGACGACCTGCGCGCCGAGAAGGAAAAGGTGCTGGCCGCCGTCAAGCTGCCCGAGGACCTGTCCACGCATTCTGCCCGCGGCCAGTTCACCGGCGGTTGGCAGGGCGGGGAGCTGGTGCAGGGCTACCTCGAGGAAGACGGCATCCCCGCCGATTCCAAGACGGAAACCTACGCCGCCATCCGGCTGGACATCAACACCCGCCGCTGGAGCGGAGCGCCGTTCTACCTGCGTGCCGGCAAGCGCCTTGGCCGCCGCGTGACCGAGATCGCCGTCGTGTTCAAGCGGGCTCCCAACCTGCTGTTCCGTGACCACAGCGAGGATGACTTCGGCCAGAACGCCGTGGTCATCCGCGTCCAGCCGGACGAGGGCGCCACCATCCGCTTCGGTTCGAAGGTCCCGGGCACCCAGATGGAAGTCCGGGATGTCACCATGGACTTCGGCTACGGGCACTCCTTCACGGAGTCCAGCCCCGAAGCGTATGAGCGGCTGATCCTGGACGTGCTGCTGGGCGAACCGCCGCTGTTCCCCCGCCACCAGGAAGTCGAAGAGTCCTGGAAGATCCTGGACCCCTTCGAGGAATACTGGGCCGGCCTGGACGAGCAGCCCGAACCCTATGCTCCGGGCAGCTGGGGACCGGCTTCGGCCGATGAACTGCTGGCCCGCGACGGACGAAGCTGGAGAAGGCCATGATCGTAGATCTTCCCGATACCACCACTTCCAAGATCTCCAAGAAGATCACCTCGCTGCGCGAGCAGGGCGGCGTGATCGCCCTGGGCCGGGTGCTGACCCTGGTGGTTGTCACCAAATCCGGCTTGGAGGAAGAAGCCATCGAGGCGGCCAACGAGGCCAGCCGCGAACACCCCTGCCGGATCATCGTCCTGGCCGACGCCGGCGCCGAAGCCCCGGACCGGCTGGACGCCCAGATCCGGGTGGGCGGCGACGCCGGCGCCTCCGAGGTGATCGTGCTGCGCGGTTTCGGTTCGCTGGCCAAGGAAAGCGAATCGCTCGTGGCCGGGCTGCTGCTGCCGGACGCGCCTATCGTGGCCTGGTGGCCGCACGGTGCCCCGGACAACGCCTGCGAAACCTCCATCGGACGGATCTCGCACCGCCGCATCACGGATTCGGCCAATGAGCCCGATCCGGCTGCGGCGCTGGAGCGGATCCGCAACACGTACCGGGCCGGCGACACCGACCTGGCCTGGACCCGCCTGACCAATTGGCGCCTGCAGCTTGCAGCGGCCCTGGACCAGGTGGACGACTCCCCCGTCACGGCCATCACCGTGGAGGGCGCTTCAGATTCACCCAGCACCCTGCTGCTGGCGGCCTGGCTGACGCTCTTCCTCGAGGCTCCGGTGGAGATCGTGGAGGACCCGGCGGGCACGGGCATCCGCCGGGTGCTGCTGAGCCGCGCCACCGGTGACGTGCAGCTGCACCGTCCGGGACTGACGGTGGCCGAGTTGACCCAGCCGGGGCAGCCGGCGCAGCGGATCTCGCTGCCCCGCCGCAGCCTGCGGGATTGCCTCGCCGAAGAGTTGCGCCGGCTCGATCCGGACGATGTCTTCGGTGAAGTGATTACTATGGGACTGCCCCGCACCGACAGCAAGGAGTAGCGTTTCCGTGACCGCTGAACCCAGAGTAAGCATCCATCCCGACTCCACCGTCCTGATGGCCGCAATCGCGGCCCGGCTGATCACCAAACTGGTTGACGTGCAGGACAAGCACGGGGAAGCCACCGTGGTCCTGACCGGCGGCACCGTGGGCATCGGAACCCTCAAGGCGGTGGCGGACTCTCCCGCGGCTCCGGCCGTTGACTGGTCCCGGGTCAATCTCTGGTGGGGGGATGAGCGTTTCGTAGCCAAGGACAGCCCGGACCGCAACACCCGCCAGGCACGCGAGGCCCTGCTGTCGGGCCTGCCGCTGGACCCGGCCCGTGTCCACGAGCCCGGTTCCTCGGACGAGTTCGCCTCGGCCGACGACGCCGCCGCGGACTATGCGGCGCGGCTGAAGGCGGCCGCCGAAGCCGAACACGCCGCGGACACTTCGGACAGCCGTCCCGAGGAAGCCGGGGACTTGCCGCGTTTCGACGTGCTGCTGCTCGGCGTCGGTCCGGACGCGCACGTCGCCTCCCTCTTCCCGGAGCAGGCGGGCATCCGGATCCAGGACCGCACGGTGGTGGGCGTTGAGAACTCCCCCAAGCCGCCGCCGTCGAGGATCTCCCTGACCCTGCCGGCGATCAACTCGGCACAGGAGATCTGGATGGTCGTGGCGGGCGAGGACAAGGCCGGCGCCGTCGGCCTGGCACTCGCCGGGGCCAACCCGGTGCAGGTTCCAGCGGCCGGCCCGCACGGCCGGTCGCGCACCCTGTGGCTGATCGATGAGAACGCAGCGTCGCGCGTTCCGCAGCAGCTAGTCCGAAAGGATCCCGCGGGAGCGTAGCCTTTTCAGCGCTCCAGCCAGGACACGCTCAGCGTCCTGGCTGGAGCGCCTTTCTTTAACGTAGTCAAGGTGGCTCTTGAAGACCTCGTCATCCTGCCGTTCGCAGGGCGCCGCACCGGGCTCCCTGGTCGCCACCAGGCCGCACTTGGGGCAGTCCCAGCTCGGCGGGATCTGGTCTTCAGGCAGCTTAAGGAAAACAAGCCGCGTTTCGTGTCCGTTGGCACACCAATACGGGACACGAATACGCGGCAGGTTTTCGCCGACAGTACTGTCGGACTCATTCTTCGGCCCGGTTCCGGCGGTCACGCCGGCCCTCGTGCCACGGAAACCTTGAGTGCCATGAACCATCGTCAAGCTCCCTTGAGAGTCGGCTGCGTGGCGTGAGCCACGCAGCCAATTCTAATGCGGGGAGCCCGACGGCGGCAGTGCCGGTTTCCGTCTCGGGGATGCGGCGGGTCAGGAATCCCCGCCGGAGGTGAAGCGCATGATCAGGCCAAGGCCGATGATCACCACGCCCCAGGTGCAGCCAAGCACGATGGTGAAGCGGTTGAGGTTGCGCTCCGCGACGCCCGACGAGCTGAGCCCGGAACTCATGCCGCCGCCGAACATGTCGGACAGGCCGCCACCACGGCCCTTGTGCAGCAGGATTAGCAGGGTCAGCAGGAGGCTGGTGATGCCCAGCAGGATCTGCAGGATGACTTGAAGAACGTCCACGACGGCCTTTCAGGAGTGCGGAAAGCGGGAGCGTCAGCCGGGCTACGCCGCGGTGATGTGGCTCTCGAACCTGACAATGTTAGCAAACTCGGACGGGTCGAGGCTGGCGCCGCCG
Source organism: Arthrobacter cupressi (assembly GCF_900099975.1). Classification (GTDB taxonomy): domain Bacteria; phylum Actinomycetota; class Actinomycetes; order Actinomycetales; family Micrococcaceae; genus Arthrobacter; species Arthrobacter cupressi. The sequence goes on from NZ_FNEI01000010.1 coordinate 61,875, forward strand.
ACGAGGAGCCCGTCAACATCCGCTTCCGCCATGATCGCCGCCGCGTTGTTGGCCTTGACCGAGCCGCCGTAGAGGAGGCGGGTCCCGGCCGCCACGGAGTCATCGAACAGGGAAGCTAGTTCGGCGCGGATGGCGGCGCACATTTCCTGGGCGTCTTCGGGGCCCGCGACTTCGCCGGTGCCGATGGCCCAGACGGGTTCGTACGCGACGACGAGTTCCTTCGCCTGCTCGGCCGTGAGGCCTTCGACGCCGGCGCGCAGCTGGGCCAGGGTGTGCTCGACGTGCGTCCCGGCCTGGCGGATTTCGAGGCCTTCGCCGACGCAGAGCACCGGGGTGACCTCGTGGCGGAAGGCGGCCTTGACCTTGGCGTTGAGGACCTCGTCGGATTCGTTGTGGATGGTGCGGCGTTCGCTGTGGCCGACCAGCACGTAGGAGCAGCCGAGCTTGCGGAGGAACTGGCCCGAGATGTCGCCGGTGTAGGCGCCGGAGTCGAACTGGGACAGGTCCTGTCCGCCGTAGACAACCTTCAGTTCATCGCCCTGGACGAGGGTCTGCACGCCGCGGAGGTCGGTGAACGGCGGGAAGACCGCAACCTCGACACGGCTGTAGTCGTGCTTGGCGTCGGACAGGGTCCAGGCAAGCTTCTGCAGCAGGGTGATGCCCTGGACGTGGTCCATGTTCATCTTCCAGTTGCCGGCGATGAACGGCGTGCGGACGAAGTTTCCGTTGGCGGTGCTTGTCACGTGTGCTCCAAAGAAGTGTTGAAAAGGGAGGCCGGCAAGGTGCTGCTCCGAAAGGAGTGGCACCTTGCCGGCCTGGTGCCTGCTGGCGGGGTGTAACTGCTTAGCGGTCGAGCACGCTCAGGCCCGGGAGTTCCTTGCCTTCAAGGTATTCCAGGCTGGCGCCGCCGCCGGTGGAGATGTGGCCGAACTGTGCGTCGTCGAAACCGAGCGTGCGCACTGCAGCGGCGGAGTCGCCCCCGCCGACCACGGTGAAGGCTTCGGTTTCCGTCAGCGCCTGCGCGATCGCGCGGGTGCCGGCGGCGAAGGCCTCGAACTCGAAGACGCCCATGGGACCGTTCCAGAACACGGTGCGGGCACCCTTGATCTGTTCGGCAAACAGGGCCGCAGACTCAGGTCCGATGTCCAGGCCAATGCCTGAAGCGCCGAAGGAGCTTGCTTCGATGGCGTCTGCGGCAACGGTCTCGTTTTCTGCGTCAGCGGCGAAGCGGCTGGCGACAACAACGTCGACCGGGATGACGAAGGTGGTGCCGGCGTCGGAAGCGCGCTTGAGGTAGTCCTGAACCACGGGGATCTGGTCTTCCTCGAGGAGGCTGCCTGCCACCTTGTGTCCGGCTGCGGCCAGGAAGGTGAAGAGCATGCCGCCGCCGACCAGGATGGTGTCGGCCTTGCCCAGCAGGTTGTCGATTACGGCGAGCTTGTCCGAGACCTTGGACCCTCCGAGCACCACGACGTAGGGACGCTGCGTGTCGGCCGTGAGCTTCCGCAGCACCTCCACTTCGGTGTGCACGAGGTCGCCCTGGTAGGACGGCAGGCGGGTGGCGACATCGTACACGCTCGCGTGCTTGCGGTGCACCGCGCCGAAGGCGTCGTCCACGAAGGCGCCGTTGTCTCCGGTCAGGGAGACCAGTTCGTCGGCGAAGGCGGCGCGCTCGGCGTCGTCCTTGCTGGTTTCGCGGGCGTCGAAGCGGACGTTCTCCAGGACCAGCACTTCGCCGTCCTGCAGGCCGGCCGCGGCTTCCTTGGCGGCGGTGCCGACAGTGTCGGCGGCCAGGGTGACCGGGAAGTCAGCGAGTTCGGCCAGGCGGGCCACCGCGGGCTTGAGGGAGTACTTGTCCTCGGGGGTGCCCTTGGGGCGTCCGAGGTGGGCGGTTACGAGCACACGGGCACCGGCGTCCGAGAGCTTCTTTAGGACCGGGAGGGAGGCCTTGACGCGGCCGTCGTCGGTCACTGTAGAGCCGTCGAGCGGCACGTTCAGGTCACTTCTGACGAGAACGTACCGCCCGCGGACACCTTCAGCGATGAGTTCGTTGAGGGTGTGAGATGTCATGTGTCTACCCTAGCCCAGCTTGGATGCGACGAGCTCCGTGAGGTCGACCAGGCGGTTGGAGTAGCCCCACTCGTTGTCATACCAGGAAACAACCTTGACCTGGTTGCCGATGACCTTGGTCAGGCCCGAGTCGAAGATCGAGGAGGTGGGGTCGCCGACGATGTCGGAGGAGACGATCGGGGCGTCGGTGTAGCTGAGGATGCCCTTGAGGCTGGACTCGGCGGCGGCCTTGACTGCCGCGTTGACCTCGTCGACCGTGACTTCGCGGGAGACGGTGACGGTGAGGTCGGTGGCGGAACCGGTGGGGACCGGGACGCGGATGGCGTAGCCGTCGAGCTTCCCCTTCAGTTCCGGCAGGACCAGGCCGATGGCCTTGGCGGCACCGGTGGAGGTGGGGACCATGTTGATGGCGGCGGCGCGGGCGCGGCGGAGGTCGCCGTGCGGGCCGTCCTGCAGGTTCTGGTCGGCGGTGTAGGCGTGGACGGTGGTCATCAGGCCGCGTTCGATGCCGAAGGAGTCGTTGATGACCTTGGCCAGCGGGCCGAGGCAGTTGGTGGTGCAGGAAGCGTTGGAGATGATGTTGTGCGCTGCGGGGTCGTAGAGCCCGTCGTTCACGCCCATCACGATGGTGATGTCTTCGTCCGTGGCGGGAGCGGAGATCAGGACCTTCTTGGCACCGGCGTCGATGTGCTTCTGTGCAGCGGCGGCCTTGGTGAAGAAGCCCGTGGACTCGATGACGATGTCGACGCCGAGTTCGCCCCAGGGGAGGTTGGCGGGATCGCGTTCGGCGAGGACCTTGATGGCCTTGCCGTCCACCACGAGCTGGCCGTCCGAAACCGCGACGGACTGGGTCAGGCGACCACCGACGGAGTCGTACTTCAGCAGGTGGGCCAGCGCCTCGGGGCTGGTGAGGTCGTTGACCGCGACGATCTCGAGATCGGCGCCCTGGGCCAGCGCTGCGCGGAAGTAGTTGCGTCCGATGCGGCCGAAGCCGTTGATACCAATACGGGTGGTCACTTTTTGTCTCCTTGGTGCTCTCTCAAGCACATCTAGTGAGTCGGATCTTGATTCCAACTAACAAATCCCGCACGTCTTTGGGCAGAAGTGATTATCAGATCGGAGGGCGACCAGCCACGTTGCTGAAGGCTGACGCCTTCCGTGACCTATCTTACGTTCAAGAAAGCCCGCCCCTGCAACTGCAAGGGGCGGGCTTTCCACCATTTGGGCCAAATTCACGTGAATGTGAAGTTTGTTACACCCGTGTGTACTCCGGGTCACGCCCCGGAGAACGGCACGCCTTAGAGAACGATGAGCCCCGTGGCGTTGGCGCGGGCGGCGTCGAAGCGCTTGGCGACGTCTTCCCAGTTCACGATGTTCCAGAACGCCTTGACGTAGTCGGCCTTCACATTGACGTAGTCCAGGTAGAAGGCGTGCTCCCACATGTCCAGCATCAGCAGCGGGGTGGTGCCCACGGCGACATTGCCCTGCTGGTCGTAAAGCTGCTCGATGAGCAGGTTGCCGGCGATGGGCTCGTAGGCCAGGAAGGCCCAGCCGGAGCCCTGGAGGCCGAGGGCGGCCGCGGTGAACTGGGCGCGGAAAGCGTCGAAGGAGCCGAAGGCGTCCTCGATGGCTGCCGCGAGCTCGCCTTCGGGCTTGTCGCCGCCGTCCGGGGAGATGTTGTTCCAGAACACCGAGTGGTTGATGTGGCCGCCGGTGTGGAACGCGAGGTCCTTCGAAAGGCGGTTGATGTTGGCGAAGTCGCCCTTTTCGCGGGCTTCGGCCAGCTGGGCCAGGGCGTTGTTGGCGCCGGTGACATAGGCAGCGTGGTGCTTGCTGTGGTGCAGCTCCATGATCTTCGCCGAAATGTGCGGCTCAAGCGCCGCGTAGTCGTAGCCAAGCTCGGGCAGTACGTACTCTGTCACGAAACCCTCCAATGTTATGGACCTTCGGTCCTGTTGCTAACTCGTTCTGTTCATCCGGCCGGAGAACCGGCCGGAAATCCCTGGGGAGCACTGCGTTTCCCGGCGGACCATCCGCATAACCGGTGGCACCGCACGGGTATTTCCCCCCGCCGTGTCGATTCTAGGCACGGAGGCTATTCGTCCATCATTTCCGGAGTCACATTTGCCTCGGTGCCCGGGATGTCGAGCTCCGCGGCGCGTTTGTCGGCCATGGCGAGCAGGCGACGGATCCGGCCGGCGATGGCGTCCTTGGTCATGGGCGGCTCGGCGAGGCGGCCAAGTTCGTCCAGGCTTGCCTGCTTGTGCGCCACCCGCAGTTCGCCCGCGTACTTGAGGTGGTCCGGGACGTCGTCGCCCAGGATCTCGAGGGCACGGTCCACCCGGGCGCCGGCGGCAACGGCCGCCTGGGCCGAGCGGCGCAGGTTGGCGTCGTCGAAGTTGGCCAGCCGGTTGGCGGTGGCACGCACTTCCTTGCGCATGCGCCGCTCCTCCCACACCATCAGCGCGTCATGGGCGCCCATCCGGGTCAGCAGCTCGGCGATCGTATCGCCGTCGCGGATGACCACCCGGTCGACGCCGCGCACTTCTCGGGCCTTGGCCTGGATGCCGAGCCGGCGGGCCGCGCCCACCAGTGCGAGGGCGGACTCCGGCCCCGGGCAGGTGACCTCCAGGGAGGAGGAACGCCCGGGCTCGGTGAGGGAGCCGTGCGCCAGGAATGCGCCGCGCCAGACGGCTTCGGCATCGGCGGCTGAGCCGTTGACGACGGCGGAGGGCAGCCCCCGCACGGGCCGTCCCCGGCCGTCGAGCAGGCCGGTTTGACGGGCGAGGGCCTCGCCGTCGCGCACCACGCGGACGACGTAGCGGCTTCCGCGCCGCAGTCCCCCGCCGGAGACGACGATGATTTCGCTCTGGTGTCCGTACACCTCGGCGATGGCCGCGCGCAGGCGCCGGGCGGTGGATGCGAGGTCCACTTCGGCCTCGATGACGATGCGGCCCGAGATGATGTGCAGTCCGCCTGCGAAGCGCAGCATGGCCGACACTTCGGCCTTCCGCACGGAGGACTTCTTGATATCCAGCCGGGAAAGTTCTTCCTTGACCGATGCGGTCAGTGCCATGGCGATGTTCCTAACTGTTCCCGAAAATATCGTGGTACGCCGCCGCCAGCAGGAGGGGGTCGTGGACCGGGCGGCGCCGGGACGCACCTACTCTACCGAAGACCACCTCCGCGCCGATGCGGCCGGCGGCCTTTTCGAAGGTCGCGGTGTCGGAGACGGACTCCGGATCGGCGAGGACAACGTCCACGCTGAACTCCGGTGCGTACTTCCGCAGCGCATCCAGGTGGTCCGCGGCGCTCATCCCCGAGGTTTCCTTCGTGTCCATGGCGAGGTTCATGGTGAGGCAGCGTTTGGCGGCGGTGCCCACGAGGGCCTGGCGCATCTCGGGAAGCAGCAGGTGCGGCAGCACGGAGGTGTACCAGGAACCCGGGCCGAGGATGATCCAGTCCGCCAGCTCGATGGCGGTCAGCGCATCGGTGCAGGCCGGTGCGTCCTGCGGGATGAGACGGACGTCTTCCAAGGACCCGGCCACCGCGCATTTCGCCTGGCCGCTGATGGTCTGCACGCCGTAGCTGCCGTCGGCCAGCGGCACCCGGACGTCGCCTTCGATGGTGAGCGGCACGCTGGACATCGGCAGGACCTGGCCGCGGGCACCGAGCAGCGCCCCGGCCCACTTCAGCCCGGCCACGGTGTCCCCGAGGAGTTCCCAGAGCGTCATGATGAGCAGGTTGCCCATGGCGTGGTTGTCGAGCGGGCTTTCGCGGCCTTCCGGGGCCTTGAAGCGGTGCTGCATGACGTCGCGCCAGGTGCGTCCCCAGTCGGTGTCGTCGCAGAGGGCGCTCAGCGCCATGCGGAGGTCTCCGGGCGGGAGGACGCCGTACTGTTCGCGGAGCCGCCCGGAGGAGCCGCCGTCGTCGGCCACCGTGACGATCGCGGTGAGCTCCGAGGTGAGCAGGCGCAGGGCGGACAGGGAGGCCGCGAGGCCGTGGCCGCCGCCGAGCGCCACCACGGAGGGGGTCTTGTCCTTCTGGCTGCCGGGCGTCCCCTTCGGCGGGATAAGCGGCAACGGACCTGTCAGGACTCCCATTACTCCCGGCCCAGGTCGCGGTGCGTGGTGGTGACGGTGACGCGGGGATACTGCGCCAGGCGTTTGGAAAGCTCGACGGCGACCGCGACCGAGCGGTGTTTGCCGCCGGTGCAGCCCACGGCAATGGTGGCGTAGTGCTTGTTCTCGGTGCGGTAGCCGTCCAGCACGGGTTCGAGGGCCTGCACGTAGCGGTCCACGAATTCCTGCACGCCCGCGCCTTCGAGCACGTAGTCGCGGACGTCGGCGTCGAGCCCGGTGTGCGGGCGCAGCAGCGGGACCCAGTGCGGGTTGGGGATGAACCGGGCGTCGGCCACGAAGTTGGCGTCCACGGGGAGGCCGTACTTGAAGCCGAAGCTCATCACGTTCAGGCGGAGCGTCACCGGGCCGGTTTCGCTGAAGAGTTCGGTGATGGCGGTGGCGAGTCCGTGCACGTTGAACGCGCTGGTGTCCAGGACGATGTCCGCGGATTCGCGCAGTTCCCGCAGCACTTCGCGTTCGGCCGCGATGCCGTCCAGGATGCGGCCGCCGCCCTGCAGCGGGTGGGGGCGCCGGCCCTGCTCGAAGCGCCGCACCAGGACGTCGTCGCTGGCGTCCAGGAACAGGACGCGGAAGGTGATGCCGCTGGCGCTCAGGGCGCCGAGGGCGGTGCGGATGTCGGCGAACAAGCCCTTGCTGCGGACGTCGACGACGATCGCGAGCTTCGGGATGGAACCCGGTGCGTGCGAGACAATCTCCGCCAGGGTGCCGAGCATCTGCGGCGGGAGGCCTTCCACGACGTACCAGCCGTGGTCTTCAAGGGCGTCGGATGCGGTGCTCCGGCCCGCCCCGGACATGCCTGTCACCACCAGCAGTTCCGCTTCGGCAGGCTTGACGGGAACCAGTCCGTCCTGCTCCGCTCCGGATTCTGCCGTTGGTTCTGACATCAAATCTCCCCCGTTTGTCGAGATGGTCCGTTACCGGAGCCGCTGCGGCAGCGGCCGGTTGCTGCGTTGGCTAGCGTTCCTACCCTAGCTAAGATTCAAGGATTTCGCCGGTAGTCATGTTGACCGCGACGGCGGCCCCGTCCCGCTCGGCCGCCTCACCCAGGTGCCTGCTGACCGCCTCCGCCAGGGCCGGGCCGATGCCCTTGGCCCCGGTGAGCTCTGCCACGGACGCGGCCTTGATCTTCTTGAGCGAGCCGAAGTGGGACAGGAGCGCCTTCCGCTTGGCTTCGCCGAGGCCCGGCACACCGTCCAGGGCCGAGACCGTCATCGCTTTTCCACGCTTCTGCCGGTGGAACGTGATGGCGAAGCGGTGGGCCTCGTCGCGGATGCGCTGGAGCAGGTACAGCCCCTGCGAGGTGCGCGGCAGGATCACGGGGAAATCGCTGTCCGGCAGCCAGACTTCTTCGAGCCGCTTGGCCAGTCCCACCACATAGACGTCGTCGATGCCCAGCCCGGCGAGGGCCCGCGCCGCGGCATTCACCTGGGGCTGGCCGCCGTCGACGACGACGAGGTTGGGCGGGTACGCGAACTTCGCCTTCGCCGCGGGTGCGGTGGGCTTGGGCTCGTCCGACGGCTCTTCGCCCGCCCCGGAGGGAATTTCCCCGGACTGTATCTCACCCGATTTGGGCGGCTGGGCCGCCTTGTCCTGGAGGTAGTGCCGGAAGCGGCGGGTCAGGACGTCGTGCATTGCGGCGGTGTCATCGCGGGCGGCATCGCCGGTGATGGAGAACTTGCGGTAGTCGGCCTTCTTGGGCAGCCCGTCCTCGACCACCACCATGGACGCCACCACATTCGTGCCCTGGACGTGGGAGATGTCGAAGCATTCGATCCGCAGCAGCGGCACCGGAAGCTCCAGGGCTTCCTGGAGTTCCTGCAGTGCCTGCGACCGCACGGTGATGTCCCCGGCGCGGCGCACCTTGTGCAGCTTCAGGGCCTGTTCGGCGTTCTCCCGGACCGTGGACATCAGGGCGGCTTTGTCGCCGCGCTGCGGCACCCTGACGTCGACCTTCGCGCCGCGCAGTCCGCCCAGCCATTCGATGAGCTCGGCATGGTTCGCCGGGGATTCCGGGACGAGGACTTCGCGGGGAATCCGTTCCTGGTACTCGCCGTCCTCGCCGTAGACCTGCTGCAGGAGGTGTTCGATCAGCTCGGGGGTGGTCATGTCCTCGACCTTCTCAACCACCCAGCCGCGCTGGCCCCGGATGCGGCCGCCGCGCACGTGGAATACCTGAACTGACGCTTCCAGGTCGTCCTCGTGCAGGGCGAAGACGTCCGCTTCCGTGTCCTCCGATAGCACCACGGCGTTCCGCTCGAACACCTTCCGCAGCGCCGCGATGTCATCGCGCACCCTGGCGGCGCGTTCGTAGTCGAGTCCGGCGACGGCGTCGGCCATCTCCTTCTCCAGGCGGCGGATGAACCTGCCCGCTTCACCGCCCATGAAGGCGCAGAAATCTTCCGCCAGCTGCCGGTGCTCCTCAGGGGTGACGCGGCCGACGCACGGGGCCGAGCACTTGTCGATGTAGCCGAGCAGGCACGGCCGGCCGCTCGCCTGGGCGCGCTTCAGGACACCGGGACTGCAACTGCGGACCGGGAAGACCCGGAGCAGGGTGTCCATGGTCTCGCGGATCGCGCCGGCGGTGTACGGGCCGAAGTAGCGGGTGCCCTTGCGCCGTTCGCCGCGCAGCACCTGCACACGGGGCAGCTTCTCCCCCATGGTGACGGCGAGGTAGGGGTAGCTCTTGTCGTCCCGGAAGACGACATTGAAGCGCGGCTTGAATTCCTTGATCCAGGTGTATTCGAGCTGCAGCGACTCCAGTTCGCTGGCGACCACTGTCCATTCGACGCTGCTCGCGGCATGCACCATAGCGTGCGTCTTCGGCAGGAGCCCGGCAGGGTTGGCGAAATACGAGTTCAGCCGCGAGCGGAGGTTCTTGGCCTTGCCGACATAGATGACCCGGCCGTGCGGGTCCCGGAAGCGGTACACGCCCGGCGTCGTCGGAATTTCGCCCGTCCGGGGCCGGTAACTCGCTGGATCTGCCACGAATCCAGTCTAGTAAGGGAAACGCGGAGCCGCGGCCAACGCTACTCGGCGGCCTTGCTCTGGTTGTAGCCGGCGGAGCGTTCCTGCCCGGTCAGTTCCGCGATGGCGTCCATGATCCGGTCCGTGACCTCACGGCGGGCCGGAAGGGAGTGGTCCGGGCCGGTCTTGTCGAAATAGAGCGGCTCGCCCACCTTCATGGTGAAGTGCTGCGGACGGACGGCGTTGGTTTCGATCGACTGCAGCTTGTCCGTGCCAATCAGGCCCACCGGGATGACGGGGGCACCGGTGGTGAGGGCAAGCCAGCCGACACCGGTCCGGCCGCGGTACAGCAGCCCGTCGCGGGAGCGCGTGCCCTCCGGGTAGATGCCGATGCCGCGTCCCGCTTCAAGGATGTCCAGCAGGGTCTTGAGGGCCTGCACGCTCGCGGCTTGCTCGCCGCGCTCCACCGGGATGGAACCCACGGCCTGGAAAAACGCCTTCATGGTGCGGCCCTTGAAGCCTTTGCCGGTGAAGTATTCGGCCTTGGCGAAGAACGCCACCGGACGCGGCATGAGCGCCTGGACGATCACGCTGTCGAGAAAGGAGAGGTGGTTCGGGGCGACGATGAACGGTCCGTCCTTGGGCACGTTCTCCAGGCCAATGACCGTCGGCCGGCAGGTGCCGGAGATCAGTCCGCGGGTTGTCCAGCGAATGACATCAAAGGCTTCCATCGTTCTGCACCTCGCTCAGCGCCGCCGCACGGACAACGTCCAGTTCTTCAATCTTCTTCAGCAACTCATCCGGGCTGTGCACCACCGCGACTGCTCCGGCCTGCTCCAGTTCGCCGTCGGGGGCGAAACCCCAGCCGACGCCGACGCAGTCCAGTCCGTTGGCCAGGGCCCCGGCGACATCCTGGTGCCGGTCCCCCACCATCACCGCGCACTCGGCGCCCAGCCCGGCGAGGGCGGCGCCCACGATCTCCACCTTCCCGACCGGAACACTCCGGCCCGAGGGCAGCAGGGCGTCCGTGGATTCGTCGTCGGGTGATCCGCAGATCGTCTCGAAGAATCCGGCGATGCCGTGATGCTCCAGCACCACCCTCGCCAGCCGCTGCGGCTTCTGGGTGGCGACGGCGACGGGCCGGCCCGTGGCGGTGAAATGCTCCAGCAGGCCGTGAATGCCGGGGTAGAGCCGGCTCGCGGCGATTCCGGTGGCCACGTAGTGGGTCCGGTAGCGGGTGATCGCTTCGTCGACGAGATCCTCGGGAACCTGCGCGATGCTGCCGAGCGAGTGGCTCAGCTTGGGGCCGACCATGGAATCCAGGGTTTCCTGGTCCGGAACGGGCAATCCCATTTCTGTCAGGGCGGCGGCAATTCCGCCGGTGATTCCGCCTGCAGGATCGACAAGGGTGCCGTCCAGATCGAAAATTACGGGCACCGATGTTTGAGTCACCGGGTTAGTTTCTCACGAGTTCAGGCATGCCTGAAATTCACATTCCGGCCGGGGAATACGTCGGGGCAGCGGCGGGGCACGCCGCCCGGACTCCCCCGGCCGGGGCGGCTAGGCCTGGCCCAGGACCTCCGCGAGGAAGGTTCCCGTGTGGCTGTCCGGCGACTTGGCAACCTGTTCCGGGGTGCCGGTGGCCACAATGCGCCCGCCACCGGAACCGCCGTTGGGGCCAAGATCCACGATCCAGTCTGCGGACTTGATGACGTCCAGGTTGTGTTCGATGGTGATTACCGTGTTCCCCTTCTCCACCAGGCCCTGGAGCACCAGGAGGAGCTTGCGGATGTCTTCGAAGTGCAGGCCGGTGGTGGGTTCGTCCAGGACATAGACGCTGCGCCCATTCGAGCGCTTCTGCAGTTCCGAGGCGAGCTTCACGCGCTGTGCCTCGCCGCCGGACAGAGTAGTGGCCGGCTGGCCGAGGCGGACGTAGCCCAGGCCGACGTCCACCAGGGTGTTCAGGTGCCGGGCGATCGGCGTGAACGCCGCGAAAAACTCCGCCGCTTCATCGATGGGCATGTTCAGCACATCGGCGATGGTCTTGCCCTTGTAGTGGACTTCCAGGGTTTCGCGGTTGTAACGCGCACCGTGGCAGACCTCGCAGGGCACGTAGACGTCCGGGAGGAAGTTCATCTCGATCTTCAGCGTGCCGTCACCGGAGCAGGCCTCGCAGCGGCCGCCCTTGACGTTGAAGGAGAAGCGGCCGGGCTGGTAGCCGCGGACCTTCGCCTCAGTGGTCTCGGCGAAGAGCTTGCGGATGTTGTCGAACACGCCCGTGTACGTGGCCGGGTTGGAGCGCGGCGTGCGGCCGATGGGGCTCTGGTCCACGTGCACCACTTTGTCCAGGTGCTCGAGGCCCTGCACGGAGCGGTGGCGGCCGGCCACCTGCTTGGCGCCGTTGAGCTTGTTGGCCAGCACTTTGTACAGGATCTCGTTGACCAGGGTGGACTTGCCCGAACCGCTGACGCCCGTGACCGCGGTGAGGAGACCGAGCGGGAAGGTGGCGTCCACGTTGTTCAGGTTGTTCTCGCGGGCGCCGATGACCTTCAGCTCACGCTTCTTGTCGTACTTGCGCCGCTTGGCCGGAACCTCGATGCTGCGCCGGCCCGAGAGGTAATCGCCGGTGAGGGAATTCCGGTTCTCCAGCAGCTCACGGTACGGGCCGGAGTGCACCACCTGGCCGCCGTGCTCGCCGGCGCCGGGTCCGATGTCCACCACCCAGTCGGCTTCGTGGATGGTGTCTTCGTCGTGTTCGACCACGATCAGGGTGTTGCCGAGGTCTCGCAGCCGGGTGAGGGTCTCGATGAGCCGGCGGTTGTCCTTCTGGTGCAGGCCGATGGAGGGCTCGTCCAGCACGTATAGCACGCCCACGAGGCCGGAGCCGATCTGGGTGGCCAGGCGGATGCGCTGGGCTTCGCCGCCGGACAGGGTGCCGGAGGGCCGCTCGAGGTTCAGGTATTCGAGGCCGACGTCCAGGAGGAAGGTCAGGCGCGCCTGGATTTCCTTGAGGACCTGGTGGGCGATCTGGGCTTCACGGCCGGTGAGGGTCAGGTTGCCCAGGAACGCAGCACATTCGCGCATGGGCAGGGCCGATACTTCGGCGATGGAGCGGCCGTTGATCAGCACGGACAGGGACGCGGGGTTCAGGCGCGCGCCGTTGCATTCCGGGCACGGAATCTGCCGCATGTACTCTTCGTAGCGGTCGCGGGCCCAGTCCGAGTCGGTTTCGCCGTGCTTGCGGTGCACGTACTGGATGGCGCCTTCGAATCCGGTGCTGTACTTGCGTTCCCGGCCGAAACGGTTGCGGTACTGCACCACCACTTTGTGGTCCTTGCCGTGCAGCACGGTGCGGCGGACGTCGGCGGGCAGCTTTTCCCAGGCGGTGTCCATGGAGAAGCCGAGCTCCAGGGCCAGGCCTTCGAGCAGCCGGTTCCAGTATTCGGTGGTGGCGGTGCCGAGGGACCACGGAGCGATGGCGCCCTGGTTGAGCGATAGCTCGGGGTTGGGAACCACCAGTTCCTCGTCGACCTCGAGCTTGGTGCCGATGCCGGTGCAGGCCGGGCAGGCGCCGAAGGGGTTGTTGAAGGAGAAGGAGCGCGGCTCGATCTCGTCGATGGCCAGCGGGTGCTCGTTGGGGCACGCCAGGTTCTCCGAGAAAGCCCGGAGCCGGTGGGGGTCCTCCGGGTCGAGGTCCACGAACTCGGCGAGCACGCGGCCTTCTGCCAGGGACAGCGCCGTTTCGATGGAGTCGGTGAGGCGCTGGCTGATGCCTTCCTTGACCACCAGGCGGTCGACCACCACTTCGATGGTGTGTTTGAACTGCTTCCCGAGCTTGGGCGGATCGCTCAGCTGGATGAGTTCGCCGTCGACCCGCGCGCGGGCGTACCCCTTGGCGGTAAGTTCCTTGAACAGTTCGACGAACTCGCCCTTGCGCCCGCGGACCACCGGCGCCAGGACCTGGAAGCGGGTTCCGGCGTCCAGTTCCAGGAGCTGGTCCACGATCTGCTGCGGGGTCTGGCGGGTGATGGGCTCGTGGCAGACCGGGCAGTGCGGACGGCCGACGCGGGCCCACAGCAGGCGCATGTAGTCGTAGATCTCGGTGATGGTGCCCACCGTGGAGCGCGGGTTCTTGCTGGTGGACTTCTGGTCGATCGACACGGCCGGGGACAGGCCCTCGATGAAGTCGACGTCCGGCTTGTCCACCTGGCCGAGGAACTGGCGGGCGTAGGCCGACAGTGATTCCACGTAGCGGCGCTGGCCCTCCGCGAAGATGGTGTCGAACGCGAGGGACGACTTGCCGGACCCTGACAGGCCCGTGAACACAATCATGGCGTCACGCGGCAGGTCGAGGTCGACGTTGCGGAGGTTGTGCTCCCGTGCTCCCTTGACGACGAGCCGGGACAGATCATGTCCGGCGGGCGCAAGGGTACCGGGAACGCTCTTGAGGGTTTCGACGTGGGAGTCTTCAGCTACGGCTTTGGGCACCCACTAATGCTAATCGAAAACTTCTTCGAATTTCCATGTGCCGTTGCACACCCCGGAAGGGCGGCCGGAACAAGGCCCGACGGCGGTCCGCACCGCCGGTGCGCGACGCGTCACGCTTCGTCGTAGGCAGCCGCAAGAAGCTGGACAGCCTCGGCGAAACTGGCGCCCTGGGCCCTGGCCGCGGCGGCGTATTCGGCGGCGACGGCCGCGAGCACACTGTTCCGTTCGTCGCGGGCACAGACCACCGTGCCGTTCCGTCCGCGGGTGGCCACCACGCCGGCGGCTTCGAGTTCCTTGTACGAACGGGCCACGGTGTGCGGGGCCACCTCAAGTTGCTCAGCCAGTTTGCGCACGGCGGGCAGCCTGCTGCCGACCGGGAGGGCGCCGCTGTCCGCGAGGTCGATGATCCGCAGGCGCAGTTGTTCGAAAAGCGGGACCGAACTCGACTGGCTGGGCCGCCACTCCCCGGGGAACACGGCCTGGGCGTTCATTGCGCAACCCCGGTGCCGGCGTCGTCGTGCGGGACCTCCGGTTCATCGCTCCCGGCGAACTGTGCCTCGTGCAGCCGGGCGTAGTGACCGCCCAGGGCCAGCAGGGTCTGGTGCGTTCCGTGCTCGACAATCCGTCCGTGGTCCATGACGAGAATTAGATCAGCGTCCCTGATCGTGGACAAGCGATGGGCGATCACGAAGGATGTCCGGTTGCTCCGGAGCCGGTGCATGGCATGCCGGATCAGCACTTCGGTGCGCGTGTCCACCCAGCTGGTGGCCTCGTCGAGGACCAGGACCGGCCTGCCCGAAAGCCGGGCCCGGGCAATGCTGAGCAACTGCCGCTGGCCCTGGCTGAGCGGTTCGCCCCCATTGCTGAGCATGGTGGCGTAGCCGTCCGGAAGGGAACGCACGAAATGGTCCACATGGCTGGCCTCGGCCGCGGAAACGATGTCGGCGTCGCTGGCGGACGGATCACCGTAGGCGATGTTTTCCCGGATGGTTCCGGTGAAGATCCAGGGTTCCTGCAGCACGACGCCGAAATGCTGGCGCAGGGTGTCCCGCGGCAGTTGGGCAATGTCCACGCCGTCCACGGTGATCAGCCCGGCGTCGGGCTCGTGGAAGCGCATCAGCAGGTTCACCACGGTGGTCTTCCCGGCGCCGGTATGGCCAACGATCGCGACAGTCTGGCCCGGGTCCACCCTGAAGGAAAGGTCTTCCAGCACCGGGGTATCGGGGCGGTAGCGGAAGGACACGTGCTCGAAGGCGACCGCGCCGCGGCGGCCGTTCACCGAGGCGGCGTCGGGCACGGAGGCGGGCTCCGCGGACAGTTCGGCGGCGTCGAGCAGTTCGAAGATCCTGGCCGCCGATGCGGAGCAGGACTGCAGGGCCTGGACCATGCCGCCGATTTGTCCGAGCGGCTGGCTGAACAGTCGGTTGAACTGAATGAAGGCCTGGATCCCGCCTATGGTCATCGCACCGGCGAGGAACTGCAGCCCGCCCACCAATGCGACGAGCACATAGCTGATGTTCGCGACGAAGGCCATGAGCGGCGGTACCAGGCCGGAAAGGAACTGCGCCTGGGCGCTGGCGGTGTAGAGGCTTCTGTTGTGCGTCGCGAAGCGATCCGCCATGAGCGCCCGGGCGCCGAAAAGCTTGATGGTCTCGTGGCCGGAGGCCGTTTCCTCCACGAGCGAGTTGACGTCGCCGGTGGCCGCCCATTGCCGGGCAAAGTAGCCCTGGGCCCGTCCGCTCACGGCATAGGACAACAGCGCGGAGACGGGGACGGACAGGAGCGCCACCAGTGCGAGCAGCGGGGAAATCAGCAGCATCATGCACAGCGAAGCGAAGACCATCAGCAAGGAGGTGATCAATTGGCCCAGCAGCTGGTTGAGCAACTGGGCCACATTGTCGAGGTCGTTGCTCGCCCTGCTCAGCACGTCACCGCGGCTGCGCCCGTCGTAGTAGGCCACCGGGACGCGGTGCAGCTTGTCTTCGACAGCCTCCCGGAGCCTGTACGCAAGCCCCTGGACGGCTGCGGCGGTCAGTCTGCCCTGGGCCCAGCTCAGCAGGGAGGCGACGAGGTACATCGCGGTGACCGGAACGAGGAGCGACGTAAAGCGCACGGCGTTGAAGCTTCCGCCCAGTACCGCTTCGGCCACGACGTCGGTGGCGTCGCCGAGGATCTTGGGTGCGGAGACGTTGAGGACCACGAAGACTGCGATGCACATCAGCGCCCCGGTCATCGCCGCGCCTGAGGGGTCCAGCATTTTGAGCAGGCGGAGCAGGTGCCGCCCGCGGCGCCGCCGTTCCGGGGGTCCGCTTCCCGCTGCCGGGAGCCGCGTCATGCTTCGTCTGCCGTGTCGAGCTGGGAAGCGACGATTTCCCGGTAGTGCCGCGATCCGGCCAGCAACCCGGTATGGGTGCCGTTGCCGACGATCCTGCCGTTGTCCACCACAAGGATGCGGTCCGCGGTTTCTATGCTCCGCACCCGTTGGGCGACCATGAGCACCACGGAGCCGGAGAGGCGCGGCCGCAGGGCGTCGAAGATCCTGGATTCGGTGACGGTGTCCAAGGCGGAGAAGCTGTCGTCGAAAAGATGGATCGACGCCGGCCGAAGCAGGGCCCGCGCGATGCACAGCCTTTGCTTCTGCCCGCCGGAGAGCCCGCCGCCCTGGGCGAGGACAGTGTCGAGGCCATCCGGGAGGGCCGAAACGAACGACGCCGCCTGGGCCGCTTCCAGCGCATCCCACAGTTGCGCGTCACTTGCGGCTGGAAGCGAGATCCTGAGGTTCTCGGCCACGGTTCCGTCGAACAGCCAATTGCGTTGCGGGACGGCGGCGATGCCGTGCCGCAGCGCATCCAGCGACAGGCCGGCGATGTCCTGTCCGCCGATCGAAATGGTGCCGGTGCTCGCCTCGAGCAGCCTGGGCACCAGCCGGAGGAGGGTCGATTTTCCACTGCCGGTGGAACCGATGATGGCGGTCGTCGTGCCCGGCAGCGCCTCGAAGCTGATGTTCTCCAGCACGCGCGCCTCGGCGCCGGGGAAAGCGAAGGACACCTCCTCGAAACGCAGCGCGGCGCCGTAAGGCTGCTGCGCCGGCGTCGAGGAATGCCTGCCGTGCCAGGCGGCCGGCGCCGC
The DNA here is from genome assembly GCF_900099975.1 of Arthrobacter cupressi. Lineage (GTDB taxonomy): Bacteria > Actinomycetota > Actinomycetes > Actinomycetales > Micrococcaceae > Arthrobacter > Arthrobacter cupressi. The sequence goes on from NZ_FNEI01000010.1 coordinate 78,668, forward strand.
ACCGGACTCCCCAAGCACACCGTCCGCCTGCCGCTCATCCGGGACGGCCAGGACCTCGCCGATCCGTTCGGCGCTGACCTCCGCCCGGGGGGCGGCGGACAGCACATACATGGCCATCATGATCGCGAGCAGGATCTGCATGATGTACGCCATGAATGCGGTCAGGGCGCCCAGTTCCATCTCACCGCGGACAATCCGGAGCCCGCCCAGCCACACCACCGCCACCGAGGAAAGGTTCACCACCGTCATCACCAGCGGAAGCATCACCGCGATGATCCGCGCGGAGCGCAGATTGTTGGCCGTTAACGCGCCGTTCGCGGCGGCAAAACGCTCCCTCTCGTGGGTGCGCCGCACGAAGGCGCGGATCATCATGGCGCCAAGGATCTGCTCCCGGATCACCGTGTTGATGCGGTCCACGAGCCCCTGCCCCTCGCGGTACAGCGGAACCAGCCTGCGGACGATCCGCAGCATGATGAGCATCAGGAGCGGGATGATCGCGAAAACGAGCCACGCCAGGGTTCCGTCCTGCGCCACGGCAAGCACCACGCCACCGACGCCCATCACCGGCGCGGCGACGAGCATGCTGCACACCAGGATCACCACGGTCTGTACCTGGAGGACGTCGTTGGTGGTCCGGACCACCAGGCTGGCCGGCCCGAAGCGTTCTGCTTCGCGGGTGGGCAGGGTGTGGATTTTTTCGAAGAGTTCCTGCCGGAGCCGCCGGCCGAGCCGCATCGCGAGGACGGCTCCCAGATAGGCGGCGGACACCGCGGCCACGACCTGGATGGCTGCGATTGCCAGCATCCAGCCGCCGAGTTCCAGCACAACGGCGCCGTTGCCGGCCACCAGCCCGTCGTCGACGATCCCGGCGTTGAGGGTCGGCAGCAGCAGTGTGGCGCCGACCTGGATCAACTGGAGGAGCGCGATCGCCGCGACGTGCCACCGGTACGGGGCAAGACGCCGCAGGACAAGTGCTGCGAGCATCCGGCCTCCCCTCAAGTCTGGAAAGCTGCATCCCGCATGCGTGTTATGCAGCCCCCACCGTCGCGCTTGTCATTGTAATGCAGATCACTTGGCGGGAGGCCGGTGCGCGCCGGACCTCCCGGGGAGGTACCGCCCCGGCTAGTGCGCGGGAGGTTTGTGCCCCACGGCGAAGATCCGCCGGAACGGGAGCACGGTTCCATGCCTGCCTGCCGGGTACGCCTCGCGCAGCAGGGCCGCGTACTGCTGTTCGAAACGGGCCGCGTCCACCGGCGGCAAGGCTGCCAGCACGGGACGCAGGCCCGTGCCGCGGACCCATTCGAGGACGGGGTCCGGACCCGGAAGCAGCTGCTGGTAGCTGGTTTCCCACGCGTCCGCCGTCCACCCGGCGTCGAGCATCACCGTCAGGTAGTCCGCCGCTTCGGCGACGGCGTCATCGTGCCGGAGCACTCCGGCGAGCCGGCCCGACCATTCGGCGGAGTCCGCTAGCCCCCGCATCAGCACGTGGGACGGGGCGCCGAAGTTTCCCGGCACCTGCAGGGCGAACCACGCCCCTGCCGGTAGTGCGTCCAGCCAGTCGGGCAACAACTCCAGGTGCCCCGGAACCCACTGCAGGGCGGCGTTGCTGACCACGACGTCGCACGCAGGCCCGGGCATCCAGTCCCGGATGTCCGCGGCCGCAAAGGACAGCCCCGGGGTTTCCGTTGCGAGGGGTGCGGCGCGCGCCAGCATGTCGGGCGACGAGTCCAGACCCAGCACCCGGGCCTGCGGCCAGCGCCCCGCGAGGGTCGCGGTGAGGTTACCCGGCCCGCAGCCGAGATCGACCACCTGCCGGGGCGAATCCGCGGCGATCCGGGCGGTGAGGTCGAAGAACGGCCGGTCCCGGTAGTCGCCAAACTGCACGTATTTGCCTGGGTCCCAGGTCATCGCCGCAGCCATCCGATGCCTCCTCGTGGGTGTCTGGCTCCACACTAAGCTGGAGGCAATGAAACTTCTTGAACAGCTCTCCGGCATGTCCTTGACCGGCCCGGACGGCGGCTCCCCCGAGCCGGACGATATTTATACCCGCTTCGTTGAATGGACGGAAGGCCGGGGGCTCCGGCTGTACCCGGCGCAGGACGAGGCCATCATGGAGCTGTCCGCGGGCGGGAACGTCATCCTGGCCACGCCCACCGGGTCCGGAAAGTCGCACGTCGCCATTGCGGCGCACTTCGCGGCGATGGCCCGGGGGGCCCGCAGCTACTACACCGCCCCGATCAAGGCCCTCGTGTCGGAGAAGTTCTTCGCCCTGTGCGACATCTTCGGCGCGGAGAACGTCGGTATGATCACCGGCGATTCGGGCGTCAACCAGGACGCCCCGATCATCTGCTGCACGGCCGAAATCCTGGCCAACATCGCGCTTCGCGAGGGATCCGCCGCGGATCTGGGTGCCGTGATCATGGACGAGTTCCACTTCTATGCCGATCCCCAGCGCGGCTGGGCGTGGCAGGTCCCGCTGCTTGAACTGCCGCAGGCACAGTTCCTGCTGATGTCCGCCACCCTGGGCGATGTGAGCCGTTTCGAAAGCGGCCTGACGGAGCTCACGGGACAGCCGACGGCGACCGTCAGTTCCGCGGAACGTCCTATTCCGCTGCACTACTACTACCAGGAGACCCCGGTCCACGAGACCCTCGAAGAACTGCTGGAAACCCGGCAGGTCCCGGTGTACGTGGTGCACTTCAGCCAGCTGGAAGCGATCGAGCGCGCGCAGAACCTTATGAGCATCAACATGTGCACCCGCGAGGAAAAGGACCGCATCGCGGAGCTGATCGCCGGGTTCCGTTTCGCGGCCGGCTTCGGCAAGACCCTGAACCGCCTGGTGCGGCACGGGATCGGCGTCCACCATGCCGGAATGCTGCCGAAGTACCGCCGCCTGGTGGAACAACTGGCGCAGGCCGGACTCCTGAAGGTCATCTGCGGCACCGATACCCTCGGCGTCGGGATCAACGTGCCGATCCGCACGGTGCTGCTCACCGCGCTGAGCAAGTACGACGGCGTCCGCACCCGTCTGCTGAACTCCCGCGAGTTCCACCAGATCGCCGGGCGGGCCGGCCGCGCGGGCTACGACACCGCCGGCACCGTGGTGGTGCAGGCCCCCGAGCACGTCGTGGAGAACGCCAAGGCGATGGCCAAGGCCACCGCGAAGTTCGGCAACGACCAGAAGAAGCTGCGCCAGGTGGTCAAGAAGCGCCCGCCCGAAGGTTTCGTCTCGTGGGGCCAGCCCACGTTTAACAAGCTGGTGGAGTCGGTACCGGATCCCCTGTCCTCGAGCTTCACCATCACGCACGCCATGGTGCTGAACCTCATGGAACGCCCGGGCGATCCGTTCGTGGCGGCCCGGCGCCTGCTGAGCGAAAACCACGAAACCCGGCCGGCGCAGCTGAAACTGATGAAAAAGGCCCTGGGGATCTGTCGGGAACTGCTTGCCGCCGGCGTCGTGGAACGCGTGCCGGAGGAGGAGCAGGAGCAGGAAGGCCGCTCGCTGCGGCTGACCGTCCACCTGCAGCCGAACTTCGCCCTCAACCAGCCGCTTTCCCCATTCGCGCTGGCGGCGCTCGAACTGCTCGATCCGGAGTCGCCGTCGTACGCCCTGGACGTTGTCTCCGTGATCGAGGCGACCCTCGAAAAGCCGCGGCAGATCCTTTCCGCACAGGAGAAGAAGGCCCGCGGCGAAGCCGTGGCGGCGATGAAGGCGGACGGGGTCGAGTACGAGCAGCGCATGGCGATGCTCGAATCCGTCAGCTACCCGAAGCCGCTCGCCGGGATCCTCGGCGACGCGTTCGAGGTGTACCGGCGGGCCGCTCCCTGGGTGGGCGACTTCGAACTGGCTCCCAAATCGGTGATCCGGGATATGTACGAGCGCGCCATGAATTTCGGCGAATTCGTCCAGTTCTACGGCCTTGCCCGCTCCGAAGGCATCGTGCTGCGCTACCTGGCGGACGGGTTCCGCGCGCTGCGCCAGACCGTTCCACAGGACGCCCTCCGGGACGACCTGGAAGACCTCATCGCCTGGCTGGGTGAACTCGTCCGCCAGGTGGATTCCTCGCTGCTGGACGAGTGGGAGGAACTCACCTCGGGCGCCGCACCCACACCGCACGACGCTCCCCCGCCCCCGCCTCCGGCCCTGACATCCAACATCCGCGCGTTCCGCGTGATGGTCCGCAACGAGATGTTCCGGCGCGTGGAACTGTTCGCGGCGGAGGACTCGGACGCCCTCGGCGAGCTCGACGCCGGCAGCGGCTGGGACGCCGCCCGCTGGGAGGAGGCGCTGGATGACTACTTCGACGAACACGACGACATCGGCGACGGTCCGGATGCCCGTGGCCCCGGCCTGTTGATCATCACCGAGGAGCCCGGGCTCTGGCGGGTGCGGCAGATCTTCGACGACCCGGCGGGCAACCACGACTGGGGCATCTCCGCGGAAGTAGATCTCGCCGCGTCCGACGAAAGCGGCACCGCCGTGGTGACGGTGACAGGCGTCGACAGGCTCTGAGGTTCCGGTGGGTGGGTGGGGCCACGCTGGCGAGGGCCCTGAGTCGAGCGCAGCGAGGCTTGGGAGCCGGTGGGGTTTAGTAAGCTCGGACTCATGAGTGTGATCCGCCCCGCAACCCCCGCCGACGTTCCCGCCATCCTCCGGATGATCCACGAACTGGCGGTGTACGAAAAAGAGCCGGACGCCGTGAAGAACACGCCTGAGATGCTGCACAGTGTGCTGTTCGGCGACAACCCGCGCGTGTACGCGAACATCTCGGAGAACGACGCCGGCGAGGTCAGGGGTTTTGCGCTCTGGTTCCTGAACTACTCCACCTGGGAAGGCGTGCACGGGATCTACCTCGAGGACCTCTACGTCACCCCCGAGGCCCGCGGCGAGGGCCACGGCAAGGCGCTGCTCCAGCATTTGGCCGCCACCGCCGTCGAGAACGGCTATGCCCGGGTGGAGTGGAGCGTGCTGGATTGGAACGAACCCTCGATCGCCTTCTACAGGAGCCTGGGTGCCGTGCCGATGGCCGAATGGAGCACCTTCCGCCTCACGGGCGACGCCCTCGCGGCGTTCGGCGAGAAGAGCCTGGCCCGTGGCTGAGGCATTCGCCGCCCTCACGGCCGGAAGCCCGGCCGTCACCCGGTCCGCTGGCCACACCGTTGCGGGCCGCCACGAGTTCCGGGGCGTCCGGACGGTGGAGCACTTCTTCACCGTCCCCCTGGACCATGCGCAGCCGGGCGGCGCGGAGATCACCGTGTTTGCCCGGGAGTATGTGTCCGCGGAGCACACTGATGCCGAAGCCGCGGCCTTGCCGTGGCTGCTGTTCCTGCAGGGCGGGCCCGGCGGCCGCGGCAACCGCGCCACCTCCTTTTCCGGGTGGATGAAGGCGGCGGCCCGTGATTTCCGGATCCTCATGCTGGACCAGCGCGGCACCGGCCTGTCCGCCCCGGTGGACCGCAATACCCTTCCGTTGCAGGGCAGCGCCGCGGAGCAGGCCGCCTACCTGGCCCTGTTCCGGGCCGACTCGATCGTGGCCGACGCCGAACTGATCCGGGCCGCACTTGGCGCCGACCCGTGGACCGTGCTGGGCCAGAGCTTCGGCGGTTTCTGCGCCCTGAGCTACCTTTCCTTCGCCCCCTCCGGGCTGAAGGAAGTCCTCATCACCGGAGGTCTGGCGCCTCTCCACGGCCCGGCGGAGCGTGTCTACCGCGCAACGTTCCAGCGGGTGGCAGCACGCAATGCGGAGTACTTCGGCTGGTACCCGGAGGACCGCGAACGGGTCACACGGATCGCCCGCCACCTGGCACGGCACGAAGAACTCCTGCCGGACGGCAGCCGCCTCACGCCGGAGCGCTTCCAGATGGTCGGCGCCTTCCTGGGCGGCAACACCCGGGTGGATGCCCTGCACTACCTCTTGGAGGACGCGTTCGTGGACACCCCGGCGGGCGAACGTCTCTCCGATGCGTTCCTGGAGCAGGTCCGTCCGCAGGTGTCGCGGGCGGCCAATCCCCTGTATGCCGTGCTGCATGAGTCGATCTACGGCCAGGGCGCCGCAACCGACTGGGCGGCTTGGCGCGTGCTGGAGGAGTTCCCGCAGTTCCGGCCGGACGCCGCCGAACCGTTGCTGACCGGCGAGATGGTGTACCCCTGGTACTTCGAGCAGGACCCCGCCCTGCAGCCGCTGCGCGAGGTCGCCGAATTGCTCGCCGCAAAACAGGACTGGGCCCCGCTGTACGACCTGGAGCAGCTGGCCGCGAACACAGTCCCGGTTGCCGCGGCGGTCTACAAGGACGACATCTACGTCGACTATGAGCTGTCGATGGAGACCGCCGCGGCTGTCCGCGGCCTCCAGGCCTGGACCACCGCTGATTTCCACCACGACGGCATCGGCGAGGACGGCGAAGGGATCTTCCGGCGCCTGCTCGGCATGGTCCGCCCCTGATGGCGGCGATCCTGAAGGCAGCGATCCTGCTCAGGCGGCCGCGGCGGGTTGCTTCCGGACCATCCGGAACAGCACAGCGGCGATAACGACGCCGGCGAGCAGGCCCGCGGCCAGGTTCAGTCCCGGATAGCCCAGCCAGGCCAGAAGCACCCCGGAGAATCCGCCGCCCACGGCACCCGCGGCGCCCATAAGCGTGTCCGAAACGCCCTGCACGGTAACCCGCTGCTCCTGCGGCACGCTCTCGGCCAGCAGCGTGGAACCGGCGATGGTCGCGGCCGACCAGCCCAGACCCAGGATCACCAGGCCCGCGGTGACGGCCACGGGCTCATGCTGACCGAAGCCCGCAACGCACGCCGCGCCGATCAGCAGCACGTAGCCCAGCGCGATGGTCGGCAGACGGCCGGTCTTGTCGGTGAGCCAGCCCATCAGCGGCGAAAGCGCGAACATGCCGGCGATGTGGAGCGAGATGGTGAAGCCGATGATGGTTAGCGCGTCCGTACCCACATGGTGCGTTCCGTGGTGTCCGGTCAGCGAACCCTCCACCAGTTGCTGCAGGTGCAGCGGAGTCATGGACATGATGCTGACCATGATTCCGTGCGCCGCCACCACGGCAGCCAGTGCCAGCAGGGACATCGGCGAGGAGCGGACGGCCTTCAGGCCCAGCGAAAGGGAACGGCGGCGCGGGGACGGAGCGCCGCCGTCGGGCTCCGCACCGCCCAGGCGGCGGGCGAGCAGCAGCGGGTCCGGGCGCAGGCCCGCGAGGAGCAGGCCCGACGCGAGCAGGAGGCCGGCCACGGAGAAGATGAACGGGCCGGCCGTGGCCGGAAGCCCCAGCGCCTGCCCGACGGCGGCCCCGGGCTGGATCAGGTTCGGTCCCGCGACAGCGCCGACCGTGATGGACCAGACCACAGTTGACAGGTCGCGTCCGCGGTGTTCGGGCTCGGCGAGGTCGACCGCGGCGAAGCGGGCCTGAAGGTTTGCGGCGGAGCCAAGGCCCAGCAGTGCGCCCCCCAGGAGGAGCAGCACGAAACTTCCGGCGGTGGCCGCGACGATGACCAGGAGTGCGCCGAACATCGCCGCGAGCAGGCCCGTGACGAGACCGATGCGCCGGCCTCGGCGCTCCGCGAGTCCCGCCAGGGGCAGGGCGGCGACCGCCGCCGCGAGCGTCAGGACGGTGGTCACCGAACCTGCCCAGGCCTCGGAGCCGCTGAGTTGCACCGCGAGCAGCGAGCCGATGGCAAGAGTGGCACCGTTGCCGATCCCACTGAGCAGCTGCGCGGCGCTCAGGAGAACAACGGAGCGGCGCTGGACCGCCGCCGGGTCGATGGTTTCCGTTCGAGTCAATGCCACCAACCGAGCATATCCCCGCGACGCCCCGGCGGCGTCCCCGGAAACGGCGGAACCCCGGTCACATTGGTGACCGGGGTTCCGAAAGAGGCGGGACGGCGTTAGTCGTCCTTGCTGTGTTAGTCGACGTCGCTGAGGCTCTTGCGGGAGTCCTCTTCGAGGCGGGCGTCCAGCTTGGACTGCTTGGCCGCCGGGCTGAGCAGGCTGGCCACCACCGCGATGATGATGGTGCCGATGATGACTGCCAGGGAGACGAAGGTGGGGATCTCCGGGGCCCACTCGATGTGGTGGCCGCCGTTGATGAACGGCAGCTCGTTGACGTGCATCGCGTGCAGCACCAGCTTCACGCCGATGAAGGCGAGGATCACGGACAGCGCGTGCTTCAGGTAGACGAGGCGGTTCATCAGGCCGCCCAGCAGGAAGTACAGCTGGCGCAGGCCCATGAGGGCGAAGATGTTGGCCGTGAACACGATGAAGGCGCTCTGGGTGAGGCCGAAGATCGCCGGGATGGAGTCAACAGCGAACAGGAGGTCGGTCATGCCGATGGTCACGAAGACGATCAGCATGGGGGTGAAGACCTTCTTGCCGTCGACCGTGGTGCGCAGCTTGCCGCCGTCGAACTTTTCGGACATCGGCAGGACCTTGCGGAGCCTGGCCACCAGCGGGTTCTCGGCGCCTTCTTCTTCGTCGTGGCCGTCATCCTTGGCCTGCTTCCAGGCGGTCCAGAGCAGGAAGGCACCGAAGATGTAGAACACCCAGCTGAACTGTTCAATGACCACGGCGCCCAGGGCGATGAAGATGCCGCGCAGGATCAGGGCGATGATGATGCCCACCATCAGCACTTCCTGCTGGTATTTCCGGGGTACGGCGAAGCGGGCCATGATGATGATGAAGACGAAGAGGTTGTCGATGCTCAGGCTGTACTCGGTGACCCAGCCGGCGACGAACTGGCTGCCGTGCTCCACCCCGGCAAAGGCGAACATGGCGCCGGCGAAGGCCAGGGCGAGGGCGACGTAGAAGGCCACCCACAGGCCGGCCTCCTTCATGGAGGGCTCGTGCGGCCGCTTAATCACCAGCAGGAGGTCAACGAGCAGGATGATTCCGAGGACGACGAACGAGCCGACCTCGAACCAGACGGGAAGCTGCATGGAAAAATGCCTTTCGCAGGGTACGTCGATGCGGTGTAAGTCTCTCCGGCCTGCCGGCGCACTTTGTGCTGATTTGGCGGCCCGCTGCGTCCGGCGAGGCATCTGTGCCTGGCGTGTTGACGGACGTAGCGCTCGGGATACTCCCCTACGTTCCCACCACTTTACCCTAGGCGTGCCCGGCCGACTGCATTTGACGCAGCTCCCGCTTCAGTTCACCTACCTCGTCGCGCAACCTTGCGGCGATTTCGAACTGCAGTTCCGCGGCCGCGGAATGCATCTGTTCGGTGAGCTGTTCGATGAGTCCCACGAGGTCTTCGGCCGGGGCCGCGGCGAGTCCGTCGCTGCGCACGATGGCTGCGCCCTTCTTGGCCCCCTTGGCACCCGGTTTGGCGGCCGAGGTGATGCCGCGCTTCCCCTTGCCGTAGTCGAAGTTCCCCAACAGGGCAGCGGTGTCGGCGTCTTCGCGGGCCAACTGGTCCGTGATGTCCGCGATCCGTTTGCGCAGCGGCTGGGGGTCGATGCCGTTTTCGGTGTTGAACTTCACCTGGATGTCCCGGCGGCGGTTGGTTTCCTCGATGGCGTGGGCCATCGAATCGGTGATCCGGTCCGCGTACATGTGCACCTGGCCGGAGACGTTTCGCGCGGCACGGCCGATCGTCTGGATCAAGGAGGTGGACGAACGCAGGAAGCCTTCCTTGTCCGCGTCCAGGATGCTCACCAGTGACACTTCGGGCAGGTCCAGGCCTTCGCGGAGCAGGTTGATGCCGACCAGGACGTCGAACACACCCATGCGCAGCTCCCGCAGCAGTTCCACGCGGCGGAGGGTGTCCACGTCCGAGTGCAGGTACTGGACCTTGACGCCGTGGCCGAGCAGGTAGTCGGTGAGGTCCTCGGCCATCCGCTTGGTGAGGGTGGTGACCAGGACCCGTTCGTCCCGTTCCACCCGGGTGCGGATCTCGCCGAGGAGGTCGTCGATCTGGCCCTTGGTGGGCTTGACGACCACTTCGGGGTCGATCAGGCCCGTGGGGCGGATGATCTGCTGTACGTACCCGTCCGCCTTGCCGAGCTCGTACTTGCCGGGGGTCGCCGACAGGTAGACGGTCTGGCCGATGCGTTCGAGGAACTCGTCCCATTTCAGGGGCCGGTTGTCCATGGCCGAGGGCAGCCGGAAGCCGTGGTCCACCAGGGTGCGCTTGCGGGACATGTCGCCCTCGTACATGGCGCCGATCTGCGGCACGGTCACGTGGGATTCGTCGATGACAAGCAGGAAGTCGTCTGGGAAGTAGTCCAGCAGGCAGTGCGGTGCGGTGCCGGAACCGCGTCCGTCGATGTGCCGGGAGTAGTTCTCGATGCCGTTGCAGAATCCCATCTGCTGCATCATTTCGAGATCGTAGGTGGTGCGCATGCGCAGGCGCTGGGCCTCGACCAGCTTGTTCTGGCCTTCCAGCACCTTCAGCCGTTCGGCCAGTTCGTCCTCGATGCCCTTGATGGCCCGGCTCATCCGTTCGGGGCCGGCGACGTAGTGGGATGCCGGGAACACGTACATTTCGGTTTCTTCCCGGATGACCTCCCCGGTGACCGGGTGCAGGGTGTAGATGTTCTCCACCTCGTCCCCGAAGAACTCGATGCGGAGCGCCAGTTCCTCGTACATCGGGATGATTTCAACCGTATCGCCGCGCACCCGGAAGGTGCCGCGGTGGAAGTCCATGTCGTTGCGGGCGTACTGCATGGAAACGAACTTGCGCAGGAGGTCGTCCCGGTTCATCTCGGCACCCTTGCGCAGGGTCACCATGCCGGCGATGTACTCTTCCGGGGTTCCCAAACCGTAGATGCAGGACACGGTGGCGACCACCACCACGTCGCGGCGGGTCAGCAGGGCGTTGGTGGCCGAGTGCCGGAGGCGCTCCACCTCCTCGTTGATCGAGGAATCCTTTTCGATGAAGGTGTCCGTCTGCGGGACGTAGGCCTCGGGCTGGTAGTAGTCGTAGTAGGAAACGAAGTATTCCACCGCATTGTTCGGCAGCAGTTCCCGGAATTCGTTGGCCAGCTGCGCCGCGAGGGTCTTGTTCTGGACCAGCACCAGGGTGGGCCGTTGGACCTGCTCGACGAGCCAGGCCGTGGTGGCGCTCTTGCCGGTACCGGTGGCACCGAGCAGCACGACGTCCTTTTCACCGTTGTTGATGCGTTCCGTCAGCTCCGCGATAGCGGCCGGCTGGTCGCCGGCGGGCTGGAACTCGCTGACCACCTCGAAGGGCGCGACGACTCGGTTGATTTCCTGGGCGAGGCTCATGGAACAAATCTACCCCTGCCCGCGGACAGTTACTGTCCGCGTTCCGGCGGCGGTTTAACCGGACCCCGTGGCAGGATGTCGCCATGGAAATCACCTTTCTACAGCCCGAGGGCCTGGTCCGCAGCCCCGCCTTCAGCCATGCGGCCGTGGTGCCGGCAGGTGCCGCGACCATCTACGTAGGAGGCCAGAACGGCGTGGACGCCAGCGGCACCGTCGTCTCGGACGATGTGGCCGAGCAGTCCCTCAGGGCGGTGGCGAATGCCCGGCTGGCCCTGGAAGCGGCCGGGGCGTCGCTGGCCGACGTCGTGCAGTGGTCGGTGCTCCTGCACGTCGACGCCGATCTCGGCGCCGCCTACGGTGCCATCGCCCCGCAGCTCGCCCGGGCAGGAGCCCCTCCCCTTGTCACGGCGGCGCGGGTAGCCGGGCTGGGCGTTCCCGGGGCCCTCATCGAGGTGAGCGCCATCGCCGCCGTTCTCCCGTGACGCTTCCCGCGCTTCGGCGTCAGGAGTACGACGGCGGCCGCCAGCCGGTGTTTTCGGCCCACGCTTCCATCCGGGGTTGCGCCTGTTCGGTGAACCAGGGTTCCTTCGCCTCGGCGTATCGGGCGGTGCCCGCGTCATCGGCGAACTGCGCGGCCAGTCTTTCCTTCTCCACGGCGTAGCTGGCCCGGGCCTCCGCGTCGGAGCGCAGCCAGTCCCGGAAGAGCAGGGCAAACCGCCAGCCCGGGCTGCCTGCCACGCGGACATGGATGTTGGCGGGCTGCCCCGGGTCCGCGTTGGCATGGAGCCGCTTCTGCCAGAGCGCCGGGTCCTCGGATCCGGGTTTCGCGGTGTCCCGCCAGGTACCGGGCACCGGGGGGAAGCCGGCTGCGCCGAGCGCGGGGGCGAGGGCATCCGCCGTCGCGAGCGAGTCCACGGTGAGCTGCAGGTCGATGACGTTCTTGGCGTGCAGTTCCGGGACCGCCGTCGAGCCGATATGGTCGACGGCGAGCAGTTCGGGCGCCGCCTTGCGGATCCGCGCGGCGAGGCGTTCCGCCACGGCAGGCCAGGCGGGGTCGGGCGGCAGCAACCGGGCGCCGCCGGGACGTTCCGCGCGGCGGCCCGAGGCGAGGTTTTCGGCGAAAGGCAGCAGTCGTTCCTCCCACAGGCGGTCCACCTGCGCGAGGATCCCGTCGCGGGAACCGGAGTTTTCCAGGACCACGTCCGCCGCCGCCAGCCGTTCGGCCCGTGATGCCTGCGCGGCGATCCGGGAGCGCGCCTCGGCTTCCGCCATGCCGCGCAGGGACGTCATCCGGTGCACGCGGAGCTCTTCCGGGGCGTCGACCACGACCACCAGGTGGAAGCTGCTGCCCTGTCCGGTTTCGACGAGCAACGGGATGTCCTGGACCACGATCTCTCCGGCGGCCGCCTCTTCCAGCAGTTCCGCGGCACGCCCGCGGACCAGCGGGTGGACGATCCCGTTGAGGACTTCGCGGCGGCCGGGGTCGGCGAACACGATGCCGCCCAGCCGCGCACGGTCCAGGCGGCCGTCCGGATCCACGATGTCCGGGCCGAAGGCCTCCACGATCCGGCGGAGGCCTTCGGTGCCTGGCTCCACGACTTCGCGGGCGATCACGTCGGCGTCGACCAGCACCGCCCCGAGTTCCCGGAACCGCTGGGCCACCAGGGATTTTCCGGAGGCGATCCCGCCCGTCAGTCCGATTTTCAACACTCCTCCACCTTAAACTGGCTCAGTGCCAGAACAAGAGAGCCGGGCCACGGCGTACACCACCCTTGCGGCCGGCGGGGACCTCCGGCATGAACTCGAGATCAAACGCTCCCGCTTCATCACCGTGCTGCGGCGTTCCGCGGACGAGGACACGGCCCGGTCCCTCGTCGCGGATCTGCGCAAAGAGTTCCACGACGCCCGGCACCACTGCTCGGCTTTTGTGCTCGGAGCCGACCGCGACATCCAGCGTTCCAGCGACGACGGCGAGCCCTCCGGCACGGCCGGCATTCCCATGCTGGAGGCCCTGGTCAAACGCGAGACCCTGCCCGGGGTGAGCGACCTCAGCGACATCAGTGCCGTCGTCGTGCGCTATTTCGGCGGGATCCTGCTGGGCGCCGGCGGGCTGGTCCGCGCCTATTCCGAATCGGTGTCCTCGGCGCTGGACGCCGCTCCCCTGGTCCGGCGGAGCCGGCTGCGGATCTGCGCCGTGCCGGTCCCGCATGCCCGGGCCGGGCGCCTGGAGAACGAGCTCCGGGCGGCGGGCTTCGTGATGGCCGACAGCAGCTACGAGGCCGAAAACACCGTGCTCCGGCTGGCCTTGCCGGACAACGCTGCGGATATCGCCGACGCCGGTGCCCGCCTGGCCGCCCTGACGGCGGGCAGCGCCGGGCTGCTGCCGCAGGGAACGGAATGGATCGATACCGCTTCATAACCGCGTAGGCGTTAAACGGAAGGCGCCCCCTCCGACTGGAGGGGGCGCCTTCGTGGCTATTCAGCTGTTCCCGTGCGGGACAACGGAATTAGTTGCCGGTGAGCTTCTCGCGCAGTGCGGCGAGGGCCTCGTCCGAAGCCAGGGTGCCCGAGGAAACCTCGGAAGCAGCCGGCTCGGAGGAGTAGCTGGTGGCAGCGGACTCGTTGTCGCCGGAAGCGGCGGCAGCGGCGTCGTCAGCAGCGTGCTGGGCAACCTGCTTCTTGTGGGCTTCCCAACGTGCCTGGGCGTCAGCGTACTGCTGCTCCCATGCGGCGCGCTGTGCTTCGTAGCCTTCGAGCCATTCGTTGGACTCGGGGTCGAAGCCCTCGGGGTACTTGTAGTTGCCCTCTTCGTCGTACTCGGCGGCCATGCCGTACAGAGCCGGGTCGAACTCGGTGCTGTCGGCGTCAACGCCCTCGTTCGCCTGCTTGAGGGAGAGGGAGATGCGGCGGCGCTCGAGGTCGATGTCGATGACCTTGACGAACAGTTCGTCGCCAACGGAGACAACCTGCTCAGCCAGTTCAACGTGGCGGACAGCCAGCTCGGAGATGTGGACCAGGCCTTCGATGCCGTCTTCGACGCGAACGAACGCACCGAACGGAACGAGCTTGGTGACCTTACCCGGAACAACCTGGCCGAGGGCGTGGGTGCGGGCGAAGGTCTGCCACGGGTCTTCCTGCGTAGCCTTGAGGGACAGGGAGACACGCTCGCGGTCGAGGTCCACTTCGAGGACCTCGACGGTGACTTCCTGGCCGACCTCGACAACCTCGGACGGGTGGTCGATGTGCTTCCAGGACAGCTCGGAAACGTGGACGAGGCCGTCTACGCCGCCCAGGTCCACGAAGGCACCGAAGTTGACGATGGAGGAAACAACGCCGGGACGGACCTGGCCCTTTTCCAGCTTGTTGAGGAAGGTGGAGCGGACCTCGGACTGGGTCTGCTCGAGCCATGCACGGCGGGACAGCACAACGTTGTTGCGGTTCTTGTCCAGCTCGATGATCTTGGCTTCGATCTGCTGACCGATGTACGGAGCCAGGTCGCGCACGCGGCGCATTTCGACGAGCGATGCGGGGAGGAAGCCGCGCAGGCCGATGTCGAGGATAAGACCACCCTTGACGACCTCGATGACGGTACCGGTGACAACACCGTCTTCTTCCTTGACCTTCTCGATGTCGCCCCAGGCGCGCTCGTACTGAGCACGCTTCTTGGAGAGGATCAGGCGGCCTTCTTTGTCTTCCTTGGTGAGCACCAGGGCTTCGACCTGATCGCCGACGGCGACAACTTCGCCCGGGTCAACGTCGTGCTTGATGGAAAGCTCGCGGGAGGGGATGACACCTTCGGTCTTGTAACCGATGTCGAGCAGAACTTCGTCGCGGTCGACCTTGACGACGGTGCCTTCGACGAGGTCACCGTCGTTGAAGTACTTGATGGTGGCGTCGACTGCTGCGAGGAAGTCCTCGGCGGTGCCGATGTCGTTGATCGCGACGACGGGGGCACCGGGCTTCTCGGTGGAGGTGATGGTCATGTAGTAGGGGCTCCGTTGTGGATAGTATGTCGGTCAGGCAAACCGCCCGCCGCCCGCTTCCGGGCTCCGGGACGCAGCACAAGGCCGGGTCATCCTGAATTGTGGATTGTATTGATCGCGTGCACGTAGTACACGCCCGTTTATTCTAGTGGTACGCGCCAAGCCCGGTCAAAATCGCCCCGCGCCGCCTGGACAGGTGGCTAGAAGTGCGTGGCGCAATGGGCGGGACGTTCGACGGCGAAGAGCTGCTGGGCGCGGAACGCCGCCCCGGGCACGTGCTCCCGGATGCGCCCGGCTGCCAGCAGCGTGAGCGGGCTAACGGCACCGAGGTAGATCGAGCCCAGGTCGGCTACGTCGAGGGACAGCTCCGCTGCCGCTCCCTCCGGGGCCGGGAGTACCACCACATTGCTCCCGGAGGCATCCAGCACCCAGCGGCCGTCAGCGTGTCCGAGTCCGTCGGCGACGTCGAGCACCAGCCGGTCCTTCGCCGCGTAGCTCCTGGCGGACAGCGCCCCGGCAATGTCCAGGACCCGCAGCCACAGCATGTCCCGGTTGTCCGTATCAGTGACGCAACGCGGGTCGGACAACGCCCAGGCCAGCGGGTCGTTGACCGGAGCATCCTGCCAGCTGACCTGTTCCACGAGGTCGATGCTGCCCAGGAACTGCCACAGCTCCAGGTACGCGGCGTCGGTTCCGGCCACGAGGTCCAGCACGTCCACGGTGTAGGGCTTGCTGTCCCAGCCGGCGAACTTGTAGGAAACGTACCCGTCCACGGTGCCATTGGCGTCGTAGTGCAGGGCGCATTTGACGGCACCGTCCTTCTGGTCGTCCCGGCCCAGTTCGCCGGACGCGCGCTGGCGGTAGGACTCCTGCCGCACGATCGATCCCGGGGTGCTGTGGTGGGCCTGCTCGAAGACGGCCGGCGCCAGGTCCAGCAAGACCTCGGGGTCCGCTACTTCCACGCTGCCCACGGGCTCGTGCCGCAGCCGGAACTTCGGGCCGGTGTCCACCTTGATGCTCCGTTCGAAGGTGGCGACGCCGAAACCGAAGCGGCCGTAGATGGAGGCTTCGGAAGCGGTAAGGGCGGCCATGGCGGTTCCGGCGGCCTTCGCCGTGGCGAGATCCTCTTCCATCATCCGCCGCAGGAGGCCCTTGCGTCGGTGCGTACCGCGCACCGTGACGGAGGTGATCAGGTGGGTGCGCAACTGCCGGCCGAAGCCGATGTTCAGCTCCTTTTCGAAGCTGCCGAACGTTGCCACCGGATGCGCGGCGTCCAGGGCGTGGGGCGGGGTGATGCCTGCCAGGTAGGCGCCGGTGAGCTCCCGGCCGTCGGCCAGATGCATCGCGATGATTCTGTCGATGAATTCATCGCCCCGCTGTTCCTCATGGAAACCGTGCCCTACGGCGCGGATCCAGTCGCGCGCCCGGGGGTAGCCGGGTTCGTCCCTGGGTGCGGAATGGAAGCGTTCGATGACGTAATTTTCGATGGGATCTGCCACCCCATGTAGCCTGCCAGACGCGCGCAGGGCGCGCCACCATTCCGGCGGCGCGCCCTGCGCGCGGTTCCCTGCGGGCCGTGCGTCAGTGGCCGGCGTCGTGCCAGCTGGTCCCGACGCCGATCTGGACGTCCAGCGGAACGCTCAACTGTGCTGCCGAACCCATCTGTTCAGCCACCAGCTTTTCAACTGCCTCCCGCTCGCCCGGGGCGACCTCGAGGACGAGTTCGTCGTGGACCTGCAGGAGCATGCGCGACTTCAGGCCCTGGCCGGCCAGTTCTGCGGACACGCCGAGCATGGCGCGCTTGATGATGTCCGCGGCCGAGCCCTGGATGGGCGAGTTCAGGGCGATGCGCTCGGCCAGTTCGCGGTGCTGCCGGTTGGTGCTGGTGAGGTCCGGCAGGTACCGGCGGCGGCCCTCGATGGTGGAGGTGTAGCCGTCAACGCGGGCCTGTTCGACGACGCCGCGCAGGTAGTCGCGCACGGCGCCGAAGCGGTCGAAGTAGTCCTTCATCAGCGAGCGGGCCTCGTCCACCGAGATTTCCAGCTGCTTGGACAGGCCGAACGACGTCAGGCCGTACGCCAGGCCGTAGGACATGGCCTTGACCTTGGAGCGCATGGCGCTGGTGACGTCTTCCGGTGCCACGTTGAAGATATGCGAACCGACGTAGCGGTGCAGGTCTTCGCCTTCCTTGTAGGCCTGGATCAGCCCTTCGTCGCCGGAGAGGTGGGCCATGATGCGCATTTCGATCTGCGAGTAGTCGGCGGAGAGCAGGCATTCATAGCCTTCGCTGACCACGAAGATCCCGCGGACCCGGCGGCCTTCCTCGCTGCGGACCGGGATGTTCTGCAGGTTCGGGTTGTTCGAGGAGATGCGACCGGTGGCGGCAACGTTCTGCGCGTAGTCGGTGTGGATGCGGCCGTCCTCGGCCACCGACTTCTTGAGGGTCTCCACCATCTGGGCGAGCTTGGAGGATTCGCGGTGGGCCATGAGCTGGACCAGGAATTCATGCCCGGTCTTTTCCAGGAGGGCCTTCAGCGAGGCCGCATCCGTGGTGTAGCCGGACTTGATCTTCTTGGTCTTCGGCAGCCCGAGCTCTTCGAAAAGCACGGTCTGCAGCTGCTTGGGCGAACCCAGGTTCACCTCGTGCCCGATCGCGGCGAACGCCTGTTCCTGGGCGTGCTGGACCACCTTGGAGAGATCGGCGAGCTGTTCGTTCATCCGGTCCAGGGACACGCCGATGCCGGCCAGTTCCATGTCCGCCAGCACCCGCGCGACGGGCAGCTCGAGGGTGGTCAGCAACGCACCCGCCTGCCGGTCGCTGAGTTCCTTTTCGAAGTGCTTGCTGAGGGTGTGCACGACGGCGGCCTGCCGCACGAGCTCCGTGGCGGCGGCGCCGTCCGGGCCGTCCCCGAGGTCGAGCTCGAGCTGCCCGGACGCGGACACAGCGGGAGCCAGGGCGATCTTCAGGTGGTGCTGGGCGAGCTCCGCCAGCTCGTAGCTGCGGCGGTCCGGTTCGATGAGGTACCCGGAGATGGCGGTGTCATCCACCACGCCTTCCAGGCCGAGGCCCCGGTAGTACAGGGCCTTCAGGGCGGCCTTGAACTCGTGCATCACCTTGGCTTCTTCGGGGTCCTGCAGCCAGGCGGCGAGCACGGACTCGGCGGCGGCATCGAGCCTGGACAGTTCCACGAAGGCTGCCCCGTTGGCCCGCACGACCGCGAGGGCCTCGGCGTCGTTCCCGATGCGCCCGGGGGCCAGCTGCACGGCCAGCGCGGACCGCATCCCGGAGCCGGCCGCGAAGAATTCCTGCAGCCCGGCGGCGTCTTCCAGGACGGCAAACTCCGGCGCCTCGATGGTGTCCGGGGCTTCGCCGGCGGTGTCGGAGCCGTAGAGGTCGAACAAGCGCGTGCGGAGTGTCTTGAATTCGAGTTCGTCGAAGAGTTCTTCGATCTCCTTGCGGATGGGCCGCGGTTCTTCGAGGTCCCCCAGGCCGACCGGGAGGTCCAGGTCTTTCAGGAGGTGGTTGAGGCGCCGGTTCCGCTTGACGGCGTCGATGTTTTCGCGAAGGGCCCCGCCCACCTTGCCGCCGATGGCGTCCAGGTTTTCCAGGATGCCTTCGAGGCCGCCGTAGAGGTTGATCCATTTGGCTGCGGTCTTGGGCCCGACGCCGGGGACGCCGGCGAGGTTGTCCGCGGACTCCCCCACCAGGGCGGCGAGGTCCGAGTAGCGTGACGGGGCGACAAAGTACTTTTCCTCGATGGCGGCGGCGTCCATGCGCGGGATGTCGGAGACGCCCTTCCGGGGGTACAGCACGAAGACGTTGTCCGTGATGAGCTGGAAGGAGTCGCGGTCGCCTGAAACGAGAAGCACCTCGAAGCCGGCCGCCTCGCCCTGGGCCGCGAGCGTGGCAAGGATGTCGTCCGCTTCGTAGCCGGGCATCTTGATGGTCGTGATGCCCCAGGCGTGCATGACGCGTTCGATCAGGCCGATCTGGCCGCCGAACTCCGCCGGGGTCTCGTTGCGGCCGCCCTTGTATTCGCTGTACTCGGCTTTGCGGAAGGTGGTGTCGTCCGAGACATCGAAGGCCACGGCCACGTGGGTCGGCTTTTGGTCGCGGATGAGGTTGATCAGCATCGAGGTGAAGCCGTGGACGGCGTTGGTGTGCTGGCCCGCGGAGGTGGCGAAATTTTCGGCCGGCAATGCGTAGAAGGCGCGGAATGCCATCGAGTGCCCGTCGAGCACCAGCAGCCGGGACCGCCCGCCGGCGCTGGTTCCCGGAACGGCGTCCGGGCGGGTGGCGGTGGGGGCCGGCACAACGTCCGCTGTTCCGGCGACGGGGATTTCGATGGATGGGTCTTCGATGGCCTGGTTTTCGACGGTACCGGCCGGTTTGGTTGTTTCGCTCACAGGTGCCAGCCTAGTTGCCATGATGGACAATTTCACGCCGGGCAGGTTCACCGAAGAGCTCATCGCCGCCGGGGTGCCGCAGGAATACCACGGCTGGCTGGAGCGCTACGGCGTGGGCGCGCTGGTGGTGAAGATGGGCATCAAATTCCTGGAGCTGGGACCGGAGCGCTCAGTCGCCACGATGCCGGTGGAAGGAAACACCCAGGTCGCCGGGATCCTGCATGGCGGCGCCCATGTGGTGCTGGCCGAAACCCTGGGATCCTTCGCCGCGTCCTTGCATGCCGGGTCCGGACGCCACGCGGTCGGGATCGAAGTGGGCGCCACCCACCACCGTTCGGTGGCCGCCGGCCTGGTGACCGGTACGTGCACGGCCATCCACCTCGGCGGCACCCTGGCCACGCACGAGGTGGTCATGACGGACGAGGCCGGCCGGCGGCTGTCCACAGCCCGCATCACGAACATGATCCGGGACAACCGGGGCCACTAAGCAAAACAGCCACCCGACGGCGGCTGCCGTCCCTATCGTTCGGCGCCGCCGGGCACGCGGTACCGCAACTCCACGGCCGCCCCGCCGATGGTGCGCGAGGACAGCAACTCGAGCGGCGCCGTCGGGCCGTCCACGGGGAGCAGTTGCTTGCCCGAGCCGAGGGCCACCGGAATCAGGGTGACGATGATCTCGTCCAGGAGCCGGGCCCGCGCGAACTGGGCGACGAGGTCTCCGCCGCCCACCAGCCACACGTTGCGGCCGGCCGCGCTGTCGATGAGGTCCTGGCCGAATTCGGCGACGTCGCCGCGGACGAAGGTGACGTCCGCCCCTTCGGGGGCCGAGTATTCGCGGTGGGTGAAGATCCAGCAGGGCAGGTCCGGGTAGGGCCATTTGCCGGGTTCGTGCCTCAGCAGCCAGCGGTAGGTCTGGCCGCCCATGACAACGCAGCCGACGCCGGACATGAACTCTTTGTAGCCCTCGCCGACCCCCTCGGTACTGTCGAACTGCAGGAGCCAGCCAAGGTCGTCGTCGGCGGTGGCGATGAAGCCGTCAAGGGACGATGCCACGTAGTACTGGAAAGCAGACATGGCCCCAGCGTACTCACCCGGGCGCGGGGTTCCCAGAGGCCGGATTGCCGTACTCGACCCGGACGCTGCCGTTGTCCGGAAGCACCACCACGCGGCCGTCCTTCAGCGTCCAGCCGTCGTTGAGCAGGAAGATCCGGCCGCCGCTGACCACCAGAAGGCGCAGCCCGCTGTAGCGGTAGAGCGGCGCGGCCGTGGTGCCGGCGGCCGATTCCAGCACGTTCGGCGCCGACACCGCGAGGCGCTCCTTGCTGTAGACGACGGCGGTGGGCAGCAGCGCGGACCGCTCCTGGTAGTCGACGGCGGCACCGCGTCCGAGCGCCTGGGCGTAGTCGGCTGTGCCCCAGAACAGGAGCAGGGTCACCAGGACGAACATGAAGGCACGCTCAAGTCCGCGCGGCGTCAGGACGGGGCTGCGGCCGGTGCGCTGCACGGTGCGCCGGCGCAGGGCCACACCCCAGCTGCCGATGAGCAGCCCGCCGGCAATGAGATAAGGAACGTAGAGGAGGGTGCGGTCCGGCTGGGACACGGTGACGATCCACATCGCCGCGGCAAACAGGTAGCCCGCAGCGGCCATCACCATGGCTCCGTGCCGCACCGTGCGGGGGTAGCGGCCACCGGCAATGACCTTGTTGAGCGCGCGGTCCGCCATCAGCCAGGCGAGGCCGATCAGCGCCAGCCAGGCCAGCGGACGGAAGAGGGACTGGATGCTTCGCAGGATGAAGTCCTGCACGGAATAGCCGAAGAGGCTCACGTCCAGGCCCATCGATTTCGCCTGCGCATCGCTGCGGGCCCAGCCGAAGTAGACGAGCAGCGCCGTGGCCACGGTGAGCGGCGGGCCGATGACCGAGAGGACTTCCAAGGTGCGCTGCCAGCGGGTGTCAGGCAGTCCCCTGCCGGCGTCCTGCGCTGGTTCCTCCCCGCTCACGGACCGTCCGTTCCGGTGCTGCCGTCAGTTCCGGTGCTGTCTTTTCCCGTGTCACCGGACGGCGCGGGGCTCTCCGGTCCCGGGGACTCTGTCCCGCCTGGTCCAGTGGTGCCGGTCCCACCGCCGGTGGGCGCGCCGTCGTCGTAGAAGAACTGCACCTCGCCGGGCGCCTCCAGGGTGTCCTCAATCGAAATGGCGATCGAGTCCTTGTCCCCGGCCGGCGGGGTCTTGAAGTAGAAGGGGCCATAATCGCCGTCCACGCTGCGGATCTCCACACCGGATTCCTGGCCGTCGATCCGGACCCCGGAGACACGCACGTAGTAGCCGTCGAGCCGAACCCACGTGCCTCCGGCCCGCGGACCGGAAGGCCGGTCCAGGCCTGGCACCGGGACGAAGTTTTCGTCAACCACTGTCAGGCCGCTGAGCCGCCGCGGGCAGGCTTCCCCGCTGCCCGGTTCCAGCGCCACCGGAGCGGCCGGGTTGCTGTTGTGGTACTCGACGGCGCTCCGGGCGACGGCGAGGACGGCCAGTTCCAGGCAACGGCCTTCCGGGAGCGGCTGGACAGCGGCCAACGCGGACGACGCGTCCTGCCAGTGCGCCGCGGTCCCGTCCCGCAGGGCGTAGCAGACGGCGCCGGCGGCCCGCCAGACGTCCTTGAAGGTGGTGCCGTCGACGCCGTCGCGGAGCTGGTCGCAATCACGGCCCTGCGCGAACAGGTACATCCGCCCTTCCTGGGGATCGTTGGGGCCGATCGGACCGATCGGGATCCATCGGAGCACCGGCGCCGCGGAAGGAGGCGGAACGTCAGGGGCGGGTGGTCCCGGCACGGGCCGGACGGTGGGCTCCAGCGGGGACGGTTCGCTGCCGCCCGTCCCGGACGTGGTGAGGCCGGGAGTCTGCTGCGTTCCGGCGCTTTCGCTTGCAGCAGGCGGACCGCACGACACCAAGGCGAGGGCTGCCACGGCAGCCACGATCACCGGTAGGAAGGTTCCGGCAGCGCCGGTCCGCCTCGGCCGTCCGAACATGGCCCCACACCTGCCCCAGGGCGGCGCAATGGCCCCCGGACAGGGGGCCGGTCAGCTTGCGCAGCTACACAGCAGATTATTCTCCCGAATGGACTGAACAGCCAGAGTCAGGGCGGAACCGGAGGCTACTTGCTGAAGTACGGGACGATCAGGTAGATCCCGAAGAGCACGGCAGCGCCGCACGCCGCGAAGCACAGGTAGGCCAGGGAGCGCAGCACCACGGGCGCCCGGTTTCCGGCGTCGGCGGCCACGGCGGTCAGGCGCACGCCGAGGGAATACAGGACCACCAGGACGACTGCGGAAACCAAGGTGGCTCCGGCTACCTGGAGCAGTTCCAACCACTTCATCGCTTGGCGTCCTTGCTCTTGTTTTCGGCCGCCTTCTTGCGGGCGGACTTCTTCTTCTGGAACCTGACGGCCGTTCCGGCCTCTTCGACCTCCACGGCATTGTGGTGGCCCACGTGCGACTTCCTGGAGTAGAGGAACATGAAGATCACGACGGCGGTGCCCACGACGGCGGCGATCACCACGCCCACGGTGCCGGTACCCACCAACAGAGCGGTCAAGGCACCCACGACGGCGGCGGCCGGCAGGGTCAGCAGCCAGCCGATGGCGATGCGGCCCACCATGCCCCAGCGGACGGTGGTGCCCCGGCGTCCGAGGCCGGAGCCGATGACCGAGCCGGAAGCTACCTGCGTGGTGGAGAGGGCGAAGCCCAGGTGGGAGGAGGCCAGGATGGCGGACGCGGTACTGGACTCGGCGGAGAAGCCCTGTGCGGGCTTGACCTCGGTGAGGCCGGACCCCATAGTGCGGATGATCCGCCAGCCGCCTGCGTAGGTGCCGATGGCGATGGCGAAGGCACAGGCCGCGATCACCCAGAACTGCGGGCCGCTGCCGGTCGCCTGGGTGCCGCCGGCGATGAGCACCAGGGTGATGATGCCCATGGTCTTCTGCGCGTCGTTGGTGCCGTGGGCCAGGGCGACGAGGCTGGAGGTGAAGATCTGTCCGGTGCGGAAACCGCCGCGTTTCTGGGTGAGCTTGTCGCCGGTCTCCGGGTCGTGCCGGGAAGTCAAAGCGTAGGCCAGGCGGGTACAGACGTAGGCCACCGCGCCGGCGATCACCGGTGCGAAGACGGCCGGCAGGATCACCTTCTGCAGCACGGTTTCAAAGTTCACCGAATGGAAGCCGATACCGACGAGCGCAGCACCAATGAGTCCGCCGAACAGCGCATGCGAGGAGCTGGAGGGCAGGCCCTTGAGCCAGGTGAACATGTTCCAGAGGATGGCGCCCATGAGGCCCGCGAAGATAATCTCCGGAGTGATGTGGATGCCGTCCGTGCCTTCCCGGATGAGGCCGCCCGAAATGGTCTTCGCGACCTCGGTGGACAGGAAGGCGCCCACGAGGTTCAGCACGGCGGCCAGGGCCACAGCGGTCTTGGGCTTGATGGCGCCGGTGGCGATGGGCGTGGCCATCGCATTGGCGGTGTCGTGGAAGCCGTTGGTGAAGTCAAAAAATAAGGCCAGCGCTATGACAAGCGCGACCATGAAGGTGATTTCCACCTGGTTGCCCAATCTGCAGAGTCGACGTTCAGCAGTTCCACTTCCCCGCGCCTGCCACACCACATGTTCAGCAGACATTCACCTGCTTGCCCTTGCGGAGGCCATCCGTGGCCAGCATGAAACCTTAAGAATCCTACGTTGCATCGGGGGCAGTGCAAAACAGTCCGGGGGCCGATCCGGCATCAAAGGAAAGCCTCGACGGCGTCCAGGTGGTCCGGCGTCAGGCCCTTGCGCGGATCGGGCGAAATATGGAGCATCCGTCCGCCCCAGGCCTCGGCCCAGGCCAATGCCCGCGGCTCATGGTCCAACTGGTCGTCCATCCATACCAGCCGATCCGCGGGATGGCGGGCCACATCCCTCCGAATGGCATCCAGCTTCCACCAGTCCGGCGACAGCTCGTGCCCGGCGCTGCTCAGCACCGGCCAGTCCCGCCCGTCAAGCTTGATCGCCGGGCACAGAAACTCCGGGGCAAGCCGTTCCCATGTGGTCAACCACACAAACCGGGCCCCGGGCCGCCGGGACAGGGCATTCAGCTTGGCCACCAATTCGGGCGCGAAGGCAACTTCCAGGACACCGGCGTCGGCCAGCGCCCATTCACTCCCCCATCCGGTCCGGCCCTGCACGGCGAAGGGACTCACGACGCCATCGACGTCCAGATACAACGACACCCGGGACATAACCGCTCCTGCAGCCGGGGGCCGCGCCCGCCGCACCCGCCGGCCGTTCCACACTAACTCCGCTATTCAACCGGGAACAGGCCTGGGGACACTTTCCGGGATCCCGGACAACCGGAGAATATTTCATTCTTCTAACGACCGTCACATAAGTGTTATCCTTCTGGGGCAGGCGGCCGGTCCGCGGCCGGCTGGACCCGCCCAGAACCCCCGTGAGGATCATCCCGTGAATAAGGAAACAAAGCTGAGCACCACCTTGGACGCAGGACCCGTCGGCGCAGCTGCCCGGGATTTCGCCGCAGTCTCCGCCACGCTGGACGCCGCCGACCCGCTGGCCGGGCACCGGGAGCTGTTCCACGACCCCGGCACCGCCCAGCTGTCCGCCTACCTCGACGGCAATTCGCTGGGCCGGCCGCTGAAGGCCACGGCGGCGAACCTGCCCCGCTTCGTGGAGGAAGCCTGGGGCAGCCGGCTCATCCGGGGCTGGGACGAGCAGTGGATGGACGAGCCCCTGGCCGTCGGCGACCGCCTGGGCGAGGTTGCTCTGGGTGCCGCGCCCGGCCAGGCCTTCATCGGGGACTCCACCTCCGTGCTGCTGTACAAATTGATCCGCGCGGCCGTCGACGCCCGTCCGGGGCGGGACGAGATCATCGTGGACCGGGACAACTTCCCCACCGACCGCTTCATCATCGAGGGAATCGCGGCCGAGCGGAACGCCACGATCCGCTGGGTGGAGTCCCGCCCGGCCGGCGGCGTCCGCCCGGCGGACCTGGCGGAACTGCTCACCGAGCGGACCGCCGTCGTCGTCCTCAGCCACGTCGCCTACCGTTCCGGCTACCTGGCCGACGCTCCCGCCATCACCGCCCAGGTGCACCACGCCGGTGCCCTGATGCTGTGGGACCTGTGCCACTCGGTCGGATCGGTGCCGCTGGAACTGGACGCCTGGGGCGTGGACCTCGCCGTCGGGTGCACCTACAAATACCTCAACGGCGGGCCGGGCTCCCCCGCCTTCGCGTATGTGAACGCAGCACTCCAAGGCCAGCTCCAGCAGCCCATCTGGGGCTGGATGGGGGCGCACGACCCCTTCGGCATGACCGACAGCTACCGGCCTGCGGACAGCCTCCGCCGCTTCATCACCGGCACCCCGCCTATCCTCGCGATGCAGCCGCTGAAGGACATGGTGGAACTCATCGCGTCGGTGGGTATGGACGCCGTCCGGGAGAAATCCATCAAGCTGACCGAACACGCACTGAACCTGGCCGACGCATGGCTGGTACCGCTCGGCGCCGAGGTGGTGAGTCCGCGCGACGCCGCCGAGCGCGGTTCGCACATCACCGTGGACCACCCCCGCTTCGCCGAGGCCACGCAGTTGCTGTGGGAACGCGGTGTCATCCCGGATTTCCGGCCGCCGCACGGCCTGAGGATCGGCCTCTCTCCGCTCAGCACAGGCTTCGCCGAACTCGAACACGGCATGCGTGCCATCCGGGATGTGCTGCTGGAGCTTTCATGAGCACCTTCCTCGACGATGTGGACTCCCGCCCGGGGAGCACCACCTCGCTGCTGCGGACGGTGATCGGGCTTTACCTGCGCGACGCAGGCGGCTGGCTGCCGGCGTCGGCGTTCCTTCGGCTCATGGAGGCGCTCGACGTGCCCGCCGCCGTGACGCGGACCGCGCTCAGCCGGCTGAAGAAGAAGGCGGTACTGGACGCCCTGCCGCGCGACGGCGTCGCGGGCTATGCACTGACCCCCGGCGCCGGGACCATGCTGTTCCGCGGGGACAGCCGGATTTTCGCGCCGCAGGCCATGGCCGACGGCGATCCCTGGTGCCTGGTGTCCTTCTCGATCCCCGAGGCGGAACGGGAGAAGAGGCACCAGCTCCGGCGCCGGCTGCACTGGACCGGCTGCGGGACAGTCGCGGCAGGCCTGTGGATTGCCCCGGCCTTCCGCCGGGCCGAGATCGAGGAGGTGCTGGAAGGCCTGGGGCTGCGGGAGCAGGCCACCCTGTTCATCACGGACACCCCGATGCCCGGCGGATACCCGGACGGCGGCGGACTTCGGGACGCCGCCGCGCGGTGGTGGGACCTGGATTCGGTCGCGGCCCTGCACCACGATTTCATCCGGGAATGGGATCCCTTCAGGGAAGCTTCTGCCGGAGACGTTTCGCCGCCGTCTGCCGGGGCCTTTGCCGCGTACGTCCGGTGCATCGACAGTTGGCGGGTCATTCCGTACCTGGATCCCGGACTGCCACCGGAATTCCTACCAAGGGACTGGCCGGGGAAGGAGGGGTTTGCCGTGTTTGAGCACATCAGGGGCATCCATTCCGGTCCGAGCGCGGAGTTCGTGAGGACAGTCGCCGCGCAGGGCGCCGGGAGTACTCTGGAAGCATGACCCCGCCGATGTCGCGCGGTCAGGTCGCGGGTGGTCCGGGAGGTTGCCATGGCCCGTAAATGGTTGCGCTGGTTGCCGGCCGCAGTGGTACCTGCAGTCGTGGCGGCTGCGGCTTTGACCGGTTCCTACCAGGCCGGGGCGGCAGTCAATCTCCCGGAGAAGTCGTCCGCGGAGATCATTGCCATGATCGGCCATTCGGAGGTCCGCGCCCTGTCCGGAACACTCCGCCAGACCTCCGAGCTGGGGATCCCGCAACTCCCCGCGGCAGGACCCATACCCTCCGTCCGGCAGGGTGCCGGCCAAGGCCTTGCCGCCGTAATCGAACTAACGGGCACCGCGCATACCGCCCGGATCTACCTGGATGGACCGTCCAAAGCCCGGCTCCAAATCATGGACACCCTCGCCGAGCGTGACGTGGTCCGCAACGGCAGGGACCTCTGGCTCTACAACTCGGCCGACAACAGCGCGGCCCATGCAACCTTGCCGGACGCCACGGCAACCCGCAGGCCTCCCGGCCACGGCCCGGCGGACCGGAGCCCGGCGGACCGGGGCCCGGCGAACAACGGGCCAAAGACACCGGCGACACCGGGCATTGCGACGCCTGAGGCCATCGCCCAGCGATTCCTCGCCGCCGCAGACCCCAGCACCGAAGTAACCGTCGGGGACGCAACCATCGTGGCCGGCCGTACGGCCTACCAATTGGTCCTGAGGCCCCGCAGTACGGTGACGCTTGTCGATTCGGTGACTCTCGCCGTCGACGCCGCCTCCGGCCTCCCGCTAGGAATTCAGCTGCGGTCGCGCGGACAGGCCGCCCCCGCGTTTTCTCTCGCGTTCAGCGACATCAGCCTCTCGGCCCCCGAATCGTCCGTGTTCACTTTCACGCCGCCGCACGGAGCCTCCGTTAAGGAGATGACCGTTCCGTCCGCGGCGCCAATGCCGGGCACCAAGCACGCCGTTCCCGGGACCCACCCCGCTGCCGACCGACCGACCGTGACCGGCAAGGGCTGGGACGCGGTGGTGGGCTTCCCCGCAGGGGTGCTTCCTGCGGACGTCCGCTCCGATCCCGCCTTCGCCCAGCTCGCCCAGGCGGTGCCCGGCGGAAGGGCCATCACGACCAGCCTGGTGACCGTCCTGATGCTCGACGACGGACGGGTGTTCGCGGGAATGGTGCCGCTTGAGCGGCTGCAGGCTGCGGCCTCGCCGCAATGAACGACGCTTCCGGGCCGGCGGGGCTGGCAATTGAGAGCGAGGGTTTGAGCAAGCGCTTCGGCCACCGCTCCGCCGTCGACTCCGTCAACCTCGCCGTTCCACGGGGTTCCGTTTACGGCTTCCTTGGCCCCAACGGCTCCGGAAAGACCACCACCATCCGTTTGCTGCTCGGCCTCGCCGCTCCTACGAGCGGCGGGATCCGGGTCCTGGGCAGGCCCATCCCGGCCGGCCTGTCCGCCGTCCTGCCGGAGGTCGGCGCCCTGGTGGAGGGGCCGGCCTTCTACCCTTTCCTCTCGGGAGCGGCGAACCTGCGCAGGCTGGACGCCGCGGACCGGCACGCCCCGCGCAGCACACGGGCCGCACGTATCGACGAGGCCCTGGAATTGGTGGGGCTGTCCCACGCCGCCGGCAAGAAAGTGCGCGCGTATTCGCTGGGGATGAAACAGCGCCTCGGAATCGCCAATGCCTTGCTGCGGCCCCGCGAACTGCTGGTCCTGGACGAGCCCACCAACGGCCTGGATCCCCAAGGCACACGGGAGGTCCGCAGCCTGGTGCGGTCGCTGGCGGCCGGCGGCACCACGGTGTTCGTCTCCAGCCACCTGCTCGCGGAAGTCGAACAAATGTGCACCCATGTGGGCGTCATGAGCGTAGGCAAGCTCGTGGCCCAGGGCACGCTCCGCGAACTGCGCGCAGCAGGGACGGCCAGGATCATGCTCCGTACCCCGGATGTTGCCGCAGCGGCCCGTGTCCTTTCGGGCCTTGGCCTGCACCCCGAGCCGGCGGGTGTCCTGCCGGGCGCGGACCATGGCGGGCTGCTCAGCACCAGTCCCCCGGGCCACACGGTGGCACCCGAAGACATCGTGGCCGCCCTCGTGGCGGCCGGAGTGCGGGTCCAAGGCTTCAGCGTGGAAGACGCCAGCCTCGAAGAGCGCTTCGTTTCCCTGACCGGAGAGGGGTTCGACGTTGCAGGATGAAGCCCCGGCGACGGGCGCCCGCCCTGGTTCGTGGGCGCTCATGGCCTCCGAGCTCACCGTACTTTTCCGGCGGCTCCGTACTTGGGCCATGCTGCTCGCCCTGGCGGCGATTCCCATCCTCATTGCCACGGCGGTCCGGCTCAGCTCGCATCCTGTGCCGCCGGGCCGTGGCCCGGCCTTCCTGGACCGGGTCTCGCAGAACGGGCTCTTCGTGGGTATGACCGCACTCCTGGTGTCCGTGCCGCTGTTCCTGCCGATCACGGTAGGAGTCGTTGCCGGCGACACCATCGCCGGAGAAGCGAACCTCGGCACCCTCAGGTACCTGCTGGTGGCACCTGCCGGCCGCGTCCGGCTCCTGCTCATCAAGTACTCCGCCGCGGCGGTTTTCTGCCTGGCCGCGACGGTGACCGTCGCCGCCGTCGGCGTGCTGGCCGGCGTCGCGCTCTTCCCGGTGGGACCGGTGACACTCCTTTCCGGGGACACCATCGGCGTCGGTGAGTCCCTGCTGCGGTCCCTGCTGATCGCCGCATACATTTCCGTGTCACTCCTTGGGCTCGCTGCGATCGGGCTGGCAATCTCGACGTTCACGGACATCCCGGTCGGTGCCATGGCGGCAACAGTCGTGCTTTCAGTCATGTCCCAGGTGGCGGACAACCTCCCGCAACTGGAATGGCTGCACCCTTGGCTGTTCAGCCAGTACTGGCTGGGCTTCGCCGATCTGCTCCGCCAACCCATCTCCTGGACGACGTTCGGTGACAATGCGCTGCTTCAGGCGGGCTACATCCTGGCTGCCGGCGCAATCGCGTACGGCCGGTTCACCAGCAAGGATGTCCTGTCCTGACAGGCCGCCTGACGTAAGCTCGGGGAATGGCCAGATTCTTCGACGTCCACCCCCAGGACCCCCAGCCGCGTTTGGTTTCCCAGATCGCAGAGATCGTGCGTTCGGGCGGTTTGATCGCCTACCCCACGGACTCCTGCTACGCCCTCGGCGCCCAGCTGGGCAACAAGGAAGCCCTGGACCGTATCCGCAGCATCCGCCAGCTCGACGACAAACACCACTTCACGCTGGTCTGCAAGGACTTCGCGCAACTGGGCCAGTTCGTGATGATCGACAACGACGTCT
Source organism: Arthrobacter cupressi (assembly GCF_900099975.1). Lineage (GTDB taxonomy): Bacteria > Actinomycetota > Actinomycetes > Actinomycetales > Micrococcaceae > Arthrobacter > Arthrobacter cupressi. The sequence goes on from NZ_FNEI01000010.1 coordinate 109,236, forward strand.
TCCGCAGCATCAAAGCCGTCACCCCCGGAAGCTACACGTTCATCCTCCCGGCCACCAAGGAAGTGCCCCGCCGGCTGCTGCACCCGAAGAAGAAGACCGTGGGCGTGCGCATCCCCCGGCACAACTTCGTCCACGCCCTCCTCGCCGACCTGGGCGAGCCCCTGCTCTCGAGCACCCTGCTGCTGCCCGGCGAGGACGAACCGCTGACGCAGGGCTGGGAGATCAAGGAACGCCTGGACCACGTGGTGGACGCCGTCGTCGAGGCCGGAGAGGTCGGCGCCGAGCCGACCACGGTGGTCGATTTCTCCGGCGGCGGCGCCGACGTGGTGCGCCGCGGCACCGGCGACCCCTCGAGGTTCGAATGAGCACCCCCGAAGAGGCCGTCACCATTGATGTTGACGGCACGGCCGTTTCCGGCCTGTACGCCCGGCCGGAAAACCCCTTCGCCACGGTGCTCGTCGCCCACGGCGCCGGTGCGGGCATGGAACACCCGTTCATGGGCGGCTTCGTGCGGGCCCTGAACGACGACGGCGCCGCCACCTTGCGCTTCAACTTCCCCTACCGGGAAGCCGGCAGGAAGTTCCCGGACCGCCCGCCCCTGGCCATCGCCACCTGGCGGGCCGCCCTGGCCGAAGCGCAGGCACGCTCGGCCGGTGAACCGCTGTGGGCCGCCGGGAAGTCCTTCGGGGGGCGCATGGCGTCAATGGCCGTGGCCGAGGGCATGCCCGCGGCGGGCCTCATCTATCTCGGCTACCCGCTGCACCCGCCGGGCAAGCCCGACAAGCTCCGCGACGAGCACCTGTACGGGGTCACCGTGCCCATGCTGTTCCTGCAGGGCACCAAGGACCCCTTCATGACACCGGACGTGCTGGAAGGCGTGGTCTCCAGGATCGGCCCGAACGCCGCCCTGGAGTGGCGGGAAGGCGGCGGACACACCTTCGAGGTGGCCGGGATGAAGCGCAGCCCCGCCGAGCTGGGTGCCTCGCTGGCGCCCTCGGTCAGCGCATTCATCCGTTCGAACAGCTAGACCGCTTCCTGGCTGCTAGGTCCGCGGCTTCGCCCGGGCCGTGGCCGGGGCCGTCCACGGGTCCTCAGGCCAGGGATGCTTCGGGTAGCGCCCGCGCATCTCGGCCCTGACCTGGGCATAGGGACCGGCCCAGAAGGATTCGAGGTCATCGGTCACCGCCAGGGGCCGTCGTGCGGGAGATAGCAGGTGGAAGAGCACCGGGACCCGGCCGCCGGCAATCCGCGGCGTCCCTGCCCAGCCGAAGCATTCCTGAAGTTTCACCGCCACCACCGGCCGGCCGCCGTCGGCCTCCGCGTCCGGGTAATCGATCGCGATTCGAGAGCCGCTCGGCACCTCCAGCCGTTCCGGCGCGAGGTCGGCGAAGCGGGCGGCCTCGGGCCAGGGCAGGAGCCGGCGCAGCGGTTCCGTGAGGTCGATCCCGGCCGCCGGGGCGCCATCGGCCAATGCCCCCAATTCCGGGGCCAGCCAGTCTTCCAGCCGGGCCAAAAGAGCCCGTTCGGAAACATCCGGCCACGGCGCACCGAGCTCACGGTGCAGCAGCGCCATCCTGCGCCGCAAAGCATCCGCAGCAGGTGACCAGCCGATGGACGCCAGGCCGTTGTTCGCCAGATCCGCAGCTACGGCGGCGCGTCCTTCCGCCCGGCCGGGCCGGACGGGCGTGGAGGACAGCACGATTGCGCCAAGCCGGCGCTCCCGGCGGGCGGACACTTTGCCCTTGACGAAGCGCGCATCAACCATGTCCGCCAACAGGTGGGCGGCGGCGGCTTCTGCAGCATCGGCGGGAAGGGGCGCGGCGGAGCGGATCACCGCGCCGGTGCCGGCCGCGTCCCGCCCTGCCGCGCGGGAAACCTCCGCAACAGCGAGCCAGTCATGCCCGGACAGCGGGCTGCCGGCGGGCAGGCCGGCGCGGGTTCCGGAGGCGAGGAGGTACTGCGGTGGTCCGTCGCCCGGGACGCGCCGGGCCACCCGGTCCGGAAACGCGAGGGCGACGACCAACGCCACCGCTTCCTTGCCGTCCGGCGCCGCTTCCAGCGCACCCCGCAAGGATGAAGCGGCGACGGCGGCCGCCTCCTCCCGCACGATGGCCTCAAGCCGCCGGGCGTCGTCGGCCCAGCGCTTCGACGCCGGGTCCTTGCCTTGCCGCAGCACCGCCAGGAGCGCGGACAGATCGGCGCCCGGGGCACGCTGATCCCCGGAGACCAGTGCCACGGTTTCGGAGGCCAGGCGTGCTCCGACGACGGCGGCCCCGTCCAGCAGGGCCCGCGCGAGCCGGGGTTCGGCGGGCACGGCGGCCAGGACCCGGCCCAGCGGCGTGGCGTGCCCGGCGGCGTCCACGGCGCCGATTTCCCGCAGCACCTCCATGGCCTCGTCCATCGCGGCGCGCGGCGGGGCGTCCGGGAGGGCGAGGCCCGCTCCCCCGGGCGCACCCCAGCACGCCAGTGTCAGGGCCGCCCCGCTCAGCTCCGCGACGGCGATTTCCGGGGTCCGGTGGGCTGGTGCCGCCGCGAAGGCCTTCTGTTCATAGCAGCGAACCACCGTTCCCGGACCCTGGCGCGCGGCGCGGCCTGCGCGCTGTTCCGCGGAGGCCCGGGAGCAGGAGACCGTGACCAGGCCGGACATGCCGCGGCCGGAGTCCCGGCGCGGCTCGCGGGACAGGCCGGCGTCGACCACGAGGCGCACACCGGGGACGGTCAGGGAGGATTCGGCGAGCGCCGTGGACACGATGATCCGGGCGGGTCCGCCCGGCTCGCGGCCGGAGACAGCCCTGTCCTGCGCCGCCGGGCCGATCTGTCCGTGGAGTTCGAGGATTTCCGTGCCCGAGGCGCGTTGCCGGAGGCGGTTCGCCACGTGTGCCACCTCGCGGGTTCCGGGAAGGAACACGAGGGCGTCCGTTCCCGGCTCCGTGGCCAACGAGACGGAGTGCGCGGCCATGGCGGTGTCGGCCACATGGTCCAGGAAGGCCGGCGTAACGCCGCGTCCGTCGAGGCGGGGACCGGGCGCGGGCGCCCACACGGTTTCCAGGGGGTACAACGCGGAGGGACAGTCGACCACGGGAAGCGGCCCGCCGCCGTCGGGTCCTGCAAGCAGGGCTGCAAAGCGCGGGGCGTCTACCGTGGCGGACATCGCCACCAGGCGAAGATCGCCGCGGAGTTCGCGCACTTCGGCGAGCATGCCGAGCAGCAGATCGCTCTCCAGGCCCCGCTCGTGGACTTCATCCAGGACCACCGCGCCGATGCCCTCCAGCCCGGGATCGGCCAACAGACGGCGCAGCAGGATTCCGGGGGTGACGAATTCGACGGCGGTCCGCGGACCCGCCTGCCGTTCACCGCGGACGGTGTAGCCCACGGCCTCCCCCAGCCTGCTTCCGTGGAGCGCGCTCAGCCGCCTGGCAGCCGCACGTGCCGCGACGCGGCGGGGCTGGGTAACGACCACCCTGGGCGCTTTACTCCCGGCGGCGCACAGGCCGGCCACCAGCGGCGGAACCAGGGTGGTCTTGCCTGTTCCCGGCGGCGCCTGGACCACGGCGGCGGATCCGGGGTCCCGGAGCACCTCGGCAAGCTCCGGCAGGGAATGGCCAAACACGAGGCCTGCGCTGATGCTTCGGAGGTCGAAAACGGGGCACGCGGCGGCCTGGGTGCGGGGGAACGGAGAAGTCACCCATCCATTGTGAATGGACCGGCCCGGACCCGGGCAAACTTGATAAGCATGCTTAGCAATGACATGATGTGAATTGTGACACAGCTTTTGCCGCATGAACGGAACAAGCGGATCACGAACGGAACGAGGAAAGCGGCACAGGCGTCACTGACCATCCTTGGAACGGAGCCGGGGGCGCTCTGCGAGGATCGCAGCGCAGCAATGCGCAACTGCTGAATATTGCGCGTGGAGGCACTAGCAATTCGGTTTCCACGCCACGAAAGGAAACGTCAACCATGAATACCCTTCTCATCGTTGCAGGCGTCATCGCTATTGTTCTTCTGCTCGTCGGCGGCTTCACACCGGCACTGAACTTCCTGCTGTGGGTCGGAATCATCCTCCTGGCCATCGCAGCCATCGGCTGGCTCCTCAGCTACACCAACGGACACCGCTCGCACGGAGTATGACGCACCACGTCCGGGGAATCACCCGGACAATACGCCCCGAGGGGCAATCGCATGAAGGAGCCGACACAGGAAAGGAACGAACATGTACATAGGTTCATCGATCTTCCTCATCGCGCTTGGCGCCATTCTCGCCTTCGCGCTCACCCCGGGGCTCATCCCCTTCCTCGACCAGCAAATGACCGGCTACATCCTGATGGCCGTCGGCGTCATCGGACTGATCGCTTCGCTGGTCTGGGCGGCTCCACGCCGCCGGTACCGGTCTACTGAGAGCCGGCAGACCGTGGACCCGGGAACGGGGGAAGCGGTCACCCGCCGGGAGACCCGTGACACCGGCGTCTGATACCGGCCCCTGAATCGGGCAAGGCAATACCGCGGCTCCCGCCAAACAACTGGCGGGGGCCGCGCCATGAACAGGAGCGCACTGTGAACAAGAGCGCAAACAAGACGGCACGGGCGGCTGCCAAGTCCGCGGAGGCGGCAAGCAACTCCAAAGGGCTTGAAACCGCTGCCCGGGCAGGCTTCGGCGCGAGCGGCGTTCTACACGTCCTCGTCGGGGCCATCGCCCTGCAATTGGCGCGGGGGCTGAACGGAGAGGCCGACCTCGGCGGCGCGGTCGCACAGTTGGCAGCACGGCCCGGCGGCCCCTTCCTGCTGTGGGCGTGCTTCGGGGCCTGCGCCGCCCTGGCCTTGTGGCAGGCCGGAAACGCGGTGTTCGGCACCTCCGGCAATCACGGAAGGCGCCTCACCGCCCGTTTCGGCGCCGCCGGGCAGGCGGTGGCCTTCGCGCTCCTGGCCGCCACCGTACTGTCCTTCGCCCTCGGCGCCGGGAAAAACAGCAGGGAATCCACCAGTGACCTCACCGTCACACTCATGCGGGCACCCTTCGGCCCCGTGATCCTGCTGCTCGCGGGTGCGGGAATCATCGGGGCGGGCATCTTCTTCGCCGTGCGCGGTGCGCGCGCCTCCTTCCGCAAAGACCTGTTCCTTCCCGGCGCACCGGCACCTCGGCGGACCCTGCTGACGGCGGGAGTCCTCGGCTACCTCTCCAAGGGCTTCGCCCTGCTCCTGGTGGGACTGCTGGTCATCCTCGCCACGCTGAGGCAGCAACCCGAGCAATCCACCGGCCTCGACGGCAGCCTCAAGGGGCTGCGGGAGCAGCCTTTCGGGCCGTATCTCCTGGCGGTGCTGGCGCTGGGCCTGGTCTGTTATGGCTGCTTCCTCATACTGAAGGCCAAGTATGCCCGGATGTAGCTGCAGCCATGTCGCGGCTTAGGCGCAGCGACCCCTCGCTCCCGGGCATCCGACGGCGGCGGGCCGGCCGCGGATTCAGCTACAGGGACGCAGGGGGCTCACCGGTGTCCGACGCCGACCTTGAGCGGATCCGGGCCCTTGTCATACCGCCGGCCTGGCGCCAAGTGTGGATCTGCCCTTTCGCCAACGGCCACATCCAAGCCACGGGTCTCGACGACGCCGGCCGCCTCCAGTACCTCTACCATCCTTTGTGGCGGGAAAAGCGTGACGTGGAAAAGTTCACGCGTGCCGCCCTCCTGGGGCAGGCCATGCCGCGGCTCCGCAGGACCGCTGCCCGGCACCTGCGCGAATCACGCTCCCCCAGGACCAGGGCACTCGCTGCCGCCGTTCGGCTCATCGACCTGGGAGCCCTGCGGGTTGGCGATGAGAACTACCGGAAACAAAACGGCTCCTACGGCCTGACCACGCTTCGCTGCCGCCACGTCACCGTCCAAGGCGAGTCACTGCACCTGAACTTCCCCGGCAAAAGCGGCCAGCTCTGGGAATGCACGCTCCAGGACCGGCCCCTCGCCGCGTTCCTGGCCCCCTTGGCCTGCCGGGCGGCCGATGCGCCCCTCCTTGCTTTCGAGGAAGATGACAGGTGGATTGCCGTGGATCCCGGCATGCTCAACGACTACATCCGCCGCGCCGCAGGAGAAGATTTCACGGCGAAGGATCTGCGGACGTGGAAGGGAACCCTGACGGCCGCCCAGACCCTGGCACGCACCCCGGCCGACGTTCCGGAGCGCAAGGCTTTGGCGAAAGCCTTCGAGGAAACTGCCGCATTGCTGGGCAATACAGTGGCCGTGGCCCGGGACGCCTACGTTGACCCCCGGGTGGTGGACGCCTACCTGGACGGGAGCCTGCGCCGGGTCAGGGTGGCCGAAGCGGCCATAGCTCGGTTCCTCGCCGGCGATGCCGGATGATGATGCCGATCTCGCCGGGACGGCCCGCGGGCGGTAGGCTTCCCGGACCGGAGACAGAAAGGAGGCGCAAGATGATCGCAGTGTTGATCATCGACATGCAGAACGCCTATTTCGAAGACCCGGCGCTGGCCCCGCACCGCGAGCGGACCGTTGCCGCCTGCAACGCCTTGATCACCGCATCCACTGCCCATGGGCTCCCTGTGCTGCTGGTCAAGACGGAGCACGAACGGGACCGCTCCACCTGGACCCTCAACATGCTCGACGACCAGCAGGGGTTCATCTACCGGGGCAGTGACCAGGCGGATTTCGTCCCCGGCCTGCACACGTCCGGACTGCCCCAACTCACCAAGACGCGGGACAGCGGCTTCATGGGTACGGACCTCCTGTGGCGCCTGCATAACTGGCAGGTCCAGACCTTGGTGCTGGCTGGCGTGTCGGCCCATAACTGCATCGCCCAAACCGCCGCGGATGCGTTCGCGCACAACTTCAGGGTGGTGCACGCGGTAGACGCCATCGCCGGGAACGAACCCGCGTTACAGGCATTCACGCAAGAACTCCTGGCACGCGAATACCGGCAGAAAATGCTTGCGCACGAGGAAGTCATGGCGTTTCTCGCCAGCGATCCCGTCCACCCGTCCAATGCTCGGATGGATGGCATTGTGCTTCCAGATTCCCCTTGAACCGGTCCCGGGATGGTTCTAGCGTGGAAATGAGGCCACTGGCCCTCGGACAAGCCTAGGGTCTGACCGGGATCACGGGAGGGATCTGTCATGGCCACCGTTCACGAATCAGTCCGCGTCAACGTTCCGCTGGCACAGGCCTACAACCAATGGACGCAGTTCGAAGAGTTTCCCCGCTTCATGAGCGGCATCGAATCGGTCCGCCAGGTCGACGAGGCCTTGGTCCATTTCACCACCGGAATCGCCGGAGTACGCCGCGAATTCGACGCCAGGATCACCACACAGGTGCCGGACGAACGGATCGCCTGGGAAAGCGTGGATGCGCCGCGCAGCAAGGGAGAAGTCACGTTCCGGGCCTCAAGCGCAACCGAAACGGAAATCACGGTTGACCTGGACTGGCAACCGGAGACGCCTGCCGAACGGTTGGGTGCCGGCACACGGTTGGACGACCGCCTGGTGAAAAGGGACCTCCAGAAGTTCAAGGAGTTCATCGAGCACAGGGAAACAGAGACCGGAGGCTGGCGCGGCAGCATTACCGAAGGCCATGTCGACTGACAGGTAGAACGTGCGCCCGCACTGCAACACGGAGCCCTGCCTCCATGAGGCAGGGCTCCGTGTTGCAGTGCGGGCCACCGTTGGCCGCTAGTCGCTCGGACTCAACTTAGTGGTGAGGCTGCGTTCGTCCGCGCTCGCGTCGTCGGCTTCTTCGGCGGGCCCGCTGGGATCCTTTGAACCGGCCGTCCCGGGCTCGCCGGTGGGTTCCCCGCCCAAGGTCCGCGGCGGGGCCTCTCCGGGCTCGCCGGCCGCCGGCTGCTCCTCACGGGCCTTCGCTTGCTCTTCATCCGTGTCCCTCGGCACCGGCTGCTCCGGATTCTGGATTCCGTCATGGACTGGGGATGAGCTCATGCGCTTCATTGTTCTTCCTCCTCGGGCCGCGGACGCCGGGGCCGCCCCCGGCCCACCCCAACACCGCGGCAATTTCCGTTCCTCCGGGAACTTTTCCGCCCGGAAGCAGGTGACGCCGGCACAAGGTGAGCGACGGCGTCGACGCCAGCGAACGGCACGTCAACGTTCACCACGTCAACGTTCACTGAGCACGATCAGGCTTGCCGACAGTACCCCGTCGTGTCAGAGACGGGGCACTGTCCGGCAAACAGGGGCGGTCAGGGCTTAGAAGTCCCTTCCGCCGGTCGGAGGCGGGGGCTCCTCATCCAAGCCGATTCCGCCACCGGAACCCAGGGGCGGGTCTTCGACCTGCCCGGAAACCACTGTGGACCGCCAAGCCCCGGTTTCGTAGCGGCGGTCTTCGATGAACTTCTTGAACTTCTTCAGGTCCGCCCCGACTTGGAGTTCGTCCGCTCCCACTGCGGTGCCGGCCTTCTCGGCAAGCCCTTCGGGTGTCCACTCGATGCTGACGCTGACCTTTGACCGCTCGGGGCCCAGGGGTTCGAAGCGGACCACGCCCGCGTTCCGTGGGCCATCGGTGCTTTCCCAGCTGATCACGGTGTCAGGGACCTGGTCCAGGATCCTCGCGTCGTACTCGCGGTGCACGCCCGCCGTGCTGGTAGAGAAATGCAGGGTTGTATCGTCCAATTGCCTGACGGCGTCAACCCCGCTCATGAATTCGGGAAAGGTTTCGAACTGCGTCCACTGGTTGTATGCCGTGGATACGGGAACGTCAACTTCGATGGTCTGATCGACAGTAGCCATCACGGTCTCCTCACATGGTGGATTCGATGGGGTGTGGTGCTACGTTTTTCACGCTATCGAGGCCGCCAGTGAACATCAAGACATTTTGCTAAGTATGCTTAGCTTTTTTTGGCTGAGGTGCGTGCACCGCGGGAAGCGGGCCCGGCGAAGGGCGCGGCGGCGAAACCACAGGCGGCGGGCCCCCGCCCGGGTGCAGGCGCTTATAGAAGCAACGCTTGACCGGAAAATAGTTGCGGGGGTATCTCATTGCGCCCTGTCCGCCGCGATCCTCATATCCGCCCTTCCTTCCGGAACCGCTCCACCGCGGCATCGAAACAACCGCACAGCGCATGGATGGCGATGAGGTGGGCCTCCTGTGCGTGGGAGGGATCGGCATTGATGCAGATCGCCTCGTCCGCCGAGCCGGCAAGCGGGTTCGGGGAAGCGCCGGTCAGCGCCCAGACCGTCGCTCCCGCCTTGTGCGCCGCTTCCACGGCGGCCAGGAGGTTGGGACTGCGTCCGTCAGCGGACAGGACGAGGAGCACGTCACCGTTGCGGATGTGTCCACTGACCTGGCGCGCAAATACCTCGTCGTAGCCGTAATCGTTGCCGATCGCCGTCACCGCGGAAGCGTCGGCAGGCAGGGCAATGGCCGGAAAGGCCTGCCGGTCCTTTACATGGCGGCCGACGAGTTCGGCGGTGAAATGCTGGGCCTCGGCCGCATCTCCCCCGTTGCCCGCGGCGAGCACCTTCTTCCCCGTCACCAGCCGGCGTGCAAGCTCCTCGCCCCATTCGGCCAGCCTGGAGGATTCGCGACGCAGCGCCGCCACTGCCGGCCCCACCTGGCCGAGATGGGCCAGCACGACATCCACCGCTTCCTGCGGAAGTTCCTCGACCGCGGGCTCCGGGTCCCGCCCGCGGTCAATGACGACCTTCATGATGCCCTTCTTCCGATTGCCCGCCAGATTCCGCCACGGGCGCACCGGTTGCGCCCTTACCGGACACACTTCCAGCGAAGCAGAGCAATCGGACGAACACAAGACCTTATAGTAAGTTTGCTTAGTATCTTCCCGCGGCGCCGTGTCCCTATGGAGACGCCGTCACTACCATGGCCGAGCCGCCGCCCCGCCGCGACGGTTCCGCGGCGGCGAGCAAAGCACCGCCGGGCAGGAACTCGATGGCAGTGGCAGCGCCGATTTCCGCCGCGGAGGTGAACGCGTCACCCGAGGGCACCAGGGTGTGCCCGAATGGCGCCAACTGATTGCCGTAGGCCGTAATGAACTCGGGCTCCGCGGTCACGTTGGGCGTATTCCGCTGCGCGGCCCGGGGCGCGGCGATCGCCTGCGGGGTGCTCATGCCACGGTCCACCCGGTTCAGGATGGCCTGCAGCACCGTGGTGATGATCGTGGAGCCGCCGGGCGAACCAAGCGCCAGGAAGGGTTTGCCTTCCTTCAGGATGATGGTGGGCGACATCGACGAACGCGGCCGCTTGCCCGGGTCGATCCGGTTCGGGTCCCCGGCGTTGTACACGGTGGAGAAGTCCGTCAGTTCGTTGTTGAGCAGGAAGCCGCGGCCGGGCACCACGATGCCGGAACCGCCGGTCTGCTCAATGGTGAGGGTGTACTCGGCCACGTTGCCCCACTTGTCGGCAACCGTCAGGTTGGTGGTCGAGATGTTCTCGGTGTCGCGCTCCTCCGCGGGGGCCGCAGCGGCGGCCGGGCACGCGCCGTCGTACGCCGTCACGTCACCGGGGGCGACCGGCTTGGTGGCGGCATGCAGCGGATCGACCTCGCAGGCGCGCTCCTTGCCGAACAGCTCATCGGTGAGGGCCGCCGTCGGGACATCGACGAAGGCCGGGTCTCCCACGTACTTGCCACGGTCGGCGAAGGCAAGGGCACTCGCCTCGAGGTAGTGGTGGAGGGCGTTGGCGGTGGGCATTCCCGCCATGTCGAAGGTGCCGAGGATGTTCAGGGCTTCCCCGACCGTGGTGCCGCCGCTGCTCGAGGGCGCCATGCCGTAGACGTCCAGGCCGCGGTAGGTCACGTGGCTGGGTGCCTGGTCCAGGACACGGTAGGCGGCGAGGTCCGCCGCAGTGAGGTGGCCGGCCGGGACGGGCAGGCCGGTCGTGGCGGTCTTGGGCGGGGACTGGACGGCGTCGGCGATCTCCGCGGCGAGGGCGCCGCCGTAGAAGGCGTCCGTGCCCCGCTCGGCGAGCAGGCGGTAGGTGGCGGCGAGCTCATGGTTCCGGAAGATGCTCCCGACGGCGGGGGCGTCACCACCGGGGAGGAAAAGCTTGCTGGTGGAGGTGAAGGCCTCGAAGCGCAGCTTGTTGTCGAGGGTCTGCTGGCGGAAGGTCCGGTCCACCACGAAACCGCGGGTGGCCACCTTGATGGCCGGCTTCAGCGCCTCACCCAGGCCGAGCGTTCCCCACCGCTCGAGGGCCCGCTCCCACGTGGCCGGGGTACCTGGCACGCCGACGGACACGCCGCTGGTGACCAGTTCCGGGGTGAAACGGTAGGGGCTGCCCGCGGGATTCTGCGGGGTAACCGTGGCGGGGTCGATGAAGGCGTCGTGCGGCATCGCCGCCGGAGCGGTCTCGCGGCCGTCGATGGTGCCTACCTCGCCGCTTTGCGCGTCGTAGTAGACGAAGTAGCCGCCGCCCCCAATGCCGGCGCTGTACGGTTCGGTGACTCCGAGGGTGGCGGCAGCGGCGACGGCGGCATCGGCCGCGTTGCCGCCCTTGCGGAGCACCTCGATCGCCGCCGCCGAGGCCTCCGGGTCCACGGTGCTCACGGCTCCCCCGTAACCGGTGGCGGTGGCCGCTTTGTCGGTGCTCCGCGGGTCCGCAGACGCGGGGCTCAACGCCGCTCCGCTCGTAACGCTCAAGGCCAGAACCGCCGTAATGGCAGCCAGTCGACGTCTCATTTCAGGCATGGTCGCTCCCTGGGTCCGGTGCTGGTGAAGGTGCGCCCACCATACCCGTGCACAGGGACGGACTCAATGGCGCGCGGTTTCCCGGCAGGCGCCGCGGCACCTGCCCTTCAGGCCGGGCGTCAGTCTTTCAGCAGGTCGGCGTGCTGGGCGGCCACCACGTTCGGGTGCGCCCGGAGCCGGTACCGCAGCGCGTTGTCGCCGTAGGTTTCCAGAATGGGGCTGTTGGTCGGGTCGACGGACAGGCCACGCGCCTTCGCCTGGAATTCGGGGCTGACGGCCAGCTGCGGCATGCGGGCGTCCAGGGCCGGGTTGTAGAAGAACGGCAGGGAGATCCGGTCCGTGCCGCGCAGCGGCGAAATGACCCGGTGCAGGGTTGCCTTGAGGTAGCCGTTGGTGGCGAGCTCAAGCATTTCGCCGATGTTCACCACAAAGCTGCCCGGAACCTGCGGTGCGTCGATCCAGCCGCCGTCGTGTTCGACCTGCAGGCCCCCCTTGCCGGGCTCCACCAGCAGCAGGGTCAGCACGCCGCCGTCGCGGTGCGAACCCACCCCCTGCTTCGGGTCCGGATCGGACTCCCCCGGGTACCGGACGATCTTCTGTATGGGAAAGGCGCGGGCGGCAAATGCTGCATCGAAGGTGTCCTCCGGAGCGCCCAGGGAAAGGGCCAAGGCCCTGAGCAGCTCCAGCGACACCGCGCTCAGCCGGTCCATCCATTCGGCCACGATGCCCTGCATTTCGGGCAGCGCTTCCGGCCACAGGTTGGGCCCCTCGAGCCGCCAATAGTCGGCGACTCCTGGGCCGGGGGGGACGGGATCACGCTCCACGCCGATATCGATCTGCTCGCGCCAGTCCACCGCGCCCGCCGTCAGTTCCCCGCCCATCCTTGTGTAGCCGCGGAACTGCGGGCTGTTGACGTTTTCGAGGGCGAGCTTCTGCTCCTCCGGCAGCGCGAAGAAGCGGCGCGAAACATCAAGCATGGCGTCGGTGAGCTCCTGCGGAATGCCGTGGCCGGACAGGTACAGGAACCCGACCTCGTGCATGGCGTCCCGGAGTTCGTCCCGGAAACGGGCGGCCTCTTCCGGGCCAGCATGCAGGCGGGAAAAATCGAGCACGGGCAAAGTCTCAAGAGCCACCGCGATATTCCTTTTCGACCGGTTTGGCAAGCGTCAGCTTGTAATGGCTCCCATGTTACGTACCGGCCGTGGTGGTGCCTAGCGTTCGGACGGGACGCTCAGGCTGCCGTACCTCTCCATCCGGTGCCACCGCAGATGCAGTCCGGCCACCGCCGTCACCAGGGAGTGGATGACCACCACATACATCAGTTGCCGGTAGACGAACTGCTGCAGCGGAAGGGCCCAGAGCGTGCGCAACGGCTCTTTGTCCAGCCGGAAAGCGTAGGCCGCCATCAGGAACTGCACCAGCAGGAAGCCCAGCCAAAGTGCGGCGATCCGCAGCGGATCAAGGAAGAACAGGCCGTAGAGGGCAAAAACGTCAACGACGGGGGCGAACAATGGCAGCAGCACCTGCAGGACCAGCAGGTAGCCCAGTCCGCGGCGGCCCAGCTTGCCGGCGGCACCGCCCTGCACTACCGCGCGGCGGTGCTTCCACATCGCCTGCAGCGTGCCGTAGCACCAGCGGTAGCGCTGCCGCCACAGCGCGCCCAGCGACGCCGGGGCCTCGGTCCAGGCGCGCGCGTCGTCCTGGTAGACGACCCTCCATCCGTCCCGGCACAGCGACATGGTCAGGTCGGTGTCCTCGGCGAGCGTATCCTCGCTCACTCCGCCGACGCCGAGCAGGGCGTCGCGGCGGAAGGCACCGATCGCGCCCGGCACGGTCGGCATGCATTCGGCGAGGTCGAACAGGCGGCGGTCCAGGTTGAAGCCGACCACGTACTCGATGTGTTGCCAGGCGCCAAGGATGCCGCCGCGGTTCACCACCTTGGTGTTGCCCGAGACTGCGCCCACTGCCGGGTCGCCGAAGGGCTGGATGAGGGCGCGGACCGTGCCGGGCTCGAACACCGTGTCGCCGTCGACCATCACCACGAGCTGGTGGCTGGCGGCCTGGAGCCCTGCGTTCAGCGCTGAGGGCTTGCCGCCGTTCTCCTTGCGGATGACCGTGACCCGGGGAAGGGCAAGCGCCTCCACGAGGTCCGCGGTGCCGTCCGTGGACCCGTCATCGACCACGATGATCTCCACCTGGTGGGTCGACGCGGCGATGGAGCGCACGGCGGCTTCGATTCCGGCGGCTTCGTTGTAGGCGGGGACGATCACGGTCACCGGGTCGGTGACCTCGGGACGGACTGCGACGTCGACGCGGCGCCGGCCGCGCCCGCGGGCACTGAGGCGGCGGGCGATGCGGCTGTGGCGCGCCGCGAACCCGATGACGAGGACGGCACGGGCGAGCGTCACGACGCCGGCCACGACCAGCGCCCAGGAGATGGCCGTGACAACGAAATCGCTGAGGCGGATTCCCCACCCGAGGGCCGTGCCGCTGATCTGTTCGGCAACGGAGGCCTGCCGCATGCTGTCGATGCCGACGGCGGCGCCCACGGTGGTGACCTTGTAACCTTCGGCAGCCCACCGCGAAAGGCTTGAGTCCAGCGCGGCGACGGTGTCCGCGCGGTCGCCGCCGCCGTCGTGCATGAGCACGACCTGGCCTTGCCGGCCGGGCGCCGCGAGCTTCTGCTCGATCGCAGCGGCGCCGGGCCGCTGCCAGTCCTTGCTGTCGAGGGTGCTGAACACGCTCAGGTATCCCTCGTCAGCCAGGTCCTGCATCGCGGACCACGTGGCGTCGTTCACCGCTGCGTTCCCGGAACTATAGGGCGGGCGCAGCAGGGAGGCCGACTGTCCGGTGATGCCGGTGATCACCTTCTGGGCCCCCTGGACTTCGAGCTGCCGGCGCCATTGCGGGGCGTTGCCGAGGTCGGCGTGGGTGAGTGTGTGGACACCGATTTCATGGCCCTCGGCCACGATCCGGCGTACGAGGTCCGGGTTGTCGATCGCTGCGGAACCGACCACGAAGAAGGTGGCGTGGACGTGATGTTTCCGCAGGACGTCCAGGATCCGGGGCGTCCACACGGGGTCGGGTCCGTCGTCGAAGGTCAGCGCGAGGGTGCGCTCCGGCGGGTGCACCGAGTGTACGGAGTCCCCGCGGGAGTCGACGACGGGGCCGCCTTCGGTGACGGTCTTCGGGACCGTGGTGGATGTCCCGGCCGCCGGCGCCGAGTCGTCGCTGATCCCGGCGAGGTGGTGCATGTACCCCTGGACGATCAGTGCGGCGGCTATCGAGCACAGGACCGCCACGAGGATGAACCAGTGCGCCCTGACGCCGGCTTGCTCGCGGGGCGGACCCGGACGGCGGCCGCTCACGGGTGCGTCGGGGTGGCTCGCCGCTTGGCCTGGCCCGGGGCCTCGTCGTTCTTGGCCGGGTGCGTGGCCGCAGCATCTGCAGGCACCGCGGCAGTCGGTTCAGGGGCCGCGGAACCGGCGGGCTCGGCGACCGGCACGGCCTCGGTCCCGGCGGGTGGTGGTTCGACGGCGGGCGGGGTACCCGGTGTTTCCATGGATTCCGCGGGGCCACCGTTGCCGGCGCCGTTGGCGGGCGGCGCGGGACGGTCACCGGCGGCCGGGACCGGAATGGGCAGGTACGGCGCGGCCACGTTGGACCCGCCGATGAAGGCGACCAGGAGGAGGACGAGGTATCCGGCCACCAGTGCGGCGGCCGCGAGACCTGCCAGTTTGACACGGCGGAGGCGCCGCCCCGAGGCGTCCACGAAGACAGGCCCCCGGGAAATCGGGGACTGGACACGAACGGGGTTTTCATCAAGATCTGGCATCGGGCATCAATTTTAGCCGATCGGTGCCCGGCCGCCTAAAGAAGTGCACGGCAGGCTTGTGCGGAAGGGGCGCCAAGTGCAAGGCTGGACGGCCCGGACAGCCTAGGGGAATGGAGCGCAGATGGTGGTCCTGAGCGCAGGCATCCTGCTGTACCGGCGGGGCCCGGCAACGGGGTCCCCGGCTGATTCTCCGGCGGGCCCTCCTGCTGGTTCTCCAGCCAGTCCTCTTGCAGGCTCCGCACCCGGGCCGCGGGCCGACCTGGAGGTGTGGATCGCCCACATGGGCGGTCCGTTCTGGGCCAACAAGGAGGCCCGCGCCTGGTCCGTTCCCAAGGGTGAGTACTCCCCCGGTGAGGAGCCATGGCTGGCTGCCCAACGTGAGTTTGCCGAGGAAATGGGCTCGCCCCCTCCACCCGCCGACTATTTCCGTCTCGGCGACTTCAAGCAGCCCTCCGGCAAAGTCATCACGGTTTTCGCTGCGGAATCGGACTTCACCCCGGAAGAGATCAGGAGCAACACCTTTCCCCTGGAGTGGCCGAAGGGCTCCGGCAGAATCCAGCAGTTCCCCGAGATCGACCGTGCCGCCTGGACCGCCGAAGCCGAGGCCCGGGCCTTGCTGGTGCGCGGGCAGGTGCCTGTGCTCGACGCGCTGTTGACGCGCCTGGGCAGTCGGCCACCCGGGCCAGCGGAAGCCGGATAAAGCAGAAGCCGGGAAAGGGGGAGCTACGTGAGAACCGGCGGGAGCGGGTCCTGTTCACCGGACAACCCGGCAGGCAGGGCCACGGTGAAGGTGCTTCCCTTCCCGGGACTGCTGTCACAGGTGATGCTGCCCCCGTGGCGTTCCACGATGGACTTCGTGATGGACAGCCCCAGGCCGGCGCCCGGGATCGCTGCCTGACGGGCGGCACGGGTCCGGAAGAACCGGGTGAAAATCCTGGCGCTCTCCTCCTTCGTCATTCCCATGCCGGTGTCCTGCACTTCCAGCCTGACCCAGCCGTCGTCCCGGCTTGCCCTGACGCTCACGAGCCCGCCGTCCGGCGAGTACTTGATGGCGTTGGACACGAGGTTGTCCAGGGCCTGTCCAAGCCGGAGCGGATCCGCGTCCGCCCACAGGGGCGCCGGCACGTCGGCCACGAGTCCGACGTTGGCCGCATCCGCCTGGGCACGTGCCGACCCCAGGCTGTTTTCAACCAGGCCAGCCAGGTCCGTCCGCCGCAATTGCACGCTCTCCACGGATGCCGCGGAGGAGAGGAGGTCCTGGACAAGGACGCGGAGCCTCTCCGCGTTGCGTTCGGCGACTTCCAGTCCCCGCCTCGACCCGGCGTCGAGTTCGGGGGCGCCACGCATCACGATATCGAGGTTGCCGAGGATCGCGGTCAGGGGGCTCCCGAATTCATGGGAGACGTTGGCCACGAGTTCGTCCTTGGCTGCCAGGGCGTTGACCACGTCGGTCAGGTCCCGGAAGAAGACCACGGCCCCGCCGAAGCCGCCGTCGGCATCGTTCGGCATCCCGCGTGCGGCAGTCGAGATGGCCCGTTGCTCCGTGCCCTCACCGAACCACAGCAAATAGTCGGAGAAGGTCTCCCCGCGGACAGCCCGCAGCACAGGGTCCTTTTCAGGCGGCAGCGGTGTGTGGCGGTCCTGGCCGAAAACCAGCCGGCTTTCCGTTGCCGCCTGCGGCGGGCCGGCAGTGGATGCCGTCAGCCCCAGGAACGCCTTTTGCTGGTTGTTCACCAGCACGGTTTCGCCTTTGGAATCAACCGCGACAATGCCGACGTCGATGGTGTCCAGGATGGTCTGCAGCAGCGCCTCACGGTCCCTGCTGGCGGAAAGCAATTGCCGCAGGGCACTGTCGCGGTGTTTCACCCGCCGCTCCTGGAGGCGCGCATAAGAACCTGCCAGCCGGATCGAAAGCGCCACCGCGAACATCATGAGCGGCAACAGGACCACCGAGGAAATGTCCGACGCCGTGGGGTTGGGCAGGTGGGCGAGGAGCACGGGAAGGGCAATGAGGAAAGGCCCCGCGAACCCCAGAATGAGGCTCGTCTTGGCAAGCATCCCCGAGGCCGCCAGCCATATCACGGGAAAAACGGAAAGCACCGTGAGGCCCGGGACTACGTTGAACGCGCCGTTGCGGGTAAAGCAAAGGGCCAGCAAATCCAGAATGGGAATAACCAGGCTCGCCCGCGGATCCAGGCGCTCCCATGGAACGAGGAGGCAGCTCAGGAACAATAATCCGTGCAGCACAACACCGGTGGCAAACAACGGATTCTGAAGCAATCCGGGCCAAACGGTGGGCGCCGCAATCACGATGCCGGCCACAATGATCGTCAGCGGCAATTCACACACGGCAAGCCGTGCCCGCGGCCGGAGTTTCCTGAAGAAACGCGAGGCCGTGCGGAGAATAGCCTGCTCGCTCAAGGCATGACCTTTCGTTGGCGAGGCGCTGTGGAAATTGCTGCTTCGGCCGATTCTAGCAACGGCGATTCCGGTAGCAAGGGCTCCGGGGGCAAGGGAGCGCAATCGGGGGCGCTTGGACGGCCGGAAAATGCGGCCATCAGCGGCGGGCGTGGACCTTCAAGGCGGCACATATTCCACATATTAGGTGCCAAATAACGTGGATGCTTGTATCGTTGCTAATCGGAGACACTCCCGCATTGCGCTGGGCTGTGCGGCGGTGATCACCGACTCGAGGGTACAAATGAGCGAGCCTGGGGTAGCTGTAGTCATCGAGGATGATGAAGACGTCCGGAATTTGGTTGACGCCATCCTCAAGGAAGCCGGTTTTGTGGTCCATTCCGCCGCTACCGGGCGCGAAGGCGTGGAAGTCGTAAGGCATCAACAGGCGGCAATTGTCACGCTGGACATTGGGCTTCCGGACATGGACGGCCACGAGGTCCTGCGCCGGATCCGGCAGTTCAGCGATGCATACGTGCTGATGCTGACGGCGAGGCAGGATGAAACGGAAACCCTGACGGCGTTCCTCACCGGCGCCGACGACTATGTCAGGAAGCCGTTCCTTCCCCGGGAACTTCGGGCCCGGGTCACCGCGATGATGCGGCGCCCGCGGGCCGCGGACGCGCCGGCATTTGCCGGCCGGGCGCCCGGCGGACTGCACGACGGCGGCCGTGCCGGTAGTGACGAGGCCCGCCCGGACGATGCCGTCATCAGGCATAACGGGCTGGCGCTGAACTACAAGACCAGGACAGTTTCGCTTCAAGGTTCCGCGCTGAATTTGACCAGGAGCGAATTCGACCTGCTATACGACCTTCTCCGAGGGAAAGGGGAAGTGCGGACGAAGACTGACCTGGTCCGGGCGGCCCGCGGGGATTACTACGACGATGACGCCTACATCAGTGAAGCGGACGAGAGGGCCGTCGAAACCCATATCGGCAACCTGCGCCGGAAGCTTTCCGAGGACCCGCAATCGCCGCGTTTTCTGCTGACCGTCCGGGGCATCGGATACCGGCTCGCGCCCAAGCGGGCCGACTAATCCTGACTATTCATTCCGGAGAACGTAACTGCCCTGAAGCTCGAGAACCGTGGCATGGCCGCATTCGGCAACGGCGGCGAGCAGCGAGCGGGCATCACGCACGCCGCCTTTGCGGATATGTTCCTCGAATTCGCCTGCAAGCCCCGCAAGCCGCATTCCTCCGACCATTATTGAAGAGGTTTTGAGGCTGAGAATTGCTTCGAGGGCCCCGGCGATGTCGCCGCGTTCCACGGCGCCGGCAAGGACTTCGTAGCGAAGGGTCCAGAGTTTCGCGAAATCGCTGGCGAAGCTGCGGGCAATGAGCGGATTGTCCAGCTGGTCTTCCAGGAGCTGGAACACCGCCAGGTCCAATAACGGCTGCCCGGACCCGGTCGCGGGCAGCCAGTTCGAATCGTCGGCGGAACCCGTGCGTTCGGGTCCAACGCCGTCGGCTTCGCTTGTACCTGGACTGGACATAGCTCAATGCTACTTTCTGAATTCCGAAAAAGCGGTTCTTGGGGATTTCCTGAGGGAATCTTAAGACTTACGGGTTTAGGTGACTTTTACGGGTCAAATAATTCCAGTATTGGATTGTCCGGCTCAACCGCCGCTGAAGGTCATGATCGTGTTGATGACCGCCGGCCCCAGGATGGCGATGAACAACACGGGGAAAATGAAGAACAGCAAGGGAAACAGAATCGTCACCGGAAGCTTCATCGCCTTCTCTTCGGCCCGCTGGCGCCGTTTCACCCTCATGACCTTCGCCTGCACCCGCAGCACCCTGCTAATGGCGATCCCGTACGTGTCAGCCTGGATCACGGCCTGCACGAAGCTGCGGAGCTCCGGGACGTTGGAACGTTCGGCCAGGGCCAGATAGGACTCACGCCGGCTCCGGCCGACCTGCATGTCCTGGAGTGTACGCACCAGTTCCTCCGCCAGGGGGCCTTTCCCGTTTTCGCCGGCACGCGCCATGGCACCTTCGAAGCCGAGGCCCGCCTCGACCGAAATCAGCATCTGGTCCATGGTGTTGGCAAGTTCCAATTGCATGGTCTTTTGCCGCTCCTGCCCCTTGCTGTAAAGCATCAGGTCCGGAATGAAATAGCCCAGCAGCACCACAAATATGCCCACCAGCTTCAGGATCCCGCTGTCGCTATTCGCACTGATCCAAAATCCCAGCAGCGCGCCGCATAATCCGAGTGCGGGCTTGGCTGTGAGGACGCGCCCCAGCGGAAGGGACTGAGGCCGGCCCGCCAGGGAGAGCAAGCGGTCCAGCTTCTGGACGTAGCTGCCGGGAGTGAGCCGGTAACCGAGGTTTTCGAGGGAGCTGCTGCGCAACTGCGGACCCGTCTCGGCCGGACCGGCCCCGCGTGCCAGGAGTTCCCGGACGGAGCGCTGGGTCCTGCGGTCCACCGAAAGGAACGACCACGCGAGGTAGGCGATCGGCAACGGCACCAGCAACAAAGCCAAAATCAACAGGGAATTCACGCCTTCACCTCAGAACTTCAGGTCGATGATCTTGCGCATCCAGAGACCGCCGATGGTCATGAGGACGGCCGACGCCGCGATCATGGCCCAGCCGAGCGGATGGGTGAACATCACGTTCATGTAGCCGGGATTCACCACCATGAGCATGGTGGTGATGCCGAAAGGAAGGGCCATCAGGATGTATCCGGAGAACTTTCCCTCCGCCGCCAGGGACTTGATGTGGCCCTTGATTTCACTACGTTCCCGGATGGTCTCGTTGACCTGGTCCAGGACTTCTGCCAGGTTGCCGCCCACCTCGCGGTTGATCTGGATGGCCTGGGCGATCCACACGAAGTCCTCGCTGCGCATCCGCTCCGCGGTGTCGTTGAGCGATACCTGGAGCTCCCGGCCCAGGCTGGTTTCGGTGATGATGCGGCGCATTTCCTCGGCGGTCGGGCTGACCGATTCGGTGGCCGCGGCGTCAATCGCACGGAGGATGCTGTGCCCGGCGCGCAGGCCGCCCGAGAGCAGTTGCAGCGTGTCTCCGAGCTGCTCATCGAACTTCGCGCGCCGCTTGCCGGTCCGGAACCTCAGGACGAACTTCGCCACGAAGGGCGCCAGGATGAAGAACAGGATGCCGAGCAAGAGCCCGCCGGCAATCACCCCGATTAGTGCACTGACGAATGCACCAGCGATCACGAGGATGAAGAATTCCGCCTGGCTCGTCCGCAGCCCGGCGTTCTCGAGTTCTTCCCGGTTGAACAAGCGGACATTGCGCCGCGTGAGGAACCCATGGACGGCGCCGGACGCCGAGCCGGCAAACCTCGTCAGCGAGGAGTCGGCCGGCTGGTAGGGCCGCCTGCGGTCCAGGGGAACCCCGGGACTCTTGGGCAGGATCACGGCGACCCCGAACAGCACGATGGCGGAAAGCATGAAGGCCGTGCCTGTCAGGAGGATCATGGCCGGTCACACCCTCGCCGCAGTCGCCACGGGTGCGGCGAAGACCTCGGGGGAAACGTGGATGCCCAGGTCATTGAAGCGGTCGATGAACCGCGGGCGGATGCCGGTGGACACCGGCCTGCCAAGGAACGTCCCGTGCGAGTCCACGCCCGCCGAGTAGTCGAAAACGAAGGCGTCCTGGAGGGTGACGACGTCCCCCTCCATTCCCTGGACTTCGGTCACGTGGGTGATCCGGCGCGTTCCGTCCCGCAGGCGCGAGATCTGGATGATGAGGTTCACGGCGGACGCGATCTGCTCGCGGATCGCCCGCAGCGGCAAGTCCATGCCCGCCATGAGGACCAGCGTTTCGAGGCGGGCCACCGCGTCACGCGGCGAGTTCGAGTGGACCGTGGACAGCGAGCCGTCGTGGCCGGTGTTCATGGCCTGCAGCATGTCCAGGGACTCTCCGCCGCGGACCTCCCCGACGACGATCCTGTCCGGGCGCATGCGCAGCGAGTTCCTCAGGAGCTCCCTGATGGTGACCTCGCCCTTTCCTTCAGTGTTCGCGGGCCTGCTTTCGAGCCGCACCACGTGCCGCTGCTGGATCTGCAGTTCCACGGCATCCTCGATGGTGACGATGCGGTTGTCATCGGGGATGAAGGAGGACAGGACGTTGAGCAGGGTGGTCTTTCCCGTGCCCGTGCCGCCGGACACAATGATGTTCAGCTTGGCTTTGACACAGGCATTGAGGAGTTCGGCCATTTCGGGGGTGAGCGTGCCGAAGTCGATCAGGTTGCGGACGGTCAACGGCACCTTGCTGAACTTCCGGATGGTCAGGGACGAACCTCCGACGGCGAGTGGCGGGATCACTGCGTTGACGCGGGATCCGTCTTCGAGCCGTGCGTCAACGAGCGGGGACGATTCGTCGATCCGGCGGCCCACCTTGGACACAATCCGCTCGATCACGCGCCGGAGATGCTCTTCTGAGCTGAAGCCGGAGTCGGTCAGGGTCAGCCTGCCTTTTCGCTCGACGTAGATCTGGTCCATCCTGTTGACCATGATTTCCGTGATGTCCGGGTCGTCCAGCAACCGCTGGAGCGGCCCGTAGCCAAGGACGTCGTCCGCCACGTCCCCCACCAGGCGGCTCCGCTCCTCAGCGGACAGCGGAACCTGTTCGGCGTCGACGATACGGATCAGTTCTTCCCGGGCGGTCGCCCGCAACTCGTGCTCGCTCAGCGCCGAGTCGTTGAACCGGGCACCCAGGCGCTCGAACAACGCTGTTGCTGCCCGCGCCTTGAGCGCGGCGAAGGCGTCCACGGGCTGCTGGACCTTGGCCTTGCCCTGATCGGCGTGCTCGGCGAGCTTCAAGGATGCATGCGTCTTTCCGGAACCGGCAGCCTTCCCCGCCGAGTAGGGCGTGGCCTGCAGTGCGGACTCGGCAAAAGGAGCTGCGACAGGCGCCACCGCTCCACGAACGGGCTGTCCCGGCATACCGGAGTCAGGAGCCTGCGCGGAATGATTGAATTCCGGTCGGTTGTGTGCGCCACGCCCGGCTACCGAGGAGGCACCGAAGGGACCATCTGCCTTGTCCTCGACGGCGCGCAGCCGCTGGGAGAGTTTCACCTAGACCACCACCCTTCTGTGCAGTTGCCGTTGCGTGGTGGCACGCCACGCCGGGTTGAAGCGTTCTACGAGCTGATTGAGGCTTTTGACCGCCGGATCCTTGATGGACTCCTGGAGTACGGGAATGCCCCGGTTGGTCGAGAGCGCAACAGCCTTTGACCGGGGAAGGCTCACATCCACAGGAGCGCCGACGTTGGCTTCGACGTCCTGCACGGACAGGCCGGCCTTCGAATCGGCCATGTTGAGCACCACGTGGCGGGTTTCGGGCAGCAGGTCAAGCTTCCGGAGGATGTCCAGGCCAGCGCGGAGGCCGCGAACGCTTGGGACGTCCATGCCTGTGACCCACACGGCGTCGGTGCACTGCTCAAGCGCGGCGAGGCCCACTTCGGGCAGCCCCGGCGCGGTGTCCACCACCACATATTGGAACTCCTCCGCCAGCTGTTCGAGCAGCCGGCTCACCTGTTCCGGCGTGATTTCATCCGCCTCCACGGGGTCCTTGGGAGCGCACAAGGCGTAGATTCCTGCCGGATGAACGCTGAGGAACGCCTTGAGGACCAGGGAATCCTGGCTTGCCGAGGGCGTGACGGCGTCGGTCACAGTGTGTTCCGGGTTGAGGTACAGTCCGGAGGCGACGTCGCCGAACTGTAGGTCCAAGTCCACGATCACCACGCTCATCGGCGCGATCTTGCCCAGGCCCACGGCGATGTTCGTGGCGATAGTCGTCTTGCCAACCCCGCCCTTGGGGGAAAAGACGCCGATCACCATGCCCTTGGGCGCGTGAGCCTGCTTCGGCTCCACGGTGCGCTGGCGGCTGGCGAAGGACTGGCACGCCCGCTCCAGCATGATGCGGATCTGGGCCACGTCCGCGGCGGGGCTCATGATGTCGCGGATGCCTGAGCGCATGGCCTGCAGGACGAATCCGGATTCCGGCTCGGTGACAAGGATGACGCTTAGCTCGGGTGCACGGACGTCGAGGACCGTAGCCAGCCGCAGGGCCTCCTCCACGGGGACCTCGGGTCCGAGGATCAGGACTTCGAATTGCTCCTGGTTGAGTGCGCCGAACAACTCGGCGGGGTCGGACGGCAGGACATTGGTGAAGAAGGTCTGCACGCTTCCGGGCAGCCCGCCCGCCACGGCCTGGCGAAGCCGCTGATCGAATTCGGCATCCGGAGTGATCAGGACGAAGCGGCTCATTTGAAGACCTCGTTCCCGTCGATGATCCTGGGTCCGCTGACTTTTGCGTTCAGCGGCTCCTTGCTCAGCCAGATCTTGGCGAACTCGTTGCCGAACACGATCTTCGCGGCGTCGGCATCGCTGACAGCCACTGTCAGGAGGAGGGATCCGTTCGGAAGCGTAGTGTCCTGCGGATCCGCCGCGGGCGCGCCCTGGCTCGGAGCCGGCGTCGGCTGTGCGGATGCCGCCGCCTGCGGCGCGCGCTGGATCGCCGTCACGAGGACCTTATGGATGACCAGCTTGGTCTTTCCCGATTTGTCTTCGTCTTTTCCGGCGACCTGGGAGATGAACACGCCGATGTGGTCGCCGGGGGCCAGCCGGCCGCCGACAACCCGCTGGGGTTCCACTTGGAAGGAGACTTCCTGGAGACCCGCCGGCACCTCGACGCTTCCGGGCGTCTTGAGCTCGTCCGGGGCGACCAGGCGCTCAGCAAGCAGCGTCTCGCCGGGGACCAGATCCACGGCGGCCACTTTGCCGGTTACGTCGCCCAGGGAGTGCAAAGCCGTCTTCGGAACCGCTGATTCGGGCAGCTGCTGTGTGGCCAGCGAGGCCATCATGGCCTCGACCGGCGTACCGGCGGGAACCGCCGCCTTGACGATCAGGACGTCCACCGGCGTGAGGTTCTGGACGGCACGCTGATCGGCGGCCTGGGCGTATGAGAAGACGAGGATCACTCCGACGACGGCGAGCAGCGCAGCTGCGGATCCGGCCAACAAGCGGGACTTCACTTGCTACTCCTGTTCAAACATTGGGACGAAAACCTAGTTGGTGAGGCGCACTATGGTGGCGCCGAACGCGTCCACCGGGCCCAGCGAATAGCCGTCGGCCAAGGACACGTACCTGACGAAGCTGCCGATGATTCCACGGCAGTTTCCGGTGCAGGAGAGTGTTGAGGGAACATCGGGACTTGAGTTGCGGAAGGCATCCGGCGCGGTGCTGTTGCCGCTGAACTTCCACCCTGCCACCTTGAAGGCCGCGAAGGACACGAGGTGGTAGATGGCGCCGCTTCCGGTGCCTGTCACGGCGTCGAACACCGGCAACAGGACGATGACGTCGCGTCCTGCGGCAATATTGTCGGCCCACTTCTGCAGGGTAGCGGCGCAGTTTCCTGGCGAGCTGTTGCCCGGCGCACTACCGCCTTCACTGACCGCGAGGTCGATCGTCCCGCCGCAGACGCCGGGATCCTGGGTGATCCAGCCGAACCCCCCGGCCACTGCCGCTCCCGAAGGACCGTACAGGCAGCCGGGGTTGGCGCCGCTTCCGTGGTCCTGCAGCAGTTGCAGTGCTCCCCCGATGTAGCCCTGCACTTGGCAGATTGAATAGGCAAGCGGAAACGCGGTCCTGCCGGCATAGGCGCTGCCCCACTCGACTTTCGAGGTGGTTTCGACGTCGGCCGTAGAGATTCCGAGGACCCTGGCAAAGAAGAGCGAAACCCCGCCCTGGGAAGCGCTGGCCTGCTTGGAGCCACCGGTCACGGTCACCTTGCGGTTGACCAGATCCAGGTTGACCGACTTGACATTGCTCGCGCCGTCCACTGCGTTCTTGTTGACGAGGTCTGCAGCCATTTGGGATGCGGCCAGGCAGTTCGGGTCGGCAACACTTGCTGCGCATTTCTGCGCGACGGCAAGGGCTGCAGCATCGGTTCCGTTCTGCACCTGCGCCCGTTCGGAGTACAGCATCCCTGCATCAACAGCGAGGGCTGCGAACCCGAGGAGCACTACGAGCGACAGTGCGATCAGCACTGCGACTCCGCCGCGCTCGCCGTCCTCACCGCGGGGCATCAGCCGGCGCATACCATGACTCCTACGCCTTGCATCGGGAACGGGCCGGCGATCCCCGTGAGGGTGCTGAGGGTGTACTTAATGGTCACCGACATCTGGCCGCCGGAGGAACAGCTCGCCTGGCTGAAGGTGAAGTTGGCATCCGCGAGCTGCGGGCTCAGGGAAACGGCCGCGTTCTTGGCCGCCGTCCTGGCCGCAGTCTGGTCGTTGGAGATTGCCATGACCCGGACGCCCTCGCGGGCAGCATTGGTCAGGGACACCTGTGCGTTGTAGGCCCTGCCAAACTCCATGATTCCGAGAAGCAGGAGGACCAGGACGGGTGCCAGCAGTGCGAATTCGACTGCTACGGCGCCGCGCTCTGAGTTCCTGGTCATGGGGAACTGCCTTTCGTGCTGCATCGCTGCCTGCGTTTGAACAGAATTTCGGCTTGGGGGCGCCTTGATGGGGATGGTGCGGGTGGGTGGGGAACCGGCCCCACCCACCCGGATGTCTGCTTACTTCGAGCAGCTTCCGGCGACGGTGGACGTGGACGCCGTCCAGGCGCCGCCCTTGACACTGCAGGCAGTGCTGTTGAACGTCTCAACGAGGTTCCCGCCGAGCAAGGTCACAGCGACGATGATCACGACGGCGATAAGGGCGACCATGATGCCGTATTCAACGGCGGTGGCGCCTGTCTCTTCCCGCCGGGCGCGGGCGACGGACTTGACGATGGTGGAAAGCATTGCAGCTCCTTTAGTGAGATAGGCCGGGTCGTTCCGCTGAGCGGAGGGACCTACTACTTCGAGCAACTGCCCGCGACGGTGGACGTGGACGCGGTCCAGGTGCCGCCCTTGACGGAACATGCCGTGCTGTTGAACGTCTCCTTGAGGTTTCCGCCCAGCAGGGTAACGGCGACGATGATGACGACGGCAATGAGGGCAACCATGATGCCGTATTCGACGGCGGTGGCGCCGTTCTCGTCACGGCGGAGGCGGGATGCGGTGTTGGAGATGAGAGAAAGCATTGTTAACTCCTGAGCGAGTTTAGGGGGAAAGTGGGCTGGCCCAGCACCAGCTCGCAATCAACATAGCAACGCCCAACACCGCGTTGCGTGGTCCTTGGAACATCCTGTGGGAATGCTCGCCAAACTGCGCTTTTCCTGCGTTAATCCGGGGGAAATCCCGGGTCCGGAGGCTCTTCGTCCAGCCGGTCACGGATGCTTCACAGGGCCGTCGCCTGCCGTTCCGTTCAGCCCATTGCCGGCGCAACCCCACCCAGCGGCGCCAGCTGCCGGCGCGCCCAGCCCGCCAGCTTCCTGCCCTTGCCTTTCCACCAGTTGTCCTCGTCCGTGTCCTGGTGGAAGCGGAAGATGATGGCCACCATCACAAAGACGGCAAGGACCAGGTCCAGCCAGGAGCCGAGGATCACGTCGACCAGCACGCTGAAGGCCATAACGAAGATTGAGGGCACGGCCAGGGTCCGAAAGACCGTGCTGGCCACGTAGCGGCGGTGCGAGCTGGGTACGGACATCGCACGGACCATGTCGAAACACAGGCAGGCAACCACCATCGTCTGGCCCAAGGAAACCAGGAGCAGGCCGGGCAGGGACCCCGCGAACATGGCGGCGGTTTCCATTCCCGCGCTCACCGCGCACGCTCCGTCAGCGTCGGGCACGGAACTGCGCTGCACGGAATCGCGCGGCGCGAGCCGAGGACAACAGGATTGCAGAAACCACACATGCGGATGACCCCCCAGAGACCATGTACTGCATTTGAGACCAGCTACGTTCCATTGAATCCGCTGGCCCGAAGAGCCGTCACGAGTGGCAGGTACTCCACTTTGCCGCGTGTAATTCATCCAAGTAGTGCACCGTGTACTCAATTCGGTACGCGCGTGGGCAGCGCACTACTTGGTCCGGCCCTCCACAGCACCCGGCGCACCGGAAGCGGCCAGCAGCGAAATGTAGGACTCCAGCTGGGAACGCAGTTGCTCCGGGGAGTGGTGCGACGGCGAGAGGGTCGCCGTGATCTGCGCGCCAAGCACGAACGTCATGATTCCGCCAACCACGTCGTCGTCCTCCAGGCCGCCCTTCAGTTCGCCGGCGTCCCGGGCTTCGCGCAACCGGCCGAAGAGCTCCCGGCGCCACTGTTCCATGGACCTGTCGTGGAGGGCTGCCTTCTCCGGATCGGTCAGGGCGCGCTGCCAGTACGCGATTGCGATCCGGGCTTCGTTCAGCCGCTCCGCGTCGAGCGGAAGGATCTCATGGCAGAAGCTGCGCAGCGCGGCGAGGCCTTTCAGGCCGCCTGACACGGTTCCGATCCGTGCATTCGTCTGGTTGAAAACGTGGGCGAAGGCAAAGGAGAGGAGGTCGTCCTTGGTGGGGAAATAGGGTTTGAGCGCACCGTTGGCGAAGCCGGCTTCCGTGGCGATCTCGCGCATCGTGGCGCCCTCGATCCCCCGCCTGGCAATGATCCGCCACGTGGCCTCAACCAGCTCCACCCGGCGCCTGTCATGATCGACGATTTTCGGCACGCAGTCCCCGAATCTTTTTTCTACAACCGTTGTGACTCAGCTTACACGCTGCTATTGTCTACAGGCATAGAAAATAAACCGTCACTCCCAAGGGGCTTTCCATGAGCGCATCCGCCATTTCCGAAGCGGCCGAAACTACCGCCTACGCACCTGTCCGCGCCGGCGAAATCACCGCCGTCCGCGCCGCCCTGGGCGACGCCGGACTGTTCGATGAATCCGCGCGGGTGGCCTACCTCGGCCTCCTGGACCCGCCGCGCGGTGCCGCGGGCGAAGCAGAAGCAACACCCCGCCGTTTCCGGGTCTTCCTGCACAACATCGCCACTGGCACCGCCCGCGACGTGGTGGTCTCCCTCGGCGAAGGCGCGGCCGGCGCGGAAATCACCAGGAACATCGACCTGGACACCGCCGTCACCGGCGAACTGCCCGTCATCGAAGAGGAATTCGAACTGGTTGAGTCCGTCCTCGCCCGGGACGAACGCTGGCTCAAGGCCCTTGCGGACCGGAACCTCGACCCCGCCAAGGTACGGGTCGCTCCCCTTTCCGCCGGTGTCTTCGAATACCCCGAAGAGAAAGGCCGCCGCATCCTGCGCGGACTGGCCTTCGTCCAGGACTTCCCCGAGGACAACGCCTGGGCCCACCCGGTGGACGGGCTGGTCGCCTACGTCGACGTGGTAAACAAAACCGTGGACCAGGTCCTGGACTTCGGGGCAATGCCGGTCCCGGCCGAGCATGGCAACTACACCGACCCGGAACTGACCGGCGAACTGCGGACTACCCAGAAGCCCCTCCACATCACGCAGCCTGACGGTCCAAGCTTCAGCATCACGGGCGGCAACCGCATCGAGTGGGAGAAGTGGAGCATGGACGTGGGATTCGACGTCCGCGAGGGAGTCGTGCTGCACAATGTGGCGTTCGACGACGGCGGCCGCCGGCGCAGCATCCTCAAGCGGGCGTCCATCGCCGAAATGGTGGTCCCCTACGGCGACCCCTCCCCCGTGCGCTCCTGGCAGAACTACTTCGATACCGGCGAATACCTGGTGGGCCAGTACGCGAATTCGCTGGAACTGGGCTGTGACTGCCTCGGCGAGATCACCTACCTCAGCCCGGTGGTCAGCGACTCCTTCGGCAACCCCCGCGAAATCCGTAACGCCGTGTGCATCCACGAAGAGGACTGGAGCATCCTGTCCAAGCACAGCGACTTGTGGAGCGGGGTTAACTACACCCGCCGCAACCGCCGCCTGGTGGTCAGCTTCTTCACCACCATCGGCAACTACGACTACGGCTTCTACTGGTACCTCTACCTCGACGGCACCATCGAGTTCGAAGCCAAGGCCACTGGCGTCGTGTTCACCAGCGCCTTCCCCGAGGGCGGCTCGGACAACATCTCCCAACTGGCACCGGGCCTGGGCGCCCCCTACCACCAGCACCTCTTCAGCGCACGCCTGGACTTCGCCGTCGACGGCTTCAGCAACCGGGTGGAGGAAGAGGACGTGGTCCGGCAGGCGATGGGACCGGGCAACGAACGCGGCAACGCGTTCTCCCGCAAACGCACAGTGCTCACCAAGGAATCCGAGGGCGTCCGTGAAGGCGACGCACGCAACGGCCGCACCTGGATCATCTCCAACCCTGAATCCAGGAACCGGCTGGGCGAAGCCGTGGGGTACAAGCTGCACAGCGAAAACCAGCCCACCTTGCTGGCCGACCCCGGTTCCTCGATCGCCCGTCGCGCAGCCTTCGCCACAAAGGACCTCTGGGTGACCCGTTACGCCGAGGACGAGCTCTACCCCACCGGCGACTTCGTCAACCAGCACTCCGGCGGGGCGGGCCTGCCGTCCTACATCGCCCGGGACCGGGACATCGATGGGCAGGACATCGTGGTGTGGCACACCTTCGGCCTGACCCACTTCCCGCGCCCGGAGGACTGGCCGATCATGCCGGTGGACACGGTGGGCTTCAAGCTGCGTCCCGATGGGTTCTTCGACCGCAGCCCGGTGTTGGACGTTCCGGCGTCGAAGCTTGCCGGCGGCCACTGCCACAGCGGGCGCTGAGCCGGAAGCCACGGGAGATTCCCCATGCACGCGTTTCTCACGGCGGTCATGCTCGCCTGCTGCGCCGTCGGCATCCTGTGCCCCATGAGTGAAGGCACGCCGCGCGGCGGCGTCCTGCGGAACGGCTTTATTAGGAACTCCGGCCAGTGGGGGACCATGGCGGTGATGCTCGCGGCCATGGCGGACACTACGGTCGGGCCGGGGCTGCTTCCCGGGGTGCTGTGGGGGCTGATCCTGCTGTTGGCCGCACCGCTTCCGCTGGTCCTGCTGCGCAGGGAACGCCGCAACGGCATGGAACTGCACCGGGCCCTCTCCGTCCTGGGGATGTTCGCGCTCCTCGTCACCGGCCTCCAGCCGGCGGCGCAGGACGCGGCACCCCACGTCCACGCCCATGCCGGGACAGGCGGAATCACGCCCTTGCTGGCCGCGGCGCTCGCCGCCGCCGTGGCGGCTTACTCATTGGTGCTGGCCGTCCGGACGCTCCGGTCCCGCCGGCTGGCCCACCGGGTCGAGGCCTTCTCCGCGGCCGGAGCCCTCGGCGCCATGCTGCTGATGGCCGGGCTCTGACAGGCGAGGACGTTTGTTCGCCCGTCATCAACTGCCCTTCCCGGAGAGACAAGGCGCTCCCCGGCGGGACAGGCAAAACTCGACACAACGCCCCGCGGCCACGCCGGCCGCTGCGTACCAACTACTCGAAGTGGAGTGACACCTTGGAAAGCTACGACGCCCTCCTGGCCTCAATCACCCCGTCCACCGGCGAAACACGGAACATCCTGGACCCCGCCACCGGTGAGGTGGTCGGTCAGGCCCCCGTCCACACCGTCGAGGACCTGGAAGCCGCCATCGCCGCCGCGGCCGAGGCGCAGCCGGCCTGGGCGGCGCTGGGCCACGACGCCAGGTCCGCCGCGCTGCTGAGGGCCGCCGACGCCGTCGAACGCTCCGCAGAAGAGCTCGCCCGGTTGCTCTCCCGCGAGCAGGGCAAGCCGCTGAACGGGCCTAACGCCCGGTTCGAAGTCGGCGCCTGCGCCGCCTGGCTGCGCACCGCCGCCACGACCCCGCTCGAGCCTGAGACGGTGGTGGACGACGGCCAGACCCGCGCCGAACTGCACTACCGGCCCATCGGCGTCGTGGGCGCCATCGGGCCCTGGAACTGGCCCATGATGATCACCGTCTGGCAGATCGCCCCCGCCCTGCGGATGGGCAACACCGCCGTCGTCAAGCCCTCCAAGATGACCCCGCTCTCCGTCCTGGCCCTGATCAAGGTCCTCAATGAAGAACTGCCCGAAGGCATCCTGCACGTGGTCTCCGGCGACCGGCACGTCGGCGCCCGCCTCGCCGAGCACGCCGCCATCGGCAAGGTGATGTTCACCGGCTCCACCGCCGCCGGCCGCGAAATCATCCGCTCCTCCGCCGACACCATCAAACGCCTCACCCTGGAACTCGGCGGCAACGACGCCGGCATCGTCCTGCCCGATGCCGACCCCAAGGCGATCGCACAGGACCTGTTCTGGGGCGCGTTCATCAACACCGGCCAGACCTGCGCGGCGTTGAAGCGTCTCTACGTGCACGACTCCATCTACGACGCCGTCTGCGACGAGCTCACCGCGGTCGCCCAAGCGATGCCCATGGGCGTGGGCCTGGACGAGAACAACGTCCTGGGCCCGCTGCAGAACAAGGCCCAGTACGACGTCGTCGCGTCCCTGGTCGAAGCAGCCCGAGACTCCGGCGCCAGAGTCCTGACCGGCGGCAACCCCGATCCGGAGCAGCCCGGCTACTTCTACCCCACCACCCTCGTGGCCGACATTAGCAACGACAACCCGCTCGTGGCCGAGGAACAGTTCGGCCCCGCCCTGCCGATCATCCGCTACAGCTCCGTGAACGAAGCCGTCGCCATGGCGAACGCGCTCGACGTCGGACTGGGCGCCTCGGTCTGGTCCCCCGACCTCACCGCAGCCCGCGACGTCGCCGCCCGCCTCCAGGCCGGCACCGTATGGATCAACAAGCACGGCGCCGTGGACCCCCGCGTCCCCTTCGGCGGCGCCAAGCAATCGGGCTACGGACTCGAGTTCGGCGTCGAAGGCCTCAAGCACCTCGGCGTCCCCCAGGTGATCAACGGCTGAACTAACGGCTGGGACGCAAGGAGGGCACCACCGGAGCAATTCCGGTGGTGCCCTCCTGCGTTGCACCGGTCAGCTTGTACGGCTCAGACCGCCACTTCGAGGTTGCCGTCCACGATCCTCGTGGCAAAGCAGTCCAGGCGGAGTCCGGGGGTGGTGAAGCATTCGCCGGTCTGCAGGTCGTAGACCTCCTTGTGCAGCGGGGAGGCGATGGTGGGACGGCCGCCACGGGAGCCGGTGATGCCGCGGGCCATGACGTTGGACAGCGTGGCGGGGTCCTGCTGCGCCACGGCGTAGACCTCGCCGGACTCCAGGCGGAACAGCGCGAGCTGCCTGCCGTCCACCAGGGCGGCTTCGCCCCAGGCGAATTCCAGCTCCTCGACGGCGCAGACGCGGTGCCACGCGCCGGCCTGCTCTTCAACCTGACGTTCGATGCTTTCAAGACCAATGGCCATGTTCAACCCCTATCGCTTGGCCCGCCGGGCGGCGGCTCCGATGCCGCCACCGGACAGGCAGTGTGCAGCCAGACAACAACGGTAGGTGCGGGATGTTTCGGCCGGATGCGGCCCATGTGTCGGCCCCGTAAAGGAGTACTCACAGGGGCTTGAAAGCCGTGGTGATGCAGAAGTTAAGCCCCCGAAACAATCGGGAAACTGACGCGAAACTGCCCGTCCATAAGCTGCTGCAAGGAGTCGTAGAGGACGTTCTGCGGCGCACGTGAAAGGGTGCCGATGAACGCACACACCACCAGCCCCAATGCCCCGCGCCGGATTGTCGTTGCCGGCGGCGGCCCCGCCGCACACCGCTTCGCGGACGCCATGCATACGCGCGGCCTCGATGGATGGCAGGTCACGGTGCTGACCGAAGAGGCCCACCTGCCCTACGACCGCGTGGCGCTGAGCAAGGCACTGACCGACATGGAGTATGACCTCACCCTGGGCGAAGCGGCCATGTGGGATCACGAGGCACTGGACCTGCGCACGGGCGAACGGGTGGTCAAGATCGACCCGGACGCCAGGACCGTGGAAACTGCAGCCGGCAACACCTATGGCTACGACGCCCTCGTGGTTGCCACCGGATCGAACGCGGCCCGCCTGCCCATTCCGGGCGCCGAGCACACGCACGTCTACCGGACCCTTGAGGACGTGTGGGCCATCAACGGCGCCATTACCGCGCTCCGTGAAAAGCTCGGCCGCGAAGTCACCGCAGTGACCATCGGAGGCGGCCTCCTGGGCCTGGAAGCCGCAGCAGGGACCGAGCAACTGGGCGCCACCCCCGTGGTGATCGACGGCGCGAACTGGCTGATGGCCACCCAGCTCGATGAAGGGGCCGGCCAGGCGCTCGGCCGCCTCATCAAGGAAAAGGGATTCGAGATCCACGGCGGGGTCTTCCCCTCCGAGGTCCTTTCCGACGACGACGGCCAGGTCACCGGTGTCCTGATGGCCGACGGCCGGACCATCGCGGCGGACATCGTCATCGTCGCCATCGGCGTGCGTCCCCGCGACGAGCTGTTCAGGGCGGCCGACGGCGAGGAGCAGCTCTTCTCGCTCGGTCCCCGCGGCGGTGTGGTCATCGATGAGGGCTGTCAGACCGAGATTCCCGGCATCTACGCCATCGGTGAGGTGGCCAACTTCGGCGGCATGTGCCTGGGTCTGGTGGCCCCGGCCAACACGATGGCCGAGATCGTGGCGGACCGCCTGCACGGCGGACAGGCGACCTTCCCCGGCTTTGACACCGCCACCAAGCTCAAGCTCTCCGGCGTGGACGTGGCCAGCTTCGGCGACGCCTTCGCCGAGACCGAGCACGCCCTGGAAATCGTCTACGCCGACCCCGCCCGCGGCGTCTACCAGAAAATCGTCACCACCGATGATGCGAAGACCCTGCTGGGCGGCATCTTCGTGGGCGACGCCACCCCGTACATGAGCCTGCGCCCGCTGCTGGGCCGTGAACTTCCGGCCGAACCCGGTGCGTTCCTCAGCGCGGCCGGCGGCGGCGAGGCCCCGGAAACCGAACTGCCCGACGACGCGATCCTGTGCTCCTGCAACAACGTCGCCGCGGGCTCCATCCGCGATGCCATCAACGGCTGCGGCTCCTGCGAGGGCAACGCCCCCGTCCAGGACCTGGGCGAACTGAAGAGCTGCTCCCGGGCCGGAACCCAGTGCGGCTCCTGCGTGCCGATGCTCAAGAAGCTGCTCGAAGGCGAACTGAAGAAGTCCGGCGTCGAGGTTTCCAAGGCCCTGTGCGAGCACATCAGCCTCTCCCGCCAGGAACTGTTCGAAACCATCCGCATCCTGGAACTGACCTCCTTCGAAGAAATCATGGCCAAATACGGCACCGGCGCCGGCTGCGACATCTGCAAACCCACCATCGCGTCGATTCTCGCGTCGCAGCATTCGGCGTATGTGCTGGATGCGGGACGGGGAACGCTGCAGGACACCAACGACCGCGCCCTGGCCAACATGCAGAAGGACGGCACTTACTCGGTGGTTCCCCGGATCGCGGGCGGGGAAATCACGCCGGACGGGCTGGCCGTGATTGCCGCGGTGGCCAAGAAGTACGGCCTGTACACGAAGATCACCGGCGGGCAGCGGATCGACATGTTCGGCGCCCGGCTCGAACAGCTCCCGGAAATCTGGAAGGAACTGGTGGACGCCGGCTTCGAGTCCGGCCAGGCCTACGGCAAGAGCCTGCGCACCGTGAAATCCTGCGTCGGCTCCACCTGGTGCCGTTACGGCGTCCAGGACTCCGTGGCCATGGCCATCAACCTGGAACTGCGCTACCGCGGCCTGCGCAGCCCGCACAAGCTCAAAATGGGCGTGTCCGGCTGCGCCCGCGAATGCGCCGAAGCCCGCGGCAAGGACGTGGGCGTGATCGCAACCGCAGACGGCTGGAACCTCTACGTCGGAGGCAACGGCGGCGCCACCCCCGCCCACGCGCAGCTCCTGGCCAAGGACCTGGACGATGACACCCTCATCAAGTACATCGACCGCTACTTCATGTACTACATCCGCACCGCCGACCGCCTCCAGCGAACCGCCCGCTGGCAGGAAGAACTCGAGGGCGGCCTGGAGCACGTCCGCCAGGTCGTGGTAGAGGATTCCCTGGGCATCGCCGACGAACTTGAGGCCGCCATGGCCAAGCACATCGGGACATACCGGGACGAGTGGGCCGAAACCCTGAAGGACCCGGAGCGCCTGCGCCGCTTCCGGTCCTTCGTCAACGCCCCCGACCAGAAGGACGACTCCATCACTTTCGTCCCGGAACGCGGCCAAATCCGCCCGGCCACCAACGAGGAAAAGGGCAAGGTGCTGATCGGCGCCACCATCCCCGTCCGCGGCGACGCCGGCTGACACGGGAGCTGCCTCAGCAGACCAGGCGGGCGGCCGCCGTCGTACTTCACGACGGCGGCCGCCCCCTTTTTGCCGCGCGTCAGGGGCCGCGTTGCCCGCCAGGGTTCACGGCCAGGGTCCGCCGGGTTAGGGTTGCGCTGAGGTGCATCCGCCCGGCCAGTGTGGAGGAATTCATGAACAAGGTCACATGCGATCTCACCGTTTCCCTGGACGGCTTCCTCGCCGGCCCGGACCAAAGCCTCTCCGAGCCACTGGGCAAGGGCGGAGAGAGCCTGCACCGCTGGATGTTCGAGGAGCCCGAAGCCAATGCAGAAGCGATCCAAGGGATCCTTTCCGCCGGCGCCTACATCATGGGCCGCAACATGTTCGCCGGCCCGGGGCCGATCGCGTGGGCCGCGGACTGGCGCGGCTGGTGGGGCGAAGAGCCTCCTTACCATGCCCCGGTCTTCGTCCTCACCCACCATCCCCGCCCGCCCCTGGAAATGGGCGGCGGCACGACGTTCCATTTCGTGGCCGATGGAGTCGGCTCCGCCCTGGCGCAGGCGCGGGCGGCAGCCGGCGAGCGGGACGTCGCCGTCGCGGGCGGCGCGGACACGGCCCGGCAGTTCCTGTCAGCCGGATTGATCGACGAACTGCGGCTCCACATCTCCCCGCTCATCCTGGGCGGAGGCACCCGGCTGCTGGACGGCGTCGGGAACCTCACGCTGGAACCCACTGAGGTGAGCGGCACGGGCCTGGTCACGCACGTGCGCTACCGCGTGGTCCGCTAGGGCGGAACGACTCAGGTCCGGCCGCCCGGCGGACCGTCCAGGACCGTTGGAATGTACTCGAGCAGCTGGAGCCGACCGTCGAAAGTCCGGCTTCCCACCATCTCCAGGGCGACGTCCGGGTAGCCGTCGTAGATCCGTTCCCGACCGGTGCTACCGGTGATCACGGGGAACACGACGAGCCTGAACCTGTCCACGAGTCCTGCCTTCAACAGGGAGCGGGCAAGGCTGAGACTCCCGAGGGTGGTCAGGGGCCCTTTCCCTTCCTGCTTCATCTGCCGCACGGCCTCAACCGCGTCGCCGCCGACCAACTGCGAATTCGGCCAGCTCAGCGGGGCTTTGAGCGTGGACGAGAAGATGACTTTCGGAACCGCGTCAAGGCCGGTCAGCGCGGCCCCCTCGTCTTCCGAGAATCCGGAGTCCTGCTCCGTGGCTTCCCCGGACATGCTGGACATCACGCGGTAGGTGTTCGCCCCCATCAGGAAGGTGTAGCCCTTTTCGCCTTCCTCCCCCAGCCAGGCCAGGTATTCGGGGCCCTCCAAGCCCCACCACCCGGGCCAGCCCTCGGCGGAGGCGTAGCCGTCCAGAGAAATGATCAGGTCCACCATCAGGGACGTTGCGGGGTCGGCGGTGGTTTCTCCCATGACAGTCTCCTCGTTGAGCTCGACGCCGGTGCGGGGCAATGCTAACCCCGGCCATGGCAGGCTACAAGGGCCGTGCTGCTCAGCCCTGGGAGGGAAGGCCCGTGATTTCCGACGCTTTTTCTTCCGCTGCGGCCACGGCGTAGGACGCCGAAACCCGGCGATATGCGGGGGTCAGGAAAGCCAGCAGCGCCGTGAGGATCATGATGACTCCGGCGATGAGGAAGACCAGGGCAATGCCCCGCGAAGTGCCCTCACCCAGCAGCGGCGCCAGTTGGGCGGCCCCCTCGCCGGAGCGCGCGTATGGGATGATCCAGAACTGTGCGATCGGAGCGATGAGGAACGCGGTGACCGGCGCTGCCGCGGATTCGACCGCCATCGCGAAGCCGAACACCCGGCCCTGCCGGTTTAGCGGCACCACCTGCTGGATGACTGTCTGCTCGGCGGCCTCCACCACGGGCACCAGGACCAGGTAAAGCCAGATCCCCGCTACGTACAGCCAGGCCCATTCACGCACCGTGAACACCGCGCCGAGGATTCCCATCAGGACCACGGCAAGCAGCATCGACCGCAGCGGGTTCTTCCCCAGGCCGAATTTGCCCACGAGGGCTCCGCCCACAATGAAGCCGGTGGATCCAAGCGCAAAGAACGTCCCCCACAGCTCGACGGGGAACATCTCCAGGCCGTAGGGGTCCATCAGCGCCATGTAGACGCCCCCGATGAAGTTGTTGAACGTGGAAAAGAGGATCAACGCGAACAAGCCTGCGATTGCCAGGACCGCTGCGATGGAGCCGCGCAGGTCGAACGTTCCCTGCGCGTCCGTTGTGGCCACCTGTACTTCCTCGGGCATCCGCAGCACGAGCAGATGGGCAAAGGCCAGGGCGGTGAGCACTACCGCGACAACCACGGTCCACCCCATGCCCAGCAGCCCGACCGACAGCCCGGATAGCACCGAGGTGACGATGAAGGCCAGCCCTTGGACCATGCCCACCATTCCGTTGGCGTTCGCCCGTTTCTCCGGGTCGATGAGGATGGTCACGGTGGTGGAAAGGGCGACGTTGCGCATGTTTTCCACCACGGCACCCACAAGAATGATGAGGGTGAAGACCCAAAACCACGGCTGCGTCAGGTCCAACAGCCCGGCGGCCGGCGTCACCAGGAAGATTCCCCCGGCCAGCAGGAACATCACCAACGTGAAGATTGCGGCGAAGCGCATCACGGCAAGTTTCCGGTAGCGGTCCACGAAGGTACCGAAACTGATGCTGGACAGAGCGATCAACAGCATGTAGGCGCCGCCGATCACACCGGTGGCGATAACGTTCCGGGTTTCCAGGTACACCCAGAACGTGAGGGCGAACCACAAGTAGCTTGTGGTGATGTTTGCCAGGGCCGTGTTGACCAAGATCCCGGCAAAGGTCCGCGAGCGCTGTTCCGGACTGCGCGTGGAGGTGACGAGGCTCTCCTGCTCGGTCATGCGTCCCAGTCTAGTGACGGGTCACCGCTGCGCCAGTGTCCGCAGCGTTTCAGGGGGGCTTTTGGGAAGGCCCCCCAGCCGATCCATACTGGCCATCGGGTGCCGAAGAAAGCGAGTTCAGGGATGCAGGACGTGGTGGTGGTCGGGTGCGGGCCGACGGGGATGATGCTGGCCGGTGAGCTGAAACTGGCGGGGGCGGACGTGGTCGTCCTCGAACGGCGCGAATCCCAGGAGCTGGCGGGCCCGCGCGGCGGCGGTATCCATGCCCGGACCATCGAGCTGCTTGACCAGCGCGGAATCGCCGGGCCCTTCCTCGGGGAAGGCAGGACGATCAACGCCGCCACGTTCGGCGGCACCGCACTGGACCTTGGCGGGCTGCCTACGCGGCACCCGTACACGCTCGCGCTGTTCCAGAACGACATCGAGCGGCTGCTGCTCCGCTGGACCGCGGAGCTGGGCGTGCCGGTGCGGCGCGGCGTGGAGGTCACCGGCGTCGTGAGCGACGACGGCGGCGTCGACGTCCAGCTCGCATCCGGCGGATCGGTGCAGGGCCAGTACGTGGTGGGGGCCGACGGCGGCCGCAGCGCGGTGCGGCGGGCAGCCGGCATCGGCTTCAGCGGCCCGGACGCGACGCGGAGCAGCCTGATCGCCGAGGTGCGGGTGACCGGGGAGCTGACGCCGTCCGGAAAGATCGACGAGCGCGGCGTGCACGGGCTGCACCCGCTGGGCGACGGCATGGTGCGGGTCGTGTTGACCGAAGCCGAGCTGGGACCGAACACCGAGCCCACGCTTGAAGAGCTGCGGCGGGGTCTGACCGAAGTGTTCGGCACGGACTTCGGAGTGCACAGCCCCGCCTGGCTGTCGAGATTCACGGACGCCACGCGGCAGGCGGAGTCCTACCGTAAGGACCGCGTGCTGCTGGCCGGTGACGCGGCGCACGTGCACTCCCCCACCGGCGGGCTCGGCATCGGCCTCGGCATCCAGGACGCCGTCAACCTTGGCTGGAAGCTCGGGCAGGTGGTGCGCGGCGTCTCGGGCGAGGAGCTGCTCGACAGCTACGACGCCGAACGCCGTCCCGCCGGGGCGCGTGCGCTGAAATACACCATGGCGCAGTCATTGTTCCAGAAGGCCGACCCGCGGCAGGAGGCGCTGCGGGATTTGCTCGACGAGGTGCTGGTCCTCGACGACGCGGCCGCCCTGGTGGCTGCCCTGGTCACCGGTCTCGACGTGGCGTACAAGGTCGGTGCCCAGGGGCCCGGGGCCGGGCACCCACTGCCGGGGCGACGCATGCCGGACCTCGACGTCGTCACCGCAGACGGCCCCGTACGCGTGTTCGAGCTGCTGCACCAGGCCCGGCCGGTGCTGCTCGAACTCGGCGGTCCGGGCCTGGACACCGGTGCCTGGGCCGGGAGGGTGCGGCACGTCACCGCGGATTACGACGGCGGGTGGCGGCTTCCGGTGCTGGGTGAAGTGGCAGCCCCCACGGCCGTCCTGATACGTCCCGACGGCTATGTTGCGTGGGTCGGTGAAGGCTCGGCTGAAGGCCTCAGCGGGGCGCTGGCC
Source organism: Arthrobacter cupressi (assembly GCF_900099975.1). GTDB lineage: Bacteria > Actinomycetota > Actinomycetes > Actinomycetales > Micrococcaceae > Arthrobacter > Arthrobacter cupressi. Next base: position 149,704 of record NZ_FNEI01000010.1, read on the forward strand.
ACCTGGTGCGGCGCAGCGGACACCTAGCCTCCGGCCGGCATGCGGCACCTGCCGCCGCTTCCACCGTCCACCCCTTTCTCCCTCCCCCGCATAGGGCCATCATGGACAAAGGGGAGGAAGAGGCTCGTCCAATGTCACAGCGGGAGCGCATCACCGGGGATTCGGCAACGACGTCGGCATTCAAGCGGCGCTTCATGCGGAGGCTGGTGTTCGTCCTCGCGGGCGGCATGTTCCTGGACGGGTACATCCTCGGGATCGTCGGCCCTGTCACCGGCAGCCTGACCGCCGATCTGGGCCTGTCCACGCTCTGGGAAGGTTTGATCGCGGCCGCGCCCCTCTTCGGCATCTTCTTCGGCTCCCCGGCAGGCGGGTGGGCCGCCGACAGGTTCGGCCGCAAGCCGCTGTTCATGGTGGACATGGGCTTGTTCGTGGTCGCGTCGGGCCTGCAGTTCTTCGTTGACTCGCCCGAGCTGCTCTTCGTGGTGCGGCTGATGATGGGTTTGGCCATCGGCATGGAATACTCGGTGGGCTGGCCGCTGATGTCCGAGTTCGCGCCCGCCGAGCTCCGCGGGCGCCTGCTGGGCGTGACCCTGATCGCCTGGTACACCGGGTTCATGGTCGCGTTCGCGCTGGGCTACTGGCTGGCCCACTCAACCACCCTTGGCTGGCGCGTCATCCTCGGCACGAGCACGCTGCTCGCGGTGGTCCTGTTCGTGGCCCGGTTCGGGCTCCCCGAGTCGCCCCGGTGGTTGTGGAACCAAGGCCGGAAGGACGAGGCCATGGCCGTGGCGCACCGGTACATGGCGCACGCGGCCGAGATGTCCGACGTCGAACATGAAGACACCGAAAAGGGAACCTTCAAGATGCTGTTCTCCCGCCGCTACTGGCGGGCGACGCTCTTCGTCTCGATGTTCTGGTTCTGCGCCGTGGCACCCTACTTCGCCATCGCCACCTTCGCGGACAGCGTGCTCGGGCAGTACGGACTCGGCGGCGGACTCGCCGGCGGCGTAGGCCTCTCGGCCGTGGCCCTGTCGGCAGTGATCCTCACCGTCCTGCTGATAGACAAGGTCGGCCGGCGCGTGCTGACCGTGCCACCGCAGTGGATCTGCACCGTTCTCCTCGCCGTCATCGGCCTGTGGGCGGGCGCGCCGCCCGCCGCCGTGCTGACGCTGTTCCTCGCGTTTTCCTTCTTCAACGCGATGGTCGGCACCCTCACCGGGGTGTACCCCGGCGAGGTCTTCCCCACGGAGGTCCGCTGCGTTGGCACGGGCTTCGCTGCCGCCGTCAGCCGCATCGGTGCCGGGCTGGGCACCTTCCTGCTGCCGTGGGCGATGGTCAATCTCGGCCCGGCAACGTCGATGCTGATCGCCGCCGGGATCGCTTTCGTCGGCGCCGCGCTGTCCCAGTGGCTGGCCCCCGAAACGAAGGGCAAGAGCCTCACCGAGGCGGCTGCGGGGTTCTCGCACTAATCCCTGGGCCGTAGGCTAACCCTGGTCCCCGAGTCCGGCCTGGTCCATCAGTTCCGTCAGCCACGGGCGGTGGTCCCGGTGGAAGGCGATTCCGTCGGGCAGCCCTTGCACGGTGGGCTCCGACGCCGTGATGTCGATCGTGATCCGGCCGCTTCCCATGGGCGCGTTGGTGATGTGCAGGTCGCCGTACGACTCGGGCAGCGCCGGATCCATCCAGAAGCCGCCGCGGGAAATGTGGGCGTCGTACCTCATCAGGCTGGTGATCAGCATGATCGGCGTGGTGGCCGCCCAGGCCTGTGGAGAGCATGCCGTCGGATATGGCACGGGCTCGGCTACCTGGTCACGGCTGAAGCCGCAGAAAAGTTCCGGAAGGCGGCCGTCGGTGTGTTCGGCAGCCTCGAAGAGGGCGGTGGCGATGCGCTGCGCCTCCTTCACGAAGCCGTAGCGCAGAAGGCCGACGGCGATGACCGCGTTGTCATGCGGCCAGACCGACCCGTTGTGGTAGCTTGCGGGGTTGTAGGCACCCATGTCGCTCGCGAGGGTCCGCACGCCCCAGCCGCTGAACATTTCCGGGGACATCAGGCGTTCAGCCACGGACGGAATCTTGTCTTCGTCGACGATTCCGTGCCACAGGCACTGGCCCATATTGGACGCGCACGCGTCCACCTGCCGCTTCTTTCCGTCCAACGCGATCGCGTAATACCCGCGGTCAGGCATCCAGAACGCCTCGTTGAACCGCTTCTTCAGCTCCGCCGCTTCGGCGGTGAGTTGCGCCGCCAAAGCGGTGTCTCCGCCGTCGTACGCCATCCATGCGCGGGACAACAGCGCCGAGTACACCAGGGCCTGGACCTCACAAAGCGCGATCGGCGGTTCGGCCAGGCGGCCGTCCGCGAAGTTGATCCCGTCCCAGGAATCCTTCCACCCCTGGTTGATGAGGCCCTGGTCGTTGAGGCGCTCGTACTCGACGAAGCCGTCGCCGTCTTTGTCCCCGTAATTCCGAACCCAATCCAGCGCGCGGTCGGCGTGCGGCAGCAGCGCAGTGATGGTGTCCTTCGCAAAACCCCACCGGCTGACTGAACCGAGGGTCATCACGAACTGCGGGGTGGCGTCGACGCTTCCGTAGTAGACGGACTTGCCGCCGAGCGAGAGCCCGGTGGAGACGCCGAGCCTGACCTCGTGCAGGATCTTCCCGGGCTCTTCCTCGCTCATGGGATCCACCACTTTTCCTTGGCGGTCCGCCAGGGTCTGCAGCGTGCCCAAGGCCAGGGACGGGTCCACCGGCAGTGCCATTTCCGACGCCCAGAGCGAGTCCCTGCCGAAGAGCGTCATGAACCACGGTGCGCCCGCGGCCACCACGATCCGCTCGGGATGGGCGGGATCCTCGATGCGGAGCGCTCCCAGATCGTCGTAGCTGCGCCGCAGCGTCCGTTCGATGGACCGGTTGCCCATGTGCAGTTTCGGAATCTTCGCCACCCATTCCTGCCGGCGGCGGTCGCTCGGGGAAGTTTCACCGCCGGACTGCCGCACGAACGACGACGGTGCGGCACCGTCGCTGGCGGGCACCACGCTCAGCCGGGTACTCCAGCGGCCCCGCGGCGGGACGGCCACCCGGTAGCGCAGGGCCTCCGCGGTGACATCGGCACCGCTGGCCCTGACGACGACGCCCTTCCGCACGTCCCGCCACGCGGCCCTGATGGCCAGCGAGTCGCCGTCGGGCATCCGGGATTCCTCCCACTGCCGCTGGACCCGGGCTTCCTTGACCTCGAAGAGGTCCGCGAAGTCCGCTTCCACGTTGAGGGTGATCTCGCATTCGGTTTCCTCGGTGGAGTAGTTCCGGATGGTGACCTCCTCGAGGATCCCGGCGCCGACTTCGCGGACACGCTCAACGATGAGGGGGCTGTCCGCGTACCCGTCCGATCGCGGCACCCGGCCGATGAACAGGGCCCGGTAAGGCTCGGTCGTCGAGGCGGTCAGCGATTCCAGGGACTGGCCGTTGATCAACAGGTTCCAGCGCGACAGGATGCGGGTGTCGTCGTGGAACACGCCATGCGGATGGTCCGGTTGGATGTCTCCGTTCGACTGGGAGATGCAGAAGGACGAGCCCTCTACCAACGTCACTGTCCCTGGCCCCACGGGGCCTGCAGCGGTGTCTGCATTCCATCCAGCCATGCCCCGTCTCCTTCGCAGTTCAGGAACCGGCAGGGCGCTCCGGGGCCAAACACCGGCAGCCGCCCTTGCCTTGTTGGATAGACGCTACGCCTGTGTCCCGTCCGGCGACAGGCACTTGCGGGCCGCCGGGACTTTGGGCCCTGTCGGGAGGTCCGCTGTCACTCCTAGGATCGCCTCATGGGTGACAAGGACTTAGCACCGGAAGCAGAAGAACTCGACGCCGAGGAGTGCTGGCGGCTGCTCCGCGAAACCACGGTGGGGCGGCTGGGGGTCACCGCTGGTGGCCGGCCGGACATCTTCCCCGTGAACTACAGGGTGGAAGACAATACCCTCGTCTTCCTCACGGCAGCGGGCACCAAGACCCGTGCGCTCGAGGACGATGCCGCAGTGGCCCTGGAGGCTGACGCGGTCAGTGCCGAATTCGGCATGGCGTGGAGCGTCGTCGTCAAGGGGCAGGCCCTGGCCGCAACCGCGACGAATCAGTCCCTGGACGCAATGAGCCGGGCCTTGTTTCCCTGGCAGGGGGCCGGCAAGGACCGCCTGTTCCGGATCGCCCCGGATTCCGTGACCGGCCGGCGGTATGCCGTCACGCCGGACATTCGCTGGAAGGCCGGGATCGACGACGCGACCCGGGCAGGCATGGAGTAAGCCCATGGGTGACGCACCGAACAACGGCAAAATCGACTTCGAGGGCTGCTATCAGCTGCTTGCCGGGGCAGTTGTCGGCAGGCTCGCACTCATCGTGGACGGACACCCGGAAATCTTCCCGGTGAACTTCGTTCTTGAACGCAGGAGCATCGCTTTCCGTACTGCGTTCGGCACCAAGCTGTGGGAATCCATGAAGGAAGTGCCTGCGGCGTTCGAAATCGATGGCTACGACCCCGCCACCGAAGAAGCCTGGAGCGTCACCGCGCGCGGCGGCACGTCCTTGATCGAAGACCCGGATGAACGATCCGCCGTGGACGCGCTCGGCCTGGAGCCTTGGCAACCCGGGGAAAAGTCACACTACGTGCGGCTTTCGCCGAGGGTGCTGACCGGGCGGCGGTTCAAAGTCAAGGCGCCCGACGTTTGGACCACCCGGCTCAACGACGAGCGCCGGAAGTCCTTCGAATAGCCTTCCCGTTGTTCACCCGCAGAACCGCTGCCCCGGTGACTCTGTCCTCCGCAAGGTCCATCAGCGCCTCGTTGGCTTCCTCGAAGGGGTAGGCGACGGTCTTCGGACGCAAAGGTACCCGCGCCGCCACCTCCATGAGTTCCTCACCGTCCTGCCGTGTGTTGGCCGTGACGCTGCGCAACTGCCGTTCCTGGAACAGGTCCTCTGAATAGTTCAGGGAAGGGATGGCGCTCAAGTGGATCCCGGCGACGGCCAGGGTGCCGCCCCTGTCCAGGGCCCGCATTGCAACGGGCACCAGTTCGCCCGCCGGCGCGAACAGGATCGCCGAGTCCAGGGCCTCCGGCGGCCGGTCCCGGACATCCCCGGCGAAAACGGCCCCCAGTTCCAGCGCCAGCCGGCGAGCGCTCTCCGAACGGGTCATCACGTAGACCTCGGCTCCCTCGGAGACCGCAATCTGGGCAGCCAGGTGGGCAGAGGCTCCGAAACCATAGATTCCAAGCCGTCCACCGCCCGGGAGCGCAGACCGCCGCAATGCCCGGTATCCGATGATCCCGGAGCATAGGAGGGGTGCGGCCTCTTCGTCGCTGAAGGCGTCAGGAAGCGGGTAGACGAACTCCTCGCGGGCGACCATGAGCTCCGCGTAACCGCCGTCGAAGTCCCAGCCGGTGAACCGCTGCGCAAGGCACAGGTTTTCCCGGCCGCCGAGGCAGAACCTGCATGTACCGCATGCAGAGCCCAGCCAGGCCGCGCCTACCCTGTCACCGGGCCTGAACCTTGAAGAGCCTTCCCCGAGGCCGGCCACTTCGGCCACCACTTCGTGGCCCGGTATGACTCCGGCCGTTTTCGGTTGAAGGTCGCCTTCGGCCAGGTGCAGGTCCGTCCTGCACACCCCGCAGACCTTGACGGCCAGGAGGAGTTCGCCCGGGCCGGGGACCGGGTCGGGGCGTTGCCCGCCTTTAAGCCGGTGTCCGCGGACCGGGCCCGGATCTTCTACCCACCATGCGCGCACGGGGTCCTCCTCTGCCGGGGGAATGACGGAACATCCTCCCACCACCCAGAATCACTGTGCCTTCGGGGCGCCAACAGGGCCGAAAGTCCTCTTCGGTGGCGCAAGGCGGGCCGGAAAGCCGGCCACCGCCCGTGACTTTCGGCCCTGTCATCGGGACACGGGCGGGCCGATCCTTGAAGCAAGCCCGCAGGCGGACCGTCCAGGTCCCGCCCGGCAGCGTTCCAAGAGCAGGAGGATGCAATGGCCCTGACTGACCATGAGCGACACCAGTTGGAATTGCTCGCCGAACAACTCATGCAGCAGGATCCCCGCCTGGCCGCCAAGCTCTCGGCCGGCGCGGACGGGACCGGCGAGGCCACGCATCCCGCCCGCAGGGCCGCCGGGGGCTTCACCTTGTTTGTCGGGCTCTTCGCTTTCATGGCGGGCATCGCCACGCAGGTCACCGGGCTCGGCTTCCTGGGGTTCGCCATCATGGCAACCGGCGCCTACTTCGTTTTTGAGCACACCCGGCTGCGGATCAGCTTCCGGCATGCCACAGCCCCGGATCCCGACGGCGGCGGAGCCCCGGCTTCCGGGTGAGCCTTTTCGACTGCGCTCCCATCCCACCCATACGAAGGAAGACCCCATGGAACGCGTCATTGACAAGGTTGCACCGGTCACCGGCGCGGCCCGCGGCACCGGCGTCAACCTGACGGGCACCTTCAACGGCATCAAGGCGACCATTCCTGCGCTGAAAAAATCCCGGCGTCAGACAGACCTCTCATAGGAACAGACCAGGAGGAACACCATGGACAAGGATTCGGGACCCCGGATCGTGGTAGGCGTGGACGGCTCTGATGCATCCGTCGAGGCACTCCGGCAGGCACAGAAGCTCGCCGGGCCCCTCGGCGCCAGCCTCGAAGCCACGGCTTTCTGGGACTACCCCCAGATGTATGCGGGCTACGTTGCGATGGGTATCGATCAGTTCGAGACTGCGGCAGGGAACATCCTGGACGAGGCGGTGGGGAAGGCGTTCGGTGCCGATCCTCCGGACAACGTGGTGACCCGGCTGGTCCAGGGCCATCCCCGGAACATGCTCATCGAGGCGAGCAAGGATGCAGACATGATCGTTGTGGGCCGGCGCGGCCATGGAGGTTTCGGCGGGCTGCTCCTTGGTTCCGTCAGCTCGGCGCTGGCGGCCCATGCCCACTGCCCCGTGCTCGTCGTCCATGCTCCGGAAGCGGGCTGAGGTTCGTGGGACGGATCCTTGTGGGCTTCGACGGCTCGCCCGCGTCCGCGACAGCGGTCCGCTGGGCCGCCCGCCAGGCATTGCTGCGCAAGGCCGACCTCGCCGTGATCCACTGCTCCATGTGGCCGGCAGTCACCCACGACCTTGCCCCGGTTCCAGGGATCGCGGACAGCGGCCTGCGGCACGCCGCGGAGGCGGTCCTGGCCGAAGGCGCTGTCATCGCCCGGGATGAATCCCCCGACGTGGCCGTGAGTACGGTGTTGAAATACGGCTGGCCGGCTGTGCTCTTGCGGGATGCCTCGGCCGGCGCGGACATGCTCGTTGTGGGCAGCCGGGGCATTGGCGGATTCATGGGCCTGCTGGTCGGCTCGGTGAGCCTCGAACTGGCGGCCACCGCGGACTGTCCCGTTGCCGTCATCCGGGAGACGGAGCACCCCGGCGGGGCTGTCGTCGTCGGCATTGATGCCCTGCGATTCGGTTCTGCGCCGGCCAGCAAGCGGCTGTGGGAAGAGGTGGCCCGCCAAGCCTGCGTCCTTGCGACGCTTACGGAATCGCCGCTGCAGATCGTGTATGTACAGCCCAGGCATGGTGTGTGGCACCGTTCCACGGCGCCGACCGGGCCGCATCGTCCGGAGGACCTCCTCGAGGACATCGCCCGGACCGTCCGGAGGTGGTCACCGGCGCTCGAGGTTTCGACCCGGATCCTCGCCGGGACCTCGGCTGCCGGAACCTTGCTGGAGGCCTCCCGCGCCGCCGGCACGGTCGTGGTCGGAACACACGGCCATGGTGTGGTCCGTGCCAGTGTCGGGTCCACCGCACACGCGGTACTCCATCATGCCCAGTGCCCTGTCCTGGTTGTGCGGCCTGCCGGCGCGGCAGCAGGCGACTGAGCCGCCCGGGCACCCGGAGGACGCACAACCGGCGGGTCAGCCTTTCACCGGCGCACCCTGGTGATGATTGTCGGGCACGGCAGTTGGGAAAGCACCGCGTGGGCGGTAGAGCCCATCAGCAGGCGTTTGAATGCCCCCTTGCCCCGGCTGCCTAGAACCAGCAACCGGGCGTTGCCCGCGGCCTCCGTCAGCGCTTGCGCAGGATTCCGGTCGACAGCAAGGACCTGATGGACTACGAGGTCGGGGTAGTCCGCTGCCAGTCCGGCGGCGGTTTCGGACAGGATGACCCGTTCCTCGTCCGCGGCACGTTCGGCCAGTTCGCTGCCGGGCATGCCTTTCGGCACGCGGAAGAGGGGGTTTCCGAAGGCGTGCAGGATCGTCAGGTCCTGGCCGTCACGGTCTGCCTCGGCCGCCGCGAAGGCTACCGCCTGGGTGGCTTCCTCCGAACCATCCGCCCCCACGAGGATGCCCCGCCGCCCGTCGTCGCCGGCTTTCCTTCCAATCACCGCCACCGGGCAGTGTGCGACGGCGGCAATTTGCAAGGCCCTGTCAGTCACCGCGGCCCCGAACCAGGATTCCCCGGCACCTACCACCACCATCGAGGCCTTGCGGGATTGCTTCCGCAGTACGTACCCGGCGCTTCCGGAAACCAGCTTGGCCTCGAGGTCGACGGAAGGTTCCGCCTCGACGGCCCGTGCCCTGGCCTTCTCAAGCAGCTCGGTCCCGTACTTCCTGACCGCGTCGATGAGGGCGTAGTTCTCGTAGGACCAGCGGTCGTCCACGGCGTGGATCAGGATCACCGGCAGCTGCAACACCGCCGCTCTGCGCATGGCCCAGGACACGGCGGCCTGGCTTGCCTCGGTGTCGTTGACGCCGACGACAATTGGATTCTTCATGGTGTTTCCCGTTCCTCGTCAAGGGACTTCGTCGACATCGACGGCCTGGTATCCCGCGGTGGGCGGGACACCAGGCCGTGATCTAGTGGGCCGTCGTCATGTGGTGGTGACGGTATTCCTCGGTGCTCGGCCTGATCGCAAGTGCGGTTACAAGCAAGGCGGCGGCGCCCGGAATCCAGGCGCTCCATGCGGCTCCGGTCTGCGAGGTGAAGCCCCCCACCCACGGAGCCAGCAGGAGCACCAGCGCAAGGACGGCCTGGCCCCATTCGGCGGCCGGCATCCCCGGCCAGGCAAGGTTGATGGCGCCGGCCACGATGAGCAGGGCGCCAAGGGTGACCAGGTAGGCCGTCGAGAATCCGGACTGCTCGGTCCACAGCACGGACAGCGCCGCGTAGGCCCCGGCAGCAACAACGGTCCAGTCTTGCCAGCGTGTCCATCTCTTCATGTGATTCCAACTCCTTCGTGTTTTCTCGGTTGTGGGTACCCCGTCACGGCTGCTTCCGGGGCGGGATCGGTGAGCCTTGACGGGCGATGGTCTTTTCGCGTTGAGCGTTTCGCCACGGTTCGTCTCCTCGCCTGATCCCAGCGTGAACGGAAGGCCGGCGGCGAACCAGTGCCAAAGGTCACGGGACCTGCCCGGGCCCTTCGGCCCTTGTAGGTGTCGGAGCGGGCAGGAAACAATGTCAGAACGGGGTAACAGAGCCCGCACAACGCCGTCGAAGCCGTGCCGTGACAGGAGAACCATGGACCGTCAACCAGCGCCACATCCCGCGTCCGGCGAACCGATCACGGTGTTTATCCTTGACGACCACGAACTGGTCCGGCGGGGCCTCAAAGAGCTTCTGGAGGGCGAAGGATTTGCCGTGATCGGCATGTCCGGCTCCGCCGTGGAAGCGGCCCGCCGCATCCCTGCACTGCGCCCGGACGTTTCAGTCCTTGACGCCCGCCTGCCGGACGGCACCGGCATCGAGGTATGCCGCGACGTTCGCTCAGTGGATCCCTCCCTCGTATGCCTCATCCTGACCAGTTACGACGACGAACAGGCGCTCCGTAGCGCGGTCCTGGCCGGGGCGGCCGGCTACGTCCTGAAAGAGATCGGTGGTTCCGACCTGCTTGGCGCGCTCCGCACGGCCGCACAGGGCGAGTCGCTGTTTGATGCCGGGTTGAAAGCCAAGGTTGTGCAAGGATTCACCGAGCCACAACGCGTGGATCCGCGGGTGGCTGCCCTCACCCCGCAGGAACGCAGGGTCCTCGAACTCGTCGGAGAGGGGCTGACGAACCGCCAGATTGGCGAAGAGATGTTGTTGGCCGAAAAGACAGTCAAGAACTACGTGTCATCCATGCTGGCAAAGCTGGGCTTCGAGCGGCGCACGCAAGCGGCAGTGTTCCTGGCGCAGGGGCCGCAAAGCGGTTCTGTTCCCCGCCACTGAGGCCCGTCTGCAGCCTCAGCCGACGGGAACGGTCCATTCGAGCCGGGTCCCCGATTGAGGCGTGCTGCTGATGGAGAAAGTCCCGTTGAGTTCGCCTGCCCGCCGTTCCATGTTGGCCAGACCGTTTCCCGGGGCGGGCTCCATGAAGCCGCAGCCGTCGTCTTCGACGGCCAGAAGCAGCCTGCCATCTTCGGCGGAGACGGAAACGCTGATCGACTCTGCCCCGGAATGCCGTACGGCGTTGCTGAGGGCCTCGGAAATGACAGCCAACAGGTTCACGACCGTGTCGTCGTCGAGCACGGAATCCACGGGGCCGTTCAGGCTCAGGTGCGGTGCGAAGGACAGGGATCTGGTTGCGCTTCGGACCACTTGAAGGATCCGGCTGCTCAGGAGCTCCCGCTCCCCTGACCCGGTCCGCAGGGAGTAGATGGTGTCACGGAGGTCGCGAATGGTTTCATCGAGCTCCCCGGTTACCGAATCGATCCGGGCCAACGCAGCCTCGTTATTGGTGAAGCGCCGCAGGCTCTGAATGCTCAGGCCCGCGGCAAACAAACGCTGAATGACCACGTCATGCAAGTCCTTCGCGATCCGGTCCCGGTCTGTGAAAAGGACCAGCTGCTCCCGCAGTCGGTGCACCCGGTCAAGCTCGAGGGCAAGCACGACGTGCGAACCGAAGACAGCCCCCATCTCGATGTCCGTGACCGGGAAGCCACCGGCACCCGCTGCCCGCACCAGAATGAGGAGACCGTGGTGGGCGCCGTGCGCGCCGAGGTCGATCGCCAGGAGTTCCCCGAGGTTCAAGCCCTCGGTGGGGCCCAGGACGGTCCGTGCTTCGTCGATCCGGGCCGGGGGGCCGCCGGCGGCGACGCTCCGGACGGCTTCGGAGTCCAGAGCCAGCAGGTCGCCGGCGAAATGTCCGGCGTGTTCCCCTGATGCCCCCAGGACCCGGTAGGAGCTGTCGTTCTCCGCCGGGATCAGGATCAAGGAGAGGCAGGCGCCCGATTCACGCAGGGCCCGGTCAGCGATCAGGTTCAGCCCCCAGTTGCTCTCTTCCAGGGGTTTGTCCGGCTCCAGTGCCCGCTCCCCGCCGAGCATCCTGCCCGTGACGTCCATGCAGGCCTCCAGCCAGGAGGCCCGGCGCCTCGCATCCTCATAGAGCCGGGCATTTTCGATGGCGACCCCCGCGGCGGCAGCGAGGGCAACAGCGAGGTCCTCGTCTTCCGGGCTGAAGTCCTCCCCGCCTTCCTTTTCGGTGAGATAAAGGTTTCCGAAGACCACGTCGCGGACACGGATCGGAACCCCGAGAAATGACTTCATGGGCGGATGATGTGCCGGAAAACCGTAGGCCTTCGGATGCTCGCGCAGGTCATGGAGCCGCAGTGGCAAAGGGTCCGAAATCAAGAGGCCCAGCACGCCGTGGCCGGTGGGACGCGGCCCAATCCTGCGCGCAAGGTCATCATCGATGCCAACGGTGATGAAATGGCTCAAAGACCTGTCCTCACCGATGACCCCGAGGGCACCGTAACGGGCCTTCAGCAACCGGCAAGCCGACGTGACCACGCGGTCCAGGACCGCCTCAAGGCTAAGGTCTTCGGCGACCGACACCACCGCTTCCAGCAGGCCGCGCATGTCCTGCTGGGCGTGGAGGAGATCGCCTGCCTGGGCCAGGAAGTCCGTGAGCAATGCTTCCATCCGAATCCCCGCAACCGGAGAGTGTTCGCCCCGTTCCGGGCTGGACATATCCATCGGCCCCTTCCATGCGCCCCCATGCCAGCCTACTCGGCGGTACAACGCGGTTCCAGCTTCGGCACGGGGCTTTGTACCCTGTTTCGGTCCGCCACTCCGGCGTACCGTCAGGGCCATGACGAGCAAACCACCACCCGTTTCGGAGGTCGAAGTCCTGTCCCCCGAGCAATGCTGGGGCCTCCTGCGGGGCGTGTCCGTGGGACGGCTGGCGGTCTGGGTCACCGACCATCCCGACATCTTCCCGGTCAACTACAAGGTTGATCATGGAACGCTGGTCTTCCGCACCGGGGAGGGCACCAAACTTCACGCAGCCCTGGGAGAGACGCCCGTGGCGCTGGAAGCCGACGGGGTAGACCAGGATTCGGGCATCGCTTGGAGCGTGGTGGTGAAAGGCGAAGCCGCCGGCTTAAAGCTGACCCAGGAACTCCTGGACACCGTGGGGCTCCTGCTGTTTCCGTGGCGGGCTGGCCGGAAGGACGTTTTCGTGCGGATAGTCCCCGCCTCGATCACGGGCCGCCGGTTTACCGTGACGACACCGCTCACATGGTGGAGCCCTTTGGATGATGCACCACGGGCAGGCTTGGAGTGACCCCGAGTCCGCCCTTGCCGCGGCAGCCAAGGACCAGCAACCTGACACCGGCGGCGCTTTCCGGAGCGCATCCGCCGGGCCGTGGTCAAGGTCCAGCAGTTCATGAACCGTCAGTCCCGGGTTGATGGATGTCTGGAAGCTTGCCGAGCCGAATCCCTTGCCGTGGGAATCGGGTCCGCGGTCTGTTCCCACAACCACGAGGTCTGCTTCAGCGGAAAGTCCGCGCATGACCTGTGCAACTTCGCCGTCGGCGACGACGTTTGCGCGCCGCAGCTGCGGGTGCCGCGCGGACAGCCGCGCAGCTTCACCGGCTCCCAGAAGAATCCCGCCTTTCATCGTCGCCCTGCCCGTCCTGCCATCGCCGGCCCGTCCGGTTGCTCAATAATTCCCGGGTGCTCAGTACCTCTCGGGCTCGTCACCGAACTCAAAATACCGGCCATGGATACGCTCCGGGGTGATCTCCACATATGTGTACTTCCGCGTAGGAATCCACGGTTTGAGCGGAAGCTTGTCCAAGCTGTCCGCCTCCGCCTGCGACTCGACTACTCTCGCCTTCCCCGTCACCACCACGCTCCAGGCTTCGCCGTCCGCCACCTCGTCAACCTCGAACGCAACATTCGCGTTGACCGTGAGCTCGGCCAGCTTTGTTCCCGGATTCGTCCGCATCAGCAGAACGCCATGGTCCGCGATGTAGTTGATGGGATAGATGTCGGGGTTGCCCAGGACCGAGACGGCAAGCCGGCCGTGGCCGCAGCGGCGCAGCACATCCCACGACTGTTCCTCGTCCAGGACCGTTCCGGGCCGTTCATCGTTTTCCACTACGTTCCTCCTGGCTGGTCGGCCGCCCGGTATCGGAAGCACACCGGATCGTGGCCTTAGTCTCCGCCGGCAGGCGCAGCGGAAACAGGGCCGAAGGTCACGGCATCAATGTCCGCGGGGCTTCACAAAACGCAGTTCCCCCGCAGGACTTTCTGCCCTACCGGCGGCCGGGACCTGGAACCTATGCTCGCCCCATGGATACCCCAGCACCCGGTTCTGAAACCGTGTCCCTAACCGTGCACGACTGCTGGAAGCATCTCGAGACTTCCTCTGTCGGCAGGGTGGCGTTGGTGATCGGCGGTGACCCTGAAATCTTCCCTGTCAACTACGCCCCCGACTTCGGCACGGTGATCTTCCGGACCGGACCCGGCACCAAACTCAGTGCCTTGAAGGGCGGAAAATCAGTTGCCTTCGAAGCGGACGGCTTCAACACCTACGGCACCATCGCGTGGAGCGTGGTGGTCAAGGGCACGGCCGAACTCGTCGAAAACACCGCCGAACTTCAGGAAGCCGCCGCCACTTCCCCCTCGCCATGGCAGGCCGGCGTCAAGGACCAACTCATCCGCATAGTCCCGCGGGAAGTGAGCGGGCGGCGTTTCGTCATCAGCGCACCCGCGCAGTGGTGGCCGCCATTGGAGCCTGGCGTGGCGCCACGTGATCCCGGAAACGGCACCTGAACCGCAGGGACTCGTCGATGAAGAGCCGGGCCCTGCAGATTCTCGATGAACGCTTCGCGAGGGGAGAACTAACCACGGAGGCATACCGGGAGCAGCTCAACGTATTCGGCGAGGGGCTGTAGTGCCGCGGGTCAGCCGCCGCACGGCCCTCTTGTTGGGTGGGCTGGGACTGGCCGGTACGGCAGCCGGCGCAACCGGGCTCTTCCTGTCGCGGGGATCAGCGCCGGGAACCGTTGCCGGGACGGGACTGACGCAGCCGCCCACTGTCCATAGCTCATCAGGCCGCCTGGAAATCCGCCTTGAGGCAGCACCCGGAACCGTACAGCTCGCGGGCCGGCCGGCGTCGTGCCTTGCATACAACGGCGCGGTCCCCGGCCCGACGCTTCGGGTCCGGGCGGGCGACGTCCTGGCGGTCCACCTGCTCAACAACCTCGGGGAACAAACGAACCTGCACGTCCACGGGCTGCACGTATCGCCCCGGGACAATGGCGACAACGCCTTCATTTCGGTGGCACCGGGCAGCAGTTTCGACTACGAATACCGCGTTCCGGAAGGCCACCCTCCCGGCGTGTACTGGTACCACCCGCACCACCACGGCCGCGCGGCGAGCCAGGTCTTTGGGGGCCTGTACGGCGCGATCGTCGTCGAAGATGCTGCGCCAGCCGAGGTTACGCGGGAACGGGTCCTCGTTGTCTCCGACATCACCTTGGACACGGCAGGGAGCGTCAGCCCGCCGTCGATGATGGACCGGATGGCCGGCCGCACCGGAACGCTCCTGCTGGTCAATGGCCATTTAGTGCCTACGATCGAAGCACGCCCGGGAGAACGCGAGCTGTGGCGGGTCATCAACGCCTGCGTTACCCGCTACCTCCGGCTCGGCTTTGAGGGACAGTCCCTGCAGTTGCTCGGCGTCGACTCGGGTCCGCTGCGGGAAGGGAAGGAGGTCCCGGAGGTCCTGCTGGCACCAGGCAACCGGGCGGACTTGCTGGTCACCGCGGTTTCCGGCGAGTCCATGGTGCTTGCGAAGCCGTATGACCGGGGTTTCAGAGGTGGGGCAATGGGGCCCGTGGGTCCCGGCGTGCGGAGGCCGGATGGCGGCACGGTCCTGGCGACCGTGAGGGTGGCAGGCGACCCCGGACCGGCATTGAAGCCGCTGACCACGCGCTCCGGCCCGGAGGACCTGAGATTGCTGCCCCTGGCGGCCCGGCGCCACCTGGTGTTCGGGGCCGGAGCGATGGGAATGCAGGGCTTCACCATCGACGGCAAACGGTTCAACCCGGCACGAACGGACATCACGGCCGCCAAGGGCAGCCTCGAAGAATGGACCCTGTTCAACAACACGCCCATGGATCATCCCTTCCACCTGCATGTCTGGCCCATGCAGATCGTCGAAGAAGACGGCACGGGCACGGATTCGGTCCGTGTGCAGGACGTCGTGAACGTGCCTGCGGGTGGCAGCGTCAAGGTCCGGGTGGCCTTCACGGACTTCACCGGCAGGTCCGTCTATCACTGCCATATCCTCGACCATGAAGACCTGGGCATGATGGGCGTTCTCGAGGTTCGGTGACAGTCCGGAAGCTCAGCCGGGCCCGGGCCGGCCCTCCCGCTGCGCCAGCATGGCGCGGAGCTCCTCCAGCAGTTGGAGCTGCTGATTGTTCACGGCCATGAGCCGGTCAATCTCGGACTTTGCCTGGACATCCGTCTCGTAATCGTGCTGGGCCATGGCCGCCGCGATGGCGTCCTGGCGCTTGGCGGCGATGAGCAGGATCGCGCCTTGAAGGCCCGCCAGCATGGAGAGGAAGAGATTCAGGAGGATGAACGGATAGGGATCCCACGCCTGGGGAGGACGCAGGGACGTATTGACGGCCGCCCAGACTGCCATGAATGCGACAAACAGGCCGACGAACGTCCAACTGCCCATTCCGTTGCGGAGAAAGTCCGCGGCGCGCTCGCCCCGGCTCAGTCCAGCTTTGTGTTGTCCGTGCCAGTTCTTTTCACGCTGATTCATAACCACAGGCTAAGGGCGGTTGAGTCCGATGGCTCCCCACGGTCTGGGCCAGGGAACAGCCATGCGGCCCGGTGCCAACGCGGGATGTTTCGTGCACACTGGTGGCGTGAGCGGAATCCGGTGGGTGCTGCACGTTGATCTCGACCAGTTCATCGCGGCCGTCGAGGTGCTCCGGCGGCCGGAGCTGGCGGGCAAACCGATCATTGTCGGCGGCAGGGGCGACCCCACCGAACGGGCCGTGGTGTCCACCGCGTCCTACGAAGCCCGGGCCTTCGGTGTGGGGTCCGGCATGCCGCTGCGGATTGCGGCCCGGAAAGTGCCCGACGCCGTGATCCTGCCGGTCGACCACGAGGCGTACCTGGAGGCGTCCGAAACGGTGATGGCCACCCTGCGCGCGCAGCCCGGCGCCACCGTGCAGGTACTGGGCTGGGATGAGGCCTTTGTCGGCGTGGAAACAGCCGATCCGGAAGCCTACGCCAGGCGGTTGCAGGCCGCCGTGCTGGAACGCACGCAACTCTACTGCAGCGTGGGCATCGGCGACACCCTGGTCCGGGCCAAGGTCGCCACGGGTTTCGGCAAGCCCGCCGGGGTCTTCCGCCTCACGGCCGGGAACTGGCTGGACGTCATGGGCAGCAAGCCCACCAAAGAACTATGGGGCGTTGGAGCCAGGGTGTCGGCGCGGCTGGCCAAACTTGGTATCCTCACGGTCGCCGACCTTGCAGCGATTGATCCCCAGGAACTGGCCTCGGAGTTCGGCCCCCGGATGGGTCCCTGGTACGCGCAGCTCGGACGCGGGGACGGAGCCAGCGTTGTGGACGACACCCCCTGGGTTGCCCGTGGGCACAGCCGCGAAATCACCTTCCAACGCGACCTTACCGAGCCTGCCCAAGTGGACGACGCCGTCAGGGAACTGGCATCGCGTGTCCTGGAAGACGTGGCGGCCGAGGGTCGGCCCGTGGTCGGGTTGACCTTGAAAGTGCGGTACGCGCCGTTCCTCACCACGACCCACGGGAAGAAGATCCCCGAGACCTTCGACCGTAATGAAGTCATCTCCCGGGCCGTGGAACTCGCCTCCGCGATCGAAGCGGGCCGACCGATCCGGCTCCTCGGCCTGCGCGCCGAAATGACGATGCCCGACGACGCCCGGCAGGGACACACGCCGACGCGCGGCGGCTGGTGAGACTCTCAGGCCTCGTCAGCTACGCAACTTGACGGTCTTCCAGACCTCCGCCACCGAGCAGGCCGCCGGGTCTCCCCCTTCACAGATGTTCAGGAGCGCGTGCAGCTGGGCTTTCCCTGGCAGAAACAAGCCGGTCAGGCCGGACGCAGGCAGAATTTCCCGTGTGCCGCAAGGAGTGGGCAGGAACGTGGGGTCATCGTTCCAACCGGCCGTCTCGCCTTGCAGGACATGGAAAATCTGGAACTGGTAGGTATCCGACGGGTCGCACTTCACTGTCAGGTCGACCCGCACCTGGTTGCCGGGCAGCAGCGTTGCGCTCACCTGAGCAAAGGACACCGGTCTGGGTGCGGCTCCCGCGGGAGCGGCCGTGAGGCCGAAAATCACGGTGAGCACCGTGGCAATCGTGAGCAAATGCCGGGGGACCTTCATGTTGTGCTCCTGGGTCTATCGTGGGGGTCGGAGCCGACTGGCATGTACTTAAAAGGCTACTGCTTCCGCAACGCACGGCCCAGGCGAACGGCGGCACCCGGACCGCCCGCCATAGGACTAGCCTGACTGCATGGGCCGGAAAACCTCGCCCACCGGCGCGTGGATCGGCACCGTCGGCTTCCTCTTCCTTGCCCCCGGCACGGTTGCCGGCCTCCTCCCGTGGCTCATCTCGGGCTGGCGGTGGTTCGACTGGGGCGGTGCGGGCTGGGTCCTCGTGCCAGCGGCCTGGATCGCGATCTCCCTCGGGATTGCTTTCCTGCTCCACTCCTTCGCATTGTTCGCGATGCACCGCGGCACACCCGCTCCTCCCCTTCCAACCGGGACTCTCGTCGTGACAGGCGCCTACCGGTTCGTGCGCAACCCGATGTACCTCTCGCTACTCGCGATCATCCTCGGCCAGGCTCTGCTGTTCGGCAGTTGGCCGCTCCTGCTCTACGCGGGGATCGTCCTCGCGGCGGTGATGGGGTTCGTCAAGGTCTACGAGGAACCGACTCTCACCGGCACCTATGGCCGGCAGTACCTCGAGTACCGGCGCAACGTCCCCGGCTGGTGGCCACGGCGCACGCCATGGCGGCAAGGACGTGCGAACGGTTTGTGACAGGAATGGCCCTCGCCAGCACGGAGGACGTTCGGGTATGTTTGGGCCCTGACGTAATGTGGCACGCCTCACATTCACGGCCATGTATCCATTTCCACGATTCGCCATCACCGGGACGCAACGACGCATCCCGGCCCATGAGTAACGTCGAATTTCCGGCTGATCGCCGGACTTAGGAGGACAGTCATGACCGGTTCGTTCGAACTCTTCGAAGATGAGTACGGCTACTTCAGGTTCAGGGTCACGGCCCCCAACGGGAGCGTGGTAGCCCTCTCCACGGATTTTCCGGACAAGCGGGCAGCGGTGGCAGGCATCGAAGCCATGCGCGAGTACGCCGGAATGGGCCTGATCACCGACCTGTGCCCCGGTGTCCCCCTGGATGGACGGGGCGCCGACAGGTTCATGAACACCAGGGCGATTGAGGCCGGCTCCCCCGCGTGCCCCGAACCCGCAGCACAGAGCAGTGTCCACCTGCCCCGCACACACCATGCCCCGCATGTTCCGGTTCTGCCGCAGCTCGCCAGCGCATCAAGGCGCATGACTGGCAGCCATTCCGTCCGCTAGGCACCGGACTACCGCTGCGCCGGCGACGGCGTCCTGCCGCGCCGGCGCATTCCGGGTTAAAGAGAGGCGCCGCCGCAGATGCCTTGGACCCTGATAACCGACGACGGCGCCGACCCGGCCCAGGTCCGGAAGTTCCGGGACGCGGGCGTCCACGTTGAGGAGGCAGAGATCGGCGGCTGAGGCCGCCTTCTTTCATGACGGATTTGGTCGTTGCGTGACGCGGGGCGTCCGGCCATTACCGCCGGCGTCGCCCAATGACCGCAGGTGTCAGATCCCGTTGTCGCCGTGACGGAGCGACCGTAATCTCTATCGAGCCAAGGCACACAGCCTCGGCATCAGACCACCACGCACACCCCAGGACCAGGCGCCCATGCCCCAACCGCCGGGTGCTGCGGGTCACCCCATCATCTCCGTTCTTGGGCCTGGAGCGTTATGCAGGCCTGTCCTCCCGCAAAGGAATACGTCAGTGTCATCACCCCAGGACAACAACACGACCACCCGCATCGTTGCCGGTGAGAGCAGCAAGCCCAAGGCCGGCCGTGGCCTGAAGGTGGGCATCGCGGTCGGCCTGGCCCTGCTGATCGGCGGCGGCG
>NZ_FNEI01000009.1 GCF_900099975.1 Arthrobacter cupressi
CTGGTTCTCCGAGGAAGCCGTCCGCATCGGCGGCGACCAGGCCACCTCCGTGGACGGCAACACCCGGATCATGATCACCAAGGAGCCTGTCGGCCCTTGCGTGCTGGTCACTCCGTGGAACTTCCCACTCGCCATGGGCGCGCGCAAGATCGCCCCTGCCGTCGCCGCCGGCTGCACCATGGTGTTCAAGCCCGCGGAGCTCACCCCGCTCACCTCCCTGGCCTTGGTGCAGATCTTCCGCGAGGCAGGCCTTCCCGACGGCGTCCTTAACGTCGTCACCACGGCGAACGCCTCCAGCGTCGTGGGGACCTGGATGGGCAGCGGCATTGCCCGCAAGGTCAGCTTCACCGGCTCCACCGAAGTGGGCAAGATCCTGCTGCGCCAGGCGGCGGACAATGTCATGCGGTCCTCGATGGAACTGGGTGGAAACGCCCCGTTCATCGTCCTCGCCGATGCCGACATCGAAAAGGCCGTCGACGGCGCCCTGAAGGCCAAGATGCGCAACATGGGCGAGGCCTGCACCGCCGCCAACCGTTTCTTCGTGCACCGCTCCGTCGCCGGGGAATTCAGCGAGAAGTTCGCCAAGCGGATCTCCGAGCTGCAGGTGGGCAACGGCGCCCTGGAAGGGACCGACGTCGGACCCCTTATCGAACAGAAGGGGCTGGACAAGGTTGAGAGCCTGGTCGCCGACGCCGTCTCCAAGGGCGCACGGATCCTGACCGGCGGAAGCCGTCCGGACGGTCCCGGATACTTCTACACCCCCACGGTCCTGACTGACGTTTCCCAGGACGCGGAACTGATGCGCACCGAGATCTTCGGTCCGGTTGCGGCCATCACCGCGTTCGACAGCGAGGACGAAGTGCTTCGGCTCGCCAACGACACTGAATGGGGATTGGTCGGCTACGTGTTCACTGAGAACATGGACAAGGCCCTCCGCTTCTCCGCCGAGCTGGAGGTTGGCATGGTCGGCCTCAACACCGGCATCGTCTCCAACCCTGCCGCCCCCTTCGGAGGCGTCAAGCAGTCAGGCCTGGGACGCGAAGGCGGCAAAATAGGTATCGAGGAATTTCTTGAAACCAAGTACACCGCAATTGCCGTGTAGTAACGCATGTAGCTAGCAAAGAATGAGATGAGGGGGATGTCGATGGCAACACCGGAAGGGCTTTTTGTACTGGAAGGAAGGCCAACGGCGCAGCTGATCGCCGATCAGCTACGGGAACAGATCGTCCAGGGAACTTTCCGCCCGGGGCAGCAGATCAACGAATCCGTCATGGCCGGCCAACTGAATACGTCGAGGGGACCTCTCCGGGAGGCGCTGCAGCGTTTGTGCCAGGAGGGCATACTTGTCAGCCATCGGAACCGTGGCGTGTTTGTCCTCGAGCTGGAAACCGAGGATATCCAAGAGATCTACGCGGTCCGTGAATCTGTCGAATCGGCTGCGGCAAACGCCCTGCTGGACGGCAGCCCGGAGCAGATCAAAGCCACATGTGAACTCCTGCGGGAGACAATCGGTGAAATGGCGAAACAAGTAGCCGTTTCCGATTGGCAAGCGATCGCTCGGCTGGACATGCAGTTCCACACATCCTTCGTTGCCGGCGCAGGAAATTCCCGCTTGATACGGATCTACAAGACCCTGGCCGCCGAATCGAGGATGTGTATCGTCAACCTGGAAGTTTCCTACCCCCGGGTGGACGTCCTGGTGGAGGAGCACCAAAACCTGCTGGATCTCCTCGAGGCGGGCGACCGGAAGGGACTCCTTAAGGCGATCAAACGGCACATGCAAAAGGCGGTCGAGGACCTGACCGAAAAACAACCTGACCAGCAGGTCACGGCCTAGCCAACGACAAACCCTGAACGGCTGTTGCAGACCCGGAGTGTACCGGGCTTGCAACAGCCGTTTCGGGTTAAATAAGGCCAGACCCCCAGCCCCCACGACAGGTCCCACGATCGGCAAATTGTTGACAATTTGGCCAAGGGGGCGTTCCATTGCGGATAGGTGGCCTGGAAAGGGTGCCAGCACTGAGGCCGAACTCGATTAGTAGGTGCGTCGTGGCCGCGAAGATTCATCACCACAGTAATAGCGCGACGAGCGGGATTGACCCTGCGCTCAAACCACGGCTCAAGCGCCGGAGCATCTTCGAATACGCAGCCTGGCTGGCCTGCGGCCTGCTTGCCGTCGGCGTCCTGTATTCCGTATCAACAAATCCAAACTTCAAGTGGCACGTGGTCGCCCGATACTTCACCCACGAAACTATCCTCCGCGGGCTCATGCTCACGATTTTCCTCACGATAGCAAGCATGGCCCTGGGAACTTTGCTCGGCCTCGCGATCGCCATCCTGCGCTCCTCGCGCGTGAAGCCGGTTTCCATCGCCGCGAGCCTCTACATCACCCTGTTCCGTGGCACCCCGGTCCTGGTGCAGCTGATCTTTTGGTTCAACATCGCGGCTCTCTACCCAAACCTGACGATTGGCATCCCTTTCACGAACATCGGCACCGCCGTCGACACCAATGCGTTAATGGGGCCCATCACAGCCGCCCTCGTCGGCCTGACGCTCAACGAAGCCGCCTATATGGCCGAAATCATCCGCGGCGGCTTCTCCTCGGTAGGCAAAGGCCAGATCGAGGCCGCCGACTCACTCGGCATGAGCGGCGCGATGAAAATGCGCAAAGTCATCATCCCCCAAGCCATGCCCTCGATCATCCCTGCAACCGGCAACCAGGTGATCGGCATGTTCAAGGAAACCTCACTGGTCAGCGTGCTCGGCGTGGCCGAGCTGCTCCAGAGTGCACAACTCATCTATGCCCGCACCTACGAAACCATCCCCCTGCTCATCGTCGCCAGCCTTTGGTATCTCGTCATGACCCTCCTGCTGAGCTACCCGCAATCCAAGCTCGAGCAAAAATACTCCCGCGCAACCTCAGCCCTTCCCCGCAGGGCCAGGCGGATTTTCCACACCGAACCGGAAGGCGCAGCCCGATGAGCACCGACAGCACCAGCGCAGCGACAACAGGAAGCCCCTTTGTCCTGGAGGGAAGGCCCACTGCACAGCTGATTGCCGACCAACTGCGGGAGCAAATCGTGCAAGGTGCATTCCTCCCGGGCCAGCAAGTCAACGAGTCCGTGCTGGCCGTGCAGCTGAATACATCGCGGGGCCCCATCCGCGAGGCCCTGCAGCGGCTAAGCCAGGAGGGAATCCTCGTTAACAAGCGCAACCGCGGCGTCTTCGTGCGGGAACTAACCTCCGAGGATATCCGGGAAATCTACGCTGTCCGCCAGGCATTGGAGTCAACGGCTGCGCAGGAACTTCTTGATGCTCCGCCTGAAACCATTGAGGAAACGTGCAGCATCCTCAAGGACACTCTTGCCGAAATGGCCAAGCAGGTAGCGGTCTCCGACTGGCCGGCGATCGCGCGCCTGGACATGCAATTCCACACGTCTTTCGTGGCCGGTACGGGAAACTCCCGCCTCATCCGGAGCTACAAAACCCTGGCCGCCGAATCAAGGATGTGCATCCTCAACCTCGAAGTGTCCTATCCGAGGGTGGATGTGCTTGTCGAGGAGCACCAGGTTCTCCTCGATCTGCTTGCACGCCGTGACAGGAAGGCACTCCTCAGGGCGATCCGCCAACACATGGAAAAGGCTGTCGAGGATCTGACCACGCAACATGACAAGGCCTTGGGCGCATAGGGGCTGCGCAGCCCTGCGTGGAGCGGGCACCCACTCCCCCGCCTAATTCGCACCACCCACCCCTTCAAATTGTCAACAATCGACGATATGCTTGTTCTCACGATCCTGCCGCTTCCCACGGCATTCCCATTCCCGGCCGCTTCGGTCCCCGCGGCGCCACGCCACCAGAAAGGTAGAAACGTGCGACAGAGCAGTCACACATCTCTATGGAAGTCCCTCGAGCAGGGTGACCTCGTCATCCTGAGCCAGGGCGGAGTCCCTTGCCATCGCGGCTCGATCGATGACCGGACTGAAGATGGGCAATTAATCTGGGTGACCGATGACATCGGCCACCGCCGGCTTTTCCATATCGACGATGACTACGAACTGATGATTTACCGCGATACGTTCTCTCGTTAAAGCCGCCTGCACGCCGCGGACAAGCGAACACATGCTCACTTTGATGGTCCTAATCGCGGCTGGTTTCCTCACCAGTTCCGCTGCTTGTGCAAGCCCGCGCAGGAAGGTCAGGGGCGGCCATCCATTGACCTCCCGGCACTGGAAGTCCAAGACCCACCTGATCAAAGCCTCCGCTGCCGTCCTGGCGCTCGGAGCCGTCACACTGGCAATCCACCTGCAGCTTGGGGCGTCGTCTTGACGGCGGAAGGAACACGCATGCCCGGGGAAGTCCCCGCCGGCGGCATTCGAGGGGAACCGACCTGGGCCAGCGGCATTTCCCGGCGTTAGGCAAGAACGCAAAGATGTTCAGTTGGGCGACATCCGGCCTTCCCTCCGTGGTTTCCTCGCCGGCCTAGATTTGCGGACACCGCATCTACCGATTCAATGGAGACCGTCATGCCCACGCGTAATCACTCCCGGTTCCTGGGGGCCGCCGCAGCCCTCGCCCTTCTTACTGCGACTGCAATTCCGTCCCAGGCTGTCACCCCTGCCGACGCGCCCGTGGACCAGCAGGCCGGTGCCTTCTCTTTTGCCGTGATCGGCGATGTTCCCTACGGCACGGCTCAGTTCGACCGCTTCCCCGGGATGGTGACCGAACTGAACCGCCAGGACGAGTTGGGTTTCATCACCCACGTCGGCGATATTAAGGCCGGATCGGCGCAGTGCACGGACGAATACTTCGCCGCCATCAAGACACAGTTTGACCGCTTTGAAGCACCGCTGGTCTACACCCCCGGCGACAACGAATGGGTGGATTGCCACCGCGTCAACAACGGCAGTTACGATCCCCTCGAACGGCTGGCTGCCCTCCGGGAGCTGTTTTTCGCCCAGCCAGGCAAGACCCTCGGCGGCACCATGCCCGTGAAATCCGCCGTGGACCAGGGTCTTCCCGAGAACGTCACCTTCGCTGAGCAGCGGATCGCTTTCTCCGTGGTGAACGTTCAGGGATCGAACAACTCGCTTTTGCCGTGGTCGGGCCTGGGCCAGGCGGAACCCAACCAGGCGCAGCTCGCAGAGGTACAGACGAGGACGGCGGCCGATGTCGCCCAGTTGGAGCGCACCTTTGCGGACGCCGCCAGGGCCAAGGCGAGGGCCGTCGTCGTCATGACGCAAGCCGACATGTTCGACCCCTACATGCTGGCCAACGGCGTCGAAGAAAACCCGGAACTGGTGAGCGGCTTCCGTCCGATCGTCGAAGCCATCGCCGAAGGATCCCGTACCTTCAACGGTCCGGTGTACCTGTTCAACGGCGACAGCCATATCTTCAATGACGACTCACCGCTGGCCGAAGGGTCTCCCTGGTTGAACGTCTACAACGAGAGCGCAGTCGAAAACCTGCACCGCGTGACGGTGGAAGGTGCGGCGAGCAGCAATGAGTGGCTGCGCGTTACCGTGGCACCCAACTCCGTCACAGGCAACGATGTCCTGCGCTGGGAACGGGTTCCCTACAGCGGCTCCTAGGCTCTTAAACGAAAACTGGCCGGCCCCCTTCTGTGGGGCCGGCCAGTCTCGTTAAGGCTGTTAGTCGAGGCCGAGTTCGTCCTTGCTGAAGGCGTAGAGGTACGGGACACCGGTCTCGGCTTCGATCTTTTCCTTGGCGCCGGTGTTGCGGTCCACGATCACCGCGACCGCCACCACGTTGCCGCCGGCGTTGCGGACGCCCTCGACGGCGGTCAGTGCCGAGCCGCCGGTGGTGGAGGTGTCTTCCAGGACCACCACGTTGCGGCCTTCCACGGAGGGGCCTTCCACCTGGCGGCCCATGCCGTAGGACTTCTGGGCCTTGCGGACCACGAAGGCGTCCACGGCACGGCCGGCGTCGGCAGCTGCGTGCATCACGGCGGTGCCGACGGGGTCGGCACCCATCGTGAGGCCGCCGGCGCACTCAAGCTGGATGCCGGCGTCGTCGATCATTTCCAGCATGACCTGGCCCACCAGCTTGGAGGCCTCGTGGTGCAGGGTGATGCGGCGCAGGTCGATGTAGTAGTCGGCTTCCTTGCCGCTGGACAGGATCACCTTGCCGCGGACCACCGCCAGTTCCTTGATCAGTTCAAGCAGGCGGGCACGGGCAGCGGAGGCGTCAGCAACGGGAGTCATGGCTCCTAGTTTAGACTGGCGCGCGATCCGGCCGCGGCACTGCGTTGTCCCACCGGACCCGCGGTCCTGCGATGCTTGGAGGGTGCCATCGATCTCCACGGGAACACCCAGGACCGTGCTCGGCTGGAAACTGCTGCCGGCCGGTCTCCTGTCGCTGTCCGCTGTGCCGTTGTTTGCGCTGCAGGAAGACCTCGCCGGGTACGGGCTGCTCGGTTTGGGCGTGGCTGTCGCAGCATTGATCGACCTGCAGCTGATGCGGCACCTTGCACTGATCGCGGCCGGGATGGTCATCATCAGCCTGGTGCCACTGAACGCCGATCTCAGTCTTGGCCACATGGCCCTGATGGGCGGTGCGCTGGGGGCCGCTGTCCTCGTCCCGTGGCTGGTGTCCAGGTTCGCCTACCGGGAGGACATCATCCGCTTTCCGGTGAATACGGGGCGGAAGTGGCCGGTGGCGGCGAAGCTTTACCTGATCGGCGTGGTGGCGCTGGGGTACTTCATCCTGCCCGCCTACCTGATCAACACGGGTGTCTACCGGAACTGGCCGGATGCCTCGGACCCTGCCATCTTTTGGCGGCTTTTCCTCGGCGTCAACAGCGTGGGCATCTGGGATGAGCTGTTCTTCATCTGCACTAGCTTCACCCTGCTGCGCCGGCATTTTCCGGACTGGCTGGCCAATCTCCTGCAGGCCGTGATCTTTTCGTCGTTCCTGTGGGAGATCGGCTACCAGGCGTGGGGTCCGCTGCTGACTTTCCCGTTCGCGCTCCTGCAGGGGTACACGTTCAAGCTCACCAAATCCTTGACGTACGTTGTGTCCGTGCACCTGCTCTTCGACCTGGTGCTGTTCCTGGCGCTGGTGCACGCCCACAACCGCGACTGGCTGCCGGTGTTCCTCTACTAGTTCATTACTCTTGACTCCTTATGCAGCGCGCCACAGTTGAGCCCTGCCGACGCGGCTGGCTAGTCTTGGTGCCATGCGCAAACTCCAGGCGAAGATCATCGAGGAAATGGGCGTCCAGCCCCGGATCGATCCTGCCGAGGAGGTGCGCAGGCGCGTCACGTTCCTGAAGGAATACCTCAAGGCCACCCATACCAAGGGCTTCGTGCTGGGGATCTCCGGCGGCCTGGATTCCTCGCTGGCAGGGCGACTTGCCCAGCTGGCCGTGGAGGAGCTCGAGGGCGAAGGCGTCGAGGCCAGCTTCGTGGCCGTCCGGCTGCCCTACGGCACCCAGCACGACGAGGACGACGCCCAGGCGGCACTGGACTTCATCCAGGCCAAGACCGAGTGGACCTTCAACATCTCTGCCGGCGTTGACGGTGTGGAAGACGAGTTCGAGAAGACCACCGGCGCAGCGATCTCGGACTTCCACAAGGGCAACACCAAAGCCCGCATCCGCATGCTGGCGCAGTACGCGCTGGCCGGCGAGCACAACTATCTGGTGATCGGCACGGACCACGGCGCCGAGTCCGTCACCGGCTTCTTCACCAAGTTCGGCGACGGCGGCGCGGACATCCTGCCGCTGTTCGGCCTGAACAAGCGCCAGAACCGGGCCCTGCTGGCCGAGTTGGGTGCCCCCGCACGGATTTGGGAAAAGGTCCCGACGGCGGACCTGCTGGACGGCCAGCCCGGCCGCACCGACGAGGACGAGCTCGGCCTGACCTACGACCAGATCGACGACTACCTCGAGGGCCGCGAGGTTCCCGAAGGCGTCGCGAAACTCATCGAGGACAAGTACCTGCGCACGCGCCACAAGCGGACCGTCCCGGTCACCATCTTCGACAGCTGGTGGAAGTAACCGTCAGCCCGCGTCGTGACCGGCAGTCTCTTGCAAGGTTGCCGGCCGTCCACCCGTGAGGGAATCGACCGCCGCAGCCAGCAGGGAGCGTGCATGGTCCGTGGAGACGAACCCGCTGAGCCACCGGCCGGAGATCCCTTCCACCAGGCAGGTAAGGATCTCGGCGGTGGCTGCTGCTTCGTCTTCACCGGCCCCGTGGCCCGCGGCGACGAGGGCACGGGCGATTTCGCGGTTCCATTCCGCGGTTGTCCGCGAGAGCGGTTCACTCAGGTCCGGTTCAAAGACTGAGCAGGCCCGGAGTTCGTTCCATGCCACCGAGTTCCGCCGGACTTCCGGGTCGTCCTTGATTTCGTCGAGGAGCAGGTGGCGCAGGTGCCTGTCGCCGTCCGCGGCTGCCGGTGAGGCGGGAGTGTCGTCCTTCCCGACCTGCTTGTTGATGTAGTCAAGGGTGGCGGCGAGCAGTCCGGCACGGTCGGTGAAGTGGTAGTACAGCAAGCCGGACGAAACACCGGCTTCCTTTGCTACGTCGTTGACCCGCAATCCCCGCACCCCGTTCCTGGCGATGCAGGTGGTGGCGGCAGTGAGGATCTTGCCCAGTTTGTCAGTCATGGTTCGACAGTAATACGTGCTCCGTTGCCGTGGAGCGTGGGAGCCTCTGCGGCTCCGGCCAGAACCGGACGGCAGCCAGGTAGCCGACGGCTCCGATGGCCGTGGAGCCGAGGAAACTGAGGTCGATGCCGCCGGCCAACTGCGAGAGGGGGCCCGTGTAGAGGGACGTGTCCGTCGCCAGCACGCCAAACAGCGATCCGATGGCCCACGGGATGACTGCACGGAGGTTCCAGCCGCGGGTGTTCCAGTAGCGGCCGGACGAAGCGTTGGCACGGAAAAGCTGCAGATCCCGTGGACTGTACTTGCCGCGCCGCACCGCCAGGAAACCCAGGACATTGATTGCCACCCAGGGTCCAGCGAATCCGTTGAGTACCAGCGTCATGGCGGTGATGGAGTCGACGGCGTTGAAGACGAAGACGCCGAGGTACAGCAACCCGACGGCTGCTGCCGAGGTGATGAGCGTGGTATGGACACGACGGAGCCGGGGAAAGAGCGCTTCCAGGTCCAGTCCGCTGGCGTACAGGTTGAGCACGCCCTGCCCGAGCCCGCCTGCCAGGGCGATGACAAGGATCGGCAGCAGATACCAGGCTGGCGCGGAACGGACCAGGTCCGCTACGTAGGAGCCGCCCAGTTCCGGGATGGCCGCGGCCGTGAAGGCGCCGAAGAGTGCCGTGACAAAGAGGCCCAGGAACACCCCGAGGCATGTGGCGGCAACCACGGAGCGGTCCGAGTGGAGCTTCCGCGAGATGCGCCGGCTGTAGTCTCCCAGCGTGGGCGCATAGGACAACGGGCCGCCCACGGAGATGACGGCGGACAGGATCCAGGTGGGCCAGAAGTCGCCCAGCAGGTAATCCGCCTGCACGGAGGTTGGGCTGAACGTGGGGGCGAAGGCAACCACCCCCATGATCAGGAGAACGCCGACCACCGGGGCCACGAACTTCTGCATCGCCACCACGGTCCCGTGGCCGAACAGTGCCACCAGGATGATTTCCGCGGAAATGACGGCGTAGCCGATGGCCAAGGTGGTGCCGTCAACAGGCGTTCCCAGCAGCCTCTCGGCGGCAGCCACCAGCGCGTCGCCCGAAGTCCAGACCGCGATGGCGGCGTAGGCCAGGGCGAAGAGCAGGGTGAGGCCGGATCCGATCAGCCGGCCGCGTGTGCCGAAATGCGCGGCGCTGGAAACGGTGTTGTTGGTGCCGGTCCGCGGCCCCAGCAGGGCCATCGGCGCAATAAGGACCGTCCCGACGATGAGGCCGGTGAAGCTGGCTGTTACGGCGCCAACGAAGTCCAGTCCGAAGGTGATGGGGAGCCATCCGAAAACGATGACGGAGAAAGCGAAGTTTCCCCCGAAAAATACAGTGAAGAGGTTCCGGGGGCGGGAGGTGCGTTGCCCGTCCGGAATGAACTCAATGCCGACTGTCTCAATACTGCCGAAGCGGTCCTTGTGCTGGGACACGGCACCGTCGGGACCCGCGTCTTTGCGGAAGCGCGTGCTCATCATCTCAAGCCTTTCGTGAACTGCATCACCATGATGCAACGCATCCAAGATACGCTTTGACTGAATTTTCAGTCAAGAGCGCTTCGACAGCTGCCGTAACGCCAAACCTTCCGACCCTCAGGCGAGGAAGCCGCGCAAGAGGGATGCGGTACCCTCCAAGTGCTCCACGGTGACCCGTTCCGCCGTGACTGCGTCTCCCCTGAGGATGGCCTCCGCGATTTCCGCATGCTGTTCATTGGCGTGCTCGAGGTTTGTGCCCAGGCGGGGAATGCGGTCGAGCAGATCGTTGAGCCGTGCGCGCGTCTCCGCCACGGCACCCACCAGGCTGGCTGATCCGGACAGTTCGGCGATGGCGATGTGGAACCTGGCGTCCCTTGGACGGTAGGTTTCCGGCGTCGCACTCGTCAATTCCGAGAGGCACTGCTGCAGATGTTGCCGCGCGGCGGCAGTCAGCGCGGCCTTTGCCGACAGTGCCGCGGCCGCGGGCTCGATGATTCCCCGGAACAAGAGAACGTCTTCGACCTCCGCACGTTCCAGTGGGCGGCTCTCCGTGGGGCGCTGGACAGCCGAACTCGAGACGTAGGTGCCGCCGTAGCGACCCCGTTGGACTTCCAAGTAGCCGGCATTTTGCAGTTCACCCAGGGCGTCCCTCAGTGTGGCCCGGGAGACGCCAAGCCTCTCCGCGAGTTCGCGCTCCGGCGGAAGCTTCTCCGACGGCGCGAATATGCCCAGCTTGATGGTCTGCAGAAGGTGCTCGATGGTCTCCTCGAAGGCGTTCCCGCCGCGCACCGGGCGCAGCACGGAATACGAAGGGCCGAACGGAGAGTCCTGCATGGCGGAGCCTCCCCTTCACTAGGGCCGGAAGCCGGGCTATCGATGTTGGACCCATCCTATCCGCGCCCTTCTCAATGGTCACGTAGACAACCATTCTTCAGCGCCAATCTTTCTCATCCGGCATCTTTTTCGCCAAAATGCTTGACCGTGGCCTCGATCACCTCCAAACTGTGATGCAGCTCTTGGACTAAAAACAGTCCTTTAGAACGTGCGCACTTCAGAATTTCCCACTGCATTCCTCCCCTCTTAGGAAGACACATGGAAACAACAGACACAGCACGCAACGACGATGCTTATTTGCAGCACCGCAGGCTGAACCGCGGCGCCGCCGGTTGGGTGCTCCTTGCCGGGCTGGGCGTTGCCTATGTTATTTCCGGCGACTTCGCCGGCTGGAACCTCGGACTCGCCCAAGGGGGCTGGGGCGGACTGTTGATCGCCTTCGTCCTGATGGGCGTCATGTACACCTGCATGGTCTTCGGCCTCGCCGAACTTTCCTCGACCCTCCCGACGGCGGGAGCGGGCTATGCTTTCGCCCGCCGGGCCCTGGGTCCCCTCGGCGGATTCGCCACCGGCATGGCCGTGTTGATTGAGTACGCGGTGGCGCCTGCTGCCATTGCCACGTTCATCGGCGGCTACGTTGAAGCACTGGGCCTCTTCGGCCTCACCAACTCCTGGCCCGTCTACTTGGTCACCTACGCCATTTTCATCGGCATCCATCTGCGGGGCGTGGGTGAGGCGCTCAAGCTCATGTTCGCCATCACGGCAGTGGCCACGGCCGCCCTGTTCGCGGCCGCCGTCGGGCTCGCTCCCAAGTTCGACGCCGCCCGCCTCTTCGACATCGTCCCGGACGGTTCCGCCGGATCCAGCGCGTTCCTCCCGATGGGCATCAGTGGCATCCTTGCGGCACTGGTCTACGGAATCTGGTTTTTCCTCGCCGTCGAAGGTGTTCCCCTGGCAGCCGAAGAGACCTCGAACCCGAAACAGGACATGCCGCGGGGGATCATCGTCGCAGTACTCATCCTGGTGGTCTTCGGCGCGCTGATGCTCGTCCTCGTGCCCGGGGCCGCAGGATCACTGGCCATGAGCACCTCGGACAACCCGCTTCCGGAAGCCCTCCGGATCGCCTACGGCGGCAACACCTTCCTGGCCGACTTCATCAACTACGCGGGACTCGCCGGCCTGGTAGCGAGCTTCTTCTCGATCATCTACGCCTACTCACGCCAGCTGTTCGCGCTCTCCCGCGCCGGCTACCTGCCGCGCTGGATGTCCCTCACGGGGAAGCGCCGCACCCCGTACTGGGCGCTCAT
Source organism: Arthrobacter cupressi (assembly GCF_900099975.1). Classification (GTDB taxonomy): domain Bacteria; phylum Actinomycetota; class Actinomycetes; order Actinomycetales; family Micrococcaceae; genus Arthrobacter; species Arthrobacter cupressi. The sequence goes on from NZ_FNEI01000009.1 coordinate 12,266, forward strand.
CGTGCCGGGGACCATCGGCTTCCTGCTCGCCGCCATCACCCAGGACGGCGCCTTGCTGATCAACATCGCAGTCTTCGGAGCCACCGTTTCCTATGTCCTGTTGAACCTCTCGCACATCGTGCTGCGCAGGAAGGAGCCGCTCCTGGAGCGCGGCTACCGCACTCCCGGCGGCGTCGTCACCACCTCGATCGCGTTGGTGCTGTCCGCCGTGGCAGTTGTGGCGACCTTCGTCGTCGACGTCTTCGCTGCATCTATCACCGCCGGCATCTTCGCCGCCGCCCTGCTCTATTACTGGTTCTACAGCCGGCACCGCATCGTCGCCGGCGCCCCCGAGGAAGAGTTCGCCCGACTGGCCCGCGCCGAAGCCGAACTCAAGTCCTAGCCCCAGATTCCACTCCATCCGAAACCACGTTGCGGAGACAGAATGAACATCCAAGATACACACCGGCAGTTGACGCTTGAGACCCTCAGGGAACTGGTGGCAAGCGGCGAGATCGACACCGTCGTCGTAGCCATCACCGATGCCCTGGGCCGGCTCCAAGGCAAACGCTGCGGCGCACGTTCCTTCCTCGAAGACGTGCTGGACCACGGCGCCGAAGGCTGCAACTACCTGCTGGCCGTGGATGTCGAAATGAACACTGTTGACGGCTACGCCATGTCCTCGTGGGAAACAGGCTACGGCGACATGGTGATGAAGCCGGACCTGGCAACCCTTCGCCGCGTTCCTTGGCTCGAAGGCACTGCGATGGTGCAGTGCGATGTGCTCTGGACCGACGGTTCCCCGGTGGCGGCGTCCCCGCGGCAGGTCCTGAAGGCCCAGCTCGAACGCCTCGAAAAGCTTGGATACCGCGCCCACATCGGCACGGAGCTGGAGTTCATCATGTTCAGCGACTCCTACTCCCAGGCCTGGGACAAGGGCTACACCGGCCTCACTCCGGCCACCCAGTACAACGTGGACTACTCCCTGCTGGCCACGTCCCGCCTTGAACCGGTGATCCGCTCCATCAGGAACAACATGGAGGCCGCCGGCCTGGTGGTGGAGTCCTCCAAAGGGGAATGCAACCTCGGCCAGCAGGAAATTACCTTCCGCTTCGACGAAGCCCTGGCCGCGTGCGATAAGCACAGCTTCTACAAGAACGGCGCCAAGGAAATCGCGGACCAGCACGGCAAGAGCATCACGTTCATGTCCAAGTTCAATGAGCGTGAGGGCAACTCCTGCCACATCCACATCAGCCTCACGGACCTGGACGGCAACGCGGTGCTGGCCGGCGACGGCGAGCACGGATTCAGTCCTGTCATGGAACGGTTTATCGCAGGCCAGCTCGCGGCGCTGCGCGAACTGACCTACTTCCTGGCCCCCAACATCAACTCCTACAAGAGGTACGTCGAGGGCAGTTTCGCGCCCACGGCCATCGCCTGGGGGCTGGACAACCGGAGCTGCGCCTTGCGGGTGGTGGGGCACGGACCCGGCCTGCGCACCGAAAACCGCGTGGGCGGAGGCGACGTGAACCCGTACCTCGCGGCAGCCGCCCTCGTGGCGGCCGTTATCCACGGCCTGGAAAACGACCTTCCGCTTCCGGCCATCACCAAGGGAAACGCCTACGACTCCGACGCCGACCGGCTGCCCACGACGCTGCGCGACGCCCGCGCCCTGCTGGCGGAGAGCAGCATCGCCCGCAAGGCTTTCGGCGACGACGTTGTGGACCACTACGTCCATGCCGCCGGTGTGGAACTCGCCGCCTTCGAAGGCGCCATCACAGATTGGGAGCGTATCCGTGGCTTCGAACGACTCTAAGGCCTACCGCCCGAAAATTGCACTGACCAGCTACTACCAGGAAGCGTCCTGGGGAGTCTGGAAGGAGGCGGCCGCGATCCTGCCGGGCACCTACGTCGAGGCCGTCGTCGCCGCCGGCGGGACGCCGCTCCTGCTGCCGCCGGTGGGGACCGACGAATCGGTGCTGGATCTGGTGGACGGGCTGATCGTGGTGGGCGGTCCCGACGTCGACCCCTCCCTTTACGGGGCAGAGCCGCATCCGCTCACCGCACCGCAGCCGCTGCGGGATGCGCACGATGCAGCGCTCACCCGCGCGGCCCTGGAACGCGGCCTGCCGCTGTTCTCGATCTGCCGCGGGGCCCAGTTGCTCAGCGTGGCCCTGGGCGGTTCGTTGGTGCAGCACATCCCGGACATCAATCCGGGCGCCAACTACCAGCCGGCGCCCGGAGTGTTCGGTGAAGCCGCCTTCAGCACCGAGGCGGGCAGCCTGATCGAAGGCCTGCTGGGGTCCTCCGGAACAGCGCCCTGCTACCACCACCAAGCGGTGGACGCCGTTCCCGCGGAACTCCGGGTGACCGCACGTTCCGCGGACGGCACCATCCAGGCCTTGGAGAGCGAGGACGACAACTGGGTCCTGGGCGTGCAGTTCCATCCGGAGCAGAATCCGGCAGACCTTCGGCTCTTCCACGGCTTCGTGGCGGCGGCGGCCGCCTACCGCGCCGAACGCCCGCTGACCGCCACCGAGACTACGAAAGCGATGTCCACACCATGACCGCCACTGTCTTTGACGTCATCAATCCGGCCACAGAAGAGGTCATCGAGTCGGTGCCGCTGGCCGGCGCCGGTGAAGTCGACGCAGCGATCGCCCGCGCCGCCGCTGCCTATGAAAGCTGGCGCCTGGTTGCCCCGGCGGACCGGGCCCTGCTGCTGCGCCGCTTCGCCGCCGCCGTCGACGCCGACCTGGAAAACCTGGCGCAGCTGGAAGTCAGGAACGCCGGCCACACCATCGGAAATGCACGCTGGGAAGCCGGCAACGTCCGGGACGTGCTGCAGTACTACTCGGCGGCCCCGGAGCGGAACTTCGGCAAGCAAATCCCGGTGGCGGGCGGCGTGGACGTCACGTTCCAGGAGCCGCTGGGCGTGGTGGGCGTGATCGTCCCCTGGAACTTCCCCATGCCGATCGCCGGCTGGGGGTTCGCCCCCGCGCTTGCTGCCGGGAACACCGTTGTCCTCAAGCCGGCCGAGGTAACCCCGCTAACGGCGATCCGGCTGGCTGAACTGGCCTTGGAAGCCGGCATCCCCGCTGGCGTCTTCCAGGTGATACCGGGCAAGGGTTCCGTGGTGGGGCAGCGATTCGTCACGCACCCGGCGGTGCGGAAGGTCGTCTTCACCGGTTCCACCGGCGTGGGAAAGCAGATCATGGCCGGCTGCGCCGAGCAGGTGAAGCGGGTGACCCTGGAACTTGGCGGCAAGAGCTCGAACATCATCTTCGAGGACGCGGACCTGGAGCTGGCCGCGGCGGCCACCCCCGGCGGCGCCTTCGACAACGCCGGCCAGGATTGCTGCTCCCGTTCCCGCGTCCTGGTGCAGCGCAGCGTGTACGAGCGCTTCATGGAACTGCTCGAACCGGCGGTGCTCGGCATGGCGGTGGGCGATCCCTCGGATGAGGCCACCGCCATGGGGCCGCTGATTTCGGCCCAGCAGCGCGAAACGGTTTCCTCGTTTGTTCCCGACGGCGCCCCGGTCGCCTTCCAGGGGAAAGCCCCTGAAGGCGCGGGGTTCTGGTTCCCGCCCACCGTCCTCACCCCGGGCCTGGACTCCCCCGCGTTCCGGGAGGAAATCTTCGGACCGGTGCTCGCCGTCGTTCCTTTCGACGACGAAGCCGAGGCCATCCGGATCGCGAACAACACCGAGTACGGGCTCTCCGGGTCCATCTGGACGTCCAAGGTGGACCGGGCGCTGCGGGTGGCCCGCGGCGTCGAATCCGGGAACCTGTCCGTCAACTCGCATTCCTCGGTCCGGTACTCCACGCCGTTCGGCGGCTTCAAGCAGTCGGGCCTGGGACGCGAGCTCGGACCGGATGCGCTGGCCGCCTTCACCGAAACCAAGAACGTCTTTATCTCCACCACCCCGGCCTGAGCCGGGCACCCCGAGCAACCACAAGAACAAAGGAGCCCACCATGAACGCAGTCATCTCCAACCGCCTCGAAGGCCGCAGCGCCGTCATCACCGGCGGCGCAAGCGGCATCGGACTTGCCACCGCACGCCGCATGGCCGCAGAAGGCGCCAAAGTCGTCATCGCAGACATCGATCCCACCACCGGCGAAGCCGCCGCTGCGGAGGTCGGCGGCATGTTCGTCAAGGTCGACGTCACCAGCGAAGAACAGGTCCGCAACCTCTTCGCCCAGACCAAGGAGACCTACGGCAGCGTTGACATCGCTTTCAACAACGCCGGCATCTCCCCGGCGGACGATGCATCGATCCTGGATACCGGCATTGATGCCTGGCGCCGCGTCCAGGAAGTCAACCTGACATCGGTCTACTACTGCTGCAAGTACGCCATCCCGTACATGCAGGAGCAGGGCAAGGGCTCCATCATCAACACGGCGTCCTTCGTTGCCGTCATGGGTGCCGCCACCTCGCAGATCTCCTACAGCGCTTCCAAGGGCGGCGTGCTGTCGATGAGCCGGGAACTCGGCGTCGAATTCGCCCGCCAGGGCATCCGCATCAACGCCCTGTGCCCCGGACCGGTCAACACCCCGCTGCTCAAGGAACTCTTCGCGAAGGACCCGGAGAAGGCCGCCCGCCGCCTGGTCCATGTTCCCCTGGGCCGGTTTGCCGAACCCGAAGAGCTGGCCGCCGCCGTCGCGTTCCTCGCCAGCGACGACGCGTCCTTCATCACGGCCTCCACTTTCCTTGTGGACGGCGGTATTTCCGGGGCCTACGTCACGCCGCTGTCCTGACCGGGCTGCCCCGTTTCCGGCCGCTGTTTCCATCCCGGTGGAAACAGCGGCCGGCTGCCTTCTGGCGCGGTCCCCGGGGCAGGCGTAGGGTCATGCTTGGCTGACAAACCGTAACCGCCGGCGAAGCAACCGGTGGACCCGCCGTCAAGGAGCCGCCATGGCCGGATGGAACGCCGATACCGCTGCCGGTCCGCTGGGCGCGTCCGTGACGCTCGTGGACGGCGCCAACTTCAGCATCTCGGGCCTGGCCGGGGACATGTACTCGGACCGCCCGCACGGCGTTTTCCACGCCGACACCCGGATCATTTCCCGCTGGCGCCTGACGGTCAACGACGTCACCCTTGAGCCGCTGGCGGCCCGGAACCTTGAGCCGTACCGCGGCGTGTTCATCGGCCGTCCCGGACGCATTGCAGGGCGGGCGGACAGCCCGCTGATCGTCGAACGCCGCCGGGAGACCGGCGTCGGGATGGAAGAACAGATCACTGTCCGCAACCACGCCCGCGAACCCGCCGTCTGCAACCTCGAACTCACCATGGACGCGGACTTCGCCGACCTTTTCGAGGTCAAGGACGCCCGGATCACCCGTTTCTGGGAGCAGCAGCGGCGGGTGGAAGGCGATTCCCTGGTCATCGAGGGCTCGTGGCGCGGCGCCCGCAAAGGCGTCGCAATCCACGCCCCGGACGCAGCCGTCCGCCACGAAGGCCTGGGATACACGCTGGTGATCCCGGCCCACGGCAGCTGGAGCGTGACAGTCACCGTTTCCCCGTTGCCCGACGGCGGTGAGTCGCCAGGGACTTTCCAGCACCTTCCGTTCCGCCACCTGAGTTCGGCGGAGTCCCCGGCGGAACTGCGGCGCCAGGAATGGATCCGGAAAATCCCTGCCCCGGAAATCGGGAATCCGTCTTTCGCCAGGACCCTGCAGCGCAGCCAGGAGGACATCGGCGCACTGCAGATCGAAGACCCGGAACGGCCGGACCGCACTGTGATGGCGGCCGGGGCGCCGTGGTTCATGGCCCTCTTCGGCCGGGACGCCCTCCTGTCCTCCTATATGGCCCTCACCTTGGATCCCACCCTGGTCCTGGACACCATGTGGAACCTCGCCGAACGGCAGGGCAGCAAGGTGGACCCTCTCACCGAGGAGCAGCCGGGGCGGATCCTGCACGAGGTACGCCCGGGCATCGGGACCACCCTCGCGCTGGGCGGGAAATCCGCCTACTACGGGTCAATCGATGCCACCCCGCTGTTCGTGGGCCTCCTGGGAGAGGCGAGCCGCTGGGGCCTGGATGGGGAGCAGATGGCCGCGCTGCTGCCCTACGCGGACCGCGCCCTGGACTGGATCAAGGATTACGGGGACCGGGACGGCGACGGTTTCGTGGAGTACCAGCGGCTCAACGACCAGGGACTGGTGAACCAGGGCTGGAAGGACTCCTGGGACGGGATCAACTTCGCGGACGGCCGCCTGGCCGAGCCGCCAATCGCCCTGTGCGAGGTCCAGAGCCATGTGTACAGCGCCTACACGGCCCGGGCCTGGCTGGCCTACGAAACCGGGGATCTGGACCTGGCCCGCGAATACCGCGAGCGCGCGGCGGACCTGAAACGGAAGTTCAACGAGCAGTTCTGGCTGCCGGACCGCGGCTACTACGCCATCGCCCTGGACCGGGACAAGCGGCCCGTGGACTCCTGCGCCTCGAATATGGGGCAATGCCTGATCAGTAGCATCGTCGACGAGGACAAAGCTCCACTGATGGTGGAGAAGCTGATGTCGCCGGAAATGTTCAGCGGCTGGGGCATCCGCACCCTGGCCTCGGACATGGGCGCCTACAACCCGGCCAGCTATCACAACGGCTCGGTGTGGCCGCACGACAACGCCCTGATCGCCACCGGCCTGATGCGCTACGGTTTCGTGGCCGAGGCGCAGCGGGTGGCGATGGCGTTGTTCGAGGCCGCGGAATACACCGACCACCGGCTGCCGGAGCTCTTCTGCGGCTTCGACCGTGCCGAGTACCCCGAACCCGTGCCGTACCCGACGTCGTGCTCACCGCAGGCCTGGGCCGCTGCCACTCCGGTGCAACTCCTGCGGGTGCTGCTGCGCCACGATCCCCATGTGGCGCTGAACGGGCTGTGGCTTTCCCCGGTCCTGCCCCCGGAACTTGGGGACGTCAGGATCAGCAACTGTCCCATCGGCAACAGCCGCATGACGATCACGGTGAAAGACAATGTGGCAACGGTGGACGGTCTCCCGCCGGGCATTACCCTGCATCACACAACCAGGCCTGTGCTGGCGGAACTGGTGGAGCTTAAGGAAAAGCTGAGTCCCGCCACCTGAGGAGAGCCCGCCATGCGGATTGGCCTGATCGCGCCACCCTGGGTCCCGGTTCCACCGACCGCCTATGGCGGCACGGAGGCCGTGGTCGATGCCCTGGCCACCGGCCTTGAGGCAGCCGGGCACAGCGTGCTGCTCGCCGCCTCCTCGGATAGCACCTCCCGGGTGGAACGGCCCGGCGGTTTCGCCCCCGCGGTCCGCTCCGGGATGGGGCAGAGCATTTCCGAACTGCCGCACGTGATCAGGGCGTATGAGGCCCTGGCCGGAGTGGACCTCATCCATGACCACACGCTGTCCGGTCCCCTGTACCGGCACCGTCCGCCGGGCATCCCGGTGGTTTCCACGATGCACACGGTCATGACCCCCGAACTGCGCAGCGTCTACCGGATGATGGCCCGCGACACCGCCCTGGTGGCGATCTCCCGAAACCAGGCCGCGGCGGCCCCGGATGTGCCGATCGCCCGGGTCATCCACCACGGCGTGGATCCTGCCGCCATCCCGTTCGGCGAGGGCCGCGGCGGGTACGCGTTGTTCCTGGGCCGGATGGACCCGACCAAGGGTGTGGTGGAGGCTGTCATGGCGGCCCGTGCGGCGGGAATCCGATTGAAGATCGCGGCCAAGATGAGCGCCCGGGCCGAAGTGGACTACTACCGGGAGGCGGTGGAGCCGCTGCTCGGCGGCAACGAGGAATTCCTGGGCGAACCGGATGCCGCGGGGAAGCTCGAGCTGTTGGGCGGGGCGCTGGCGCTGATCAACCCGCTGCAGTGGGACGAACCGTTCGGGATGGTGATGATCGAATCGCTCGCCGCCGGGACCCCCGTGGTGGCCATTCCGCGGGGCGCGGCCCCGGAGATCATCGACGACGGCGTCACGGGCTTCCTCAGGAACGGCACCGAGGAGCTGGGCGAGGCTTTGCGCGCGGCGGCCGGGCTGGACCGGCACCGCTGCCGGACCGCCGTCGAGCATTCCTTCAGCGCCGAGCTAATGGCCCGCCGGCATGCCGCACTCTATGCGGAGCTGCTGGGCGGCCGGCCTTCCTAACCCTTGGATGTCCTAGTATATTTTGCAATTGAGCGGGCCCCGGCTGCGGACGGCCTGCGAAGCGAAAGGCACGCCATGACTGTCACCGAAGACTTCCGTGCGGCCCGCGACCGGCTCCTGGAGCTGCGCACGGACTACGCCCGGGCCCACCGTGAATTCCAGTGGCCGCGCTTCGAGCACTTCAACTTCGCGCTCGACTGGTTCGACGCCATCGCTCAGGACCCGGACAAGGGCGGCAAGCCGGCGCTGGTGATCGTGGAGCAGGACGGCAGCGCCACGCGCCGCAGCTTCGCGGACCTCTCGGAAGCCTCCTCCCGCCTGGCCAACTGGCTGCGCGGCCAGGGAGTGCGGCGCGGGGACCGGATGATCGTCATGCTCGGCAACCAGGTGGAACTCTGGGAACTGATGCTGGCCGGCATCAAACTGGGCTTGGTGATGATCCCCACCACCACCCTGATGGGCCCCCGGGACATCGCGGACCGGGTGGAACGCGGCGGTGCCCGCTGGGCCGCCGTCGGGAGCGCGAACATCGCCAAGTTCGCCGAAGTCCCCGGCGAGTACACGCTCATCGAAGTGGGGCTCGGCGTCACGGACGGGGCATTGCGCTACGCGGACCATGCAACGGAAACCGCGGAATTCGTCCCGGACGGACCCACCCGCGCCGACGAGACCATGCTGTTGTACTTCACCTCCGGCACCACCTCGCGCGCCAAGCTCGTGGAGCACAGCCACAGCTCCTACCCCGTGGGCCACCTGTCCACGATGTACTGGATCGGGGTCGAGCCCGGGGACGTGCACCTGAACGTGGCTTCCCCCGGCTGGGCCAAGCACGCCTGGTCCAACGTCTTCACGCCGTGGATCGCCGAGGCCTGCGTGTTCGTCTACAACTACGAACGCTTCGACGCCAAGGCCCTCATAGAGCAGATGGACCGCGAAGGAGTCACCAGCTTCTGTGCCCCGCCCACCGTGTGGCGCATGCTCATCCAGGCGGACCTCACCCAGCTGAAGAACCCGCCCACCAAGGTGGTGTCCGCCGGGGAACCGCTCAACGCCGAGGTGATCGGGCAAGTCGAACGCGCCTGGGGCCAGATCATCCGGGACGGCTTCGGCCAGACCGAATCCACCGTTCAGATCGCCAACACCCCGGGCCAGCCGGTCAAGACCGGCTCCATGGGCCGGCCGCTGCCGGGTTACGACGTGGTCCTGCTCGATCCCGCCACCGGTGAAGAAGCCGACGACGGCGAGCTCTGCCTGCGCCTGGCCCCCCGGCCCGTTGGGCTCATGACCGCCTACTACGGCGACCCGGAGAAGACCGCCGAAGCGTTCCGCGACGGCTACTACCACACCGGCGACATGGCCAGCCGGGACGAAAACGGCGTCATCACCTACGTGGGCCGCGGCGACGACGTCTTCAAGTCCTCCGACTACCGGCTCTCCCCCTTCGAACTCGAAAGCGTCCTCATCGAACACCCCGCCGTGGCGGAGGCCGCGGTCGTCCCGTCCCCGGACCCGGTGAAGCTCTCCGTGCCCAAGGCCTTCGTGGTCCTGGCCCCGGGGCTCAAACCCGGGCCCCAGCTCGCGGAGGACATCCTGCGCTACTGCCGCGAGCACCTGGCCCCTTTCAAGCGGATCCGCCGCCTGGAGTTCGCCGAACTGCCCAAGACGATCTCCGGCAAGATCCGCCGCGTGGAACTGCGCCAAAGCGAGGAGCGGCGGCACGGCGAGGACGGCAAGCCAGGGGCCGGCCCGCTGCCGGCCGGACTCGGCGTCGAATATTCGGACTCCGAGTTCCCGGGCCTGAAGGACTGAGGACGCCATGGGAACCCCGCTGCCGCGCGACCCGATCGCCGACGCCCGCCGTAACTGGGAGCGTCACGGCTGGGGTGAGGTCGCCGCGCCGATGGCCGCCATCACCGCCATCATGCGCACCCAGCAGATCCTCACGGCCCGGATCGAGGCGGTGCTCAAGCCCCTGGGACTGACGTTCGCACGCTACGAACTGCTGGCCCTGCTCGGCTTCGCGCGCAGCGGCGCGCTGCCCATGAACAAGGCGAGCGCCCTGCTTCAGGTCCATCCCACCTCGGTGACGAACGCCGTCGACCGCTTGGAAAAAGCGGGCCTGGTGGTCCGCTCGCCGCATCCGACGGACGGCCGCACCACCCTGATCGAGCTCACCTCCGAGGGCCGCACCCTGGCCAAACGCGCGACGACGGCCCTCAACGCTGAGGTCTTCGCCCAGTCGGGTTTCGAGGACGGCGACGTGGAGCAGCTGATCCAGGTGCTGGGCCGCTTCCGCAAGGCGGCCGGCGACTTCGAGGACTGACCCCTAGGTCAGTGCTGTGGCGTTGGCCGGCGAGCCGGTGGCGCCGGTGATGTTGAGCGGCTTGATGCTGAGGAAGGCGTCCCGGTGCCCGGTGGCTTCCATGTGCCTGCTGAGGGGTCCCAGCCGCCAGAGCTCGCCCAGGGGCATGCCGAGTTTGGCGAGGAGTTGCTGGTGCATCATGCCGTGGTCGTTGGGCGCCGATTCCAGGAAGGGGCTGCCGGGAACCACCGGGAGGCACTCGAAGGCGAAGGTATCGGCGGCCAGGACGGCGAACTGGTGGTCCCAGGCCCAGGCAACGAATTCCTCCGACTGCGCCACGCCCGTGGCCCGGCGGGCGGCGCGGAGCTCCTGCTTCCGTTCAGGCGAGAGGCCGAGGAACCATTCGCACCAGCCGGTGTGGAGCATGAGGATGTCTCCCGGCTTCAGCTCCACCCCTTGCACGCTGGCCGCCGCCTGGATCAGGTCCAGCCCCAGCGGCTCGCCGGACGCATGGTCGATGGGGGCATCCTGGGCCCGGCGGTACCCGTCAAGGTCTACCAGCACTCCCCTGCCGACAATGGGCCGGTCCGCCCATTCCTGGATGCCGAGGTCCGGGGTGCCTTCACCGACGCGGTCATCCGGCGTGCCGTTGTAGAAGCCGACGTCGTCGGCGCGGCGGTGCCGGAGCCCGTCGATCTGGGTGGTTCCCTGCAGGTAGTAGCCGTCGAGATAGTCGTCCCGGTGGGCCGGATGCGAGGAGTAGATGGTGTGCCGCGGAGCCCCGCGCTTGAGGGACATGCCGGGGTCGAAGGCGTCCGCCGGGTAATCCAGGCCGAACACGGCCCCGGTCCGGATGCAGTTCCGTGCGTCCAGGACGGCGTCCGGGGTAATGAAGGACGGCGTGCCGCGGTCAGGATCCGGGAACAGGCCCCAGGATGTTCCGGCGAGCCGGCCCTCCCGTCGGAGGAGTCCGGCGAAGTCCGGGTACGTCCCGGCCGCGGGTCCGGCGTCGGGGAAAGCGGTCATCGGGTGCCGGCCTCCTGCTTCACGCCCTGGTCCTGGCGGCTCTTGTAGCCGAGCAGGAACCCGGCCACCGCGCAGAGGGACGCCGCGATGCACATGGGCGGCTTGACGGCGTCGTCGAAGAACGCGAGCCACGCTCCCTGCCCGGCGGCCAGGGCGGCCGCCTGGCCAACCACGAACAAGATGCCGCCCACAAGGAGGGCCGCCAGGGTCAGGACGAAGATGGCTTGGAGGGCCCTGCGGATCTGGTGCATGTCGAGGTTCCTTAGATGGGGAGCACGCCGAGAATGATCAGGACACCGATGCCCAGCAGGGGCAGGGCGTAGTGGGTGATCAGCCGGGCGAAGGTGGTGATCGGGTTGACGTCGGCGATGCCGCAGGCCACGTACAGCGGCGCACCGCCGGGCGGGACCGCCGCCTCGCAGGAGGAGAACACCAGGACGGCGACGGCTGCCGTGGTGGCCGGAACACCAGCCGCCACGAGCGTGGCGACCCCCACTGTCCCGACGGCGGCCATGGTCGCCGTGGCGGACAGCGGCGCCGCCACGGCGATGACGATCAGGCCGATGAGGATGGCCAGCAGCCACAGCGGCAGGTTCAGCTGCGTCAGCAGTGCGGTCATCTGCTTCGGCAGCCCGGTGGCGGCGAGGGCGTTGGCGCCGGCGAAGGCGAATAGCACGGTGATGCCCACGACGCCGAACCGGGGCGCCGAATCCTGCAGCAGGGCCCGCCAGACGCGGGCTCCACGGGGCAGCAGCTTCCATCCCAGCAGGGCGCCGGTGATGATGAGCACCACGGGAATCCAGACGATGATGCTGACGGTCTTGGTGATGTCCCCGCCGGTCCAGTCAGACAGAGCGGTAGCGATGGCCCCGGAGGTGAGGATCAGCGGCACGGCGACCACCACGAACAGGAGTAGCGTCGCCCAACCCTGGCCGAACGCCGTCCGGACAGCGAGCCGGTGCGAAGAGTCCAGAGGTGCCATGCCGCTGCGGCGGACCAGCAGCCAGGTGACGATGAGCCGGTGGAGGAAGCACCATAGTCCGCCGACCAGCAGCGGCAGGACCAGTTCGTTGACGTTGAGCAGCGGCCCCACCGTTGCGGATCCCACCAGGACGAACATCGAGGCGCTGAACGGGAAGGTGATGCCCATGCCCGCGTTCCCGGCAACCAGCGTGGCGGCCGAGGCCTTGTCCAGCTTGGACTTTTCCATCCAGGGGATGGTCACGGAGCCGACGGTCGCGGCGATGGCGGCCTGGTTGTGCACCACGCCGCCCAGGCCCGCGGAGGCCACCGTGGACACCCAGGCCGGCCCGCCCTTGACCCCGCCGATCAGGGAGTTCAGCAGGTCGATGAGTTTGTCCAGCACGCCCGCTTTGTCCAGCAGGTAGCCCATGAAGACGAACGCCATGGTCGCATAGACGATTTCGTCGGTGGCTGCCGTGTACAGCGCCTCCCAGCCCACTTGGGCAGCGGCAGCGCCGGTGAAGGGCAGCACCACGAGGAAGCCGAGGATCATGGCCTCGCCGACGCTGCGCTTGAGGAGGGTGGTCCAGAGCAGGATGACGGCCAGGTACGCTCCGAGGGCCCAGATGCCGATCATGTTGGCGCTCCTGGTGGGAATGGCATTGCTGGTGGCTGGTTCACCGTTGGTTCTGTCCTGATTCTTCCTCTTGCCCTGATTCTGCCCGATGCACGGTTCAGCGCAAGGCTGGTGCGGATTCGGCGGCCATGCGGGTGAGCGCGGCCGCGGAGGCGGTGCTCATTTCGGCGGGCACCTGCAGTTCGGCCGAGAGGTATTCGGCGGTGTCCTGCATTTCCTTCGAGCGCCGCTGCGCGTGCTTGGCGGTGCCCACGAGGAACCTGTCGATGACTGCCTGGCCGTCGCCGGCCAGCTGCCGGGCGATCTGGCCGCGGATCCAGTCCTCCAGGCCCGCGGCGCGCCCCGCGGTGACCGCTTCGACGACCACCGACGCCAGGCCCTTCATCAGGACGCTGCGCAGCAGCTTGTGCGCCATGGCGGCGCCCGGTTCGCCGTCGGCAATCTCGACGGCGGCGCCCAGCGGCGTGAGCAGGTGGGCCACAGCCTGGGCTCCCGGGCCGCTGGCCATCAGGGGCGTCTGCGCGCCTTGGGTGGGGACGGGGCCGAGGATCGCGACGTCGGCGAAGAGGGCCTTGCCGGGCAGCCGGCCCAGTTCCCGCATGACGTGGGGCGAGGAGGACGTGAGGTCCGCGTAGCAGCTGCCCTCGGGCAGGACCGGGAGGCATTCCGCCGCGACACTGCGCGCGGCGGCCGCGCCCGTGAGGACGAGGACGATGTCCGCGCCGCGGCAGGCGTCCGCCGCGGTTGCTGCCCGGGTCACCCCGGCAGGGGTTGTGGGGGCAACGGGATCGAATCCCGTCACCTGGTGGCCCGCGGCGACGAGGGCCGAGGCGTAGATGGCGCCGGCTTCACCGAGTCCAATGACGGTGCACGCTGTCATGGTTCCTTTTCTTTCCTGCTTGGCGCTTATTTGCTGCGGTCCGCGATGATCGCGGCCCTGCGGTTGGTTTCGTCCGCGAAGACGGCTTCGGCGGCGTCGGCGACGGCGGCGGCCTGTTCGCGGGGAATGACCACCACGCCGTCGGAGTCAGCCACGATGACGTCACCCGGCATCACGGGGACGCCGCCGAAGGCGATGGGGGTGCCCAACCTGGAGGGGCCGTTCTTGTAGGGTCCGGCCGGGGTGACGGCGCGGGCGAAGACGGGCATCCCGATCTCCCCGAGCGCTTCGGCGTCGCGTGCCGCGCCGTCGAGGACGAATCCGGCCAGGCCGAGGGTGATGGCGCGTTCGCCGATGAGTTCACCCAGGAGTGCCCGGGACTCGTCTCCCCCGCCGGCAACCACGATCACGTCGCCGGGCCGGGCCGCCTGCAGTGCGCGGTGGATTCCCTGGTTGTCGCCGGGTCGCGTCCAGACCGTGAAGGCGGGTCCGGCCAGGCGGGCACCGGGCCAGACGGCCTGGATCGCGGAGTCTGCAACGCCGAGGCGGTCCATGGCATCGCCGATGTTGGCGGCCGGGAGCTTGGCGAGGCGCTCGACCACGTCCCGGGCGGGACGGGGGAATTCGGCGTCGATGTCTTCAAGGACTGGGGTTGTCATGGCGGGTGCCTTCCGTAGGGCTGCTTGGTGAATCAGTCTTTTTTGGTGACCAGCGGGAGGACCTTCTTGAAGTCGTCCTCCTGGCCTGCCCAGAACTGTGCGTAGTCCGCGCCGGAGAGGTAGCTGGTCTGGAGCCCGAGGTCCTCCATCTTCTTGACCACGGTGGGATCCTCAATGGCCTTCTTCAGTGCTGCTTCGAGCTTCTTGGCCACAGCGTCCGGCAGGCCCGCAGGTGCGGAGTAGCCGCGCACGGTGCCGGCTTCGATGTCGTAGCCGGCTTCCTTGAAGGTGGGGACGTCCGGCAGGGAGGGAGCGCGTTCGGCGGTCATGACGCCCAGGACGCGGACCTTGCCCTGCTTGTTCAGGTCGGTCACGTCGCTGACGTTGGCCACGAGGATGTCCACGTGCTTGCCGAGGAACGCGGTGGTGGCCTGCGAAGCGCCTTCCGAGAAATGCACGGGCGCGAACTCGGCGCCGGTGGTTTCCTGCAGCTGCGCGAGGGCGAAGTGTTCGCCGGTCTGCAGGCCGGTGGTGCTGGCCGTCATCGACTTCGGCTTGGCCTTTGCGGCGTCCAGCAGTTCCTTGAGCGTCTTGTACGGGCTGTCCGGCTGCACGGCGATTACGGTGGGGTCGATCACCTGGCGGCCGAGCGGCTGGAAACTGCTGCGGGTGTACTTGGCTCCGCGGGCAGGATCCAGCGGCGAGACAACAACCGACGGCGAGCCGGTGGCACCGATGGTGTAGCCGTCGGGTTTCGCGCTGGTCAGCTGGGTGTAGCCGATCTGCCCGCCGGCCCCTGGCTTGTTGACGACCTCGACGTTGGTCCCGAGTTCCTTTTCCAGGATGGGCTGGACGAGCCGGGCCGCGGTGTCCACGGCTCCCCCCGAGGAGAAGGAGACGATCAGTTCGATGGTCTTGCCCTTCTTGGGGAAGTCGGTTCCGGAGTTGTTGGCGTTGTTGGAGCCGCCGGCGTTGGCGCCGCAGCCGGTGAGTGCGATGAGGGTTGCCGCAGCAAGGACTGCTGCGAGGCGTGTGCGGGGCATGGTTCTTCTCCTTTGAAGGGGGTGGTGTTCAGGCAGTTGGGGTGGCTTAGGTTTCGGGGTCTTCGTTGAGCGCCTGGGGTTTCCGGAGCTTCAGGAGCGGGCTCAGGATGATCAGTACGCCGATGGCGATCAGGACCATCGAAATGGGGCGGTTGAGGAAGATGCCAAAGTCGCCCTGCGAAATCTCAAGCGATTCGCGCAGTGAGCGTTCCATGAGGGGGCCGAGGACCAGGGTCAGGACCATGGGCGCCAGCGGGATGTCCAGGTGCCTCAGGGCCAGGCCCAGGAGTCCGAAGCCGATCATGACGAAGACATCGAAGACGTTGAAGTTGATGGTGTACGCGCCGATGACCATGAAGAGCAGGATCAGGGCGGTGAGGATGGGCGCGGGCACCCGGAGGATGGAGGTCCACAGGCCCACCAGCGGGACGTTCAGCAGGAGCAGGAGCAGGTTGCCGATGAACAGGCTGGCGATGATTGCCCAGGCAATTTCCGAGTGTTCGGTGAAGAGGGTCGGTCCCGGGGTCAGGCCCTGCTGGAGGAACGCGCCCATGAGGACGGCGATGGTCGGCGAAGCAGGGATGCCCAGGGTGAACAGCGGGATCAGCGCCGCGTTGGCGTGGGCGTTGTTGGCCGTCTCCGGCCCTGCCACGCCTTCCACGGCTCCCTTGCCGAGCTGGTTGCGGTGCTTGGAGAACTTCTTCTCCGCACCGTACGCCAGGAGCGAGGACACCGAACCGGTCATGCCCGGGATGAGGCCCAGGCCGAAGCCGATCCCGGTGCCGCGGGCCATGGAGGGAGCGCTGCGGCGCCACTCGGTTCCGGTGGGAAGCAGGGACCGCAGGCCGGGGGCGTGCACGGCGGAGGCGCTGGTGTCCTTCCGGTAGGACAGGATCTCGGAGAGTCCGAAGACACCCACGATCACCGCCACGAAGCTGACGCCGTCCAGGAGGTTGTCGGAGCCGAAAGTGAACCGGGGCGCGCCGGCCACCGGGTCGATGCCCACCATGGAGATCAGCAGGCCCAGGGCTCCGGAGATGAGGGCCTTGACCATGGACTTGCCGGCCAGGGCCACGAGCAGGGAGATGCCCACCACCATCAGAGCGAAGAACTCGGGCGGGCCCACCAGCAGGCCCAGCTCGCCGAGGGGCTTTGCCGCCGCCACCAGGCCCAGGGTCGCGATGGTTCCGCCAACAAAGGAGCCGACGGCGGCAATCGTCAGCGCGGCGCCGGCCTTGCCGATCTTGGTCATGGCGTAGCCGTCGATGGTGGTGATCGCCGAGGCCGCTTCGCCGGGCGTGTTCAGCAGGACGCTCGTGATGGTTCCGCCGTACGCCGTCCCGTAGAAGATGGCACAGAGCATGATGATGGCGCCGGTCGCGTCGAGGTTCATGGTGAGCGGGATCAGCAACGCGACGCCGGCCACCGGTCCGATGCCGGGCAACACGCCGATGATGGTGCCCAGCAGGCAGCCAAGGAAAGCGAAGATCAGGTTCTGCCAGGTCAGGGCGGCGGCGAAGCCGCCGATCAATTCGTTGAGGGTGTCCACGACTAGAGTCCGATCGAGTTCAGGAAAGGGATGCCCGCAGCGGGCAGGGTGACGTTAAGCCCGTAGTTGAAGGCGTAGAACGCCCCCACGCTGCCGGCGAGCGCGATGATCAGCGATGACGGCCAGCCCCTGTGTCCGCGGACCTTGAGGTGGAACATCAGGAAAAGGAACATGCCCAGCTGGAAGCCGATCAGGTCCAGCACCGCGGCCAGGACCGCGAGGCTCACGACGACGGCGATCACCAGTCCGAGGTCGGCGCCGCCCGGGGTTTCGCTGGGGCGCCGGAGCTCCTGGAGGAGCCAGAGGACGGACATTGCCACCAGCAGGGCGCCCATCGCGAACGGGAACAGCCCCGGCCCGGGGCCCAGGGAGGTCCAGAGGCCAAGCCCGAGGGAACTGACCAGCGCGTAGACGCCCACTACGACGAAAGCGCCAATGCCGGCCAGCACGGACTTGGCTATACGCCCCTTGGTTCCGGGCTTGGCCATGAGTGACTCCGTTGTCATCGTTTCCTTCTTGCGTTCAGTGGTTCTTACCACTCTATGGATCTAGATTTCATAGAATGAAAGAATATTGCGTATGGAGAAATAGTGACAGGAGCCACAAAGCCTGTCAAGCGCAAGGGGCTTACATAGAATGAAAGGATGACCGTGAGCCCCACGCACTCAGCCAGCTCCGCCGAGGAGAGCCCGAAGGCTGCCAACATGCGTTCCCTGTCCAGGGCAATGGAAGTCTTCGCCGAACTGCAGCGCGCCGAGCGGCCGCAACGGCTGAGCGACCTCGCCCGGGCCTGCGGCATGAGCCTGCCCACCACGCTCAGGATTTTGCGCGTGCTTCAGGACTTCGGGATGGTCAGCCAGACCGATAAGTCCTACCGGATCGGCCCGGCCGTCCTTCCCGCCGCCAGGAGCTACCTGGAGAACGACCCCCTGGTGGTCGCGGCCCGCCCGATCCTCCAGCAGGTGGCATCGCAGACCGGGCTTACGGCCTCGCTCTACACACGGCTCGGCTTCGAGCGGATCCTCGTGGCGCGCGTCGACGGCGCTTCACCGCTCCGCTACGACCTCCCCCTGGGCAAGCGCCTGCCCCTCACCGTCGGGGCGGCGGGCAAGATCCTGCTCGCCTCGGCGTCGGAGGAAGAGCTCGGCCAGGTGGTGGCCGCGGCCGTCGCCGCAGGCCACGAAAAGGACACATTCAGCCCCGGGGAACTCCGCGAACGCCTGCCGCGGCCCGGCACCGACTTCGCCTACTCCGAGGACGAACGGGCCACGGGAGTGCTGTCGGTGGCCGTCGCCGTGCCGCACCGGAGCGGCCGCCCCAGCGAGTCGATTGCCCTCACCAGTCCCGTGGAGACCGCAACCGAGGAAGGCATGAAGGCCGGCGTGCCGGAACTCCGGCGGGCTGCCGGGCGGCTGTCGGAACTCCTCGAAGGCTCCGTGTACTAGCCACGCCCTCCGGGAACCGTCATCCGCCGTGCCGGATTCCCGGCACCGCCAGCGCGGCACCTGGGCCGAGCAGCGCACCGGACGTCAAGACCCCCGCAGTGCCGCCCGATTCCAGGCGACGGACGGCCTCGACGGCGATTGCCGCCGTCGTCTCCGTCCCGGCAGCCTCGGCCCATCCCTCGGCAACCGCGCCGCGGCTGTTGCTTGCCTGGACCCAGACCCGGGAAGGTTCCCTGCCCGGTCCCCCTGGATCCGCCGGCCCGCCGTGTTCGGCCGGTGCCCGGCCGGGGGCGGACGGGAGCCGGAAGCCGGTCCGCGCCCAGTGCCGTGCGAGCGGAACGGCCAGGCGGGAGAGCACTGGCCCCAGGCGGCTCGTGTAGTACGCGGCGACATCTGGCACCCCCGTTGCCCTGGCCACCGCGAAGACCTCCCCCGAGCCGATCGGGACGCCGGCACGCGGCCCCTCGGGCAACTCGAACACCCGGATGCTGTCCGGCGTCCGGATCAGCTGCCCCGCTTCCACGCTCCATCCGCCGGCCGCCAACAGTTCGGAGGACGTCCGACGCACGCCGCCGCTGCGGTTTCCACCCGGCGAGGACCGCACGATGGTCACAGCGCCGGCGTCCGGGACTTTGCGGAGCACGCGATGCGCAACGCCCTCGACGACGGCGGTGGCAAAGCCCGCCCCGGGAACGACGGTGATGCCCGCCCGCTTTGCGGCCCGATCCAGGGGCCAGGCCCGGAGGAACACGGTCAGTTCGTTGGAAATGTCGACGTAGTGGCAGCCGCCGCGAAGGCACGCTCCGATCAACGCCGGCGCCGTCACGGCCATGGGCCCGGCCGCGTTGACCAGGACCTGAACTCCCCGCAGGAGGCTCGCAAGGCCGGCGGGATTGTCCAGCGGTGCGCTCCGCCACGGAACACCCAGGCCCGCTGCTGCCTCCGCCACCTTGGCGGGATTCCGGCCGCCCACGGACGTTTCCAGGCCCGCCGCTTTTGCCGCACTGGCAATTCGCAGGCCGACGGACCCGCAGCCATAGACCATGAGAATCGAACCCACCCCCTGTAAATCCCCCGCATCACCGCCGCATTTCCGGCCAGGCCGCGCTTTTTGGCTACACTGTGCTTCATTATGGTGCAAAAGGCGGGAAGGCCACGGAACGCGGACCTGGACGTTGCCTTGATCCGGGCAACGGAAGAACTGATCCTTGATAAAGGCTTCGGCGCCCTTTCCGTCGAGGCCATTACGGCCAAGGCCGGAACCACCCGGCCCGCCTTTTACCGGCGTTTCGCCGGCATCCCCGATCTCGTCCTGGCCGTGATGCTGGAGCGCTTCAGCATCGATTTGGATGTTGAATTCGATGCCGGGAACCTCCCGGCCGACCTTGAAGCGATCCAGCGGGACCAGGTATCCCTCTTCGAGGATCCGCTGGTCAAATCCAGCCTCGCTGGATTCCTCAATTCATTGCACGACAACGAACAATTACGGACGGCATTCCTCGCAAATTTCTTCGCCCCCCGGCGGGCCGGAGTCGCTACAATCATCCGTAGGGCAGAAACCCGGGGGGAAATCCCGGAATGCACGGATGTTGGATGGATTTGTGACCTGATCACCGGGCCGCTAGTAATGCGAATCCTGTTGCCTGGGCTTCCACCGTTGGACGAAAGGCTTGTTTCGAATACTGTTGCCAGCGCCCTCTTCGCGCTGGGCTATCGCTCATCTTAGGGGAGATGTTGCATGGATGGCCGGATCACGCGGACGCTTGTCCACAAGGCTTCGGAAGACGCCGTCCTAATTGGCCCCGCCCGCAGCATTGACGGGCATCACTGGGAATTCGAGGCCAGGCTTCCGCGGGATCCATCCGCCCCGGATACCGCGGGGATTCCAACCATCCTTGGCCTCGAACTCATGCGCCAGACCGCCATCGCGTACTCACACTTGCAAGGCGGGGTGCCCTTGGAGTGGGCCCTGCTCATGAACGAACTCAGTTTCGGCTGGTTGCGGGATATTCCGGGGGACACGGTCGGCCCGTTCACCGGTCATGTCACCGTCAGCACCCTGGCAGAGGACCGCCGGAAGGGGCTTGTGAGCGGGCTCGAACTCGAAGCGGCCCTACTGGCCGAGGGTGCGATGCTGGGCACGGGCCGCGGCAGGCTGTCCTGCCTTTCACCCACCGCATACCGCGCGATCAGAAGGAACGCCCCGGCCGTGGACAGGACCGCCGGCTCTTCTCTCCGTTGCGGCCTCGCCGACGTCGGCCGGCGCGGCAATGCGCTTCGGGGAGCCTTGGCCTGGAACTGGGATGATCCGTTGATTTTCGACCACTTTTCCGACCATCTGCCCGGCATGCTCCTCGCCCGCGGCATGCTGGATGCCCACCTGGCACTCACCGGCTCCGAGGCAGCACGGCTGGACATCACCTGCAAGAACTTCGGTGAATTCAATGCCCCGGCCGAGGTCTCTGCCGTCCAAACTGCAGCCGAGGAAACACACGTTTCGATCAGCCAGCTCGGACGGACACTGGCCACCGGTATTTGCCGTGGATTGCGGCCCAATTCAGCAGCCTTCCCGCTATTGACCCTGGACTCGCCGCACGCCTAAAATTCCGTTACAAAGCAAACTGTAATTAAACCGGGGGCAGGTATTTTTCCTGCAATTTTGAGGATGGGGGATCCGCTATTCACAGCTCTATCGATCTACATCCTCGAAAAAGCCCCACCGGGCTTCGCACCCGATTTCAGGTCAACCCGTAGCGGACACATTTCCCGGGTTGGCGCGCGCCAATAGCGCACCTCCTTCGTAACCCCGGATACCTCCGGCCGGCGTTGTGCCGTGACCGTAGCCGGGAATCGCATTCACATTTCCGGAACCCCGCGCTGCATTGCGCCGAAATCAGTAATCCGCGCCCTTTTGGCGGTAGCAGGACAGGGAATGCTGCCACCAATAATCAAAGATGGGGGAATCCTTCTGCCGCTGCGCTGACGGCACTTCCGGCGCCGCGGCCTTGTGAAAGCGATCCGCCCGGCACGCCTCCACGGACGGACGCACGTTGAAGCAAAGTTTCACCAGTCAAGGAGTGAAATGACATGAGCAACGCAATCGATTCGATCCTCCACCTGGAATGGGATGCGCTCGATATTCCCAACACGGACCATCCCCTGGCGACGACCCGCCGGTACGCCGTCCCGACTCCACAGAATGCCGAGGAAAACGACAAAGCCTGGAACCACCTCTACGGGGCAATGATCGCCGGGCTCGGGCTCAAACCGGATTCCTTCCAGCTGAATTACCCGTTCCTCACCTGGGACTGGCCCATCACCAACGTCGGATACACCTCCGCCGCGCAATACGATTTCTGCGCCACCGCGCCGCAATTCAGCGCCACGGGCGCCTACGTGTCCTCCGGAGTGAAATTCAACGACGCCTACGGACAGGTGCTCAATGTCGTCGCCGCCGATACCAGCGACCCCACCTTGGAGCAGAAGATCAGCCAGGCGCGGAACGTCCTGAACATCGCCACCAACGACTACAAGATCACCTACGACCAGGCGAGCCGTGCCTACGTGCAGGAGACTGGGGGCACTAACGACCCGCCGTTCCTGAAGTGGCTGGGCAGCTTCAGCGGAAAGTCCTGGGCGGTCCAGTTGGATGCGGCGGACAAGACGGTCCAGGCCAAGCAGCGCGTCCTGAACCAGCTGCTGTCCGAAACCAGCACCCCCGGCCTGAACGACGCGATTGCGCGCTACGGAACCAAGGACTACTACACGCTGCTGCAGGATCCTTCGCTCAGTTCCTTCCCCGCAGTACCGGGCTATTCGCTCGGGATGGATGCAACCACCTGGCTGCAGAAAGTCCAGGCCGGAACCGGGGGAAGCAGCGGTCAGATCGGCTTCAGCAACAGCCAGGCCGAGTACGACTACAGCAAGACCTGGGCCAAGGGCAGCGCCTCGGTAGGCAACTTCTTCTGGAGCGTGAACGTGGGCGGCTCCTGGGAGCGGATCGACGAATTCAGCACCGACAACTCGCTCGAGGTCAGCGTGAACTTCGAGGCCTGGGACACCATCTCCATCGGGGCGGGCCTCTGGTACAACGGGGCGTTCGTCAACAGCGTCTCGGAAGGCCCGTTCATCCGCGGCTACTCCGCGTACGGCGCCGGCGGGTCGAAAGCGGTGTGGGGGCCGAACGGCATCATGAACGTCCAGAAGGTGGGCATGGTGGTCTGCTACAAGCCGTCCTTCAGCATCAAGGTCAGCAGTTCGGCCTTCAGCTCCTTCTCGCGGAAGTGGGAGGTCTCCGCCGGGGTGCGGATCGGACCGTTCGACTTCACGGGCGGTGGCGGCAGTTCCTCCTCCGGGTGGACCGCGGATTCCGCGACCAACACTTTCTCGGGAACGTCGACGGCGGAAACGGCCCTGATCCTCGGGACCACCATCGCGCTGGTGAACCCGGAATAGGTCGCGGACATGGCCCTAAGCCAGGAGCAGATCGAGCCGGTGCTGCAAAGCGTCAGCCCGTGGCTTTCGAACGCGAACGTCACCGGGCTCACGGTGGGACCAAAGGCCGTCAGCGGCCGGCAGACGGAGGAACTGGCCGTCGTCGTCCATGTCGTGGAAAAGAAGCCGCCGTCAGAGCTGGGAATTGACGACCTTCCGGTACCGCCTTTCGTGGAAGTTCACGTCCAGGACGACGGCGGCGCACCGCACGTGGAACAGGTCCCCACCGATGTGGTCGAGTCAGGGGTGATCCGGCTTTGTCAGCTGGATGACAGGGTCCGGCCGGCACCTGGCGGGTACATGATCGCCGTGCCCGATGGCTTCTTCACGGACGCCACCGGAACCCTGGGCGTCAATATCACCTGGGGAGGCCGGTTCCGCCTGCTGACGAACAATCATGTGATCTCCAAGAACGGTACGCGGGGTCCCACCGTCTACCAGCCGGACTGGGCGCTGTGGGGCAACACCCTCACCACGGTCTCCGGCTATGAACCGGTGGTAACCTACGCGAACCGCAACCAACCCAACCCGGTCTTCAACAGAACCGACCTGGCGTGGTGCGACATGACGGCCACGGACGGTGATCCGAGCATCCACGGCATCGGCGTGCCCGCCGGGCTCCGCAGCCCGGCGGTGAACGACGCGGTGCAATGGATCGGAAAGACCACCGGCGTGGTGCAGAACGCCGCCATCACCAGTGTGACCGGCCGGTTCGTACTGGAGTTCATGGACGGCCGCTGGGCCTGGTTCAAGGATGTCATCAGCTTCAACCAGGGAACCGTCCGCCAGGGCGATTCGGGGTCCGCCGTCTTCGCCACGGCGGACTCGATGGTGGTCGGGCTGATCTTCGCCAACGACAGCCACAACGCCGGCTTCGCGGTGCGGATCCCCTGAAACCGTCATCCGAAAAGTGGGGTCCTGCCCTGCCGCCCAGCGCGACAGGACAGGACCCTCCCAAAGGTAGCGTGCTTTGTACTGTGGCGGGAGCTTTCTTCAGCTACTCAGGTCGTTGCAGTTCCAGCCATCCAGCGATGACAAAGTGCTGGACTGCGACCGCCCCATGGTCTGGAAGTCCTTACCGGGATCAGCTCACGCTATCCGTGGCATGTGCGGACGGGTTATCCTTGCGAAAACCATTGGTGCCCGGCATGCTCCGTTGACGGACTGACGTCCCGCCGTGAGTCTGCTGCGTGACGGAGGTAGTGGTTGTGACGGAATACGACGTGCTTGCCGAGGTGTACGAATGGCTCATCTCGGATGCGAAGTTGCCTCCCGCCGAGTTCGCTGCGTCGTTCGACGACGTCCTCAGACTCCTGCCGTCGAACGCACGCGTCCTCGACTGTTCGTGCGGGACCGGACAGTTGGCGGTTGGCCTCGCCGGTCGTGGCATGCAGGTTGTCGCAACTGACGCCAGCGAAGCGATGGTTCGCCGGACTTCAGAGTTGGCTGAGGAGTTCGGGGCCTCCGTCCAGGCCGTGCGGGCGAACTGGGAAGAGTTGCCGGACCATTTCGAGGACGAGACGTTCGACATGGTGTTCTGCATTGGCAACTCGCTTCACCATGCCGCGGGCGCGACAGGCAGGGGTGCTGCTCTGGAGTCGATGTCACGGCTTCTGCGCCCTGGCGGGCGCTTGGTGCTCACGTCCCGCACCTGGGAGCTCGTGAGAGCCAGGGGATCCCGGCTGGACATCAGGGACCGGCTCGTCCGCCGGAACGGTCGCGATGCCGTCGTGATCTATCGCTGGGAGATTGCGCCGCATTGGGAGGATAAGCACCACATCGAGATTGCGATCGCCCAAGTTGATGCGACCGGACTGATTCATGTCCGCTCGGAACTGCTGTCCTGCTGGCCGTACCGGTACGAGGAACTCGAAGTAGAGCTGCACCGGGCCGGACTCCGGACGGAAGTGAGCACGTTCGATCTCGAGGCAGAGAACTACATGGTGGTCGCGAGCAAGGTATAGACACCGGCGCCCAACCAAAGATCGATTGCTCCGTAACTGTCGTTTTCAGCCCTGAAAACGACAGCTACGGAGCAATCGATGCGGGTGCTGATTCTCGCCGCAGAATACGATGGTCAACGACGTGCACTTACAGCTGATTGGATGTTTCTGCGCAATGCTGGATCTTCGCCGACTCACCCTGCTGAGGGAAGTCAAGCTTCATGGCAGCATGAGCGCCGCTGCGCGGGAACTCGCTTATAGCCACTCGGCTATTTCCCAACAGCTCGGGCTCTTGGAGAAGGAAACTGGCGTGATCCTTCTGGAGAAAGTCGGCCGCAGCGTTAAACTCACCCCAGCCGGCGAGGAGCTCGTCCAGAACACGGAAGCCATCCTCGCCGCCATGGAGCGTGCGGAGGCTGATCTGGCGACCTCACACCAGCGCCCCCAAGGCGTGGTGACGGTGGCTGCATTCACTACTATCAGCCGGAACGTCATGCCGGCAGCCGTGGCAGAACTGGCCCGAAACTTTCCGCACCTGGACGTGCATCTACGGCGCGAGGACCCCGAACTTGCGGTTACACAGCTGCTCTCGCGGCAGGTTGATGCGGTTGTCACTGACTCCTTTCCCGGCACTCCAGGGGCTCCAAGTGGAGGCATCAGCACCACGGTGATCGGCCAGGACCCTGTCCGTGGCTACCTCCCCCGTGGCCACACTTTTGAGAACTTTGATCAACTCCGAAACGTGCGTTGGGTCCTCGAACCCCTCAGCTCGGCGTCCTCGCAGTGGGCCTTGCGGGTATGCCGGGAACTCGGGATTGAGCCCATCGTCGCCCACGTCTCCTCCGACCTCCTTTTTCATCTCAGGATGGTCGAGCAAGGGCTGGCCGCAGCCTTTCTGCCCGACATGGTGGTACATGAGGTTGGCAGCGACCTCGCACCGAGTTCCTGGCTGCCCTCGGATCAGCAGCGAAGCATCCAGTATCTGGTCAGGTCGGGGTCGGAGCTCAGTCCGGCACTCCTGGCTGTGCGGGACGCCATAGTCCGGGCGTTCGAGGCTGCGTTCCGTAAGTAATACTTACATATAGCGGTCAGAAGGATTCGCTTTTTTTAACCGGTGAAGCTGTTTAGATTTGCTTTACATTCAGGAATTCCCTCGCGCCTGCGGGTGGTTCCTGCTGCCTCACTGCACATTGGCCACGAGCATCCGAAAGCGCGTACACAGGGACGAGGGGTGAGAGCCAGCACCAAGGACCAACCGGGCGCCAAACCGAAAGCAGGGTCGATGAGCCTCACTTCCACCGTCACAGCACCCCTGATTGCAGCGGACCCGGACAACCTCCGGCATGCCGACGCCGTCATCCAATCCATCGAATTGCCCGGCCAAGGGATCCCGGTCCAGGACCCGGCGACCGCGGAAACCATCGCGCACGTTCCCGACGCCGACGTCGAGACGGCGCTGGCAGCAGTCGCGACCGCCGACAAGGCTGGCGTGGAGTGGGCGAAGACCTCCCTCCGCCACCGCGCCGACGTCCTGCGCGCCTGGTACGATAAGCTCGTCGCCCACTCCGAGGACCTCGCCTACCTCATCTCGCGCGAGATGGGCAAGCCGCTCGCCGAGGCCCGCGGCGAGGTCAAGTACGGTAACGACTTCGTGCGCTGGTACGCCGAGGAGGCCGTGCGCCCCGTCGGAAACTTCCGGGAAACGCCCGACGGCGGCGCGAACCTCCTGACGCGCCGCTCCCCTGTCGGCCTGGCCGTCCTCATCACGCCGTGGAACTTTCCCCTCGCCATGGCGACCCGAAAGATCGCACCGGCACTGGCTGCGGGCTGCCCGGCTGTCATCAAGCCCGCCACCCTGACGCCCCTGACCACATACTTCGCAGTGCAGCTCGCCGTCGAGGCCGGGGTGCCGGAGGAGCTGGTCCAGGTCGTCACCACGTCGAAGTCGGGGGCCTTCAGCGAGGCCGTCCTCCTCGACCCCCGCGTGCGCAAGGTGTCTTTCACCGGTTCGACGCCGGTGGGCCGCCGGCTCCTGGAGCTCGCCTCCCGGAACGTCCTGCGCAGTTCGATGGAGCTCGGCGGCAACGCCCCGCTCATCGTCTTCGACGACGCCGACCTGGAACGTGCCGTGGAAGGCACGCTTGCCGCGAAACTGCGTAACGGCGGACAGTCCTGCATCGGGGCCAACCGCATCTACGTCCAGGACGGCATCGCTGATGACTTTGTGGCCGCACTCACCGAACGCTTCGCCCAGATCCAGGTCGGGCACGGCCTCGGCACCGGGACGGGCCTCGGCGCACTGATCGATGACCGCGCCGTCGCGGAGATGAAGGCCTACACCGAGAACGCCGTGAGCCTCGGCGCAGAGCTGCTGACCGGCGGCCACGGCTACGACTCGCCGGGCAACTTCTTCGCCCCGACCGTCCTGGACCGGGTGACGGCGGATTCCGATGTTGCCACGTCCGAGATCTTTGGCCCCATTGCCGCGGTCCAGCGGTTCAGCTCGGAATCCGAGGTCATTGGCCGTGCCAACGCGACAGAGTTCGGCCTCGCCGGCTACGTGTTCACGGAGAACCTCGACCGCGCCCTCAACGTGGCGGACAGCCTCCAGACGGGCATCGTGGGCATCAACCAGGGTGTGCCGTCCAACGCCGCGGCTCCGTTCGGCGGCATCAAGCAGTCGGGCCTTGGCCGCGAGGGAAGCTCGGAGGGCCTCGAGGAATACGAGAACATCCGTTTCTACAACGTGTCCCGCCGCGCAACGGCCTAGACCTTGATATTCGCCATGGACATCACCGCTACCGTGGCTTAAAATTGTCAACAATTGACACTTCAGTCGAAGGAGAGCTTCATGCAGCCATACATTTACGTACCCAAGGACAAGATCGAAGGCGAACTCGAGCCCAACGGCCACCGCGCCGGCTACGACTCGGGTGACCCCAAGACGGCCATCCTGAAGTTCGGCACCAACGACATCAAGACCGGCGTATGGGAGTGCCAGCCCGGCGGTTGGAACATCACCCCGCGCGAGGACACCGAGGTGTGCTACATCGTGAGCGGCCGCGTGCGGGTCACGGACAACGGCTCCGGCAACGTCTACGAGGTGTCGGCGGGCGACGTCGTCGTGCAGCCCAAAGGCTGGACCGGCCGCTGGGAGGTCCTCGAGACCATCCGCAAGGTCTACATCCATGGCTTCGACGCCTAACATGACGCCCTAAGCTGCGGGCCGCCCCTCCTCAAGGGGTGGCCCGCACGTTGTTTAAGGACGATTCTCCCGAGGCCATACCGCTTCCCTGGCATCGCCAAATTGTTGACAATCACACACTCGAAGCGTATTGTCGACAATCGACGACGTAGTTTCGTCGACAATCGACAACCTGCAATCTGCTTCAATCCCAACTGGAGGACACGTGGTATTCGAAACCAAACCAAAGTTCGTCACGTTCGATATGAACGGGACGCTCATCAAGTTCGCGATCAACGACACCATGCGTGACGTCCTGGGCGAGCGCCTGCCGGCGGAGGTCGCCGATGAGTACCTGCGCATCTGCAAGGCGTACCGGATTGACGAGTGCATGGGCGCGTACAAGCCCTTCCACCAGATCGTTAACGACTCCATGGAGCGCGCCTCGCGCAAGGTCGGCCTCGAGTTCCGCGCCGATGAGGCACGCGAGGTCTACGACCGGATCCCGTCGTGGGGCCCCTACCCCGGTGTCACTGCGGCGCTGAACCGTCTCGCGGAAGCCGTTCCGCTGGTCATCATCACCAACAGCGACACTGTGGTTGCCGAGAAGCTTGCGGCGAACCTCCAAGCTCCGTTCGCGGACATCATCACCGCTGAGCAGATGGGCTGCTACAAGCCGCGCCTCGCCGCGTTCGAGTACATGTTCGACAAGCTCAACGTGACCCCGGACGAGATCGTGCACGTCTCTGCCAGCCCGATGTACGACCACCGCCCGGCAGCCATCATGGGCATCGAAAAGAAGGTCTACGTCGACCGCGGCTTCGAGCACGACGAGTACTGGCTCGGCTACGAGCGCATCACCGACATCTCGGACCTCCCGGTCCTCTTCGGCCTGCCGCGTCCTGACGCTTCCTAAGGGAGACCTGGGTACAGATGAGCCTGCCACTAGCTCAAACCGTCAAGGGCCGCACGGCTTCAGAACGGCTCCAGTCCCTCGGCCTGGAGCTGCCCGAGCTCGACAGCAACGCCTACTTTGTCCACCACCGGGCAGTGGGCGAGAGCATCCATATCGCGGGACAACTGCCTTTCAAGGATGGCGTGCTGCTGGGCCAGGGCATCGTCGGCCGGGACGTCGATCTGGAGACGGGGAAGGAGTTAGCGCGACAGGCTGCGCTCAACTGCCTCGCCGCCGCAGTCCAGGCAGCCGGCGACCTGGAGCGGGTCCGGATCGTGCAGATGCTCGTCTTCGTAGCCAGCCAGCCGGACTGGGGCTTGCAGTCGCAGGTCGCCAACGCGGCCAGTGAGCTGCTCATCGAGGTCCTCGGTGAGAACGGTCGGCACTCCCGCACCGCGATCGGGGTCGCTGGCCTGCCGCTCAACACCCCGGTGGAAATCCAGATGGTCGTCACTGCGGTCCAGGGACCCGCATGAATGTTCGGGACCCGCTCTTGCGGGTCCCGAACGATCAAAAGTCGAGGAAGCCAGCATCGCTGCCCTCGGTCATTCATCCACAGAATCATGAGGAGTACAGCGTGAACCGGCTTCAGCGAGCACTGGACGCTCTCGTCGAGCGGGTCGACACCCCGGCCCCGATCATCCTTGCCGACGTGATGCAGGACAACATCGACCGCATGCAGGCCTTCGCCACCCGGAATGGCCTCGACGTCAGGCCGCACGTCAAGACGCACAAGTGCGTGGAGATCGGACGGCGCCAGGTTAAGGCCGGTGCCGTCGGAATCACTGCGGGCAATGTGGGCGAGGCCGAGGTCTTCGCCGGAGCCGGATTCGACGACATCTTCATCGCGTACCCGATCTGGGCGGCCGGGACAAAGGGGCCGCGGATCCGCCGGCTCGCCGAGACCACCCGGCTGCGGGTCGGCGTCGACAATTTCGCGGCCATCGACGCCCTTGCCGACGCGATGGGGGACGACGCCGACCGCCTCCAGGTCGTGGTTGAAGTTGACTGCGGTGCCCGTCGTTCCGGCGCGCCAGCAGAGGCTGCCGGCGACCTCGCGACGGCCGCCCGTAAGCGCGGCCTGGTACCGGCAGGGGTCTTCACCTATCCGGGACATGGCAGTTCCGGCCCTGAGGCCCGCAAGAGCGCAGCCCAGGACCAGGAGGCCACCCTCATCACCGCCGTACGCAGCCTCTCCGCGATCGGTATCACACCCGAGGTGGTCAGCGCCGGCTCCACGCCCACCGTCGAGTTCGCCACCAACAGCGTGATTACCGAGATCCGGCCCGGGGAGTACGTCTTCAACGACCTCAACAACATGCGGCTTGGTGCCTGCACTGAGGACCAGATCGCCCTATTCGTGGCCGGTACTGTGGTCAGCGACTGGGTTCCCGACCAGGTCATCCTCGACGTCGGCACCAAGGTGCTTGGACGTGAAGGCAGCCCCGAGCGCGGCTACGGCGGCGTCGCCGGTACCACAGCAGTCCTCTCAAAGCTCAATGAGTACCACGGATTCCTCCCGCTGCCCTCCGGAGACTTCAGCCCGAGCGTAGGCACTGTCCTTCCGGTGGTGCCCAACCACGTCTGCCCGATTGTGGTCAATTTCGAAGAGTACATCGTCACCGACAGCACGGGCACGTCCCTGGAGCGATGGCCGGTGGACGCCCGCGGATTCCTCAACTGACCGGTCCGCCACGGGAATTCCCCACCGAAGCTCTCTAACCAATCAACGTAGCCAATAAGGAGTGTCTGACATGAGACTTGATAGAGTCACGGCCCTGGTGACCGGCGCCAACAGCGGAATCGGGCAGGCGGTGTGTTCCCAGTTCCGCAGTGAGGGAGCCCGCCTGCTGCTCACCGGACGCAGGGAGCAGATCGACAGCGCCGAGCCCGGGGACCTCTACGTCCCCGGAGACCTGAACGACGAGGCCTTCGTCGAGCGCCTCGCCCGCGAAGCCGCCGAGACCTACGGCACAGTCGACGTCGTCGTCCTCAACCACGGCCTGCAGGTCAGCGGCCCGCTGACGGAGATGTCCTATGAGGACGCGAAGAACACGCTGCACAGCAACCTCTTGAGCTCGTTCCTGGTGATGAAGCACTTCGCGCCGCTCATGCCCGCCGCCGGCGGCTCGTTCGTCCTCGTCAGCTCCCGCCTCGGCATGGTCGGCAAGCCCGGGGAAGTCCTGTACTCCGCAGCCAAGGGCGGGCTGATCATGCTCGCCAAGGGTGCAGCGATCGAGTGGGCAGAGCGGAACATCCGCGTGAACGTCGTCGCCCCCGGACTGACCGCCACCCCGATCATCGAAGCGTCCTTCCAGCGCAGGGAAGACCCCGCGGCCTACCGCCGCCAACGCGAGGGGCAAATCCCGCTCCAGCGCCTCGCCACACCCGACGAGATCGCCAACGCCATTCTCTTCATGGCCTCACCGGAATCCTCCTACATCACCGGGGCGGTCCTGCCCGTCGACGGCGGATACACCGCCGCTTGAACACCTCAACGCTTCACAGAAAACGAAGGACAACAATGACAGCCCTTGCAGCAGCACCCCGGAACGGAGAGCTCGGCTTTTGGATGGCCGGGCTCGCGCACAAGAGGCCCTCGTACCCCCGCTTCACCGGCGACGGCTCAGTAGACCTGGCCATTATCGGTGGCGGCTACACAGGCCTCTGGGCAGCGTACTTTGCTAAGAAGCTCGAGCCGTCACTCTCGGTCGCGGTTTTTGAAGCAGAACAGATTGGCTACGGCGCATCCGGCCGGAACGGCGGGTGGCTTTCTGCGATGCCGGCCGGCAACCGTGCCAAGTTTGCCCGCGCGTCGGAGGGCGGCATCGAGGCGAGCCGTGCCTTGCAGCAGGAGTTTATCGCCGGCGTCGATGCTGTCCTGGATATTCTTCAGGCCGAAGGCATTGATGCGGATCAGGTCAAAAGCGGTGCGCTGATAGCTGCCCACACGAAGGCCGGGCTTGGCCGCCTGGCTGTCCGGCGTGACGCCGAGCGGAAGTACGGACTGACCGACGACGACGTCTACCTGCTGGACCGTGAAGAGTTCCAGAAGGAAGTCAACATCTCCACTGTCCACGGCGGAATGTTCTACAAGCACTGCGCCCGGATTCACCCGGCGAAACTCGTCTACGGACTCGCTGACACCGTTACCCGCATGGGAGTGAACATCTACGAGGGCAGCCGGGTAGGCAGCATCGACGGCAACACCCTCACGCTGGATGGCGGGCGGGTGACTGCGGCCAAGACGTTCGTTTGCACCGAAGGGTATTCCGGACAACTGCTTGGCAGCAGGAGCCTGATCCCGATCAATTCTTCGATGATCGTCACCAAGCCGTTGTCGGACGAAGAGTGGCAGCAGATTGGCTGGAACGGGCCGCAGAACCTCAACGACTCCGCGCACACCTTCATCTATTCACAACGAACAGCCGACGGCCGCATCGCCATCGGCGGCCGTGGCAGGCCGTACCGCTACGGGTCCGGGACGGGCGGCGCCGGCGCGACTGCCCAGTCCACGATTGACCTGCTTACCACCAAGCTCAGTGCTTTCTTCCCGGGCATCAACTTCGAAGTGGACCATGCCTGGTCCGGAGTCCTGGGCGTTACCCGCGACTGGAACGGCGGTGTGCAATGGGACCCGGCGTCCGGAATCGGGTCTTCGACTGGTTATGCAGGACACGGCGTGACCGCGGCCTACCTGGGCGCCAGGACCTTGGCGGAACTGGCCTTCGACCGGAAGACGGAACGAACGTCACTTCCCTGGGTGGGGTACCGCGCACCGAAGTGGGAGCCCGAACCCCTTCGCTGGCTGGGCGTTCACAGCATGTACAGCCTGTTCGGCTTCGCCGACAAGTGGGAAGAGCGCAGGGATTCCACCGAGACCTCGCTCCTGGCAAAGTTCGGCAGCAGGCTCGCCGGACTTCACGAATAGTAAGCAGCTCGCCCGAGCTGAACATCAAATACCTGGACCAACC
The DNA here is from genome assembly GCF_900099975.1 of Arthrobacter cupressi. Taxonomy (GTDB): domain Bacteria; phylum Actinomycetota; class Actinomycetes; order Actinomycetales; family Micrococcaceae; genus Arthrobacter; species Arthrobacter cupressi. The sequence continues at coordinate 45,421 of NZ_FNEI01000009.1, forward strand.
CGTAACGAAAAGGTGTTCCAAATGACCGACGGAAAACTCGCAGTCATCGGACTGGGCAGCATCGGAAGCATGGCCCTGTGGCAAGCATCCCGCCTGTCCGACTCCGTAGTCGGCTTCGAGGCCGCAACCCCCGCCCACGGCCGCAGCGCCGTGGGCGGAGACACCCGACTCTTCCGCATGATCTACCGCGGCAACCCCGACTTCTACCCCATCCTGCAACGCTCCCAGCGGCTCTGGGCCGAACTCGAAGCCGAAACCGGCCAGGATATCCTCACCCGCTGCGGCGGCCTGTCCATCGGCACCGCCAACGGCACCTACATCAACGCTGTCCTGGAAACCACCAGGGCCACCGGCGCCGAACACCAGTTCCTCAGCCACGCGGAACTGGCCGAACGGTACCCGCAGCACAAGCTGCACGACGGCGACGTCGCCGTCTTCGACCCGAACGCCGGAGTCCTCCGCACCGACCGCGCGGTCACGGCGGCAGTCGCCGCCGCCGAAGCCAACGGTGCCACGGTCCACCGCAACACCCCCGTGGACAGCATCACCGAAACCAACGACGGCGTTGTCGTCACCGCCGGCGGCCGGTCCTGGACCTTCGAGAACGTCATCGTCGCCTCCGGCGGCTGGTCGCGCAGGTTCATGCCCGACTACCTCACGGCCGCAACGGAAACGAAACGTCTCATCCTGACCTGGTTCGTCGCCCAGAACGGGGCCGAATTCACCCCCGGGAAATTCCCCACCTTCAGCCGGGTCTACGGGGACCGGTCCATGTACGGCGCACCCGCCGTCGACGCCGTCACCGTCAAGGCAACACTTGACGGCCGCGGGCGCCCCACCCCCAACCCCGACGCCGTCCCCCGCGACCTCACCGGTGCGGAAATCGCCGAGACCGTCGAGACCGTCAGCGAATTCCTCCCCGGACTCATCCCGAACACCGTGCGCACCGACGCTTTCCCCGAGCTCTACACCAAGGACGGCCAACCCCTCCTTGGTCCGTTCAGCGAAGGCAGCCGGGTCTATTGCGCCACCGGATTTTCGGGTGGCGGATTCAAGAATGCCACCGGATTTGGGGAAATTGCCGCTCATGAGGCTTTGGCCAAGCGCACGTTTGAAGGAATCGATTTCGTACGCCCTCAACGGTTTCTCCCGGCATTGGCTGTTTGACAAATAGGTAGTACGCATTCGCTGAAATGAGGGGGCTATCAATGGCCGCAACGGAAGAACAGTTTTCGCTGGAAGGGAGGCCGACGGCTCAGCTGATCGCAGACCACCTGCGCGAACAAATCGTCCGAGGAACCATCCGGCCCGGACAACAGATCAATGAATCCCTGGTGGCGAGCCAACTCAACACGTCCAGAGGGCCTCTCCGGGAAGCACTTCAACGCCTATGCCAGGAGGGGATCCTGATCTATCGGCGCAACTACGGGGTGTTTGTCCTGGAGATTGGACCGACGGATTTTAGGGAGATCTATTCGGCCCGGGAGACCATCGAGTCCACCGCTGCCCGCATACTCCTGGACGGCGGCCCGGTGCAAATCCGGGACGCCGTCGAAGTGCTGAAGGAAATCGTGGACGGGATGGCGAAGCACGCGGTCGCCTCCAACTGGGAGGCCATTGCCGGGCTGGACATGCAGTTCCACTCGTCCTTCGTCGCCGCGGCGGGAAATTCCCGTCTGAACCGCATCTACAAGGCGCTGGCAACCGAATCACGGATGTGCGTCCTGAACCTGGAAGTCTCCTACCCAAGAATGGAAGTTTTGGTGGAAGAGCACCAGGATCTTCTGGAACTGCTGGAGGCAGGCGACAGGGAGGGCCTCCTCGCCGCCATCAAACGGCACATGCGAGAGGCCGTTACCCACCTCATCGCAACCCAACAAGAGCAGGGCCGCCCTTGAATACACGGGCCCAATCATCGGAGTCCCGGTATAATCGACAATCGACAATGAAGGGGCAGGATGGAAGCCACGTTTAAATGGCCCTCGCAGCGCACCACGACGCCGGAGGGCGTCTACGGTGTTCTGCGCACAGCGATCCTCGACGGCACCCTGCCGCCGGGCGGGCAGCTTCGGGAAGTGCACATCGCCACTGACCTCGGGATTAGCCGCTCGCCGCTGCGTGAGGCAATGTCCAGGTTGGAGGAGGAGGGGCTCATCGTAAAGATCCCCTTCCGGGGATCTTTCGTCGTGGAGGTAAGCGCCCGGGAGGTCGCCGAGATCGCGTCAGTCCGCCTGCTTGTGGAACCCTACGCGGCTGAGCTATCCGCCGAAGTGTTGTGTGGACCCGGGCGGCCGCAATTGATGCAAACCGTAGAAGACCTCCACCGGGCCACGGAGAAGAATGACATTCCGGCCAGCATCGACGCGCACTTGCGCTTCCACAGGCTGTTCTACGACTTCTCGGGCAACAGCGTGCTGCAGAATCTTTGGAATGGCTGGGAGACGAAGCTGCGGCTGTACCTTGCAGTGGACCACCGCACGTACAGCGACCTCCATGTCATAGCCGTTGAGCACCAGAAGCTGGCCGAGCTTGCCCTGGAAGGCGACATCAACCGGTTCCGGCAGGAACTGGCAGCACACTTCCAAACGGCCCTGCAGGCTTAGGCGATACGGCGCCGGCCTACCCGCCCATCGACCGCACCACCCCCTTCCGCCGTGGTCCGCGGCATTTGAGGATTGTCAACAATCGACGATATGCTTAATCGGGCAATTCGCCCGTCTAGTGGAAAGCGCACCATGCACTCAAAAGCCGCGGAACACGGATCCGTCTTGGAAAGGCTTCGGGACGCGGGCGTGCCCGTGGAAGCCTCTGGTCACTGGCTGGCCGCATACTCCTACGATGCGTCCAATTACCGGATTCCGCCTCTCGGCGTTGTGTTCCCACGGAGCGTTGCGGACGTCGTCGCCGTCATGGCTGCGTGCCGGGAAACCAAAACTGCTCTCATCAGCCGGGGCGGCGGGACGTCCATGGCGGGAAACGCCATCGGCCCAGGTATTGTGCTGGACTTCTCAAGGCACATGAACCGGATCATCGCCATCGATGCGACGACAGGAACGGCAGACGTCGAAGCCGGCGTTGTGCTTGCACACCTCACCCGGGGAACCGAAGGCGCAACCGGCGGAAGCCTCACTTTCGCCCCCGATCCGTCCTCAAAAAACCGTGCCACGATCGGTGGTGCGATCGGAAATGACGCGTGCGGCAACCACTCTGTCCGCTATGGACGAACCTCCGATCACGTCCACGAGATCGACGTCGTCACCTCCGATGGCGCCCTCCTCACCGCATCGGGCAAGGGCATCCGGGCGACCGATCCGTCCGACGGCTACTCCGTGTCCCGGGCATTCGAGTTGGGTGACGCCCTCAGGAAGCTCGCCCAGGACAACCTGGCACCTTTCCGTCGCGAACTTGGCCGCATCCAGCGCCAGGTTTCGGGTTACCACCTAGCCAACCTGCTGCCGGAGAACGGCCTGAACGTCGCCAGGGCACTCGTCGGCACCGAAGGTACCTGCGCCGTCGTCGTCCGTGCCCGAATGAAACTCGTTTCCAGGCCATCCAGTGCCTTGCTGGTCTGCCTCGGCTATGCCGACGTGGTCGACGCAGCGAAGGACATCGAGACCATCCTGGAATTCTCGCCGGCAGCGGTCGAGGGCATCGACGAAGCCATCGTGGATACCATGCGCCTGCGCCGCGGAGCCGACTCGGTCCGGGGCCTTCCCCGCGGCAGCGCCTTCCTCTATATAGACCTCGACGGCGACGACGCGGACGAAGTGGCCAGCCAAGCCGCGCTGTTGCTCGAAAGGCTCGCCGCAAACGGCCGCCTGCTCGATGGGCGGACCGTTCCGGACCCCGCTGAACGCGCCACGTTGTGGCGGGTGAGGGAGGACGGCGCAGGCCTGTCATCGAGGCCCGCCAGTGGCGGGGAGTCCCAAGCCGGCTGGGAGGACTCCGCCGTTGCCCCGCAGAACCTCGCAGCCTACCTGGCCGACTTCCGGACGCTCTTGGATGACTATGGGCTGACCGGGATCATGTACGGACACTTTGGCGCGGGATGCATGCACATCCGCATCACCTACGACCTTCGCACGGAGGAAGGCCGCAGCGTGTTCCGTAAGTTCACGCAGGCCGCCGCCGAACTCGTGGTCCGCCACGGCGGCTCCCTGTCCGGTGAGCACGGCGACGGACGTGCCCGCTCGGCATTGCTCTCGCAGATGTATTCACCCGGCATGCTTGCCGCGTTCGAAGAGTACCGCAGGCTCTGGGATGAGGCAGGAATCCTGAATCCGGGCTCGATCACCGATCCGGATCCATTTGACGCCAACCTGGCACTCGAGGGCATCCCCGAACGTGAATGGAGGACACACTTCGAACTCCGGCCGGTCGAGGCTGCCGCGGCCGGAGCGGACCCGTGGGTGCATGCCGTCCAGGCTTGCATCGGCGTCGGAAGATGCCGCTCGGACTCCGGCGGGGTGATGTGCCCGAGTTTCCGGGCCACGGGGGACGAGAAGGACTCGACGCGCGGGCGGTCCAGGGCGCTCCAGGACATGGTCCGGGGAGCACGCACCATCGACGAGGGCTGGAAGTCCGAGGACGTCCGTGAGGCGTTGGACCTGTGCCTGGCCTGCAAGGCCTGCTCCAACGACTGTCCCGCAGGCGTGGACATGGCCAGCTACAAATCGGAGTTCTTCTCGCACTATTACGAGGGCAGGCTCCGGCCCATGTCGCACTTCTCGCTCGGGTGGCTGCCCAGATGGCTGAAGCTCACGTCCCGCATCAGTCCGCTGGTCAATGCCGTCCTGGCCGGCCCGCTCGGAAAGGTGGTAGCGGCGGCCGGCGGCCTCACCACCCGGCGTGCCATGCCGAAGTTCGCCTCCAGGAAGATGCTCAGCGATGCCCTCGCGGGCTTTGCGGAGGCGCCCGCGGGCGCGGACACCGTGCTGTTCGTCGACTCGTTCACCCAGGGTTTCCGGCCGGAGGTGGCGGCCGCCGCTGCCCGGGTTATCGAAGGCACCGGAAGGCAGGTCTCCTGCGAGACAGACGCCTGCTGCGGCCTGACCTGGATCTCGACCGGCCAGCTGGACACAGCGAAGAAGATGCTGGGCAAGACGGTCGCCAAGCTGGACGACGGCGGCAACGCACCCATCGTTGTCATCGAGCCCAGCTGTGCCGCAGCGCTGAAGAAGGACGGCCCCGAACTTCTCGGCAGCGAAGCCGCCGAACGCGTTTCGCGCAGGATCCAGAGCTTTGCCGAAGCAGTGAAGCAATGGGTGGATGAGGGCTGGCGGCCCGGGGCTGTGCCACCGGCGGTGACAGTCCAGACGCATTGCCACGAGTACTCAACCTTTGGAGCGACGGTGCAGAGGAAAGCACTGGCGGCCCTCGGTATTGCCGATGTCACGGAAGCAACAGGCTGCTGCGGCGTAGCAGGAAACTTCGGATTCGAAGCCAACCACTACGAGATTTCCATGAAGGTGGCGCAACAGGCACTTGCTCCCGCCCTCGAAAACACTGCAACAGACACCCCGGTCCTTGCCGATGGCTTCAGCTGTGCGATGCAGGTCAAGCAATTGGAGCCGGAACGCAAGAGCCTCCACCTTGCCGAACTCCTGGATCCGGAAGGTGGCCCACAACGCGCCTTGTGACGTTCCTACCGCCCCTTGAACTCCGGCGGGCGCTTCTCCGTGAACGCGGCCATGCCTTCCTTCTGGTCCTCGCTGGCGAACAGGGAGTGGAACACCCGGCGTTCGAACACCACGCCCTGCGCCAGGCCCATCTCGAAGGCGGCGTTGACGGCTTCCTTGGCCAGCATGGCGGCCGGCTTGGATTTGGCGGCGATCAGTTCGGCGGCTTTCAGCGCTTCATCGATCACGACGGCGGCCGGCACCACGCGTGACACCAGCCCGGAGCGCTCGGCTTCTTCGGCGTCGATGAACCTGCCGGTCAGCACCATGTCCATGGCCTTGGCCTTGCCGACGGCACGGGTGAGCCGCTGTGAGCCGCCCATGCCGGGGATGACCCCGAGGTTGATTTCGGGCTGGCCGAACTTGGCGTTGTCCCCGGCGATGATGATGTCGCACATCATGGCCAGCTCGCAGCCGCCGCCCAGGGCGAAGCCGGAGACCGCGGCGATGATCGGGATCCGCAGGCGGGTGAGGTTTTCCCAGCCGCGGAACCAGTCCTCGGCGTACATCTCGAGGTAGCCCTTGGCAGCCATTTCCTTGATGTCGGCGCCGGCGGCGAAGGCCTTCTCGGAGCCGGTGATCACCACTGCCCCCACCTCCGGATCGGAGTCCATGGCGGTCACCGCGGCAACGAGTTCCTCCATGGTGGCCTTGTTCAGTGCGTTCAGCGCCTGCGGCCGGTTCAGGGTCACCAGCCCCACCCGTCCGCGGGTTTCCACCAGGATGTTCTCGAATTGCTGCGCCAAACCGTTCCCCTTCGCTGTGTGGTCCCTCAGTAGACCCGTGCCTTCAATACGCAAGGCTACTTGCCCGACTTGTCCCGGATATCCGTGATGATCCCCGAGAAGTCCCGCGCGGCGCCGCCTTCCGCGGCGAAGGCATCGTAGATCTTCGAGGCCAGGTGCCCCATCTGCCCTTCGACGCCGGTACTCTCCAGGGCGTTCACGGCGAGCCTGAGGTCCTTCGCCATCAGCGCCCCCGCGAAACCTGGCTGGTAGTCCCGGTTGGCCGGGCTGGTGGGCACGGGCCCGGGCACCGGACAGTTGGTGCTCAGGGCCCAGCACTGGCCGGAAGCATTGGAGGCGACGTCGAACAGGGCCTGGTGCGTCAACCCCAGCTTCTCGCCGAGCACGAAGGCCTCGCTCACCGCGATCATTGAGACGCCCAGGATCATGTTGTTGCAGACCTTGGCGGCCTGCCCTGCCCCATGGTCGCCGCAGTGCACGATCCTCTTGCCCATATGCTCCAGGATCCCCTTCGCCGCCTCGAAGTCCTCGGGCAGCGCCCCGACCATGAAGGTCAGGGTCCCTGCCTCGGCTCCCACCACGCCGCCGGACACCGGGGCGTCCACGGAGCGGTGCCCGGCTTCGACCGCGATGGCTGCCGCTTCCCGCGCTTCGTCCACGTTGATGGTGGAGCAGTCCAGGAACAGGGTGTCCGGGGCGGCGACGGACAGCAGCCCGGACTCGCCGTCCACGCCGCGGTAGGCGTCCAGCACGTGCTTGCCGCTGGGCAGCATGGTCAGGATTACGGCGGCGCCTGAGGCTGCTTCGGCGGCGGAATCCACCATCGGCACACCGTGCGCCTTCGCCGCCTCCACTGCGGCGGGCACGGGATCGAAGCCCACCACCGTATGGCCGGCCTTGATGAGGTTCACGGCCATCGGCCCGCCCATGTGGCCCAGGCCCAGGAAGGCGATGGTTCCGGTGCTTGCGTTCTCAGACATGGCGCGACTCCTTTGATTCGAAGGTCAGTTCCTGCCCATCAAGCGGTTCGAAATAGCGTTCGACGGCGGCCCGGTCCACGCCTGCCAGGGTTGCCGGCTTCCATTGCGGGTTGCGGTCCTTGTCCATCACTTGCGCCCGGATTCCCTCCCGGAAGTCTGCACCCGCCAGGCAATGCACACCCACCCGGAACTCCTGCGCCAAAGCCTCCTCCAGGGAGCGCCCGCGCACGCGGCGCAGCGACTCCAGCGTCACCTTCACGGACGTCGGCGACTTCGCCTCGATCGTATCCGCGGCCTCTGCCGCCTCCCCGCCGGCAGCGCCGTGATTCCCAAGACCTCGGAGCCGCCGCACGATCTCCTCGGCGTCGTCCGAGGAATAGGCGGCGTCGATCCACTCCCGCTGCCCCGCCAATGCCGAGGCCGGCGGCGCTTCGGCGAACCGCGCGACGGCGTCATCCGGCGTCGGGCCTTCCAGCGTTGCCTTTTCGAGCGCCGCCGCGAGGGCGGGCAGCTCAGCAGACGGGACGAAGTGATCTGCCAGCCCGAGGTACAGGGCATCCGCTCCGGAGAGGTGTGCACCGGTCAAAGCGGCGTGGGTGCCAGTCTCGCCCGGCGAGCGCGAGAGCAGCAAGGTCCCGCCGACGTCGGGCACAAAACCGATGGTGGTTTCCGGCATGCCGGTGCGGGTGCGTTCGGTGACGATCCGGTGCGAGCCATGGGCCGATACCCCGACGCCGCCGCCCAGCACCAACCCGTCCATGAAGGCCACGTACGGCTTCGGATACCGGGCGATCAGGTCATTGAGCCGGTATTCGTCGCGCCAGAAGTCGGCGGTGGCGTGGCCGCCGTCGAGCATGTCCTGATAGATCGCCACGATGTCGCCGCCCGCGCACAGCCCCCGCTCCCCCGCGCCATGCACCAGGACGGCGGCCACGGAATCGTCCGCGGCCCACGCGCTGAGTTGCTCCAGCAGGGCCAGCACCATGCCGTGGTTCAGTGCGTTGACGGCCTTCGGCCGGTTGAGTGTGGCGACGCCGAGCCCGCCGCGCTGCTCGAAAAGGACCTCCGCTTCGTCCCCCATCAGCTGCCAGCCGGCATCACGAAGCTGGCGCCCTGGCGGACCCCGGAGGGCCAGCGCGTGGTGACCGTCTTGGTCTTGGTGTAGAAGCGGAAGGCGTCCGCGCCGTGCTGGTTGAGGTCGCCGAAACCGGAGGACTTCCAGCCGCCGAAGGTGTAGTACGCGATCGGCACAGGGATGGGGACGTTGACGCCCACCATGCCGACTTCCACACGGCTGGCGAAGTCGCGGGCGGCGTCGCCGTCGCGGGTGAAGATCGCCACGCCGTTGCCGTACTGGTGCTCGGAGCAGAGCCGGAGCGCTTCGTCGTAGTCCGCCGCGCGCAGCACGCTGAGCACCGGGCCGAAGATCTCCTCCTTGTAGATGGACATGTCCTTGGTGACGTTGTCGAAGAGGGTGGGGCCCAGCCAAAAGCCGCCGGGGTAGCCGTCCACGGTGAGGCCGCGGCCGTCGGCGAGGAGGGTGGCGCCGGCGTCGACGCCCGCTTGGATGTAGCCTTCGATCCGTTCCTTGGCCGCGGCCGCCACCACGGGGCCGAAGTCCACGCCATCATCCATGCTGGGACCCACCTTGAGGTCCTTGATGCGCTCCTGCAGCCGCTCGACGAGGGCGTTGGCCGTCTCTTCGCCCACCGGCACCGCCACGGAAATGGCCATGCAGCGCTCCCCGGCGGAACCGTAGCCGGAGCCGATCAGTGCGTCCGCTGCCATGTCCAGGTCCGCGTCCGGCATGATCACCATGTGGTTCTTGGCGCCGCCGAAGCACTGGGCGCGCTTTCCGTGGGCTGCGGCGGTGGCGTAGATGTACTGGGCAATCGGGGTGGAGCCCACGAAGCCGATGGCCTTCACGCGCGGGTCTTCAAGGAGGGCATCCACCGCTTCCTTGTCGCCGTTGATGACGTTGAAGACGCCGTTGGGCACCCCGGCCTCGTTGTAGAGCTCGGCGAGGCGCAGTGGCACGGAGGGGTCGCGCTCGGAGGGCTTGAGGATGAAGGCGTTGCCGGCGGCGAGCGCGGGGCCGGACTTCCACAACGGGATCATGGCCGGGAAGTTGAACGGGGTGATGCCCGCGACGACGCCGAGCGGCTGGCGCATCGAATGGACGTCGATGCCCTGCCCGGCGCTGTCCGAGAACTCGCCCTTGAGCAGGTGCGGCGCTCCGGCGGCGAATTCCACCACTTCTATGCCGCGCTGGATGTCGCCCTTGGCGTCGAGGAAGGTTTTGCCGTGCTCGGACGAGAGCAGGGTTGCCAATTCGTCCATGTGCTCGTTGACCAGGTCCACGAACTTCAGGAGGATCCGGCCGCGGCGCTGCGGGTTCATGGCGGCCCATTCGAGCTGGGCCTTCTCGGCGTTGGCCACCGCCTCCTGTACCTCGGCCTTGCTGGCCAGCGGAAGTTTGGCCTGGACCTCGCCGGTGCAGGGATCGTAGACGTCGCCGAAGCGGCCGGATGTGCCGTCCACCCTCTGGCCGTCGATGTAGTGGGAGAGTTCGCGGACCATCAGAATGCTCCTTCGCATTGCCGGAAAAGACTGCCGGAAAAACCGTGCTGCGGCCGCGCCGCGTGGCGTGCGGACTACGGATTTCGGCACGGGCTGGGCCATCTGGTCCCGAATATACTCGGACTTCCTACTATTTTCCAGAGTGGCGCAGGGCGGACTCACGGCTGTCTGCCGAGGTTATTCCCGGAGATTTCCTGAGATGGTTGACTTTCTCCATGACCAACGATCTGCCCTCCGAGTCGCCCTGGAGCGATGAGTCCCAAGAAACTGCTGACATCGCTGGCCGCGAGGATTTTGCACGCGTTGTCGCCTCGCGCATTGATTCCTGTGCGATGGGACAAAGCTCAACAGTGTTCGGGCTCGTTGGACCTTGGGGAGGCGGCAAGACCACTCTTCTCAAGGATGTGATTTCGCGGCTAGACACTTGGGAGTGCGTATGGTTCAGCCCCTGGTCCGTTTCAGATGCCGAGTCGATCACGGCAGAGTTTGTATCCGCGCTCTCGGAGGCATTCCCCAAGTCCAAATCAGTGAAAGATAGGCTTTCACAGTACTCGCGCTTCGGAACCCCCTTGCTGAAACTGATCCCAGTGGTCGGTGATGCCGCTTCTTCCATGGCCCAAGAGGCCATTACCGATCTGACGAAGCGTCCGTCCTGGCACTCGGAGTTTGGCAAGCTGAGCCGCGAGATCGCCGAGCAGGACGTCCGCGTCCTTGTCATTATCGACGACGTGGATCGACTAGATGGTGATGAACTGCGCGCGCTGCTTCGCGTAGTTCGATTGCTCGGACGCTTCACAAACGTGCATTACCTCCTGGCCTACGATCAGGCGACCATTGAGTCGGCCCTCCGTTCAACGGGCGCCGACGGCGAGAGCTCTGAGTTTATGGAAAAGATCGTTCAATACCCATTCGAGGTCCCGCCGGTACCCATGGTGGTTCGCCGGCGTTGGAGCAGAGCCATCCTAGATTCCGTCGACCCGATGGGTGACCGTTCTGGTTGGCTACATCAAGAGGCACGGGAAGACCTCGTCGCAAGTCTTGCTACAGGCTTGGAAACCCCCCGCGCTGCTCAGCGTCTCAGGGAGCAGATGAATAGTCTTTCTGCGCTAATCACTAATGCAGAAGTAGACGTGCTGGATTTCACCGCGCTAACCTGGCTTCGTATCAATCACCATCGCGTTTGGAATGACATCCGTTTGAATTCTACCTTCTACCTCTCATGGAAAGAGAGTGACTCGGAAGAAACCGAAAAGGGGACCTTTGAACGACTAGCGCCCATCGTTTCCCGCGGCCATATCAAGCCAGTCAGGGATATCGTTCGCTTTCTATTTCGGCCGACACATCTCGCATGGCCAGGCCAGTCGCGGCGGGGACGGATGCAGAACTCTCGATACTTTGACCGATACTTCCACGTGGGTCTTGCCGAGGATGACGTAAGTGAACGGAAAACGCGGAGCGCGCTTAAGGATCTCACCGAAGGAAAGCACACCAGCGAGGACATCGATTATCTAGATGCGATCATTCTTGGAGAGGATCCGGAACGATCGGCACTCGCAGTGGACATAGCGAGCAGCGAGCGCCGTTCCAGCAGGACGTCGACTCCTGAGATCCTCAAGTATGTGGAGACTGTTCGCGCAGCACTAGTGTTGATTAATGATCCGCATCCATTTCGTCTTTCAGCAACTGAACGCTGGCTTGCCAGAGAGATCTTTCTGACGATCGAAGGCGGTCATTTCTCGTGGCCTGAACTAATTCAACGCTTTGGATACCAGTTCCTTACCGCGAGCGGATACTCAGTCCACCTCTCCGAAATCAATAACCGACCTCAGGTCAAAGATCTCTTCGCCGAAGTCGCAAAGTATTGGATCGCCGAGGTGTTAGATGAGTCGTTAGATTCCACGCTTGCAAGATCCGAGTTGCTTCTCATGACTTCCTTCTGCATTTGGACCATCAAGAACAACGAATACAAGGGATTCTTATCAAAGAAAATGGCGGACGCGGAATCTCTGATTAAAACGGCCGTTAGATACGTTTCATTTAGCGAATGGGTGGGTGCCGCCGACGTTAAGTTCGATGTCACCTTCCGTGAAGAAGAATTCAGATTCGCCACCGCCGGCGCCAGCCTCGGCGAACTTTTGACGGGGTTTCCCCCAATCACGGGCAATCCCGACTTCAAAGTCACAGATCGGCCCGATCGCGACCTGACGGATGCCCAGCGACGTGACTTCGCGATCCGCAGCCTTCTTACGCTGGACTTTGATCTGTCCACCGACATAGCTGAATGACAAAGATCGTTCAGCGCATCACGGACGACCCGGTCGACCTCCAGGCTTTCCAGAGTGGCGCAGCTCACTGACGAGCTCTGCCGGACAAGTCCCCTGCGCTGCCAGACAACGCCCGGCCAAGGCGGCGCACCTAGTCTGAATCGCATCCCGAGCGAAAGGACTGGCTGTGTCCGACCACCACGCCGATCTCCTCCTTATCAATGGCGTCATCGACACCCTGGACCCCGCAGGCACACGGACCTCAGCGCTGGCAATCAAGGCGGGCAAGGTCCTGGCGACCGGCACGGAAGCCGAACTGAGCCGCGGACCGGGCACCGCCGTCGTCGACCTCCAGGGCGCCTATGTGATGCCCGGGCTGCTGGACGTCCACAACCACCACATGCTCGCCGGGCAGATGGACCTGTTCGAACTGGACGCACCGCCGTCTCTGACGCTGGAGCAGTTCCTCGGTTCCATCAGCGACTACGCGGCCACCCTCGATCCCGATGAATGGATCACCGGCGGAAGCTGGGGCTCGGGGCTGCTGGGCGAACTCAACACCCCCGAGGCACTGCGGCGCCTGGACGAGGCCGCGGGCGGCCGGCCCGCCCTGCTCAAGGACGACAGCAAGCACAACCGCTGGGCCAACTCACGCGCCCTGGAACTGGCCGGGATCACGGACGCCACAGCGGATCCCGACGGCGGCCAGATCCTCCGCGATGCCGCCGGCCGCGCCACCGGGGTGCTGATCGAAGCCGGCGGCGTGCTGCTCGAACAGACCCTCACCCGGCTGCAGCCGATGGCACCGGAGCAGCTGGCCCGGGCCGCGGAGCGTGGCATCGAGCTCCTGCACTCCTACGGGGTCACCGGGTTCCAGGACGCCGCGGCGTCGCTGCAACTGCTGCAGGCCCTCAAGCAGCTCGACGACGGCGGCCGCCTCCATGCCTGGGTGGTCACCTCCATGCAGGCCAACGACTTCATCTTCGGCACCACTCCCCTGGGCGAAGGGATCATTTCCGAACGGGAAGGGCTGCGCAGCGAGCACCACCGCCCGGACTTCATCAAGATCTTCCTGGACGGCGTACCGCCCGCGGGCACGGGCTCGTTCCTGGAGCCCTACCTGCCCGAAGCCGGGTTCCCGGAATGCCACTGCGGCAGCACCACCATGGGCCCGGAAGAGCTCGAAGGCTGGCTGATGCGCACCGCCGAACGGGGCATCTCCGCGAAGATCCACTGCACCGGCGATGCGTCCGTGCGCCTGGCCCTGGACACCATCGCCACCGTCCGGGCGGCCGGGCACACCGGCACGAAGTACCACATCGCCCACGGCCAGTTCGTTCACCCGGACGACTACGGCCGCTTCGCCGAGCTGGACGTCACCGCGGACATTTCGCCCTCGCTCTGGTTCCCGGGCGTCATCTCCGAAGCCATCGCCACCGTGCTGCCGCCCGAGCGCGCCTCGAAGATGCAGCCCAACCGGATCCTGCTCGACGCCGGGGCCCGCCTGGCTGGCGGGTCCGATTGGCCGGTCAGCGTCTCGCCCAACGCGTGGGAAGGGATCTACGGCCTCGTCACCCGGAAGGATCCGAGCGGCGTTTTCCCCGGAACCCTCTGGCCGGAGCAGGCCATCACGCTTCCCGAAGCAATTGCCGTCTACACCACGGCGTGCGCCGAAGCCATGGGGATCGACGACGTTACCGGCTCCCTGGTCCCCGGCAAGTCCGCGGACTTCATCGTCCTGAGCGAGAACCCCTACGACGTCGACATCGAGAAGATCCCGTCCATCCACGCCCGGCAGACCTGGTTCGCCGGCCGGAAGGTCTACGACGCCGGGTCCTGATCGGCGTCATCCCCCTGATTTCCCCCAACCCGCCTGATCCCCAACCTGATTCCCCGCCAACGGAAGGGCAGCCATGACCCGCCTCCTCAATACCCCCATGCCCACGAGGGCATCCGACCGCGGCACCTACACCTATGTGGCCGTCTACAGCGCGGTCCTGTACACCGTGCTCCTGATCGCCCCTGTGGTGGCCGGCAAGCTGATCCAGCAGTTCGGGCTCACCCCGGTCCAACTGGGCGGCCTGTTCTCGCTCGAACTGGGCGCCTTCAGCCTGGCCACCGTCCCGGCGTACCTCTGGCTGCGGCGCATCAACCTGCGCACGGCCTCCTACCTGTTCACCGCCGTCGTGATTGCCGGCAACGTGCTTTCCGGCTTCGTGGACAGCTTCCCGCTGCTGGTGGCGGTCCGCTTCGTCACGTCCCTGGCGGCTGGTTCGATCACCGTGATCCTGCTGACTCTCAGCGGCAAGACCTCCAATCCAAGCCGCGCCTTCGGGATCTTCGTGGTGTTCCAGCTGGCCATGGGTGCCCTGATCCTGGCCGTCTTCCCCGCGCTGTTCGCAGGGGCCGGGGTGTCGGCGATCTACTGGACGCTGGCCGGTCTCGGCATCGCGTGCCTGGCGGTGGTGAACCGGATCGACGGCGAGGTGCTGCGTCGGGAGGTTCCCGCGGCCGCGGCCGTGCGCACCAAGGTGCCGTTGGGGAAGTTCGTGGCCGGGCTCGCCGCCGTCTTCCTCTTCTATGTGGCGCTCAGCGGCGTGTGGTCCTTCATGGCCCAGATCTCCGCGGCGGCCGGAACCGAACTCTCCGCGACGAGCCTGGTGCTGTCCGTCGCCACCGTCGCGGGTATCGCCTCCGCCCTCGTGGCCACGGTCCTGGGCGACACCCCGCGGCGCCGCCTGTACCTCATCGCCGGGTACCTAGGCATGGCTGCGAGCGTGGCACTGCTGTTCGGGGCTCCCGGGCTCCTCCAGTTCGCGGTTGCGGCGGTGATCTTCAAGTTCGCGTGGACGTTCATCCTGCCCTACCTGCTGTCCACCCTGTCCGACCTCTCCGGGGGCGGCCACGTCATGAACACCACCAACCTGATGATCGGCGGCGGCTTCGCGGTGGGCCCGGTGCTCAGCGGCGCCCTCATCCAGTCCGGCGGCGGATCGTTTACCGGAATGCTGGCCCTGTCCCTGGCCGGAGTGCTCGCGTCCTTCGCTTGCATGCTGCTGGTGCAGAAGCGCAGGGCTGTTTGATGCTTCGTCCTTCCTGACCTTCTTTGATGGACAGAACAGGGGGCGGCACGCCTGTTTGAAGGGGTGCCGCCCCCTGCTTCGTGCCCAAAGAAGGTCAGGGGCGCCCGCTTAGAGCCGCTCCCTAAGCCCCTTGTAGGCGTCCAGCGCTTCCTGCCGGGTGGTCTTGAGGTCCACGATTTCCTCCGGGTAGTCGGGTGTGCCGAACTCGGGAATCCAACGGGCGATGTATTTTCCGTGCGGATCGAATTTGGTGCGCTGCGCCTCCGGGTTGAAGATCCGGAAGAACGGGGAAGCGTCCGCCCCGGAGCCCGCCACCCACTGCCAGTTGGCCGGGTTGGAGGCGGGATCGGCGTCCACCAAGGTGTCCCAGAACCACTGCTCACCCAACTGCCAGTGGATGCCGAGGTTCTTGACCAGGAAACTGGCGGCGACCATCCGGACCCGGTTGTGCATCCAGCCGGTGTGCCAGAGCTGCCGCTGCCCGGCGTCCACCAGCGGGAAGCCGGTGCGACCCTGCTGCCAGGCGCGGAGTTCCACGGCACTCCCGTCGGCGGCGCCCCCGTGGCCGGCGGCGTCGGGCCAGGCCCAGGGGAAGCGGTCGAACTCGGTGCGCAGGTTGGCGGTGGCGAGCTGCGGGTTGTGGAAATACTGATGCCAGCAGAATTCCCGCCAGCCCAGCTCCGAGGCGAACACCGCGGCGCTTTCCGAGCGCCTCGACCCCACGGCATGCCACACCTCGAACGGGCTGAGCTCACCCCAGCGCAGGTGCGGCGAAAGCCCGCTGCTTCCGTCACGGTCCGGGCGGTCGCGGCCGTCCTTGTACTCCGCGAGTCCGCCGTCCACGAACTCCGCAAGCCGCCGGTGTGCAGCCCGCGGCCCAGGCGTCCATGCCTCAGCCAGGCCGCCGGACCAGTCGGGTTTCGTGGGCAGGAGCCGCAAGGAATCCAGCCCGTCGTAGGCGGGGAGTTCCCCGGTGTACCCGTGGCCTGTGGCTGGCGCAGCCAAGGGCTCGCGGAAATCCTGCGCCGAGAGGGCGCGCCAGAACGGGGTAAAGACCTTGTACTGCCCGCCCGTCTTGGCGGTGACTTCCCACGGCTCGTGCAGCAGCGACGCCTGGAAACTCTCCACGTGGAGGCCGGCCTCGCGAGCCCACGCCTTGATCCCGGCGTCGACCGTCCGCTCGGCCTCCCCGTACCGCCGGTTCCAGAACAGCGCGCCGGCACCGATCGCCGTCGCGGTCTTCCGGACGATGTCCTCCGCGGGGCCGCGGCGCAGCAGCAGCGGAATACCGAGCGCATCGAGCTCCTCGCGGAGTGCTGTCAGGGAGTGGTACAGCCACCAGCTTGCCGCACTGCCAAGGGGCCGGATGCCGGGCGATTCCTCGTCGAGGATGTAGAGGACCACCGCGGCGCCGTCGTCCACGGCGGCCCGCAAGGCGGGGTGGTCCTTGACGCGCAGGTCGTCACGGAACCAGACGATGGAGGGTTTCACGTGGCACCTTTCTCCGGGCGGGCGCGGCAAATGCCCCCAAGAAGGCATCCTAGGGGCACCTGCCAAACGCACTGCGAAGCGGGACTTACTTGGGCATCAGCACGGAGTCCACCAGGTACACCGTGGCATTGGCTGTGTGGACGCCGCCGCAGATCACCTTGGCGCCGTCAACGGTGAGGGCATCCTTGGTGCCGGCTACTGTGACTTCGCCACCCTGGACCGTCTTGTGCTTGCCGATCACCTGGTCCGGAGTCAGCTGGCCGGGAACCACATGGTAGGTGAGGATCTTGCTCAGCAACGGAGCGTCCGTCTTGAGCGTGTTGATGGTGGCGGCGGGCACCTTGGCGAAGGCATCATCCACCGGTGCGAAGACTGTGAATTCGCTGCCGTTCAGGGTGGAGACGAGATCCACCTTGGGGTTGAGCTTTCCCGAGACGGCGGCGGTCAGGGTCTTCAGCAGCGGGTTGTTGGACGCGGCCACGGCCACCGGATCCTGGGACATGCCAAGGACCGAGCCGGCGCCGTCCGGGACCTGGGCAGCGTACGCGGAGCAGCCGGGACCGACGAGGTCGCGGGCGGGATCCATGGCGGAGCTGCTCATGGAGGTTTCCGACGGTGCCGCGGATGACGGTGCCACGGATGAGGACTGCGGGGCCGCGGACGACGACGAACTGGACGTGCCGGAGCCACCACAGGCGGTGAGTCCGAGGAGGGCAGCTGCAGTGAGACCGACGAAGGCGAGAGCGGGGCGCTTGGTGGACAACATGTCATTCTCCTTGTTCGCGGACCCGGGGCGCCGGGTCCTATGAGGTTGGGCACGGATCGCCCGGCGCTGCTTCTGCCACACCTGCGGGTTGTGCCTCACGAGCTATTCGGCGGGTGGGGCGTCGCGGATGGGTGCGGACTGGAGAAGTTTTTTCCGGGGAATCAAACCCAGCCAGGAGGCCTGCCGCTCCGAACCTCCTGCAGATCCCCGGCCCCCTTGGCGGCCGGACCGGCAACGTTGGGAGACACCATGCTGCAGTTGGCGCTTATCGGCCTCTTGGGGGGCCTGATCACGGGCATTTCGCCGTGCATCCTGCCCGTCCTGCCCGTCATCTTCCTCTCAGGCGGTGTGCAGGGCGCGCGCAAAGGCGCCGCTTCCCGGGGAAGGCCCGACGGCGGCAGTACTTCAAGTGCACGGATCGCCGCCCCCGGAAACCTGGTGACCGCCGTCGAGCCCAAAGCAGAAGCAAAACAGCGGCGGCAGGCCGGCTGGCGTCCCTATCTGGTGATCCTGGGCCTGGTGATCAGCTTCAGCACCTTCACCCTGGTGGGCTCCTTCCTGCTGACGTTGGTGAACCTGCCCCAGGACCTGCTGCGCTGGATGGGCCTGGTGGTGCTGGTGTTGATCGGGCTGGGCCTGATTTTCGACAGCTTCCAGCACATCCTGGAGAAACCGTTCTCGTGGATCCCGCAGCGCCGGGTGGGCACGGAGAACGGCGGGCTGGTGCTGGGCCTGGCGCTCGGCGTCGTCTATGTCCCCTGTGCCGGGCCGGTGCTGGCGGCGATCGCGGTGGCAGGTGCCACCGGCCGGGTGGGCCCGGAAACCATCGTGCTCACGCTGACGTTTGCCGTGGGCGCCGCGATCCCGCTGCTCGTGTTCGCCCTGGCCGGCCGGCGCGTGGCCGAGCGCGTCAAGGCGTTCCGGAGGAACCAGCGCAAGATCCGCATCGCGGGCGGCATCATGATGATCGCGCTGGCGATCGGCCTGGTGTTCAACCTCCCGCAACTCCTGCAGAAACTCGTGCCCGACTACACCTCCACCCTCCAGGAACAGGTCCAGGACAACGACGCCGTGAAGAAGGCGCTGGATCTCGGCGGGCTGGTCAACGAACAGAACAAGGACCTGAACAAGTGCAGCAACGGCGGAACGTCGCTCGAGTCATGTGGAACGGCTCCGGACCTCAAGGGCATCCAGGAGTGGTTCAACACCCCCGGCAACCAGCCCGTGAACCTCAAGGACCTCAAGGGCAAGGTGGTCCTGGTGGACTTCTGGGCCTACTCCTGCATCAACTGCCAGCGTTCCGTGCCGCACCTGACCGGCTGGTACGCCAAGTACAAGGACGCGGGCCTGGAGATCATCGGAGTGCACTCCCCCGAGTACGCCTTCGAAAAGGAAGTCCGCAACGTGAAGTCCGGGGCGCGGGACCTGGGCATCAGCTATCCCGTGGCCATCGACAACACCCTCTCCACGTGGACCAACTACCGCAACCGCTACTGGCCTGCCCACTATCTGATCGACGCCGAAGGCTCCGTCAGGCACATCAAGTTCGGCGAGGGTGGCTACCAAACCACGGAGAAACTGATCCGCGAACTCCTGCAGCAGGCCCAGCCTTCCGTGGCGCTGCCCGCGCCAGTAGAAGGATCCGACGACGGCCCGGTGGCGGGTGCCACCACCCGCGAGACGTATTTGGGCGTCACCAAGAAGGTCAACTATGCGGGCACCGAACCCTACAAGGCCGGGGCCGGCACCTACACGGTTCCGTCCGGGCAGCCCGCGGACAGCTTCGCCCTGGGTGGCGGGTGGAATCTGGGGACACAGTCGATCGCGCCGACCGGTTCCGGCTCCTCGATCGCCCTGAACTACCACGCCCGGCAGGTGTACATCGTGGTCAGCGGAGAGGGGACGATTGACGTAGTCCGCGACGGCAAGGCCACTCCGGTGAAGGTCTCGGGAACGCCCACCCTCTACCGGATCGTGGAGGACCCGCAGATCCACGAAGGCAAGCTCGAGGTCCGGGTCCCGAAGGGCGTCCAGGCCTACTCATTCACCTTCGGATAGCCGGCTTGGCCTGTTATCAGGCGCCCTGCAGCTTCGCGGTCATACGGTGCGCTTCCTCGAGCAGCAGCTTCCCCAGGAACTCCTGCCGCTCGGCCCTGAACCGCGGCTCGATGCCCGTCAGGGAGAGCGCCCACGCCGGCCGCCCCTGCCGGTCAAAAACTGCGGCGCCCATCCCCCAGCTTCCTTCAAGGACCAGGCCGGGGTTCACCGAATAACCCGTCAGGCGGGTCCGCTCAAGGCTGTCCCGCACCAACTCCGCGGGATGCCCGACGGCGAACCCGCCGGCGTGCGCCGCCCAGTCACCGAGCAGGGCCTCCTGTTCCTCCTCCGGCAGGAACGCCATGATCGCCGTTCCGGCGGACGCGACGCCCAGCGGAAAACGCACGCCTTCGTGCAGCACGAAAGACCGCACCGGAAACGAACCTTCTTCGCGCAGCACGCACACCGTTTCGTCACCCCGCCGGATCGAGAAGAAGGCGCTCTCCCCCGTTTCGGCGGCGAGCCTGCGCAGGGACGGGCGGGCAATATCTTCCATGGGAAACCGTGCGGCCGCCACCGAGCCCAGCAGGAAGACCTCGGGGCCCAGGACCCATTTTCCGGTGCCGGCGTCGTGTTCCAGCAAGCCTTCCGCGGCGAGCGAGGTGAGCAGGCGGTGGACGGTGGGGCGGGTCAGCCCGGACTCGCGCACCAGTCTTTGCAGCGAGGTTCCCTCGGGCTTGCGCCCCACGAGCCGCAACAGCGCGGCCACACGGCCCACCACCTGTGCGCCCTGCACCGGTGCCCCGTTGTGTGCCGCCATGATGCCTCCCGCAAGAAAGTTCCACAATATGGACAGCTGACAGCCTACCGTCCACACCATGAGCCGCCAAGCAGCACTCCCGTTGACCTCCCCCGGGACAAAACCTAGGCTCGCCTATCAGAACCACGAGTCCACAAAGTGGATATCCCGAAGATCCACCAGCTCAAAGAGGAGTGCGAAGTGTCGAAAATCCACGCGACCGCAGCCCAGGCATTACATGACCTGATGGCAGACGGCCTGACCATCGCCGTCGGGGGTTTTGGCCTCAGCGGCATCCCTGCGGACCTGATCGACGCCGTCCGGGACTCGGGTGCCAGGGACCTCACCATCGTCTCGAACAACATGGGCGTGGACGGCAAGGGCCTTGGTGTGCTGATCGAGGCGGGCCAGGTCCGGAAGGTGATCGCCTCGTACGTCGGCGAGAACAAACTCTTCGCCGAGCAGTACCTGGCCGGGGAGCTGGAGGTTGAGTTCACGCCGCAGGGTACGCTCGCCGAGCGGCTGCGTGCCGGCGGCGCAGGCATCCCCGCCTTCTACACGCGGACCGGCGTGGGCACCCTGGTCGCGGAAGGCAAGCCCTTGGAAGTGTTCGACGGCGTCACGTATGTCCGCGAGCGCGCCATCACCGCCGACATCGCGCTCGTCCACGCCCACACCGCGGATACCGACGGGAACCTGAGCTACCGATACACCGCGCGCAACTTCAATCCCGTCGTCGCAACCGCCGGCACCGTGACCATCGCCGAAGCCGAAGTCATCGTCCAGCCGGGCGAACTGGATCCCGATCACGTCGTCACCCCCGGCGTGTATGTGCAGCGGCTGGTGCAGGCGACGGCACGGGTCAAGGACATCGAACAACGCACGGTCCGGCCGCGCACGCAACTCGTCAACAACTAGAAGGAGGACCCCATGGCCTGGACCAGGGATGAAATGGCCGCCATCGCGGCCGAAGAACTGAACGACGGCGACTACGTCAACCTCGGCATCGGCATCCCCACGCTGGTGGCCAACAACCTGCCCGACGGCGTGCGGGTGGTCCTCCAGAGCGAGAACGGCCTCCTCGGCATGGGCCCCTTCCCCTACGAGGGCGAGGAAGACGCCGACCTCATCAACGCCGGCAAGCAGACCGTCACCATCAACCCCGGCGGCAGCATCTTCGACTCCGCCACGTCCTTCGGCATGATCCGCGGCGGCCACGTCAAGGTGGCCATCCTGGGCGCGATGCAGGTCTCCGGCAGCGGCGACCTCGCCAACTGGACCATCCCCGGCAAGATGGTCAAGGGCATGGGCGGCGCCATGGACCTGGTGGCGGGGACACCGCGGGTGGTGGTCCTCACCGAGCACAACGCCAAGGACGGTTCGGCCAAGATCGTCACCGAATGCACGCTCCCCCTGACGGGACTCGGCTGCGTTGACCGGATCATCACCGACCTCGCTGTTTTCGACCTGGTCAAGCACGACGGCGGCACGCGGCCTGTGCTGATCCGGCTCGCCCCGGGCGTCACGGTGGAAGAGGTCCGCGGCAGGACGGAGGCGGCGTTCGACGTGGCGCTGGAATCCGCAGAAGGAGTTGCATTGGAGGTAGCACGGGCATGAGCCTCAGAGACCAGTTCGGCAAGGACATCCTGCTTACGGGGTGGGGCCACAGCAGGTTCGGCAAACTGACGGACGACACCCTCGAATCGCTGATCGTCCAGGTGGCCGGCGAAGCCATCCGCAACTCCGGCCTGGACCCGCGGGACATCGACGAGATCTACCTGGGCCAGTTCAACTCCGGCATGCAGCCCCTGGGCTTCACCTCGTCCCTGGCCCTCCAACTCTCGGCGGACCTCGCCAACGTCCCGGCCACCCGCACGGAAAACGCCTGTGCCTCCGGCTCGGCGGCCTTCCAGCAGGGCGCCAAGGCGGTGCTTGCCGGCACGGCGCGGAATGTCCTGGTGATCGGCGCCGAGAAAATGACCGACGCCGGGGCCGACGTGGTGGGGGCCGCCCTACTCGGCGCCTCGTACGAGATGGCCGGCAAGGCGTCCACCACGGGGTTCACCGGCCTGTTCGCCGAGGTCGCCAGGCACTATGACAAGCGCTACGGCGCGGACATCGCCGGCCCCGGGTTCGAGGCAGGCCTGGGCGATGTCCTCGGCTCCATCGCCGCCAAGAACCACCGCAACGGCATGGACAATCCCTACGCGCAGATGCACCGGGACTTCGGTGAGGAGTTCTGCCGGACCATCTCCGAGAAGAACCCGATGGTGGCCGAACCCCTGCGCCGCACTGACTGTTCGCCGGTCTCGGACGGGGCGGCCGCCGTCGTGATTTCCACGTCGGCGGGCGGCGGAGCGACCGCGCCCGTGCGGCTGGCCGGTTTCGGCCACGCGAACGATTTCTTCCCCGCGGAAAGGCGCGACCCCACGGAATTCGCCGCCACGCGGGCCTCGTGGGAGCGTGCGCTGGGCATGGCGGGCGTCGGGATCGAGGACCTCGATTTCGCCGAGGTGCACGACTGCTTCACCATCGCCGAACTCGTCATGTACGAGGCCATGGGCCTGACACCCCGCGGCGAGGGCCCGCGGGCCATCAAGGAAGGCTGGGTGCACAAGGACGGCAGGCTGCCCGTCAACGTGTCGGGCGGGCTGAAGGCGAAGGGCCATCCCGTCGGCGCCACCGGGGTGTCGCAGCACGTCATCGCGGCCATGCAGCTCAGCGGCACCGCGGGCGACATGCAGCTGCCGGGCGCCCGGCGCGGTGCGGTCCAGAACATGGGCGGCGTGGGCATCGCCAACTACGTCAGCGTGCTGGAAGCCGTCTAGCCGTCGGAGCGCGCCGGGCGTTGCTTCTTACCCGCGGATCAGCGCCGCGATCTCCGTGAACCCGAGCCGCTCCGCGTTCTGCAGGGCGGTGCGGCCCTGGGGGTCGCGGATGTCCGGGTTGGCGCCGGCCTCCAGCAGCAGCCGCACGGTTTCCCGCTGCCGCGGGCCGCCGTCGTTCAGCAGGATGGCCTCCTGCATGGCGGTCCAGCCCAGGTTGTTGACATGGTTCACCGGCACCCCGGCGGCGATGAGGATCTTCACCGTCTCCACGTGCCCGTGCTCGCTGGCCGGAATCAGTGCCGTGCCGCCGTAGCGGTTGGTGGCCTTCACGTCCGCGCCCGCGGCGATGGTCAGTTTGAGGACCTCGTTGAAGCCCTCTGCCCCGGCGTACAGGAACGCCGAATCCTGGATGTCGTCCTTGGCGTTGACGTCCCCGCCGGCCGCGATCAGTTTCCTGACCTGGACGGGGTCGTTGGCCTTGGCGGCGCGGATGAGCAGCCGGTCAGTTTCCATCTGGGCCTCCTTGCTGAGAGCCGGACGCGTGCTGGAGCTCGCACCGGGAACGGCCGACGACGGCGGTGCGGCCCCGGACGCCGACGGCACCGCCGGGGCGCCTGCCGCCGTCGTGCTTGCCGCCGTCGGGCCGGCAGCGGTTTCCGGGGCGGACGGCTGCCCGCCGGAGCAGGCGGCCAGGAACAAAATCAGGCACGCGGCCGGAGCTCCCCGCAGGAAGCTCCGGCCGCGTTTGAAATCAGGCATGGGCTGGGATTACTGGGCCAGGATGGCCTCGGCGCCGGCAGTTGCGCAGGCCTCGTCGAGCATGCCGTCCGGGGCGCCGCCCACGCCGATGCCGGCCACGGAAACGCCGTTGACCTTCAGCGGGACACCGCCGGCGAGGAAGAGGGTGCCCGGCAGGTCGGCGATGGAGGGCTTGCCGTTGCCGCTGATGCGGCCGTTGAGTTCGCTGGTGGGCGCGCCGAAGGCGGCGGCGGTGTAGGCCTTCTGCTTGGAGGCCTCGATGGTGTGCTCGGCGGCGTTGTCGCCACGCAGCACGGCCTGCACGGTGCCGAAGCGGTCCACCACGGAGACGGTGACGAACGGGACCTTGTCCGCGGCGCACTTGGCGAGGGCCGCCTGGACGGCCTTGGCGGAGGCAGTGGCGGAGATGCGGTTCTGGGCCACGGTGGTGCCTTCACCGGCGGGGACGTCCACGGCGGGAACAGCCGCGGGAGCCTGGGCGGCGGCCGGCGCCGCGGCGGGGGCGATCTGGCCGGCGTTGGCTGCAACGGTGATGCCGCCGGTGAGGATGAGGGCTGCGGCTGCTGCGGAGAGGGTCTTGATGTTGGTTTTGCTCAGTCCCATGATCTGCCTTTCGGTGTGCTTCGCCGGCGTGCCTGCCGGGCTCTTGGTATCCATGCTCCCCGGGCGGAAGCCGCTGCACATCGGCCCTTCAGGGCGCGCTGCCTCATGCTTTCGGCTACCCGTCTCAGCCAAAAGTATGAGAGGCCATGAACTACGCGGAATCCGGCCGGTCCGCGGCGGAGCGCAGTGGAATACTTGGCGGCATGACCACCGCAGAAGCACGGCCGGAACGGGAACGGCAGCTGAACTTTGCCGTCCACTGCGGCTTTGCCGTGCTGATCACCGCCTCACTCATCCGCTACGTGTTGAGGCACGGCCCGGGCGAGAACACCATGGTGCTGGTGCTCGCCGGCCTGCTGTGCGGGCTGTACGTCACCGCGGTGCGTTCCCAAGGCCCGTCCCGCACTGTGGCCACCTGGGTCCTAGTGGCCGTGTGGACGGCGCTGGTCATCCTCGCCCCGAGCTTCGCCTGGTGCGCCTTCGCCGTGTTCTTCGTGTGCCGTTCCGGCGTCCCGGCCCGGCAGGCTGCCGCAGCGACGGCGATCACGGCGCTGGGCACCGCTGCCGGCCTGTTCAAGCTGAGTGATTTCACGGACATCGCGGCGCTGCTCGGTCCACTCGCCGCGGCCCTGGTGCTCACCCTCGTGTACGAGCGGCTGGAAACGGCGCTGGCCCGGCAGGCCGCCCTCAACGGCGAACTCCGCGAAGCCCAGGCCCAGGCCGTCGCCGCCGAACGCGCCGCCGGAACCATGGCCGAACGCGAGCGCGTGGCCCGCGAAATCCACGACACCGTCACCCAGGGACTGGCCAGCACCGTGCTGCTCCTTGAAGCAGCGGACCGCAGGGAAGGCCTGAGCGCCGAGGTCCGGCAGGCCGCCGAGCAGCTGCGCCTCAACCTCGCCGAAACCCGCGGCCTCGTCCACGATCTCGCCACCGCCGATGCCCCCGAAGAGCCGCTCGAAACTGCCCTGGCCACGGCGGTACGCAAGCATGTCGCGGGAATGCGGGTCGCCGTCGTCGGGCAGCCCCGGGACCTTCCCGCAGACGTGCGGCACGCCCTGCTGCGGATCGCGCAAAGTGCGGCGGCGAACGTGCAGCAGCACGCACGGGCGCAGACGGCGAGCCTCACGCTGGGATTCCTCCCGGACTCCGTGACACTGGACATTTACGACGACGGCCTGGGCTTCGCGCCCGACGCCACCACAGCACACACGCGGGAAGGCGGGTACGGCCTACGCGCGATGCGCCAGCGGGTGGAACAGCTGGGCGGCACCTTCGCGGTGGAGTCCGCGCCCGGTGAAGGTACGGTGATCGGGGTGGAGATCCCGCTCCACCGCCCCGGAAATCCCGAACATCCCGCGCCGGGCGCCGAAGGAGGCCAGCCGTGATCACCGTGCTCCTGGTGGACGACCACCTGGTGGTGCGCAGCGGCCTGCGGGCCCTGCTCAGCACACAGCCGGACGTCGAGGTGGTGGCCGAGGCGTCCAGTGGCGAGGACGGAGTGACCGCGGCCCTGGAACACGGGCCGGACGTGGTGCTCATGGACTTGTCCATGGGGCCGGGGATCGACGGCATCGAGGCGATCCGCCGGATCCGCGCCGCCCGGCCCACGCAGGCCGTGCTCGTGTTCACCACCTATGACTCGGATGCCGACATTGTGCGCGCGGTCGACGCCGGGGCCATGGGCTACCTGCTCAAAGACGCCGCCCCGGACGAAATCTTCACCGCCGTGCGCGGGGCATCCCGCGGTCAAAGCCACATGAGCGCACCCGTGGCCAGCCGGCTGTTCCAGCAGATGCGCAACCCGGACGAAGCCCTCACGCCGCGCGAGGCCGAACTGCTGACCCTGCTCACCGAGGGACTCTCCAACAAGGAGCTCGGCCGCAAACTCTTCATTTCCGAGGCCACGGTGAAGTCCCACCTCGCCCACATCTACGCCAAGCTCGGGGTGGATTCCCGCGCGGCGGCGATCGCCAAGGCCCTCCGGCGGGAAGGGACGAGGTAGGGGCTCGTTTCGGGCTCCTCTGTCTCGGACCGCCGTCGTGGGGCACTTTGGTGGTCTGAACCGGCGATCTGGGCCCAAACCCGCGGCGTGTCGTGTCGAACTGCCCCGCGACGGCAGCGCTCTCGGCATTGGTACCGGTCCTTACCGCCCCGTTACCCGCTCCCGCAGCTAACCTCACCAGTGCGCGCGCCAGTACTGCGGCGCCGACGGTGTTTTCTCCACCGCCTCGCCGAGTTCACGGGCGGCCAGCGCTGCCCAGTTCGGTTCGCGCAGGGCGGCGCGGGCGATCGAGACGCCGTCGGCCTGGCCGTTCACCAGCACCTGTTCCGCCTGCTGGGCCGTGGTGATCATCCCGACGGCGGTCACGAACGCGTCGTTGTCCACACCCCGCTCAGCCGCGTCAGCAGCGAGGGCCTTCTTGACGGCGTCCGCCAGCGCGATCTGGTAGCCAGGACCCACCGGCCCGCGGTAAGCGCCGATCCCGCCGCTGGACAGGTCGAAGACTGTCACCCCCAGCGAGCGCAGTTCCACGGACAGCAGCGCCGTCTCCTCGATGGTCCAGCCGCCGTCCACCCAGTCCGAACCTGAGAAGCGCACGCCCAACGGCTTCTCCGCCGGCCACACGGCACGGACCGCGGTAACGACTTCGCGCAGGTACCGGGTGCGGCCCTCGTACGAACCGCCGTACCCGTCCTCGCGGGAGTTCGTCAGCGGGGACAGGAACTGGTGGATCAGGTAACCGTGGGCGGCGTGGATCTGGATGAAGTCGAAGCCCGCCTCGTCGGCGCGCCGTGCGGCGGCCGCCCACGCCCGGACGGAGTCCGCGATCTCCTCGACGGACAGCGGGCGCGGCTCGGCCAGTCCGTGCGCCGCAGTGGCCGACGGCGCCACGGTGACCCAGCCGCCGTCGCCGGCCGGGACGGAGCCGGTGAGTCCCTGCGAAACGAAGCGGGGCACGTTCCCGTAAGTGGAGGCCTTCGCTCCGGCGTGGGCCAGCTGAACGCCGGCCGCGGCGCCCTGGCTCTTGATGAAAGCGGTGATCGGCCGGAACGCCGCCACCTGCTCGTCGTTCCACAGGCCCAGGTCCTCGGGCGAGATGCGGCCTTCCGGCACCACTGCAGTGGCCTCCGCGATCACCATGCCAAAGCCGCCCGCAGCCCGTGCGCCCAGGTGGACCAGGTGCCAAGGCGTGGGCACGCCGTCACGCGCGTCGACCGAGTACATGCACATGGGGGCGAGGAAGGTCCGGTTGCGCAGCGCGAGCTGGCCGGACGGGGCGGAAAGGACGGCTTCGGAGAAAAGTGTGCTCACGTTGGAGGGCAACCGAAGAAGCAGGCAGGGTATTCCGCAGACCCACCTGCCCAAGTTCGGTAAGTTAGTGCCTGTGAAGATAGCTACCTGGAACGTGAACTCCCTCCGCGCCCGCGCCGACCGTGTCGAGGCCTGGCTGCAGCGCAGCGATTGCGATGTCCTGGCCATCCAGGAAACCAAATGCAAGGACGACAACTTCCCCTGGGAGCTCTTCGAACGCATGGGCTACGAGGTGGCGCACTTCGGGCTGAGTCAGTGGAACGGCGTCGCCATCGCCTCCCGGGTGGGGCTCGACGACGTCGAACGCACCTTCCTCGACCAGCCCGCTTTCGGCAAGGCAGGCAAGGACCCGGTCCAGGAAGCACGCGCCATCGCCGCCACCTGCAACGGCATCCGTGTGTGGAGCCTCTACGTGCCCAATGGCCGCTCCCTGGATGACGAGCACATGCCCTACAAGCTCAAGTGGCTGGACACCCTCAAGGGCCACGCCGCCGGCTGGGTCACGGGGAACCCGGAAGGCCAGATCGCCCTCATGGGCGACTGGAACATCGCGCCCACCGACGAGGACGTCTGGGACATGGAGTTCTTCCTCCGCAACCGCATGACCCACGTCAGCGAACCCGAGCGGGCAGCGTTCCACGCATTCGAGGCCGCAGGTTTCACAGACGTCGTCCGCCCGTACACCCCCGGCCCCGGCGTTTACACCTACTGGGACTACACCCAGCTGCGCTTCCCCAAGAAGGAAGGCATGAGGATTGACTTCGTCCTGGCCTCCCCCGCGCTGGCGGCCCGCGTCACCGGTGCGCAGATTGACCGGGAAGAGCGCAAGGGCAAGGGCGCGTCGGATCACGCACCGGTGATTGTCGAGCTCGCGGACTAGCTGGAACCGCGGCCGGCGGATTTACTAGGACGCAGGAGCAGGCAACAGGCGAAGGAGGCGGGTCAGGCATGAGCGAAGATTTCTACCGCGGCCAGGCGGGGCTCCCGTTTTCGTCTGCACTGCGCATCTACGAACCACTGGAGGCGTTCCCCGAGCGCCAGCGCGAGCAGCTCGAAGCCGGCGGTACCCGCTCGGGTTCCCGGGCCGCCGTCGAACACGCCGAACTCCTCGCCTCGCTCGGCAGGGTCACCCGTCCCGGGGGCGATCCCTTCCCGACCGGACGCACGGACATGGTCCGGGTGACGCGGGCGCCCGGCGAGAGCGGAAAGCACGACGCCGGACCCCTCCTTTACTGCCCCAGCCAGCTGGTGATCCGCGCGGGACTGGCGGCGAACGCCCTGATGGAAGGCATCCACGGTTCGCTCGCAGAACTGCTGATCCCGGTAGATCAGCGCGAAAAGCACCAAGTCAGGATCGACCGGATCAATGCCGGCCACGACTCCAAACGCGTGCACACCCGGGCCTCAACATGGGGTATCCCGTTCAGCTGGTTCTCGCTGTTCCAGGAGTCGGACCACAAAGAGGTGGTCGAGGGCAACGGGCGCATCCTGACGGTGCGGGTCTGGGTTCCGCTGACCGAGGCGCTGGAGCGGGCGCGCTTCGCCGTGGCCAACCTGGCCCTCGCGGCGCCGGACCTGGACATGCTGGACGACCTCACGCAGCTGACCGAGTGGCTGGAGATGTTCCACGTGGGCTCCATGGTGGAACTGGACTACGGTGCCGTGGCGGACAAGGTGTACCCGGACGAATCCCCGCTCGACGTACGGCTGGGCATCGAGTGCCTCGCCGAGGGTGACATGACGGGGGCCGCAGCGGCGTACCGGCGGCTGGCCTCGCGCTGGATCCCGATCCGCCAGCTCGCCCGGGCTTCCTAGCCCGGCAAGCAGCCGGGCCCTGTAACCGGTCAGGCAGCGGGCGGGTCAGCCGCAGGCGGGGCCGTCGTTTCCCGGACGATCAGATGGTGCCCGGCGGTTACCGATCGGACGGATCCGGATGTCCCGGCGAGCTCCTCGAGAAGCATCCGCGTGCCCAGCTGGCCTTGTTCGAGCGGGCTTTGCGCGATGGTGGTCAGGCCCATCGCCTCGGAGAACTCGTGGTTGTCGATACCGATGACCGAGAGTTCCTCGGGCACGCGCACGCCACGCCGCCGGGCCTGCAGCATCGCGCCGATGGCCATCTCGTCCGAAGCGCAGAACAGGGCGGTGGGCTTCGGCCCGGGCTTGGACCAGAGCTCGTCGAAGCCGGCCTGCCCGCTGCTGACGGTGAAGTTGCCGAAAACGTCCCATTCGGGCGGCAGGGTGCAGCCGGCGTCCTTCATGGCCTTCATGAAGCCGTCCACCCGGAGCCGCGGAACGGCAAAGTTAAGGTCGGAATCGTCCTGGCCGTGGAGCAGCGCGATCCGGCGGTGCCCCAGCTTCAGCAGGTGCTCGGTGGCTTCGACTGAGGCCGCGAAGTCGTTGATCCCGATGCTCGGGCAGGCTTCCACCGGCCCGCCCACCACCACCAGCGGGATGTCGATCCGCTGGAGGTCCTCCACTTCCTCCGGGGTGAGGGACATGCAGAGCACCAGCAGGGCATCGATCTGCTTGTAGACCATCGTTTTGCTGAAGAGGCGTTCCCGGCTTCCGCTTTGCCCGCCGAGGTTGAACAGGGACAGGTTGTAGCCGTTGGCATGCAGTTCCCGGTCCACGCCCTCAATGGCCTTGAAGAAGAACCATCGGTCCACGTAGGGGGCCAGCACGCCCACGGTGCGGGTCCGTCCGGTAGCAAGCCCCGAGGCCGATGAGGAGGCGACGTAGCCCAGATCCCCCGCGATCTTGAGGATTTTCTCCCGGGTGGCCGCGGAAACCCGGGGTAATCCCCGGACCGCCCTGGAAACCGTGGCCGTCGAAACTCCGGCCGCCGCGGCGACGTCTTCGATGCTTACACCGGCGTGCCCTCCCCGCTGGGACCGCTCGCTCGTCTTGGCCAATGAAACCCTCTCCTGAGACCGCACGAAGGCGGGACTTCCCTGCCGAGGGCCGCTATGCAGTTTATCCCCCCGGCGGGCTTTCCCTGATTCCGTGCTCTATTACTGCTCCCGCTAGTGGAGCCGCCGTCCGGTCCGCGCGGGCAGCCGCCGGCGCAGGCGCACCAGCCCCCACAGGGCCAACACGGAGGCGAGGAGCCCCAAGGCCCAGCCGAGGGCCGGTTGGGCGGTGAGTTCCATCCAGATCGTGGTCGCAAGCAGCACCAAGGTCCAGAAGGCGAGGAATCCGATCAGGATGTCCAGGTCCTCCCCCGAGCGGACCTTGCGCCGCGCGTGGATGTCGTTGCGGGCGGAGCTCCCGACGGCGGGGCTGCCGCCGTCGGGAGTTCCGGAGCGTCCGGAACGGCTCATTTGACCGCGCCCGCGGTCAGACCCGCGACGATCTTGCGCTGGAAGATCAGCACCAGGATCACCAGCGGGATGGTCACCACGGTTCCGGCGGCCATGACCGCCGTGTACGGTTCCTGGTGCGGCTGGGCGCCGGCGAAGGAAGCGATGGCCACGGTGACCGTCTTGGTCGCGTCCACCGACAGCTGGCTGGCGATCAGGAATTCGTTCCAGGCACCGATGAACGTCAGGATCGCGGTCGTGAACGTTGCCGGGGCCGCGAGGGGCAGGATCACCTTGCGGAAAGCCTGGCCCTGGGTGCAGCCGTCGATGCGCGCCGATTCCTCAAGCTCCCACGGCATTTCGCGGAAGAAGGAGGTCAGCGTGTAAACGGTCAGCGGCAGTGAGAAGGAGATGCTCGGGATGATCAGGGCCTGGTAGGACCCGAACCAACCGATGTTCGTGAACAGCTGGAACAGCGGGGTGATAAGGGCAACGCCGGGGAACATGGAGGCGCCCAGGATGAATCCGAGGACCAGGCTCTTGCCGCTGAACTTCAGCCGGGCCAGCGCGTAGGCGGCGAAGACGCCCACGATGAGGGAAATGATCGTCGTGACTCCGGCGACCACGAGGCTGTTCAGCAGGTTCCGGGCGAAGTGGTTGCCACGGGATTCGTCGAACACCGTAATGAAGTTGTCGAAGGTGACGTGGGTAAAGAACGGCGTCGGATCGAAGGTGAAGCCGACGTCGCGGAAGGCGGTGACGATCATCCAGTAGAACGGTGCCAGGCACCAGATGAGGATGATCACGGCCTGGATGTAGGTGCGGGCGGGGGCCCAGTCGAATGCCCGACGGCGGGCGGGAGCTTCGGCGTGCCGGGCAGCAGTGGCGGTTGCGGTGCTCATGTCGTCACTTCTTTCCGGTTGTTGCGGCATCCACGGCATTCGCGCCGAGGAAGCGGACGAAGATGAACGCGACGAGGAAGATCACCAGGAAGGTGATGGTGGACAGCGCCGAGGCACTGTTTAGGCCTTGCCTGATCTGTTCGACCACCAGGATCGAGAGCGTGGTGGTGTTGTTCGCACCACCGGTCATGATCGCGGGCAGGTCGTACATGCGCAGAACATCCAGGGTGCGGAACAGGATCGCGACCATGAGGGCGGGCTTGACCAGGGGAAGCGTGATCTGCGTGAAGCGCTGCCAGGCCGAGGCGCCGTCCACCTTTGCCGCTTCGTAGACCTCGTCCGGGATCAGCTGCAGGCCGGCCAGGATCAACAGGGCCATGAAGGGGGTGGTCTTCCAGACGTCCGAGATGATGATGGCCCACTTTGCCGGCCATTCCGAACCGGTCCAGAGGATCTGGGTTCCGAAGAGCTTGTTCACGATGCCTTCGAAGGCAAACATGAAGAAGAACAGCTTCGCGGTCACGGCGGTGGGGATGGCCCACGGCACCAGCACGGAGGCCCGGACCAGGGCGCGGCCGCGGAAGGCGCGGGCCATGATCACGGCCATCCAGAAGCCGAGCACGGTTTCCAGGGCGACGGTGACGATCGTGAAGAAGAACGTGGTGCCCATGGCGTCCCAGAACTGGGCACCGAGGGTACCCGGCGGGCACGGGCCAAGGGCGGGGCCGGAACCACACTGCTGCAGCAGCCAGTGGGTGTAGTTGTCCAGGCCGGCGAAGCCGCCTTCGGCGAAGAACCCGGTGGCCGGGTCAAGGCCGGCGTCCTTCTGGAAGGACATGATGATGGCGTTGATGATCGGGTAGACGATGACTACCCCGAGCAGGATGAGCGTGGGCAATATCAGGGTGTAGGCCCAGCGGCCCTGCGTGACCTGGCGGCGGTCAGCGCTTTCCTTGCCAGGCATATGGTGCGTGCCGGCCAGCGCGTCCTTGGCACTGGTCGGTGTGGGCGCCTCGGTAGACATGATGACTCCTGTTCTCCCCTTCCTTGGGGAAGCCGGGGAACCGCCGCCTGGCGGCGGCTCCCCGGCTGATTAAGGACCGCTACTTGGCGGAATCGATTGCGGCCTGCATGTCCGTAAGCGCTTGGTCTACGGACTTCTCACCCTTGAGTGCTGCGTAGGCGTTGTCCTGGACCGCCTTGGTAACACCCGGGTAGAACGGGGTCACCGGGCGCGGAACCGCGTTCTCGATCGAGGTCAGCAGGGTCGGCATGTAGGGAGCCTTGGCCACGATGTCTGCATCCTTGTACATGCTGGCCTTCACCGGAGCCAGGGAGCCCTGGAGGGCGAAGAACTTCTGCTGTTCGTCTTCAAGCAGGAACTTGGCGAAGTCGAGGGCAGTGGCCTTGTACTTGGAGTAGACGCTGACGGCCGCGCTGTGGCCACCGAGCGAAGAAGCGCCGGGGCCGTCCTTGCCCGGGAGCGGTGCGACGTCGAAGGTTTCCTTCACCTTCGAGGCGCCGTCCGTCTTGGCGAGGTTGTACACGTACGGCCAGTTGCGGAGGAAGAGGAGCTTGCCGTCTTCGAATGCCTGGCGGCCCTGTTCCTCCTGGAAGGTGATGCCTTGGGCCGGGATGTTGCCGTCCTTGTAGGCCGCAACCAGCTTGCCCAGGCCTTCCTTGGACTCGGCCGAGTTCACCGTGGCCTTACCGGCGTCGTCCACGATCTTGCCGCCGAAGGTGTTGATGGCCTCGGCTGCGTTCACCGTAAGGCCCTCGTACTTCTGGTACTGGCCGGCGTAGCAGCCGATCTTGTTCGCCTTGGCGATCGAGCACATGGACATCATTTCGTCCCAGGTCTTGGGCGGGGTGGGAACGAGGTCCTTGCGGTAGTACAACATGCCGCCGTCGGAGTGGACCGGCACGGCATACAGCGTGTTGTTGTAGGTGGCGGCCTTAACCGTGGGCTGCAGGAGCGCACCCGTGTCAACGGCCATCTTGTCCTTGAGCGGCTGCAGCCAGCCCTTCGCGGCAAACTCTGCGGTCCATACGACGTCCACGGTCACGAGGTCGTAACCGGCGTCCTTGGACTGGAAATGCTGGACCAGATCATCGTGCTGCTGATCGGCCTGGTCCGTCTGTTCCTTCAGCGTGACCTTCTCGTTGGGGTGGGCGGCGTTCCAGCGATCGACCGTGGGCTGCTGGACCGCGGCGTTGTCCTTGCCCGTTACGTAGGTGATCGGGCCGCGGCCATCCAGGTTGGCAGCCGCGTCGCCACCCCCGGTCTGGGTTCCACCTCCGCCACCCCCGCCACAAGCGGACAGAGAGATGGCGAGCACGCCGGCAACAGCGGCCGGAAGGAGGTACTTGCGAGTTTTCATTTCCGGGACTCCTCGATGAGTGAACCAGGTGAGTGCCGCGATGCGGCGATGTGATGTGGTGGTGCTCACACTAGCGAGGTTTGCAGGAAAAATGCAAGCGTTTACACATGATTCTGTAATCAGCACGAAACACGTTTGGAATCGGGGCCCGGCCCCGTTTTTCTGCTATCGGGTGCGGCGGGCCTCCCGCCCGCCGGGACGCCCCTAAAACGGCCTTGACGCAGCGAGGGCAGGACCCGCCGTCGAGCGCGGGACCTGCCCTCGTTTTCAGGGCCTGGTGTTACTTTCCGGCCTTGAAAAAGCCGGCGATCCTGGAGCCGAGGCCTTTGACGTTTTCGGCGACCCCGCCGGCGAACTCCTTGGCGTTCTCCACTGCTTCCCCGGTGAACTCCTTCACGTTTTCGGCAGCGTCGCCCGCGAACTCCTTCGCGTTTTCCACGGCACCGCCGGCGAACTCCTTGACGTTCTCCACCGCGTCGCCGGCAAGTTCCTTGGCGTTTTCGACGGCGCCGCCCGCGAATTCCTTGGCGTTCTCCACAGCATCGCCCCCGGCAGCCTGGCCTACGGTGTTCTCGTTGCCGTTTACCCCACTCATGGTTCTCTCCTTCTCCTGGTTCTCTTGTTCCTGGTTCGTCGGCTCCACTCAGACGCGTGTCCCCCGGCGGCCCGGGCAAAGCCCAAGCAAAGGGAAAAGCTGCTCCCCCTGCCATCAAACTAGGGGGCCCCAGACAAGCGCTGCAAGGAAAACGCCCGGTTCAGGGCATATTCCGAAACATTGAACGCAGCATTCACCGATGCGTCACGCGCCGGCCACCCCCCGGTCCCGGTGCAGCCGCTGGAGCGCTAACGGACGCGCTCGGCCCTGGAGAACCTGGCCCGGGTGCCGCCTGAAATGTGCAGGAGCACGGGTACCCGCCGGCCCACCACGGAGTCCAAGGACTCAATCAGGCCGGAGATCTCGGCTGCGAGGAGCTGCGGGGAGACCCCCAGCCTGGGGTACACGCGGACCCTGAGTCCCGGCCGGCCCTGGACCTCATAGGTGGCAACCGTGACGGCCGCCAGATCCGCCCGGCCGGCCAGGGCTGCCTTCAACGCCTGTTCCGCCACGCCGCCGCCGATCTCCACCTCGCCTGGAGTGGTTTCGTCCTCGTAGTCCGCCACGATCATGTTGGCGCGGCCCTTGCCCTGCTGCGCCAGCCACGCCACCATGAGCACGATGAGGATCACCATGACGGCGGCAGCGGCCACCCAGAGCCAGCTCTCCTGGCGTCCGGGAATCCGGGTTTGCTCGGCCAGGTAAGAGGCGTGCCGGTAGGCGTCCGAGGACCACTGGCGCCACCACTGCGCCACCGCGGGGACGGTGGCGAGCAGCATGAACAGGACGCCGGCCGCCGCCAGGACGAGGCCGAGGATCCCCACCAGGACCCGGTTGAGGACACGGGGAGTTCCGTTCATGCTCCGACCACCCCCGAAACGGCGACGTTGACCCGGATATCGGGCATGGGCGAGGGCGCCATGGCGCGCAGTTCATCCTCGACGGCGGACTGGACGGCTTCCTCGCGGACCGGAACCCCGGAGGTTGGCCGGACATTGACCACCACCAGGCGCTGCGACACCACCACCATGACCTGTTCCTGCGTAACGTTGGCGGCGGCACGGGCGCGCCTGGCCAGGGACGAGGCGATGACCTCGTCATCAACCACTACTCCTACCCGCCGGTCCTCAAGGAGGTGCCGCGCCCTGCGGCCCGGGAGGACGGCGTTGAGGAGGAAGACCAGGCCGAACATGGCAAGCACGGCGCCCGTTGCGCCCAGGAGCAGCGGGGAGATCCCGGCGGGAAGGTCCACCAGCCGTTCGGCCGCGGTCTGGGGGTCGATCAGCCACGGCGGTTGCCCGATGACGCGCAATGCGGACTCAAGCAGTCCGTAGACGCAGACGGCGATCACCAGGACGGCGGCCGCCCCGGCGGCGACGGCTCGCGAGGACCGGGTCTCGCGGCGGAGGATGGTGCGGATCCCGGGATCCTGGCCGGCCGTCCCGCTGTCCGCGATTCCGCCGCCCGCGATTCCGTTGTCCACCGGTCCGTTGCCCGCTGATCCGCTGCTCACTGGACCCGCCCTCCTTCGGTGATGCGGACCCCGCTGATCCGGATGTCCACCCGGCTCAGCATGGAACCGCTGAGTTCGGTGACCCGGCGCAGGATGCTCGTCTTGGCCGCCACGGCGCGGTCCCACACGGAGCCGCCGAGCGCGTCGAGCCGGTCCGGCTCCCGGAGCACCTCAACGAGGGGCGGGATGCACACCGGTGCGACGATCGAAAGGGCCAGCAGTCCGCCGTCGTCCGTCCATTCGGCGCGGACGTCCTGGGCGTGCACGCCGAGCGCCTCGGCTGCGGCTTCCCGGGCCAGGGATGTGAGCGCCTGGGTGCTGATTCGGTTGTGGCCTGCCAGGCCCGCGGAAGCCTGGTGGACGGCCGCGGGGGCCGCGCTCATGACGAGGAGCGCCGTCCTGTGACGGCGTCCCAAACGCTGCGCAGGTCCAGCTTCCCGTCGGCGGCACGGCCGAGGAGGGCCCCGATGCCCATGAACAGAAGGGAGACCAGGAAGCCCCACAGGCCGAACTGGAAGGACATGAAGGCGACGAAGGCACCGATTCCGATGCCGAGCACGGTCATGTTCATTGCAGTGCCTCCCTTTCGGTGCCAGCCTTGCCGCCGGGTTTCGCCGGCGGGGCGATGTAGACGTCGTTGATTTCGATATTGACTTCGATGACCTGCAGGCCCACGAGCTTTTCCACCGCGCTATAGACGGCGGCCCGGACCTGGTTGGCGACGTCATGGAGGGGGTAGCCGTAAACGGCCACCAGGATGATGTCCACCGCTACCTGGGTTTCGCCGACTTCGGCGCGCACCCCCGCGGCGTGGTCAGAACTTCCGACGGCGTCCCGGATGGCGCCCAGCGCGCGGGAGGGGCCGGAACCGAGCGAGTAGACGCCGGGCACCGCTTTGGCCGCGATCCCGGCAACCTTGGCGACGGCCGAATCCGAGATCACCGTGCGGCCCGGGCCTGCAGGCTGTTCCCCCGTTACCAGTTCCCCTGTTATCTCATCACGGTCCATGCCGGCGCCCCTCCCCTATCTTCTGGCTACCACCCTAACGCGTGGCTGCGACAGGGTGGGGCCTGGCCTGGCGGGCTACTTGCAGTTCTTGTCCAGCCAGTCCTGGATCGGCTTGGACAGTTCTTCGAACTCGCCGGTCCCATGTTTGCTGTAGTCCGAGCCCGCGGAATCCATGAAGGCCTTGAGCTTCTCGAAATGCGGCTTCAGCTCGTCCGGGACCTTGCCTTGGAGCTGCGCCAGCTCGTCCTCGAGTTTCTTCAAGTCCTCGGGGTTCCCACCCATGGCCCCCGCCATGGGCAGGAGCGAGATGCTCCAGTAGGTGGCACTGACGGAGATGCAGGCTTCGTTCAGCGAGCCGAAGCCGCCGGCCAAGCCGCCGGTGCCGTTGGTTGATGTGTCATCGGGCGAGGGTTCCGCCTCAGGCGATGACGACGACGGCGATGCGCTGCCCTGTGTTGCCTGGACGGTCGGGACCGGGAACGAACACGCTCCCAACGCCATCGTCGAGGCCAGTACGGCGGCAAGGAGCAGCCTGGACCTGATCTTCATCTTTCCCCCCATTTTGAACGCCGTCCGGAGTGCCGGCGAGGAAAGAATACGCCCGCGGTTTCCTGCTGAACAGGGCCGGGCGAGGGAGCCGAATTGCGTTAAAGAAGAAAAGCACCAATTCCGAAGAATTGGTGCTTCCCAGTGGTGGCTCCGACCGGCGTCGATCCGGTGACCTTTCGATTTTCAGTCGAACGCTGACTCGGCCTTCTTCCCAATGCTGGGAAGGTCGAGCACCTCACCTACCAGAGGTTTACCAGAGGCGCCGTCATCTATATCAGGGAATCAAGTCCCGCCGCGGCCTTGAAGAAGTCGTCATCGAAGAGCTCCCCATAAGTATTGATCGTCGTCGTGCCATCCTTGTGTCCGGCGATGCGTTGGACATGCTTTACGTTCTTGGTTACGGACAGGTATAGGCTGACCGCCGTATGCCGCAGGTCGTGGAACACAGGCGGCCGGAAGTCCATATCTCCGTACGCGAGACGGATCCCTGCAGAACGATGCAGCAGATCGCGCTGCTCATCGGAAATGCCGGCCTCGGTGGCTAGCGCTCCCCACGTTTCCGGTCCGACAACCCCCGGGGCTGGCAATCCGTGGTGATACTGGTAACTGACAAGTTCCGCCAAGGTGAGGTCCCCGAATACCGCCAGCCCACGTCTGGTTTCTGTAATTCCCAGGGCGGTTTGCATTCGGCTGACACTCGTCGACGCCAGCCGCCTGGCCGGCTCGTAGTACCGTCTGGTGAAATTTGAGTTGCGCATTGGCAACCCCTGGGAGGACGGAAATAATAGAGTTTGGGCTGGCTTCCCTTCCGCCAGCGCGAGGAGGTCTCCGGCGAGCGATGCCGGCA
The DNA here is from genome assembly GCF_900099975.1 of Arthrobacter cupressi. Classification (GTDB taxonomy): domain Bacteria; phylum Actinomycetota; class Actinomycetes; order Actinomycetales; family Micrococcaceae; genus Arthrobacter; species Arthrobacter cupressi. The sequence continues at coordinate 84,445 of NZ_FNEI01000009.1, forward strand.
AGGGCACTTCACGGGCCGCGTGGCCCTTTGTATCTCCGAGGACAAGGCGGCCATTCACCTCCGAAAATGCCTTGGATACGGAAACACACGGCCTCGGGCCGAGATCGAGATCTCCGACCGTCAAAGCGGTGACTTCCCCCCATCTCAGTCCGGTAAGTCCCGTGAAGCGGACCAGCAGTTCATACTGGCCGGAGCAGGTGGCGAGCCGTTCAAGTTGTGGGCGCGTGAGGTAGACAGATTCGCGGCCGGTGTTCGTTTGCGGGACGTAGTCACGCCCTCCGGCGGAGTCCTGGGCTGGGTTGAGAGCCAAAATTCTTAGCCCGACCGCGTAATCGAGCATCCTGGAAAATTGCTTTGACGCTCGCGCTCTGGTGTCAGGGCTCGCGATGGTGCCATCGACGCCCTTCATGGTCTGAGTCCACCGGCCGACGCCCGCATAGGTCACGCTGCTCAGCGGATAGCGCCCCCAGCGGGGTTCTATCATCCGAGAATATAACCATTCGTAGCCCTGCACCGTCTTGGGTGTGGCAGGGCGTCTCCCAGATGCACCCATCGTTGTGATTCGATCGATCCACAGTCCGTACAGGTCAGCAACAGTCATTCCCGCCGCGGATTTGGGGTCGATGTAGGTACCGGACCTTACGGATTTACACTGTTCCCTGACGAACTCAGTAGCTTCCTCCTTGGTCGCAAACCGGCGCGTCTTCCATTTCCCCTGCGGGTCCTGATAGCCGGCCTCCCATCTTCGCGGCTTCAAGCGGGAGACGACTGGCGCTTCCAGATGCAGGTCATGCGCACGCTTTGCCTGCCGACCTGCGAAATCACGAGCTCTGGCCTCGGTGTCGTACTCGTTTCGAAGCCTCTTACCGGATACCGCCGAGTACGTGACGGCCCAATCCAGCTTTCGGACACTCATGACTCACTGCTTCTGATCGTCTCGCCGCATGATTTGCTCCGCAGACGCTGAAACGCCAGATTCGGGCAGAGGTGGATTTTCTTCATCAAGATCAAAGCTTGCAATTGCACCCCGCCACACCAGCGCTTCACTCATTCCATATTTAGCGGCAATGTCGCGCTGTGACATTCCGGACGCCTGCAGGGCGCGAAGGCCAGGGAATTCGGGATCGGCGTAGAGGACCCCGAGCGGGGTGAGGTCTCCGGATGCTCGCCCCTGCTCGCCACGTGTCAACAGGGCTCGCCGTCTGGCTTCCTTGATCCGCTGTGCCATAACTGAGGGCGACATCTGCACTTGCTCTGCAAGGGTTGCAGTCGCGCGGCTGTTTCCTAGCCGAACCTGCTCAGCGTATTTCGCCGCTAAGGCGGCGTATTCGACATTGGTCTTAGGCAACTTCTTGTCAAGCCATGTTTCGAATCGCCGTTGAATGAACTCTGCATTTCGTTCCAGCTTCAGTCGTCGCTCCGCAGCAGCTCTCTGTCCCCTGCGCGCCCGGTCCACAGCAGTCTCGACATAGGACTGCAGACTTTCGGTATTTACAGCTGGAAGCGTCCGGACTGTTCCCGACGGGATCGCCACGACCTCAGCGATGGACCACGATTCCGGGGTGAAGTCGACCCTGAGGCCAATCGCCCAACCGTCACCTGAAGGGCAGACGAGCAGGGCAGCGTCCACGTCGAACCGCTCCTGCGGAGGAAACTCATGCCCTAGATCGCGCACGGCATTTTCGGTGAGCCGCCTGAGGGCAGGTGCAGCGTCTTCAGACTTCATGAACCAACTGTAATAGGAGGCCCTAGCGGATCTCTTGGATTCATAGTTGTTCAGTTTGAATCCTACTTGAGAAAACTTCGTTGACAAGTTCATCCCTTAACGGTAGCTTCGCATCACCGGTTGTCAACCAGGAAATAGTCCATTACCTAGGGATGGAGTGACATGGCGGAACAGCAACCACACCCTCGGTCCAAGGCTCCGCGGCCGGAGGAATCACGCTCGACTTATCTGACCCGGACCGAAGCGGCGAACTACCTGAACATCCCTGCCCACTGGCTTGCGAACAACACAAAGCAGGGCCCGAGGTACATCAAGGTAGGAGGTCTGGTGCGCTACTCCGTCGAAGCCCTGGATGACTTCATGTCCGCCAACGAAGCCCGTCGGTAGTAAGGCCCCCGATTGCTGGCGATGGGCGGGGCAGAATCAGCCGCCCGGCGCACCGCTGATGCAGTGCCCGCAACGGTCCCGCACCAGGCCTGGCTTCCAACCACCGGAGCCACCGGTGTCACGACTGAACTACCCGGCGCTGACGGTGGCCGCACGTTTGAATTTTCCTTGAAACAGCAAACGGAGGAAACGATGATCCCGTTGAACGAGCCTTCACATGGAGCTGAGCCTGAGAAACCGCCTGGCGACCTGTCTTCCGCCAAAGATAGCGAAGGCAACAACTTCTCGTTCGCCGCGTGGAATCCCTTTCTCGTCCGCTGGCTCAACATGATCGTCAACGACGGCGGCCTCTCTCCCGGTGCGAAGGACGTGGCAGTTGCAATCGCGCGTGCCGTTCGTATTGGACGTGTGGCCATCACAAACTGGCAGCGGATCAACGCTTCGCTGGGCCGCGTCAAAATGGACCTCGCGGTTTTCGAGACATTGAAGGAACTCGAGTGGGCGGGATACATCAGTCGCTACGTGGATGAGCAAGGTCGTGGATCCTGGGGGTTTTCCCTGCACATGATGAAGGAGGAACTGTGAACGAAATCTGGGGTCGGCCGGCCCGGCCGCTGCAATACGCCAAAGCAATTGCCAATTCCGATCTCCCGTCCGGCGTCCGCGCCACTTGCTGGGCTCTTGCCACCTTCGCCGATAACGAAACGGGCCTTGCATGGCCCTCGGTAAAGAAGCTCTCGGAAGCTGCGGGCCTGTCCCGCGCCGTTGTCTCCAAGCACACCACCTTGGCGGAGGCGAAGGGGTATTTGCGCAAAGACCGTCGCTACAACGGCTCGATCTTTTACACCATCACCATCCCGGTCGGGGCTGAAAACCGGGACGATATCCGCGCACTCGAACAACTTATGCAGGAAGCACCGCAGACTCGTGGGTTGCAGTCCTGAATGGAAAGCATGGGCACCACGGTCGAAGATCTCGGGCTTGGTGGCCCGAAGATGTCGCCCGACTCCTACCCCGGTTTCCTTTCCACCTTGGGACCCGAGAAACTCGCCCCCTAACTACCCCACCTCTACCTACCCAGGTAGAACGACCTCAAGGGAGTTCTACCCCATATGGAACTACCTCATTACAACTACCTCATCCATAACCGCTCCGGGCCTTGACGCCGGAACGGCTCGAAGACGGGGCCCTGCGTTGAGGGCAGGGCCCCCAACACGGCACCAGATTCGGCATTGGCCCTGCCTTGGAGGCAGGGCCGCAGTTCCGGTCCGCAACCGGAACAACGATTCGTTAGGTCCAGGAAAGCGGAGCGCAGCGCAGCCCGAAGGGCGGAGCAAGCTCCGCAGTTAGCCAACGCTTTCGGCGTGCATCGCCGGCAGCGATGAATCCATCGGTGGACAACACCCGAAGGGGGAACCGTGACCAAGATCGGGTCCGGGCTCAAGGACCAGGCGGCTGAAACCCTAAGGCAGGCGAGGACGTTTGACCGCATCAAAAGGCATTACGAGGGTCTGGGCCTTTGCGGTCCCTGCGCCGCACAGGCGGCGTGGGGCCATCAGATCGGATTCTCCCAGTCCAAGGCGCCCTGTGAGGACTGCCAGCCGATTGTCGACGGATTCCCTGTCGCCAAGCCAAATGGGTGGAGGTCCAACTCCCCCCGGCGAGGGGTCGAATTCTCACCCTGGATCCGTCGCGAGAAGGCCGCCAGTGAGCCTCTGGAGCGCGAATCCTGACAGCGGTATTTGATGCACAGCACCGGCGGATCGGGCTCGCTCGGCGGTGTCGGCAAATCGGCGGTCGCGTGCAAGCCATTGCGAGCTTCGCTGCCTGCCGACACGAAGCTGCCGTGTCTCTTTTGAAGTGAACCTATACCTGTAGCAATAGCCGCTGGAGCCGGCAGGGTCCTTGTAGTAGGTGGACATCTGATCGGCGTCGATCTCGCTTGTGGCGAGGATCGTAAAGGCGTCGTCAGTGGGAGCCGCATCGAACACGTTCACCGCGCAGAGACGTGGATCCTATTGCCCAGAACTGCCGTGACAGGCTCAAAGGCTGCGGATGCGTGTTCAAGTGGCGCGGCCAGTGTGAGAGTCGTTTCATCATCGAAGGACGGGACAGCGTCCTTCTCGATGCCCTCACGCGACAAAGGCGGATGTGAGTGATTTACCAACTAAGATTCCTTGGGAGGTGCGGGAAGAGTCGGCGCTCCCTCCAAGGCATCAACAGCCAGCTCATCGCGCTCAACGTTGTTTTATTCATGGAACAAGTCGATGCGGAACGAACGAGCCATTTATCTTTCAATAGAGCATTTATGACGGGACCTAAGAGAGCATCATGGAGTTTTGGAACTGGCTTAGCGGGGTACTAAATGGGCTAGGTCAGATACTGGCAGCCGAGAAAGCACCGTGGTGGGGAATCCCAGTGATAACAGCAAGTGCGACCCTGCTGGGTGCATTCGTCTCGTACACCTCTACACGGGCAAGCGATAACCGTAAGGCCAAGAACGAGGACCGGCGGCGCTGGGATGAGGAAGTCCGGACACACTGCGTCAAGTACCTCAAGTACATGGATAGTTTCAAGGAGAAGACTAACGAGCTGAAAAAATTCGAGGGTTTTGGCGCTGCTACCGTCAAGATGGTCACGGATCCTAAGACGGGCGAATCGATCAAGGAAGTAGATCTCGCCATGAGGCAGAAGAAAAAGGCCCAAGACAAAGCTCGGAAGGCGCTCGACCAGATGGCATCCATTGCCCCAAAGGCGCTCTACCAAAGCTGTCTTGCGCTATTTGTCGCGGTCCTCAACATGAGCATGGCGGACAAAGTCACGCCTGAGCTGGAATACAAGTTCAAGTCGAGCCGTAGCAAAGTACGCGCTAAACTGCGCAGCGCGATGAAGGTGGAACCGCTCCCAACCAAGCCTCGGCTCCGGACCAGGATTAAGCGCTGGATCAAGGATCCCTCTTCCTTTGTTTCTGATTTTCAGGATCGGAAGGCCAACAGGGCGAAGATCAAGGAACTAAAGAAGGCCAAAACAAAGAGGGCCTGAAGAAGATGCCTCTGTGTCCAGACATAGCGTAGGCAAACTAGAGGAGAACCGTGGATCAGTTCATCCAGTTCCTAATGCAAGTGGAAGCGCCCAGGTGGTCTGGTGGTCCGCTCTCATTGGCAGGGTCGTCGGTGACTTCATCGCCTGTTTAACGACGACACAACACCGCCAGAGAGCAGAGGTTGACCGACCGAATCAAGGCTGACGATGAGCGAGTGCCCGCGGACAAAGCGACCTGGTGGGTTGAGACGATCACTCGTCTCTCGGACCTGCCGGTGATCAACTACCGGCTTCGCAGCCAGATCTTGCTCCGCCCTGCCACCCCGACGGCGGGGCAGAATTTCATCTAGGTGTGTCCCGGGCATAGGGCCATGGGATGCCCTTCGTGACTGATCTATGACAACGCTATTTGTGCACCGCAGCGAGAGCCGACAGTTGGCGCGGCGCTGTCGGCAAAAGACAGCCCCGTCCGGCTGTGCGCCCTGCCGGCCGACCGATTCTCAGCCACGGCCAGCTCTGGAGCGGTCGCGGGGGCGCCCTTGTTGAGTGAATTCTGACGGCGCCATAGGCGCGGCGGTGGTTGCCCGAGTTCCGCCCGACGCCGTCGTAGAACGGATCCGACCGCCGGATCGGTTCCGCTGGCATACGACCGCATTCAACTTCGTCGACCTTGGAATGGCCCACTCATCGGCGGCGCGACACATTCCCGGCTCCAGGACTCGACAGGCGTCGCGAGACGAGCTAGATTAATTACCCCAAGTGGGAATATGGGCGGTACCCCGTCGGCGTTGTACACTTACGATAGCTACCACCTAGGAGCACTCAATGGACAGCACAAAGTTCACGCCTGTTGGAGAAGTCAGCGCAGACGAGCGCTCACGGATCTCAGTGGGCAAAGCTGGCGTGCGCCGAGATGACCGTTACGCGATCGCCGTCAATGACGAAGGTGCAATCCTGCTGACACCTCTGGTTTCGATCCCCAAGCGCGAACTGTTGGTCTGGGAGGACGTTCAGATTCGGGAAGCGCTCAGCCGGGGGCTGCTCGAATCCGCCGCCGGGCAGGCCAAGTCACTCGGTGATTTCACACAGTTCCTCGACGGAGACGAGGACGAAGACTGATGCCGTTCAGCCTCATCCTCACTCCTGAGGCAATCAGCGCTTTGGAGGCCCTTGAGGGCGACGGTCATCAAGAGAAGAAGCTGAAGAAAGTCCGACGAGCGTTGGGACGACTGCAGCAAGATCCAAAGCATCCTGGCCTGAGCTCGCACAAGTACACGTCCTTGTCGGGGGTGAACGGCGAAGACGTGTGGGACTCCTACGTAGAAAACAACACACCCTCGGCCTGGCGGATCTTCTGGCATTACGGTCCTGCCGAGGGCGCAATCACGGTTCTCTCCATCACGCCGCACCCCTAGGGGCTGAAATCCCACGTGAGCAGTTGGCTCTGCCTTGAGCAATTTGGCTTAGTCTAAGCTAGCCACACTATGTAGGAGCGGGGGCGATGGTCGACTCAGAATCACGCGAACGACTGCTGTTGAACGCCTTGGTGGCCTATAGCGACTCGTGCACCCGACCGAGCCTCACCCCCGGCTGCCCCTACTATAGGGTTACCGAGGACGGTCCAACGTGTGGTGAGCAATGTCGCCAGATCGCCGAAGAAATGGGCTTCGCTCAACGGCCGGTGGTTACCGAAAACATCGGTGGCCTGAGGATGACCGGGCGGTCGGTTCCGCGGGAAGTGGTTGCCCGAGCCGAAGAATTCGACGCCAGGAGGCATTTCCTCTCGGACAGACATCACCCAGCGCGCAAACAATCGGCAAGCACTCTACTGCTGAGGTTGCGTACAGCCTGTACCAACACCGTGCTCGGAGATCCACCGGGTCCAGACGAGGAATCTGCCTCGGCGATCTGGCAGGAACTCTCCGATAGGAAATTCCCCATAGCCCAGGCGGCTGCCGGAGGCCTGAATTGGACTCTCGCCTTGGCTGCGGCGACTAGATCCGCTTCGGGGAGGCTCCGGGCCTTAGGATTGCTCGCCGCGCCGCCGCATTCAGCTTCTGTCCAGGACCAATGGGAAGACTTTGCGATCAAGGTAGTCTCCGATCACGAGATCTTGGGCAAGCGCGAGAACATTGATGTATCGCGGAGGCGCGCGGAGCGAATCAGAGGCACTAGGGTGAACCTGCCGAGTTGGCTTCGCGACTTGGGTGACAGCGTGAGTGTCATCGAAGGCCTATTGAAGGACCCGCTGCTGGCATTCATCTTCGGCCCGACTTTTGTTCCGCGCCTCAGCCAGTGGTTCGGGCGACTGCTGGGGGAAGGCCGCATCATCCGGCTAGATAAAGTGCCGGACGAGCGTGTGTTCTCGAGCCTCCCTGCACAAGATTACGTGGACGAAGCTGGGCTGTGGCTGTGGACACGGCTTACAGAGACTAACCTCGACGTTTGGAGCCTTTCCAGCCTGCTGTCTGAGTGGGAGTGGGTCGCCCGCGAAAAGGACCACGGGATTCCACGCAACGTACTGTCCCTGCGCACGATAGATCATGACCGGCTGACTTCGGCATGCCTCGACGCGCTGAATGAGTCCCGCTCATTTACGCAGACGGCGGGATTCGATGCGCACGAATTCGTATCGGAGGCTATCAAGCATCTACGCCAAGGCGACGCTCGGAAGGCCGCAGATCTTTTCGCTGGACTCAGCCAGTTGAGGCCAGCCGACGCCGCGGTATGGAACAACCTCGGCTTCTGCCAGTTGGCGTTTGATCCATCCGCGGCTCTTGCGTCCTTATCGAAGGCCGCAATGTTTAGCATCGGCAACGATCAGATTCGTTTGGCGAACCAAGTATTCGCCCTGCACCTTTTGCGACGGGATTCGGACGCCCTTGAGCTCGCCAAGGCGGCACTCGGCGCGCCAACGGATTCAGATGCCGCCACGATGTGGAGCCCGGGCCATTCTGACATGCCTGAGGTGCTGGTATCCGTTACGGACCTCTCCGCCTATATCCGGGACCTCGAAGAACATATCATTCAACATCGCTGCGCCTGAAGGTCGATCATGAGGCGGCACAAGCAGAATGTGCCGAGCGGTACGCACAGCTCGAAGCCACCGTGTTCCGCTCCGCTAGAAGCGGTATTGGGTGGTTTGTGCCTTCCGGGCTGCAAGACCTTGCTTTGTTCCTGGTTCATCAAGTCAGTATCCGAACTTGCTCCTTTCCGCTGTGAATTCGACGGCATTGGCTACTGGTACGGGAGTTGCTATTCCAGTGCGTAGCGCAGGCGGAGCCCTTGGCCGACGAAGACGTACTGGCCACGCGCCTTGGGGTCGAATGGGTTGCGGAGCATGCGTATCTTCCTGTTGTGGTTCAGAACATCAGTGATGACAAGCAACCGCCATAGCCCGTTGCGTGCGTTCGCTTGGGCAGCAAGCACTTGGGTCTCGCCCAGTTCGAACTGACCACCCTCGCCTTGGCTGGTCTTTACCTCGTAGAGCAACGGGCCCTGACGGGTTGACACTTGGAAGTCGCACCCCAGACCGTCGTCACCCTGACCTGGGAAAACCCTTTCGCGATACTTCGACACCCAGCACTCAGGGCTAAAAGCTTCCTTATGGAGGCGGTTCAGCCATTTATAGGCCAGCCATTCACCGGCAAAACCAATCGCGTCTCGTTGCTGATCGCTTAGCCGAGCTGGGCTGCCGCCGGCGCTGGATGTCTGGTCGCCGGGACCACCCCTACTGCTGGCTTGTTGTGAGACTTCTTTAAGCTGCGTGTAGCGGTTCCGGGCACTGATGACCCCCGGGGTGGCCTCCAAAGAACGTTCGATGGCCTCAAGGAGGGCGTTATGCCCGTTCTCAAGGTCGAACGCTTGATTGTCAATCAAGACAGTGCGCCGGATGCGAGCGTCATCAGCCCGTCGTTTGGCCTCCTCCGTGCGCTGTGCCTTGAGGTTTGAAGCGCTAAGGCCAAGCGACGCGAGGTCCACAGATAGGGGCATATCGGCTGGCCAGAAATCCAAAGCGTTCAACCATCGAAGGAGTTCTTCTCTGTCTAATTTGATGAAATCCAAGGCACCCGCTCGATCGAGGGATTCGAAAGCAGCCTGGAGGGCGGTTTCTGGATCGATCCATGGCCACCGGACGGGCCGACCCCGGACAGTGAGCCATGCTCGCACGGTTTCAGTGAGTCCACTGATCAAGGTGCTGATCATGCGGGAGTTGGCCTCGGCGCACGCTCCCCTGGGAGTGAGCGGACTACCAGTCAAAGGTGGCGCGTCGCCGAGCAAGCGTTGCAGCTCTATCTCTACGCGCTCATCCATCTCTTCTGGGGACAGAAAGTCTCGCGTCCATCCCCATGTCGGGTCTGGGGTGATGGTGGCGGGGTCGCGAAGGACGGTCCAATCCGTTTGCGGGCGGAAGGCTTGGAACCAGTCCCTACGCGACCACCGAATCCTGTCCAGAATCCGATCGTGGTGACTGCGGACGTGGTCGGCGAAGTCCTCCGCCAACTGTTTCGTATAGTCGATCGGGGGGTAACGTCTGCCGAGTGTCCGGAGCGTCGTATTGAGGCGCTCCAGCGGGACGTTAAGCCTCAGCCGCAGTTCGTTGACGGACGAACTATCGAGTGCGATTTTCAAAAGCTCAGCGGAACCGATAGGCAACTGCTTCGCGACCAGGCCGAGCCCGTGACCAATGTCGGATTCCCCAGTTAGCACGGACGATTCGGGGTCAAATGAAGAAGCGGCCTCGTGCCCGGCGAAAAGTGTTACAAACGGGTACAGACGTTCCAGTAACGGGGTCACAGACGCTTCAATGCGTCGAGCCGTCGTGTGCACGTCATCTAGCGAGATCTCGCAGGCGTTCGCAACATCATCGTGGCTGATGTCATCAAGAGGAACTGCTCCGGACTGCATCCGGGTAATAGCTAGACGTAACTCCGTCGCAATCTCCGGTCGACCGATTAGATGCATCAAGGCCTCCGCTAGGGCGTCAAGGGTCGTCCACTCCAAGTGCCGCCCGCTCTTTGCCACTACGAGAGTCGGGAATGTGGCATCCGGGACGGAAAGAACTCCTTGCGATCGGGCAGGCAGAGAACGGGTGTGGTCGCCGATACTGACCTCAATCTTGGTAGCGAACACGAGCCGCACCCGACGCAACGCATCAAGGCCATCTTCGAAGGCACGCTGCCCAAGGTGACTGAAGGAACCGCGCCGGAATTCAAGCAAAGTCGCGACAAGAAGAGGCAACTTCGGCATTACCTCGACGAGGAGCGCGGCGTCGTCGTTAGCAGCCTTTCCATCGAAAAGGAAACCATCGACCAGCACGATTGGAGCAATGTCAGTCGCCCGCCTGACCTGTTCGCCGATTCGCTTTTTCAGGAATGCCGTTACCTGCTCGGCTCCGCTCGTGACAATGAGCACCGGGCGCTTGAAGTCAGCAAGTAGCCTCAGGAGGCTACGCTCGTCGTCAGTTGAAGCCACAACCAGATCGTGCGGCTCCGCGTCCTCCCCCAATGGAGGGATTGTGAGCGCCGTCGTGGTCCCGCCGACCTCGACGACTAACCAAGAGGCCTTGTCATCTGGGAATGGCCGTGGATCGGAAACCGTAATGCAATCGGCCCAGGCACGCTGGTACATGTTGCGAAATTGCGCAACATAGAGGTCTGGCACCTCCTCGGATGCCACCAGTTGGCCTAGGTGGCGTACAAGACGCGGAGCGTCTTCACGGACACCCCAAACCCCGACTCCCAGCTGTCTGAGTCGCCGAATCGCCCGCGAGTCGTCGTCAAGAAGATCTCGCAATCGCTTGGTCACCAAGGTCGCGAAGCGCGGAGGCGTCTCCTCGCCCCGGATAGGAAAGGTCCAACTCTCAGCAGGGGTGGCAAATGCCTCGTGCGTTTCCCCTGGACGCTGGACCATCAGCCACGGCGCCGTCGCCAAAAACGCCTGTAACGGTGTGACGAATGGTCGCGGGTCGCGGTAGCCTGTTCGGTCCCTTTCCCAAGTGGTCAAGAAGACCTCGTCTTCCCACTCCTTCATTCCATGGAGGATCTGACGGCACAAGGCTTGCCGTACTTTGCCGGTCAAATGGTCCCAGTCGGCTTGGCCCGGCAGCCAGAACAGAGAAGTCATCTGCTTGTAGGGCGTTTCTGGATAGAAGGCGTTCGACCTCGTGGGAAGCTGTCCGCTCCATTGCTCAGCGACGCCGGCCGGCATCCCGGGGACATGGCTGAGTGAGCTGGCTACAAGCGAACGACCGTATAGCGTACGGGCTTCCCTGTGTTCGATTAGCGGCAGTACGTCTCCGACACCGATTCGTTTCAGGAAGTCAACCCAGGCTGAAGTGTTGTCCGCGGATCCGGGCAGCTCGGACGGCGTCGCGATGAGTCGGTTTGTGAGCGCGCTCAACTCTATTGAACGATCGGCCGGAGTATTCGCGATAAGTGCCAGTTCCTCGCCACGTGTTCCTGGCCATCCGGCGGAGAACAGCGCCTCGGAAGCCGGGATCCAGCGGCCTCCAAGCGTCGGCACTCGTAGACCGAGATCGGCAAGGTTCATGTTGCTAGGTGCGCTGCGGCTGAGATTAAAGACGAGCCGAATGGCATCGCGGGATACCGCTTTGGAGCGGCTTCCGGCAAGAAGACCGCGGACATGTTCGAGAATGCTGCGGGTGTCGAAACCGCGGATCAGGCGGTTGACCTGGAAGAAGTTGCGGGCCGGGGTCCGCTGACGGTTGACGTACCACGTCAAGCCGCTGTGTAGGTAAAACAGCCGATTCTGAAGCGATTTGGGCAAATCAAGATCAACTTCCGGGTCGAAGTTCTCTTCTTCGTCGACGGGCTGTCGGGCGGCCGGGAAGAACGGGGTCGCCTCCCGCGATGTCACATTGTCGGGGGCGCGACCGCTACTAGCGCAAGGGCGCAGTTCTCCCCCGTCAGTCAGGAGTATTCGGCGGGAGCGAAGCGTACCCGCTTGCCCATCGAACAACAGGGCGATGTCGGCATACGCCTGGTCCCATTCTGCGATCGGGCGCTTCTTCGCCCGCATGTCCTCGAGCATTGCTTCGGTCCAAGTGGCCAGTTGCACACCACTGGGGTCAGGGCTGTGGCCAAGGGCCTCTAGCAGGTCCTTGAGGCGACGAGCACGTCCCGGCTCGAGGTCAGGGAGGAAATCGACCTTGCACACCTTCGTCGCACGGGAGGCCGTCAACACGCTCGTTTCGGGCGACGGCCAGCGCCAAGCTTCATTGAAGGAGATCCAATGGCGAGGGCTCCGTGCCGGAACAAAATGGCGCTCAATAAGGGGCTCCCCTTTGGCTTCGGCCTGGTCCTTTAGGAAAGCGACCCGTTTGGAGTCCCAGCAGACGATATCGAGTACTGACTCCGGCTGGCACTCGGGCCATGCCGTCAGGGCCGCCGCAGCATCCACGCAGAGTTCGGCTGCGGCCGACAGGAGAAGATGATTGAGCGGGTTGGCGTCGTCTATATCTGTGCGTGCGAGATTTGTTGAAAATGGCGCGTTAAGGTGCCCTCCAAAGGGCGACGGCGCTTTCTCACCTAAAGGCAGGTAAGTGAAGAACCGGCCTGTGGCGGCGGCCGGCGCGCCGTAGGGGACTCCGATTGATACTTCGACCCCTGAATTCGACTTCTCCCATCGGGAATCGAGCTGATTGCTCTCCACTGATACGTGAACCGCGGCAGCGAACGCATCGGGCGGCACGGGACTAGTGAAGACCAAGTAGCGCTCATCGCCGCGGAGAGAAACTAGTTCGCACGACGGACCGTCCTGCAGGTCGGGGACGCTTTCTGTTTCCCGTGTGAGCACCACCGTGGTGATGCTTCCCTGGCGCTTCTTCTGGACGGTGATCTGCGCAAGACGGCGCAGGAACAAGAGCACCGGAACGTTAGAGCCCGAAATCTCTTGATCGAGGAGAGCAGCCACCATTTCCCGAGTGTTCTGACGAAGTGGCAAACGAATTACTGAGGCGAAACCTAGACGCCAGAGTTCGCTCACAAAGTCTGGCGTGTGTTCCGACGGCACCGTGATGTTGTAAAGCGACATCTCCTCGAGTACCTGCTGGATGCTGGTCGGATCGTCATCGACCAGCCCGGGGATATCGCCTGGCTGCGCGAAGCGGAAGCAGAACCCTGGCGCGCCGTCCGGCAAGGTGCTATAAATTTCCGGCGCCCCACAAACCTGCAGCACACTCTTGAAGCCGACTCCCTTGTTGCCGATTCCCTGTCCTATCTCCTTGTCGCTCAGACCAAGATTGGCGATCGCCCGGACATTGCTCGTTGTGAACCCTTTGCCAGTATTGGCGGCATAGAGAACACCATGGTCGAGCTCGTCTTCATCCAGAATGAAAGAGAGGCGCCCGTCGGTGCGATCGGGATCCTGCTCGTCGTAGCCGTTCTGAATCAGCTCGAAAAGGAAGCGACCTCCGTATTCGTGGACGGTGTGATCAATCATGCTTTTCACGGATCGGGCGAAGTCTGCCTCTTCCCGCGTCGTTAGATGGGCATGCACCATCCCTTGAGCACGCCTACGCAGCCAAGCATCGGCCGCTTCACGCGATGTCGGCATGTCCGCCGGCGCCTCGATATCCTCCCCGCTCATTAGCGGCCTCCCAGACAAAAGTGTATTTGAGTGCGATGCCCCCTAGATCTTAGTAGGGGTAGCCGTAGCATCCTTCGAAAGTCGGCGTCCTTGCAAGAGCGACACCACTGCGGATGCGATCTGGCGGCCTCAACGGCAAGTCTTTCTCAGGCATGGGAAGGGAGTGGCGCCGCGCAAGTAATGAGCAAAGAGACCTTGTGCCGTGGTGCAGAATGATCCGCAGGTCATGGCAGCCGTCTCGGGACAACGGATCGTCAACCCCGGTGTTACGGCCAAGGCCCAGCGATCGAACAATGCGGTCCGCGGCGACAGGTGAGTGGACCGCCTATTTGCCCGAGGGAAGGCCAGCCTTGCACTGGTCCCGGAGAAAATGCAGCTGGCCACGGGCCATGTTGGGTTTGTCCATAGCGAGAGTCTCCGACCGGTGTCCTGCAGACGGCCAGTTTCCTTGTGCACGCCATGGATCGGGCGCTAACAGGAGTAGACCGCGCCTTTCTTCAGAACTATCCGCGTCTTAAGAGTCGGTTCAACCAAGCGGGTGATGCCGATGGGCCTAGTAGTTCTCCGCAACGTAGGCGTACGCCCGGTCGAAAAGTTCCCCTGAGGCAGGGAGGGCGTAGCGGACCAGTACTTTGCGGATGGCGATGCGGACGGCCTTGTCGCCTTCCTTGGTGTTGTTCCAGCCATCCCAGCGAACCTCTTTGACGATGGCGTCGATGTCGGTTACGACTTTGCCAACAATGACGGGCACCCCCTCGGGTTTATACTCCTCAAAGATCTGGGTGAGAGCACCCACATTTGGGTCGGGCAGCAGGTCGAGGCCAACGGTTCCTGATTCGTCTTCTGCCTTCTCGGCCGCCGCCAAATCTCGGGCCAGATCGAGGAGATCACGGAGGAAGTCTACGGAGTCGTGGGCTTTGGCGAGTTGCCGTTCGCGAAGCCGTTCCAGGCGTTCCGACAGGGTCTTGTAAGCCGGGTGGGAGCCGTTGTCTCCTGCGAGGCGCTTGCGGAGCCGTGTGGCGATGTTGTCTACGACCTCCGCGGCGGTGCTGATTTGTGTTTCCCCACTTCCTGCATCGGGGTCAATCACCCCGGCTTCAATGAGGCGCCTGATCGTGCCCTCGTCGGCGATCACGACGTCGACGCCGGTGTCGCTGATGGTCACCTCTCCGATATGGCCATGAACGAGTTCCAGGGTTTTCGCGCCCAGCCGGTGCCACAGGAGGTCACGCGTATCGTCGGCCGGTGCTACCGAGGCATATACCTTGGAAAGCCATTTGTAGTCATCACGGTGGGCTTCCAGCCGGAGGTCCGGATAAGCAGCTTCCCAAATGCCTTGCAGCATCAAATATTGAGCCCCGAAACGCTCCATCGCCCTGTTGTCGGGGATCCGGTCGTGGGCGGCCTGGAGTGCCTCAAAGCCGCTGGCTGAACGATCGATGCCGGCAAACCGGTCCAGAACGTTCGCGATCTCGATCTCGAACTGCTCGAGGAGCGAGTCAGTTTCGATTTCCTTGCGCGCGTGTTCAGGGTTGGCCGGTGCCATGGCTCGGGCGAAGCCGTCTCCAAGGCCAACGTAGTCAACGATCAGTCCGTAGCGCTTCTCCTGGCCGGTAGCAGGATTCTTCCAATTACGGTTTGTCCGGGTGATGGTCTGGTAGAGCGTGTGCAGCTTCATCGGTTTGTCGAGGTACATGACACCCTCAATGGGCGCGTCAAAGCCTGTGCCGAGCTTGGCGGTAACGACAAGGAACTTCAACGGGTCCCCTAGCTGACGGAAACGGTTGAGCAGCGCCTCTTCCTTATCGTCGGTGAGACGGAACTCCTGCCAGTCAGTGTGATCCTTCGACTGCACAGACATGATCACGGCAGCCTCGTCAGTGCTGGCACCGGCCTTGCCGCGGGCCAGAAGCTGCCGGGTCAATTCCTCGTAGTAGGCGACGCATAGTCCCCGGTCGAATACGACAATCTGGGCCTTCATCCCCAGGGGGTCGATCGTTGAGTAGAAGTGTTCGATGATGTCCGCGCAGACTTTTCGGACGCGATCCGGGTTGGCGAAGAAGGTGCGGCTGCCGGTCGCTTTGGCTGCGACGTACTCCTGTTCTTGCTCTGTCAGGCCTTCCTCGGCAGCCAGCTCGTCGAAGGCCTTGTCGAGCTCAGCTTTGCGGATATGGAAGTCCACTAGCCTCGGTGAAACGTGCATGGGAACGGTGGTGCCATCGGCGATGGACCGGTCCGAGTCGTAGCTGTTCATCACGTGATTTGGATCATCCTGGTCCCCGAAGAGCTCGTACGTGTTGCGGTCCTCATCAGCAATCGGCGTTCCGGTGAACCCGAAGAACCGAGCGTTCGGAAAGGCGGCGCGCAGGAACTTGCCCAGCTGACCTTCCTGAGTGCGGTGCGCCTCGTCGATCAGAACGATGATGTTCTCCCGGGCGTTCAACACGCCGGCGTTCTTGAACTTATGCACTGTTGAGAAGACCAATCCACGACGATCATCAGAGAGAACGCGGCGCAATTCAGGTGCCGTATCGGGTGCTTCCAGCGAGGGCATGCCTGCACGAAGGAACTGGCGGTACATCTGGGTAACCAGTTGGATCCGGTCCGCAATAAGGATGATGGACGGGTTTTTCAGCTTGGGCTCGTTGACCAGCTTCACGGCGGCGAACAGCATCGCCAGAGTCTTGCCCGATCCTTGAGTGTGATGGATGAGGCCTTGCCTCTTCGTACCGTGCAGCGCACGGGCGTGGATGGCGCGGACGGCCTCCACCTGCGGATAGCGCGGCACGATCTTGTGCAGCCGTGGAAGCCCGGAATGCTTGCCCTTCAACTCGAACGCAGTGAAATCGGCAATCACCGAAAGCACGGTGGCGGGGTTCAGGAGCAGCTCAACACTGCGCTTCACCCGAGGCCAACCGGCCGGAAGAATGTCTTCCTCCGTGGAACCCCAGACACCCCAGGATTCGATCTCCTGCCCGACGCCACCGTAATGGAAGTCCTTGCCGTCTGTCGCAACGGAGAACGCGTTAGGGACGAAGAACTCCGGCCAGCCCGGCTCGTAGATTGTGTGGACGTCGTTGGCGGCTTTCAGCCAGGTCACACGGGCATCCAGCCGGGTTTTCGTTTCGATGATGACGAGCGGAAGGCCGTTCACCCACAGCACAAGGTCGAACCTACAGGAATGCCCCGTGGTGCCGAAGGTGACTTCGTCGGAGACAACCAAGACATTGTTGGCAGGGTTGGCGAAGTCGATCAGCTGGACCGGGTCGTAGGCCTCACGGCCCTGGAAGCGGTGTGTTTTCTGCCCGCGCAACCACTCCAGGAAGTGCTGGTTGGACGGAACAAGGCCGTCCTCACGTGCGGAGAGCATTATGCTCCGCAGAGTCGTGAGCAATTCCGAGGTGCGTTCGGGCGCTTCTGCGATGGCGGGATTCAGACGGGCTAGAGCGGCACGCAGGTCGGACTCAAGCAAGACGTCTTCGGTGTGCCGGTCCAACCGATGTCCCGGAATATGCTTCCAGCCTGCGCTGACCAACAAGTCCAGAATCGGTTGCTGGACCGTATTCGATTCATTGAACCCCGCCATGAGCTATACCTCCGCCAACCCGTCATACGTCTCTGGAATTCGATGTGTGCCTGACAACAGGGTAGAAAGTAGTTCCGCTCGCAACGTTCGGAGCGAGTTGGCAGATTCCAGTGAGAATTCCGCAGCAGCATCTGCGCTACTGAGCAGCTCCGCCACTTCAATCTGTCGTGCAAAAGGTGCGGAAGGAACGGCCATGGCCTTGGCCCGCTGAAAGCCAAGGGCCTTAATCGTGACGCCTCTGGCTTGCGCTTCGAACCTTCCAGTTTCGTAGCACCATCGTGCCCATTGATTGGCATACAAGGAAGTGGAGGTGTCTTTCAAACCACGGATACGTAGAACGTGCTTATCGAAGCCGACCGGGCCTTGGACTTCGCCCCTCCAGATGGCGGTTTGCCCAATGGAGCCACCCTCTACAACGAGTACGTCCCCGTCATATAGTCCATATTTCGACTGTTCCTCTGGGCTGAAGTTCATCGACTGAACATCAGAAAGAGACAGCGAGCCGTCGGAGATGTTGGCCGCCCGGATATATGGGATTTCGTTGTCTCCATGAAGTTGTCGAGCCGACTTCTGGCGGCCAAGGGTCACCTCGAATAATTGGCCAGCTGTTGATTCTGGGAACGTATTCATAAGTTCGTCAAAAATCATGCGCCTCAAGGTCGCAGCCGCACTCTTTATCGAAGCCGTCTCAATATCAGCGCTATCGATCGCATCGTCTACGGCTCCGATGAGGTCAACGATGCGGAGTTGCTCACGCACGCGAGGTAAACGCACAGGTATCTGCGCCAGTTCTCTCAGGGATAGGGATACGTTTGCTGTTCCCTTCATCCTCGGAACGATCAGGTCATCCTTGTAATGCTGAAGGTATATGTGGAGGAACCGAGTGCTGCATACCGCCGGATTCCGCACTTCGCAGGCTGTCACGATGTTTGCTACGGCAAACCTTCCGCTCGCGTAGTGCACGCGCTTCAGGGAAGCGTGACCATGTCCGGTTGACGAAACCATCGGGACACAAACCGCTTCGCCTTCGAACTCGTAATCCGCTGAGGAGAGCGGTTCTGGACCAGTAACGATAAGAGGATAGTCTCCCGGGAGGGTTTTTTGCGTTGGGGAAGACCCCTTAGTAAGCGTACAGAGTTGCCCCAGCAGAACCGTTTCCCAAGTGTCAGATCTCAAAACCGGCCGCCTTCAGCTTGTCGGCCAGAGAAGTTTCGGCCATCGAGCGCCGTTCGCGGCTTTCCTGGTAGGCAAGGAGCGCCTCCTCGACATTCGCTTCAGCTACCTTTTCACTTTGGAGGTATCGGCCGATGTTCAGGTCGAAACCGTTACATTCGATTTCATCCAGTGCGACACGACGTAAGATCAGGCCACCCTCGCCGTCGGCGTCTTCGCCGAGCTTGTATGCCGCGTCGATGACCTCGATGTCCTCTTCGGACATGGTGTTTTGGTTCTTGCCTGTTACGAAACGCTTGGACGCGTCGATGAACAGAACTTTGTTCTGGCGTTCGGCCGACTTCTGTTTCCGGAAGATGAGCAGACAGACGGGGATAGATGTCGAGTAGAAGAGATTGTTCGGTAGCCCGATGACCGATTCGAGCAGGTCCTTGCGGATGAGGCACTCACGGATGGCACCTTCTTTGCCGCCACGGAATAGGACGCCGTGCGGCATGACTACACCAACACGGCCGGTATCCTCCTTCATGGAAGCGACCATGTGTTGGATCCACGCGAAGTCGCCGTTCTTTGCTGGCGGTACATCGCAGATAACCCGGCCGTAAGGGTCATTAGCCCAGCCCTCGGCGCCCCAGTTCTGCAGGGAAAAGGGTGGGTTGGCGATGACTACGTCGAATTTCTGCAGGCCGTCTCCCTCGAGGAGTTTTGGTTCGCGGAACGTATCTCCACGGACGACTTTGAACTCCTTGAGCCCGTGAAGGTATAGGTTCATCTTCGCGATGGCGCTGGTGGTGAGGTTGATTTCCTGGCCGTGCAGGCGCAGCGTTCTGGGGTCACCACTGTGTTCCCTGACAGCAGCGGCTGTCTCTACGAGCATGCCTCCGGATCCGCAAGCAGGGTCAGCGATGGTGTCGCCCGGCTTTGGGTCCAGAATCTTCACCAGAAGGTGTACCACGTGACGAGGGGTAAAGAACTCGCCGGCCTTCTTACCGGATGCTTCAGCGAACTCTCTGAGCAGGTATTCATAGGCGGATCCGAGCATGTCACCGTTGACACTGTCAGGGTCCAGCCGGACAGAGTGGAACGAGTTCAGGAGCGCGGCAAGGGCGGATTGTGGAAGCCGCTCCTGGTTTGCCCACTGCACGTCACCGAAGACACCTGCGAGTGTGTCAGGGTTTGCCTGTTGGATCCGCTGCAGAGCGTTGTCCAGCTTGGCGCCCGTCTGTCTTGCGGTCTCAATGACATCAGACCAGTGACACCCATCCGGGATGACGAAGGTGTGGTAATCCGACTCAATCTCGTCAGTCAGCGCGTCACCGAAATCCTCCGTTGCTTGGGCGCGCTCGTGGTCCCAGCTATCGCTGATCCACTTGAAGAACATGACCGGAAATACGTAGGCCTTGAAGTCCCCCGGATCAACCGGGCCGCGCAGCGCATTGGCCGCGGCCCACAGCGTTGATTCGAGCTGCCTTTGTGAGAGGTGTCCTGGCTCAGTTGTCGAGAGTGTCAACGATCATCCATTCATATAAGAGTCCAACAAGAGTGCCGGGCACTCTTGGAAACCTTATCCGGTGTCTCTACCTCACGCTGGAGCAGCAACGAGTTTCGGGATAGCTGGGGAAACAGGGAGGGATTCCTTCGATTCGCGGCAACCGTCAATGTCATCAGCGACCGCCGCCCTGTTCCTGCCGTGCCTTAGGACAGTCAATTTCGGCATGGTTACACGAGTGGATGGTGCCTAATCGGAGATCAGCTAGTAGAAATGACTCGGGTCTGTTGTTCGTCTCAGAGCCACGGGGACAGGAGAAGTAGCTATGGGCACGGAGCATGTCGATGAAGCCAGCCACGGCGGGTCAACCGCGAGCGGCGCTGACGGGGAGGAATACTCCCTTTGGAACAGAGCCTGGGCCAGAAGGCCTCAGTCCCCAGAAGAACTCTGGGCAGAGATCGGCTTCCTGAGTTTTTCCCTTGGGATTGAAACCAAGTTCGTCTGGCGTGGATTGCCGAGCACAGATTTTGAAGTCAAGTCGTCGCTGGCACGCCGACTGATCGAACAGGGAATTGAGCCAACAGAGGCGAATCTCCGCTTCAACGAGGTGAGAGCGATCAAGGCCGCCCGAGAGTGGGGCCTTGGCCATTCTCAGTATGGATATGCTTCGGACCTCCACCTGTTGGCCCTCATGCAACACCACGGAATTCCAACGAGGCTAGTTGACGTCACATATAACCCATTAACGGCTCTCTGGTTCGCCTGCGCAGACCCACGCCTCATGGACAAACCAGGCGTGCTTGTGAGCATGGCGGTAAGCGCCATCCCTGTTATCGAAACCGTCCCGATCCTGCCGAAAGAAGCAACATGGGGATCCGTAGGGGATCCCCTCGGCTTCGATTACTCGCAGGCTCTCGGGAACTCAGCCTCCAACCGGCTGCCCTTTCTGGTTCAACCGATCGTCCGAGATCCTCGGATGACTGCCCAGGAGGGGCTGTTCATAACTGCCTCTGTGCCTGAACAATCGGATGCGACTCCCCTTTGGGGGTTCCCCTATGAAGCAGACTGGACCTTGCTCAGCTGGGTTCGAGAAATGAAAGACCTCGACATGGGTATCCACGGTGACCGTTGGCCATCATTCGGGACATTGGGTCTGATCATCGAGCCCGAGGTTAAGCGGAAGATCCTGCCTATCCTGGAGAACAGCTTCAATAGGTCTCACCGGACGATGTACCCCGATCTGTCAGGATTCGGAACCCATAAGTTCGGTTACTCGGAGGCCAAGTAAGCGTCGTCTTGCAGGTTCAGGAGACCCTGACGTCAACGCCCACGACCTTCCTTGGATACGGCGTCGCGTGCCACAGACAGACTCTCATCGACACCGGTTCCGGTCCTTCTCGTTGCCCTTTTAGCCCGAAGGGTGTTGCCGGGCGATGCCGTCGAACGGCTCATGCTTTCATCCATGGAGATTGACCTGACCCGTTCAGAGCCCGGAGGGCGTGGTTAGCCACGTCAAGGCGTCCGGGAACAACGGGGAAGAGGCCATGGAAACGGCCAGCGCATTCGTCCCCGAGGATCACTTCCTGCTGAACGCCCTCTGAGATCGATTGCTGTCCCGGTGTTGCCTTACGCGGCCTTAACGATGGGCAGTTCGGCCCATTCGGTCGTGTAGCGAGGGCTGAGCATCGCGCGCTTCATGGACCAGTCAGGGCCGCCCGCCTTTAAGGCCTGACACGCCGAGGCCGATGGATCCGCGGCCGAAGCGTTTGGCGACGTCTTCCAGAAGCGGGCCGATGAGTTTCTCCTCGTGGGGTTCTCGAACAACTGCAGCGGCGGCTGGTTGCCTGAGGGACGCAGGTCCTTAACCATGATCCCAGCGCGAACGTACTTCAGCCCCTCGTGAATACTGGGCACCAGGGCGTGCAACCTTTTGCTGAGGATCACAGGATCAGCGGTAGGCATCGGCAATGGCACCACTACGGACGAGGAGGACGTGTCCTGGGGGTTGTAGTAGGACGTCGCCGCGAACGCGGTCAGGACTTTTGCCTCCAGCTGTGGTTTGCCCAGCCGTGCGGAGGCTTACTGGGCGTAGACGGTCATGACCTTTCGCATAGCCCTTGGCGTGCGAATCGGGATGGAGAAGGACCGGAAGAAGATCAGTTGGTCCCACCGATGCGTTCTTCCTCCATCGGGAAAGGCCTGAGGAACACGCACGTGCACAACAAAGAACCGGTCGCCCACAAGCACAAAAAAACACAAGCCGTATGAACCCACATAGGACCGACTTTTTGGGCCTGTACTGGAGTAACCAGTTATCAGGAAGTGAAGTGAATGCACTGATGGACAGCTCGATGAGGCTCTGCAAACGCACTCTCGACTCTCGGATTGCGATAGCCGGTACTTCAAGCCCCTATGGAACCCTGCCCAAAGTCTAGACGGCAGAGAAGAGGCGCACCGTTCGTATGCGCCTCTTCTCTTGCATAACTTTAGGCGTTGCGCCTTTGCAGGCCCTTAGGTCACCGTAGGTGCTCTGCCGGGTGTTGGATGTTCGTGACCCGGTCGAGGGTGACGAGCGATTCCCGGCGGGTTTCCGGAGCCCAGAGGCAGCAGACCAGACCGCCGATGATGAGAACGGCGACGCAAGAGAAGAGCGCGACGTTGATACCGAGGCCGGCCAGGACAAGCGGCAGGAGGAAGGTGCTGGCGGCTGAGCCGATGCGGCTGCCAGCCGTCACGATTCCCAGGCCGGACGCACGGACCTCCGTGGGAAACAGCTCGGGCGGGTAGATGAACTCCAGGTTCGCCGCCGCAGCCAGAACGAGGGCGAAGGCTGCAAAGAGGATCACCGCCAGGACGGTACTTGACGGAGACAGGATGACGAGCGCTGCCAACAGGAGTGCTCCGATAAAGAAGCTGCCGGTGAGGAACAGCCGCCGTGAGAGGCGGTCGACGATGATCATGCCGACGATGGCACCGGTGAGGAGGAAGATGTTGTATGTCGCTCCTGCGGCGAGGCTGTTGGTGACGGCTAAGGCTGCCATAATCTGCGGTGCGAAGGTTCCCAGGGCGAAGTAGGGGATGACCTGGCAGACGTAGAAGACCACGCCAACGATCGTGCGGCGACGGTGCCGGCTGGTGAAGAGTTCCCGGTAGCGGGACTGTTTCCTGGCTGCGGCGACCGGGACCGAGGGCATTTCCACGTTCGGGCCGGCGATCCGGGTAACAATCGCGGCGGCCTCCTGCGTCTTGCCTTTGAGCAGGAGCCAGAGCGGAGATTCAGGGATGCCCACGCGGACGGCGAACACGATAAGTTCGGGAATGGCGCTGGCGATCAAAATAAACCGCCACGGTTCATCTCCGACACCGGAAAGGAGGAACCCGACAAGGTAGGCAAAGACATATCCTGCTGCCCAGGCGACGGCAAGCATGCTCAGGAGCTTGCCGCGGAAGTGGCGCGGTGCGTGTTCGGTGACGAGTGTTTTGCTCACGACATAGTCCGCGCCGAGGATCATTCCAATAACGAGCCGTATGGCCAGGAGTTGCCAGGCCTCCTGGATGAGAATTGGGAGACCGACAGGCATGCGATAAAGAACATGTCGAACCGGAAGATAGGGCTTCGCCCGATCCGGTCGGCGATGGGTCCGGTGATGACGGCCCCGAGGAAGAGACCGGAGAGGGTGGCTGCACCCAGGAGCCCTGTCAGGAGGGGCGTGAGGTGCAGGTCCTGCTTGGCGGAGGCGAGCACAATGCCGATGATTCCAAGGACAAAGCCGTCGCTGAACTGGCCCCCGGATCCCGCGATGGCGACGCGGATGTGGAAGGGATTCAGGGGGATGTTTTCGTACTTGGTTGATGCGGTTGCAGCGCTCATCGGGTTGCCTCCGTTCCGCCGGTACGAGCTTCGTTGACTGCGCGGGTGGTGGCGTCGTAACCGTGTTCGGCGGCCATGGCGATCCACCGGTCAAAGCCTGCGTTGATGTTTTCGTGGAGCAGGCGACCATCCCAGGTCAGGTCTTTTATGCACTTGCGCGCGAAGGTGGTCGCGCTGGCTGTCAGGTCTTCGAAAATGTTCAGGATCGAGTCGACGATCACTGGTTCCATGATGTTCAGTTCCAGTTCGCCTGCGGCGACAGCGCATTCAACCGTGTGAGCGGCACCACGGATGCGGTAGCTGAGCTGCATGACGAACTCCGGTATAACCGGATTGATCTTTCCAGGCATGATCGAAGAACCTGCCTGCACTGCAGGCAGGGTGACCTCACTGATGCCGCCACCGGGGCCGGAGGAAAGGAACCGCAGGTCCGCCGCGATTTTTGCCATCGTGATCGCCGCGCGGGCTCCCGCGGAGGCAATCGCGGCATAAGGATCCAGATGGGCGAGGGCGTCCACAAGGTCTTCCGCCCCGGTCAGTTGGCGGCCGGTCGCCTGGCTGAGTTCGTGCACACACAGGTCCCGGTAGCCCTCAGGTGCCCCAATGCCCGTTCCCAGGACCGTGGCCCCGATCGGAACGGAATCTAACTCGGCGGTCGCTGCGCGAAGCCCATCTGTCACACGGCGGATAGCCGTAGCATGGGACCGGTGTGTCTGGCCGACGCTGAGCACGACGGCGTCCTGCAGGCAGGTCCGGCCCAAACGCTGGGTTGCTTCATATTCTGCTGCTTTGTCTTCGAAGGCCTTGACAAGGGCGTTGAGTGCGGCCAAGGGACCCTCAGCGAGTTCCCTGATGGTCAATGCCATGGCCGTCGGGTAGGTGTCGTTGGTCGACTGGGATGCGTTGACATGATCATTCGGGTGAATGGTGTTACCGGCAATCTGGGACGCCCGGGCGGCGATGACTTCGTTGAAATTCATGTTCGTTGTCGTCCCGCCTCCGCCGAGCACAAGTGCCGTCGGGAACTGGGCGCCATGCTGTCCTGCCGCTATCTCAGCGCACGCAGCCTCAATAGCCTCCGCCACGGATTTCCCGAGGACATCCAGCCTGCCGTTGGCCCGTGCCGCGGAGGCCTTCACGAGCGCGTAGTTCCGGACGAAGGCCGGCACATCGCCAACAGCGCGTCCGTTGGTACCGAAGTTGTCCACGGCGAGCTTCGATTGTTTGCCGTAAAGGACCTGGCCGTTGGACGTCTCTGTCTGAAGGACCGTCATTTCTTAACCTTTCGAGTGATGCGTACCACAAAGCATCGAAGGTACGGTCACCACGGCTGCATCCGCCAAGAAAGTTGTTGTGATAGCAACACATTTTTTCTTGGTCCTTAGGCTTTTGGTGATGATTATCGGGGGTGCAGGTTGCTCTCACAGCAACAAGAAGGGAGATTGGCATGGGTGATAGCGCCGCGGAGCGAGTTGCCGCTTTGCTGCTGGCGTTCGAAAACCCAGGACGGGCCGGCGGCGAACATTCGGTCAGTGAACTGGCCCGGTCGGTTGGCCGGGAACGAAGCCAAGTATCCAGAATGCTCAAGGCACTTTCACGAAGCGGTCTTGTTGAACAGGATCCGGACAGGCGCACATACCGGCTGGGATGGAACCTTCGAATCCTGTCGACGGGAGCAGGAAACTACCCGCTTGTGCAGGCCACTCGACCGGCATTGCAGGCGCTGGTGGCTAAGACCGGAGAAGTCGCCCTCCTATCGGTACAGGAAGGAAATCGCTCTCTTACCGTGCTGCGGGAAGAGTCACAGCAATCTCTACAGGCCGGAGGATGGGTGGGCCGCCGATCACCCATGCACTGCACCGCATCAGGGCGAGCACTCATGTTTGATTTCGACGAGGAACTGATCGAAACACTGACCACAGACGACCTCAAGATTCCGACGTCGGCCCCGGGAGCGCCCAAGGATCTGGCTTCGCTCCTGCAGAGAGTCCACCTCGAACGAATCAGGGGCTACTCGGTAGCGTCCGAGGAAGTCGAGATAGGACTGACTTCCGTTGCAGCTCCCGTTCGAGATCGTCTGGGTCATATTGCAGGCGTGCTAAATATATCCGCCCCTACCTCCCGGATCATCACCAAGACAGATTCCATCGGTCAGCTCCTAATCAACGCATCACGGGCAATCACGCAGAACCTTGGGTCCCGTCGGACGTAATTGCTGCGGGCGAGAACTCGCGAAATTCCAAGGATTCGAGGTCAAGACCCTAGTAGGTCTTGGCATCTGGCCACCTTTTCTCGGGCCGACTTGGCCAGCGCCCAGGTTAGCTAAATGCTTCAGCCTCCGCAGCGTCGATGCTGCGGAGGCTGAAGCACTTCTCCGTCGAAGTCCGGGCTGTCCGAAGCGTCGACTTCCGTGTTGCTCTTCGGGGAATCTCCTAGCTAGACGGTTGTTGATTCCCGCTGGTTGTGGCCGTTGGTTGTGGGTGGTTCCGTTTCTTCTTCAAGCGCACGACGTGCGGTCTCGGGCGCGACCTTCCAGGACACAAATGCTCCCAGGGCCAGCAGAGCGACGGTTCCGATCATGAGGACCTGAGCACCGTAGGCGGCGATGACCAAGGGCAGAACGAAGGTGCCGATGGCTGCTCCGATGCGGCTCAGGGCTGCTGCCATGCCTACGCCGGCTGCACGCATGGAGGTGGGGAACAGTTCGCTGGGGTATACGAACTGCAGGTTTCCGGCGATTGCTTCGATGAATGCGTAGATGCAGAGGCAGGTGATGACGAGCCAGGCATCGGGTTTGGGAAGGACGGCCAGGGACGCCACCGAGACTGCCATCATCCAGAAAGTTGTGATCAGCATTCCGCGCCGGGTGAAGCGGTTCACGATGATCATGCCAACCACGCCGCCGACGGCGAAGAACGCATTCTGGATCAGGGTCGGGGTCAGGCCACTTTGGAGGCCCAGAGCCACGAAGAGCGAGGGCAGGAAAGTGAAAATTGCAGTCTGGGGGGTTGCCTGGGCGATCCAGAAGAATCCAGCAAAGAGCGTCCGTGTCCGCCATTTCCGGCTGAACAGCAGTTTGAGGTTTTCAATCCCGGACCGGCGGGCCTTCGGGGCGTTCTGGAAAGTCTCGACCAGGTCTTCAATCCCTGCATCGCGGTGGATGTGCTTCTTGACGATGGCTTCGGCTTCGGCGGTACGTCCTTGCTGCACCAGCCAGCGCGGGGATTCGGGAGATCCAAGCCGAAGGAGCATCACAATGGCCGAAGGCACGGCGCTGCTGACCAGGATCCATCTCCAGGCGTCAGCTCCGAGGTTGAGGCTGTTCAGGAGTACGCCGACGCCGATGGAGGCCAGGAAGCCAAAACGCCAAACAGCGGCCAGGCTACCCAGGAGAGGGCCACGGAGTTTTTGCGGCAGTATCTCGGAGAGGTACGTCGGACCGACCGCGTAGTCGATGCCGATGGCGATTCCGAGGATGAGCCTGATGAAGAAAAGCTGGAGGGCGTCCTGGACGAAGAACTGCAGGATCGAGGCAGTCAGGAAGATTGCCAGGTCGATCTGATAGAGCTTCCGACGACCGATGCGGTCCGCGAGCTGCCCGAAGCTGATACTTCCAACGAACAGGCCAATGAGCGCGGCCGAACCAACCAGGCCGGCGTACAGGGGCGTCATTCCGAAGTTTGCCGGGAGGACCGCGAGAGCGATGGACAGGACACCCAAGGTGTACCCGTCTACGAACTTTCCGCCGCCGGTGAAGATCGCCAATCGGTAGTGGAAGCCCGTCGCTGGCGCGTTATCAATGGTGAACTGTGGCTTAGTAGCCATCGCAGTTGTCCTTTCTGGGGCCACAAGCGGCCACGTGTAAGGGGGTGATGATTCGCGGATTGTTGGGGATTTCGAATCCGCTAGAACATCTGCTGCCTGTGATAGTACTCACACGTTCCGGCCGGGAAGAATGGCTTCACCTTAAGGATGGCTAGAGGGTGCGTCAGAGAGTTCTGTAGCTCGTGATCAGCCTGTTCTCCTGCCTCCGCCATGGGAACGCCGGCTGGGTTCACAGACAATCCCGGTAACTCCGGCCAGCGAAAACTTTGCTGTAAGAAGCATCAGAAAAGCCACCGCTTCCGGTCTGTCGCCAGTGTCGCCGGCCTTTGTAGTGTCGTTGGCACCCCACCTACCGGAAGGACTTTTCCCATGTCCGTTAAAGCACGCGATGAACTGCAGCTTCAAGCAGCTGAGATCAGGTCTCTGCCTGCGTGGCAGGAACTGAAGGCATCAGTTATCGACCTGCAGCAGGTACAGGTCAAGGACGGTTCCGTCCCGGAAATCTCCGATCACCCACGTGCCAACGCAAACATCGACAAGATCCTCACCTCCATTCAGCTGCTCCAGCCTCATTTTCCGCATGACAGCGAATACCTGGGCCTGGTTGTGCAGGACTTCGTGAAGTGGCAGTCCGCCGGCCTGGGTGAGCCGGACTTCCTGGACTCTCTTCTTGCCTTCCAGCCGCAGCAGTGGCGCATCAACGGGCTGCCGCACCTTGTGGTCTTCCCCATGTACACCCAGAACGGAAGCACCAACCGCTTCGTCGAAGCAGTGCTGATTGATGTCATCTGGCCGGAGTTCATCGACGAACTTGAGTCCACGAAGTACTCCAACAAGCTTTTTGTGCCAGTGCACTTCTGGGACTTCACCCCCGGCTACGACACGAACTCGGCTGTTCTGTTTCCCGAAAGCGTTGCCGTGCGCTCGACTCCGAAATTCACGTGGGGCGCCATCTTCGCCGACCGGGAAGCCGCGCGCTTCCGCCGGGTTTTGAAGGCGGCGGCGGAAATCACGTCATTGCAACTGCCCGATGACGCTGCGGCGCTGATCGATGACCAGAAACTGTGCCAGGAAACCTTCGTCATGTGGGACCTCATCCATGACCGCACCCACATGCGCGGTGATCTTCCCTTCGATCCGTTCATGATCAAGCAGCGCATGCCGTACTTCCTGTACTCCCTTGAGGAGTTGCGGTGCGACCTGACGGCCTTCAAGGAGTCCGTCCTCGTCGAAAAGGATGAGGCAGCATCCGAGGAAGCCCGCAAGCACGCCAAGCTGGTCCAGTACGCAGTAATCTTTGACCGGATCTTCCGTTTTGCCATCACCGGCAGCCGGGTGCGCAACTACGACGGTCTGGGCGGACAGTTGCTCTTCGCCTGGATGCACCAGCACCGGGTCCTTCACTGGACCGACGGCAAGCTGAGCATCGACTGGAAGGACGTCGCAGGCGTTGTCGTTGAACTGGCTATCGCCGTAGAGGAGCTGTACTGGCGTTCCATCGACCGGCCCAAGACCGCCCACTGGCTGGCCGCCTACGAACTCATTTCCACGACGCTGACCCCCAACCCCGCCTCCGCATGGGCCAAGGGACCCGACGCGCTGCCCCTTGACGGAGCTCCGCGCGGACTGACGGATCAGGTCCTTGATGACGAGTTCCCGCTGTCCATGTTCTACGAGGCACTCGAGAAGAAGATGCGTCCGGTGATCGAATCAACCGCCGGCATCACCGGAGATGCTTCCGCACAGTTGCCGGAAGAGGCATCGGTATGACGAACAGCGTGGCGGGTCGAACTGTAGTTGTTGCCGGGTCTACCAGTGCCGCCGGCATTGCCGTCGTGAAGAAACTTGTCCGCGCCGGTGCCCGGGTTGCCGCAGTCGACATTCTTGAGGACAGGGTGCGTGAGCTCGCAGCCGATGACGCGAACATCACCGGCTACACCTGCAATCTTGCGGATCTGGATGCGGTCACCGTCCTGGCGGCGAACATCCGGCGCGAGGTGGGCCCCGTGGATGGGCTGATCCACCTCGTTGGTGGCTGGCGCGGCGGTAACGGCATCGCGGGCCAGTCCGAGGATGACTGGGACTTCCTCCACACCGGAATCCTTACTACCCTCAGGAACACCAGCAGGGCGTTCTTTGAGGACTTGGCGTCCTCACCTGCCGGTCGGCTTGCCATCGTCTCTGCCGAGTCCGTGGCGACCCCGACCGCTGACGGAGCCGCGTATACGGCAGTCAAAGCGGCGGCCGAGACCTGGACCCTTG
The DNA here is from genome assembly GCF_900099975.1 of Arthrobacter cupressi. GTDB lineage: Bacteria > Actinomycetota > Actinomycetes > Actinomycetales > Micrococcaceae > Arthrobacter > Arthrobacter cupressi. The sequence continues at coordinate 114,416 of NZ_FNEI01000009.1, forward strand.
CGGTGGCGGACGGATTCGAAAAAGCCCGGACTTCTGAATCGGCTGGGCTTACGTCGGCTGCGTTGATTTTTGTGGTCAAGGCACTGCTGGACGAACGGATGCGTGCTGCCCAGCCCGAACGGAAGTTCCCTGGATTCACCCACGTCGATGTGCTCGGCGACGCTGTCCTGGAAATGTTCTCCATCGACGCCGATGAACTGAACGGCAAGCGTATCCGGTTGGGCAGTTCCACGGCCCACCGGGCAGTGGACGCCGTGGCCGGGGCTCTTCGATGACCGGACCGAAAGCCTCGTCCCTGAGTGGCCGCCTGCATAACCCGGCAGTGAGGGGATTCGCCTCCGATAACTACGCCGGCGTGCACCCGGAAATCCTGGAGGCGATCCGGGCTGCCAATGAGGGACACGTTGTGGCCTATGGGGAGGACGAATACACCGCACGGCTTCAGGAGGTGGTCCGTGATCATTTCGGTCCCTCAGCTGCAGCGTTCCCGGTGTTCAACGGAACCGGCGCCAATGTCTTGTCGCTGCAGACTCTTCTTCCCCGTTGGGGAGCGGCGATCTGTGCCGATACAGCGCACATCAACACCGACGAAAACGGCGCCCCGGAACGGGTGGCAGGGATCAAGCTGCTTCCCGTCGCGACTCCGGACGGGAAGCTGACCCCGGAGTTGATCGACCAGGAGGCGTGGGGTTGGGATGATGAGCACAGGGCGCAGCCCTTGGCCGTCTCCATCACCCAGACCACGGAGGTGGGAACCTGTTACACCCCCGGGGAGGTCCGGCGGATCGCCGAGCATGTCCACTCATTGGGCATGAAGTTGCACATGGACGGTGCAAGGTTGGCCAATGCCGCGGCCCACCTGGACGTCCCGTTCAGTGCCTTCACCACCGAAGCCGGAGTGGATGTGCTCTCCTTCGGCGGGACGAAGAACGGCCTTCTCTACGGAGAGGCGGTCATCGTGCTCGAATACGATGCCGGGCAAAGCATCAAGCATCTGCGCAAGATGGATATGCAGCTGGCATCGAAAATGCGGTTCGTTTCGGCGCAATTGATCGCCCTCCTGGAGACGGATCTGTGGCACCGCTCTGCTGCTCATGCCAATGAGATGGCAGCTCGTCTGCGGCAGGGCGTTGAGGCGATTGCAGGCGTCACGGTCACGCGGGAGACAGAGTCCAACGGAGTCTTCGCTTCCCTGCCGACGGAAGTTGCGGATCTTGTGCGCCGTGACTTCCGTTTCTATGACTGGGATAGGGCATCAGGTGAAGTGCGGTGGATGTGTTCCTTTGACACCACCGATGCGGACGTCAACGCTCTCGTCTCGGCGGTCCGGGACGCCATGTCCAAGGTCGGATCTCCTTTGCCTGCGGGGGCCGCGGTAAACCTGTGACCCAAGGTCTGTAGGTTAAACCCGGCCACAACGGGGAAGGAACCGGTTCCGGGAAGGACCGTCATTCCGAAGGTACAGGGAAGCCGGTCACCGTCATCCAGATGACGGTGACCGGCTTCAGTTTTGGGCATCGCGGCCTCGGCCCGGCCGCAGGGGCGCTGTGGCCGGAGCGGAGGGAGGCGATCCCCCGCCTTATCAGGTGCAGAGCAGGCTGAGTCGAGCCTTACCGCGGGGCGTGAGTGGCACTACTACTCCGCGAGGATGGATGCCACCGGCTGATCCAGGTGGACTTCGAAGGCATCGGTTGTCCAGTCGATGAAGTCCTCTGCGGCTTCGCGCAGCGCCGATATGGTCACCCCCAGCAGCGGGTTCATGTCGGAGGCCCGGTAGGCAACGTGGATTTTCCGGCGCGGCGGGTCGGTGAGGCGGTGGAAGGCAATGCCGCGGTCGATGCCCAAGGCCAACGCGGGCACCAGGGCAATGCCAATGGTCTCTTTGACCAACCCCCGGATAACGTCAAAGTCGTTGCTGTGGAAACCGATGTTCGGCTCAAACCCGGCCTGCTGGCATGATTCGAGGAAGTTTTCGGCTCCTGCCGAGCCGGCTTCGTTCGTGATCCAGTTCTCCCGCGCGAAGTCCTCCAGCGGGACCTTGTCACCGGTCTTACCGGCTGAATGGGCGGCACTGATGACCACGAGTTCCTCATCAAGCAGAGGTTGCAGCACCAGTCCTTCCGGACGCGGGATGGGTACCCGACTGTACTCGTAGATGATTCCCAGGTCCGTGAGTCCTTCCAGCACGGAATTGGCCAGCCCTTTTTGGAGGCTGATGTCCTCAACGGAAATGTCGGCCGTGGCGTAACGCATCGCAAGGCGCGACAACGCCCGCGGCACTAGTTGCGCGGCTGCCGTCCCCGAGGCGCCGATACGGAGGCTGCCTTGGGACCCTGAGGCGTAAGCGTGCATTTCGTCTTCCGCACGGGCCACCTGTCTGAGAATGACATCGGCGTGGGAACTCATCGCCAGTCCGGCTGGCGTCGGCCAGAGGCTGCGTGGACCTCTTTCAAAGAGGTCCACGCCCAGTGCCTTTTCCAGGGCCGCTATCTGCTGGGAGACCGCTGAGGTGGTGTAGCCGAGCTTCTTTGCAGCTGCCGTGTGGGACCCGGTGTTGATTACCATCTGCAGGGTGCGCAGGTTGATGATATTCAGGTTTCCCTTGACCAAGCGCATGCCTTATCTCCTCGCATCAACCCCGCACGGCCACAAGGGGGCGTGCTTATTGTAAACAGGCACGGCCCAGTTACGTCAGCCAGTCCAACAGCGCACCAAGGCACTTGCGGACATCGGATGCGAGGACGTGTTCATCGTCCGTGTGGGCAAGCAGGGCATCTCCCGGGCCGAAGTTCACGGCCGGGATACCCATCTGAACGAACCTGGCAACGTCGGTCCAACCGTACTTCGGCTGCGGTGCACCGCCTACAGCGGCGACCAGGCTTTGGATGGCGTGGTTGCGGAGCCCTGGCTTGGCCCCGGGGGCGGCGTCAGTGCGTACCAGATCATAGCCGGGCAAGAGCCGGCGGACATGCTCTTCAGCTTCCTCGATGGTCTTATCGGGGGCGAATCTGTAGTTGATCTCAACAGATGCGGCGTCCGGAATGACGTTTCCTGCGATGCCGCCCCCGACACCGACTGCGTTCAACCCTTCCCGGTACGCGAGGCCGTCAACGTCCACGGTTTGGGCTTCATAGTCCCGGAGGGTGCCCAGGACCCCGGCGAGTTTGTGAATCGCGTTCTCGCCCATCCATGAGCGAGCGGAGTGGGCGGCAGTACCAGTGACGTCAGCTCTAAGCCGCAGGGTTCCGTTGCATCCTGCCTCGATAAGGCCGTTTGTGGGTTCGAGGAGAACGGCCAGGTCAGCAGGTAGCAGTTCCTTGGTGGCTACGCGCAGGAGGCCGCTCTTGGCCGCCTCAACTTCCTCGTGGTCGTAGAAGACAAACGTCAGGTCCTTGGAGGGAAGCGTGAGTGAGTGTGCCAGGGACAGTTGGACGGCAACCCCGCCCTTCATGTCTGTGGCACCCCGGCCGTAGAGGGTCCCGCCCCTCCACCGGCTGGGAACGGTTCCGCGCGCGTCGGCCGTGGTAGGCAAAGGGACGGTGTCAAGGTGCCCGGCAAGGAGGATTCTTTCCGGGCGACCCAGCTCGGTCCGGGCAATGACCGTGTCACCGAAGCGGGTGACCTTCAGATGGGGTTCTCGCTTCAGTGACTCCTCAATGGCGTCTGCCAGGTGCTTCTCATGGCCGGAGACGCTGGGGATGTCGATGATGTCTGCAGTCAGCTCTGCGACGTCTTTGCCCAGATCCAGGAACGTGCTCATTGTTGCTTGTCCCTTACGCGTCGAGGGAGGACATGACGTGCTTGATGCGCGTGTAGTCCTCGACGCCGTACATGGAGAGGTCCTTGCCGTAGCCGGACTGCTTGAAGCCGCCGTGCGGCATTTCAGCGGTCAGCAGGATGTGGGTGTTGATCCACACCGCGCCGAAGTCCAGGTCGCGGCTGACGCGCATGGCGGTGCCGTGGTCCGTGGTCCAGACGCTGGAAGCCAGTGCGTATTCGACGTCGTTGGCGAGCTCGACGGCCTCGGCCTCGGTGGTGAACTTCTGGACCGTGATGACCGGGCCGAAGGTTTCCTTCTGGACGATGTCGTCGTCCTGGTGGGCACCGGTGATGATGGTGGGCTCGAAGAAGAAGCCCTTCTCGCCCGCGCGGTGGCCGCCGGTTTCGATGCGGCAGTGTGCCGGGATGTGCTCCACGACGGAGCTGACGGCGTTGAAGTGGTTCACGTTGTTCAGCGGGCCGAAGTAGTTGTCTTCGTCGTTCTGCGAGCCGGTCTGCAGGGTCTTGGTGTGTTCGACCATGGCCGAGACCACCTCGTCGTGCACCGAGTCCTCGATCAGCACGCGGGTGATGGCAGTGCAGTCCTGGCCGGCGTTGAAGAAGGCGAACTCGGCAATCGCCGCGGCGCTCTTCTTGATGTCGGCGTCCTTGAAGACGATGGCTGGGGCCTTGCCGCCGAGCTCCAGGTGGGCACGCTTGAGGCCCTTCGCCGCGCTCGAGGCAACGGCGATGCCGGCACGCACGGAACCGGTGATGGACACCAGGCCGGGGACCTTGTGCTCGGTCATCAGGCTGCCGGTGGCGGCGTTGCCCAGGACCACGTTGACCACGCCGGCCGGGAAGATCTCCCCGATCAGGCGGGCCAGGACCAGGGTGGATTCGGGGGTGGTGTCCGAGGGCTTGAGGACCACGGTGTTGCCCGCGGCCAGGGCCGGGCCGAGCTTCCAGATGGCCATCAGGAAGGGGTAGTTCCACGGGGCCACCTGGGCCACGACGCCGATCGGTTCGCGGCGGACGTAGGAGGTGTGGCCCTCGAAGTACTCGCCGGCGGACTTGCCTTCCAGGAGGCGCGCGGCGCCGGCGAAGAAGCGGAGCTGGTCCGCGCCCGCGGCGACTTCCTCGGAGGCGATCAGGGAGCGGACCTGGCCGGTGTTGCGGTGCTGGGCTTCAACGAGCTCGTCGCTGTTGGCCTCGACGGCGTCGGCGAGCTTGAGGAGCAGCAGCTGGCGCTGGCCCGGGGTCACGTGCTTCCACGTGGTGAATGCTTCCTTGGCCGCGTTCATGGCGGCATCGATGTCGGCGGACACCGAAATGGGCGACTTTGCGACCACTTCGCCGTTCGTCGGGTTCACGACGTCCAGCAGCTCGGTGCCTGCAGGCGTGACGAACTCCCCGTTGATGAAGTTCTGCAAGGTTTGGTGCATGGTTTTGACGCTGTCCGTTCCGGGCGCCGATCGTCGACGCAAAAGGTTGTGGCTGAAAGCTTCTAGTAAGGAATGGGAGCGGGGCCCAGGCCTTGGCGGCGTGGGCCCCTGTCTCATGCCGGTGCGTGGAGCTGGGGCGTGGCGGCCGGTTGGGTGTCGGGTGCCCCGGCGGGTGCCGGGGCCGTGAACCTGCCGATGGTCAGTCCTTCCAGGAAGTGGTGGGTCGGTCCGGATCCCTTGATCAGGTCGGCAACGAGTTGACCTGTCAGCGGTGCCAGTGCCAGCCCGTCTCCTTCGTGGCCTGCCGCAACGATGTACCCATCGGTGCCTTGTGCCCAGTCGATGATGGGAAGCCCGTCTCCGGTGTATGGCCTGAAGCCGGTCATGATGCGGATGATGCGGGTGTTGGCCAGCTCCGGGGCGATCCTGGCAGCGTGTTGGGCGATGGTTGCCACGACGTCCGGGTTTGACCGTTTATCGAACCCTGCGAATTCACGGCTGCCGCCGATAAGGAGGTTCCCGGAAACAGTCTGTCCGAGCGAGAAGCCAACACCGTAGGGTGGTGCGTCGTCGTTGTCGGAGCGAAGGTGTTTCGAGGCGATGTACTGGGCGTCGAGCACACACCCGGTGACCTTCTTCGGAATGGATTCGGAGATCAGAATCGTTCCGCGGCGCGGCTGCACCGGAATGTCGATGTTCGACAGGGCACCAACTCTTTTTGCGAAAGGACCGGCGGCGTTGATGACAAGTTCGGTCGCAATGCTTCCCCTGGTGGTCTCTACCGAGGTCACTTTTCCCCGTTTGGTGTGCACACCGATGACCTCGCTGTGTGTCTGCAACACGGCTCCGTGCCTTCTGGCCGCACGGAAGAAGGCTGCGTTCAGCGCGAGGGGATTCACGTCGGCGTCGTCCGGACTGAACGAGGCGCCCAAGATGTGAGGGGCAAGGAACGGCTGGGCGGCGCGGGCGGCGTCTCCGTCGATCAGGGATACGGAGATGCCGGCGTTGCGCTGCTTCTGGATGAAGTCCTTCATGAACTCCATGTGACGGGGAGTTTCGATGACGACCATCCCGCCGTCGGATTCGAACTCAACGCTGTGTTCGAGCTCCGCTTCAAGGGTGTCGTACATTCGACGGCTGGCCATGGCCAGCTCCATGTGCAGCCCGGGCCGTTTGGATTGCATGAAGATTGCCTTGTCGCACGCTCCCGAAGCTCCGGCTCCGGGGCCGTTCTTGTCGACAAGAACAACCTTGAGGCCGAGTTGGGCCAGGCGGAAGGCGATGGAACTGCCGGACACTCCTGCGCCGATAACGACGGCATCTGCCGATTTCATGCGAAACTCTCATCCTTTTGGGCCACGGTCTTCCCCTGTTCGAGTTGCGTCCACAGATCGTCCGCGATCTGTCGGCCCTGCTCAATGTCGGGCATGAAGGTGATGGCACTCGATTTACGTGCTGCGCGGACGGCCGCTGATGCCGTGTCCACGGCCTCCGGGTTATGGATCAAGCCGAGGCGGCTGCCGATGACGGTGCCGGCAAGCGTACCTTGAGCCATCGAGATCTTCGCCCCCTCGATGCCGGTGACGTTCCCGGCCACGAAAAGGTTCTCCTGGCTGGTTTCCATTTCGGGGCTGTAGAGGGGAACGGTCCCTCCCAGTTCGTCGATCTTCGCCATTTCGGAGCCTTTGGTCAGTTCCTGGACGGGGTAGAGGCCTCCGGAGATACAGACGCAGTCAACATCGACGATTCGTGTCTTTCCGGGGTTGCCGTCCTTGTCGACCGTGGCAATTTCGACGTGCTGGACACGGTCGTTGCCGCCGATGGCGACAATGCTCTTGCGAAGGTTCAGGCGCGTTCCCATGAGGGGAAGGCCGAACTTCGGGTAGAACGTCAGTGCCAGGTTCCTGAAGGCACGGTTGGCGGCCAAACGGCCTCCCCAGCGGAGGAACGCGTTCGGGGCCAGCTCGGACATTCCTGCCAGGTACTGCAGGTTCCGGTCGGGGTCGGAGAGGGTTCCGGAGAATACGTTCCTGGGTGCCAGGTAGATTCCGACGACGTCGGCACCGGCCATGCTCAGTTCGTGGGCCACGGTAAGGGACAGCGGGTCGACTCCAACGACCGCGATCCGGTCCCCCGGCCGCACACGGTAGTAGTTGGTCAGGGTTTGGGCTGCGCCGATGGCCATGACACCTGGCAGGGACCAGCCCGGGAGCGGGATCGGGCGTTCAGCTGCGCCGGTGGCGACTACCGCATACCGCGCACATACCGTTTCGCCGTTGTCCAAAAACACTTCCCAGCCCGGGGTGATGTTCCATACCTGCCGGTTGGTCAGGATCTGCACCCCGGCATCGGTGGCGCGCTTGGCCAGTGCCTTGGAAACGTCGGCTCCGATCCACCACCCCGTTCCGGGTTCCTCGTGCAGCTGGCCCAGGAGTTTCCCTCCGGGGCGGGGATTCTCGTCGATGACGACGACCTTGGCTCCGGCTTCCGCAGCAGCAACTGCTGCACTGAGTCCGGCCGGGCCCGCCCCGATGACGACAACATCAGAAATCATCGTGGTTTTCCCTTCGGTCTTCACCCTGCGATTCGAGGACATCACCGTCGCACGCCTGGGTGATGCACGCCCTGACGCTCGGGACGCCGTTGACGGTCATCCTGCATTCGAAGCAGTGCCCGATCCCGCAATAGAGACCACGGGGTTCCCCGTCCCGGTTGGAGTACCGAAGGGTCCGAACTCCATTTGCCAGCAGGGCCGAGGCAATGGAGTCGCCCTTGATGCCCAGGTAGGACTTGCCATCAAATTCGAACTCGATTTCCTCCGACGCCAACGGCCCGAGGACGGGGTGTTCACTTATTCTCTTCAACGCAACCATTCCTCGATTCGTCGCCGGCGCGGGAGGCTGCCAGATCTTTCAGCGTCATGGGACGGGCAGGCGGGTTGCTCGCCGGTCCAAGCTCTGCATCGGTGAGCAAAGCAGAGTGTTCGCGAAGCAGTGAGTGGATAAGGGGGCCGCAGGTCCGCCCCTGGCAAATGCCCATTCCGGCTCTGGTCTGCAGCTTCAGCTCGTGCGCCGAGATGGGTGCGTCCGCGTCAGCGAGGGAAGTTTCGACATCGTCGAGGTACACGTCCTCGCATCGACAAACAATTACTCTTTCCATCTTTCCTTCGCCCATTGTTGGTTGACTCCGGTGCCGTGATCTGAGACACCTTTGACTCAAACAATCAACAGCACTGCGGTCGGAGGTACAACCCTCGCAGGATCAGAAGGTGAGTAGTCCGGTTCAACAAATTCTTTACCTCGATGTGAGACCGCTCATGTGTTCCCGCCTTAAAGTCGATCCCATGACACAGACCCTCCCTCAAGAGACCCCGGCAGCAGCTGGGCATGGAAAGGCCCATGCCTGGGGATTGGCAACCGTAACTTCCGGCGGCACCGTCCTGGACGTCTGGTACCCGGCTCCAAAGCTTGGGGAACCAGAGGTATCAGCTGCGCCGCCGGCGGAACTTCCCCGGCTGGCAGCCGATGGAGCCGACGCCGACCGACGAGTGCATCTCAAGGTCGTCTTTACCGAGATCGGGCTTGCTGACGCTCCCCGGGACACCGCAGACGCGTACCTGCGGCTCCATTTGCTCTCCCACCGGCTTGTTCAGCCCAACGGGCTGAACGTGGAAGGCATCTTTGATGCGCTGCCGAACGTGGTGTGGACCAACTTCGGCCCGTGTGAAGCCGCCGGTTTCGAAGAGACACGCGCCCGGCTGCGGGCACGCGGAAACGTGACCATCTATGGGGTGGACAAATTCCCGCGCATGGTGGACTACGTTGTTCCCACAGGCGTTCGAATCGCCGACGCCGACCGGATCCGTCTTGGGGCCCACCTGGCCGAAGGCACCACCGTCATGCACGAAGGCTTCGTGAACTTCAACGCCGGAACCCTGGGAGTCTCCATGGTCGAAGGCCGTATTTCGGCCGGCGTGGTTGTCGGGGACGGCTCCGATGTCGGGGGCGGAGCATCCATCATGGGCACCCTCTCCGGGGGCGGCCGGGAACGGGTAGCCCTGGGCGAGCGGGTCCTCCTGGGCGCAAATTCCGGGGTCGGGATTTCCATCGGAGACGACAGCATCGTCGAAGCGGGACTCTATGTCACTGCCGGGACCAGGGTCCGTGTCCTGAACGCAGCAGGCGGCGACGCCGCCGGGGAGGACCGTGTGGTCAAGGCCGCAGAGCTTTCAGGCGTGCCAAACCTGCTCTTCCGCAGGAATTCTTCTACCGGGCAGGTCGAAGCCCTTCCCCGTGGTGGCCGTAGCGTCCAGCTCAATGATGCCCTCCACGCCAACTAGTATCTCAACGATGTGAAGGCGGGTTGGAGTCCTGCATAGGACTCCAACCCGCCTTCACTATTACTACTCGCGAATGCATCATCCCGCCCCCATCCGGCTTCGGAGGGGGCGCGGAGAAACTTTTCTTCTAGGGGCTCTGGCTGGCAACCAATGGCAGGCGTAGCGTCCATTAGAACGGTGAACAAGGCGGGCGCCGCGCGCATGATGTGATGCATTGACGCACCACCCCGTCCGTGTAGAGGAGCCGGAAATGGCGGGATGGAACAACGATACGGCTGCCGGGCCGTTGGGCGCCGGGACTGTGACCTTGGTTGAGGGATCGTCTTTTAGCATTTCCCAGGCCAACGGAGACATTCTTCCCGAGTTGCCTCACGGCGTCTTCCATCAGGACACACGGATCGTTTCCCGCTGGACTTTGACCATCAACAATCAAGCGATTGAGCCATTGGTTGCAGAGACCACCGAGCCCTATAGAGCAGTTTTTTCGGGCAGGGTGCCGCGCCCGGACGGTTACGCCGACAGCCCGCTGCTGGTGGAACGGCAACGCGAGGTGGGGGCCGGGATCCTGGAGCAGGTCACCATACACAACTACTCACTCGAACCGGTCACCTGCGTCATCCGCCTTGAGGTCGGGGCGGACTTCGCGGACCTCTTCGAAGTGAAGGAAGCCCGCATCCAGAGACAATGGGACGAAACACGGCAGCCTCATGGTGACTCGCTGACCATCAAATCCGTCTGGCAGGACCTCAGCAAAACTGTCATCATCACCGCTCAAGGTGCACATGCCGGCCCTGACGCTTTGACCTATGACGTCCTCATCCCGGCAAAGGAGCAATGGAGCCGTCGTTTCCATGCCGTTCCCGTCGCTGACGGTGAAAGCCCTGCAGCGCCGTTCGCCCACCAGGGGGAAGCATCACCGCACGATGTGCGGCAACGGGAGTGGGTGGAAAAAATTCCGGTCGTGCAGATGGGAAGCCGCTCGATCGAACGGACCCTGCGGCGCAGCTACGAAGACCTGGGTGCGCTGCGGATTGAAGATCCGGAACATCCGGAAAGGGTGGTCGTGGCCGCAGGTGCACCCTGGTTCATGACTTTGTTCGGCCGCGATTCGCTGTGGGCCTCGGAGATGGCATTGCCGGTGGACCCATCCCTGGCGCTGGGCACCCTCCAGACGCTGGCGGAACGTCAGGGAACAGTGGTGGATCCGATAAGCGAGGAGGAACCGGGCAAGATCCTGCATGAGGTCCGGCTTGGGGTCTCCAGTGGGCTTTCATTGGGCGGCAAGAGTGCCTACTACGGCAGCGTCGACGCAACTCCCCTGTTTGTGAACGTTCTGGGTGCCGTCAGCAGATGGGGATTCGCCAAGGAAACCATCGCCGCACTGCTGCCGCACGCGGACCGTGCGCTGGAATGGATACGGGACTATGGCGACAAGGACGGAGACGGCTTCGTCGAATATGCCCGGCTCAACGACCAAGGCCTCCTCAACCAAGGCTGGAAGGACTCCTGGGACGGGGTCACCTTTGCTGATGGGCGGATACCGGAGGCGCCGATCGCTCTGTGTGAAGTCCAGGCATACGTCTACAGTGCCTATATGTCCCGGGCCTGGATGGCCTACGACGCCGGTGACCGGGGCCTGGCCACCGACCTTGAAGAGCGCGCTGCCCGGTTGAAACAGCGATTCAACGAACAATTCTGGCTTCCGGACAAGGGCTACTTCGCTCTCGCTCTCGACCGGGACAAACACGCGGTCGACGCATGCACCTCCAACATGGGCCAATGTCTCTGGTACGGCATCGTGGATGACGACAAGGTTCCCACGGTCGTCGAGCGCCTGATGTCGCCGGAAATGTTCAGCGGCTGGGGCGTGCGGACCCTGGCCTCGGACATGGGCGCCTACAACCCGGCCAGCTACCACAACGGCTCGGTGTGGCCGCACGACAATGCGGTCATCGTCGCAGGCCTGATGCGCTACGGTTTCGTCCACGAAGCGCAGCGCATCGCTACTGCATTGCTGGAGGCTGCGGACTACTCGGACGGACGCCTGCCCGAACTGTTCTGCGGCTTTGACCGTCGCAAATACCTGCAGCCCGTTCCCTATCCGACAGCCTGCTCCCCGCAGGCATGGGCATCGACGACACCGATCTTCCTGATGACGAGCCTCCTGCGATACGACGTCTACGTGTCACTGGGCGGGCTGTGGCTTGATCCGGTCCTCCCGGACTCGTTCGGTGAACTGCACATTAGTAACGCACCCACGGGCGCAGGACCGGTCACCATAGATGCCGTGGTCACAAACGCCTCCGTCAGGGGTCTTCCGGAGGGCCTTGTTTTCCACCGCGGCTCCCGGCCTTGGATGACCGAACTCATGGAACAGTCACACCTTGATCAGGAGAAATAGCTTGTGGGCGAAAGGGGGGTGGACGTTTGCAAGCGTCCACCCCCCTTTCGAAGTGGGTAAACGGCCGGTTCCGGATCAGGTCCCGGCTGTCATATTGGCTGCCTCAAGCCGCTGAGCTGCGGCGGCCACCCGTTCGTCGGAGCCGGTGATGGCGAACCTGACGTACCCCTCCCCCGCTTGGCCATAGAAGGCCCCCGGCCCGACAATGATCCCCAGTTCTGCCATCGCCTGAACGGTCTGCCAGGTGTCCTGGCCTGCGGTAGCCCACAGGTACAAGCCGGCTTCCGAGTGCTCAACCTTCAACCCCGCTCGCAGCAGCGCCGGAAGTAGAATCTCCCGCCGCCGGCGATAGGTGTTCTTCTGCTCCCTGACGTGCTCGTCGCTGGTCAGGGCTGCCTCCATGGCCGCCATGATCGGTGACGGGACGATCATTCCTGCGTGCTTGCGCGTATTGACCAGGTTGGCGATGATCTTTTCGTCTCCTGCTACGAAGGCAGCGCGGTATCCGGCAAGGTTTGACTGTTTACTCAATGAGTACAGGGAGAGCAGCCCTTGGTGGGATCCGCCGGCGACTTCGGGGTCAAGGACACAAGGCACCGGCGATCCGCCCTCTTCGGGGTCCCACGCTCCCCAACCCAGCTCGGCGTAGCATTCATCGGAGGCGACAACGGCTCCGAGTTCCCGTGCCTGGCCGACCATCGACTTCATGGATGCAAGGTCCCGAACCTGGCCGGTGGGATTGCCGGGGGAATTGATCCAGACCAGGCGCACCCTTCGGAGCACGGCCGGGTCCAGTTCCTCGAGGGAGTCGCTGGCAACGACTGTTGCCCCGCACAATTTGGCCCCGATGTCGTAGGTCGGGTATGCGATTTTCGGGCGAACGACCACATCCAGGGGGCCAAGTCCCAGCATGAAGGGCAGCCAAGCAATGATTTCCTTCGATCCGACCGTAGGCATGATGGCTTCCGGGCTGAGATGGGCCACGTTCCTGCGGCGTGCGAACCAGAACGCAATGGTTTCCCGAAGGGACGCGGTGCCATGCGCGCCAGGGTACCCGGGAGCATTGGCCGAGCGGACCAGTGCTTCGCGGATGATCAGCGGCGTCGGGTCAACGGGTGTGCCGAGGGAGAGGTCCACCGGCCCGTCCGGATGATTGGCTGCAATGGTCTTGTACGGTGCCATGGTGTCCCATGGGTAATCCGGGAGACCGAGGCCAAGAGGCCTTGTTGGCGTAAGCGGTTTTGGTTGGACAGTCATCGGGCCACCTCAAGAAGGTCCTGTGCGGTCGGGGACGCATCGTCGACGTCCCACATTTCAGGGTCAATGGTGCCGTTGGCGACCATCCTGGCTGGTCCGCGCAGGAACACGTGCTCGCGGACCGCTCCTCCCATCCCCCGTTCCCTCTGGAAACGGACAAGTACGGGGCCGCCGGGCATTTGCACCGTCCACTGGTCGTCCTGAAATCCGGAGAGAATACGGACGGCGGCCGCGGTGGCGCACGCCCCGGTCCCGCAGGCCTGGGTTTCGCCAACTGAGCGCTCGTAGACGCGCATCGTGATGACTCGGGGCGTATCGGGGTCGGACTCATCCGTCAGGGAAGCGAATTCAACGTTGGTGCCACGTCGGGGCTGTGGACTGACGACAGGTTCGCGGGCCAGATCCAGCGGCGCAAGGGAGCTGTTCGCCGGCAGGATAACAACGGTGTGAGGGTTGCCCATATCGATGGACAGCCCGCGGCGAGGTTCCGACCCGGCAACGCTCACGTGCGCATCCGTGCCGTCTTCGGAGGCACGTTCCGGGAACGCCTTCCGCCACGGACCCATGTCGATCTCATAGTCGCGGCCGATCCGTGTGACCTTTTTGGCCCCGGCGCGGGTTCCCACCGTTAGCGTGGATCCCTCCGGCAGCTCCGCCAGGCCGATGCTGAGGAGAAAATGGACAAACACGCGAACACCGTTGCCGCACATTTCGGCCACGCTTCCGTCCGCGTTGCGGTAGTCCATGAACCATTCGGCCTCCGGTGCGAACGACAGCAGCTCACGGCCTTCCGGAAGCCTCTCCGAGCGGACGGCCCGGATCAGGCCGTCAGCGCCGATTCCGCGGTGCCTGTTGCAGATCCAGGCTGTCATCGCGGGACTGATCTCCCGTGTGCCGTCCGGGTCGGCGAACAAGACGAAGTCGTTTCCTGTACCGTGTCCTTTCCAGAAGGGGAAGCCCCGGCCGGCGGCGGGAGATGAGCTGTCTGTCATGTCAGTGGGAACCTTTCGGGGCTGCAAACGGGATGGCGTAATCACGAGGCCACTTCGCGACGGAAAAGGTCTTCCTCTGTTTCGCCACGGAGGATTAGCCGCGCCTGGCCCTGCGATACGGCAACTACCGGGGGGCGTGGTGTGTAGTTGTAATTGCTGCCAAGCACCCAGCAGTAGGCTCCCGTTCCGGGCACCGCGAGCAGATCACCGGCTACAAGATCTGCTGGCAAGTAGGCGTCCTTGACGACGATGTCACCGCTTTCGCAGTGTTTTCCGACCACCCTCGACAACACGCTCGGTGCCTCTGAACGGCGGGACGCCAGCGCAGCGGTGTACGTTGCGCCATACAGCACCGGGCGGGGATTATCACTCATGCCTCCGTCAACGGAGACGTACCGGCGCTCGGAGATGTCTTCACCGTGTTGAACATTGATGGTCTTCAAAGTGCCCACCGTGTACAAGGTGAACGTCGAACTTCCCACGATCGCCCGTCCCGGCTCGATGGAAATCCGGGGGACATCGATTCCCAGGCGGGCACAGGTGGCACCCACGACGTCAGCCATGGCCGCCGCGAGCTCCGCAGGTTCCTTGGGTTGGTCCAAGTCGGTGTAGGCGATGCCATATCCGCCGCCTAGGTCCAGCTCCTTCAGCGACACGCCGTGAAGATCGCGGATCGAGGCGATAAAGGTCAGCAGTTTCTCGGCAGCAAGCGCGAAACCTTCGGCGGAGAATATTTGGGAGCCAATGTGGCAATGAACGCCGAGGAGCTCCAGGCTGGGGTGCCCCAGAGCCGCGCCGACGGCCCGTTCTGCTGTGGAGCGCTCGCCGTGCACCGCGGTCATGGACAGGCCAAACTTCTGGTCTTCATGGGCGGTGGCAATGAATTCATGGGTTTCGGCGTGAATGCCAGGCGTGAGTCGGAGAAGGACCGGGGCGCGGAGCTGTCGCATCCCTGCGATAGCCGCGACGCGTTCAAGCTCCTGGAGGCTGTCGACGACAATGCGCCCAACACTCATGTCGAGGGCCCGGTTTATCTCCGCATCCGATTTGTTGTTGCCATGAAGACCCAGTTTGGGTCCTTCGATTCCCGCCCGGGCAGCCAAGGCCAGCTCACCGCCGGAACAGGTGTCAAGGCGCAGGCCTTCTTCCTGAACCCATTTGGCTACTTCCACGCACAAGAATGACTTACCGGCATAGTAGACATCGACGCCGCCGCAAAGCGGCGCGAATGCTGCGTTGAATGCATCCCGGAATGCCCGGGCACGGTTCCGGAAGTGATCCTCTGAGAGGATATATGCGGGTGTTCCGAATCGATGAGCAAGGTCCGAAACTTTCACGCCGTCGATGGCAAGTTCGCCCTCCTCCGTCCGGGAAGCTCCTTGAGGCCAGACCGACGGATTCAGATGATTCGGGTCATCCGGGACGGCAAGCCACGCTGGGGCAATCGGAGACTCCAGCTGTGCGGTGTTTTCATGCGTCGACATAACTTGTTCAGGGCCTCGCTCTGGGGATTTTTTCGCTGGTTGGCGTGCAAGCGACCAGGGAACATTCGGCAATCAGGTGAGAGCCAGTACAGCAAGCACCGACGCCCTGATCAATGTGCTTAGGTCAACGGGATGATGCACAAGATATAGAAAAGCTAAAGCTGCGACGGCACCCGGCCCGGGCACCGCAGGGGGCGCCGGCCGCACCGCCATGCGCCAGCCCGCGTGATTCCCGTCGTTTCGAGCCGGAACGACCCAAGCCCGTTAACGCCACCGGTCCGAAATCGTTTCGCAGTTCGGCCACCGGTACCCGCAGGGCTGTCCGTGCCACGGCTTGCGTGCCTTTTGTTTCTCATTTACGGTGTGAACCGAATCACCACAATTTCACCAGCCTTTAGAGCCGTGGCGGGAGAGTCCTCCCTTACCAATCACAGGGCAGGCGCCGTAGGAGCAAATCCTCCCCAGGAATCTCTCAGGCAAATGCACCGCTGCTGCAAGGCAACCTCTGGAAAGCAGCCCAGGCTCCTGGGCTCACCGACGGTGCAAGCGGATCACCTAGGCCGCGGAAACTCTCAGGTCCATGACAGAGCGGGGAGGAACCCAACCGGGCCATGCGTACAGCAGGCTACTCACCTTGGAGTTCCTCTTGTTTGACCAACTCACACCTCCGTCCAAAGCCCCCTGGTCGCCCGGAGATCCAAGGCCGGCGACCTGCCGAAGAATACAGGCGATAAGCGCGGTCACCTTCAGCTGTACCCGTTTTCTGACTGCGGTTGGCACTGCCGCCAGATAGCGGGGCGGAGGTTCACCAGAGCCTCCATTGAGGCCGGTGCCTGTAGCGGATGCAGACACCGGCCTCGCCCTTCCCGAACCTGCAAACATTCGAAACCACTGGTAAGGACGCCGGCCAAACACCTCAAGACGTCCGCCGAAAGGATCCTCCGTTGGAGAACCTGCGTTTTAAGATTGCGCCGTCGCTGGATGCCGAAGACTTTGTCAAGCGCTGGCTGCCGTCAGGCGCCGAACTAACTGTCTCCTGCCTTCCCGGACTCGGCGTGGGCCGCACCCTGGCCACAGCAGCGTCGTTGTCCCAGCAAGGACATCACGTCATCCCGCACCTTCCCGCCCGCATGATCCCAAGCACAGCCTTCCTGCGTAAGGCGCTGAAATGGCTCGCACGGGCTGACATTGGAAGAGTCTTGGTCATGGCAGGAGACGGCCCGCAGGATGGACCCTACGGTGAATCCCTGCCCTTGATGGAAGACATAGCACAGTTCACCAGCGGAGAATTCAGGCTTGGTGTTCTGGGCCATCCCGAACCGCACCCTTACGCCCGGGAGCAGGTTCTCTACCACGCTCTTATCGCGAAGCAACACCTGGCCTCGGAGCTGACAACCCAGCTCTGCTTCGATCCGAACATAGTCAACCGCTACCTGCGGCGCCTGCGCAGCGACGGTGTCGAGCTCCCGGTATGGATAAGCGCGCCGACTGGCCTGCCACAAGCCGACATAGGAATCGCTACCGCAACGCTGGGACTAGGGCCCTCCGTCAGAAGAATCACCCGTCCAGGCCCTCTGGGGAGGCAGTTCTTCAAGACGGGCAACTTTGATCTGGACATTTTCGAAAAACAACTCACAACAGACGTTGCAGGCTTCCACATCAATACGTTCAACAGACCTCCCGGCACCAATCCAACGCCGGAACCCCAGCGACTAGGAGCAACACCATGAAGCAAAGCCCAAACGATCCGACCACGGGCAGCAGCCGCGTTAAGCGAGGCATGGCTGAGATGCTCAAGGGCGGCGTCATCATGGACGTTGTCAACGTCGAGCAGGCCCGCATCGCCGAAGATGCCGGTGCCGTGGCCGTCATGGCCCTCGAGCGTGTTCCCGCTGACATCCGCGCCCAGGGCGGCGTGTCCCGCATGTCCGATCCGGACATGATCGATCAGATCATCGAAGCCGTGTCCATCCCGGTGATGGCCAAGGCCCGCATCGGCCACTTCGTCGAAGCCCAGGTGCTGCAGTCCCTGGGGGTCGACTACATCGACGAGTCCGAGGTCCTCACCCCGGCCGACTACATCAACCACATCGACAAGTGGAACTTCACCGTTCCCTTCGTCTGCGGTGCCACCAACCTCGGAGAGGCCCTGCGCCGCATCAACGAGGGCGCGGCCATGATCCGCTCCAAGGGCGAAGCCGGCACCGGCGACGTCTCCAACGCCACGGGCCACATGCGCCAGATCCGCGCCGAGATCGCCAAGCTCTCGGCCCTGCCCGAGGACGAACTGTACGTTGCCGCCAAGGAACTGCAGGCACCGTACGAACTGGTCAAGGAAGTCGCCGCCACCGGCAAGCTCCCGGTGGTGCTCTTCACCGCCGGCGGCATCGCCACCCCGGCCGACGCCGCGATGATGATGCAGCTGGGCGCGGACGGCGTGTTCGTCGGCTCGGGCATCTTCAAGTCCGGCAACCCGGCCCAGCGCGCGGCCGCCGTCGTGAAGGCCGCCACCTTCTACGACGACCCGGACGTCATCGCCAAGGTCTCCCGCGGCCTGGGCGAAGCCATGGTGGGCATCAACGTCGACGAGATCCCGCAGCCGCACCGCCTCGCAGAACGCGGCTGGTAATGGCGACGAGGACATTGGAAAAACCTGAGGCCCTCGGAGCAGCGGGGACCGCAGGTCCCGCGCTTCCAAGCGACCGATGGAAGCGGCAACTGGACGTAGGCCAATCCATTATAGTTCAGCGCTGCGGCGAAACGAAACAGGCCGGGAAGATCGACCTGCTCAACTACCACGCCACAGTTTTCTGGGTAGTGCTGGACGGAGGCCTCGGCCGCATAGCAGTTTACGACGATGGATGCACCAGAGTCTGGCTACCCGGGGTTCAGCAACCGTGAACTATCACGTGCAGGCACACCCCTGGTACCGAACATGGCCTGTTGGGCGCAGCGGCATCGGACCCCTCCACCACTAAGGCCGCAGCCTCCCGAGACGTTTCGGTTGTCATCACCCGCGCCCGAGCGAAGCCACCGTCGGCACCAGCTCGACGCGATCCCCCAGCCTCGCACCGCAGGCCGCCGCGGAAAACATCCACACCCACCAATACGAGAAAAGGACCACCATGCAGAGACTCGCGAACCGGCTCGAACGCCTGGGCACCGAAACCGCCTTCAGCGTCGCCCAAGCCGCCGCCGCCTGGAAGGCCAAGGGGAACCTCGTGTACCCCTTCCACCTGGGCGATATCAACATCCCCACCGCCGCGAACATCGTGGAAGCGATGAACAAGGCGATCGCCGACGGCTACACGGGCTACTGCCCGGGCCCGGGCATCCCGCAGCTGCGCGAAGCCCTTGCCGAGGACATCGGTTCCCGCCGTGGCATCGAGTTCTCCCCCGAGAACGTGGTGGTGATGACCGGCGGCAAGCCCGTCATCACGAAGTTCCTGCAGGCGGTCATGAACCCGGGCCAGGAAGTGCTCTACCCCAACCCGGGCTTCCCGATCTACGAATCGCAGATCGAGTACCTGGGCGGCACGGCCGTGCCGTACCGCTACGTGCCCACGAGCACTGGGTTCGCGATCGACCTGGACCAGGTCCGCGCCTCGATCACCCCGAATACCACTGCGATTATCTACAACGACCTGCAGAACCCGATTTCGGCCGAGTCCACCGCGGCCGAGCGTGAGGCCATCGCCCAGCTCGCGATCGAACACGACCTCTGGGTACTTTCGGACGAGGCGTACTTTGAGACCCGTTACGAAGGCGTTTCGAGCTCGATCGTGTCGCTGCCGGGCATGGCGGAACGTACCGTCATCCTTTACACCTTCAGCAAGAAGTTCGCCATGACCGGCTCGCGCCTGGGCTGCGCCGTCGCCCCGTTGGAGATCGCCCAGGTGCTGAGCAAGCTCAACACCAACGATGAGTCCTGCACGACGCATTACGTGCAGTGGGCCGGCATCGAAGCCCTCCGCGGCCCCCAGGATTCCGTGCAGCAGATGCTGGACGTCCTGCAGAAGCGCCGCGACACCGCCTGCGAACTCGTCAACGCCATCCCCGGCGTGCACGTGGCCGTACCGCAGTCCACGTTCTACCTCTTCCCCGACGTCACCGAGGCCATGGAGCGCATGGGCTACACGGCAGTGGGCGACTTCGCCACCGCGGCCCTGCACAACACCGGCGTCTCCTTCTGCACCCGCGAGCACTTCGGCCGGCGCCTGCCCGGCGAGGAACGGCAGTACATCCGGCTCGCCTACTCGGGCATCGAAGCGGCTGACATCCGCGACGGCCTCGGCCGCCTGCGCGAATGGATCGAAGCATGAGCCGCGTCGTCGTCACGGGGCGGGTTCCCGAGGCCGCACTCGAAAAACTCCGCGCCGAACACGAGGTCGACGCCTGGACCGGCACCGAATCGATCGGCCGCGAGGAACTCCTGGCCCGCGTGGCCGGAGCCGACGCGATCGTCAGCCTGCTCACGGAACGCATCGATGACGAACTGCTCGACGCAGCCGGACCGCAGCTCAAGGTCGTCTCCAACGTCGCCGTCGGCTATGACAACATCGACGTGCCGGCCTGCACCGGGCGCGGGATCACCGCCACGAACACCCCGGGCGTGCTGACCGAAGCCACCGCCGACATCGCGTTCGGGCTCATCCTCATGGCCACCCGCCGCCTCGGCGAGGGCGAACGGCTCATCCGCGCCGGCCAGTCCTGGAAGTGGGGCATGTTCTTCCTGCTCGGCTCCAGCCTGCAGGGCAAGACCCTCGGCGTCGTGGGCATGGGCGGCATCGGCCAGGCCACCGCCCGCCGGGCCAAGGCCTTCGGCATGGAGATCGTGTACCAGTCGCGCAGCGAAATCGACCCCGCGATCGCCGCGGAACTCGGCGCCCGCCGGGTCGAACTGGACGAACTGCTGGCTGTGTCCGATGTCGTGTCCCTGCACTGCCCCTACGGGCCGAACACCCACCACCTGATCGGTCCCGAAGAACTCGCAGCGATGAAGGACACCGCGTACCTGGTGAACACCGCCCGCGGACCCATCGTCGATGAAGCCGCCCTCGCCACGGCACTGCGCACCGGCGTCATTGCCGGCGCCGGCCTGGACGTCTTCGAGAAGGAACCGCAGGTCTACCCGGAACTGCTCGAGCTCGAGAACGTCGTCCTCGTGCCGCACCTGGGCTCGGCCACCGTCGAAACCCGCACCGCCATGGCCGTGCTTGCCGCCGACAACACCCTCGCCGTCCTCCGCGGCGAACAGCCGCCGAGGCCGATCGGTCAATGAGCAGTGGCGGGTGGACTTTTCCACCCGCCACCCTCCACTAGCTGTTTCCGCCCCCGGTTGCTCCGACCTCCGGGCCGGGGTGGCTTTCCGATTGGCTTCGAGTGCCGGGTCAATCACATCACCGACGAGATAGAAGTTCTGGCTCTCCGCAGCAGGCCAATACTTAGGCCAGCTCCAGGTCAGGGCCTGATAGATGGTCGGGAACTCGCCGTAGGTTCCGAATCCGCAAGGCAGCAGAAGCTCACCGGGCCGTCCGCCCAAGCGTCCCTGGCTTCCTTCAAGCGGCCTTGACGATGGGCAGCTCGGCCCATTCGGTGGTGTAGCGAGGGCTGAGCATTTCGCGTTTCATGGACCAGTCCGGGCCGCCTTTGAGGCCGGCGACACCCAGGCCTATAGATTCGCGTCCGTACTTCTTCGCGACTTCCTCGATCAGAGGGCCAATGTGCCGCTCCTCGTGAGCGTTCTCGAACAACTGCAGAGGCGGCTGGTTGCCGGAGGGGCGCAGGTCCGTCACCATGATCCCGGCGCGGACGTATTTCAGGCCCTCGTATATCCGGGGCACCAGGGCATGCGCGGCCCTGCTCAGGATCACCGGGTCGGCGGTGGGCATCGGCAACGGCACCACCACGGACGGGTAAGACGTGTCCGCGGGGTTGGAGTACGAGGTGGCTGCAAAGGCAGTCAGGACCTTGGCCTGGAGCCGGTGCTTAGCAAGGCGGGCGCTTGCCTGCTGGGCGTACACGCTCATGACCTGCCGCATAGCCCCGGCGGTGCGGATCGGAGTGGAGAAGGAGCGGGAAAAAATCAGCTGGTCCCGGCCGACGCGTTCTTCCTCCATAGGGATGCACGGGGTGCCCTGCAGTTCCAGGACGGTGCGCATCATGACCACGGAGAACTTGTCCCGCATCCTGATCGGGTCGGCCCGGGCGAGGTCCATGATCGAGTAGATGCCAATAGCGGCCAGCCTCTTGCTCAGCCGGGTAGCGACACCCCAGATTTCGTTCACGGGAAGGCGTGCCATCAATGCCTCGCGCTCGGCGACCGGAACGGATTCCCAGCGGCACACTCCCCCGAAGGCCTTGTTTTTCTTCGCCCATTTGTTGGCCAGTTTCGCCAGGGTTTTGGTGGGGGCGATCCCGACACAGACGGGCACGCCGACATGGCTGCGGCAGGCTTCCCTCATGGCCCGGCCCAGAGCTAAAAGGTCCCCGCCGTCGCCTTTGACACCGAGGAAACATTCGTCGATCGAGTAGACCTCCTGCCAGGCCGAGTAACGGGCCAGCAGTTCCATGACCCGGGCGCTGATCGACCCGTAGAGCTCGTAGTTGCTGGACCTGGCTTGCAGGCCCCATTCCCTCACCCGGGGCGCGAGCTTGAACCATGGCTCCCCCAGAACGATCCCCAGAGCTTTGGCCTCGTCGCTGCGGGTCACGGCGCAGCCGTCATTGTTGCTCAGCACGACCACGGGCCGGCCCTCCAGCGACGGGTCGAAGATCCGCTCCGCCGACGCATAAAAGCAGTTGACGTCCACGTGGGCGATCTCCTGCGTGCGGGGCATCGTGGCCGGTTTAGACATAGTGAAGACACCGGGTGACGACACCCCAGATCCGCAGCTCCGACAGCTCGGGGACCCGGATCGGAGGATACTTGGGGTTGTCGGCCTGCAGGATCACGCCGGTGCGGGTGATCCGCAGGCGTTTTATCGTCAGCTCGCCGTCCAGGATGGCCACCACCACTGACCCATCCTTTGGTTCCAAGGCCTTGTTGACGATCAATTCATCCCCGTCGCTGATCCCGCCCGGCTCCATCGAGTCCCCTGCAACACGAACGATGAACGTGCTGGTCTTGTCTTGGATCAGGTGCTCGTTCAGGTCAATCTCGCCCGAGAAATAGTCCTGGGCAGGGGACGGGTAGCCGCAGGCCACGGCCACTGGAGCCACCGGAATCAACCACGGCACAACCCCGGCCACTATCACGCGGGGGTCCAACGCAAGACTCATGACACGCCTCTAATCGAAAATATGTTCGAATAGATTCTAGCTCCGCCGACAGACAGTTTTCCTCCCGGCGAGCAAGGCTGCCTGGTCCACCCCAGGCAAGGGCGGAGGCTGCCCGGCGATTTGCGACGAGTCGGAAGCCCGTCGGGGCAGCTCGCAGCTTGGGTACCAGATGGCTCGCCAAGGCGGCGTCAGCGGCTTTTGGCTTCGGGTCTTTCCATGGGGCGTCGCCCGCCGCGGTACGGGCTACTTGATGCCGGCGCACTTGCTGCGGTGAAGAGCTCCGTTATCTCGCAGTCGAGTACGGCGGCGATGTCCCACAGGCGCTCGTAGGCCACGCTCTTCCGGCCCCACTCGATCCCGATGATCATGTTGCGGCTCAATCCGGATTCAAGGGCCAGAGATTCCTGGGACAGCCCTTGCATCTGGCGCAGTTCCCTGATTCGTGCCCCAACCATCGCCCTCCGTTCGGCCCACCGCTGAGTCTGCTCCTCGGAGGACTGGTCGGGGCGGATGGGCATTTGTCCATGTCAACTGACAATGTCAGGATTGTCTGCTCTACTGGTGTTACATGCATCGCGGCTAATAGAGAGTTAGGTGCTATGGAAGCCCCACTGCCGGTTGTGGCATGATCCGGTTGTACAAGTTCCGCCTTTACCCGACGTCGAAGCAGCAGCAACTGCTAGTGGCAATGCTGAATGACCATCGGGACATTTACAACGCCGCCCTGCAAGAGCGAAGAGACGCGTGGACGCGTTCTCATGTAGGGATCCGCTTTGTTGATCAAGATGCCCAGCTCACGGAGATCCGCGCATGCGATCCTGACCTCGCCCGCTGGTCTTACTCCTCCCAAGAGCAGACACTCCGACGTTTGGACAACGCTTTCAGATCCTTCTTCCGGCGGGTTAAGTACGGAGGGAATCCGGGTTACCCGAGATTCAAAGGTGCTGGCCAGCTAAACACGGTGGACCACCGCAATGGTGATGGTGCGACCTGGAACTCAATAGTTCACCCGACGCAGACCAAGGTCCGATTCAAAGGTGTCGGTCATGTCAAGGTTAAGCAACACCGCCCGGTCAGGGGCCGGGTTACTAGGGTGACAGTCAAACGCGAGGGCCAGCACTGGTACGTATTGCTGTCAGCCCAGCAGGATCTGCCTACGCCACTGCCTAAGACCGGCAGGATGATTGGCATTGACCTCGCTACAGGATCCAACGGGCTGGCGTACACATCACTCGGAGAACGGATCGAGAACCCTGCCTACGGCAAGGCCGCCCAGGTCCGTCTCGCTGAAGCCAATCAAGCAATAGCTCGCACCCAGCCGGGGTCCAATCGCCGAAAAAAGGCCCGGGGGAGGTTTTCTGCCCTGCACCGCAAGATAAGCAATCAGCGCCTCGACTATCTCCACAAGGCGGCGAATCACCTAGTCGCAGACAATGACGTCATAGTGGCCGAGAACCTCAACATCGCCCGCATGACACGGCGGCCAAAATCCCGGCCCGACGGAGCCGGAGGCTACGAACCCAATGGAAGGAGAGCGAAGACCGGACTCAACCGGTCCATTCTCGATGCAGGATGGGGAATCTTCCTGAGACTAATCCGAGCCAAGGCTGAAAGCGCCGGGCGAGAATTTGTTCAGGTGGACCCGGCCTACACATCACAGACCTGCAGCAGATGCGGGTACCGGGAGAAGGCCAATCGAAACGGTAAAGCATTCCTCTGCCTTTCGTGCGGGCATCGGGACGACGCCGACATCAATGCGGCAGTCAACATACTCAGGGCCGGACTAGTCCTGCGGAACTTGGCGCGAGTCGAGCCACGAGAAGCCTGAAAGATTCTGGCTGGCATCGCACGAAGTCCGGCCAGCGGAGTCATTGGGCCGATTACTCATCCGCCCTTTTCGGGAGAGGTCACCATACCCCCCTCATCAGTTTCCAAATCGGGTCCGACTGAAGAAAACAAGGCAGTACAGTGTCATAAAAGGGTGTCCGTCCATGCACCTGAGAGACTTCCCCCATGGCATCGGAATAGGTGGGAACGGTTGCGACAGGCGTTGTTTGGTCTGGCAGGCATTGCTGCGACTTTGTGGACTCAACGGCAGGGACGCGCCAACACTTTGTCGGTGGCAAGGGAGAGCCGCACGCAGGACCGCAAGCGCCGCATACGAGCGGCTGGTCACGTTGGCCATTCACACAACAGAGTTTGTGGATGGGGCAGATGTTATCTGGGATCGCCAAACGGAACCGCCCGACGTTGATTACAAATCGTTTGACGCCTGGTTGGCCTTGGGTTTATATGCGACTCCTCCCTTCAGGACTGCCTACTCAGCGTGGTCGAGTGCTGTGGAGCAACTTCGCGACCTCCTCGAAGATCTCCCGAACAAGAAAACTTGGTACGAGGCGGGGGACGAAACTGAACGGAAGTTCCTCAAAGGCAAGGAAACCATGAACAAGGAGCTGCAGCGTTTGAAGGATGTCGCCAGAAGCGAGCTGTCCTAAGTTCGTCGTCGGTGCTTTCCACGGTGGCGAAATGCGCGGCCGAGGCTGCGAATCGGCGCGAGACCGGCGGACTCATATATGGACCTCTCCTGATGGACCAGCTTACGCGCGGTCCGGCCAGTACGGCGGAACGACGCCTAAGGTAGTGCTATGGGGCAGAGGAAAAACGAACGATCGGTTTCAGCCCGAAATAGAAACAAGGTCATCAGTTTCCAGACCTTGCCCTGCCTCCGCTGTCAAGCGGTGCGAGTTTTGGGACAGTCGTGCGCCGAGTGTGCCTATAAAGCGCCAGCCGGCGAAGTCAACTCTAAGGTCGTTCAGCGAAAAGCTGCCGTGGAGCGCGTCGAGAATCATCTGCGGTCCTGTCAAGGAGAGAAGCCCCGCCCTGGTCGACTTCCGGACAAATACGAGGTTGCCATGCTCATGCAGGATTTTATCCAGGCACTGGGGGACCTCATGGGCGATCCTTCATCGACCCATGCCGCTTTTCGTATGGCCGAAGCGCAGAGGAACATTATCGCCACAAAACGTGGTTGTGAAACCCACCAGCCCCTCCGACCTGCAGTGACACTCCAGCGCACAATGACACAATCTTTGGGTCTCCTAGCGATGCTTTGGCCAACGTACTCTCAAGCTCTAACGGCACCTAACCTCCACGAGGCCCAAGATTTCGGGAAAATGGGGCAGCAGCTTATCGATGAAGTCGTAGCTGAGCTGAACGCGTACGAGACGCTGATCGAGGCTACAAAGGCCTATGAGGACTTCTCAATTGGCGACATCCTAGAACGGGCTTTGGCCGCTGCTGCCGTGTCTTACCCAGGGCTCTCATTACTTGACCTCGGCAGAGCAGGGCGGGAGGAAGCAACCCAGCTGACCGAACTTGATACCGACGAGGCTCACGGGGCCCAATATTTACTGCTCAGTACTGTGGCTGCCGTTCATCTTGATCCCATTCGTTTCAGTGCCGTGCTTGCTGAGTCGGCAAGATTTTGCTTTGCCGCCCCAAACCTAGGTCGCATTGCTGAAGAAGAAGGTGCTCTGGATGAATTGTCCAAAATCACCAGAGTTCTTCATGAGGCTCTTACTTCGTTCGAGGCAATACTTGAACGTGAGAGTGACATTGACACTCTTCTACGCCGAATTATCAAGTTCTATGGCGAGATCTATGAGGATGTCGGAGGGCGGTTGTTCGCATGGTACAACCTGCTAGCTAATATTAAGCAACAACCGTACCTGAAACTGATCCAACAAAACGATGCTACGAAGCTGGCTCGAAACCTGGTTGACTGTCCGATTACTCGGTCATTCTTGGAGGATGCTGGGTCTCATTTACGAAACGCGGCACAGCACGGCAGTAGTTTCGCGTTGTCCGGAGAGGTCGTTATTTTCCGGCTGCGGAGCCACCAAGAGCAGTGGACTCGGGCGCAGGTAGTGGATGCAGTCTTTTCACTCCTAGAGTCTTTGTCTGCAATGTCGTGGTCCCTTTCGAATGCTCTGGCACAAAGGGGATACTCGATCCCGCTCTCAGCAGAAGATGCAGCCTACCTGCGCATGACGCCCTTCAGGCTGGCTACGTTATGGATGAAGGACCACGGGACCGCTCTACTTAGTGCATGCGAAGCGGAGGATTCCTGGAGATTCATCATCGAGACTGACTCTGACGATGTGCTTGCCCTTGCTCTCACAATTGCTGGCGGTGCCCCCGAGAACATTGCAAAGATTGGGATCCGGTCAGACTCTCTCGACACAGATCTGATAGTTCCCGTCGCTGCCTTTGATCTCTTTTCCCGGTGGCCAAAGGATAGTGCGGCACCGCACGAACACCTCTTAGCTGTTCTCGAACTGCGCAATCACTGTCTGAGAGGCAAAGATGCACTGCTCACTAGGGAGAACATCAGACACGGGGTGGGGTGCTTAGGACTGTTCTTGATAGGTGGTGATCGCACAATGATCCCATTCTTGCGCCGACTCCAACGGATGGCCAAGGAACACGGGTGGACCCATGAAGATGCAGTGGCGGCTGAGTGCATCAGCCTCTGGCGGAACCCAGACGCTCAAAAGCACAGAAGCATGGTTGCAGCCCTTACAACTTGGTTAAACTTGAACTCCCCTCCCAAGATGCCGCAAGCCCATAGCGTCATTGTGTTTAGACGGCCGTGATCTGCCGAAAGCCAACTCCACGCCTCAGGCTGGTGGGGAGTGGCGCCTGCCAACACCGACCGCCTGGCCGCTTGGCGCACCCGGCG
Organism: Arthrobacter cupressi; assembly: GCF_900099975.1. Classification (GTDB taxonomy): domain Bacteria; phylum Actinomycetota; class Actinomycetes; order Actinomycetales; family Micrococcaceae; genus Arthrobacter; species Arthrobacter cupressi. Next base: position 142,115 of record NZ_FNEI01000009.1, read on the forward strand.
ATTCGAACGGGCCCCGGCAGCATGGGGCCCCGAGTCGACTCGCTGATAGTGAGAAACTACAACCTGGTCAACAATGATCTCCTTCGGGCCGGAAGTGCAGACCGCGCCCGGACACCCGCACCTCGCTCGCACGGGTGGGAGCATAGTTCATCTGCGTCTCTCCTGCTCGCGGATGAGCGGCCCTTAGAACATCCCGGGTTCCTCTTGCCGCGGAATGCCTGGCAACGTCGGGACGGTCCTGCCTTCGGGGCATCTGCGTGATGTCTGCCGCTTCCAGAGAACGCCTCGACCCGAAGCCACCGGCCAGACCGGCCTGGCCGGAGCACGACGGAAGGAGTCGTATCCCTAAGGGAAAAGTTCCCGGCGTTGCCCTGGGACGAGTGCCGGGCAGCCTTGGGCATGCTGCAACCACCGTTGATCGGGGCGCCAACGCGAGCCAATCGACGAAAGTGCGGCGCGGACGTTTCGCTGGCGTCGAGCCAGCCCTCCCATCAGACCCTTGTGCGATCACCAACCGCTCCCTACCAAGGCACACGAGGTCCGCTGCAACGGCCACTTTCGACCTGGAACCAACGGACAGCAGCACGGACCAGTAGCGGGCACGGCGCACCTCGGGGCAAGTTCCACGGCACTCGTTTATCTACGTAGTCTCCACTGTGCACTCCAAGAGGGCTCAGGAAACTGCAGCCGCCTCCAGCCGGACCCTTGGAGGACACTGGTACCCTCAACGGCGGCACAGTCTCCTGTACCACTGACGCACCAAGCCCGTAGTGGGAAACTATGGGGAAACGCCCGGCATTCCGATGTTCCCGGACTTCCCAATTCCGGGTCAACGTCGGCCATTCCGCCGGCGCCCATCCACGACATCGGGCCGAGGCGAACGAACGGAAGACCCGCCATCTCCGTCAACAAGCCTCACGCGAGCACTCTGGGTTCGCTACCCCTGAATCCTCGTCACTTTCAACCTACGAGGCGTTGACATGCGCATCTGCACGGCGATTGTGGCGCAGAGCAGAGGATCAGAAAGCTTCGTGATTCCCTCGTCACGGGCGCCCCGTTCAAGCGACCGCCCCTCAGTCATTTTCCGACTCCGCCTCGACTATGTGACTGGTGATGGTTTTCGGAATTCTGTCAACTACCAATGCGCGATACATGAAGAACGCCAAGACGACGAGCATGCCCAGCAGGATTAGCATGACCATCAGTATGTCTCCAGCACCACGGGGATGAAGTCCGGCCGCACTGGCCGCAGCAAGGAAACTCTCTTGCCCTTCCAGGGTCTTGAAATCGAATCCTTCAATGCCTATCGGACCAGATGCGTGGTTAGAATACGACGCCCATACCTGAAATATAGTGAGGACTAGCATTACGAAAGGTAGCAGCAAGAGCAATGAAAAGGTGAAACGGTTTTGCCCCTTTTTCTTGGAATAATGGTTAAACCTAGCTACTAGAGATTTTGCAGCTATTGTCCGAATTGCACTTGGAGTTAAGTCGCCCTTACCGCGATCCCGGAACGTAGCCCCACGTATGGTCCCGCCTACTGAGGCTGTGGTATCGCCTTGGTGCAGAACCTCCAGGATCGCGCCATCCTGGGCATCCATAAAGTCGAAGGTCACCTCCACCATGCTGGCTTCTGGTGGCACCAGAGCCAGGTTGAAACCGCACTGAGGCCTACTTACTGCGAGGATCCGAGCTTGAAGGATCGTGTCCCCATCGTTGACGCCGATGCGCAGCTTGTCCGACGCGACAATATCTGAACCAGAAACGGAATCGCCCTTGCGGTTGAAGAGAGCGATGTAGGTGCGGCTGATCCGCTCTATCGCAGTGCCGCCAATCGTCACGCCGAGTTTGCCGCCAGCCAAGCCATCATCTGGCGACATAAGGACATCGAAATCACGCACGTAGCAAAGGTCCGGCTTTTAACGATTACGTCGACCCATGTAATAGGTGGCGGGAAAAGCGACGACCGCCAAGACCGTTCCAACGATCGTCAAGAGCAGCCCAATATCCACTGTGATTTTATCCTTCCAAAAACAATCCTTGAGATACATACCCTACCGTCGCCCTTGGGCAAGGACCGGATTACAGCGGGACATAGAGAGCCAGTCGTGGTGAAGGGCTGGCAGCCGGGGCTTTTCAGCGGTCGAAGGGGGTGGGGGTACACCCCTACGCAGCTCGGTGCCGGCCCGGGGGTCTTAGCGCCTGGTGTCGCGTACGGGTTTATAGTTTCGCATTATGGAAATAATATTCCGCTCAACGGTCGGAGGTTACCCTGGCTTCCTATCGGTCGACCGCCCGTCCGAACTGGGCCGCCCCGTCTGCGCACTGCGGATGGACCCAGCCGACATCTAGCGTTTTGTCGCGGCGTGATGTCGGCGGCTACCAAGGGAATACCAGAGGGCTGATCCTGAAAATGCCCGGATGGGGCCTGATCCAGACTGAAATCAAGGAGCCCGGCAGGCAAGAAAAAACCCCGCCCTTCCCTTGCAAATGCTGGGAACTGCGGGGTTCTCGCTGGTGGCTCCGACCGGCGTCGATCCGGTGACCTTTCGATTTTCAGTCGAACGCTCTACCAACTGAGCTACAGAGCCTTAGGTGTTTTATCACCGTGATAGCCGGAATCTCTTCCGGCCACCAGAGCGACCCTGACGGGACTTGAACCCGCGACCTCCGCCGTGACAGGGCGGCGCGCTAACCAACTGCGCTACAGGGCCTTGCTTGTTTGCGGTATCTCTACCGCGTTTTTCAAGGGTTCCAGCCTAGCAGACTTTTCAGACCGCTTTGACCACTTCCTTGCGTACCCCCAACGGGATTCGAACCCGTGCCGCCGCCGTGAAAGGGCGGTGTCCTAGGCCGCTAGACGATGGGGGCCTGGAACAATCCGGATTTGCGGCAGAGAAGATCCCTAGGAATCTTTCCTGATGTTCGCTCGTCCGAACTGGACTCTAAAACTTTAGAGCATGGAGGCGGATATTCCCAAATCGGGGTCCGCAGGCCGGTCCGCGGCCTGCAATCTTGGCAGTTTCTTGCTGCAGGACGTCCGGAAATCGCGAGCCAAATGTCCGCCCCCGGGGATAGCTTGGCTACATGGCCACAAGCATCCCCACCACCTCGGCGCCCACCGGCAGCCAGGGCATCAGCAAAGCCGGCGTCGCCGCCGTCGTCATCACCGTTATTCTCTGGGCGTCCGCCTTCGTCGGCATCCGCGCCGTGGGCTCCAGCTTCTCCCCCGGTTCCCTCACGCTCGGCCGCCTGGCCGTGGCCGCGGTCGCCCTTGGTGCGGTTGCGCTGCCCACCCTTAAGATCTGGCCGAAAGGCCGCGAATGGTGGCCCATCCTGGCCTACGGGGTGATGTGGTTCGCCGGCTACAACGTGGCACTGAACGCCGCCGAGCACATGCTGGACGCCGGAACCAGCGCCATGCTGATCAACGTTTCGCCGATCCTGATCGCCGTGCTGGCCGGGGTCATCCTGAAGGAAGGCTTCCCGCGCTGGCTGATCATCGGCAGCGCCGTGGCGTTCGGCGGGGTGGCGATGATCGCCTTGGGCTCCGGGCAGCGCTCGACGGCGGATGTCGCCGGGGTGCTGTTGTGCCTGCTCGCGGCGGTGCTCGCCGCGGTCAGCGTGATCGTGCAGAAGCCTGTGCTGCGGAAATTCACCGCAGCACAGGCCACCTGGTTCGGAATCATGGTCGGCGCGCTCTGCTGCCTGCCGTGGGCGGGCCAGCTCGTTGCCGAAGTCCAGGCCGCTCCGCTGCCGGCCACGCTGGGGCTGGTCTACCTGGGAGTCTTTCCCACGGCCATCGCGTTCACCACCTGGGCGTACGCGCTGTCCCTGATCGAGGCGGGAAAACTTGCCGCCACCACCTACCTCGTCCCGGGAACCACCATCCTGATTTCGTGGGCTTTGCTCAATGAGGTCCCGGGGATCTGGGGGCTGGTCGGCGGCGTGGTGTGCCTGGTGGGCGTGGGACTGACCCGGCGCCGCAGCCGCTAAGCGCGGCCGCGAAACCGCAGCCGTAAAAGCTCCGCTAGCGCGCCATTCCGGCGAGCAGTTCGCGGTGCGTGGGCGGGTTGGCGCCGGGCCGGCCCACGGTGATGTGGGCGGCCATCGAGGCCGTCTGGCCGATCCGTTCCAGCACCGTCGGGGCCAGCCCTTCGCTGCCGCGCAGCAGCAGCCCCATGATCAGGGCCGACATGTAGGAATCCCCGGCACCGATGGTGTCGGCCACCACCGCGGGAACGGCCGGCACCGTCAGCTGCGTCCCCTGGGTGGCCATGAGCGAGCCGTTGCCGCCGCGGGTCACCACAGCCAGGTCCGCACCCAGGCCGAGGATGCGCTCGGCGGCTTCCTCCGGGGACTTGCCCGGGTACAGCCAGCCGGCGTCGTCATCGCTGAGCTTCACCACGTCGCACAGCGGAACGAGCTCTTCGAAGATGCCCAGCGCCTCGGCGTGGCTGCCCAGGAGGTCCGTGCGGATGTTGGGGTCGAAGGTGACCATGCAGCCACCCTGTGCCTGCTCGAGCAGGTTCCGCACCACGGCCGCACCGGGTTCCAGGAACGCCGCGATCGAGCCGGTGTGCAGGATCTTCGGGGCGTACGGGAGGGTGGCCGGGGGCAGCGCCCATTCGATGTCGAAGGTGTACTCCGCGGAACCGTCTTCGGCGATCTCGGCGGTCGCCGTCGCCGTCTTCGCCAGCGACTGGGAACCAGGGAGCAGCACCACGCCCGCGCTCCGAAGGTGCGCCGCGATGGCCTCGCCGCGGGCATCGCGCCCGATGGCCGTGAGCAGGCCTGCTTTGACGTCCAGCCGGCCCAGCCCGTAGGCGACGTTCGCCGGGGAACCGCCGGGGTACTCGGTCTGGCCCTTCGGGGAGTTGACGATGTCGATCAGGGCCTCGCCGACTACGACGACGTCGAGCGGCTCGGGCGAAACAGCTTCGGTGGGGTTCATGGTTTCCTTCATTTGTGGGGGTACCGGGCGCGCTGCGGGTTGGGTGGCGCGACCGACTGGCGTTCGATCAGGGGGCATTCGAAGAGTTCGGTGCGGCCGGGACCGGCGGGGCGCGAACCGGCCGGACCGTCACCTGCAAGGACCAGTTCGACGGCGCGGCGGCCCATCTCGGCGAAGGGCAGTTCCAGCGTGGTCAGGCCGGGACGCAGGTTCGGGGCCAGGGTCTCCTGGTTGTCGAAGCCGACCACCGACACGTCCTCCGGAACGCGGAGCCCGAGCGATTCCAGGGCCTGGTACGCGCCCCAGGCAGTGCGGTCGTTGGCGCAGAAGAGGGCGGTGGGAGGATTGTCCGCGGCCATGAGCTCCAGCGTGTTCGCGTACCCGCCGGGGACTTCGCCGTCGCCGTCGAGCAGCAGCTGCGGGTCCGGTGCGATGCCCGCTTCGGCGAGCGCGCGCAGGTAGCCGGCGCGGCGGCCGGCGGCGGCCGGCAGCGCCACGTCGTCGGGAGTTCCAATATTGATCATCCCGATCCGGCGGTGCCCGGCGTCGAGCAGGTGCCTGGTGGCGGTGTAACCGCCCAGCTCCTCATCGGGGGCGATGCTGGGCAGGCGGCCACTGGCGTCGCGCGAATTAAGCACGACGGCGGGCACCTCACCCAGCACCTCCGGCACCTCAAGCACGCGGTGGTACATCCCGGCATAGACGACGCCGGCCACCTTGTAGGACAGCATCGTCTCCAGGGAGGACTCTTCCAGTTCTTTGTCCCCGCCGGTGTTCACGGTCAGCAGCGGCAGCCCGGCTTCCCAGGCGCGGGCCTGGGCACCTTCGATGATCTTGCCCGCGAACGGCGCCGTGGCCACGAAGTCCCCCACGAAGCCGATCATTCCGGCGACGCCGCCGCGCAGCACCCTGGCGTGGGCGTTGGTGCGGTAGCCCAGCCGCCGGGCCGATTCCTGGACGCGGTGCCGGGTTTCTTCGGAGACCCTGGTGCCGGAGGCGTCGTTGAGCACCAGAGAAACGGTTGCCTGGGACACTCCGGCAGCGGCCGCCACGTCATGCATCGTGGGGCCGGTACGGTTGCCGGCGCGGCTCATGGGGGCTGCCTGTCTGCGGAGTCCGCGGGCTCGGAGAGTCGACGTAAACAGGCGCCGGTTATACGCATAACCCGCGCCGGAAAAAACTGTAGCTTCCGTCACTCTGCAGCGTCAATGGCCGCAACGGTTAGAGTCGGAGAATGTCCTCCCAGCTGCCTCCCGGCCTCCCGATCCGCCCCGACGGCATGCCCTTTGACATGTCCGAGGAAGACTTCGAGGCGGCCGTCAGCGACGCCTTGCTGCTGATCCCCCGCAGACTGGCCCAGGCGATGGACAACGTGGCGGTCTTCATCGAAGACGACTACGTCCCCGGGCCGGGCGAAGACCCGGACACTGTGCTGCTGGGCCTCTACGAAGGCGTCCCCCTGACGGAACGGGATTCCTGGTGGGAGGCGGGCTCCCTGCCGGACCGCATCACCATCTTCCGGCAGCCCATCCTGGACCTCTGCTCCTCGCGGGAGGAAGTAATCGACGAAGTGGCGGTGACCGTGGTCCACGAGATCGCCCACCACTTCGGCATCAGCGACGAACGCCTGCACGAACTCGGCTGGGAATGAGCCGTCCGGCAGGCCCGCGCTAGCCTTGTAACCATGGGGCACGACCACAACCACTCGCACGGCATCACGGCAACGGGCAAGCACCGGAAGCGGCTCATCGCCGTCCTGGGCATCACCCTTGCGGTGGTGCTGATCCAGGTGGCGGGCGCCGTCGTCTCCGGCTCGCTGGCGCTGCTCGCCGACGCCGGCCACATGCTCTCGGACGCCGCGGGGGTTTTCATCGCGCTCATGGCGGCGTGGGTCGCCACCCGCCCGCCCAGCGAGCAGCGCACCTACGGCTACCAGCGGGCCGAGGTACTGGCGGCCCTGGCGAACGCGCTGATCCTGATCGTCATCTCCGTGGTGATCCTGATCGAGGCCATCCGTCGCTTCGCCGAATCCCCGGAGATCCACACGGACACCATGCTCTACGCGGCAATCCTGGGCGCGGCGGCGAACCTGGTTTCGCTACTGATCCTGCGGGGCGCACAGAAGGAAAGCCTCAACCTGCGCGGCGCCTACCTGGAAGTGCTCGGCGACCTGCTGGGATCCTTCGCCGTCATCGCCGCGGCCGTGATCATCATGGCCACCGGTTTCCAGGCCGCGGACCCGATCGCGTCGGTGCTGATCTCGCTGATGATCCTGCCCCGGGCCTGGCACCTGCTGCGCGACGTCGTCGACGTGCTCCTCGAAGCCAGCCCCAAGGGCGTGGAGGTCAGCATGATCCGCGAACACATCCTCTCCGTGCACGGTGTGGTGGACGTGCACGACATCCACATCTGGACCATCACCTCCGGGGTCCCGGTCTTCTCGGCCCACGTGGTGGTGGAGGACAGCATCTTCAACGCCACCAGCACGGACCGGCTCCTGGACCAGCTCACCACGTGCCTGGGCTCGCACTTCGACACAGACCACTGCACCTTCCAACTGGAGCCGGCCAGCCATTCGGAACACGAAACCCACCAGCACGCCTGAGGTGCCGGTCCTACTCCCCGCGGTCGATCTGCAGGTAGCTCAGCCCGCTCACATCGAGCCAATACCGGGTGGGGGTCTCCACCAGGCGCAACAGGACGCCTTCGCAGGAACCGCAGCGCACCACGATTCCCGGGCCGTCGGCGTACACCTTTGCCCGGGCGACGACACTGACCGCGCCGCAGTGCTTGCACCGTCCGATCGCCGCAACGATGTCAAAACGGAACAGTTCCCACAGGGCCCCGGCTGCTGCGTTTCCGTCAAGATGGGATATCGGATTACCCGGGATCCCTGCGATGTCCCGGTCCCCGAAGCGCGGGTCTTCTTCGGAGCCCGAAGCCGCACTGCTGTTGCCACTCACCGGGTTCCTCCTGTCCCGCCGAAGCGTTCGGTCTTGATCGTGGCGGCAGGATATCCCGCCTGCACGAGCCATTCTGCGACTGTTTCGACAAACACCGTCTGGCCGCAGACGAAGATGTCCGGGGCGGGGTCCGACGGGAGGATGTTGGCCAGCAGGGTCTCCGCGGTCAGCCGCGCCGGCGGGCTGGGCCAGCCCTCGGGCACTTTGCGTGTGTAGACGTAATCGACGGTGAAATTGGACGAATCCCGGGCCAGCGTCCGTAGCTCGCCTTGGTAGAACCCTGTCTCAGGTGATTTGAGGGAGTACAGCAGCCGGAACTGTGAGGGATTCCCGGAAGCCTCATGCGCGCGCACCATCGCCATCAGCGGCACCACTCCGGATCCTCCGGCGATGAGCTGGACGGGGTTCGGATTCGACGGCCGCCAGACGAACCAGCCGCCCACCGGGCCCCGGACCTCCAATTGGTCGCCCACCGCCAGGTCCCTGACCAAATACGGGGAGACCTCACCGTTGGCCAGTTCGTCGACAGTTATTTCCAGGACTTCGTCCATGGATGCGGACGCCACGGAATAGGACCGCACCGCCGTGTACCCGTCGTCGGCGGTGAGCCGGATGTCGATGTGCTGGCCGGGGAGGTAGCCGTCCAGGCCTGCCACCCGTAACCCGATGGTCCGCGACGTCTCGGTTTCCGGAACGCCGCTGACGACGTCGGCGACGCGCCACAGGGTGCTCACCGGCCCGGCCTCATGAGTAGCGCTCTTCCCGCCATGGGTCACCGTGCAGGTGGTAGCCGTTGGATTCCCAGAAGCCCGGAACATCGTCCTGGGTCAACTCGATGCCGTTGATCCACTTCGCGCTTTTCCAGAAGTAGAGATGCGGCACCAGCAGGCGGGCGGGCCCGCCGTGGGCACGTTCGAGCCGCTCGCCGTCGAACGCCCAGGCCACCCAGGCACGTCCGCCAAGGAGGTCCTCCAGCGGGAGGTTTGTGGTGTACCCGCCGTAGGAGTGGGCCGTCGCGAAGCGGCAGCTTGTCTGCACATCCTCGAACAGGACGTCCAGGGATACTCCCCGCCAGGAAGTGCCAAGCCGCGACCAGCTGGTCACGCAGTGGATGTCCGCGCGGATATCGGCCTGGGGAAGCGCCATGAACGACTCCCAGGACCAGGCGTGGCGCTGCCCCGTCTCTGTGCTGATGAAGAATTCCCACTCGTCAAGGGGGATGTTCGGTGCGGGCCCGGCGGTGAGCACCGGGAAGCCTTCCGTCTCGTGCTGCCCGGGCGGCAGCGCCGGATTTCCCGCCTGCCGCCTGCCACGAAAACCAGACGAAATGATGCCCATCATGTACCTCCGCTACGGAGTTCCGGCCGACTGTGAATCACCATAGGGCAACGGTCCGGCGGGGTCCAGACATTCAGTGCCCCGCCGGGGTCAGCGGATCCCGCTGTCAACTACCAGGGTGAGGTGGACCGGACGGTCCGAGACCACCACTTCCTCGGAGGCCGTGGACGCGTAGCCGCCGGTGTTTGTGGCCCGGATGCGGTACCCGCCGTCGGGCAGGGTGAGGCTGAAGGCACCCACGGTGTCGGTGGTTGTCGAGCCGCGGACGGTGTCCCCGGCCAGGGCGACGACGGCGGCACCCGCCACCGGACGCGGCGCGCACTCCATGCCCGGACGCTCCACGGGACACACGGGCGCCGTCAGGACGTAGCCCGTGACCACGCCCGAGTGGCCGGCCGGCTGCCCGGGGTCACCGGTGCACCCGCCTAGCAGCAGGGCGGCCACCGCCAGCAAGGTCAGCTCGTTCCGCGCCACTTCACTCCGCCGATCCGGACCCCGCCTGTCAGCCCTCGGGTGTCACCGTTCCGGCCGCGCCGTCCACCGTGATCCGCTGCCCGCTGCGGATCCGGTTGGTCGCGTCCGGAACACCGACGACGGCGGGAATCCCGTACTCGCGCGCAACGACAGCCCCGTGCGAATTGGCTCCGCCCATTTCCATGACCAGCCCGCCGGCGGTCAGGAAGAGCGGGGTCCAGCCAGGGTCCGTGGACGGCGCCACGAGGATCTCCCCGGGCTCCAGCCGGGCGCCCACCGGGTACAGGATCACGCGGGCCACGGCGGTGACAGTCCCGGCCGAGGCCGGGCTTCCGGCCAAGGTCCCGCCGGCAGCTGCTCCGTCAACAGATGCATGGCGGGCTGCCACGGCTTCGGGTTCGGTGCCGTCGGACAGCAGCACGCGGGGCACGTGGCGTCGCCTGAGTTCAAGTTCGTAGGCCTCGCGCCGCTCCGCCACGAGCGCGTGCAGCCCGGCGCCGTCGAGGGCCTGGTGCGCCTCCGTGAAATCGAGGAAGAACACGTCCTCTGCCGCAGCGATCCTGCCCTTGGCCGCGAGCTCTTCGCCCACCAGCGCCACCTGGGCGCGGGCGGCAGCGAGCCCCTCCACCAGGCGGTATTTGGGCAGTTCGCGCATGCCCGCGAACGTCCTAGTGCGGGCCAGTGCCGCCTTGACGATCCCGGCGTGGAGCGGGCTCCTTGCCCGTGCCCGCGCCACAAGGGTGGCAATCTGGGCTTCCGCTTCACGGGAGGCCTTGGCGAACTGCCTGTCCGGGGCGAGGTCCGGGTCCTCAAGCCGCAGATAGTTCGCCAGGACCCCGACGATGTGGGTGGGTTCGTCTGCCCAGCGCGGCATGCCCAGGTCGATTTCGGCGACGGCCCGGTGGCCGTACCGGGCCAGGAACGAAGCCAGGCCCGACTGCGCGACGGCGGGCAGTCCGCCGTCGCGGTACCGCGCTGCCAGCTCCTGCGGGCTGGCGGACGCAAATGCCTGCGCGGAGGGGGCGTCGGCCTTGAGGGTTTCCGCCAGGCGCCACAAGGCGAGGTCCATTTCGGTGGTCACGTTGTTGGGCAGGCCGCGGATGACCAGCTGCAGTTCGTCCCAGGGCACGTCCCTGCCGAGGATCCGGCGGACCAGCCCGAGCATGGCAAAGCCGGCGATGGCGGGCGGCAGGGTGTTGGGCAGGATGGCGAAGAGTTCTCGGCCCAGGATGCGTTCGGCGTGTTCTAGCCGTTCCCTGGGCGTGGCGTCCGCCGGGACGGTGAGGCTGGACTGCAGCGTCTGCCCGAAGCGGCGGACCCGCTCCAGCGCGGCGTCCGGCCGGAAAACGGCACGGAGCACCGTCTCCGGAACCCGGTATTTGGCGAGCACGGGACCGACGTGCCGGATCAGCCGGAACGGGGTCCTGCTGGTGACGGCGAAGCGCGGATCCTCGAACAGGCTCCGCATGACCGCCGCCGAGCGGGCCTCCATGACGTCGAAGACCTTGGGCACGATCGCCCGGCCGGTGGCGCTGCGGAGCACGGCGCTCAGGTCGAAGTAGATGCGCTGGCCGGCCTCATAGAAGGGCGAGGGCCCTTTCCGCGGATCCGGCACGTCGAAGCCCGCGGTCCGCGCCACCGACGAGGCGATGAGCCGGATCCCGGCGATGCCCATCGGGGTGAGCGGCCGGGTGAGTCCCTGGGCGAGGCTGAAGCACAGGTAGGCGTGGGGACCGGGCGTCGACGGCGGCCTGGTGACCTGCGGGTACAGCGTGGTGATGGGGCGGGCCTGGGTCAGCCACACCGTGCCGTCAGCGTCGATCGCCCATTCCGTGTCCTGCGGGGCGCCATAGTGTGCCTCCACCCGGCGGCCAAGGGCCGCAAGCGTCCGGACCGCGGCGTCGTCGAGGCAGGCTTTGCCGTCCCCTGCCGCGCTTTCCACCCGTTCCGTTCCGCCGCCCGGCAGGGACCGGATCACGACCCTGCGGTCCCCGATGCGACGCTCGGTGATGCTTCCCGTCACCGAATCCACTACGAAGTGGTCCGGGTTGACGGCACCGGAGACCACGGCTTCGCCCAGTCCCGGGCTGGCGTCGATGACGGCCTCGCGGCGCCGGCCCGTAACGGGGTTGGCGGTAAACAGCACACCCGCTGTCGCGGCTTCCACCATGACCTGGACGACGACGGCGAGGCTCACCGCGGCGTGGTCGATTCCGTTGCTGGCGCGGTAGCTGACCGCCCTGTCGGTCCAGAGCGAGGCCCAGCAGTTCCTGACGGCGTCCAGCACCGCGTCCGCGCCGACAACGTTCAGGTAGGTGTCCTGCTGGCCCGCGAAGCTGGCGAACGGCAGGTCTTCGGCGGTGGCGGAGGACCTGACCGCGACCGCCGTGTCCGGTCCCAGGCTGAGGTAGGCATCCCGCAGGGAGGCTTCGACGGCGTCCGGCATTCCGGCGTCGAGCACTGCGGTGCGGGCGCGCCCGGCGAGGTCCGCCAGCCTTTCGAGGTCGTCCGGCGGCACCGTTTCCAGTTCGGTCAGGACGGCCCCCAGTCCGCTTTCCGGGCCGCCCTGCAGCGCGTGGCGGTACGCCGCTGTGGTAAGGCAGAAACCGGCCGGGACCGGCAGTCCCGCCGCGGCCATCTCTCCGAGGTTGGCCGCCTTGCCGCCCACCTCGTCGAGCATGGTGGCCCGGATGCCGTCCAGGCCGATGATGAACCCCGACGACGCCTTCGCTTCAGCCATGGTGCCCGCCTTGGACTCTTCCGGATGATCCTCTTTGAGCCGGTTACGCGGCGCCGAGCATGGGGCCGAAGTCCGCGCGGTCGGCCAGGCGCGGGTCTTCACGGTCCGGGACCACCATGACGGGTCCCTTGGCGTGGTGCAGCACGCCGTCCGAGGTGGAGCCCAGGAGCATTCCGGTGAAGCCGCCGCGGCCGCGGGTGCCCAGGACCACGAGTTCCACGTTCCTGCTTGCCTCCACCATCACGTCCACGGGGGAACCGTCCAGCAGCTGCGTCTCGATGGTCAGGCGCGGGAAGTGGCTTCGGATCCAGGCCAGGCCGGCGTCCAGTTGCACGCGGATGTCCTTGAAAAGGGCCTCCCGGTCCAGTGGGGCCGGGACCCAGGCGAGGGATCCGCTGTACTCCGGAACGGCGCAGATGACCCGCAGCTTGGCGCCCATCCGCTCGGCGGCTTCGGCGGCGTCGAGAACGGCCACGCGGGCCTGTTCGGAACCGTCAACCCCCACCGCCACGACGTTTTCGATGGCGCGCGGCCCGGACTTGGCCCGCTCGGCCTTGACGTGCTTGTCTTCGGTGGGTTCGCCGAGGCGGTCCCCGCAGTAGAGCGGCACGGTCACGGTGGGGCACTTGGAGTGGGCCGGCAGGGCGCTGCTGACGGAACCGAGGAGGCGGCCGACGAAGCCGCCGCGGCCGCGGGTGCCGAAGACCAGGAGCTCGGCGGACGCGGACAGTTCCAGCAGGACGCCTGAGGCATCGCCGTTCTCTACCGAGCCGTCCACCTCGATCGGATAGGCGGAAACCTTGGACAGGGCCTGGCGCACGATTTCCTCGGCGCCTTCCCGGATCACCGAGTCGTCCACCGTGGCGTAGCCGCCGTCCAGGCCGGACGCCGCGAAGATCGGCACCGAGTAGGCGGTCACAACGTGAAGCGGGAGGTTCCTGCGTTCGGCTTCCCGCGCCGCCCAAACCAAGGCACACTGGCCGTGCTCGCTGCCGTCCACACCCACCACGATGCCGCCCGGGGCAATGGTGGGTTCCTGCTCGCTCTCGCGGTGTTTTCCGTGCTGGTCCATGGGGCCCGCCTCCTCGCACTGCTGGCTTCTTGTTGCCGTAATTCTGCCAGAGGCCGCTCCCCTGGCATGCCTCCCCCGGCAGGCCGCGGGTCGGGGCCTCCAATGCCCACTATTCTCGGTTCCCAGGGACGAATCAAGCACACTGCCGGCGCCCCCTGGACCGGCTACCCACCGGCCGGAAAATTATGTAGTGTTCGATGCACGGCAAACGGAAATGTGTCCTACGGCACACTCCGTTTTCCTTTGTGCGGCCGCTTGGGGAAACCGGACGCCACCCCCTGATCGCCTGCGGGCGGGCACTAGTCGAGGAGGAACCAAGCGTGCAGTTCATGCTTGCCCCGGATGCGGAGCGAACCACCACTGTGGTTATCGGAGCCGGCATGCCCGGCCTCGCCGTCGCGAGTGAGCTCAGCCGCCGCGGAGTGGACGCGATCGTGGTCAGCGGCCTCAACGGGCGGGCCCTCGGACTTCCCGGATCCTCCCCCCGGACCGGCGCGCTGGGCCGCTGCGACCGCCCGGACGCCGCGTCCCTGCAGGAACGCAACGAAATCCTGCGCCACCTGCGCAATTACGCCGCAAGCCACCACCTCGACGTCCGGACCACGACGCCGGCCGTCCGCCTTGACCGCCTGGCCCACAAGCTCCCGGTCGCGGAAATGGTGTGGGCGATCCACACGGAGCACGGCGTGCTGCTCGCGGACAACATCGTGCTGACGCGCTGCGGGCAAAGCCAGCTGCGCCGGATGCTCGGGGAGCTGGGAATCGCGATCGGCCACAATCTCACGGCGGTGCTGCGCGCCATGGGCATGTACCTGGTGGGGGTCGGCGAACTCGTCAGCCCCTCACCGAAGGAAGTGCTGCGCCAGGCCAAGGTGGTGGGGCAGGCCATCTCGGCGAAGGTGCACCCGGACAATGTGCACCAGGCCCTCACCGGCAGCTTCCCCGCGGTGCAGGCGCTGGCTTAGCGCGCACCCAAGCGCTTACTCTCCGCGGATCTCTTCATCGCTGCCGCCGGCCAGCTTGCGGCGGGCGGTGACGCCCAGGAAGACCAACAGCGCGAGGGCGACGGCGGCGAACCCGACAATGCTCCACGGGAACGGCTGCGAGGCGTCCGGCGCCTTCTCGGGCGTGGCGGACGAGCCCGGGGCGGCGGTTCCTGCGGACGGAACCGTCCCTGCCGAAGCAGCCGACGACGGCGAGGCAGACGCAGTGCCGCCGCCCGGCGTCGTGCTTCCTGCCTGAGCCGTAAAGGCGAAATTGCCTTCGATCGGGTGGGAGTCCGAGCTGACCACGCGCCACACCACCGTGTACTTGCCGGCCGGGGCGCCGGGGCGCAGCTTCTGCGAAACCACCGTGTCCACGATCTCCACGGAACCGTCGGCCCAATTCTGCCCGGAGGCATCGTTGACGGCGATGGACGCACCGAGCCCCAGCGGCTGGTTGTTGAAGGTGACCGAGACCTTGTCAGGCACGGCCGCGACCGTGGACCCTCCGGCCGGCGAGCTGGACTCCGCTTCATCGTGGGCGGAGGCCGGAGCGGCTCCGAAGACCACCGTGGCGGCGAAGAAAAGGCCGGCAACGGCGGCGGCAAAGAGCTGGCGGACGGGGCGCATGGACAGATAACTCCCTGGTGTTGGCTTCATTACAGACTAGGCGAATTTCCTGTGGCTCCTCGCCGCCCGGGCTTAGGATTTGAGAGCACACCCCCACCACGTCCCGGAGATCTCCATGCTCAATCAGGGTTCACAGCTCAAACAGGGTTCAGCCATCGACCGCTATTTCAAGATTTCGGAGCGCGGGTCCAACTATTCGCGGGAGATCCGCGGCGGCTTCGCCACCTTCTTCGCCATGAGCTACATCGTGGTCCTGAACCCGCTGATCCTCTCCGGGACGGACTCCAGCGGCAACAGCCTGGGCTTTACCGCCGTCGCCGCCACCACCGCTTTCGTGGCCGGCATCCTGACCATCCTCATGGGCGCCTGGGCCAAGCACCCCTTCGCAGTGGCGACGGGCCTGGGCGTCAACGCGTTCGTGGCCGTCACCGTGGCCTCGCATCCGGGGCTGACGTGGCCGGACATGATGGGCCTGGTGGTGCTCTCCGGCCTCACCATGCTGATCCTGGTCCTCACGGGCTTCCGCACCGCCGTGTTCAAGGCCGTTCCCGAAAGCCTGAAGACGGCGATCGTGGTGGGCATCGGCCTCTTCATCGCCCTGATCGGGCTGGTCAACGCCGGCTTCGTGCGCCGCATCCCGGACGCCGCCGGCACCACGGTTCCGCTGGGCCTGGGCGTGGACGGCAAACTGCTGGGCTGGCCCACCCTGGTGTTCGTCGTCGGCCTCATCCTGACCATCGCCCTGGTGGTCCGCAAGGTCCGGGGCGCCATCCTGATCGGCATCGTCGCCTCCACCGCGCTGGCCGCCATCCTGGAATTCACCCTGCACATCGGCCCGAGCTTCGACGGCAAGAACGTCAACCCGCGCGGCTGGTCCCTGGTGGCACCGAAGTTCTCCGAATGGGGCGCCCCGACCTGTCCCTGATCGGCAAGGCGAACCCGATCGGCGCCTTCGAACACCTCGGCGTCATCGCCGCGGTCCTCCTGGCCTTCGTGATCCTCCTGAGCATCTTCTTCGACGCCATGGGCACCATGGTGGGCCTGGCCAACGAGGCCGGCACCGTGGACAAGAAGGGCAACATCCCCAACGTGGACCGGGTTCTCCAGGTGGACGCCCTCGGCGCGATCGTGGGCGGCGGAACCTCCGTCTCCTCCAACCAGATCTTCGTGGAATCCGGCGCGGGCATCGGCGAAGGCGCCCGCACCGGGCTGGCCTCGATCGTCACCGGCCTGCTCTTCCTGGTGGCCATGTTCTTCACCCGGCTCATCAACCTTGTGCCGTTCGAGGCGGTGGCCCCGGCCCTGGTGGTGGTGGGCTTCATGATGGTGTCCCAGGTGGGCAAGATCCACTGGCAGGACTGGGGTGTGGGTATCCCTGCCTTCCTCACCATCGCCCTGATGCCGTTCACCTACTCGATCGCCAACGGCCTGGGCGCCGGCTTCATCTCCTACGTGCTGATCCGCACCTTCCAGGGCCGCGCCCGCGAAGTGCACCCGCTGATGTGGGCCGTGGCCGCGGCGTTCCTGCTGTTCTTCGGCATCGGCCAGGTGGAGGAAATCCTGGGCATCAAGTAGCCCTCCACACGCGACGTTCCGGGATTCCGGACACCGCACCGCAGGCCGCGCTGTTTTTCGGGCATGGCCTGCGGTGTGCTTTAACCATGGAAACGAGCACCCTCCCCGTCGACGTCCGCCCCGTGCCGTGGACGGGACGATTCGACGGCGACGGCGCGGAGCACCGCCGCTGGTGGCAGGCCGTCTCCCCCTACGCACCCCACCTCACGGCACCCGCAGCCGACGGCGAGCCGTCCTCCCGCACCCGCCCCGCCGTCGTCGTGGGCTTCTGCAGCGACGAAGGCGTGCGCCGGAACAAGGGGCGCCCGGGTGCCGTCGCCGCTCCCGCCGCAATCCGCGGCGCGCTCGGACCGCTCGCCTACCACCTGGACCGGAGCGTCTTCGACGCCGGCGACGTGGTGGTGGAGGGTTCGGCCCTGGAGGACGGCCAGCAGCGCGCCGGTACGGCGGTGTCCGAACTGCTCGACGCCGGCAACCTCACCGTGGTGCTCGGCGGCGGTCACGAGACCGCGTTCGCCAGCTACCTGGGCGTGGCCGGCTCCTCCGCGGTCGCATCGGGCAAGCGCCTGGGCGTACTGAACCTGGACGCCCATTTCGACCTGCGCGACGCCGCGGTGCCGAGCTCCGGCACGCCGTTCCTGCAGATGGCCCGCGCCGAGGCCGCCGCCGGCCGCGAACTGCACTACGCCGTCGTCGGGATTTCCGAGGCGAACAACACCCGCACGCTCTTCGACACGGCGCACCGCCTGGGCGTGAAATACCTGCTGGACGAGGATTGCTCCGCCGAGGCCGTTGAGCGGTTCGTGGCGTCCTTCCTGGCGGACATCGACGTGCTGTACCTGACGATCGACCTGGATGTGCTGCCTGCCGCGACGGCACCGGGCGTCAGCGCGCCGGCCGCCTACGGCGTCAGCCTTCCGGTGATCAACGCCATCTGCCGCCAGGTGGCGGCCAGCGGGAAGCTGCTGCACCTGGATGTCGCCGAACTGAATCCGGAGTTCGACGTCGACTCCCGCACCGCGAAGGTGGCCGCCCGGCTGGTGAACACGCTGCTCGGCTAGGACGCTTTTAGAGCGTCTCGCGGCGCAAGCCGCGGCAACACCGGGACACCCGAAGTAACCCAGCGTCGCCCGGCGAAAGCCTGCGCAAAGAAGCTTGGCCCGGCGCTCCCTGCCTGCCTAACCTCGTTGCACGTGGTGTACCCAAGAGGCCAGGGAGCTGCCTGCAAAGCAGCGCACGCGGGTTCGAATCCCGCCACCACGTCTTTGCCGGATCTTTACCGCCGGCCCCGCGCCAGCGATCATGAGATGAGGCGCAGGGACTTCGCCGACCGCCCCAGCACGGCCGCTCCCTTGCGCGGCGGAGGCGTAGCGACATGTCACCCAGGATCGAGCCCGCGGACGGCTTCCTGACCGACTACTACGAACACGTGGCCGACGACGATGTGCGCAGCTACACCCCCGAAACCCTGCTGGAACGGGCCCGCTACCACCGTTCCCTGGCCGAACGGCGCGAGCCCGGACAGACCCTCATCGGCGTCCTGAGTGAGACCGACGCCAGCCTGGTAGCCATCGTCACCGAAGACCTGCCCTACCTCCTCCCCTCCGCCACCGCCGAGATCGCGCGCGACACCGCCGCCATCCGGTTGCTGGTCCACCCCACCTTCACCGTCGAACGCGACCCCGCCTCCCACCGCCTGACCGGCATCCACCGGGGGCCGCACCGCCTGGGGCTGCCGGCCGCCGTCGACCCTTCCGCTGGAACGGCGCCGGTTGGTCCGGTCACCACCCAGGACGTGGACGACGGCGGCGCGGACGACGGCGGTTCCCTCACCGAAGCGTGGCTGGCCATCGAAATCCCCCGGCTCGCGGACCAGGAGAGCGCCGACCGGCTCACGGAGCGGCTGCACGCCGTCATCCACGATGTCCGCGCCGCCGCGGAAGACACGGCGGCCATCCACGAGGAACTGGCGGCGGAAATCCGCCGGCTGGATGGTGTGCCCGGAGGCGAGGAAGCCCGGAAGCTGCTGCTCTGGCTGAACGACGGGAACTTCATCTTCCTGGGCTACCGCGGGCGGCGCGGGCTGGGACTGCTGCGGGACACGGCTCCCGCCGTCGTGACAAGTGCTCCCGCCGCACAGACAAGGATCGACACCGCCGGTCCCGCCCCGGTCCTCACCCTCACGAAGTCCACGCTCCGCTCCACCGTCCTGCGCCGTGCCTACCTTGACGAAATCAGCCTGGCCGGCGGCACGGATCCCGGGGGCGCGGGCTCCGGCGAGCGCACCTTCGTGGGACTCTTCGCGCCGAGTTCGACGGCGCGTTCCGCCCTGGAGATCCCCGTCATCAAGGACACGGTGGAGGAGGTGCTGCGCGGCTTCGGCTTCCCGGCAGCCTCGCATTCGGCCAAGGAATTGCTGTCCGTCATCGAGGCCTATCCGCGGGACGAACTCTTCCATATCGACGCCGCGCAGCTGGCGGCGCACGCCCGCGACATCCTGCGCCTGCAGGAACGGCACAGCACCCGGCTGTTCCTCCGGCCTGACTCGTACGGCCGTTTCATGACCGCCCTGGTCTTCCTCCCGCGCCGCCGCTACAGCACCGCAGTCCGGCTGAACATCGAGCGGGAACTGCGTGAGGCGTTCGGGTCCGACGCGATCGAATTCGAACTCCGGCTGGGCGAATCCGCCATGGCGCGGGTCTTCTTCCGGATCCTGCTGCCGCACGCCGAGGCCCTGGCCGGCGCCGGAACGCCCACCGAAACCTCCGATCCCGCCCAGCCCGCCGTCATCGATTCCGCGGCACTGGAGCAGCGCATCATCGCCGCCACGCGATCCTGGGCACAGGGCCTGGACGAGGCCCTGCAGGCGCGGCTCCCCGCGGACGAAGCCACGCGGCTCTCGCGGCTCTGGGCCGCGGCCTTCCCGGCCAGCTACAAGGCCGACTATGAGGTTGAGGACGCGGTGGAGGACATCGCGAAGTTCGAAAGCTTCGCCCCGGGGGACGACGACACAGCGGACCCGCTGCTGACCGTATACCGGCGCCCGGGGACGGCGGTGCTGTCCGAGGATGCCCGTATCCGGCTCTACATGACCCGGCCGCAAAGCCTCACCCAGATCCTGCCGTTCTTCCACAACCTCGGCCTGAAAGTGCTGGACCAACGGCCCTTCACCGTGCTGCGCGCCGACGGCCGGCAGTTCTTCCTGTACGACCTCGGCCTCAAGTACCCCCGCGGGGTGGACCCGCTGGCCACCGGCGAACTGCTGGCGGGTTCCTTCTCCGCCGCGATGCGCGGCGACGCGGAGTCCGACGCCTTCGACCAACTGGTCCTGCGTGAAGGGCTCGGTTGGCGGCGGACCGCCATCCTGCGCGCCTATGCCAAGTACCTCCGGCAACTCGGCAGCACCAACTCCTACGGCTTCATCGCGGACACGCTCCGGGAAAACACCAAGGCGACCCACGCCTTGCTTGACCTGTTCGAGGCGAAGTTCGATCCGGACCGCTTTGCACCTGACCTCTTTGAGCCGGAGGTCCTCGATCCGGGCCCGGCCGATGGGGAGGGCCTGGACGGGGACGTGTTCGAAGGGGTCCGCAGCGAATACAGCCACCGCACCCAGGCCGTCCACGCCGCCCGCAGGAAACTGAACAAGGCAATCGACGCCGTCCCGGGCCTGGACGCCGACCGCCTGCTGCGCTCCCTGGCGAGCCTCGTGGAAGCCACCCTGCGCACCAACTTCTACCTCGGCAAGCCGTACATGAGCTTCAAGCTCAATCCCTCCGGCATCCCCGCTGCGCCGCCGCCCCGGCCGAAGTTCGAAATCTGGGTGTACTCCCCGCGGGTCGAAGGCGTCCACCTGCGCTTCGGCCCGATCGCCCGTGGCGGCCTGCGCTGGTCGGACCGGCGCGAGGACTTCCGCACCGAGATCCTGGGCCTGGTGAAGGCCCAGACCGTCAAGAATGCCGTGATCGTCCCCACCGGCGCCAAAGGCGGCTTCTTCCCCAAGGGCCTGCCCGATCCCACCGAGGACCGTGCGGCCTGGCTGGCGGAAGGCCAGGAAAGCTACAGGACGTTTGTCCGCGGCCTGCTGGACATCACGGACAACCT
Organism: Arthrobacter cupressi; assembly: GCF_900099975.1. GTDB lineage: Bacteria > Actinomycetota > Actinomycetes > Actinomycetales > Micrococcaceae > Arthrobacter > Arthrobacter cupressi. Next base: position 162,948 of record NZ_FNEI01000009.1, read on the forward strand.
GGTGCCGGATCCCGACGGCGGCGGTGAGGGCCGTGTGGTGCCGCCGCCCCGCGTGGTGCGGCACGACGGCGACGACTACTACCTGGTGGTGGCCGCGGACAAGGGGACGGCCGCGTTCTCGGACCTCGCCAACGCCCTGGCCGCCGAGTACGGCTTCTGGCTCGGCGACGCCTTCGCGTCGGGCGGCTCGGTGGGCTATGACCACAAGCTGATGGGCATCACCGCCCGCGGCGCCTGGGAGTCGGTGCGGCACCATTTCAAGGAACTGATGATCGATTCCGAAACCGAGGACTTCACGGTGGTGGGCATCGGCGACATGAGCGGCGACGTCTTCGGCAACGGCATGCTCCTGTCCAAACACATCAAACTCGTGGCGGCCTTCGACCACCGGCACATCTTCCTTGACCCAACGCCCGACCCGGCGGTTTCCTATGCCGAACGCGAGCGGCTCTTCAAGCTCCCCCGCTCCTCCTGGGCCGACTACAAGCCCGGAAAGATCAGCGCCGGCGGAGGCGTGTACTCACGCGCCGAGAAATCGATCCCGCTCAGCGAGGAGGCCCGGCTCGCCCTGGGACTGGAAGAAGGCACGACGGCGATGAGCCCGCCGGATCTTCTGCGTGCGGTCCTAATGGCCCCCGTGGACCTGCTCTACAACGGCGGAATCGGCACGTACGTCAAGGCGTCCACGGAGGCCCATTCCGACGTCGGGGATAAATCCAATGACGCCATCCGGATCAACGCCGCCCAACTGCGTTGCCACATCATCGCCGAAGGCGGGAACCTCGGAATCACTCAGCGGGGCCGGGTGGAGGCTGCGCTGGCCGGCATCCTGGTGAACTCGGATGCGATCGACAACTCGGCCGGTGTGGACTGCTCGGACCATGAGGTCAACATCAAGATCTTCCTGGACCGGATGATCGCCGCCGGCAGGATGTCCGTGGAGGAAAGGACGGGGTTCCTGCATTCGCTGCAGGACGAGGTGGGGCGCCTGGTCCTGAAGACCAACAACGACCAGAACACGCTGCTGCTCAATGACAAGCAGCTGGCCGTGGAATGGAGCCCGAGCTTCGAGCGGACCATGGACTGGCTGGAAGCGGTCACGGACCTGGACCGGGACCTTGAATGCCTCCCCCGCAACGAGGACCTCCGGGCCCGAGTGCAGACGGGCAAGGGACTGACGACGCCGGAGCTCGCAGTGCTGGCGGCCTACGCCAAGATCGAGCTCGCCCGCGAACTGACCGAAGGCGGCCTGTCCGATGATCCGTGGTTCTCGCAGACCCTGCAGGACTATTTCCCGCGCCAAATCACCGAACGGTTCGGTGAACACCTTTCGACGCACCCGCTGCGCCGCCAGATCGTGGCCACCGTCGTGGCGAACGACATGATCAACATGGGCGGCATCGCCTTCGCTTTCCGGGCCATGGAAGAGACCACGGTGTCGGCCACTGCCGTTGCCCGCGGTTTCGTGGTCATGCGGCAGATCTGGAACTTCGATGCGATCACGGAGGACATCGCCCGGCTGTCCGCCAGCATTGCCGGCCAGCACCGTGCCGCGATCTCCCTGGACATGCGGCGCCTGCTCGACCGCTCCGTCCGCTGGTACGTCACCCACGACTTCCGCGACAAGCCAGTGGCCGACGCGCTGGCCCGGTTGGAAGGGCCGATGTCCTCGATGCAGGCCAACTTCACGGGCCTGCTGCACGGCAACAACCTGGCCCATTCCCTGAAACGGCTTGCCCACACAGACTCCGTCGGTGTGCCGCACAAGCTGGGGATCCGGGCCTCGGAGCTGTTGGTCAACTACGGCCTGCTGGACATCACCGCTATCGCAGAGGAGTTGCAGGAACCGGCGGAGGCGGTGGCCGAAGTCTACTTCGCCGTATTCGAACGCATCTCCGCGATCCCGCTGCTGGAGCACATCACCATGCTTCCGCGAGTCACGCACTGGGAAACGCTGGCCCGGGCCGCGCTGCGGGATGACATGTATCTCGTCCTGGCGGATATGACCAAGGAGGTTGTCCGGCATACTTCGCGTTCGGCAGGTGCGTCGGCCGATCCGGTGGAGCGGATCGTCGACTGGGAACGCGGAAACATCGAGCAGCTTGCCCGGATCCAGGAAACCATCCAGGAAGCCATCAAGCCCGGTCCCGTGGACATTGCCGCCCTCTCGGTGGCCGTGAAACTGCTCCGGGCGATGGTGCGGCGCTGAGCCCCCGGGATATCCGCGCTGACAGTCATCTTACAAATTTTCGCGGTCGGCCATTATGATTGATCAGTCGCCTTCGCAAGCGGCAAGTAACAGGAGGACCCCCAATATGACCGCTGTAATGACTGAAGACCGCGAAATTCGCTTGTCTTTTGAACGCGCCGACGAGATCCATGACGGACTCGACCGCGCCGTGGATGCCCTGATCGAAAGCGCAGCTGCTGACGTAAACTGCGGCATCCTGGTGACCCGGAACGAACCGGGAAGCTACACGGTTGCCTTCGACGAGTCCGTGCCCTTCGGCCAGACCCGCGAAGCGATCGCAGCCTGACACCCGTCAGGCACAGTCAACACAGGAAACGGCCCTCCGAGCTTCCGTTCAAGCTCAGGGGGCCGTTTCTTGTATAACGGGAGCCTCCTCCTCCACGTGCCCGGCGTCTACGGCGCGCATCCGCAGCTTTCCCGGAGCAGCACCTGGACAGGAAGGACCCTGTGCTCGCACGCCGACGGGACCTCGGCCATCCGTTTGCTCAGGAGCTCGACGGCCACCCGGCCCAGCAGGTCCATGGGTTGGCGCACAGTGGTGAGACCCGGCTGCATAAACCGACCTGCATCGATCCCGTCGAACCCGGTGACTGCAACTTCTTCCGGAACCCTGACCCCGGCCCCGGTGAGGCCCTCGAGGACGCCCAAGGCAGTCTGATCGTTCGCACACACAATCGCCTCGGGCAGGCGCGGCCGGCCGGCCTTGTCGGCGAGCAGCGCTGCGACGGCTTCGCGTGCGTCTGACCTGCCGGTCGTGCCATCCAGAACAATGCCGTCCGGGGCGGCGAGACCGGCTGCCTCAAGAGCGTGAAGGAACCCTGTGTGGCGCGCGTAGCGGTCGTAGTCATCGACGGGCCCTGCGAACCAGAAACTCCTGTACCCGTGGTCCTCGATCAAGTGCTCGACGAGCCTGCGCATCCCGGCATTGTTGTTGACCGTCACGGAAGACATCACCATGGGGTCTTCCGGGAACTGGGCCACTAGGACGATCGGCTTGGTCCGGGCCAGGTGGACGAGCGCTGACTCGGACATCACGTGGGGGAGCACCACAAGGCCATCCACCCGGCGGGCGATCTCGTCCAGGGCCACGCCGCCGGAGTCCAGCTTCTGCCAGCCCACGGCGAGCGGGAGGCCGCGCACGGTGCATTCGAGTTCCACGCCCCGGAGCACCTCGTCGGCGAAGAGCGGGTAGAGCCTTGGACTGGTCGAGGATTCGCGGACTAGAGGGACCTCGTTCTCGTCAAGCCTCTCCGGCATGGCCAGTTCGTCAGGCTCATGGCCGCTGAACGAGTACATGCCGACGACGCCGCTGTGGCGCTCGGCCAGCCCTCGCGCAAGACCGCTCGGGATGTAGCCGAGCGTCTCCACTGCCTTGCGGATCGCCTCCTGCGTGGCAGGCCGGACCTTGTCCGGGGAGCGGAAGAACCTGGACACGGAGGCCGTGGAAACTCCCGCGGCCTCCGCGACGTCATAAACCGTTGGCGTGGTGCTGGCAGACACAGAATCCCCTTCCCCGAGGGCGTTCGACCACGAGATCCGTTGCTCGGCCAATCGCCGAGGCTAACACACACTGTACGCGCATACATCGTTGAAATAAAAGGGGACGTGACCCTTGCCACAGCAAAATGTATGCGCGTACACTCGGTGGCACGGGCCGATCGTCGACGTCGAACAGCAGTCCCTATGCTCTCCCCTCCCCCTCCCCCTTCCTTTGAGAGGAACAATGATGTTTAAGAAACGAGCTGCCCTGTCGGCGCCAAGAATGCTCCATCCCAGCGCCACAAAAGCAGCCGCCATCGGCCTTTCCGCAGCGCTGCTCCTGACTGCCTGCGGACGCGACAACGGATCCGGTTCCGGATCCACCGAATCAGCTTCCCCAATTGCCTCGGGCCCGGCGACCGGAACAGTCACGGTGTGGGCGCAGGGTGCCGAGGGCACCGCGCTGCCCGCCTTGGCAAAGGAATTCGAGGCCGCCAATCCCGGCGTGAAGGTCAACGTCACGGCCATTCCCTGGGATGCGGCCCACAATAAATACCAGACCGCCATTGCAGGGGGGACCACCCCCGATATCGCCCAGATGGGCACCACCTGGATGAGTGACTTCAGCGATGCCTTTGAAGCCACGCCCAGCGCAGTCGATACGGACGACATCTTCCCCGGTTCGGTGAAGTCGACCGACGTGGGCGGGACCAAGTACGGCGTCCCATGGTACGTGGACGCAAACGTGGTCTTTTACCGCAGCGATCTTGCGGCACGGGCCGGCCATGAGACCTTCCCCACGGACTGGGATGGCTTCAAATCCCTGGCCAAGGACCTCCAGAGCAAGGCCGGCGCCAAGTATGGAGTCGCGCTCCCCGCGGGCGGAGCAGACTCCTTCCAGCGCATTCTGCCGTTTGTCTGGTCGGGCGGGGCTCAATTGGTAAACAAGGACAGCACCAAATGGACGCTGGACACGCCGGAACTCGCTGAAGCCCTGAACTACTACAACAGTTTCTTCACCGAAGGCATTGCCGACAAGAACCCTGCCACCGGTGCAGGTGCTGCCGAGTCCGCCTTCGTGAATGGATCCGTTCCCATGTGGATCGGCGGTCCGTCGGGGATCGGTGAGCTCGAAAAGGCCGGCGGCGCGGGATTCGCCGACAAGTACAAGGTGGCCTTGGTCCCGAAGCAGAAGTCGGCAACGTCCTTTGCCGGCGGCTCCAACCTGGTCGTGTTCAAGAAATCCCAGAACCGGGACGCGGCCTGGAAGTTCATCCAATGGCTTACCCAGCCGGAAATCCAGGTCAAGTGGTACAAGGCGACCGGGGACCTGCCCGCTTCCCAGTCGGCTTGGAAAGACCCGTCGCTCTCCGGCGACTCCAAGCTTGCCGTCTTCGGCGACCAGCTCAAGGACGTCAACTCCCCGCCGTCCTTGACGACATGGACGCAGGTGTCTGCCGCCGCCGACACCCAACTGGAGCAAATCGTGAAGGCCGGAAAAGACCCGGCTTCGGCCCTAAAGGAACTGCAGTCCACGGCCGACACAATCGGGACGGGCCGCTGAACATGAGCACGACGTCCAGCCGCACCCCGTTGCCGCCCGCATCCCGGTCGCCCCGGGGTGCGGCCGGACCCTCCTTGCGCCGCCGCAAGCAGGCACTCGTCGCGTGGATGTTCGCGGTCCCTTTCGTGGCGATCTTCGCCGTCTTCATGCTGGTTCCGCTGGTTTCGTCCTTCGCGATGTCCTTCACTGACTTCACCAGCCGTGACGTCCAGAACCCGGCCGCGGTCAGTTTCGTCGGCATCGAGCAGTACGCGACATTGCTCGCCAACGCGCAGTTCGTCCATTCGATGCTCAACACCGCCTACTTCGTCGCCGTTGGCATACCACTGACCATGGCCGTGGCGCTGGCCCTCGCTGTGGCGCTGAATAGTGGAATCAAACGCTTCCGGACTGCTTTCCGCGTTGGGTTCTACACCCCAGTGGTCACCAGCATTGTTGCCGTGGCTGTCGTGTGGCGGTTCATCCTGCAGCCGGACGGCCTGCTGAACACCATCCTGGGCGCTGTGGGAATCCACGGCCCTGACTGGCTCAACAGCACCACGTGGGCCATGCCGTCCATGATCCTGATGGCCGTGTGGCGGAACATGGGCACGCTGATGATCATTTTCCTAGCCGGGCTGCAAAACGTGTCGACGGAAATGCTCGAAGCCGCCGAAGTGGACGGTGCCAATGCCTGGCAGCGGTTCACCAGGATTACGCTACCCACCCTGCGCCCCACCCTGCTGCTGGGCGCCGTGCTACTCTCCGTCGGCTACCTGCAGTTCTTCGAAGAGCCGTTCGTGATGACCAAGGGCGGGCCGCTCGATTCGACCCTATCCATCAGCTACTTCACCTACAACCAGTTCGGGTTCGGCAAGTACGGCCTGGCATCTGCCGCCAGCTATGTGCTCTTCGTCGCCATCGCGCTGCTGAGCCTCGTCCAGTTCCGTGCCCTCCGGTCGAAGGACTAGCACTGCCATGACAATTCCAACAGAAACCCTCACGCCCGGACCCTTGCGGAGCGAATCCGATCGGCCTGCACGCCGACCCCGCCCACGCGGCCAAGGCGCCCGCGCCCTCGTGTATGTCTTGCTGCTGCTCGCCGTGGCCGCCACCCTACTGCCATTCGCCTGGATGCTGCTGGGATCCTTCAAAACCCAGGGTGAGCTCCTCCGCCGGCCGGTCACGTGGTGGCCACAGGAGGGCACTCTTGCCAACTACATTTCCTGGTTCACTGAGCTGCACATCGACAAGTTCTTCGCCAACAGCCTCATCGTTGCCGTCGTCACGGTCCTGGGCAACCTGCTCTTCTGCTCGATGATCGGCTACGCACTGGCGAAGATGAGCTTTCCGGGGAAGCGGTTCCTTTTCTTGCTGGTGATGGTGACCCTGATGGTGCCCGGGGTAGTCACGTTCGTTCCCCTCTTTGTCATGGTCAGCAAACTGGGGCTGGTCAGCACCTACCCGGCGCTGTTCCTTCCGTTCCTGGCCTCGCCCGTGGGCGTCTTCCTGATGCGCCAGTTCATGCTGGGCATCCCGGATTCGATCATTGAGGCGGCACGGATCGACGGAGCCGGTGAGTTCCGGATTTTCACCCGTGTGGTGATGCCCCTTTGCGGCCCGCCGTTGGCCACGCTGGGGATCCTGACTTTCCTGGGCTCGTGGAACAACTTCCTCTGGCCGCTGGTGGCGGCCCAGAGCGAGGATATGTACACCCTGCCGGTGGCGTTGTCTCTCTTCTCTACCGGGCAGAATGCCACCAACTACGGCCTGCTGCTGGCCGGATCGGTCTTGGTCATCACACCGATCGTTGCCCTTTTCGTAGCACTGCAGCGTTTCTTCATCCAAAGCGTCGCCGCCACCGGCATCAAGTAACGCTTTCCCCCGAACACCTGAGAGGTACCACGTGAACCACCTGCAGACTTCCGTCGCGCCCAACGGCACCCATTACCGGGATTTGAACCGCAACGGGGTGATGGATCCCTTTGAGGATCCATCACTCAGCCCGGCGGAACGGACGGCTGACCTCCTCCCCCGGCTCAGCCTCGAAGAGAAGGTGGGTTTGCTGTTTCACACAGTCATTGAGACTGGACCGGACGGGACCTTATTGGAGCGCCCCGGAAATATCAGCAAGTCCGGAACGTCTGCTGTCGTCGCGCACAAGTTCATGAATCACTTCAACGTGCATGCCCTTGGGACCCCACGGCAGGCGGCCCGCTGGAACAACGCGATCCAGAAACTCGCCGAGTCGAACCCGCACGGCATACCGGTCACCATCTCCACGGACCCGAGGCACGCCTTCATTGAAAACACCGGCGTCTCCTTCAATGCGGGCCATTTCTCCCAGTGGCCCGAACCCATCGGTCTCGCCGCCATCGGCAGTGCAGAGCTGATCCGGCGTTTCGCCGACATCGCACGGCAGGAATACACCGCCGTCGGCATCCGTGCCGCGCTGCACCCGACGGTGGACCTTGCCACCGAACCGCGCTGGGGCCGCCAAGCCGGCACCTTCGGCCAGGATAAAGCGCAAACCTCGCGGTTCGCCGTCGAATACCTCAAGGGATTCCAAGGCGATTCCCTTGGCCCGGGCTCCGTTGCCTGCACCACCAAGCACTTTCCCGGGGGCGGCCCGCAGCGCGACGGCGAAGACCCGCACTTCCCCTACGGCCGTGAGCAGGTCTATCCCGGGGGGCGCTTCGAGGAGCACCTTGAACCCTTCCGGACCGCCATCGCCAACCACACCAGCGCGATCATGCCCTACTACGGAATGCCTGTCGGCCTCGAACTCGACGGTGAAGCTGTCGAAGAGGTCGGCTTCGGCTACAACCGGCAAATCATTACCGGGCTCCTGCGGGAAAAGCTCGGCTACGGCGGCGTGGTCCTCAGCGACTGGGAACTTGTCAATGACAACGTCGTGGGAGACAAAGTGCTACCCGCCCGTGCTTGGGGGGTCGAGAACCTGACTGCTGCGGAACGCATGCAGAAAATCCTGAACGCCGGAGTGGACCAGTTCGGCGGGGAAGAGTGCACCGACTTGCTCCTTGGCCTGGTCCGTGACGGCATCGTCAGCGAAGCCCGCATCGACGAATCCGCACGCAGGCTGCTGCTGGTGAAGTTCCAGTTGGGCCTCTTCGACAACCCCTACGTATCGGAGGACGAGGCAGCCGTCCTCGTTGGCAACGATCACTTCCGGGCTGAAGGGCACCGCGCCCAAGCGCGTTCGGTTACGGTGCTGACTGACGGCAAGGCGGACGGAAGCCGCCTGCTGCCGCTCTCCGACAAGCCGCGTATCTACGTCGAAGGCCTGGACCCGGCAGCCTTGGGAAGCACTGGACTCCCTGTGGACGCGCCCGAGGACGCCGATGTCGCCATCATCCGCCTCCACGCGCCGTGGGAGCATCGGCAGGATCTATTCCTGGAAGAGGGCTTCCATGCCGGCTCCCTGGACTTCCCGCCCGGGCTCATTTCGCGGCTGGCTGCCCTATCCAAGAAAGTTCCATTGATCATTGACGTCCGTCTGGACCGCCCCGCGATCCTCACCCCGCTAGCCCAATTCGCCGGCGCGCTGGTAGGCACTTTCGGCGTTTCCGACGCTGCGCTCTTGGACGCCCTCACGGGGCGGATCCTGCCGTGCGGGCGCCTGCCCTTCGAGTTGCCTTCCTCCATGGACGAGGTCCGCGCTTCGCGGCCCGACGTGGCATCCGACACTCCGTCACCGCTCTTCGCCAACGGGCACGGGCTGTCCCTGCTCCGGGGCGCCGACGCCGCCTGATCTCCTGTCCACGGCGGGCTCAGGGCAGCGCGCGGCGGACAGCAAAAAACCGGGGCCCGTTCGAGAACGGACCCCGGTTTTCTTGGAGCCTCAGTCTTTCGAGCCCAGTCTATGCCCGTGGCGCGTTGCGCCCCAGGCGCTTCTGAGGCAGGCTATGCCCGGCGCAGCTCCACGCCGTCGGACTTCATGAAAAGCTGCTTGGCGGCCGCGTCCGCACCGGGTCCGGCAGGCTCAAGCCAGACGACGTTTCCGCTGCCGGAGACCTCCTGGACTTCCCCCGCCGCGATGACCTGCGCGTGCTTGACGACCTCGATCCGCTCCCCTGCAGTCAGGCTTGCCCAGTCGGCAACGGTGACGGCATGTGCGACTCGCCTGGACAGGACGGATCCGCGTGACTTCATTGAACTTCTACCCCTTTGTGGATGTTCGTATCTTCGGTTATGTGTCTCATCCGACACGCCCGCGACATCATCGGCGCGGACATGCCGTACCCCATAAGTTCTACTACACGAAAGGCGCCCCGGACGCGGCTGTTGCCTAACATTTCCGGGGCGCCTTCCAATGTTTACCTGGACCGTACTTTCTTCGGGATCAGGCGAGGATTCCGACGGCGGATTCGGCGGCTTCGCGCACCGCGCCCGAGCCCACCAGGCGGTCGGCCGCTTCCAGCTCCGGGGAGAGGAAACGGTCCGTTCCGGGACCGTCGACGACGGCGCGCAGCACCTCGAGCACAGCCGCACCGGCGGGGCCGGGGGTCAGCTCGCCGTCGGACAGCTTGGTGCGGATGTCGATGGCACGGGCGCTGGTGACCAGTTCCACGGCCAGGACGCGGCGGAGGTTCTCCACGGCCTTGCGCAGCTTGCGGGCGGCGTGCCAGCCCATGGAGACGTGGTCTTCCTGCATGGCGGAACTCGGGATGGAGTCCACCGATGCCGGAACGGCCAGCCGCTTGTTGTCCGAGACGAGCCCGGCCTGGGTGTACTGGGCGATCATGAGGCCGGAGTCCACGCCCGGATCGTCGGCCAGGAAGGCCGGCAGTCCGTGCGAGCGGGCCGGGTCCAGCATGCGGTCCGTGCGGCGCTCGGCGATGGAGGACAGGTCCGCCACGGCGATCGCCAGGAAGTCCAGCACGTAGGCCACGGGGGCGCCGTGGAAGTTGCCGTTGGAGGACACGCGGCCGTCCGGGAGGACCACCGGGTTGTCGATCGCGGCGGCCAGTTCGCGGGTGGCCACGAGCTCGGCGTGGGTCACGGTGTCGCGGACGGCACCGGCAACCTGCGGGGCGCAGCGCAGCGAGTAGGCGTCCTGGACCCGGGAGTCGCCTTCACGGTGCGAGGCCACGATCGGCGAGTTGGACAGCACCTTCAGCATGTTGTCCGCGCTGGCGGCCTGGCCCGGGTGCGGGCGCAGGGCAGCGTGCAGCTCGGGCAGGAACACCTGGTCCGTGCCGAGCAGCGCCTCGACGCTGAGCGCGGCGGTGATGTCCGCCGTCGTCATCAGGTTGCGGAGGTCGGCGATGGCCATGAGCAGCATGCCGAGCATGCCCTCGGTGCCGTTGACCAGCGCCAGGCCTTCCTTCTCGGCCAGGACAACCGGCTCGATGCCGTGCTGGGCGAGCAGTTCGGCGACGGCGGGGCGGCCTTCGACGCCGTAGAGCTCGCCGTCGGGGCCGGTGGCTTCGCCTTCACCCATGAGCACCAGGGCGCAGTGCGAGAGCGGGGCGAGGTCGCCGGAGCAGCCGAGCGAACCGAACTCCTTGACCACCGGGGTGATGCCGGCGTTGAGCAGCTTGACGAAGGTCACCAGGACCACCGGGCGGACGCCGGTGCGGCCCGAAGCCAGGGTCTTGGCACGCAGGAACATGATGCCGCGGATGACTTCGCGTTCCACGGCCGGGCCCATGCCGGCGGCGTGGCTGCGGATCAGCGACTTCTGCAGCTGGGTGCGCAGTTCGTTCGGGATGTGGCGGTTGGCGAGGGCACCGAAACCGGTGGACACGCCGTAGGCCGGGGTCTCGCTGTGGGCGAGGCCGTCGATGTGGGCGCGGACCTTGGCCACGGTGTCCAGGGCTTCCTGGGAGATGGTGACCTTCGCGTCATGGCGTGCGACGGCGAGGACGTCCTCGGCGGTGATGCCGCTGGAGCCGAGGGTGACGGTCAGCGCTTCATGGGTGGTGAGAGTCATGATTCCTACTTCTCGTTCATGGGGATGCGGACGCCGCGTTCTGCGGCGACCTCGACGGCGCGGTCGTAGCCGGCGTCGACGTGGCGGATGACGCCCATGCCGGGGTCGTTGGTCAGGAGCCGTTCGAGCTTCTGGGCCGCGAGTTCGGTGCCGTCGGCCACGGAAACCTGCCCGGTGTGGATGGAACGGCCGATCCCGACGCCGCCGCCGTGGTGGATGGACACCCAGGTCGCGCCCGAGGACGCGGCGGTCAGGGCGTTCAGCAGCGGCCAGTCCGCGATCGCGTCCGAGCCGTCCTTCATGGCCTCGGTCTCCCGGTACGGGGAGGCCACGGAACCGGAGTCCAGGTGGTCACGGCCGATCACGATCGGGGCCTTGACCTTGCCCTCAGCCACCAGCTTGTTGAAGAGCAGGCCGGCCTGGTGGCGTTCGCCGTAGCCCAGCCAGCAGATCCGGGCCGGCAGGCCCTCGTACTCCACCCGGTCCTGGGCGGCGTCGATCCACTTGTGCAGGTGCTTGTTCTCCGGGAAGAGCTCCTTGATGGCCTCGTCGGTGACGCGGATGTCTTCCGGGTCCCCGGACAGCGCCACCCAGCGGAACGGGCCCAGGCCCTCGCAGAACAGCGGACGGATGTACGCCGGGACGAAACCGGGGAACTCGAAGGCCCGGCCGTAGCCGCCCTTGCGCGCCTCATCCCGGATCGAGTTGCCGTAGTCGAACACCTCGGCGCCGGCGTCCTGGAACTCGACCATGGCCTGTACGTGGCGGGCCATGGACGCCTGGGCCTTCTTGGTGAACCCTTCCGGATCGGCCTCGGCCTCGGCGTGCCATTCGGCCACCGTGATGCCCTCGGGCAGGTAGGACAGCGGATCATGCGCACTGGTCTGGTCGGTGACGACGTCGATGGTCAGTTCCCCGGCCTGGTGACGGCGCAGCAGTTCCGGGAAGACCTCCGCGGCGTTGCCCACATAACCCACGGACCAGCCGCGGCGCTCTTCCTTGGCCTTGTTCACCTTGGCGATCGCGGCATCCAGGTCGGTCTCGACCTCGTCCAGGTAGCGCTTGCCCACGCGGCGACGCAAACGGGACTCGTCCACGTCCACGATCAGGCACGCCCCGTCATTCAGCGTCACGGCCAAAGGCTGGGCCCCGCCCATGCCGCCGCAACCACCGGTCAGGGTCAGGGTCCCCGCCAAGGGCCCTTCGGTGGAACCCTCCGCGGCCGGTGCCGGGTGGCGGCCCTCAGCCTTGAGCTTGTTGCCCACGGCGGCGAAGGTCTCATACGTGCCCTGCAGGATGCCCTGGGTACCGATGTAAATCCAGGACCCGGCAGTCATCTGCCCGTACATCATCAGGCCCTCGGCCTCCAGGCGCCGGAACTCCGGCCACGTCGCCCAGTCACCCACGAGGTT
>NZ_FNEI01000024.1 GCF_900099975.1 Arthrobacter cupressi
CGGGTGTTGCCGTCCACGGAGGTGGCCTGGTCGCCGCCGATGCGGACGGCTTCCTCGGAGAACCAGCGCAGCATTTCGGCGCCGTAGGCCACTTCGCCCTTGGCCTCGGCCAGGGGCTTGCCCATTTCGGCGGTCATGATCGAAGCCAGCCGGTCGGTGTTGGCGATGACGAGCTCAAAGGCGCGCCGGAGGATGTCCGCCCGCTGGCGCGGAGTGGACTTTGCCCACTCCGCCTGGGCGCGGCCCGCAGCCTCGATGGCTGCACGGGCCTCTTCCGGGCCGCCGTCGGCCACGTGGGCAATGACCTCGTGCGTGGCCGGGTTTTCGACGGCGAAAGTGGCTCCGCCGGCAGCCTTCTGCCAGGCGCCATCGATGAACAGTTCAGTGTGAAGACCCGAAGGGTCGAATGAGGTGCTCATGTCACGCTTTCATGGATCGGAGGGGGATATACATAGTTAGCGCGCCTTGCCGATCGAGCGCGTAGGCACCATGAATTCAAACTTGCTGTCATTCTTCCCTTGGATCATGTCGGCTGCGATTCGTCCGATGCCGGGGCACATTTTGAAGCCGAATCCTGCAAACCCGTTGGCCAGAAGAATGTTGTCGCTGCCCGGCAGGAATCCAAGGAACGGGATCGAGTCATCCACGTAGAAGTCTGCCCAGGCACCGGCCCGTATCGGACTCTTGTTGAGTCCTGGAAAGTAGTGGGCCACGTACCTTTCCATGTATTGGATTTCCTCCACCGTCTGGCCACGGAAGTAGTCATCTGGCCCGGTCATCTCCGTGGGCGCTCCACCGGGAGCGATTTTCACGGATCCTCCGCCGTCCAGGCTTGGCGCGCCGTACAAGGTACCATCGGCGACCAAGCGCTGAAAGACGGGAAACTTTTCCGCGCTGAAATCATGCCCCGGAAGCGGGCTGAACCAAGTGAGCTTGATCCGGCCGGCACGGCTCTTGTTGCGAAGCTCAGAATTGAGATGCTCCCCGGACCATGAACCGGTGGTCACGATGACCTTTTTGGCAGTCCATTGGTTTTCGCAGTCGGTCAATACCACGCCTTCCGGCGAGGCGTCGTGAATGCTGACCTTTGAATAGTCGTGGACCTGGGCTCCCAAGGCATTTGCCCGCGTGACGGCGGTCAGCACAGCCTGTTCGCAACGAATAAAGCCCTGGGTGGCGTCAAACATCCCGATTTCGTCGGAGTCCAGCCGGTGTTCCGGAAAGCGGTCCTGCATTTCAGATCGACTGAGGTGTTTGACCTCCACACCGGCTTGTTCCGCGGCTACCTTAGCGGCAACCATCCTCGAATCCTCAGGACGACCGATCATAAGTCCACCGGTTTCGGTCAGGATTTGGATGTCCGAGAACTCCTGCAACATCTCCCAGCGGGTGCGAGCCAGCTCAATCACCGGAGTATATTCCGGGCGGCTAGTCTGCATCCGCCTAAACAGACGGGTCTCGCCACCAACAGCTCCACGATCGTGGCCAATTCCAAACTGCTCAAACCCAACGACGTTCAGGCCGTCCTCCGCAAGCTGCCATAGTGCCATGCTCCCCATGGCGCCCAAGCCGATAACGGCGACGTCGAACTCCGTGTGCATAAGATTCCTTCTTCGTATTTCAGGCCCATGCGGCCGAGGGAAAGCATCGCAAGACACGGGTGTGTCGGTGCCATATCAGTGCTCTTGTTGACGTTACAAATGGCAGCACCCGGGCTTGCCCCTCGCTGCTTTCAAACGCTGGTGATTGCTCGTTGCCCAAGGTCCCGGATGCTGGAGCGTCTTTTGTAATGCTACCGACACCTAGGGTCGTTCGACAAGATTGTCCTACAGAATTTTTCTGAGCTGTTGACTGCCGCTCTTGCTCCTTTCGAGTTTTGCGGGCTCGGGCAGGTTCCTCTTCAGAGCTTCTCAAGCAGGGGTGCATGTCCGGAATGTGGCAGCCACGGTCAGCGCAGTTCATCATCAAGGAAACCGTGTGGCGCTTAGGGCTTGTTGGAAAATGGGGACGGCGGCGATGTCGGCGTCGAGGACGGCATGCCGTCTTCGATACGAAGCGCCAACCGCAGCCGTAGCCTAGACGGTGGCAGGGGCCGAGGTGTTGCCCGTCGAGGCAGAGACCATGGCCCGGGCGCCGGCCTCGAGCGCTGCGATCATGCCACGGTCCTCGCAGTAACCCGGTTGGGGTGCCGAGGGGACTGGGTAAACTCGGACAGCTTTTGAGCGTGAGTAAGGGGCATTCCACCCTCGCCCAGTGTGGCGAGCTTCGTTGCTTCGGCTACCGGCGAACGCACACTTGCGCCACGTCGGCCGTGCTCGGGCCCACTAGGAACGCCGAGCGCATCTGGTCACAATAGGGCGCCAGGAGATACCTCTGCCGTGTCGTGCTGATGGTAGTGGTCTTCTATCGCCCGCTGAAGAATTTCGGGATCGCCACCAACCACGGCATCGAGAAGTTTAAGATGCCGTTCGGTAGCCACTTCTCCCGGGTACTTCACGCCGGGGCGCAGGATTGTCGGGACCGTAATCACATTCAGAAATGGCTGCTGCCTCCGCCATGTGTCTATCAGCCAAGGGTGCTTGCACTCAGCAATCAGCGAGCCATGAAAGGTTCGATCCAGTTCCCAAAATCTGTCAAAATCGCGCACCAGGTCGAGTTCACTCATCTGCTCCGCGGCGTCACGCATGGTTTGCACGGTCTCCGGGCTGACAGGAAATTGAATGCTCCGAACAGCCTGCAATTCGATCATCGCGAACACTTCGCCAAGTCCCACGACGTCCTCGTGGCTGAACTCTCGCACAGAATACCCTCTGTGCGGTTCCCCAAGGACAAATCCCATGGCCGCCAGGCGCTGAAGGGCCTCACGGATAGTACCCCTGGAGACTTTGTGTTGTTCTGCCAGGTCAAGTTCGCCGAGTCTTTCCCTCGGGTACCGTGTGCCGAGCAGGATCTCGTTCCGAAGGGCGGTGGCCACCATATCAACCCGGGTGGGTTTCTTCTGGGCCGTGCGGGACCCTGTTCCTGCTGGCAGTTCTTCGGTCATTGTCGATGCTCCTAGCCTGTTCACGATACGGACGCGAGGCATCACAACCGCGGTCCGCAACCCTAATTACACCAGTTGTTGTGCGGTTTCCTTCCATCTGCTCCCCGCATGCCACCATCTGTGCAGGCTGAGATGTGGATGTGGGGCAAGAGCTTCAACGACTTTACGAAGTCTCCAATCCTCCTGGCGCCTTGGCCGTAACGAGGGACGCCAGCATGCATCCCGAGCTGCGGCGTCAGTTCGCCGCGCCTGTCCCGGGATGCATACTGGAACGGGTTCATGGAGCGTCCTTACTTCAATGTGGCTCTGCGACGTTCACGGGCGTTGCGATGGAAGCGATGAGATCTCCAGAGTTCACCGCCAGGCTTGAGATTCGGTAAATGAGTACTCCCGGAACGGGCGACCGGGCCTCCTGAAGCATGGCTCCAAAAGGATCCCGGACGATGCCAAGCAAGGCGCCGGCTTCGACGGGCGAACCTGGCAGTACGTGGCCGAACCATAATCCAGAGCTTTCGCACATCACGCCATGGCTCTGGAACGGCGGCAGGGGAGCTCTCGCCTCGCTGTCATCGTCCAGCAGACCAGAGATCTTTAATAGTCGATCAAGGCCCTCCCGCTGTACCGCCACGTCCGATGGGGACCACTTGCCTTCCCCTCCGACTTCGATGAGGACGGAAGGGATACCGGCACGTGACGCTTCCGTGGTGGAAGTTCCCTCGGTGTCCACCAATACAACCCTCGGAACATCGAACTGGCTCGCCATTCTTAGTGATGCATCGTTTACATCTGACGTTCCAACGTTGCTGACACACGCATAGTTGTCCAGGACTTCGGGGATGTCGCCGCTGTGACAATCTACGTAGTAATTGCTGCGAGAGATAATATTTGACCACAGCCAGTAGGCAAGCCGCCCAGTGGGTCCACCGTTTGGATGCCCGGGAAAAGCGCGGTTGAGATTCTCTCCATCCATTGGGTTGACGAACGGGGTTCTCTTGAAGAAGGCAAGAGGATTGGACCTTAATGAAGCGATTACCGTTCCTTGAATGGCCAGGGGATCCAGGTCGAAAACGAACTCCCGTAAAGCCACCATGGAAACGTATTCACCGCCGTGGACTCCCGCGGTGACAGCAAGAATCGGCCCGGGTTTTTCTCCATGAACGATGACGACGGGAAGCTCAAGGACTTCTTCATCGATCTCGACCGAACAGTAGCCCGATGACAGCGTCCCTGCTTCAGCAACCAAGGGCCCCACTCTGAATGGCTCACGTGGACGATTCATCTGGGTCTCCCGTAACTGCTTCAGCTTAGTGGCAATGACGTGAACTTGGAGTCTGGTCCAAGGAACCTTGCAGGGTTCATGAAACTGACGTCGGTGGCGGTTGCTCCGTCCAGAACAAGGTCGGCGGCAATAGCACCCAGGGCAGAGGCCATCTTGAAGCCGTGGCCGGAGAAGCCGGCCGCAGCTACAATGCCATCCATTCCGGGTACCGTTCCCAACAAGCCAGTCTCGTCTGGTGTGTAACCGTCAGCGCAGAGAGCAACCCGAACCGGGTCCGGAATCAGTCCAGGAAGGAATTCCCGGACCCACCTAAGGATGGGTTCCAAGTACTCAGGGTCCCACGAAAGAGGCTTCTCCATGGACTCCACTTCGTCCATATAGACGCTCCCCGCTACCTTCACAGTCCAACCATCTGCGCTCGGGAACCCGTAAAGGCGAGCTTTGTCCGAGCGCTCGTCTTCCTCGGCCCTCCGGAGGAAGACTGGCAGGCCTTCCCTGCAGAATACGGATGGATCCACAGCCGGGAACCAAGTCAGGACCTGCGGCAGAATCGAAAGGTGAACGCCGAGTTCCTTGCACACCGCACCAGCGCCGGTACCCTGCGAGAGGATCACCCGGGAGGCGACGATTTCTTCCTGATCGGTTCTAACGATGTATCGGTCACCATACGTCTCAACGGCGTGTGCTTTCCGGTTTCCCAGGAACTGGGCGCCAAGCCGTTTGGCCTCAACCAGGGCGGCGGTCACAGCTTTCTCTGACTTGAGGTAGCCTCCCTCGGGGTCAAAGATCGCAACATCGTTTTCCCTGATCACGTGATCGGGATACTTTGCCCTGGCCTCATCGCCCCGGAGAAGTTCGTAGTCGAGGCCATGGTCCTTGCCTGCCGCAATAAGCGAGGCCAACCGCGGGTTGTGTTCGTCGAAGATCGTGACAGCACCTGTGGTGTCGAGCAATTGAGTGCCGCTAATTTTCTCCAGCTCGCGCCAGAGACCCTGCGACCTCTGCAGGATGGGCGTGTAATGACCGCCCTCCGCATACACCTTACGGAAAACCCGCGATTCGCCGGCGTAGCCTGAGAAGGGGCCTGGGATGGAAAAGCGGTCTATGCCGATGACCCGCAGGCCACGGGAGGCAAGCTGCCAACTCGCCATGCTCCCTACGGAGCCGACTCCAACGATTGCGACGTCCGTTTCAAGTGCTGTCATGTTCTTACCTTGTTTTCCTTGAAGATGTTGGGCTTGGTGCAGACCCTGATGGAAGACGGCAAACGCTCGCTTGGGCTGCGTATGGGACGCTCGCCCCGGACGCGTTTAGCCCTGAGGACCGCCGACGATCCGTATCAATGGGCAAACATTGTCTGTCATTATTGTCGGACAGAGTCTATCCTAAATCTAGCACTGAACCCCGGGCCAGGGAAGCGTGATAGCGCCTGTATCAAGGCGATGATCCATCGATTTGCTGCGTTTCGGGCGGTTCAAGAACTCCGGCGTTTAGGCCGCTAAGGGTGTCGGGAGTGCCGTCTTCGAGCTGCCCGTGCCCAAGAGCGATAAGCCAGTGTCACGCCGGCAACAGCCGGCGGCCGATCAGCAAAAACCCTCGATAGGAACGACATGTCAAAGAGCAATGACGAGATCGATGCTCGCATCCTCACCGAACTCCGGATCAATGCTCGAATCAGTCTTGCCCAACTGGGCGAACGTGTCCTCCTCTCCCGCAACGCCGTCCGGCAACGGATTGAGCGATTGGAGCGGGATGGTTACATTCGCGGCTATACAATCCGCGAATCCGCGATCGACGGACCCTCTAAGGTCGGCGCGTTTCTCCTCATCCAACGTCGTGACCGCGTGCGGGGCAGTGATGTGATAGCGGGCCTGCGCGCAATTCCCGAAGTGGTTGTCTGTGACGTTGTCAGTGGGGAACTGGACATTGTTGTCAGGGTTGAGGCGTCAGATGTAGAGCGTATCCGTGAGATTTGGTGCCGCGTCTCGGAGTTTCCCGGAGTGAAGGACATAACAACTGCCCTTTCTCTTTCAACGGCCATCGACAGGTAGCCGGAACGTTTCGACCTGGCCTGATTCACGGCGAAGGCGACCGTGCTGGTGGGCTGCTCGCTCGGGAGACAGCCCACCAGCATCTACTCAGCGCTGACGTCCTATGGCGTCTGGCTCAGCGAATCCACTTGTTCCTGACTCAGCCATCCATCACCGAGTGCAATCTCCACAACACTTTGACCTGAGCCCAGTGCCCTGTGAGCTACCTCAGCCGCCAGGTTGTAACCCAGGATCGGCAGCAAAGCGGTTGCCTGGGCGGTGGACGAACGGGCCCGGGTTCTGAGCAGTTCCTCATTGGCTTCGATCCCGTTTACGCACAGTTCCGTGAGCACATCGCATCCGTTGGAAAGCCAGGACATTGACTCCAGCAGAGCATGGGCAATGGCGGGTTCGAATGCGTTTAGTTGGAGCTGGCCGTTCTCTGCGGCCATAGTGACAGTTGTATCTGCTCCCGCAACGAAGAATGCAATCTGGTTCACAACCTCCGGGATGACAGGGTTGACTTTTCCAGGCATGATCGACGAGCCTGCCTGACGAGCAGGAAGTTTGATCTCGGCGAGACCCGTTTGTGGCCCGCTTGAGAGAAGGCGAAGATCGTTGCAGATCTTCGACAGCTTGATGGCGGTCCGTTTCAATGCGCCAGAAAATGTCATGAAGGCCCCGGTGTCCCAGGTCGCTTCAATCAGATCTTCAGGCTTGGAAAGTGAGACTCCGGAAACTGCCGAAAGGTTATCGACGATGCGCTCAATGTATCCGGAATCTGCAGTGATGCCGGTCCCGATGGCAGTGGCACCGAGACTGCACTCGGTCAACAATACGGCAGCCCCGCGCAACAGTCGCTGGTCCTCATTGATCGTCACGGAAAAGGCCTTGAACTCTTGCCCAAGCGTCATGGGGACAGCGTCCTGCAATTGTGTGCGCCCGATCTTTGGGATTGAATCGAATGCCTTCCCACGTTCTGCGAAGGCATTGGACAGCCTTCCTAGGCGGTCGAGTAGTTCGTCCAAGGCAAACACGAGCGCCAGGCGCACCGCTGTCGGGTAGACGTCGTTGGTTGACTGGCACTTGTTGACGTGTGCAATGGGATCAACCACGTCATAACTCCCCAACGGGTTGCCCATTGTTTGTAGTGCCAAATTCGCAATCACTTCATTGGCGTTCATGTTGCTGGAAGTTCCCGCTCCACCCTGAATGACGTCGACTCTGAATGCGTCATCGACGTCGCCAGCTGCCACGATATCGCAAGCAGAGGCAACGGCTTGCCCGACGTCGTCGGGGATCAGTCCCAGTTCCGTATTAGTCAAGGCAGCCGCCTTCTTGACGTACGCAAGGGCACGGACCAAGTGGCGATGCTTCCCCAGAGGTATCCCGCTGATGGGGAAGTTCAAGATCGCGCGCTCAGTGTGGACGCCCCAGAGCGCGGACGCCGGCACGGCTAGGGCGCCGAGGCTATCCCTTTCAATGCGAACACCTGTGGTCATGATGCGATGGCGATGACTTTGGGCTGCGTCATCTCCTCATAGGCGAACCTGACCCCTTCCCGGCCCATGCTTCCGTACTTTGAACCACCGAACGGCATGGCATCATGGCGATAATCCGACGAGTCATTGATCATGACACCGCCAGCATCAATGGCCCTGGCTGTTTCCATTGCCCGGGCGAGATCTTTGGTGAATACGCCTGCCTGCAGTGCGTACTCGCTGTCGTTGGCCAAGCGAATCGCCTCGTCCTGCGTGTCGAAGGGTTCGATCAGGACCACTGGGGCAAACAGTTCCTCCCTCCAGGCTTCGCAAGAGCGGGAGACCCCGGTCAGCACGGCCGGTGTCAGGACGGTGCCATTCAGGGTGCCACCGGTAAGCAGACGTGCTCCTGCCTCGACTGCCTGGTCGATCTTCCGTTTGGCTTCTTCAGCCGCGGCCCGGCTGATCATCGGCCCTACATCGGTGCTTTCCTGCGACGGATCACCAGCCGCCAAGGCATTTGTTTTGGACACAAAAGACTTGAGGAAGGCGTCAAAAATCGTGCGGTGCACCAGGATTCGCTGCGCACCGATGCAGTTCTGTCCGGCCGCCCAGAAGGAACCTGAAACGCTTGCCTCAACTGCACTGGGCAGGTCGGCGTCGTCATACACAATGACCGGTGCGTTCCCGCCGAGTTCCATGCAAAGGCGCTTGATGCCAGCGCTGGCAGCGACGGCACTGCCGGTGGCGAATCCGCCCGTGAAGGAGACCATTCTGACCAGCTTGGACTCGACGATGGCCTGCCCGACCGTGCGGTCTCCAAGCACGACGACGATAAAGTCATCCGGGAGTCCGGCTTCCACAAGCAGGTCCACTAGGAACATCGCCGAAAGTGGTGTCAGCTGGGAGGGCTTCAGAATGACGGTGTTCCCGCCTGCGATCGCTGGCCCAAGCTTATGGGCCACCAAGTTCAGGGGATCGTTGTAAGGAGTTATCGCGGCTATTAGCCCCAGAGGCTCCCGGCTAAACCAGCCGAGTCGGTTCTCAGAGCCGGCAAAGGAATCGAAAGGCACAACTTCACCCGCATTGCGGCGCGACTCGGCTGCAGAGAGCTTGAGGGTGTTGATTGCTCGCGAGACCTCCTTGCGGGCCTGCCGAATGGTCTTGCCGGCTTCAAAGACGATGAGGTTCGCGGCCTTGTCCGCGCGCTGCTTGAGCAAATCCGCTGCGGTATCCAAAATTTGGGCCCGCTCATGACGAGGCATGGCCGCAGCTGATACGGACGCGGTGGCCGCGCGCTTCAGCTCCCGCTCAACGTCTTCCTGGGTTGATTGCGGGAGGTGCGCCAGAACTGTTCCGTCGTACTTGTTGTAGACGGCCAAGTCATCCAGAAGTTCAGCAGACTCGACATGGACCATGGTCGTTTCAGACATGGACGCCTCCATTGATGAATGCGTCTACTGCTGCAATGTCGGAGACCAAGGCGTACGCGGTTTCCGTCCGGCCCGCTCCAGGGCCGGAGACCGTGACGGCGCCGAGGAGGTCCGTTTCGAATGAAACCGCGTTGGTCGCACCGGAAATGCCGGCAAGAGGATGGTCCGCGGTGAGGGTGGCTGGTCGCACACTTGCCGTGATCTTGCCGTCTGTTCCGCGGGTGGCTTCGCCGATGAGTTTCCAGCGCTGACCGTTTGCCAGTGCCTGTGCGACCTGGTCGCTGGTAATTTCCTGGATCCCTATGGTGTCGACTTCGTCGGGATGCAGGCTGGCGCCGAGAAGTTCGTTTGCCAGGATGGCAACTTTGAGCCGCACGTCGGATCCGCCGATGTCTGCAGTCGGGTCCGCTTCGGCGTAGCCGTGCTCCTGGGCCTCTGCGATGGCTTCTCCCAAGCGCAATCCTGCTTCCATCCGGCCCAGGACGTAGTTGCTGGTTCCGTTAAGGATGCCTTGGACTCCCTTGAGCTGAAGTCCCTCGAACATCTTCTGTGCCAGGCGCAGCACAGGAGTGCCGCTCATCACCGATCCTTCGTACTCGAAGCTGGCGCTATTTTCCTTGGCCAGAGCATTCAGTTCCCGGCCGTGAAGAGCGACCGGTCCCTTGTTTGTGGTCACCACGTGCTTGCCCGCAGCAAGGGCCCAACGTACGTGCGATACAGCCGGCTCGCCGTCCACCGGGCTTGTGAAGGTTGCCTCGACGACAATGTCAGCAGGGCTATTCTTGATGACTTCTTCGTTACGCGGTTCGGAAGATCCACCGCGGAGTCCTTCGAAGTTGGCTCCTCGCGGCATGGCGAGTACTGTCGCCAGATCGATGCCTTCCTCCTGCACCAGTGAACCGAACGCAAGGTCTGTAATAGCGACTACGCGAAGTTCGAATCCAAGAGCTGCGAAGCGGTGTGGCTCGTCGCGAATGAGCGTGGCCAGGGCTCGATTCACGCCGCCGAAACCGATCAGGGCCAGGTTATACGTCGTCACTTGATCTCCTCTGTGGCTATAGAAAGCTTGCACTTACAGCTTCTGTCCGCGGGGTGTCAGTCAGCTATGAACGCATCGCTCGTTGACTATGACGAAAGGACCAAAAAGCAGAATCCTGTGGACCAAATGGTCGCAGCATTGGGGCCACCATACGGGCGCGAGGTGCTATGGCATGCAAAACCAATGCGGCGTAGCGTGGTTTGGACAATGGTCTGGAGAACTCTGGCCCACAGGGGCCACGCCTGAAGAGGACGCCGTAGGCCTTGGTTCTGGAGGAGCCGGGATGGCTGGATGGAATGCTGATACAGCAACTGGACCAGGCGGAGGGGCGGTCACTCTGGTGGAGGGATCATCCTTCTGCATTTCGTTGCCCAACGGAGATATTCATCCTGCTTATCCACATGGTGTCTTCTTTCAGGACACCCGTATCCTGTCCGGCTGGAGCCTGACCATTAATGGTCAGGAGCTGGAGCCCTTGGCGGCGCAAATGCTGGAGCCGTATCGGGCGCGGTTTGCTGCCCGCGTTACTCGAACAGACGGTTATGCGGACAGCCCGTTGATTGTTGAGCGGCTGCGGGAAGTGGGGGCCGGAATCCAGGAGCGGCTAACTGTTCGTAACTATTCTGCGGAGCCGGCGGAGTGTCTTATTGCGGTGGTATTGGAAGCTGATTTCGCCGACCTATTCGAAGTCAAGGAAGGACGGACTCCGCGCCACTGGGATGAGACGCGTCAGGCCGATGGCGAATCACTGGTTATCAGTGCTTCCTGGCAAGGGGTTCGGAAGAGCATCAGCGCGCGCGCACCCGGCGCCGATATCGCCGTGGACGGTATTTCATTCAGGACGTCCATCCCGGCTCACGGTGAATGGAGCAGCGTCCTTGCGGTGGTACCCACGGCGGACGGAGCGGATCCTGACAGTACCTTTATCCATGCGGGAGTGGATGGTCTGCTGTCCCCGCGGGATTTGCGGCGACAAGAGTGGGTGGCCAAGATTCCGGTGCTGCAGATGGGCAACCGCTCGATCGAGCGTATACTCCGGCGCAGCTACGACGACTTGGGTTCTCTCCGTATAGAAGACCCGGATCATGCAGAGCGGGTCGTGGTGGCGGCCGGTGCTCCATGGTTCATGACGCTCTTTGGTCGCGATGCGCTGTGGGCAGCTGAAATGGCGATGCCCGTTGATCCGTCGCTGGCGCTGGGAACACTGCAAACCCTGGCGGATCGCCAAGGTCAAGTGGTGGATTTATTGAGCGAAGAGGAGCCGGGCAAGATTCTTCATGAAGTCAGGCTGGATGTCTCCAGTAGCTTGTCCTTGGGCGGAAAGACCATCTATTACGGCAGCGTTGATGCAACGCCACTGTTTGTTTGCTGGCTAGGGGATGTCAGCCGCTGGGGGTTCGCTCCGGACATTATTGCCAGTTTGTTGCCTCATGCAGACCGTGCCCTTGATTGGATACGTGACTATGGGGACAAAGACGGGGATGGGTTTGTTGAATACGAACGTCTCAACCCGCAGGGCCTGATAAATCAGGGCTGGAAGGATTCCTGGGATGGAATCAATTTCGCCGACGGGCGGCTGGCCGAGCCGCCAATAGCCCTCTGTGAAGTGCAAGCCTATGTCTACTCGGCCTATATGGCCCGTTCTTGGATTGCGTACGACACCGGCGACAGGCGTTTGGCTGAGGAGCTCGCTGATCGTGCCGCCAAACTGAAAAAGCGGTTCAACGAGCAGTTTTGGATGCCTGAGCGCGGGTATTACGCCGTGGCCCTGGACGGGAAAAAGCGCCAGGTGGACGCGTGCGCTTCCAATATGGGCCAGTGTTTGTGGTTCGGCTTGGTGGATGAGGACAAAGCGCCATTGGTGGCCGAAAGGCTGATGTCACCGGAGATGTTTAGCGGTTGGGGAGTGCGTACCCTGGCGTCGGACATGGGTGCCTATAACCCTGTCAGCTATCACAACGGGTCAGTATGGCCCCATGACAATGCGATTATTGCTGCTGGCCTTTTACGTTACGGCTTTGTTGAAGAAGCGCAGCGGATTTCAACGGCGCTATTCGAGGCAGCCGAGTTCTCGGATGGTCGGCTGCCGGAATTATTCTGCGGTTTTAGCAGGGAGCGGTTCCCCGAGCCCGTACCGTACCCGACAGCTTGCGCCCCCCAGGCATGGGCCGCTACCACACCGATTCTGCTGGTGACGAGCCTGATGAGATACGACGCCGATGTTTCGAAGGGCGGTCTCTGGATGGATCCGGTTCTCCCGCAATCCTATGGGGATGTCCACATCAGCAACGCACCCATGGCGGGAAGTCGTATCACTATCGATGTTACAAATTCGGTCGCAAGAGTCCAGGGCCTCCCGGAGGGAATGGCGCTCAAGCGCGGGCACCGACCTTGGTTTACCGAGCTAGTTGAGAAGGCCGGCAAGGCTGACCCCGAACGATAGAACACATGTGTGGCCTAGTTAGGTAACTTTGTCGATCAAGATTGTCCTACATTGTGTATCATCGTCGCTGTAGCATCTTGAGTTCCCGGCGGGGCCGGCAGCGGGTAAGGAAGCCACTTCACCGGAGGACCATCGGCTGCGGTTTCGGATCCTGCTGACAAGCGGCACCAATTTTGTGGTGTTGGGGGAGTACTCCATGGTTCTACATCCAGGCCAACGAGGGTTGGCACACTTCTTCGTGGGCAAAAAGCGCCCGGAAACGGAATGAATTTATGGTCAAGGCGATTGTGTTGAATGACACCCAAACGGCAGATCTGGGCGAGCATGTCCTGAAGCCGACCAGTACTACGCCGGGGCAGACGGAGGTGTCCCTTAAGGTCTGGGAAGCTGATGGAGCTCGTACGGGGGTGTGGGAGGCTACTCCTGGAACATTCACGAGTACCCGCGAGGGCTTCAATGAGGTTTGCGTGATCCTCAGCGGAACGGCCACCATCACCGACGAGAGCGGCAGCTTTGACATCGGACCCGGCTCACTCTTTGTCACACCGGAGGGATGGCGAGGCAGCTGGACCGTTCATGAAACACTTCGCAAGGTGGGATTTGTTCAGAACCTGCCTGCCTAACCGATCGCCGAAAATTCGCCGATAGGGGCGTCTTACCTCACTATCCGGCGAGCAAGTGTCGCATTGGGGGAGTCCGGTCCCTTAGGGGCCGGACTCCTATGCTTACTTTCGGTGAGCGTGGAGGCGCCCGCTAGTTGAGCTTGGCTTCGGTGATTGCGCCGAACTCCAGCCCCCAGGTCTTTAGGGCTTCCTTGTACTCTGGGCTTTCAAGGATCGATTGGATCGCTGCCTGCATGGCCGGCGTCAGCGGTGAGCCCTTCTTCAGCGCGACCGCCGTGATGCCGGTGCCACCGACGTTCAGCGGCGGGGTAAGCATCTGGAAGGAGTCCGGCTGCTGCTTCTGAGCCCACGCCAGCGCGGTCGTGTCATAGAGTATTGCGTCGATCCTGTTGGCGCTCAGCTGGACGAGGGCTTCCTGGATGTTGGGCAGTGTCACTGGGTTGATCGCCGGCTTTCCCATGGAGGTGCAGGTCATCTCATTGAGAGCAGGGAGACGCAACAATTGGCCGGTGGAACCCTGGGTGACGGCGACGTTCTTCCCGCACAGGGTCTCATTGCTGAGGTTTTGTGGATTTCCGGCATTCACGGCGATTGAGTTGCCGACCTTGAAGTAGTCGATCATGTCCAGGACCTTGAGCCGTTCATCAGTCTTCGCCATCGTCGAGACTGTGAAGTCGTACCGGCCACCGTCAAGACCCGGGATGATCGTGTCGAACTTCGCGTCCACGAACTTCACCTTCACCCCGAGCTTCTTCCCGATCAGCCGCGCGATGTCGGGGTTAAGGCCGATTGCGGTCTGGTTGTCCTCTGCGAGGAAGATCGTCGGCGGGTAGTGCAGGTCCGCCGCCACTGTGAGCTCACCCTTGTCCTTGTAGGACTGGGGCAGCAAGCTCACCGCCTTCGGATCCGGCTGGACGCCCTCGGAGATGTCCCGCAGACCAAGTTCGGTAGGGCTTGCAGAGGGTTCGCTACCGGCAGGGGTGCCGCAGGCGCTAAGGGTTAGGAGGGCGGCAAGGGCAGCGGCGGCGGGGACCTTGCGCTGGATCTTCATGATGCTTTCCTTGAAATCATTTCTGCGGTTATGACGTGGATGCTGGATTCACTGGTCTTTGTAGACCTGGAACCCCCCAAGGAATCTGTGAATGGTCCGGGATGGGATTTGCATCACATGACCGGTTGGCAGTCGGGTTGAAGCTCTATAGACGGCTCAACTTCGAGGAGCGGGTCCGGGGAGAGGCCCAGGTAGATGGCAGAATTCTGTAGGCAGCTTCTGGGTCCAGCGACCAAGATGTGACCACGAGATGATCATAACGCTGGTGCTGGCTCTCAGCGCAGACCTGTGGACACCGTCGTCGTCGGTTTCGATACCGTTAGCGGGAGAGGTTCGGATCGCCGCCTGTCTCGTCGGGATCCGCTTCTAGGATTGGTAGTAGTGCTCTTCGAGAGCCTTTATTAGCAGCTCGCGCTCTCCGGTCATCGCGGCGTCCAACAGCACCAGATGGCGGTCGGCCTGGTTGCTGGCGGTGCCCACGCCGCGCCGCATGATCGGCACCATCTGAACTGCTAGAAGTGATTCCAGGCTCTGCCAGGCCTCGAGCAGCTTTGTCTTGGGCTGTTGGCTCATCAGCGTCCCGTGGAAGTCGCGGTCAAGTTTCATCAGATCGTCGACGTCTTCCGGGAGGCGGAGCCCCCGCATGCGTTCCGCGATAGCCCTCAGCTCGATTTCAGCGCTTTTGGGCAGGGGGAGCGCAGCGTGCAGGGTCGCTCTTCCCTCAAGTGCTGCGAAGACTTCCCCGATCTCAGCAATGTCGCTGTCGCTGAAGTAGCGAACCCAGGTGCCGGACCCTGGCGTGAACTCGACGAGGCCGGTTGACGCGAGACGTGTGAGGGCTTCGCGCACTGTGCCGCGGCTCACCGACAGGTCCTCGGCGAGCCTTGTCTCTACAAGATGCCGACCGGGGTCGAGGGTTCCAAGGATGATCTCCCTCCTAATGAGGTGCTCCACCTGGTCCACAAGCGTGGTTCGTTCCGAACCCCGTGGTGCGAGGGTCCTCGCAAGAGTTGTCCTTGCGGGCTCAGAGAAAGGCTTGCTCTCCATGCATTCACTCCCCTAGTTGACTCACGGTAGCCACTCCTCTTGAAGTGAGCCTTGACACAAGATTGTGAAACGATAATATCAAACAGTGACGTCTGACACGATTGTTGGACAAAATATGAGCAGCGGTTCCTTGGTGACCCCATTCCAGGCGGTGAAGGCACTCGAACCCCAGAATTTCCAGGGCATCACCATGAGCCCCGCGGTTATCGCGGAGGAGTCCTTATCGCTCTCACCTAGGAGGTTTGAATGAGCACTACCAGGAAGCGCATTGCGGTCATAGGCCTGGGAACCGCTGGCAGTATGGCTGCTTGGCGCCTGGCCTCGCGGGGCGCGGATGTCGTTGGCTACGAGCAGTTCGGAACGAGCCACGACCGCAGCGCCCATGCCGGCGAATCACGGATCTTCCGTACCGCCTACTTCGAAGATCAGGACTACGCGCCGCTGATCCGTAGCGCAAAGGCGCTGTGGCGTCAGCTTGAGGCCGAGACGGGCACCGAGCTGCTCACCCTCACCGGAAACCTGATGCTGGGGGAGGCCTCGGCTGAGATGGCGAACGTCAGTGAATCCATTGATAAGTTCGGCGTGGACGCGGTGGCTATTCCCCTTGAAGAAGCGCGCAAGCGGTGGCCCCAGCATCCCTACCGCGAGGGCGACGTCGTCGTCCTGGACCGCGAAGGCGGGTATCTCCGTCCGGAACTGGCCGTCCTGAAAGCGGCCCGCAGGGCCGAGGCGCTGGGCGCCGAACTGCGGACCTACACCCCGGTCGAGGGGATCGAGGTCAAGGCCGACGGCGTATGGGTCACGGCTGGTGGGCATAGCGAGCGTTATGATCATGCCGTGGTCACGCCCGGTCCTTGGGCCGGAAAGCTCTTCCCCGAACTTGCGATGCTCATCGAGGCGCGCAAGGTGGTCTCGGCGTGGTTCGCCGGGAGGGAACCTGGCGCGTTTGATCCGGCACACTTCCCGTGCTTCGTCCGGGCGACTCCTCGGGAGTTCTACGGACTGCCGGCGATGGCCGGGAACGGGTTGAAGCTCGGTCTCTCGGGCGCGGTCAACCGGCCGGTTCCAGATCCCGACGCCCTCGACCGGACGGTTCCGCTGGACGAGGTGAAGGCCTTCAGGGCACTCGTAGCCGAATCCTTCCCAGGCCTCTACCCGGACCCGATCCGTGTCAGCGCTTACATGGAGGGCTACACCCGGGACGGGCACGGAATTGTCGGCCGTCTCGGCGGCGAGGAACGAATCACCGCTGTCACGGGCCTGTCCGGCCATGGATTCAAGCTGTCCCCCGCACTCGGGGAGATCGCGGCTGACTATGCGCTCACTGGCTCGAGCGAGAACACCCTCGCTCTGCTGAACCCGGATCGGTTCCTTGCAACGCCGACCATAACGGAGAACCCGTGACGCGAGGCCCACGTTTCCGGCCATAAACCGAGCCCCGTCATTATGCCAGCCCGACGCCGATGACGACGAGCGCGATGTTCACAAGACAGAGCACGGGCAAATTCTGAAAAAGCCACTGGTGCCACTACCAGGCTTTCGCAACAACCTCACCACCCCAACCAAATGATTCAAGGAAGCATCATGAAGACAGCACGAAAGGCCGCTGCCGCGGCTGCGGCCCTGGCCCTCCTTCTGACCCTGAATGCCTGCGGCACCGCTGCCAGCGGCGATTCTGCCAACCCCAGCCCCACTGAAATCGGGCTGAGGGACATCTCCGAGGGCGTCCAGCCCGATGCCAAGGCTGTGAGCCTGCTGCCGCAGAAATACAAGGACAGGGGAGAGCTCACGGTCGCCGCTGACCCGAACAGCCCGCCGACCATCTTCCGCGCTCAGGATGGCGACACTCTCATCGGCCTCAATCCCGACATTACGCGGCTCATTGCCAAGAAACTTGGGGTAAAGATCAAGTATGTGGAGGCGAAGTTCGACACGATGATCCCCGGCCTTGATGGGGGACGTTACGACTTCACCGTCTCGACCATGGCGAAGACCGATGAGCGGCTCAAGGTCGTGGACATGATCGATTACTTCAAGGCCGGCACGTCCATCGGTGTGAACGCGGGAAACCCGCAGAACCTGAGCAACGAGACCCTGTGCGGGAAGAACGTCGCCGTCATCCAGGGCTCCACGGGGCAGCTCAAGCGCCTCCCGGCCCTGAATGAGAAGACCTGCACCTCCCAGGGCAAGCCGGCCATCAACGCCGTGACGCTGCCGAGCGTCCAGGAAGCCCTCGTCCAGCTGCATGCCAAGCGGGTCGATGGCGTCCTCTACGACACGACCGCACTCGCCTGGGCACAGACGCAGCAGCCGGGCTCGTTCAAGATGCTCACGCCAGCGCTGAATGTCGGGGGTACCGGCATCTGTGCTGTCGCCGTGAAGAAGGGTTCGGACCTGACTCCGGCTCTGCAGGCGGCAGTCCAGTCGATCCTTGGTACCCCGGAGTACAAGGAGTCCCTCAAGACCTGGGGTCTGGAGTTCGGAGCCATCGCCGACGCCAAGCTCAACTAGCAGGTGACCTGAATGACGACAGTTATCAAGAAAAGAAGCAAATCACCGATGGGAAGCCTCGACGCAACGCTGAAGCCGCGGCTTCGGGTTCGGACTCCCTCGGAGTACGCCGGATGGATCCTGAGCATCCTCATCGGCATCGGGATCCTCACCTCCGTCCTGACCAATCCCAACTTCAAATGGGGCATCGTCGGAAAGTACTTCTTCGCCGAATCGATCCTGCGCGGGCTCATGCTCACGATCTTCCTGACGATCGCGAGCATGGTCATGGGAACACTGCTCGGCCTTGCCCTGGCGATCATGCGTTCCTCGCATGTGAAGCCGGTGTCCATTGCCGCGAACATTTATATCAATCTGTTCCGCGGCACCCCGGTGCTGGTCCAGCTGATTTTCTGGTTCAACGTCTCGGCTCTGTATCCGAACCTGATGATCGGGATCCCGTTCACGGACATCGGCACGGCCGTAGACGTGAATACCCTGATGGGCCCGATCACCGCGGCGTTGGTCGGTTTGACCCTGAATGAGGCGGCCTACATGGCTGAGATCATCCGCGGCGGCTTCTCCGCCGTCGGCAAGGGACAGATCGAGGCCGCCGACTCCCTGGGCATGAGCGCCGGAATGCGGATGCGCAAGGTCATTATCCCGCAGGCCATGCCCTCGATCATCCCGGCGACCGGCAATCAGGTGATCGGCATGTTCAAGGGAACGTCCCTGGTCAGTGTCCTGGGCGTTGCTGAGCTGTTGCAGAGCGCGCAGTTGATCTACGCCCGGACCTTCGAGACCATTCCGCTGCTGATTGTCGCCAGCCTGTGGTACCTGGTGATGACCCTGCTGCTGAGCTACCCGCAGTCCAAGCTCGAGAAACGATACTCGCGTGCAACCTCCACGCTGCCCCGGAAGGCGAAAAAGGTTGTCCTGATAGAACAGGAAGAAGGTAGCCTCCGATGAGCGCTGACGGTACGATTCAGGTCCGGAGCCTGCGCAAGTCCTTCGGACACAAGACGGTCCTGCAGAACATCGACCTGGACGTTGCCAGCGGCGAAGTCTGCTGCATTATCGGCCCGTCCGGCTCCGGTAAGTCCACCCTGCTGCGCTGTATCAACGGCCTGGAAACCGCCGATTCCGGTGTGCTGAAGGTCAATGGTGAGGACTTCGGCTACTACGAGACCGACCACGCTTACCATGCCCTGAGCAGGAAGAAGCTCGCACTGCAGCGTACCCGGGTGGGCATGGTTTTCCAGCAGTTCAACCTCTTCCCCAACATGACCGCGCAGGAAAACGTCATGTCCGGCCCTGTCCTGGTCAAAGGCCAGGACAAGAAGAAGGCTGCCGCCCGCGCGGATGAACTGCTGGCCAGCGTCGGACTCGACGGCCACGGATTCAAGTACCCTGCCCAGCTCTCCGGCGGACAGCAGCAGCGTGTCGCGATCGCCCGGTCCCTGGCCATGGACCCGGAGATCATGCTCTTCGACGAGCCCACCTCGGCCCTGGACCCCGAAAAGGTAGGCGAAGTCCTCGCCGTCATGAAGGACCTGGCCAAGAAGGGCAT
Organism: Arthrobacter cupressi; assembly: GCF_900099975.1. Lineage (GTDB taxonomy): Bacteria > Actinomycetota > Actinomycetes > Actinomycetales > Micrococcaceae > Arthrobacter > Arthrobacter cupressi. The sequence continues at coordinate 19,530 of NZ_FNEI01000024.1, forward strand.
GACCATGGTGGTCGTCACCCACGAAATGGGCTTCGCCCGCGAAGTCTCCGACTCGCTGCTCTTCATGGATGAGGGCTTCGTCGTCGAACGCGGCGACGCCCGCGAAGTCCTCGGCAACCCCCAGGAGGCCCGCACCCGGTCCTTCCTCGAGAAAGTCCTCTAAAGAAATGACAGATGGAAAACTGGCCGTCATCGGTCTTGGTGCCATCGGAAGCATGGCCCTGTGGCAGGCATCCCGCCTCACGGACTCCGTGGTCGGCTTCGAAGCACAAACCCCCGCCCACGGCCGCAGCGCCGTGGGCGGGGACACCCGCCTGTTCCGCAGGCTCCACTTGGACCCCCGCTTTGATCCGCTGCTGCAGCAGTCCGAGCGGCTTTGGGCTGAACTTGAAGCCGAAACCGGTCAAGACATCCTCATCCGCTGCGGCGGGCTCTACATCGGTACCGAGAACGGCGGATATATCCAGCAACTGCTCGAGTCCGCCCGAGCAACTGGAACCTCCCATGAGCTTCTGTCGCGGGATCAGATGGCAGAGCGGTACCCGCAGCACAACCTCCGCGAGGACGACGTCGCGGTGTTCGATCCCAACGGTGGCGCGCTGCGGACCGATCGGTCCGTCACCGCGGCGATTGCCGCAGCCCAGGCCAACGGGGCGACCGTGCACAACAACACCCCGATCGATGGGATCAGGGAAACCGCCGACAGCGTCATCGTGACCTCCGGGGACCAGTCCTGGACGTTTGAGAACGTGATCGTCTGCTCCGGCGGATGGTCGCGGAAGCTCCTGCCGGAACCGTTGGTGGCACAGGCCCAGCCCTACAGGGTCTTTCTCACCTGGTTCGTGGCGAAGGAGCCTTCACTCTTCTCCCCGGAGCGGTTCCCGGTCTTCGTCCGGCTCTCAGGAGACCGCTCCATGTACGGCGCGCCCGCCGTCGACGGGGTGACGGTCAAGGCAACGCTGGATATGCGTCCAACCCCTGCCGAACGCCCTGCTGCCGTCGCCAGGGAACTCACCTCAGAGGAAATCGCAGAGACGATGGAGACGGTGAGCGAGTTTTTCCCTGGTCTGTATCCGAACATTGTCCGCTCCGACGCGTTCCCGGACCTCTTTACCAGCGACCGGAAGCCGATTCTGGGCAAGATCAGCCCCGACGGCCGGGTTTACTGCGCTACCGGCTTCTCCGGCGGTGGCTTCAAAATGGCTACCGGTTATGGGCAGATCGCTGCCCAGGAGGCCCTCGGCAAGGAAGATTACGACAACCTCGACTTCCTTCGTCCCCAAAGGTTCACAGCCTGATCCACATCTAAGGCAGGAACAGCCGACGAAGTCCTAACAATCCAATTCGGGCCAGCGGCTTATTTCCGCATCCCTTCGTACCCCGTTTGGCGCTAGTGTGCCAGACCCACATTTACCAATTCATGTCGACAATCGACAGGCGAAGAAAGACACCGTGACAATGACAACAGAACTGCAGAAGGTTGCCGGGACATCGCAGGCGCCGGAACGCGAAACGACCGGTTCGGCTTTGGATCGACTCCAGGGCCTTGGCCTGGAGCTGCCGGTCCTCGCCGGTAACCCGTACTACGTGGATCAGCGGGCAGTGGGGGAGAGCATCCATATTTCGGGCCAGCTGCCGTACAAGGACGGCGAGCTGCTGGGCCAGGGCATTCTTGGCCGGGACGTGGACGTGGAGACGGCGCGCGAGCTTGCTCGCCATGCCGTGCTCAACTGCCTTGCCGCCGCCGTGCAGGCGGTTGGAGACCTGGACCGCGTGCAGATCGTACAGATGCTGGTCTTCGTGGCCAGCACCCCGGACTTCGGTCTGCAGTCCAAGGTTGCCGAAGCGGCCAGTGAATTGCTCATCGAGGTTTTGGGTGAGAACGGACGGCACGCCAGGACCGCGATCGGAGTCGCCGGACTGCCACGAGTCTCTCCGGTAGAGATCCAATTGATCTGCACTGCAGCGTAGAACCGCACCGAACCGAACAAACAGGAGTACAGTGTGAACCGCCTTCAACAGGCGCTCGACGCCCTCGTCGAGCGAATCGACACTCCGTCGCCCATCATCTTGGCCGACGTGATGCAGGAAAACATTGACCGGATGCAGGCCTTCGCCGACCGGCAGGGCCTCCAAGTCCGGCCGCACGTCAAGACGCACAAATGCGTGGAGATCGGCCGCCGCCAGATCAAGGCAGGAGCGGTCGGAATCACCGCGGGCAACGTGGGTGAAGCCGAAGTGTTCGCCGCGGCCGGATTCGACGACATCTTCATCGCCTACCCGATCTGGCCTGCTGGTACTAAAGGGCCGCGGATCCGCAAACTGGCCGAGACCATCCGGCTGCGAGTCGGCGTCGATAACCTCGCGGCGATCGACGCCCTCGCCGACGCCATGGGCGACAACGCCGATCAACTGCAAGTTGTGATCGAGGTCGATTGCGGCGCCCGTCGTTCCGGTGCAGCTCCAGAGTACGCAGGCGAGCTCGCCGCCGCCGCCCGCAACCGAGGCCTCGTGCCGGCGGGTGTCTTCACCTACCCCGGCCACGGCGGTTCCGGACCAGACGCACGCGAGCGTGCGGCGCGGGACCAGGACGCCGCGCTCACCACAGCGGTGCGCAGCCTCGCGGCGATCGGTATCACTGCTGAGGTAGTCAGCGCCGGATCCACACCCACCGTGGCGTTTGCCACCAACAGTGTGATCACCGAGATTCGGCCCGGCGAATACATCTTCAATGACCTCGGTAACGCCAGGCTCGGTGCCTGCACGGAAGATCAGATCGCGCTGTTCGTCGCCGGCACGGTAGTCAGCGATTGGGTTCCCGACCAGGTCATGCTCGACGTTGGTACCAAAGCCATCGGCCGCGAAGGTACCCCCGAAATCGGCTACGGCGGGATCGCCGGTACCAACGCTGTCTTGTCCAGGCTGAACGAATACCACGGCTTCCTCCCGCTGCCAGAGGGAGACTTCCGCCCGAGCGTCGGGACCGTGGTTCCCGTGGTGCCCAACCACGTCTGCCCGGTAGTGGTGAATTTCGAGGAGTACATCGTTACCGACAGCACCGGGACGTCCCTCGAACGCTGGGCCGTCGACGCCCGCGGATTCAACAACTAACGCAAGCACACGGGGACGGGGCGGGGGTGTCCCCGCCCCGTGCCTTCAACCCCACTACTTACTAGCCATGAAGGAGAGTCTGTTATGAGACTCCAGAAAGCCACTGCCCTTGTCACGGGCGCCAACAGCGGCATCGGGCAAGCCGTGTGTTCCCACTTCCGCCGCGAGGGGGCACGCCTGCTGCTCACCGGACGCAAGGAGCAGATCGACAGCGCCCAGCCGGAGGACGCCTACGTCCCCGGAGACCTCAACGACGAGGCCTTCGTCGAACACCTGGCCCGCGAAGCCGCCGAAAGCTTCGGCACCGTCGACGCCGTCGTCCTCAACCACGGTCTCCAGGTCAACAGCCCGCTGACCGCGATGTCCTACGAGGACGCGAAGAACACGCTCCACAGCAACCTGCTGAGCTCATTCCTGGTGATGAAGCACTTCGCGCCGCTCATGCCCGCTGCGGGCGGTTCGTTCGTCCTGGTCAGCTCACGCCTGGGCATGGTCGGCATGGCAGACCAGGTCCTCTACTCCGCGGCCAAGGGCGGGCTCATCATGCTCGCCAGGGGCGCCGCGATCGAGTGGGCTGAACGGAACATCCGCGTCAACGTCGTCGCCCCCGGCCTGACCGCGACCCCCATCATCGAAGCGTCCATCCAGCGGCGGGAGGATCCGGAGGCTTACCGCCGGCAGCGTGAGGGCCAGATCCCCCTTCAGCGCCTTGCCACCCCCGAAGAGATCGCAGACGCCGTCCTCTTCCTCGCATCCCCCGAGTCCTCCTACATCACCGGGGCAACCCTGCCCGTCGACGGCGGATACACCGCGTTCTAGCTTGCCCGCCCAAGGGGTCAGGTTCGCCTACGAGGAAATGACACAGCCGAAAGCCGTGGCGATCGCCTCATAGGCGAAGCAGTTTCGAAGCACTGGAGTGAAATGTCAGAACTTACATCCGAGCGATCATTGCGAAACCTGGAATGCTCCCACTACCCGAAGGAGTCCAGGGAGTGTGCCGATGTCAAGTGCACGGTACCGGCGCCTCTTGACCATATTGATGAAGCGATCCTCCGCGAACTGGAGGCGGATTCGCGGCTCACGGCGGATGCCGTCGCCGTTCGGGTTGGGACCAGCCCGGAAGAATGCGCGATTCGTATTGAGGAACTGGAGAAAACTGGCCACATAGGGGGCTACACGCTAGTGCGGGACTACCCTGCCCCGGCATTGCGCCCAATCTCTGCCGTGATCAGAGTGGTTCAAGACCAGACACGCACAGGCGCGGACCTCATGCGCTCTTTGGACTACATCCACGAAATCGTCACCGCGGAGGTCCTTCAAGACGACCGTTCCCTCCTCTTGAGGGTTCACGTCAAAGAACCTGGCCGCATCGAGGCGATCGCCAGCGGGTTGCGAATCCAGTCGGCTGTTGTGTCGGTGGAAGTGAGCAGAACGACGATTGTTCCCTTTCGCCCGCGATCCATGTCGAGACCGCCGCTGTAAGGCGCAAGGACATGACGAAACAGAAATTCAGCCGCGGCAAAAGCAGGGTCGAGAAGGATTTGTTCGGAGCCGGGGAGATTCCGGCGGAAGCTTACTGGGGCATTCATACGCTTCGCGCACTCCAGATCATTCCCGTCACCGGCATCCGGCTCTCCTCGTACCCGGTGCTGGTGAAGGCACTTGCCCTCGTCAAGCGTGCTGCCGTGCTGGGGAACTCGGACCGTGGCCTGATCAGTGAGGAAAAGAAGGTCGCCATCGTCCAGGCCTGCAAAGAGATTGAGCAGGGCGACCTTCTTGACCAGTTCGTCGTCGATATCATTCAGGGCGGGGCAGGGTCACCTTCGGTCATGAATGTGAACGAGGTGATCGCTAATCGCGCCCTCGAGATCCTGGGCCACACTCGGGGCGCGTATGAGTTCATCCACCCGATGCGCGACGTGAACATGGGCCAGTCCACGACCAAGGCTTATGCCGTGGCTGTCCAGATAGCGGCTATCAACAGCGGCCTCGAGCTTCTCCACGCGATGGCATTTCTCCGCGGTCAACTGGCCCGGAAGGCCCTCGAGTTCGAGGGAGTCGCCACGATCAGCCGGACGCCGGCACGGGATCCGCAGCCTATGACGCTGGCGCAGGAATTCACGATGTACGCGGCGTTGGTGAACGAGGACGAACAAGGCATCCGGGAAGCGCTCGTTCCAGTCCATCAGGTCAGCACCGGAGAGGCAGCCATTGCGACCGGCGCCGACACACATCAAGAATATGCATTAGCTCATTTGCTGCAGATGACCGGACTGCCCCTTGGACAAGCCGGCGCTGACTTGGAGAAGTCTGAAGACTGCAGTGCCTTCGTACTCTTCTCGGGGGCGCTCAAGCGCACTGCACTCAGGCTCTCAGGAATGTGCAGCAACCTTCGGCTACGCTCCTCCATGCCATGGACGGGGCTGGCCGATATCAATCCCGCCATTCCCGAAGGTGTTAATCAGCTCGCTTTCAAGGTCGTCGGAAACGATCTGACGATGGCGATGGCGGACGAAGAACAAGGCCAATCCAGTGTCTTCAAGCCAATCATCGCGCAGACCCTGCTTGCCAGTCTCGCCTACCTCACGTCCGCCTGCACGACCCTCGCAGAACACTGCATCAGCGGAATCACAGCCAATAACCATGTCAGCCCCCAAACCAAGGAAGAAAGCCGTTGAGTACACCATTCGAGACCGTGACGTCGATGAAATCCAACCTCACCGCATGGCTGAGCGCCGCTGGCAGGTGATATCCGATGATTACCACGATCGAACCAGGGCGATATTTCCACGTCAGGGGCAACACCCAAGGCCAAATTAATGACGATCTGAATACTGCGGTGGGGAGGGCTCATGCTCACGCACTCGAAGAAGGCTGGCTTGGCGTTCTCATCACCCGACACGGACCGGATATCTACACCGTGGCCCTGAGCTCCATGGTCCCGTATGGCGAAACTTTCGAACGGGACGATTGGATCCATGCGGACAGTGGGGCCACTTTATGACATCAGTCCCAGGACCACCCTCGTGCGATGGCCGGCCCACCTCGAGATCAAACTAAGAAGGACATGATTATGGAACTTATCCTCAACAATGGCGTCACGATGCCGGCCCTTGGACTTGGCGTCTTCCAGAGTCCGCCGGATCAAACGACGGCGGCTGTCGAGGCCGCGCTGGCGGCTGGCTACCGCCACATCGACACCGCGGCCGCATACGACAATGAGCGGGAAGTTGGCGACGGCATTAGGAGGTCCGGCCTCGACCGATCCGAAGTGTTCATTGAGACGAAGGTCTGGGTCAGCGATTACGGATACGAACAGACCTTGCACGCCTGGGAGAAGTCAGCCGCCAAACTCGGCGTCGATTATGTGGACATGCTCATCCTGCACCAGCCCGCACCGGATCGTTTCGAAAAGACCACCGCCGCATACAAAGCACTCGAGACCCTGCTCGGTGACGGGCGGGTGAGGGCGATCGGCGTTAGCAACTTCATGCCGCACCACCTGGAGCAACTGCTCGCGAGGACCGACATCGTCCCGACCGTCAACCAGATCGAACTGCATCCCTACTTCACACAGCCGGCCGCGCAGGCAGCGAATGCAAAAAGCGGCATCCTCACCCAGGCATGGTCACCGATAGGCGGCATCACCTTCTACCCCGGGTTTGGAGAGAACCGCAAGAAGAACGTCATGGGAGACCCGACGATCGTCGCCATAGCCCAAGCCCACGCGAAAAGCCCAGCCCAGGTGATGCTGCGATGGCACCTGCAACAGGGCCGCTCTGCCATCCCAAAGTCGACGAACCCGGCACGTATTGCGGAGAATCTCGACGTATTCGACTTTGAACTCAGCGCGGACGAACTCGCAGGCATTGATGCGCTAGACCTTGGTTTGCGCAATGGACCGGACCCGGACGTGGCGCGGCTGGCTAGCTTCGCCAGGGTGATTTCCGAGGCTTAGTACTGGAGCCGTTCCCTAAGGCGCCACTTCAGGCAGGAGATCTCCAGTTCTACTGGCTGGGCTGGTCGTGTCGCGCTCTGCCGGACCAGCAATGGACGGTGGGAGGATCACTAGCGGAGAGAGGCATGTCGTGCACTTGGTTCCAGGATTTTCGTTCGGTGGCGAAGTCGTCGTTTTTCGACGCCATGATTCGGATCGCAGCAGCGGTCAGTTCGGCTTTGCTTCTAGTGAGAGGGGCCGACGGATGGCAAAAAGGAAGTGTGGACACTGTCCACCCTTTGCCTGTCGGACTGGGCCGTACATCGGCCGGACTGGCCCGGTTTGCCCATGTTTTCGGGGGAGTGGCGGAATCTAGGGGCTCGGAACCCGGTTCGAGTCCCACCTCGGGCACAGCATAACCCCTCGTCAGAGGGGTTTTCGCTTTTAAGTGTGTACAAAGCTGACAAGTGCCTCTGCTGATCGCCCCGGGGGTGCTTGCCGCCGGGTCGGCCTTTTCGCCTCCAGCGGGTAAGCCAAGCGGCAGCCCCGCAGTCACCGCGGTCCGCGCTGCTCAGCACCGCTCACTTGGGCCGTTGTGTCAGCCATTCCTTAATGGTCCGGGCCTCCGGCAGGACCTCGCGCGTTGCCTGCGTACTCATGTCGAATTGTCCGGTCTGCAGCCATCGCCACATGGTGGTGAGGTCCTTCCCCACGAACCGTTCAAACAGCTTCTCCGGCATCGGCAACCCACGGGGCTTTCGTCCGGTCTGTTCCTGCCATAGGGTGCGGCACTCGTCTATTGACTGCACGTCGGATGCCAAACCCAGCACCGCGCCGCTCCACCTTTCGGGGTCGGCGAACATTCGGGCGGCGATGGCACCCAGATCGTCAACGCACAGCCAGCCCACCGGCCGGGTCGGGCCCATCAGCTTTGGCATCAGGTGCCAGGTGGAAAACTGTGGGTAGTAACCTTGGTCCGTCATCAGTTCCATGAAAGCCATTGGCCGGAGCACGGTGAGCGGCAGTCCGAGTTCGCGAAAGCGCAGGGCTATGACCAGCTTCGAGTCCCAGGAGCCGACGCCTGTCGGCTGGTCGCTGACTCCTGCCGCCCCGTACACCACGTGGCGTATGCCCGCTTCAGCTGCAGTCTCCGCCACGTTGCTGCCTTGCCGGACTTCGGCGTCGATT
>NZ_FNEI01000019.1 GCF_900099975.1 Arthrobacter cupressi
TCACCCGTTCGCCACTAATCCACACCGCAAGCGGTGCTTCATCGTTCGACTTGCATGTGTTAAGCACGCCGCCAGCGTTCATCCTGAGCCAGGATCAAACTCTCCGTTGAAGTAAAACAGACACAACCAGGCACAATGGAAATAACACCACACCCGGCTGCACAAAATTTGAAACCAGCTAAAAACACCAAACCATCCACGGGGGTGGACAATCCAGCGCAAATAACCAATTAATAAAAATCGGTATCAACAAACTTGGCACACTATTGAGTTCTCAAACAACAGACACACCCGGCACCACCCAAACCAAACATTCAGGATCGCTCCGGAGCAACTTTTCAAACTTACCCGCTGACTCGCATTCGGTCAAATCGGCGTTCAGGACTTGATGGTTCCAAGAAAATCAAGTCAAGCCGCAGATCCGCTCCTGTGGAGCAGCGCGGGTACTAACTCTACCACCACTCCCCCGAGGACGCAAAAGGAGGGTCCGAAGACCCTCCCCGTGCAAGCGAACACGCCGTAGGGCGGCCGAGGATTCCTGGGGGCGGACGCCGCCTAGTCCTCTGGCGTGGCCTCCGCGGAGGTGGCCTCGATGGCTGTGGACTCCGCGGGTGTGAACCAGGAGGCTCCCAACGGCGGAAGGGTCACGGTCAGGGCGGCCGGCTGGCCCTCTGCCCCGGGCACCGTGGCCACGAGTTCGCCATCGTTGATGACACCGGAACCGCCGAACTCTTCGGCGTCAGTGTTCAGCACTTCCTTCCAGGCACCTTCGAACGGAACCCCCAGCACGTAGTCCTGGTGGGGCCCGCCGGAGAAGTTCACGGCACAGACCAGCGGCTTACCGTCGTGGTCCCAACGGATGAACGTCAGGACGTTCCGGTCGGCGTCGCCGCCGTGGATCCACTGGAAGCCGCCGCTTTCGTTGTCGCGGACGTGCAGCGCCGGCGTCTGGCTGTACAGCTCGTTCAGCTTCCTGGTGAGCAGCTGCAGACCGCGGTGGGCCGGGATGTCAGCGAGGAACCAGTCCAGTCCGTGCTGCTCGGACCATTCAGCTTCCTGGCCGAATTCCGTGCCCATGAAGATCAGCTGCTTGCCCGGATGTGCCCACTGGTACGCGAGGAAGGCACGGAGGTTCGCAAGCTGCTGCCAGCGGTCGCCGGGCATCTTCCGCAGCATCGAGCCCTTGCCGTGGACTACCTCGTCGTGGCTGATCGGCAGCAGGAAATTCTCGGTGAAGGCGTAGACCATGGAGAAGGTGATGGTGCCGTGGTGCCAGCGCCGGTTCACCGGGTCCTCGGACATGTACTTCAAGGAGTCGTGCATCCAGCCCATGTTCCACTTGAGCCCGAAGCCCAGGCCGCCGGAAGCAGTGGGGGCGGTGACCCCCGGGAAGGCCGTAGATTCCTCGGCGATGGTCACCGCGCCGGGGTGGGTCTTGTACACCGTGGCGTTGACTTCCTGGAGGAACGAAATGGCCTCGAGGTTCTCCCTGCCGCCGTGGACATTCGGGAACCACTGACCTTCCTCGCGGGAGTAGTCGCGGTAGAGCATGGAAGCGACCGCGTCCACACGCAGGCCGTCGATGTGGAATTCTTCGAGCCAGTAGAGGGCGTTGGCCACGAGGAAGTTCCGCACTTCACGGCGCCCGAAGTCGAAGATCAGGGTGCCCCAGTCCGGGTGCTCGCCCAGGCGCGGATCGGAGTGCTCGTAGAGGGCTTCGCCGTCAAAGCGGGCCAGCGCCCATTCGTCCTTGGGGAAATGGGCCGGTACCCAGTCGAGGATCACGCCGATGCCGGCCTGGTGCAGGGCATCCACCAGGTGGCGGAACTCGTCGGGGTGTCCAAAGCGGGAGGTCGGTGCGTAGTAGGAGGTGACCTGGTAACCCCAGGAACCGCCGAAGGGGTGCTCCGCCACGGGCATGAACTCCACATGGGTGAAGCCCAGCCACTTCACGTACTCCACCAGTTCCGTGGCAAGTTCCTTGTAGCCAAGGCCGAGCCGCCAGGAACCAAGGTGTACTTCGTAGACGCTCATCGGCGAGTTATGCGGGTCCTTGCCGGCCCGCCCGGCCATCCAGGCGTCGTCCTTGAAGCTGTACCGGGACTCAACCACACGGGACGCGGTGGCCGGCGGGACCTCGGTTCCGAACGCAAAGGGGTCGGCCCGTTCCACCCAGTGACCGGCCTTGGTGAGGATCTCGTATTTGTAGCAAGCCCCTGCTACAACCCCGGGAATGAAGACTTCCCAGACGCCTGAGGAGCCCAGCGAGCGCAGCGCGTGTTCGCGACCGTCCCACGTGTTGAAGTCGCCCTTGACGCGGACAGCCTGGGCGTTCGGCGCCCACACGGCGAACCCGACGCCGTCCACATCGCCCAGCGAGGAGCGGTAGTGCTGCACATGCGCGCCCAGGGCGTCCCAAAGTCGCTCGTGCCGGCCCTCCCCGATAAGGTGCAGGTCCACTTCGCCCAGGGTCGGGAGGTAGTGGTACGGGTCATCGATCGTCACCGGGGCGCCGCCGTCGTACACGACCTCAAGGCGGTAGTCCGGCACGTGGCCGTGCTGCACCGGTTCGAGGACCGCGGCCCACACTCCGTCGGCCTCGTGTGTCATCTCGGTCTTCCCCGCTTCGGTGACTACCGTGACTGACTGGGCCAGGTGCTTGACCGTGCGGATGGTGACATGCCCATGATCGTCCAGGTGGGCTCCCAGAACGGAGTGCGGGGCATGGTGCGCTCCGGCGGCCACCCGGGCCAGGGTGTTGCCGTCAACGGGGAGCGGGACCCGTGGCCGTTCGGTGCGTGCAGAGCCTGTCATTTCTTCACCTTCCAATGTCGCCGCGGCTTCCGTGCCGGGACTGCTAGTGCCGAGGATTTGCCGCGAAGCATTGACCGGGATAGGTAACCAGTCCGGCCTGTTACGCAACTCGTAAACCACCTCGTACAAGGCTTTGTCCAGCCACAATGCCACAAACAGCGGGGAGGCGCGGTCAATGGTTCCTGGCGTGACTTCGCTGTACCCGGACAGGAAAGCGTCGGCGCAGTCACTGACCCAGGAAGCGGGTACGGAAGTTCCGGGTTTTTCGCGGACGGCAGCCCCGGCGGCGTAGTCGAAGGAGCGCAGCATGCCCACGACGTCGCGCAGCGGGACGTCCGGAAGGGTGCGTTCCTCGATCGGCCGCAGCGGTTCTCCCTCGAAGTCCAGGATCACCCAGCGGCCCGGTTCGCCGGCCGGCTGCGGAGCCAGCAGGATCTGGCCCAGGTGCAGGTCGCCGTGGATGCGCTGCAGGGTGCCGGCCTTGTGGCCCGCGAGCCGGGAAAGCAGGGCTTCGAGCTGGTCCGTGTACGGCCCGACGGCGGTGCCCGCTTCCGCCCAGGAGTGCCGGATGCGGCTCGCAACCGCGGGGGCAACGACGTGGCCGGGTTCGGTTTCCTGATCGTTGCCGAAGGCTTCCGCCAGGCGGGAGTGCACAGCCGCTGTTGCCCGCCCGAGTTCGCGGGCCTGTTCGGTGAAGTCCTGCCCGGCCGAGGCGGCCTCTACGGCCAGCCGCCAGGCGTCCTGGCCGTCCTTCACGAACTCGTGCGCAACGGCGAGTTCGGCCGACAGCTGTCCGGTGCCTGCCGGCCAGCTTCCCGTGATCCAGCCGAGGGTGGCCGGAACCTCGCTGCTTCCGGCCTGCGTGAGGGCCGCGCCGACTTCGATCTCAGGATTGGTTCCGGTGGATACGACCCGGTAGATCTTCACGATGGTGGCTTCGGTGCCGTCGTCGACGATCACCGAAGTGTTCGACTGTTCGCCCCCGAGGACGCGCACCTTGGCCGGAAAAGAGGGCAGGCGGTGGCTGCCGGTCAGCGAATGGCCGCGGGCGGTCCCCCCACCGTTCCCGGACTCGCCGCCGGCACCCGGGCCGCCGTCCCCCGGGCCGCCGTCCCCCATCAGGGCGAGCCAGAGCTCGATGAACTCCGGATCGTAGGCGCCGTCGTAAACCCAGCGGGTTCCGCCGTCGTCGTCCTTGAGGGATCCCACCAGGGCCTTTTCCAGCTCCGGTGCCGGCTCCGGCCGGAAACTCAGGGGCAGCTGGATGACGTCACCCTGCCGGGCGCCCCCGGCGCCCGTATAGGCGACGGACAGGAGCACGGTGTCAAAGGTGGCGCCCCTGCCGGGTCCGGGCAGCGGGAACGTGGCAGTCTCATCCATCGCGAACCCGCCGCTCTTCACGGGGAACCAACGCTGCCTGGGCAGCCAGTCGCGCAGCAGATCGGACAGGAGCTGTTTCGGCTCGTGGAGGTCCATGTCAGCCTTCGATCGAGAGCACGGGAATGGCCTGGGTGTACGGGGCGGACCCCGTGGAGCCGGGCGAGCGGACCCGGAGCCAGAAGAAGTCATGGCTGCCCAGGGTCAGGGTGAGGGTTCCGTCGGTTCCGACCCCGGGGAAGGGCTGGCCGCCGAACACGTCCCGCAGTCCCCGGCCCGCGTAGTCCGGGATGTCCAGGGTGGCCGCCACGGGATGCTGCGAGAGGTTGAAGACGCAGAGCAGGGACTCGGCGTCCTCCCCTTCCTTGTTGCCTTCGGGGAGTTCGCGCAGGTAGGCCAGGACCACCTCGTGGTCGGCCGGGACGTGGCGGAACCCGCCAAGGCCGAAGGCCGGGTGGTTTTTCCTGACGCTCAGGATTTGCCGGGTCCAGCGCAGCAGCGACCCCGAGTGGGCGGCCTCGGCTTCCACGTTGGCCATCGAGAAGTTGTACACCAGCGACTGGATCACCGGCAGGTACAGCTTGCCGGGATCGGCGCTGGAGAAACCGGCGTTCCGGTCGGGGTTCCATTGCATGGGCGTGCGCACCGCGTCGCGGTCATCGAGCCAGATGTTGTCCCCCATCCCGATTTCGTCCCCGTAATAGAGGAACGGCGAACCGGGCAGCGAGAGCAGCAGGGCATTGATGAGCTCGATTTCCGCGCGCGAATTGTCCAGCAGCGAAGCGAGCCGGCGACGGATGCCGATGTTGGCCCGCATCCGGGGGTCCGGCGCGTACCAACCGTACATTGCCGCGCGTTCGTCCGCGGTAACCATTTCCAGGGTCAGTTCGTCGTGGTTGCGCAGGAAGGTGCCCCATTGCGCGCCCGCCGGAATTTCAGGAGTGTCCCGCAGGGTCTCAATGATGGGCGCCGCTTTTTGGTCCCGGAGCGCGTAATACAGGCGGGGCATGATCGGAAAATGGAAGGCCATATGGCATTCCGGTTCTGTTTCCGTGCCGAAATAGTCCACCACATCGTTGGGGAGCTGGTTTGCCTCGGCGATGATGACCCGGCCGGGGTAGTTCTCGTCCACCATTTTCCGCAGGTCGCGCAGGAATGCGTGGGTGGCGGGGAGGTTTTCGCAGTTGGTTCCTTCTTCTTCGAAAAGATAGGGAATCGCGTCCGCGCGGAATCCGTCGATCCCCTGGTCGAGCCAGAACCGCACCACATCGTAAAGCGCCTCGATGACCTTGGGATTCTCGAAATTCAGGTCCGGCTGGTGGGAGAAGAAACGGTGCCAGAAGAACTGCCGGCGGATGGGATCGAAGGTCCAGTTCGATTCCTCGGTGTCGACGAAGATAATGCGGGCTTCCTGGTATTTCTCGTCGGTGTCGCTCCAGACGTAGAAATCCCCGAATGGTCCGTCCGGGTCCTTCCGGGATTCCTGGAACCAGGGGTGCTGGTCCGAGGTGTGGTTCAGCGGCAGGTCGATGATGACGCGGACACCCCTGGCGTGGGCTTCGGCCACCAGCCGCTTGAAATCACTGATGGTGCCGAATTCGTCCAGCACCGAGGTGTAGTCGGCGATGTCATAGCCGCCGTCCCGCAACGGTGAGTGGAAGAACGGGGGAAGCCACAGGCAGTCGACCCCCAGCCACTGGAGATAGTCGAGCTTGTCGATCAGCCCGTGGAAGTCTCCCGAACCGTCGCCGTTCGCATCCGCGAAGGCCCTGACCAGCACCTCGTAGAAGACCGCCTTGCGGTACCAATGCGGGTCGTGTTGCAGGCCCGGCGCATTGAGTTCGAAAGTGTTCTTCGGGGTGAAGTACGGGTTGGTGCCCTGCGGAGCGAAACTCAATTGGCCTACCTCCGGATGCTCAGGATGTGCGCTGGTTCCACGTGTGCGTCGAGCCGGACATAGTTGTATTCGCCCCATTCCCAGCTTTCGCCGCTGAGGAGGTCATCCACCCAGAAACGGCCGTTGGCGGTGAAGGTTTCCGGGTCCAACTCAAGGGCGGCCAGGTCCAGCGTGACGGTGCTTTCCCTGGTGCTGTGCGGATCGACATTGACCACGATTATCAAGGTGTCCTTGCTGCCGTCCGGCAGGGTCTTGTGCTTTGAGAACACCACGGTTGCGTCATCGGTGCTGCGGTGCAGCGTGAGGTTCTGCAGGTCGCCCAGCGCAGGATGGGCCTTGCGGATTTCGTTGAGCCGGGTGATGTACGGCGCCAGGGTGTGGCCGGAGGCAGCGGCAGCGTCCCAATCCCGGTTCTTGTACTCGTACTTTTCGTTGTCGATGTATTCCTCGGCACCGGGACGGGCGACGTGTTCGTAGAGTTCGAACCCGGCATAGACGCCCCATAGCGGGCAGGCCATGGCGGCCAGCACTGCACGGATCCGGAACGCCGCCGGCCCGCCGTACTGCAGGTACTCGGTGAGGATGTCCGGAGTGTTCACGAAGAAGTTCGGCCGGAAGTAGGCCGGGGTGACGTGGCTGACCTCGTGGAAGTATTCCTCGAGTTCGGTCTTGGTGTTCCGCCAGGTGAAGTACGTGTACGACTGCTGGAACCCGGCACGGCCCAGCGCATGCATCATCGCGGGGCGCGTGAAGGCCTCAGCGAGGAAGACGACGTCGGGATGCTTCTTGTTGACCTTCGCGATCAGCCATTCCCAGAACCACACCGGCTTGGTGTGCGGGTTGTCCACACGGAAGATCTTCACGCCGTGGCTGACCCAGAGCAGCACGATCCGCAGTATTTCCTTCGACAGGCCCTCGGGATCGTTGTCGAAGTTCAGCGGGTAGATGTCCTGGTACTTCTTGGGCGGGTTCTCCGCGTAGGCGATGCTGCCGTCCACGCGGGTGGTGAACCACTCGGGATGGGACTGGACCCAGGGGTGGTCCGGCGCCGCCTGCAGGGCGAGGTCGAGGGCCACCTCGAGTCCGAGTTCCCCGGCCCGTGCAACAAAGGCGTCGAAGTCTTCGAAGGTGCCCAGTTCCGGGTGGATGGCGTCATGTCCGCCGGCCGGGGAGCCGATGGCCCACGGCGAGCCGGGATCCTGCGGGCCCGGCGTCAGGGTGTTGTTGCGGCCCTTGCGGTGCTGGAAACCGATTGGGTGGATCGGCGGCAGGTAAATGACATCGAAGCCCATCCCCGCGACAGCGTCCAGGCGCTTGGCGGCGGTGCGGAAGTTGCCCGAGGTCCAGGCGCCTTCCGCGGGGTCGTAGACCGCTCCTTCGGAGCGCGGGAAGAATTCGTACCAGGCACCGCGTCCGGCGAGGTCGCGCTCGACCAGGAGCGGGTACTTCTCGGACTGGGCCACCAGTTCGCGGATCGGCTGGCGTTCGACGACGGCGGCAACCTCGTCGCTGAAACCGGCGCCCAGGCGTTCCTCGACGGAGCGCGACGCGTCAGCGAGCCCGTCGGATGCCGCGCGCAAGGTGCGCTTGTCCGCGGCGCTGCGTCCGGCATCGTCGGCTGCCTGGGACAGCAGGGCGGCACCCTCGGCGAGCATGAGTTCAACATCGATGCCCGCTGCGATCTTTACTTCCGCGTTGTGGTGCCAAGTGCCGTAGCGGTCGTGCCAGGCCTCGATCAGGAAGCTCCAGTTGCCGGGGGCTCCGGGGGTGATGCAGCCCTCCCAGCGGTCGGTGCCTTTGCCGCGGTCGCCCGACGGCGGTGCGAGCCGGACGCGCTGGCGTTCCTTGCCCTTGGGGTCCAGCAGCACGGCCGTGACGCCGAGCTGGTCGTGGCCTTCCCGGAACGCCGTGGCACCGACCACAATCCCCTCCCCCGGCAATGCCTTCGCGGGGAACCGGCCTCCTTCGACCACCGGCTGGACTGCCGTGATGGGGAATCTGCCGAAACGAAGCCCGTCGGTGATATCTGCCTTCACTTTTGCCCTGGCTGGAACCTTGCCTGCGGCACTGGATCGCGGTGTTGCGGTAGTAGTCACAAGCTCGACGTTAGCGAGAAAAATCACGTTTCGCTAAGGTCCGGTACATATTCTTTGATGACAGGTGTCATTTACCTAAAAGAAACCTAAAGCTGTTCCTGCTGCCGATTGGGTCGGTTAGTGTGACGCTCGTGAAGGCAATTCGAAGGTTTACCGTCCGCACCGTACTCCCTGAGCCGATCAGGCCTTTGGCCCGCCTGGCGAACAATCTCCGCTGGTCCTGGCACCGCCCGACCCGGGATCTTTTTGCCAGCCTGGACCCGAAACTGTGGGCGGAAAGCAACCACGACCCCGTGACCCTGCTGGGTTCGATCGGCCGCGAACAGCTTGACCGGCTCGCCTCGGACGGTGAGCTTGTCGAACGGGTGCACGACGCCGCGGCGAACCTGGACCGTTACCTCAGCGAGCCACGCTGGTACCAGGGCCTTGGCGAGGACGCACCGGCCTGCATCGCCTACTTTTCCCCGGAGTTCGGCATCACCGAGGTCCTGCCGCAATACTCAGGCGGCCTGGGCATCCTGGCCGGTGACCACCTCAAGGCGGCCTCGGACCTCGGCGTCCCGCTGATCGGCGTCGGGCTGCTGTACCAGGCCGGCTACTTCAAGCAGTCCCTGTCCCGGGACGCCTGGCAGCAGGAAACCTACCCGGTGCTGGACCCGGACGGACTTCCGCTGACGTTGCTGCGCGAACCCTCCGACGACGGCACGGGCCGGCCGGTGATCATCACCCTGCCGCTGCCCAACGGCCGCAAGCTGAACGCGCAGGTCTGGCGGGCCGACGTCGGGCGTGTTCCCCTGCTGCTGCTCGACTCGAACGTCTCCGGCAACGACGACGCCGCCCGCGGCATCACCGACCGTCTCTACGGCGGCGGCGGGGACCACCGCCTGCAGCAGGAACTGCTGCTCGGCATGGGCGGCGTGAAGGCGCTGCGCGCCTACCAGCGGCTCACGGGCACGCCGGCGCCTGAGGTCTTCCACACCAACGAAGGCCACGCCGGCTTCCTGGGGATCGAACGCATCCAGGAACTGATGTCCGCCGAATCCCCGCTGAACTGGGACGAGGCGCTTGCCGCCGGCCGCGCGTCCACCGTGTTCACCACGCACACCCCGGTTCCGGCCGGCATCGACCGCTTCGAGGCCGTGCAGATCCGCCACTTCTTCGAAGCGGGCCTGGCGCCGTCGGTCCCGGTGGACAGGATCCTGGAGCTGGGTCGCGAGAATTACGACGGCGGCAACCCGGCCGTGTTCAACATGGCGGTGATGGGGCTGCGGCTGGCCCAGCGCGCAAACGGTGTGGCCAAGTTGCACGGCGTGGTGTCCCGGGAGATGTTCTCCGGACTCTGGCCGGGCTTCGACCATTCGGAAGTGCCCATCACCTCCGTCACCAACGGCGTGCACGTCCCGTCCTGGGTGGACCCGCGGATCTCCGAACTCGCCGGGACCCAGTTCGGTGCCGAGGCCGGAGAGCCCGGACGCTGGGACCTGGCCTACAACGTCAGCGATGAGGACATCTGGGCGCTGCGCCGCGAACTGCGGGTCTCCCTGGTGGAGGACGTGCGGCGCCGGCTGCGGGCATCGTGGAAGAAACGCGGAGCCGCCGACGCCGAGCTCGGCTGGACGGACACCGTGCTGGATCCGGACGTCCTCACCATCGGTTTCGCCCGCCGCGTGCCCACCTACAAGCGGCTCACACTGATGCTGCGTGATCCCAAACGGCTGAAGGCGCTGCTGCTGGACAAGAAGCACCCGATCCAGCTGGTGATCGCCGGGAAGTCCCACCCTGCGGACGATGCCGGCAAGAAGATGATCCAGGACCTGGTCCGGTTCACCGACGACCCCGAGGTCCGGCACCGGATCGTCTTCCTGCCGAACTATGACATCGCCATGGCCCGCACGCTCTTCCCGGGCTGCGACGTGTGGCTGAACAACCCGCTCCGCCCCCTGGAAGCCTGCGGTACCTCGGGCATGAAGGCGGCCATCAACGGCTCCCTCAACCTGTCGGTGCTGGATGGCTGGTGGGACGAAATGTACGACGGCGAGAACGGCTGGGCGATCCCTACTGCCAACAACGGCGCCTCCCCCGAGGATCGGGACGACATCGAAGCCGCGGCCCTGTACGAGCTGCTGGAAACCCAAGTGGCCCCGCGCTTCTACGGGTCGGTGGTTGCCGAGGGCGCTGGCGCGGCAGGTCCGTCGGAGTCCGCACCGCAGGCCGTTCCCACGCACTGGGTTTCCATGATCAAGCACACGCTGGCCAAGCTGGGCCCGGCGGTGTCGGCCGAACGGATGCTGCAGGACTACGTCAACCGGCTCTACTGCCCCGCTGCCGTGTCCGGCCGGCGCGCCGCCGCGGGTTCCTTCAAGGAAGCCAAGGACCTCGCCGCTTGGACCACCCGGGTCCGCAACGCCTGGCCGCAGCTGGTGGTGGAGCACGTGGACTCCGTGGGCGTTACGGAAGAGCCCAGGGTCGGTGACAACCTCCATGTGAACGCCTACATCGCGCTGCGTTCTTTGACCCCGGACGATGTCTGCGTGGAGATCGCGTACGGCCGTGCCGAGGAAAGCGACGAACTCGACGACGTGACCGTGTCCGAGCTGACGACCTTCGAGGAACTCGGCAACGGCCGGTACCTCTTCTCCGGTTCCGTCCTGATCAACCGTTCGGGCTCGTTCGGCTACACGGTACGGGTCCTGCCGAACAACCCCGCCCTGGCATCCAAGGCCGAGCTTGGCCTGATTGCCAACGCCTGATCTACCTGCAACGGAAGGGACGCCGGACCGTCTGGTCCGGCGTCCCTTCCGTTTAACTTCCTGCCTGAAATCCTCCCGCCCCGGCGGACGCTATTGCTGAAAGACGGCGATGACCGCCAGGTCCCTGCCGGCGTAGGCCTCGGCGTCCTGCAGGATTTCGCAGACGACGCCGAAGGAACGGTCCGTGCGGTAGGCGGCCGGGACCTGCCAGATGAGGGTGACCGGGGCCTGTCCGTCCTCGGAGAGGCCGTCTGCGAAGTCGTGGAGGGAGTCGTTCAAGGCATCGAGGTTGATCCCGTAGTACTCCGGGAAATCCAGGACTTGGCCGAAGACTTCGAGGACGGCCTGCTTGGTTGCGGCGGGCGGCACCAGGACGGTGCGGCGGCCGGCGTCGGCGATCTGATCCCGGAGTTCGTCCAGGGTCCAGGTGTCCGCGGAATAGATCTTCATGGCGGGCTCTCCCTTCGGCTGTTTCAGGCCGGGCCGAACGTGCCGGGCCGAACGCTCGGGTCCCGGGTCAGGCGCGGTAGATGTTGATCGTGTTGCCCTGGATGACGTCCTTCTCGCCCGCGGCAACCATCGCGCCGCGGCGGCGGTCGTCCAGTTCCGAGGTGGTCAGGCGCAGCTCGAAACGGGTGTGTCCGCCGCCGGCCGCCGGTCCCAGCTTGGGGAGCACGACCTTGGTGTCATTGATGTTCCCGTTCAGCACCACCAAGCCGCTGAAGCCGCCGTCTTCGGAACCGATCAGCATCTGGACCAGGCGCAGGGAGTGGTCATGCCAGCGGGCCTCGGTCATCCGCTCCCCCTTTTCGTCGAACCATTCGATGCCCGCGATCTTTTCGGGGAAGCCTTCCGGCTGGGCCGCGAGGAACTCCTTGCGGATGCGGATGACGCGCTTGGTGTTGCGGAACATCGCATGGGACTCAGGCGTCTGGGTCCAGTCGATCCAGGTCAAGGAGTTGTCCTGGCAGTAGGCGTTGTTGTTGCCGTGCTGGGTCCTGCCGAGTTCGTCCCCCGCGGTGATCATGGGCACGCCGAGGGAGACCATCAGGGTGGTCATGAGGTTCCGGCGTGACCGGGCCCGCTGGGCCACGATGGCCTCGTTCTCCGTCCGGCCTTCGAAGCCGTGGTTGTAACTGCGGTTGTCGCTGTGGCCGTCCCGGTTCTGTTCCCCGTTCGCCTCGTTGTGCTTGCGGTCATAGGAGACGAGGTCGGCCAGCGTGAAGCCGTCGTGCGCGGTGATGAAGTTCAGCGAGGCGAGGCGGGAGCGGCCGGAACGGGCGAAAATGCTGGTCGAGCCGCTCAGGGCGTCAGCCACTGCACCGATGTTCCCGGTAGGAAGCCCGGCCTCCGCGGCCGCGCGGTCCGAAAGCCAGAAGCGCCGCACTTCGTCACGGAAGTGGTCATTCCAGTCCACCCAGCCCTTGGGGAAGGCGCCGGTCTGCCAGCCGCCCCAGCCGACGTCCCAAGGCTCGGCAATCAGCTTGACCGAGGACAGCACGGGATCCGTCCCGATGCGCTTGAGGAAGGGGTGGTTGGGGTCGAATTCGTTGCGGGCGTTGCGGCACAGGGTGACGGCCAAATCGAAACGGAAGCCGTCAATGTGGAATTCCTCCACCCAGTACCGCAGGGAATCGATGGCCAGGTCCACCACGCGCGGGTGGCTGAAGTCCAAGGTGTTCCCGCACCCGGTGGTGTCCAGGTAGCGGCCGTGCGCGTCGTGACGGTAGTACTGCTCCTCGCCCAGGCCGCGGAAACTGATGACGTCCCCGTCCGGGCCTGCTTCGGCCGTGTGGTTGTAGACAACGTCGAGGATGACCTCAAGCCCCGCGGCGTGCAGCAGCTTGACCATGCCCTTGAATTCGTCCTGCACGGCGTGCGGGCCCGCGTCCTGCGCGGCCTGGGTGGCGTAATCCGGGTGCGGCGCGAAGAACGCGGCCGTGTTGTAGCCCCAATAGTTGGTCAGGCCAAGGTACTGCAGGTGCTGTTCGTCCAGGTGGAAGTGCACGGGAAGCAGCTGGATTGCCGTGACGCCCAGGGCGTGGAAATGCTCGATCATGGCCGGGTGTGCCATGCCCGCGTAAGTGCCGCGCAGGTGTTCCGGGATGTCCGGGTGCAGCTTGCTCTGTCCGCGGACGTGGGCCTCGTACACGATGGTGTCGCGCCAGGGGGTGCGCATCCTCCGGTCGTTGCCCCAGTCGAAATGCGGATCCATCCGCACGCTGCTGAGCAGTTCGCCGTTCCGGTGGACCGCACGGCCGTAAGGGTCCAGCAGCAGTTGCGGGGCGCCGTCGTCGTCGAAATCAATGGCCGGGAGCGACAGCGGAAGGACGTCCTCTCCCGCGTCGGCGGCGCGGAAGCCATAGCGGGTGCCCGGCGGCATGCCGTCGACGATCCCGAAATGCACCCCGTCTGCCTTGTTGGGAAGGGTGCGGACGCGCCACGTGCCACCGGGCTCGCGGAAGGCAAGTTCGACGTGTTCCAGCCCGGGAGCCCAAACGGCCACGTTCACCTGGTCAGGCCCGGTCGGATCCGCACCGGATAATCCGGGCCGCGGATCACTTACACCGAGGGGCGTCGGACGCGCGGCGTCTACGGTGGCTGCGGTGTCAAAAATCGGCATGACCATCGCATAAAGCTTAGCTGCCAGCCGGTGTTGCCGTACGAAATCGTCGTTCTATTGCGGATTCCCTCCGGTCCGCCCACCCCCGGCATACTGGACATGTCCGCTCTGGTCATTCCCGCCCGTGGAGGTGCCATGCGCATTGCGCTCGCTCAGATCATTACCGGCCGCGACCTCGCGGCAAACCTGGAACAGCTTGAAGACTACGCCCGGCAGGCCAAGGACGGCGGCGCCGGGTTGGTGGTGTTCCCCGAAGCAACGATGCGGGCGTTCGGGAATTCGCTGACCGACATCGCCGAAGACACGGACGGGCCGTGGGCCGCCGCAGTCCGGCGGATCGCAGCCGAGTTGGGAATCGTGATCGTCGCCGGGATGTTCACCCCCGGACGCGCCGCGGACGGCAGCAGCAACAGCAAGGTCCGGAACACCCTCCTGGCCACCGGCCCGGGCGTTGAGGCCAGTTACGACAAGATCCACCTTTTCGACGCGTTCGGCTTCGCCGAATCGGACACCGTGGACGCCGGGACAGCTCCTGTGACGTTCGACGCCGGCGGCCTCACCTTCGGGCTGGCGACCTGCTACGACATCCGCTTCCCGGCCCTTTTCACGGCAAACGCGGCGCGCGGCGCCGTGGTGAACATCGTGTCCGCCTCCTGGGGTTCAGGCCCGGGCAAAGTGGACCAGTGGCAGCTGCTTGCCCGCGCACGCGCGGTGGACACCACCACCTTCGTCCTTGCCTGCGGGCAGGGCGACCCGGCCACCCAGGGCGTGGAGCCGAAGGGAGCGGCCCCCACAGGCGTCGGACATTCGATGGTGGTCTCACCGTTCGGCGAGGTCCTGGAAAGCCTCGGCGGCGCCCCGGGCCTCCTCTTCGCAGACCTGGACCCCGCCGTCGTACAGGAAGCCAGATCCAAACTCCCAGTCCTAGCCAACCGCCGCGATTTCTAACAACAAAAAACGGCAAACGCTCCCTGCCAGAAGACAAAGGAGCGTTTGCCGTTAAGTACGGCAACGTGCCGCTAGATGCGGCGCGGCCGTCATCCGGAAGCGTGCGTCAAAGCGACGAAGGAGCAGCACGCGGAGGATGGCAGCCGTGCCGCTCCCAAGCCGCAGCCAGAGGCCTACTTAGCCGCCCGCTGCCGCGAGACTTCGTACAGGGAGATGCCCACCGCCATGGAGGCATTCAGCGATTCCATGGCCGAGTCGATCGGGATGGAGACGATTTGGTCGCAGTTCTCCCGGACGAGGCGGCTGAGGCCCTTGCCTTCGGAACCCACCACGATGCAGACCGGTTCGGTGGCCAGGGTGAGGTCGGGCAGCGAGACGTCGCCGCCGCCGTCGAGCCCCAGCACGTAGATGCCCATCTCCTTGAACTGCTTCAAGGTGTTATTCAGGTTCGACGCGCGGGCCACCGGCACGCGGACCGCGGCACCGGCGCTGGTCTTCCATGCGGAGGCGGTGACGCCCACGGAACGGCGCTCGGGGACGATCACGCCGTGGCCGCTGAACGCCGACACCGAACGGATGATGGCACCGAGGTTGCGGGGGTCGGTGATGCCGTCGAGTGCGACGAAGAGCGGGGCGTTGGCAATGTGCCCCTTCTTCCATTTGGCGAGGGTTTCCTCCGCGAGCTCGTAGTCGTCTTCGTACTCGTAGGGCGGAATCTGCAGCACGAGGCCCTGGTGCACGGCGTCGTCGGTCATCCGGTCAAGTTCGGGCTTGCCGGTTTCCAGCAGCGGAATGCCGCGTTCGGCGGCGATCTTGAGGGATTCGCGGACGCGTTCGTCCACGTCGATCCGGATGGCCACGTGCAGGGCCTTGGCGGGGATGCCGGCACGCAGGGCCTCGACCACGGAGTTCCGGCCCGTTACGACCTCTTCGGTGGCGCGGCCCTTCGGGCCGGAGCGGGCACCCTGGCCCGGGCGCGCGCCGACGCGCTTGGCGGCGGAACGCTCGGCAAGCTGCTTGTTCTTGAAGGCCTTGTGGTACACACGGTCCTCGGCCTTGGGCGTGGGGCCTTTGCCTTCCAGCGCCTTCCGACCGTGGCCGCCGGTTCCGACGGAGGGGCCTTTCTTCTTCTTGACCGCCCGGCGACCGTTGTTGGCCATGGTTGTTTCCACCCTTGTTTGAATTGATTGAGTCTGGAGTCAAGTCTACTGAACCCCTGCAATTCGGCTGCAGGGGTCCCGGCCCGGGCTCCGCGGGGCGGCGGGATCAGTCGCGCTTGAGGCTCCAGGTGGCGCCGTCGGCGTTGTCTTCGACGACGATCCCCGCGGCGGCGAGGGTGTCGCGGATGGCGTCCGAGGCCGGCCAGTCCTTGCTGGCTCGCGCCCGCGCGCGGGCTTCGAGCTGGGCTTCCACGAGCACCTTCAAGGCTTCGTTTGCCTGATCGTCCCGGGCCGGAGCGGCGGCCTCGCTGATGCCCAGGACCCGCAGCATGTCCGAGACGGAGACCAGGGCCTGGCGTGCGGCGTCGAGTTCACCGGCCGTGAGCGCGGCGTTGCCG
Organism: Arthrobacter cupressi; assembly: GCF_900099975.1. Lineage (GTDB taxonomy): Bacteria > Actinomycetota > Actinomycetes > Actinomycetales > Micrococcaceae > Arthrobacter > Arthrobacter cupressi. The sequence continues at coordinate 16,064 of NZ_FNEI01000019.1, forward strand.
GAGCGGACGGTTTCGTGGAGGACCGCCAGGGCCTGCGGCACGTTGAGGTCGTCATCCATCGCGGCTTCGAAGGCTTCCGGCACCCTGCCGTGCCCGGCGGCGAGGGGGCTACCGTCGGCCGAGGCCAGGGTACGGGTGGCGCGGCTGATGAACCCGTCAATGCGTTCTACGGCGGCGGCTGCTTCCTGCAGGGAGGTCGGCCGGTAGTCGAGCACCGAGCGGTAGTGGGCCTGCCCCAGGTAGTAGCGGACCACCCTGGGCGGCGCGAGCTCCAACATCTCGGCTGGGCTGATGGTGTTGCCGATGGACTTGGACATCTTTTCACCTTCGAAGGTGACCATGCCGTTGTGCATCCAGAAGTTCGCAAAACCGTCCCCCGCCGCCTGGGACTGCGCCATCTCGTTTTCGTGGTGCGGGAAGCGCAGGTCCAGGCCACCGCCGTGGATGTCGAAGCGGGCGCCGAGGTACTTGGAGGCCATTGCAGAGCATTCGAGGTGCCAGCCGGGACGTCCTGCGCCCCACGGCGAGGCCCAACTGGCAGTCTCCGGATCGTCCGCCTTGTGTCCCTTCCAGAGCGCGAAGTCGCGGGGGTCCTTCTTGCCGCGGGGGTCGGCGTCGGGGGCGGCCTGCATGTCGTCGATCTTCTGCCGGGTCAGGGAGCCGTATCCGTCCCAGGAACGGACGTCGAAATAGACATCGCCCGAATCGTCCAGGGCCGGGTAGGCGTGGCCGCGGTCGATGAGCCGCTGGATGAGGGCATGCATCTCCGGGATGTGGCCGGTGGCGCGTGGTTCGTAGGTGGGACGCTGCACGCCGAGGGCCTCGTAGGCCTTCTCAAATTCCTGCTCGTAGCGGTAGGCCAGCGCCCACCACTCCTCTTCCAGCACAGCCCCGGGCTCGTCCTGGAAGTCCGCACGGAAGGAATCCGCGGACTTCGCCAGGATCTTGTCGTCGATGTCGGTGACGTTGCGGACCACAGTGACGCGCAGCCCGCGGTAGTCGAGCCAGCGGGTCAGCTGGTCGAAGGCGATCGCGGAACGCACATGGCCCACGTGGGGCATGCCCTGCACGGTGGCACCGCAGTAGTAGACGCTGGCCTTTCCGGCTTCGAGGGGAACGAAGTCGCGGACTTCGGCGGAGGCGGTGTCGTAAAAGCGCAGGGTCACCGCACCAGATTATCCGATGGGCCGGTCTTCCGAAGGGCTCCCGGCCACCGGGTAGACGAGGGCGGTGGCGACGGCGGAGATGCCTTCGCCGCGTCCGGTGAAGCCCAGGCCGTCGCTGGTGGTTGCGGTGACGCTGACCGGGGCCCCGGCGGCGGCGCTGAGCACCCGTTGCGACTCCTCGCGCCGGGGCCCGAACTTGGGCCTATTGGCGACGAACTGCACCGCAATGTTGCCAATCTCGAAGCCGGCTTCCCGCACAATCCTCGCAGCCTCGCCCAGCAGGGTGGTCCCGGACGCACCGGCGTACTCGGGCCGGTCGGTACCGAAATGTGTGCCGAGGTCGCCGATGCCGCAGGCGGAAAACAGGGCGTCCGCCGCTGCATGGGCGACGCAGTCGCCGTCGGAATGGCCGGACAGCCCGCGTTCACCCTCCCAGAACAGCCCGCCCAGCCACAGGGGTTGCGGGTCGTCCCCGGCAGCATAGGCGTGCACGTCCACGCCGATGCCGGTCCGCGGCAGGATCACCCGCCCTCCCGCGCCCATCAGCCCTCCACCCAGCGCATGCCCAGCGGGCCTTCCAGCAGGCCTTCGGCGATGATCAGGTCCAAGGGCGTGGTGATCTTGAGCGACTGGCTCGCCCCCTGCACCACATGCACCGGGGTGCCGAGGCTTTCCACCAGCATGGCGTCGTCGGTGATGGCCGCAGACTGGATCTCGTTGAAGGATTCGGCGGCGGCATGGGCCTGCAGGAGGGTTTCCAGTTCGAATCCCTGGGGTGTCTGGACTGCACGGAGTTGCTCGCGGGGCGCCGTCCCGGTGACCAGTTCGGGCGCGATCGCGGAATCGCCGCCCTTGGTTTCGACGACGGTCTTCACCGTGTCCACGACGGGCGTCGCCGGGATGACTGCCTTCGCGCCGGCCGCCAGGGCATCCGACACCCGGTGGAAGACCCGTTCCGGGGCGAGGGCGCGGGCGGCGTCGTGGACCAGTACCCAGCGGGTGCCTTCGAGAATGGCGCCCAGCGCTGCACGAACGGACTCCGCCCGGGTGGTTCCGCCGTCGACGACGGTCAGCAGCGGCCCGTCGTCGCCGTTCTCCGCGGCGAAAGCCTCGCACAACGCCCTCAACTCGGCGTCCCCCTCGGGAAGCGCCACGCAGATCTGCCGGGCAACACCGGCGGCGGCGACGCCCCGCAGAGCATGGGTCAGGATCGCTTCCCCGCCGAGGGGCACTTTCGCCTTGGGCATGCCGTAACCGAGCCGCTGGCCCGAGCCTGCGGCCACGACGACGACGGCAGTCGCCCCGTGCCGGGATGGTGTAGTCATGCGCCCAAGCCTACGTGAGCGGGCAAAAAGAAACCCCGGCGGCACCGTGGGTGCTGCCGGGGTTCAATTCTTAGGAAGCCAGAACCTCGTCGAGAACGCTTGCGGCTTTCTCTTCGTCGGTCTTTTCCGCCAGGGCCAATTCCGAAATCAGAATCTGGCGGGCCTTGGCCAACATCCGCTTTTCACCGGCGGAGAGGCCCCTGTCGTGATCGCGGCGCCACAGGTCACGTACGACCTCTGCGACCTTGATGACGTCACCGGAAGCAAGCTTCTCCAGGTTTGCCTTGTAACGACGCGACCAGTTGGTGGGCTCTTCGGTGAACTCGGCGCGGAGGACGTCGAAAACGTGCTCCAGGCCTTCCTTGCCCACTACGTCACGAACCCCAACAAGGTCAACGTTCTCTGCTGGCACTTCAATGGTCAGATCACCCTGAGCCACCTTGAGCTTGAGATACATCTTCTCTTCGCCCTTGATGGTGCGCATCTTGATTTCCTCAATTTTCGCTGCACCGTGGTGAGGGTAAACTACTGTCTCGCCGACCTCAAAAACCATGTGGACTTTCCCCTTTCCCGCAGACTAGTTTATCACGTTTAAGGCATACGACTGGCCGGGACGACGGGCAGGAACCCCGGAATCACGCGGAAGTGGGCCAATTTGCCCCTGGCGAACCCCCTTGACGAACGCGCCCAAAGGTGCATGTGGGCGGGCTGGAGGGAACCCGGCGGCCTTCCCGGACGGCAGCCACATTGCGCACACGAATCCTTGTTTCGCCCGGTTTGCCGATAGGCTATGGCTGAAAAGTGTTCCAATGACCTCTTAGAGGAGTACGTGTCGTGCGCAAAACTGCGATGAACCGTGTCCAGCGCGGGAAGCTGGCCATGGCGGCTGTGGCCATCGGTGCCGGCCTTCTGTCCGTAACGGGTTGTGGCTACATCAACGCCCAGCAGACCAGCCACCAGTACGCAGCCTCGGACGGAGTCAAAGCCGACCTCGGTTCGCTGCAGCTGCGCAACATCGTGATTGTCTCCACCGGCACGGACAAGCCGGGCCGCGTGATCGGCGCCGTGTTCAACCAGGGCTCCAGCGACGCCACCCTGGTGATCGACGGCGCGAATGGCGCCCAGACCAGCATCCCGGTGAAGGCGAAGTCGGAGACCTACCTCAACGAAGACAGCGACTCGGCGATCCTGAGCAGCACCGGCGGCAACCCGGGCTCCCTGGTGACGGTGTCCATCGCCTCCGGGTCCGAGACCGCGAAGCTCCAGGTCCCGGTCATGGACGGCTCCCTGGTTGAGTACCAGAAGTACCTGCCGGCCGGCGCAACCCCGACGGCGACCCCGGGCTCCACCTCAAGCGAAGGCGCAAGCCACGAGGGCGACCACGCCACCGAACCGGCAGCGACTCCGAGCGAGTCGGGCCACTAAGGAGCGCATCGCCGCCACAGGCGAACAGCGGAAATACACAAGGAGGGCCTCCCCGCGGGGAGGCCCTCCTTGTGTGTCATCCGACTCTTACACGCTCCGGAGCGGCTTACGGCTCGAACTTGTAGCCGAGGCCCCGGACTGTCACCAGGTAGCGGGGCGCCGAGGGGTCCGGTTCGATCTTGCCGCGCAGGCGCTTGACGTGGACGTCCAGGGTCTTGGTGTCGCCGACATAGTCGGATCCCCATACGCGGTCGATCAGTTGGCCGCGGGTCAGCACACGGCCGGAGTTGCGGAGGAGCATTTCCAGGAGTTCGAACTCCTTCAGCGGCAGCGACACCTGTTCGCCGTTCACGCTGACGACATGCCGTTCGATGTCCATGCGCACCGGACCTGCCTGGACGGTGGACGTGATGAGTTCTTCGGGTTCGCCCTGCCGGCGGAGCACGGCGCGGACGCGGGCCACGAGTTCGCGGGAGGAGTACGGCTTGGTGACGTAGTCGTCTGCGCCGAGCTCCAGGCCCACCACCTTGTCGATTTCCGAGTCCTTGGCGGTCAGCATGATCACGGGCACGCCCGAGCGCTGGCGCAGCTGGCGGCAGACCTCGGTTCCGGGGGTGCCCGGCAGCTGGAGGTCCAGGAGCACAAGATCGGCACCGTTGCGGTCGAATTCCACGAGGGCGTCGCTGCCGTTGTCCACCACCTGGACGTCGAAACCTTCCTTGCCCAGCAAATAGGACAAGGGGTCGCTGAAGGACTCCTCGTCCTCCACAATGAGTATCCTGCTCAAGCACTTGCTCCTTGCTCATGGGCGCTTGCCGCGCCCGCGGTCTGAATCGCGCCGCGGGATGCCGCCCCGGCGTCGTCGGCGTCCTGGCCCTCAAGCTCAGGCAGCCGGATGGTGAAGGTGGATCCCTGGCCCGGCTGGGACCACAGGGTCACCTCGCCGCCGTGGTTGGACACCACGTGCTTGACGATGCTCAGGCCCAGCCCCGTGCCGCCGGTCTGGCGGGAACGGGCGGCATCCACCCTGTAGAACCGTTCGAAGACCCGTTCCTGTTCCTCGGGGCCGATGCCCTCGCCCTGATCGGTGACGGAGATGGCTACGACGCCCTCCTTCACCCGGACGCCGACGCCCACCCTTGTGTTCTCCGGCGAGTAGCGGATGGCGTTGTCGATCAGGTTGCGCAGGGCCGTGACCAGCAGGTCCTGGTCGCCGAAGACCCGGGATTCGCTGCGTCCCCCCACCACGATGGTGATGTTCTTGCTTTCGGCAGGAAGCTGGGAACGGTCCACGGCCTCGGCCACCACGTTGTTGATGTCCACGGTATGGCCCTGCTGGGCCACGTTGGCGCCCTGCAGCCGGGAAAGTTCGATGATGTCCTGCACCAGCGCGGCCAGCCGGCCGGACTCCTTGTGCATGCGGCGGGCGAAGCGGCGGACGGCTTCCTCGTCGTCCGGACTCGCCTCGAGGGCCTCCGCCAGCAGCGAGATGGCGCCCACCGGCGTCTTCAGCTCGTGCGAGACGTTCGCGACGAAGTCGTTGCGGATTTCTTCGGTGCGGGTGATTTCGGTGCGGTCGTCGGCCAGCAGCACGATGTATTCCCAGCCGAGCATGGCCGCCCGGACCTGGACCACGATGCTGCCCTTGCCCATGGGGCCGCGGGGAAGTTCGAGGGTTTCCTCCAGGATGACGCCGTCGCGGCGGACCTTGGCGGTCATGTCGAGCAGTTGCTTGTGGACCACGGTATGCCCGCGGACGAGCCCGTAGGCGTAGGCGGCGGGGCTGGCCCGCACAACGCCGTCGATCGCGTCGACCACCACAAACGCGCGCCCGACGACGGACAGGACTTCCGCCGCCCCTTCCGGCAGGAGCGGCTCGTCGACGTCGACATCAGTGATGGTGCGCTGACGCTCGCTGAGCCTGAAGGCGAGCACACCCAAGACACCGCAGGACAAGCCGATAAGGCCTGCGATGACACCGATGAGCACTGGATCCACGAATCCAGCATATGCGTTCAAAACACGGCAATTCCGGCTTGCGCAGCCAAACAGGCCTGGTTCAACTAACGTTCATCTAAAGATGCGCAGCCGTTCACCACGCGCTGCCACCCTTGCTGGTTGGACCCCACAGCAGTGCGCGCCATACCCGCCGCACCGCATGGATGTACTGCACGAATGTACTGCAGGAAAGTACGAAGAGAGGACGCCACGTGCGCAAGGTTTTTCAGGAGGAACTCACCCAGGTGGGTGAAGACCTCATCGAGATCTCAAAGCTGGTCACGGAGGCGATCCGGAACGCGACCACGGCGTTCGAGGGTGCCGACGTGGACTTGGCTCAGGAAGTGATCGCGGCCGACGCCCGGATCGACTTCCTGCAGAACAGCCTGGACGAACGGGCCATCGACATCCTCGCCCTGCAGGGCCCCGTGGCCAGCGACCTGCGCATGATCGTGGGTTCGCTGCGGATGAGCGCTTCGCTGGAGCGCATGGGCGACCTTGCCCGCCACGTGGCGCAGCTGGCCCGCCTGCGTTTCCCGGCCACCGTCATCCCCGAGGCCCTGACCGCCACCTTCAAGGAAATGGCGCAGCTGGACCTCGAGATCAGCCTGAAGGTCACCCAGCTGCTGGAAACACGGGACCTGGAAGTGGCCCGGGACATCCTCAAGCTGAACATCGCTCTCGATGACCTCCACCTGAGCGTCTTCAAGACGATCGCAGAACCCGCCTGGCAGGAGACGCCGTCGACCACCGTGGACGTCGCCCTGGCGAGCCGCTACTTTGAACGCTTCGCCGACCACGGCGTCTCGGTGGCCCGCAAGGTCAGCTACCTGGTCACCGGCGAGTGGCAGCCGGAAGGGTTCTAACACTCCCTTAACAACGACGCCGGCCGCTTACCTCGCGAGGTAAGCGGCCGGCGTCGTTAAGCCGATAGGCCCTATTTCTTGCCCTGGGCGGCGACAGCCTTGATGGATTCGGCTGCGGCCTCGGGGTCGAGGTAGGTGCCGCCGCGGTTGATCGGCTGGAAGTCCTCGTCCAGTTCATACACCAGCGGGATGCCGGTGGGGATGTTCAGGCCGGCGATGTCGTCGTCGCTGATGCCGTCGAGGTGCTTGACGAGGGCGCGCAGGGAGTTGCCATGCGCGGTGACCAGGACGGTCTTGCCGGCCTTGAGGTCTTCCTTGATATCGGATTCCCAGTACGGCAGCAGGCGCACCAGGACGTCCTTGAGGCACTCGGTGCGCGGCAGGGCGTCGCCGAGCCCGGCGTAGCGGGGGTCGTTTGCCTGCGAGAACTCGCTGTCGTCGGAGAGGGCGGGCGGCGGGGTGTCGTAGCTGCGGCGCCATTCCATGAACTGCTCTTCACCGAACTCGGCGAGGGTCTGGGCCTTGTCCTTGCCCTGCAGCGCGCCATAGTGGCGCTCGTTGAGGCGCCAGTCGCGCTTGACCGGGATCCAGCCGCGGTCCGCCTTGTCCAGGGCAATGTTCGCGGTGTTGATGGCACGCTTGAGCAGCGAGGTGTAGAGGATGTCCGGGAGAACGTTGTTCTCAACCAGGAGTTCCCCGCCGCGGGCTGCTTCCGTGCGGCCTTGGTCGTTCAGGTCGACGTCCACCCAGCCGGTGAACAGGTTCTTGGCGTTCCATTCGCTGTGGCCGTGGCGCAGCAGAATCAGCTTGTAAGTCATGGTCCACATCCTATCGGAGCGGTACCCGGCGTTGCCGGGCGTTACGCCCGACGGCGGCAGCCCCGGCGCCCGGGCCCACGCCGCCAGGGTTCCCTGGCCGAGCGCCAGCGAGGGGAGGGAGGCGGTGGGGCATACCCTTGGACTGTGGTCCAGAAGGCAGAGCGAGTAACGGGAAAACGGGGCAAACCCGTCGGCAACATCACCCGCGGCACCACCAATCCCAACCGCATGCGCCGGCTGGACCGCTGGCTGGTGGGCCCGCAGGCGTGGCGGCTGCGCGCCGCCGTCGACCCTTTGGTGGTGGACCTGGGTTACGGCGCCTCGCCGGCCACCGCCGTCGAACTCTTCGAACGGCTGCAGGCCGTCCGGCCCGACGTGCGGGTGTGCGGAATCGAAATCGAACCGGACCGGGTGCGGCTGGCCAAGGAACTGGAGCGGCCCGGCCTGAGCTTCCAGCTGGGCGGCTTCGAGGTACCGGTGCCCGGGAAGCCGGTGCTGGTGCGGGCCTTCAACGTGCTGCGCCAGTATGAGGAAGGCGATGTGGCCGCGATCTGGGAGCTGGTGTGTTCCCGGCTGGCCCCGGGCGGGCTGTTCATCGACGGCACCTGCGATGAGCTCGGCCGGCGCATGAGCTGGGTGGCGCTCGGCGCGGGAGGACCACTCAGCCTGAGTTTCTCGGTGCGTTTCGCCAGCTTTGAATTGCCCTCGGACATCGCCGAACGGCTGCCGAAAGCCCTGATCCACCGCAACGTCCCCGGAGAAAGGATCCACGCCTTCCTGCAGGCGATGGACCAGGCATGGCTGGAGGCGGCTCCGATGGCCTCGTTCGGCAAGCGCCAGCGCTGGACGGCCATGTGCACGGCCCTGCGCGACGCCGGCTGGCCGGTCCAGGACGGGCCTGTGCGCTGGAGACTGGGCGAGCTGACCGTGGACTGGATGGCGGTCGCGCCCGGGCCGGATTACCGGCCCTAGGGTATTACCAGTTGTACGGCCCGGAGCCGTACGGGCCCTGGCTGCGCCCGCTGTTGCCGATTTCGCGCAGGGCGGGCCGGACGTCGGCCAGGTAGACGCTGGCGGCCGTGACGGCGGCGATGCCGAAGAGGCCGAGCCCTCCCCCGCCGAGGAAGACCGAGAAAGCACCCACCGCGGCGGAAATGCCGGTCATCGCCAGCCAGAAGGTCTTGGTGCGCTTGAACGCCGCTTCGAAGTGGGCAGGCTTGTAGCGCAGGCAGTCCACCAGCGCCCACAGCTCCAGGCCGAAGGCAATCAACCCCAGAATGAAATAGATTCCAGCCTGGATGGTCCCGATCAACAATTTTCCGTCCACGGACCAAGCGTACCCAACTAGGCGTCGAGGGAGCCCAGCGCCTGCTCCAGGTCCGCCCAGAGGTCCTCGACGTTCTCGATCCCCACGCTCATCCGGACCAGGTTCTCCGGGACGCTTTCCGGCTCGGCGGTGTGCCGGCGTCGGCGCTCAATCAGGGACTCGACGCCGCCCAGGGACGTCGCCGGGATCCAGAGGCGCAGCGCCTTGACCAGTTCGTCCGCGGCATCCGCGGCGCTCCGGCCGGCATCTCCTGCCACCTGGATGCAGAGGATGGAGCCGAAGCCCTTCATCTGCTTCCTGGCACGCTCGTGGCCGGGATCGTCGGGGAGGCCGGGGAAACGGATGCCTTCGACCCGCGGGTGGCCCTTCAGCCGCTCCGCGAGGGTTGCGGCCGAGGCCTGCGAGCGTTCAACGCGCAGGGCCAGGGTGCGCAGCCCCCGCAGCGCCAGCCACGCTTCGAAGGGCCCGGCGATCCCGCCGTGGATGGTGCGCTGGTGCAGCAGTTCGGCGCGGATCTCCGGGTTGGAGGTCACCAGGGCGCCGAGCACGACGTCCGAATGGCCGGCCAGGTACTTGGTCACCGAGTGGAGCACGACGTCGGAGCCCAGGCTGAGCGGCTGCTGCACCAGGGGCGTGGAGAAGGTGTTGTCCGTGACGACGACTGCCCCGGCGGCGTGGGCCGCGTGGGTGAGGGCACGAACGTCCGCGATGCCGAGCATCGGGTTCGTGGGGCTTTCCACCCAGAGCATGTCCGCGGCCTTGCCGTCGTCCGGGGCCAGCTGGGCCTTCACCGCGTCGGTATCGGCGATGTCCACGATGCGCAGTTCGAAGAGTCCCTTGGCCGCGAGCTCCGCGGCCATGACGAGGGAACCGGCGTAGCTGTGCGAGGGCATCACCAGCACGCCGCCGGCGGGAATCAGGGACAGTGCCGAGTTGACCGCCGCGAGGCCCGAGGCATAGAGCAGCCCCGGCAGCTCCGCGCCTTCCAGCTGGGCGAGGGCCTCTTCGAAGGGGTCCCAGGTGGGGTTCGCGTACCGCCCGTAGCCGCGGTCGCCGTCGCCGAGCGCGCCGGTACCGTAATAGGTGGAGGACAGGACAATGGGCGGGTTCACGGCTTCGTCGTGTGCGCGTTCCGGGCGGCCAGCCGCCACCACCACCGTGTCTGCGGACAGTTCCGCCGCGTGCTCTCGCGAAAGGCTCATGGGTACAAGCGTAGGCCCCGAACGGAGCCTGTCAGGGTTCCTCTGTAACCTTAGAACCGTGACTACACAGAGCCGGGGAATCTTCATCGCCTTCGAGGGCGGGGACGGCGCGGGCAAGTCCACGCAGGCCGCCCGCCTGGCCGGGGCACTCGAATCCCTCGGCCACACCGTGCTGCGTACCCGTGAACCGGGCGGAACGCCCATCGGCGAGAAACTGCGTTCCCTGGTCCTGGACCACGGCCACGGCACCATCGATGCCCGCACCGAGGCCCTGATGTTCGCCGCCTCGCGGGCCGCACACGCGCACCAGGTGATCCGGCCCGCCCTGGCGGAGGGCGCCGTCGTGATAACCGACCGCTACATCGACTCCTCGGTGGCGTACCAGGGTGCCGGCCGCGGACTCGGCACTGACGACGTCCGCAAGCTCAACGAGTGGGCCACCGAAAACCTCGAACCGGACCTGACGGTGCTGCTGGACGTGCACCCGGAAGACGGCCGCGAAAGGCGGACCGCCGGCGACGCCGGGGAGGACCGGCTCGAATCCGAACCGGATGATTTCCACTCCCGCATCCGCGACGCCTTCCTGGAACTGGCCGCGGCCCGCCCGGAGGGTTACCTCGTGCTCCCGGCGAAGGACCCCGTGGAGGACCTGGCCGCACGCATCCTTGAACGGGTCGGGCAGCTGCTGCAAACCACGGTGTCCGGAGGCAGGCCGTGAGCGTCTGGGACGACCTTGAGGGCCAGGCACCGGTGGTGGCCCAGTTGCGGCAGGCCGCGCAGGGCGAGGGCCTCACCCACGCCTGGCTGTTCACGGGCCCGCCCGGTTCCGGCCGGTCCAACGCTGCCAAGGCTTTCGCCGCGGCCTTGAACTGCGAGCAGGAAGACCTCACCCTGCGCGGCTGCGGCGAATGCCCTTCGTGCCACACGATCCTGGCCGAAACACATTCGGACGTGACCTTCGTGCGCACCGAAAAAGTCACCATCACCATTGAGGAAGCACGGCAACTGGTGGCCAAGGCCGGCGACAGGCCGGCGTCGGGCCGGTGGCGGATCATCGTGGTGGAGGATGCCGACCGGATGGCCGAGCGCACCACCAACGTGCTCCTGAAGGCGATCGAGGAACCAACGCCCCGCACCATCTGGATGCTGTGCGCTCCCTCCCCCGCGGACGTGCTCGTCACCATCCGCTCGCGCTGCCGCACGGTGGGGCTGCGGCTTCCGCCCGCGGCGGACGTCGCCGCGCTGCTGGTGAGGCGCGACGGCGTCGAACCAGGCCTGGCCGAACGCGCGGCCCGGGCGGCGCAAAGCCATGTGGGGATCGCCCGGCGCCTGGCCCGCGACCCCGAGGCCCGCGAACGGAGGCTGGACACGGTCCGTTTCCCGCTGGGCCTGCGCGGAGTGACCGCCGCCGTCATGATGGCCGAAAAGCTCGTGAAGATCGCCACGGATGAGGCGAACAGCTCCAATGAAGAGCGCGATGCCGCCGAGAAGGCCGCGCTTCTGGCGACCCTCGGGGCGCCGGAGACCGGCACCCTGCCGCCGGCCATGCGCAGCCAGATCAAGCAGCTCGAAGACGACCAGAAGCGCCGTGCCAAGCGCTCGATCACCGATTCCCTGGACCGCACCCTCACGGACCTGCTGTCCTTCTACCGGGACGTCCTGGTAATCCAGCTGGGGAACGCCGTGGAACTGGTCAACGTTGAACTCAGGAGTGAACTGGAAGCCTACGCTGCGGCGTCGACCCCGGAGACCACCCTCACCCGGATGGATGCCATCAACACGGCACGGGTCCGGATCACCACCAGCAACGTGGCTCCGCTGCTCGCAGTGGAGTCCATGGCAAGCAGCCTGATCCAGTAACACCAAGAACCCGGCCCGCGTCCGTGCAGCACTGAGGAGAACCGCATGAACCCCGCAACCCCCCGGCCCGCAAAGCCCCGGCGGAGTCCCAGGCGCCGCGTTACGGGCGTCATCGCGGCGGTACTTTCTACGGGCCTGCTGCTCAGCGGCTGCGTCTTCTCGGTGCCTTTCGGCGGCGGATCCGGAAGCGGCTCGACCAGCGGCAGCGGGCAGGACCCGGATGCCAAGGCGTCCGTTCCGAAAGGCTTGGAGTCCTTCTACTCCCAGAACGTGGACTGGAGTTCCTGCGAGAACGGCTTCCAGTGCGCCAACATCAAGGTCCCCACGGACTACGCCCACCCCGAGTCGGGCAGCATCGTCATCGCTGCGATCCGGCTCCCCGCCCGCGGCAGCAAGAAGGGTTCCATCCTCGTGAACCCCGGCGGTCCGGGCGCCTCCGGCTTCGACTTCGTCAAAGACGCGGCGAAGACCCATTTCACGGCGAAGCTGCGGGCAGGCTTTGACATGGTGGGCTTTGATCCGCGCGGCGTGAAGCGTTCGGCCCCGGTGACGTGCCTCAGCGACATCGAGCGGGATGAAAGCCGCGAAAAGGTGTACCGCCTCAACACCGATGCCGGCCTCCAGGCGGCCCTTGCCGACAACAAGGACATCATCGCCAAGTGCGTGGAGAAGTCCGGCCCGGCGCTGGGGCACATCGACACCGAAAGCTCGGCCAAGGACATGGACGTCCTGCGCGCCTTGCTCGGCGATTCCAAGCTGAACTACCTGGGCTACTCCTACGGAACCTCGCTCGGCGCCACCTATTCGGAACTCTTCCCGGACAACGTGGGCCGGCTCGTGCTCGACGGAGCCGTTGACCTGGCGCTCAGCAACGAGGAGCTGACGGCCCAGCAGGTGGTTGCCTTCGAAAATGCCTTGCGCAGCTATGTGGAGGACTGCCTCGGCCAGGCGGATTGCCCGTTGTCCGGCAGCGTGGACGACGGGATGCAGCAGATCCGGGATCTGGTGTCCGCCGTCGATGCCAACCCGGAAACGGCCGACGACGGGCGCCTGGTCACCGGGCCCACCCTGGTCAGCGGCCTCTACACGCCGCTCTACGACGACGCCTCATGGCCGGTGCTGACGCAGGCGCTGAGCGCGGCGTTCGAAGGCGATGTGTCCCTCATGCTGCGCATCGCCGATCTCGGGGCCGACCGCAATCCTGATGGCACCTACAACTCCAACACCGGCTTCGCATTCAACGCGATCAACTGCCTCGACTACCCCATGGTCACCGACACCGCCGGCATGCGGACGGAGGCGGCGCGGCTCACGAAGCTGGCGCCCACTTTCGGCCCGTACTTCGCCTACGGCGGGGTGAACTGCAAGGACTGGCCGTTCAAGCCGGTCGGGTCGCCGGCACCGGCCAAGTACACCGGCCAGGCACCCATCGTCGTCATCGGCACCACCGGCGACCCCGCCACCCCCCTCGCCTGGGCGCAGGCCATGCAGAAGCAACTCGGCAACGCGTCCCTGGTGACTTGGAACGGCGAAGGCCACACCGCCTACGGCCGCTCCAACCGCTGCGTCTCCACCGCCGTCGACGACTACTTCCTCAACGGCAAGGTGCCGGCGGACGGCACCCGCTGCTGACCTTCTTTTCGTAGCGGCAGCCGCGGTCCCCTGGCTTCGCTACAACCGCGCGGCGCGGGGTTCCAGCAGCGCCGGAAGGTCCCTGATGGACGGCACGACGGCGGTGGCGCCCGCGGCGCGGAGCGTCGCCTCCGAATGGGAGCCGCTGAGGACCCCCACCACGGAGGAGGCACCTGCCCGGACTCCGGAAAGCATGTCCGAGCTGGTGTCACCGACGACCACAACCTCGCGGACATCGTCCAGGTCGAGGGCGAGCACGGCGGTGAGGATCATGTCCGGGTACGGGCGGCCGCGGCCGGCGTCGTCCGGGCACAGGCTGAGGTCCGCCTCCCCCATCCAGCCGAGGGACTCGAGGACCATGTTCTGGGTGTGCCGGCCGAAACCCGTGGCCAGGCAGACCTTCATCCCGGCATTCCGCAGCCAGGCGATGGTGTCCGCGGCGCCCGGAATGGCGCGGACACCGCCATCGGCGATCAGCTCGTCGTATGCCAGCTCGAAGGTCTTGTTGGCGCTTTCGGCCAGCCGCGGTTCGTCGAAGAGATGCGTGAAGACCGTCAGCTTCGAATACCCCATGGTGTCCCGCGCATAGCCGAGCATGCTCTCGAAGCGGGTGGATCCCGGCTCTACGCCGTGTTCGATCAGGGCCCGGGCCATGGCCTGTTCGGTGCGGCCGTCGTCCGTGATGGTGGTACCCACCATGTCCAGGACCGCCAGCCGCAGGCGTGGGGGCCGTATTAGGCCGTCACGGTTCCCGGTTGACCCCTCGCTGTCCATGCTCATCGCTCCCCTTTGCTGGTGGACCTGTACAGGCCCCGGCGTCGGTGGCCGGCATCAACGGCCACGGTATTCCGCCCAGCTTCGGCCCGGCCCGCGACGGCCCGCTGAACCATGGCTGTCTGCCGGATGAACTCCGTCCCAACCCTGTTTCCGGCGGCCAAAACGGCAGGCTTTCCGGCAGTCCGGTGGAGGGCCCCCAGGCCACCCGGAACCGTTTTGACCCGGGCGCGGTGGCTCCACTACAGTTGTGTCTTGCGTGATTCAGCCGGTCCTTCCGGAAGAACCGCGGTGCTTCGTTAGCTCAGTCGGTAGAGCGTTTCACTCGTAATGAAAAGGTCATCAGTTCGATTCTGATACGAAGCTCGGAAAAGCCCCGCCATTCCTTGGAATGGCGGGGCTTGTTTGTTTCCCCGGGCCGCTTTCGTTCCCGGGACCACTACGACGGAGCCTGAAAACGCCAAAGGTCCCGCGCTCGGGAGCGGGCGCGGGACCTCTATCTAAACGTGATTAGGCGAAGTCGGAAACCGCCGGGTCCGGGCCAATGCGGCCTTCGGCGCCGCGGTCCAGGCCGTTGATTGCTTCGATGTCCGCCGCGTCAAGGGTGACGCCGAGGGCTGCGAAGTTCTCCACGATCCGGGATTCGGTGACCGATTTCGGGATCACGACGTTGCCGATGGCCAGGTGCCAGGCGATGACGACCTGCGCGGGGGTGGCGCCGTGCTTGGCGGCGATGCCGGCGATCGTTTCGTCGGCCAGCAGCTCGCCGCCCTGGCCCAGCGGGGACCAGGCCTGGGTAAGGATGCCGTTGGCGGCGTTGAATTCCCGCAGTTCCGCCTGGTTGAAGAAGGGGTGCAGCTCGATCTGGTGGATGGCCGGAACCACACCGGTCTCGTCGATCAGTCGCTGCAGGCCTTCCTTGCTGAAGTTGGAGACACCGATGCTTTTGACCCGGCCACTCTTCTGCAGCTCGATGAGCGCCTTCCAGGTGTCCACGTACTTGTCCCGCTTGGGCTGCATCCAGTGGATCAGGTAGAGGTCCAGGGTCGCCAGGCCGAGGCGATCCAAGGAGGACTCGAACGCCTCGAGCGTGGACTCGTAGCCCTGGTCGGCGTTCCACAGCTTGGTGGTAATGAAGAGATCCTCGGGCTTCAGGCCGGATGCTGCGATGGCGCGGCCCACGCCGGCCTCGTTGCCATAGATCTTGGCGGTGTCGATGTGGCGGTAGCCGGCCTCGAAGGCCTGGCGGACCACCTTTTCGGCTACGTCATCCGCAACCTGCCACACCCCGTAGCCGAGCTGGGGAATGGAGTTGCCGTCGTTAAAAGTCAGATTCGGGGTGGAAGTCATGGCCCCATCCTGCCAGCCGCGCCCGAAGAAGGTCACGGCTTTTTACGGCGGCTAAGCTAGGCGCTTAATAATTGCAGCCTTTGAATAAGCGCGCGTGCACCTATCGGCCACCGGCGGGCCGCCTAGCGGCGCATCAGGCGCTCGGCCTCGTCGACATGCTCATGGACCGCTTCGGCCCGGCGGCGCACCGATGCCGCACCTGCAGGGGCAGCAGGAGCGGCGAGGCGCAGCATCGCGGCCGCCTCCGCCGTCGTCGCAAGGGAGTTACCCGCCTTGGACAAGGCCCGGTGGACGCCGGAGAGCTGCCCCGGGATGTCCAGGCCTTCGCTGGGTGCCAGCCGCTGTGCCTCGATGCACACCGCCCGCACCCGGGCGGACAGTTCCGCCAGCTCATTGGCGATCACCACGAGCTCGCCGTACAGCCGCTCGTCCTCCACACCCTCCAGCACCTGGTGGTACCGGTCAAGGCCGCGGTGAAAACGGTCATGGGCACGCCGCCACAGCCCCTTGCCGAGTTCGGCGTCGTCCCTCCGCCCTTGACGGAGCTCCCCAAAGATACCCAAGCGAAGCTCAGAGATACTGGCCGGGACCGTGGTCCGGGTCCTCGGCAGTTCCGGGCCGGCCTGGACCTGGTTCACCCCGGTGTGCCGGGGCACGCTGCGGTTCGCCGTTGGCGCCGATGACGACGCCGGGCGCAATCATGGTTCCGGGCGGCAGCTGGCGCAGCTGCAGTTGGGCCGCGGCGTGTTCCCGGGCGGCCTGCTGCGCGGCCATCGCGGCCTGGATCCCGTGGAAGAGCCCTTCCAGCCAGCCGACCAGCTGGGCCTGGGCGATCCGGAGCTCGGCGTCCGATGGCGGTTTGTCCTCGGGGAACGGCAGGCTGATCCGTTCGAGCTCCTCGATCAACTCCGGGGCCAGCCCGTCCTCGAGTTCCCTGATGGAGCGTTCGTGGATCTCGGCAAGCCGGCCGCGCGCGGCGTCGTCGAGCGGGGCACTCTTCACTTCTTCGAGGAGCTGCCTGACCATGGTGCCGATCCGCATGACTTTGGCCGGCTCGTCAACGAGGTCCTGAAGATGGTTCGGCTTCTTGGAACCGGCCTTGCCGTCGCCGTCCTTGCCGGCCTCGGCCGCAGCGGCGGGCACCGCGGATCCGTCGTCGATGGTGGTTCCCTCGACGGGGATGTCGTCAACGCTCTTGCTTTCCTCAGTCGCGTCCAGATCGCTCATGGCTTCATACTCTCACGGGGCCGCAAGCGGCCCGCCGTTCGTTTCTTCCGGTTGTGGCTGCGGGTTCAGCAGCACCTTCCCTGCGGCTCCGTGTCCTGGCGGTCCATGCGTTCCCGCCAGAACTGTCTTTCATTCATCGGCGCAGTGGAGTGGCCGCAGGCCTCATGGTGCTCCAGGTATTTCCGGTAAGCGTCGGCGCCCATGACGCCCCGGAAGTAGGCGGCGACGCCGCGGAGTCCGCGGAGCAACGGGGCCGCCACCGCCTCTGGCCGGGCCATCAGTGATGCCCCGGCCGCTCGAAGCGCTTGGCCGCGGGGACCTTGGCCCAGGCGGCGGCAAGCTCGCGCTCGGCCGCCGTCGGGAACAGCCCGGCCGGCGCGAAGACACGGGACGGCCGCGGGGCGTCCTCATGATCGTGGCCGCCGCCGTCCCGGAACGCCTTCACCGTTGCGAGGATCGCGGTGATGATCACGATGATGCTGAGCACCACGAAGACCACCGACAACACACCCTGGACCATGGTGTTGCGGACCACCGCCTCCATGGCGGCCACGGTCTTGGCCGTGCCGAACTCCGTCTTGCCGTCGGCCAGGGCCTTGGCGAAGGCGGCGTTGTTCGCGAAGTAACCCACGGCGGGAACCGGGGAAAAGATCTTGTGGAAGCTCGCGGTGATGGTCACGACGGCGGCAAACGCCAGCGGCACTCCGACGATCCACAGGAACTTGAAGGAGCCCCGTTTGGCCGCGATGGCCATGCAAACGGCGAGGGCGATCGCGGCAAGCAACTGGTTGGCGATGCCAAACAGCGGGAACAGGGTGTTGATGCCGCCCAGCGGGTCCGTGACGCCCATCAGCAGCACCGCTCCCCAGGCACCCACCATGACGGCTGTGCACAGCCAGGCGCCCGGCCGCCAGGACGCCTCCTTGAACTTCGGGACGAAGTTGCCGATGGAGTCCTGCAGCATGAAACGGGCAACGCGCGTGCCTGCGTCCACGGCGGTGAGGATGAACAGTGCCTCGAACATGATGGCGAAGTGGTACCAGAACGCCATCATCGCGGTGCCGCCGATGAACTGCTGCATGATGTGCGCCAGGCCGACGGCGAGCGTCGGGGCGCCGCCCGAACGCGACACGATGCTGGGCTCGCCGACGTTCTGCGCGGTTTGCGCGAGGTCCGACGGGGCGATGTTGACGCCGGACAGGCCCAGGCTGTTGACCCACTGGGCGGCGGTTTCAACGGTGCCGCCGGTCAACGCAACGGGCGCGTTCATGGCGAAGTAGATGCCGCGGTCGATCGAGATTGCGGCCACCAGGGCCATGATGGCAACGAAGGATTCCATGAGCATGCCGCCGTAGCCAATGAAGCGGGTTTGGCGTTCCTTTTCGACCAGCTTGGGGGTGGTGCCCGAGGAAATCAGGGCATGGAAGCCGGAGAGGGCGCCGCAGGCGATGGTGACAAACAGGAAGGGGAACAGCGCCCCCGAGAACACCGGGCCGTTGTCCCGGCCGGCGAATTCACTGAAGGCCGGCACGGTGATTTCGGGCCGCACCACGATGATGGCCACGGCAAGCATGACGATCACGCCGATCTTCATGAACGTTGACAGGTAGTCCCGCGGCGCCAGGAGGAGCCAGACCGGCAGGATGGCGGCGATGAAGCCGTAGACGATGATGCCCCAGGCGATGGTGGTCTTATCCAGGTGGAAGAAGGAGGCACCCCATTCGGTGCCGGCCACCATGCCGCCGCCGATGATCGCGGCCATCAGCAGGACGAACCCGATGATCGAAACTTCCATGACTTTGCCGGGCCGCAGGAAGCGCAGGTAGACGCCCATGAAGAGCGCGATGGGGATGGTCATGCCCACCGAGAAAACACCCCACGGGCTCTCGCCGAGGGCGTTGACCACCACCAGCGCGAGGATCGCCACGATGATGATCATGATGAGCAGCGTGGCCACGAGGGCCGCGGTGCCGCCCACCACGCCGAGCTCTTCGCGTGCCATCTGTCCCAGCGAGCGACCGCCGCGGCGCATTGAGAAGAACATCACCAGGTAGTCCTGGACGGCGCCGGCGAGGACGACGCCGATGATGATCCAGATGGTGCCCGGCAGGTACCCCATCTGGGCGGCGATGATCGGCCCCACAAGAGGACCGGCTCCGGCGATCGCGGCGAAATGGTGGCCGAAAAGCACGTTCCGGTCCGTGCGGACGTAGTCCTTGCCGTCGGCCTTGTACTCCGCCGGCGTGGCCCGGCGGTCATCGGGTTTCAGCAAGTAGCGCTCAATGACCTTGGAGTAGAAGCGGTACCCGATGAGGTACGTGCAAACGGCCGCGAAGACGAACCAGATCGCGTTGACGGTCTCGCCCCGGACCAGGGCCACCATGAACCAGGCCACCGCTCCGAGCAGCGACACCACCATCCATAGGGCGATCTTCCCGGGAGTCCACCGCCGCTCCTCGGCTTCCCTGACGGCGTCGTCCACTGCGGGCGGCGGCAGCTCCGGGTCGAGTTCGAGGACGTGCGCTTGAACGGATTCCGCATCTTTCCCGTTCGGCTGAGTACCCATGGCTCCTCCTTGAGAACAGTGGTTATGGCCTACGCGGCACTGTAGCAAGGCCCGGCGACGAAACCGGCGAGGCTAGACCTCGGGAAGCACGGCGGCGATCTGCCCGGTGTGGACCAGCCTGGCCTCGCAGAGGTCCAGCCAGCGCAGCTCTGCTTCGAGCTGGAACACGAGCGAATCCAGGACCATGATCCGGGCGATGTCCTCGGCCCGCGGCCCGGCCGGGACGTCCTTGCGCAGCTGGTTCAGTTCCTGCAGCTTCGCCAGCGAGGCGTCACGCTGCTCCTGGATGATCGTGGGCAACTCCGATCCGGGCAGGGTGGCGGCGAGCGAGAGCTTGATGGCGAGCTCGTTCCGGGGCGTAGAGGAACGGTTCGCCGCCGTCGAAAACCACTGCTCCACGTCGTCCCGGCCCGCCGGGCTGAGGCTGTACACCACGTGGCCCTCGCCGTCGGACCCTTCCCGGACCACCAGGCCGTCACGTTCCAGCCGGTCCAGGGTGGAATAGACCTGCCCGATGTTCAGCGGCCAGACCCCGCCGGTGCGGGCTTCGAACTCCGCCCGGAGTTCATAGCCGTAGCGGGCTTTGTCCTGGAGCAGGGCCAGGATGCCATGCCGGATGGCCATGGTCCCTCCTTTTCACGGGCTTTTCGCAAGGCCTGCTGCCACGGCCGCTCAGAGGAGCAGGAGCACCTTGCCCATGTGTTCGCCGGAATCGAAGTAGTGGTGGGCTTCGCGGACCTGCTCCAGCGGGAACGACTTGGCCACGAGCGGATTGATGCGGCCGTCACTGAACAGTGGCCAGACGTTGTCACGGACAGCGTTCATGATCATGCCCTTTTCCGCCACCGGACGGGAGCGCAGCGTGGTTCCGATGACCGCCGCGCGCTTGCTGAGGAGCTGGCCAAGATCGATTTCGCCTTTTGTCCCGCCCTGCAGGCCGATCACCACGAGCCGCCCGTAGTCAGCGAGCGCTTCGACGTTCTGCTTCAGGTACTTCGCGCCGACGACGTCGAGGATCACGTCCGCGCCGCGGCCGCCGTTTTGTGCCTTGAGGCTTTCGGCGAAGTCCTCTTCGACGTAGTTGATCACGATGTCCGCACCGAGGTAGGCCTTGGCGGTGCTGGCCTTTTCGGCCGAGCCGGCGGTGGTGGCGACCTTTGCCCCACAGGCCTTTGCCAGCTGGATGGCGATGCTTCCGATGCCGCCGGTGGCGCCGTGGATCAGGACCGTTTCACCCGGCTGCAGCTGCGCGGTCATCACGAGGTTGGAGTACACGGTTGCCGCCACTTCAGGCAAGGCGGCAGCGGTGACGAGGTCGACGCCGTCGGGCACTTTGAGGACCTGTTCGGCAGGGACCGCAACCTGCTGGGCGTAGCCGCCGCCGGCGAGCAGCGCCACCACCTTGTCCCCTACGCTGAACGGCTTGCTGACCTCCGGGCCGAAGGCCGCGATGCGGCCGGAAACCTCGAGGCCCGGAACCTCGGAGGCCCCCGGGGGCGGCGGGTAGAAGCCGCGCCGCTGCTGGACATCGGCCCGGTTGAGGCCGGCCGCGACGACGTCGATCAGCACCTCGCCGGGGCCGGGAACCGGCGCGGGAACCTCACGGATCTCAAGGACTTCCGGCCCGCCGGGTTCGGAAATGTAGACGGCTTTCATGGGTGCTCCCGATTCCTTGCGTGATGGTGCGCGGCCGCTGCGGCCAAAGAGCCCGCTGCGGGTTTTTGAAGCAGCCAACTCCCTATGAAACACTACTAGGCAGGGAAGGTTGTCCGAGCGGCCTAAGGAGCTGGTCTTGAAAACCAGTGTGCGGTAACCCCGTACCAAGGGTTCAAATCCCTTACCTTCCGCGTGGCGCAGTCGTTGCTTCGGCATTTGCGCAGGCCAGAGGCCGGTTGTCGGCCCACTCCGGTGGGCAGTCCGCCGGCCTCCGGCGTTTCCGGTTCCCGCCCCGCCTCCTGCCCGCCACCCCGTTCCCGCGGACTGGCGCCCCGCCGCCGGGTGCGTGAGAATGGCCGCATGTGCGGACGATTCAGCGTAGGTTTCGAAGCGGACGATCTTTCCCGGAAACTTGATGCGCTGCTCCGCGATGACACCGTGTACCCGTCCCCTGCGCTCCAGTTCAATCCGACCGATCCCGTCACCTTCCTGCGCGGACGCAGCGGCGATGACGGATCGCTCCGGCGGGAGCTCGCCGTCGGGCGGTGGGGGCTGATTCCCAGCTTCGCGGAGTCCTTCGAGACGCGCCTGCCGAGCTGGAACGCCCGCTCGGAGACGGCAGCGACCCTGCCAAGCTTCAAGTCGTCCCTGCAGAAGTGGCGCGCAGTGGTGCCGGTCTCGGCGTACTACGAATTCAAGAAGTCCGGCCCGGGCCGGAAGGACCCGAAGCAGCGCTACGTCGTCGAACCGGGGAACGATCTCATCACCTTCGCCGGGCTGTTCGCCTTCTGGCGTGACGAGTCGGTGGCCGACCGGAAGGACCCGCAGGCCTGGCGGCTGTCCTGCAGCATCCTGACCATGCCTACGCCCCCGGCGGAGGCGCATGAGGGCCTGCACAATCTCCACGACCGCCTGCCGGTTCCCCTCGCTCCCGGGATGATCAACGACTGGATCGACCCGGAGGAAAAGGACGGCCGCTCCCTGCTGGACGCTGCCTTGTCCGACGCCTACGAGCTTGCCTCGTCCTGGACGCTGCGTCCCGTGGACCTGGTGGACGGGAACACCCGCATGGTGGAGGTTCCCAACCCCGTGGCCTGACGGGCCGCCAGGCCTGGACTGACTGCCCGCTAGGCCGGGCCTGGCGCATGCGGGCTACCCCGGGCGACCCGAAGGTCCCGCCGCACGTCCGTTTCCTTCAGCCACGTATGCCGCTCGCCGGGTTTGAAGGGGTCCGGCCACCACTGGACCAAGACCCTGCCCGGCGCCGTACGGACCACCATGGCCGGGACGTACTGCCCGAACCCCGGCCACTCAAGGTAGGCCAGCACCGGCACCTTCCCTACCCTGGACAGCGCCTGGGTTTCCCGCGGAAGGGGTGTCTTTGCTGCGTTCAACGGTGCCCGGTGGACCCGCTCCCCCGGGCTGCCGGCCCCGTTCCCTGGCCCCGGAGCGCCCTGCGGGGCGCTGCTTGGAAAGCTCTGTTCAGGCATGCCCGAAGGCTACGCCGGGGCACTGACAGCAACAAGGATGCCGGACGGGCAGCCCGGGGCCCGACTCCGGATCATTGAAACTGTCCGACCCCCGGCATAGGGTGCTGTCTGTCTCCACCAACTGCCCAAAAAACCGGGGCTGGACTTGTCCCCGGAACAAACTCAAGGAGCAACATGCCTACCCCTGAGATCACGCCCGGCGCACCCTGCTGGATCGACCTGATGACCTCGGACACCCAGAAGGCCAAGAACTTCTACAACGCACTGTTCGGTTGGAGCTACGAAACCGGTGACGAGGAAAAGTACGGCGGCTACATCACCGCCTGGAAGAACGGCAAGATGGTGGCCGGCATCATGCAGAAGCAGGACGACATGGGCCCCATGCCGGACGTGTGGTCCACCTACCTGCGCACCGACGACATCAAGGCCACCGCCGAGGCCGCGGCAGCCAACGGCGGCCAGGTCTTCCTGGAACCGATGGAAGTACCTGAACAAGGCAGCATGGCCATGGTCGCCGACCCTTCGGGCGCTGCGATCGGGCTGTGGCAGTTCGGCGAGCACAAGGGCTACCAACTCGCCGCGGAATCCGGGGCTCCGGCCTGGCACGAGCTGCACTCCAAGGACTATGAAAACGCCGTCGCTTTCTACCAGAAGGTTTTCGGCTGGGACACCAGCGTGGTGGGTGACACCCCGGAGTTCCGCTACACAACACTCGGCGCCGGAGACGACGCCAAAGCCGGGATCATGGACGCCTCCGGGTTCCTGCCTGAGCAGGTGCCCTCCTACTGGACCGTGTATTTCGCGGTGGACAACGCGGACGCCACCGTGGAACAGGCACTTGCGCTGGGAGCCACCGTTATCCAGCCCGCCGAAGACACCCCGTTCGGCCGCCTTGCCACGCTCACCGATCCCACCGGAGCTGTGTTCCGCCTGGTCCAGGACGTCAACCTCAAGGGATAGACCCCGGCTCCCCGGACGGCGCTCTGCCGTTCCGGGGAGTCCCTTCCGCCAACCCGTTGAAATGAGGACCGCGATGCCGATCGCGCGCAACGCCAAATACCGCACCGCCAAGCATGCCGTGGCGGCAGCCGCCGCGCTGTGCGCACTCACCCTGGCCCTGGGCGCGTGTTCCTTCCCGGGCAGCGGGGATGCCAAACGGGATTCCTCGGGTGTCGCCACCGAATCATCGAAGGCCGATGCCTTCAAGGTGAAGGTGGGTGACTGCTTGGAGAAGCCCAACGGCTCGGAAGTCCAGGACGTCACCATCATCCCCTGCCCCCAGGACCACGATTTCGAAGCCTTCGCCGCAACAAACCTGGAGGACTCCGCCTATCCGGGAGACGCAGTGATCACCCAGAAGGCCGAAGATTTTTGCAGCAAGGAGTTCGCCACGTTCGTCGGGAAGCCGTTCGATGAGTCCGGGCTCGAAATGACCTACTTCTTCCCCACCAGTGAGAGCTGGAAGACCGGAGACAAGGAGATTGTCTGCTTGGTCGGCGGGGCCGCGGGGGCACAGACCAAGGGGAGCCTGAAGGGGTCCAAGAAGTAGCAACAACGAAGGATTTGGGGGACCGGATGTTGTCAGTTTCGCGGCGTACCGCGGGTTGGGGCGCACCGCGCCTCCGTTGGCGGGGCGGCGACCGCGAGATCCTCTGCTTCGTCGGCCGGGCCGGGGGCGCGCAAAGCACGGGGAGCATCAAGGACTCCAAAAGGTAGGACCGACCCGCCACCGGGCGGCAACCCCGGTTCATTTTGCCCTGCTCGAATGCCACGGATGTTTCTTTACTCCCGGTAAAGTCCGATCCCGACGGGAATTCCCGGAATTCCCCTGCACCAACAAAAAGTCCCAACCCTGCACGGTCCGATCGCCGGCGCCGGTACAACGCGGCGCAGGCGTAACCAGAACCTGACCGGTTCTCAAGAGAAAGTCAGAACGGATGCATAGCAAACACTGGAAGTTCCTGGTGGGATCGGCGCTGTCGGCAGGGTTGCTGGCGGCGCCACTTACTGTCCCGCCCACGGCCGCTGCGGAAGAAACCTCCGCCCCGGCCGTGGTCATCAACGAGGCATACCTTAGCGGCGGAAGTTCCGGCGCCGCGTTCCGCAACAAGTTCGTGGAGCTCTACAACAGCGGCGACACCGCCGTGGACCTCGGCGGCTGGTCGCTGCAGTACCGCTCAGGAACGAGCACTGCCGCGCCCAGCGGGATCACGGAGCTGTCCGGAAGCATTCCGGCCAAGGGTCACTTCCTCATCAAGGGAGCCAGCAACAGCACCGCGTCCACCGCCCCCGCACTGCCAACCGCCGACGTCGACGGTTCCGGCTCGTTCAATCCTTCCGGCACGGCCGGGACCATTGTCCTGGCCAAGCAGGCCGCCGCACTCGCCCTCCCCGCCGGCTCGGTCACGGGCAACGGGACCGTGGCGGACCTGCTCGGCTACGGCACGTCGAACACCTTCGAAACTGCCGCCGCCGCTACCCCGGCCGGGAACACCGACGTCAAGAGCCTGAACCGCAGCAACGGCGCGGACAGCAACAACAACTCCGCCGATCTCTCGCTCAGCGCCACCATCACCCCGACCGCTTCGGGTACCGTGACGGCCCCTCCCGTGGAGCCCGGCGCGAAGACCATCGCCGAGATCCAAGGCACCGGTGCCGCGAGCCCGCTGGCGGGCAGCACTGTCACCACCCGCGGCAAGGTCACCGCCGTCTACGCCACGGGCGGCTTCAACGGCTACTACGTCCAGACCCCCGGCAGCGGAGGAGACCCGGATCCGGCGGCCAGGACGGCGTCGGACGCTCTGTTTGTCTACTCGCCGTCGACGGCGGCGTCCGTGCACACCGGTGACTACCTGGAGCTGACCGGCCCGGTCAGTGAGTTCGCGAACCAGACCCAGCTCACAGTTGACGCGGCCGGCCTGAAGGTGCTCGCCGAGGCCGCACCCGAGGTCAAGCCCAGCAGCTTCGCCCTGCCCGCCGACGACGCCGCCCGCGAGCGCTACGAAGGCATGCTCGTGGCACCGCAGGGCGCGTACACCGTCACGGACAACTATGCCCTCAACCAGTACGGCGAAATCGGACTCGCGGCGGGCACCACCCCGCTGGTCCAGCCGAACGCCGTAGCAGCGTACGGCACCCCGGAGAACACCGCGCTTGCCGCCGAAAACGCCGCACGCGGGATCAAACTCGACGACGGCGCCTCCACCAACTTCCTCAAGGACGCCACCACCAAGGCCCTGCCGCTGCCATACCTGACCACCAGCGACCCCGTCCGGGTCGGCTCGGCCGCGGCCTTCCGCACCAACGTGATCCTGGGCTACGGAAACAACGCCTGGAAATTCCAGCCGCTTTCACACCTGACCCCGGCCACCGCCGAGGCCGTGCAGCCGGTGTCCTTCGCCGCCAGCCGCCCGGCGGGTCCGGCCGAGGTGGGCGGGAACCTGAAGATCGCGTCCTTCAACGTCCTGAACTACTTCCCCACAACCGGCGATCAACTCACCGGCTGCACGTACTACACCGACCGGGACGGGAACCCCATCACGGTCAAGGACGGCTGCAACGCGCGCGGTGCCGCCAATGCGGAAAACTTCGAACGCCAACAGGCCAAGATCGTCGCCGCGATCACCAAGGCCGGGGCCGACGTCGTGTCCCTCGAAGAAATCGAAAACTCCGCCCAGTTCGGCAAGGACCGGGACGACGCCCTCGCCAAGCTGGTCGGAGCGCTCAACGCCAAGACGCCGGGCGTGTGGGACTACGTCCGTTCCCCCGCCAACGCCCCGCCGCTCATCGACGAGGACATGATCCGCACCGCCTTCATCTACAAGAAGGCCGTGGCCGAACCGCTGGGCGAGTCGATCATCCACAACGACACCGTGGCCTTCGCCAGCGCCCGCAAGCCGCTGGCCCAGGTCTTCAAGCCGGTGGGCGCCGAAGATGACAAGAAGTTCATCGCGATCGTGAACCACTTCAAGTCCAAGGGTTCCGCCGCGACCCCGGACGACACGGACAAGGGCCAGGGCGCATCCAACCTGGCCCGCACCAAGCAGGCCCAGTCCCTCCTGGAGTTCGCCACCACGCTGCAGGAATCGAAGGGCACGGACAAGGTGTTCCTGATCGGCGACTTCAACGCGTACGCGCAGGAGGATCCCATCAAGGTCCTCACCGGCGCCGGCTACACCGACCTCGAGGCCGGCACCGGGAAACACTCCTACCTGTTCGGCGGAATGGTCGGCTCCCTGGACCACATCCTGGCCTCGCCCGCGGCCAAGGCCACCGTCACCGGAACGGACATCTGGAACATCAACTCCGTGGAGTCCGTTGCGTTGGAGTACAGCCGCTATAACAGCAACGTGGGCAATTACTATGTGGCTGACGAATTCCGCGCCAGCGACCACGATCCCGTGCTGGTCGGGTTGAACCTGCCCGTCACGGAAACGCCGGACAGCGTTGACCTGCAGTTCCTGGGCATCAACGATTTCCATGGCCGCATCGACGCCAATACGGTCCTGTTCGCCAGCACCATCGAAAAGCTCCGTGCCGAGGCCAACGGCAGCACCGCCTTCATCTCGGCCGGCGACAACATCGGCGCCTCGCTGTTCGCCTCGGCGATCGCGAAGGACCAGCCCACCATCGACGTGCTGAATGCCCTGGAACTGAGGGCCTCCGCGGTGGGCAACCACGAGTTCGACGGCGGCTGGGCGGACCTGCGCGACCGTGTCATCGCGGGCGGCGCCAACGCGAAGTTCCCGATGCTGGGTGCCAACGTCTACCAGAAGGGCACCACCACGCCGGTGCTGCCCGAATACACGGTGCTGGACATGAACGGGATCAAGGTGGCCGTGATCGGCACCGTGACCCAGGAAGTTCCGACCCTGGTGACGCCGTCGGGCATCAGCGATCTGGACTTCGGCGATCCCGTTGACGCCATCAACCGGGTGGCCTCGAAGATCAAGGCGGAGAAGCTCGCCGATGTGATCGTCGTGGAAAACCACGACGGCGCCGGCGCGGGAACGCCCGAAGGCGCCACCCTGGAGCAGGAAGTCGCCGCCGGCGGCCCCTTCGCGAAGCTCGTCAAGGAAACCAGCCCGGACGTGGCCGCGATCTTCACCGGCCACACCCACAAGGAATACGCTTGGGACGCCCCCGTGTATGACGCCACCGGCCAGCCCACGGCGAAGACCCGTCCGATCGTCCAGACCGGCAACTATGGCGAGAACATCGGCCGCATCACCCTCACCGTGGACACCGCCAGCAAGGCCGTCACGGCGTACACGGCGGGCAACGTCAAGCGCATCACCACCGACCTCTCCGGCACGTACCCCCGGGTGGCGCAGGTGAAGACGATCGTGGACAAGGCCCTCGCCGAGGCCGCCGCCGTCGGGAACCAGCCGGTGGGCGCGGTCACCGCGGATATCACCACGGCGTTCACTCCGGATCCCGCGGGCGGCGCACCGAAGCGGGACGACCGTGCGAGCGAGTCCACCCTGGGCAACCTCGTGGCGGACTCGCTGGTGGACACGCTCAAGGCACCGGAACTGGGCGGGGCCGAGATCGGCGTCGTGAATCCAGGCGGCCTCCGCAACGAGCTGTACTACGCCCCGGACGGCACCATCACCTACGCCGAGGCCAACGCGGTGCTGCCGTTCGTCAACAACCTTTGGACCACCTCGCTGACCGGCGCGCAGTTCAAGACCCTCTTGGAACAGCAGTGGCAAACCAACCCGGACGGCACGGTTCCGAGCCGTCCGTACCTGCAGCTGGGCCTGTCCAGGAACGTGAACTACACATACGACGGCGCCCGCCCGGCCGGTGACCGGGTCACCTCCATCCGGGTGGCCGGCGAGCTGGTCGACCCGGCGAAGTCCTACCGGATCGGCACCTTCAGCTTCCTGGCCGCCGGCGGCGACAACTTCCGCATCTTCAAGGAAGGCGCCAACACCAAGGACAGCGGCTTGGTGGACCGGGACGCCTGGATCAAGTACCTCCAGAACCACAAACCGGTCTCACCAGACTTCGCCCGCCGCTCGGTGGCCGTCGTCAACAGCACCCCGGCCGAGGTCAAGGGCGGGGACGCGATGACGCTGGCGGTTTCCAGGCTGGACCTGACCTCCCTCGGCAGCCCGGTGAACAAGTCGCTCACCGCGGTGTTCACCGACGCGAAAGGCGTGGCCACCCAGCTGGGGTCGGTTCCGGTGAGCGGAGGCGCCGCGGCGGTGGAACTGAAGGTACCCGCCTCGGCGGCGGCCGGAACGGGCACGCTGGTGCTCACCGCCGTCGAGTCCGGGACCGTGGTGAAGACCGCCGTGCAGGTGGCCGCGCCGCTGCCGCCCAAATGCACGGCACCGGTCCCGCCCACCCAGTGGTACGACTTCCTGGGCTGGATCCGGTACGCGATCGCGTGGGTCGAGTACCAGAAGTGCCTGAAGGGCTAGAGCCCCAGCACGGCCCGGGCGATTTCGTCCGCGTCGCGCAGGGTCCGTTGCCCGCTGCGGTAGGCCTGGCCGTCGGCGGGCACGGCTTCGGCCGCGATGGCTGTCCCCCACTGGTTGGCGGAGAGTTGCAGGCCAAGCACGTACATGCCGGCGGTCACCGAGCCGTTGGCGCCCACGGCGCGGTACGGGTGCGGCTCGACGTCCAGGCCCGTGGCCTGCACGGGGGTGCCTTCGGTGCCCAGCATGACCTTGGGCCGCACCAGCCCGTCGGCCAGCAGTTGCCGCATGAGCGGGGACGCGGTGGTGCCCACCCGATTCGCCGGGGCCAGGGCTTCCACCATGGTCTTCGCCGTGGCCGGCTCGCCCCCTACCCAGGGGGATGAGGCGGTGAAGAGCTGCTGCGCGCGGTCCACGCCGAAGCGCGGGTCGGGTCCGGTGAAGCTGACGACGCCGGCCCGCGCCAGGGCGGCCAGCTGCTCCGCCCGCAATGCCGGGGGTCCGCTGGCCAGGCCTTCGACGAACGACTCGAACCAGCCACGGAGTTCGCCCAGCCAGGACTCATCGGTGATACCGCCGTCGGCCACCACGCTTTTCAGCACGGCCCGGCCGGTGTGCAGCGCACCGATCGCCATCTTCATCGGGTCCGTCTCGCCGAGGGCGGAGCGCCGGGCGTCGTCGTCGAGGTAGTCCACGACGGCGGCGTCCAGTTCCCGCCGCCCGGCGAAGGACCGGCCGGCGAGGGGGGCGGCGAGGCCCGGCAGGTCCAGGCGGCGCGAGGCGGCCACATGTTTGGCCACCAGCTCATCGACGCGTTTTTCCCAGCTGCCGGCGGCGTGTGCGTGCGGTTGCAGGGCATCCTCCAACGCGGCCAGGAACTCCCCGGTGTCGCTGATGGCGGCGGGCTGGGCCGCGGCAAGCGTGGAGTAGTAGGCCCACAGGGTGTCCCGGTGCAGCAGCGGCCACAGGTCGTGGTCGAAGCCCGGCTGGATCCCGGCCGCGGCGAAGCGAGCCATCGCTTTCTCGTTGAGGTAGCGCAGCCGGATGGATTTCGGATAGTAACCGTCCAGGCCGGCCTTGGCCCGGTAGGGGGTGCCGCGGCGGGAGGCGGCGATGATCTTCGGTTCCCGGCCGGAAGGCACGTACCTCAGCGTGCCCGGACCTCCGTCCGACGGTTCGAACCGTCCGCCGCGGCCCACGCTCAGCTGCACCATGACGTCGAAGAAGTTCAGCCCCATGCCGCGGACCAGCACCGGTTCACGGTCCGGCACCCGGGACCAGTCGACGTCGGCCGGTGCCGCCGGGGGCAGGTACAGCAGTCCCAGCCCGGCTGCTGCGCCGGCGAAGGCACGCTGTTCAGCGTTCAGCTGCGCTTCCAGGTGCCCGAGCGCAAGGACCACGGAATCGGCCGCAAGGTGCGCGCCGGAGCCGAGTTCGACGTCGAACCTGGACGCGCCGTCCAGGTCCCGGCGCACCGACACGGCGGCGTCACGGTGGAAGGTGACCTCGACGCCGTCGGGGGTGCGTTCCAGCAGGGCGTCCAGCGTCTCGCTGAGGTACCGCCCGTAGATGGCGCGGCTGGGAAAGTCACCGGTTCCCAGCGCCGCGAGTTCGTCCTGTTCCTCCCCGCTGAGGCCCTGGCCATGCTCCCGGCGGCGTGCCCGCCACTGCTCGAACGTGCCGCCGGCCAGCGGGGCGGCGAGCGCCGGGTCCTCCGGGATGAGTGTGGGATAGAACGACTGGGTGTTCATCAGGTACAGGCGCGACTGCCCGGGCTGCCAGACCCGGCCGGGACCTGCCGGGTACGGATCCACAACATCCACCTGCAGGGTGTGCCCGGCAGGCGCCGACGCCGCCCAGTTCGCGAACAACCGCTCCAGGACACTGGTGCCGCGCGGTCCCGCACCGATCAGTGCCACCCTGGTTTTCTGCGATTTGTCCACCGCCCAAGCTTACTTTCACCATGACTTGCTTCCTTGCCGGACGGGCCACCTAGGATGGGGCGATGACCACCACAGCAGCTGAGCAAAGCCCTGCAGGCGACCCCGGAAAGACCACGGCTCCGGAACCCGTCGACGAGAACATCTGGCTTGAGGACATCCACGGCGAAGAGCAGCTGGCCTGGGTCCGGGAGCAGAACGCCCGCACCGAAGAATTGCTCGACGACGAGGACTTCGCCGGGTTGGAAGCCGGGATCCTGGAAGTCCTTGACTCCACGGACCGGATTGCCATGGTGACCAAGCGCGGCAGTCACTACTACAACTTCTGGCGCGACAAGCAGAACCCCAAGGGCCTCTGGCGGCGCACCAGCTGGGAAAGCTATCTACGCGATGACCCCGAGTGGGACGTGTTGCTTGACATTGACGCGCTGGCGGCAGCGGAAGACGAAGAGTGGGTTTTCCACGGGGCCTCGTTCCTGCGCCCCGCCGAGGGACAGCCGTACCGGCTTGCCATGGTGTCGCTCTCGCCCGACGGCGGCGACGCCAACCGCTACCGCGAGTTCGACATCGAACAGCGCCGCTTCGTGGACCCGGCCGAGGGCGGCTTCGACCTGCCGGTGGCCAAGGGCAACGTCAGTTGGCTGGACGCGGACACCCTGCTGGTCGCCAGCACCGCCGAAGGGCTGCCGAAGACCACTTCCTCCTACGCCCGCACCGGCGTCAGGCTCTCCCGCGGCCAGCGCCTGGCGCAGGCCGAACGCCTCTTCGAGATCGCGGAAGAGCACATGATGGCGCTCGTGGCGCACGACTCCACGCCCGGTTTCGAGCGCACCTTCGCGGTGGACTGGATCGACTTCTTCAACCAGCGCACCTACCTGCGGCGCGACGGCGCGTGGCTGGAAATCGAGGTTCCCACCGACGTCAACATCAGCACCCACCGCCAGTGGCTGCTGTTCCGTCCGCGCCAGGACTGGGCCGTTGCCGGGGCCACTGTGGACGGCGGGGAGACTGCCGATACCGTGTTCCCGGCCGGTTGCCTCCTCGCCGCGGACCTGGAGGACTACCTGGGCGGTGCCCGGAGTTTCACCGTGTTGTTCACCCCGGACGAGCGCACCTCCCTGCAGTCCTGGAGCTGGACCCGGGACTTCCTGGTGCTGAACCTGCTCAGCGACGTCTCCTCGCAGATCCTGGTGCTCGACCCCGCGCGGCCCACCGCCGCGGGCGACGCCGGCGAGGGGGCCGGCTCGGCCCCCGGCGGCTGGGCCGTGGCGCCGCTGGATGCCTGCCCGCCGCTGCACGACGTCAACGCCTACGCGGTGGATGACGAGGACGAAAGCGAAGACGCCGGCAACGACTTCTGGCTTGTCGCCACCGGGTTCACCACCCCGACGACCCTGATGCGCGGCACCCTCACGGCGGCGGGAAGCACCGCCGAGGGAAGCACCGCTGAGGCGGGTACCGCCGTCGTGAGCACGCACGCCGTCGTGAAGTCCTCGCCGTCGTTCTTCAACGACGCCGACTACGAGGTGCAGCAGCATTTCGCGGTGTCAGCGGACGGCACCAAGGTGCCGTACTTCCAGATCGCGTCCAAGGACCTGGTGCTCGACGGCGGCAACCCCACCCAGCTGTCCGGGTACGGCGGCTTCGAGGTTTCCCGCACCCCTGCCTACAGCGGTGCGATCGGCCGGTCCTGGCTGGAGCGGCGCACGGCAGCGGCCTCCGGCACGGCCCGCGGCGGCGTGTACGTGGTGGCCAACATCCGCGGCGGCGGCGAGTATGGCCCGGCGTGGCACCGGGCAGCCCTGCAGGAGAAGCGGCACCGGGCCTACGAGGACTTCGCGGCCGTGGCGCAGGACCTGATTTCCCGCGGCGTGACCAGCCGGGAACGGCTGGGCTGCGTGGGCGGCTCCAACGGCGGGCTGCTGGTGGGCAACATGCTGACCCGGTACCCGGAGCTGTTCGCCGCGGTGTCCTGCGGAGTGCCGCTGCTGGACATGCGGCGCTATACCAAACTCTCCGCCGGATACTCCTGGATCGCCGAATACGGCGACCCCGACGTTCCGGAGCAGTGGGAATTCATCAGGACCTTCTCCCCGTACCACCTGCTGCACGACGGCGTCGAGTACCCCGAGACGTTCATCTGGACCTCCACCTCGGACGACCGGGTGGGCCCGGTCCAGGCGCGCAAAATGGCCGCGAGGATGCAGGCCATGGGCATCCCGAATGTCTGGTTCCACGAAACCCTGGAGGGCGGGCATGCCGGCGCCTCGGACAACAGGCAGGCCGCGGCGCTGCAGGCCCGCAGCCAGCAGTTCCTGTGGCGCGCCCTTGCGGACTAGGGTTCAGGCCGGGAGTTCGAACGACGCCGGGAGTTCGGAAGCTGCCGAAAGCCCGGGTCCGGCCGGGACGGCCGTCTCGCTCCCGAGCGGGATCACATGGGGGCGGCCTTCCGACGGCTCCGGAACCACGTGCGCGCGCAGTCCGAAAATGGACCACAGCAGCTCGGCGGTCACCACCTCTGCCGGGGTGCCCTGCGCTTCTATCAGGCCATCCTTCATGGCGACGATACGGTCCGAATAGCGCGCGGCCAAAGAGATGTCGTGCAGGACCATCACCACGGTCCGTCCCAGCTCGCGGTTCAGTCGCCGCACCAGTTCCAGGACCTCCACCTGGTGTGCCAGGTCCAGGTAGGTGGTGGGTTCGTCCAGCAACAGGATGTCGCTCTCCTGGGCGAGAGCCATGGAGATCCAGGCACGCTGCCGCTGCCCGCCGGAGAGGTCGTCGAGGACGGTATGGGCCAAGGCAGAGACATCGGTGGCTTCGAGGGCCGCGGCAACAGCCGCCTCGTCCCCTGCCGAAAATTGCTGGTACCACTTTTGCCGGGGGTGCCGCCCGCGGGTGACCAGCTCGGAAACCGTCAGGCCCGCGGGGGCGATCGGCGTTTGCGGAAGCACGGCGATGCGCTGGGCGATGGCCCTCTGGGAGAAGGACCGGAGGTCCTTCCCGTCCAGGAGGACCCTGCCGTCGCCTGGCTTCAGCAAACGCGAAAGTCCCTTGAGCAGGGTGGACTTTCCGCAACCGTTGGGGCCGATGATCGTTGTGACGCTCCCGCGTTCCAAGGAAAGATCCAGGCCACGGACGACAATTCGCTCCTCGAAGCCAAGGCTCAAACGCTCCGCAGACAAAACAGGGTGATTCACGAAGTCCTCCTCTGGGCCCGGAACACGAGTGCGATCAAGACCGGCGCCCCAAGAACGGTTGTCAGCACACCCACGGGCAGGGCCTGTGGCAGGAGGAATCCTGCCACCAGATCCGCCAGGACCACGAAAGCGGCTCCCAGCAGCGCCGTGGCAGCCATGGGCGGCACCACGGTCCCGCACAACTGGCGCGCCGCAAGTGGACAGACCATGGCCACAAACGCGACCGGACCCGCCATCACGGTGCCCGCCGCGGCCAGCAGGACGGCCAGCAACAGCAACAGCGGGCGGCTCTGCCGCAGCGGGAGGCCCAGACCACGGGCGGTGTTGTCATCGAAAGCGCCCAGGAGAAGCCACCGGCCCGCGGCAGCGCTGACCAGCAGCAGAGGCAAGGCCACCTGGACCATGGGACCGACGGCGGCCCAGTCCCGCCCGTTCAGGGAACCTGTCATCCAGGTCAATGCCTGTGAGGCGTTGGTGACGTCGCCCAAGGTCAGCATCCAGGTCACCAAGCTAGTTGCCAGAGCGGTGGCCCCCAGGCCCACCAGGACCATGCGGTTGCTGTCCAGCACGTCCTGCCCGCGCCGCATCGCCAGCAGGAAGACGCCCCCGCCGAACAGGATGGCACCGGCACCGGCCGCCAACGGCAAGCCAACGGCTGCGGCCGCCCCGCTCAGGCCTCCGTGTCCGCCGCCGGCCAGGACCAGGACGGCCACGGCACCCAACGACGCACCCGCCGT
Source organism: Arthrobacter cupressi (assembly GCF_900099975.1). GTDB lineage: Bacteria > Actinomycetota > Actinomycetes > Actinomycetales > Micrococcaceae > Arthrobacter > Arthrobacter cupressi. The sequence goes on from NZ_FNEI01000019.1 coordinate 51,051, forward strand.
GACGCCGAGGATTTCCGGAGTCGCCAGCGGGTTGCGGGCAACGTTTTGCGTGAGCGCACCGGAGACCGCCAGGCAGGCTCCGGCAAGGGCACCCGCAACGGTTCGCGGCAGTCGGAACTCCTGGATCTGGAGGATCAGCCGAGGCGGGGTACCGGGCGGATCAGCCAGGCCCATCATGACCTCGTCCAGTCCGAGCGGCCTGCCGGCGAGCATCAGGTGGGCCACCACGGCGAGAAGCAGGAGCAACAGGGCTGCGCAGCCCACCCACAGTGCACGCGGATATACGACGACGGACATCCCGGACAACCGCGCCACCCTGGCATTGCGAAGAAGACTGGAACTCACAAGGACACCAGCTTCCTGCGGCGTGCCAGGTAGATGAAGAACGGCGCCCCCATGACAGCCAGGAGGACACCCACGGGGAGCTCGCCGGGACGGGCAACCACGCGACCCGCTGTGTCGGCCAGCAACAAGACGGCCGCGCCCAGCACCGCGCTGCTGGGCAGCTGCCAGCGATAGTCCAGCCCCACCAGCCACCTGGCCAGGTGCGGGACCAGCAATCCGGCGAAAGCAATCGGCCCGGCGAGGGTGACGGCGACGGCGGCCAGCACGGCGATCGCCGCGATCCCCACGGTGCGGGAGCGGCGGAGGTCCACGCCCAGCGAGGCGGCGGTCTCCTCCCCCAGGGCCAGGGCGTTGAGGGAAGGGACGTTCACGGCGGCGAGCAGCAGGCCGGCGAGCAGGAACGGCAGCATTGCCGGCACCATTCCGCCGCGGACCGCGATCGAGCCGAGCTGCCAGAATCGGAGAGTGTCCAGGGCCGAATCGTTGCTGAGGACGATCATGGATACCAGCCCGCCGGCCAGGGCCGTCACGGCCGCACCTGCCAGGACCAGGGTGACGGTGGTGACTCCGTGGCGGCTGGCCGAACCGACGGCGAACACCAAGGCGCAGGCGAGCAACGCACCGATGAAGGCCAGCACGGCCTGGGCCGGAGCCGCCTGCAACGCGGCGCCACCCACGAGCGCGCCGCTTACCACGGCGAGCGCCGCGCCCGCATAGATTCCCAGGAGCCCTGGGTCCGCGATGGGGTTCCTGGTGTGGGCCTGGGTCAGGCAACCTGCGATGCCCAGGCATGCGCCCACAACGAGCCCATTCACGGTGCGCGGCCACCGCAGTTCCCGGATAGCCACGTCGGCCACGGAACCGTTCGGCGTCATGACGGCGTGCCATACGTCCGACAAGCTGGACTCCAGGCCGCCGATCAGGACGCTGGCGAGCAGGGCCAGGGCGAGAAGAGCTCCTGCGAGCAGTAATCCCCGGGCGGGAACGCGCCGTCGCCGGTCCTCGCGGAGGGGCGCGCGAGGATGCGCAACAGTGGCCACCGGGAACCCTTTCGAAAAATACGCAAGGAAAATTGCACGTAATTATTCCGCGCCGCTACAGTCTAGCAAGACGCTTAAGGCAAGCCTTGCCTTAGTACCCGTTCATGACTCCGCCGCATTGGGCATTGCCCGGCGACAAGCGAAAGTACACAATGATCCGCACCCGTTCCACCCGCGCAGCCCTCGGCGCTGCGGCCGCCACGGCCCTCCTAGCCCTGACCGCCTGCGGCGGCTCCACCGGCGCGGCACCGTCGTCCGCCGCGGCCGATGCCGCCTACCCCAAGACCATCGAGCACGCGATGGGCAGCACCACAATCGAGAAGAAGCCGCTCCGCGTAGCCACGCTGGATGCGAGCTACACCGACGCCGCCCTGGCGCTGGGAGCCCAGGTGGTTGCCTACACCACCTACCGCAAGGGTGACGAAAGCTTCCCTTCGTACCTTGGCGACGTCTCAGCGCTGACCAAGGACGCCAGCAACGTGGGTCCCCTGGCCGAGCCGAGCCTGGACAAGATCCTCGACGCTGAGCCGGACCTGATTGTTTCGGCCAAGGTCCGCCACGAGGCCCTCTACGGCCAACTCTCCAAGGTCGCCCCGACCCTGTTCTCCAAGTCCACCGGCCCCACCTGGAAGGAGAACATCGTGATGCTTGGCGATGCACTGGGCAAGAAGGAAGAAGCGGAGAAACTGATCGCCGACTACCAGGAGCGTGCCAAGAAGGTTGGCGCCGCGATCCTGGCCAAGAAGCCTGAACTGACGTACTCCTACGTGCGCTTCGCCGGCGAAGACACGGCACGCCTGTACTCGAGCACGTCCTTCCTGGGCGAGATCATGAAGGACGCCGGCATCCCGCGCCCCAAGGGCCAGCCCGACTCCACGGAAAAGATCCTGGTTGAGCTCAGCCAGGAGAAGATCACCCAGGCCGAAGCCGGCCTGATCATCACCTCCGCGTTCGGCCAGGACACGGCAGAGGGAGACAAGGCCCGCGCCCAGATGAAGCAGTTCATGTCCAACCCGCTGTGGAAGACCCTCAAGGGACAGGTCCTGAACGTTGACGACCGCGTCTTCGCTTCCTCTGTCAGCCTGCAGGGCGCCCACGGCGTGCTGACCAAGCTGGCCGAAACCTACGGCGTGGATCCGCAGCTGCCCGCCAAGTAAGCATTGCTCCAGCCGGTTCCGGGCGGGGAGGGAAGCCACGAACCAGTGGCGTCCCTTCCCGCCCGGCCGTTTTGCGCTGTGCCCCGTGTTCTGCGTATCCTTGGTGGGCTAGCAATAGCGGATGGAGACGTGCCAGAGCGGCCGAATGGACTTCACTGCTAATGAAGGGTCGGGGTTAAACTCGACCGGGGGTTCAAATCCCCCCGTCTCCGCGTTGTGATGTAGCGGGACATCCTTTACGGATGTGTCGGGACATCGTTGACACCCCCGGTCTTCGGACCGGGGGTGTTTTGTTTTTTCGGCTGGTAGCCGCGGGTTGGGTCGATGGTGAACTCTGCGAGGATTTCGCCGGTGCCGTGCTCGACGGCGGTGACGTCGGCCTCGCGGACGAGCACGATGATGCGTTTGTGTTTGTGGGCTCGTCCGATGCCCAGATGCCGGAGCCGTCCTGCGTGGCGGAGCGTGA
>NZ_FNEI01000006.1 GCF_900099975.1 Arthrobacter cupressi
GAGGGCTACACGGCAACACCCAAAGCCGCTCCCAGCATCGCCAGCCAAGGCGAGCACTGGCGGGTCCGCACCGACCGCGTCGACGCTGACGGCAAGGTCACGCTCCGCCACGCAGGACGGCTCCGGCATCTGGGCATCGGACGAGCCCACAAACACAAACGCATCATCGTGCTCGTCCGCGAGGCCGACGTCACCGCCGTCGAGCACGGCACCGGCGAAATCCTCGCAGAGTTCACCATCGACCCAACCCGCGGCTACCAGCCGAAAAAACAAAACACCCCCGGTCCGAAGACCGGGGGTGTCAACGATGTCCCGACACATCCGTAAAGGATGTCCCGCTACATCACATTTGTGCGCGGAGGGGGACTTGAACCCCCACCCCCTTTCGAGGACTAGCACCTCAAGCTAGCGCGTCTGCCATTCCGCCACCCGCGCAAGGTGATCCGGAGAATCGCGTTTCGTTTTTCTCCGTAGCAGCGACAAAGACCGTAGCACGGGAACCCCGCCGCCGCCGATTCGGACGCGCCCCGCGTGACACGTTTTCGTCGTGGGCCGTCGGTAGGGTGGCCCTATGGACGCCTCAATCCTGAATGCTGTCACCGTCCCCGCCGTCTTCGCCGCGATCCTCCTGTACGCGCTGTATTTCGTGGTCCGCGCAGGGGTCCGGGACGGAATCCTGCAGGCCGACAGCAAGCGCGCCCGGCTCGGCGTCGATGCGCGTGAAGACGCCGGGGCCTGAGAATGCCAGCCAGCACACGGGCCCGGCGGAAATGGCTGCGCCTCGTCGTCACGGCCCTCGCTGGTGCCGTGGTAGCGGTGGCCACCAGCACCACAGCCCACTGGATAACTGGCCTCGTGGCCGGCTGGGTGGTGGCGGCCTTCAGCTATGTCCTATGGGTATGGCTGGTCATCGGGCGTCTCGACCCCGGGGCCACCCGCAGCCACGCAACTGAAGAGGACCCCTCGCGCGGCACGACGGACCTGATCATCCTTGGCGCGAACGTGGCGAGCCTCGTGGCGGTGGGCGCCGTCGTCGTTGGATCGCATCAGAACGACGGCGGCGGGCTGGGTGACCGGCTCGCTGCGGGAGCGCTGGCGCTGCTCAGCGTCGCGCTGTCCTGGGCGCTGGTCCAGACCCTGTTCACCCTGCGCTACGCCGAGCTGTATTACGGGACCGGGGAGGACACCGGCGGGGAGGTGGGCGGCATCAGCTTCAACCAGGACCGCCCACCGCAGTACACCGACTTCGCCTACCTGGCCACGAGTCTGGGCATGACTTACCAGGTCTCGGACACCAACCTCGAGAATCACCGCATCCGCGCCGAGGCCCTCAAGCACAGCCTGCTGTCCTACCTGTTCGGCACCGTGATCCTGGCCGCGACCATCAACCTGGTGATCGGGCTGGCGGGCTAAAGACTGGCTGGGCAGGGTTCGGAACCGGCGCCGGCTCAGCGGATGCTGTAGCTCAAACGGTACTTGGCGCCGTCCTTCGAGAACTCCATGATGCCGTCCTTATTCACGGGGTCGAACACGTGCTGGCCGAGGTAGTCGTCCCCCTCGACGTCGTTCTCGTAGAGCTTCACCGAGACCTTGCCGGTGAACTGGACTGTCTTGTCGATCCTTTTCTTGTCGCCCGAGCCGATCTGCACGGACTTGCCCAACTGCTGGTCTTCGACCTTGATTTGGATCTCGTCATCGCCGAGGAAGTCTTCCTGTTCGACGCAGTGCAGGGTTCCGAAATGGATCTTTCCTCCGGGCAGGGAGGTCAGGGTGCTGAGCTTGGCGCGGTGCACGCCGTCGATCACGTTGATGGCGCGTTCGCTGCTTGTGCCGTCGTATTTGTAGGATCCGGATTCGAACAGGAGGTACGCCTCGCCGGCCGGCGTGGCGGTGATGCCTTCAGCCATGCTCGGTGCCCGGAAGCAGCGCACGGCGGCCTTGTCCAGGTTGGTCTCGGCCTTGTTGGTGACGTACAGGTTGCTGCGCTTCGCTCGGCCGCTGGAGGTGCTGAAGAGGAAACGGCCGTCCGCCACTGCCACTCCCTGGGTCCATTGCGGGACCTCCCAGCGCAGGCCGTTTCCGTCGCTCTTGCGGTCCAGGGTCAGCGATCCGTCGCCGCCGATCGTGTAGCTGTACATCCAGTCGCGGTGTTCCTTGCTGAACTTGCCCGCGTACAGGTGGCCGCCGTCGATGGTCAGGAACGACGCCCCGTAGACCTTGCGGTCCGCACCGGCCGGACTGACGGATCCATTTCCGGCCGTCATCGACGCCCGGAGGCCGGAGAGACTGTACTTGCGGATGGTGTGCCAGCCGCCGGATTTCGGTCCGTCGATGAACGCCCACTTGTCATTCACTGCGATCCCGCCGGCGTGGGTCTGTTCTTCCGTACCATTCCTCGGCTTGATTAGGACGGTCCCCACGGTCTTGGTCCGGTCCGTGGGGTCGAGGCCGACGATGTGCGCCCCGCCCTTGCCGTAGGTGGTGACGAGCAGCAAGTTGTTTCCCTTGCCATCCCAGTTCTTCCACCAGGCAACGCCCTGCGGCGTGTGGTCGCTGAGTTCCTTGTCCGTCAATTCCGGGCCCGGCTTGAAACGGGCGTCGTACATGTACGAAGCGGATTTGCCGTCGTACAGCGGCGCCGTGCCGCCGGAGGACGCCAGCTCGCATTTGATGATCGTGGAAGCCACCGGCGGTGTGGCTTCCTGGGCGTCGGCGGCTCCGGACGCTGCAAGGAGCAACAGCGGCGCGCTCAACACCCCGAGCGTCTTTTTCCATGGCTTCGTGTTCATCAGACCCCCCGGAAGTAGCTTCAGTTTCGTTCGTCTTGAACGTCCACACCTACCACAGGGGTCACTTTTGAACCATGGGATGCGGTTACGCCGCCGAACCTACGCCGCCGTCCGGAAGAACAGCTCCGACACAACGGCCAGTGAATGCGGGTCCTCGGTGCCGCAGAGTTCGCGGGCGGAGTGCATGGACAGCAGCGGAACGCCGACGTCGACCGTCCTGATGCCCAGCCGCGTGGCCGTCAGGGGGCCGATCGTGGAGCCGCAGGGGATGTCGTTGTTCGAAACGAATTCCTGGTACGGCACCCGCGCCTCGCCGCAGAGCCGCGCCCAGAAGGCGGCGCCCGCGGCGTCGGTGGCGTAGCGCTGGTTGGCGTTGATCTTCAGCAGCGGGCCGCCGTTGAGGACGGGACGGTTGGCGGGGTCGTGCCGCTCCGGGTAGTTCGGGTGCACGGCGTGGCCGGCGTCCGCTGATACGCAGAACGACGCCGCGAACGCCTGCCGCCGTTCGCTCACCGAGGCGCCCATGCCGTCGGAGATCCGGGTCAGGATGTCCTCGAGGATGGGCCCGCACGCGCCGGAGCGGGAGGCGGAACCGATCTCCTCGTGGTCGAAGGCGGCCAGGACCGCGATCGGGCCGCCGGTCGGGGCGCCCGCGGACGCGTGCGCGATCAGTGCGGCCAGGCCCGCGTGTGTGGAGGAGAGGTTGTCCAGGCGTCCCGAGGCGAAGAACTCGCCCTTGGCGCCGAACACCGCCGGCGCCTGGGTGTCGGCGACCACGATGTCGTACCCGCCGATCAGGGCGGGATCCACGCCAGCGGCCGCGGCGAGCAGCCCCAGCAGGTCCTCCGAGCCGGGCTCGCCCAGGCCGAACACCGGGTTCATGTGCTGCTGCTTGCCCAGCGCAAGGCCTTCGTTGACGGCACGGTCCAGGTGGATGGCCAGCTGGGGAAAGCGCAGCAGCGGGCCGGTGGCGGTGAGGTGTTCGGTGCCGTCCAGCATCACCAGCCGGCCAGCCAGCCGGAGTTCGCGGTCCAGCCAGGAGTTCAGCAGCGGGCCGCCGTAAACCTCGACGCCGGCCTGCAGCCAGCCGAACTTGCCGGTGGTGGGCTTGGGCTTGAGTTTGAAGGACGGCGAATCCGTGTGGGTGCCCAGGATGTTGAAGGGCGTGGCCGGGCCTGCGCCGCCGGGAACCACCCAGGCGATGAGGGCGCCGTCGCGGATCACGTAGAACGCGCCGCCGCCCTTCGTGGGCACCGGCCACGCCTGTGCCTCTTCCAGCCGCTTGAAACCTGCGGCGTCGAGCCGGCGTGCCGCTTCATGGACGGCGTGGAAGCTCGACGGCGACGCGGCGACGTAATCGCCGAGGTCCTGGATGTGCTCAAGTGAGGAGGCAGGCATGGCTCCGAGTCTAAATGGTCACATTGAGCGCCGCAGTGTAGCCCGCCTTCGCCGAGCCGGTCATCGTGGCCAGCTGGTAGATGCCGCCGTCGTCGCCGAAGACGTTGTCCGATTTCAGGGTGGTGTTGGGGAAGTTCGCGGCGCTGGTTTCGTAGCCGGCGGTGGCGTAGACGTCCCGGCAGGCCGCGTCGGTCAGGGCGATCTGCGAGACCGCGAGGAGCTGGCCGGCGCTGGTGGCGTTGCTCAGGGACTCGAAGACTTCGAAGTGGATGTGCGGCCAGCGCCCGTTGTAGGCGCCGGGGAAGACGGTGGTGAAGCTCAGCTGGCCGTTGGCGTCAGCTTCCTGGACGCCGCGCAGGTAGTTCTCGTTTTCGAGCCCGGAATCGTAGAGCGAGTATTTCCCGTCGCGGTCACAATGCCAGGCGTAGACGGCAGCACAGGAGAGCGGGACGCAGCCGTTCGCGTTGTCCAGGAGGGTGAGTGTAACCGTCAGCGGCACGCCGTCCACCTTGGTGCCGGACGTGCCGAAGCTGGAGGTGATGTCCTTGCGGACCACGCCGGAGGCTTCCAGGACGTTGGGCCCGTTGGAGCCGTCCCCCGGGTACGGTCCGGCGGTTTCCTGCGGGATTTCCACGCCGCATTCGGCGATGGCGCGGGTCACGGTAGGCGAGGCGGACGCCGATGGCGAGGCGGCCGCCGTCGTGCTGCTGCTTGCGGTGCCCGACGGCGTAGCGCTGCTCGCACTGGACGTTGCGGTTCCACTGCCGGCCCCGTCAGTCGGGGTGCAGGCGGCGAGGGCCGCGGTGGCCGCACCGCCGAACAGCACGCCGAAGGTGCGGCGCCGGCTGAGCAGGGTGGAGACATCAAATTCGAGGCCGCGGTCGTGGTTGGGATGGGGACCGCTGCTTTCAGGGGTGCCGGGTGATGTAGTCATGCCTCCATGGAAGCCCGGTGTCCTGTGCCGTGTACATGGGGTTCCTGTGGCGGGGCTGTGAGAAATACTCAGCGCCCCGTGCTCACGGCGAGCTGCTGGCCGAGTCCATCCAGGAGGATGCTGATTCCTTGGTCCAGTTCCCGCTCGCCGTCGTACTCCAGGAGTTCCGGGGCCATGCGCCGCAGGTGCGGGAAATCCCGCAGCGGCAGGCGCTGGAGCCCGAGCCGGAGCAATGCTTCGTTCTCATCCGGGTCCGCGACGAGTTCCTGCAGTTCGTTCAGGATATGCCCGTAGAGGAATCCGTAGAAGGCGCGGTAGACGTGCAGCGCGCTTACCGGGGTGAAGCCGGCTGCGATCAGGGTGCCCAGGATTTGTTCCAGCGGTTTCAGGGTTCCTGCCGGGCGCAGACCCAGCGGAGTGGACAACGGCCCGGTCACAAGGACGGGTACGACATTCGGGTGGAGCAGGCACACGCGGCGCAACTCATGGGCCATCCGGCGCAGCTGAGCCTGCCAGTCCGTATCGTCAGGAAAGACTTCAAGCTCTTCGAGCACCAGTTCGACGACGCCGGCCAGCAGTTCCTTTCGACCGGCGGCATGGCGGTACAGGGCCATCGGGTCACGGCCCAGTGCCTGCCCGAGCCTTCGCATGCTCAGGGCCTCGAGCCCGTCGGCATCGACGAGCTCCAAGGCCGCTCGCACGACAATGCGGCGGTTGAGCCGCCCCGTCCCGGCATCCTTGCCGGGTGTGCCTGTACGTTCCATCATCATCTCCGACCGTCCGTGCGGAGCTTCCGGGAGCCAGATCCCTCGAAACCTTGCCTTGCAAATGCTTGCTTTTGTTATGCTGTAGATCTACAGTGTAGACAATCAAGCAAGTGTACGACGTATGCCTACAGTGTAGACAGCATTTGTGGCCAATGCCACAACCCACGGCCCGCGCCGCCGTTCCCGGTACGAAACACCGGCCACCGCGCACCCCACGCGGCGGCTCCGGTCCCCACTGCCCTGGCCACCCCCGGCCGGCAGCTGCAGTAACAAGCACGGAAAGGCCCCTGATGGCCATTTCACATTTTGACCACTTCCTCGCCGAAGCCACCGTCCCGGACTCCGACCCGATGCTCACCCTTGGCCTCGAAGAACTCTTCGGCCTCTACATCAGCTGGTGCAACGTGCACCACCACATCCCTGGAACCGAAGCCGACTTCCGGGCAGCCATGAAGCAACACGGCATCAACGCTTCGGCCCCGGGCCTCCGGATGACCGGCCCGGCCGCCACGGACTACATCCTCGCCAGCTACCCCGCCCTGCCGTAACGACCTGCAAAAGGCACACACAGAACGGAAAGGAGAAGAGACCATGACCAGTCCAGCCAACGTGACGCCGTCCTACGGCCCGGACGGCACTGCGTACCTTGTCCGGTGCGGAGCTTCCTCAAGGGACCGCCTCTTCCGCGAACTCAAGTCCGCACTGCGCTACGCGCAGAAACACAACACCAAACACCACAAGGGCGCTGTTCCCCACGTCCGCGAATTCAGCAGCGACGAGAGCGATTTCAGCGACAAGAACACCTGATCCCGAAGGTCCGGGAACTTTGCCCGGACATTTCGGGTGCGTGGCCTCCACGGCTGCGCGCTCCCTAAGAAGAACCTGGTTGTTATGGACAGTGATAGTTCCGCCTTCGGAAGATCCTCGAACCCGTCCCTCCCACAAACACTCCCGCTCTGGTGCGATACGTGCCGCTCAGACGAGCACCTGATCCTGCACTCCATCGACTCCGTGCGCGCCAGCACGAACGAGTTGCTGGTTCATGTCATCTACGCGTGCGCGGCGTGCGGCTCGTTCCACGCGCATGCTGCGCCCTTCGAACAAGTGGCGGCGCTGCTGAACAAGAGCGACACCGTTCCGGGCCTGGTGCACTTCGGCGGGGAGTACCTGCATTGCGGATTGCCGATGACCTTGATCGGCGTTGCCCACCGGGTCATCCAGGCACCGCCGTCCCCGGACAGTGCCTCTGAAACGGACCTGCCCGACGTCGAATTCGACACGAAAATCGCACAATGCGAGTGCGGATTCAGGCTCGAACTACCCACCTAGTCCCATCACCAATCCGGATTGTTGCTCGGAACCACCAGGCCGCTTTCGTACGCGTACACCACCACCTGCACCCGGTCCCGCAGGTGCAGCTTGGTCAGGATGCGCCGGACGTGGGTCTTCACCGTGGCTTCTGACAGGAAGAATTTGTGCGCGATCTCCGCGTTGGACAGGCCCTCGGCGATGGCCTGGAGCATCTCGGTTTCCCGCGGCGTGAGGTCCTCCAGCAGCGGGTCCCGGGCGGGCGCACCGTGCGGCGCGGCCTGCCCCTCCGGGGACTGCCCGGGCGGCCGGGCGCCGCGCACGTAGGTTTCCAGGAGCCGCTGGGTGACCCGCGGGGCCACCACTGCATCGCCGCTGGCCACGAGCCGCACCGCGTGCACCAGTTCCTCCGGCGCCACGTCCTTGAGCAGGAACGCCGAGGCCCCGGCCTGCAGTCCCGCGAAGGCATACTCGTCCAGGTCAAAGGTGGTGAGGATGATGACCCGGGCCGCGGAATCCGTGGCGCTGAGCTGCCGGGTGGCTTCGATGCCGTCCATGCCGGGCATCCGCACGTCCATCAGGATGACGTCCGGGTGCAGGGCCGCCGCCTGGGCCAGTGCGTCGTTGCCGTCGGAGGCCTCCCCCACCACCTCGAGGTCCGGCTCGCCCTCCAGGATGAGCCGGAAGCCAATGCGCAGCAGCGGCTGGTCGTCCACCAGCAGCACCTTGATCGTTCCGTCTCCGGTCATGGCTTCCCCTTGTCGCCGTTCCAGTGCAATTCCGCGTGGACGCGCCAGCCGCCGTTTGGCCCGGGACCGGCGTCCACGGTGCCCGCGTAGATCCGGGCGCGCTCCCGCATCCCGTTGATGCCCTGGCCGGTCCCCACTCCGGGGACACCGGCCCCGGAACCGCCCGCCCCGGCGGCATCCTCCCGGACGTCCCGGCCGTCGTCGAGCACGTCAATGGTGACCCGGTCCCCCTTCCGCAGCACCCGCACGTCCACCCGGCCCAGCGCGCGGCCGTACCGCAGCACGTTGGTAAGGGATTCCTGCACGATCCGGAACACGGTAAGCCGGAAGGCGGGATCGTCAGGCAGGGCCGGGCCGGTGTGCGAAAAATGCAGCGGCAGGCCAGCGGTGCGGAAGCCTTCCAAGAGCGTGGCCAGGTCCCCGGAAGCCGTGGGGGCGAGGGGCGCGGGGCGTCCGGAGTCATCGCGCAACACCCCGAGGACGCGGCGCATGTCCGCCAGGGCCGTGCGGCCGGTGCGGGACAGTTCGCCGAGCACCACCCCGGCGCGTTCGGGATCCTTGCGGACCACGACGGCGGCACCGTCGGACAGGCTGACCATCACCGTGAGCGAGTGGGCCACGACGTCGTGCATCTCGCGGGCGATCCGGTTGCGTTCCGTGACGGACCCCAGCCGGGCGGTCTGCGCCGCCCAGGCCCGGATTTCGGCCTCGTGCTCGCGCCGCTGCCGCACGGAGATGCCGATGCCGGTGGCGATCAGGTTGGACAACAGGATGCTGATGGCCGCGGTGATGTTGCTGATCAGGTGGTAGTTTTCGGGCAGCTCCGCGTCCCCGCCGCCGCCCGGCCCGCCGGGGCTGGTCCACATGAACAGGTAGAGCAGCGTGAGCGGCAGGCTCGCGGCGCCGAAAACCATCAGCGCGCTGCGGCGCGGCCGCACCACGGCCACCGCGTACAGCGCGAACCAGAGGCCAGCGGACACATTCGTGCCCCACGGATGCAGCAGCGTCACGCCGAGTTCCAGGAGCGCGACGGCGGCCGTCACCGTCACAGGGAAGGCCCGGCGCAGGAGCAGCGCCCCCGCGATGACAAGGAGCAGCAGCCCCGCCAGCCATTTGCCGTCGGCGATGCTGCTGATCAGGGTGGACAGGGCCAGCAGGAGGTAGCAGAGGACGACCACTGCATCCATGGCGCGCGGGTGCTCGTAGAAGTACCGGCGGATGCGGCCGCGGCGGCGGGCCGTGATTTCGGCGAACGACGCCTCACCACCTACGGGGACCGCCGCATTTAGGGGAAGAGCCGGGCCCGCGGCGGCTGCAGGACCTGCGGGGACGGCCGGACCTGCGGGGACGGCCGGACTTGCCGCGGCTGCAGGACCCTCGGGGCCCACGGGAACGGTCCGGCCCGCGGCGGCTGCCGGGGCCGGTGCTTCGTCAGTCATGGAAAGAGCCTAGACCGGCGTCGTTCCGGGAGGCGCTGTTCCCGGCATTCATGCCGGCGTCGCGGGAGAGCTGCGGGGTCGCCGGAAAATTCCAGCGACCCCGCAGCTCTCCGGCGACCTCGAAGGGCGTCAAAGCGGACATGGAGCGGATCAAACGTCCCGCTTCTTGAGCAGCAGCATGGCCAGGACCACGGGGACCACCACCCAGGCGCCAAGGACCAGCCCCGCCTGCCAGGCTTCGAGGGTGTCCGGGACGTGTTCGACGGCGGTCAGCGGCAGGATCGTGTTGCCCGGCAGGTACTTGCGGGCCTCCTCGAAGAAGTCGCCCGGGATGAGCTGGAAGGCGATCGGTGCCACGAAGAACAGGCCCACCAGGCTCATGATGCCGCCGGCGGAATTCCGGAGCAGGGTGCCCAGGGACATGCCGATCGCGGCGACGGCAGCCACGTAGATGCTGTTGACCAGGAGCAGCTTGATGGACTGCTGGCTGGCGAGGTCCAGCTTGAGGTCGTAGTTCTGCAGGATGGGCAGTGCCACCAGGCCGGCGATATAGGTGGAGACCGCGGTCAGGGCGAAGGAGCTGACAGTGACGACGATCAGTTTGGCCAGGAACGCCGGGATCCGCTTGGGCACGGCGGCGAAGGTGGAGCGGGCCATGCCGGTGGTGAATTCGGAACTCATCAGCAGCACGCCGAGCGATCCCAGGATGAGCTGGGCGAAGGCGATGCCCGCCGTCGGCACGGTGACCGCGAGGTCCCCGCCCTGCGCGGCCATGGCGGCGGCGGCTTCGGGGTCCTGCGCGGCGGCATCGGCGAACTGGCCGGTACCCCAGGCGGTCAGTGCCGCGAAGCCCACCATCACCAGCGCCGTGCACCCCAGCAGGATCAGGGTGGACAGCAGGGTGCGGAACTTGATGAATTCGGAGTTCAGGACCCGGTGGAAGGCCGGGCCGGGTCCCACGGGCAGGCTCGCCCGGCGGGATTCCAAGGTGGTGGCGCTCATGCCTGATCTCCTCCGGTTTTGACGGGAACCTGGTTTTCCGCGGCCTGGTTTTCCGCGGCTCCGGCGGGAGCCGTGGCGGCCACGGGCGGTCCGGTGGTGATGTGCGAGTGGTACTCGACCTCGTCCTTGGTCAGTTCCATGTAGGCCTCTTCGAGGCTGGCCTGCAGCGGGGTGAGCTCGTAGACCATCACCCTGTTGTCCAGCGCGGTGCGGGCGATGCCGCGGGGATCCAGCCCGGTGACTTCCAGGAGCTCACGGTCGTGGGCCTCCACGGAGACGCCATCGCCGGCGAGCAGCTGCATGAGGCGCAGGGGTTCGTCGGTGCGGACACGGGTGCGGGCGGTGCCCTTGCCGGAGATGATCTCGCCGATGGGCGCGTCCGCGATGATCTTGCCGCGGCCGATCACGATCAGGTGGTCCGCTGTCAGCGCCATCTCACTCATGAGGTGGCTGGAGAGGAACACCGTGCGGCCCTCCGCAGCCAAGTACTTGACCAGGTTGCGGACCCAGAGCACGCCTTCGGGGTCGAGGCCGTTGACGGGCTCGTCCAGGATGATGGTCTGCGGGTTGCCCAGCAGGGCCGCGGCGATGCCCAGCCGCTGGCCCATGCCGAGCGAAAAGCCCTTCACCTTCTTCCGCGCCACATCGCCCAGGCCCGTCATTTCGATGACCTCGTGGATGCGCTTCTTCGGGATGGAGTGGGTGGCGGCCATGGCCAGCAGGTGGTTGTAGGCGGTGCGGCCAGTGTGCACGGCCTTGGCGTCCAAGAGGGCGCCGATCTCGCGCAGCGGCGCCTGGTGCCGGTCGAACGGCACGCCGTTCACGGTGACGCTGCCGGCGGTGGGCCGGTCCAGGCCCATGATCATGCGCATGGTGGTGGATTTGCCGGCGCCGTTCGGGCCCAGGAAGCCCGTGACCTTTCCGGGCTGGACGGTGAAGCTGACGCCGTCGACGGCGGTCTTCTCGCCGTAGACCTTGCGCAGCCCTTGTGCCTCAATCATGGAGTGCCCCGATCATGGAAGTGTCCCTTCCCCTTCGCTGAAGCCGAGTGTTGTTGACGGTATTAACAACGCTAGACATCCGGGCCCCCGGTTTCGCCTGTCCCAGGGATGATTCAGGGTCGGATCAGGGTAGTCCTCATGGATGATCCCCAGCGAGCGGTCCCGGCGAGTACACCCTCAGGTGACCGGGCCGGACGCTGAACTCGGCGGTCCTCACCCCGGGGAGCGGCTCGCCGTCGACCGCTATCACCAGGGGCGCGTCCAGCGCCTCGATCGTGAGCCGGACGGCCTCGCGCAGGTGCGTGACCTTGGAACTTCCGGCGGTTCCGGTCAGCACGCCCCAGAGCAGGCGGAGGCGGGCAAAAGGCTCATCCGCGGTGACCATGCGAACGTCCAGGACGCCGTCGTCCATCACGGGGCGGGCAAGCGGCGCAAGGTCCCGCGGGTAATAGCGGCCCCGGCCCAGGTAGAGGATCCAGATGCGGTGCCGGACGCCGTCGATCAGCAAGGTGGTCGGTGAAGACACCGCGAAGGTGCGCAGCCCTGCGATCAGTCCGGCCAGCGGCTTGCCAAGGGTGCCCTGCAACCGTTCGCGGCGGCGCACCAGGTTCGGGTAGACGCCGACGCTGGCGGTGTTCAGCATGGCGGACTCCCGGATTTCATCCATCCCGTTCAGGCCGCGGCCCGCGGTCACCCGGGCGAGGTCGGTCCGGATGCCGCGTCCCGTCTCCGCCGCCGCCACGGCGTCCGCGAGGGTGGTGATGCCGACGTCGCGGGCAAAGTGGTTCAGCGTCCCGCCCGGCAGCACGAGCAGCGGCAGGCCGTGCTCGACGGCGGCGGCCGCCGCGGTGCCGACCGTTCCGTCACCGCCCCACACACCAAGGGCTTGGGTCCCGGGCCGTGCGGCGGTTTCCTCGACGACGGCGGTGACGTCCTCGTCCTCGTCGGTTTCGCGGAGGTATGCCTGGGGAAACGCCTGTTGCAGGAGGTCCGCGGTCTCCGGCGCGTAGGACCCGCCCTTGGGGTTGACCACGATCGCGAGCCCGGCGCCGTCGTCGATCTTCGGCAGGGTCTCCGAGGTGCTGAGCTGCTCCGGCTGCTCGGGCCTTTCCGGCCACCACCGCCGCGTGAGCAGCGCCGCGCCGGCGCCGATGGCGGAGCCGAAGACCACGTCCGAGGGCCAGTGCGCCCCGGTGTGGACGCGGGAGTAGGCCACTCCGGCGGCCACCGGGGCGAGCAGGGCGCCCAGGGCGGGGTGCACGAAGGAGACGCCCAGGGTGAAGGCCACCGCGGAGGCCGAATGGCCCGAAGGCATCGAGGAACTCGTCGGCTGCGGGTGGACGAAGCGGAAGACCGGAAGGTGTTCGGGCAGCGGGCGGGTGCGCGGGAGCAGGGTCTTGAAACCGAGGTTGGTGACCGCGGACGCCACGCCGAGGGCGAGCAGGCCGTGCACGGCAGCGCGGCGCGGTTTCCCCGGGACACTGGCAAGGCCGCCGGCGACGGCGAACCACAGCTTGCCTTTGGTGGCGGAGGAGGAAAGGTTGCGGAAGAAGGCGTCGTGGTTCCCGTGCGGCCAGCGGGATATCCGGCGGAGCACGGCCCGGTCGAAGTCGGCGATCCGGCCCGGACCGCGGCGCAGGGCGGCCCGGCTCAAGTAAGCAGTTCCGCTCAGTAGTGTCCGCATGTGGTCAGGGTACTCGCGTTCAGGAACTGGCGTGCTGAACGGGTGCCGCCGGCCACGAAACGGGGGTGTGGCCGGCGGCTTGTATATCCGGTGGAGGGAGTGCGTATTCCACCGGAATCTGTGGGCCCGGACCGGATGGTCCGGGAGGGAAAGGGACTAGTCGCGCCGGTCGAACACCAGGCCGCCCGGGACCTGGAAGGTCGGCATGATTTCCAGCATTCCCACATTCACGTGGCGGGGAGTGTCCACCGCGTAGTCGAGGGCGTCCACGATGTCGCCGGTGGTCAGCGACTCGTAGCCTTCGTAGTAGGTCTTCCAGGCCTCTTCCATGGCCTCCGGCGTGCCGCCCATGTTCCGGCCGAAGATCTCGGTTTCCACGCGGCCCGGGCAAATTTCCGTGACCCGGATGCGCTTGCCCACGGTGTCGTTCCGGAGCTGGCGCGAGATCTGGTGCACCGCTGCCTTGGTGGCGTGGTAAACCGTGTGGCCGTAGAAGTTGTACGTGCCGGCGATCGAGCTGATGTTGACGATATGGCCAAGGTCCCGCTCCACCATTCCCGGAAGCACCAGGCGGGTCAGCTGGAGGAGGCCGCGGAGGTTCACGTCAATCAGCTCGTCGATGTCCGACTCCGCCGAGTCCAGGATGTTCCCCGGACGGGAGACGCCCGCGCAGTTCACCAGGACATCCACCTCCAGGCCCTCCAGTTCCGCGGCGACGGCGGCAGTATCGGTCAGGTCCACCGCGTGCGGGATGGACCCGGTGCGGTCGGCCAGCTCCTTGAGCCGTTCTTCGTTGCGGGCAAAGGCGTGCACCGTCAGTCCGCGCTTGGCGAGCCGTTCGGCAATGGCTGCGCCCATGCCGGTGGAAGCGCCGGTCACAACTGCCGTGGTGTAGTCAGAGAAGGACATGGTTACTCCGGATGTCTTGGTTGGCAGTGCCGTCCTCCCGGGCGGGAGGACGGCACCGGTTGGAATGGGATCAGGCGTCGCGCAGCGGTTCGTGGGCGCGGTCCTTGACCGTGCTGACCGCGGCGAGGGTGCCCAGGGCGGTGATGACGGCGTAGAAGGCCGGCATGTAGATGTTGCCCGTGCTGGAAATCAGCCAGGTCATGAGCAGCGGGGCGGTGCCGCCGAAGAGCGCGGAGGAGATGTTGTAGCCCAGGCCGTAAGCCGAGTAGCGGACACGGGTGGGGAACAGTTCCACGATCAGGATGTGGATGACGGCGGTGTGGCCGGCAAAGACCACGGCCATGATGCTGGCGCCAAGGATGGCGAGCCCCATGTTGCCGGTGGCGATCAGCGCGTAGGCCGGGATGCCGACGATTGCCATGGCGACCGCTGCACCGGCGATGACCTTCTTGCGTCCCACGCGGTCCGAGAGGGCGCCCATGAACGGGATGGCGATGCAGATGACCACCAGGCTGCAGGCGGTGACGATGAGGGCTTCACCGATGGTGAAGTTGATCTGCTTGCCCTTGAGGAACGTGGGCATGTAGGAGAACAGCACGTAGTAGCCGGAGCCGTTCATCAGCGGGATGAAGAGGGCCAGCAGCATGGCGCGGCGGTGCTCGGCGGACTTGAAGGCTTCCTTCAGCGGGTTCTTGGACAGGCCGCCCTCTTCCTTCAGCTTGGTGAAGTTCGGGGTGTCGGCGATGGCCTTGCGGATGTAGAAGCCGATGATGCCCATGGGGATGGCGACCAGGAACGGAACACGCCAGGCGAAGGAGCCGAAGCCGCCGCCGTCGATCGCTGCCTGGGTGAGCCATGGGGACATGGAGTAGGCCACGAGCGTGCCGGTCAGCAGGGCGGCGAAGGAAGCGATCTGGGCGAAGGAGGTGATGACGCCGCGCTTGCCTTCGGGGGCGTGCTCGGCCAGGAAGGTCATGGCGCCGGCGGCTTCGCCGCCCACGGAGAATCCCTGCAGCATGCGCAGCAGGACCAGGAGAATCGGGGCCGCGATGCCGATTGCGGCGTACGGCGGCAACAGGCCGATGCCCGCGGTGGCAACGCTGATCAGCATGATGACGAAGACCAGGAGTTTTTGCCTGCCGATCCGGTCGCCCAGGTAGCCACAGACCACAGCGCCCAGGGGACGCACGAAGAAGGACACAGCGTAGCCTGCGAACACGAACAGCAGGGCGTTGTCCGGGTTGCCGGGGGCGAGGAACACCAGGGCAAGGGTTCCCGCCATGAAGGCGAAGATGCCGTTGTCGTAGAGTTCCACGAAGATGCCGACGCAGCCCGCAGTGACGACCTTGCGGGTCTGCCGGCCGGTGAGGCGCTCTGGCTGCGTAGAGGCAGCGTTGGTGCTTGTTGACATGTGTTTTCCCTTGATCTTCGGAGCGTAGCAATGCCCCGTGACGGTGGCGAGGGTTTTCAGATGGCGATGGCCGGCGGCAGTTCGCGCCAGCCCGGTTCGTCTCCGACGCCGAGCAGTTTGAAAACGGTATTGACGGTTGTTCGGAGGGATTCAAGCTGCCGCATGGACGCCCGGTAGGCCAGGGTCGCCTCGGCGACGGTGGTCTTCCGGAAACGGACAACATCCCCGGGCCGGGCCTGGGCCAGGACGTCGAGTCCGAGGCTGGTGGCGACGGCCAGGACGGGGTACCCGGCTGTGACGCCGCGACCCCGGTGCAGGACCAGGAGTTCCTCCCTGTTGGGGACTTCCACGGCGCCCACCGGGACACCGCGGGAGAGGACTTCCGCACTGGACATCCGTTCCGGCAGCTGGCCGCCGAGCCGGAGTCCGATGTGGTTACTGCGCCCGCTCACCGTGTAACCGGAGGCGAACAGCAGGCTTGCCGAGTCACCGAATTCGGCCACGTCCGGGCCGTCGGTGACATCCACCACGAGTTCCGAGCCCATGGCGGGCCGCTCAAGGCCCAGGCGGAACAACGGGATGTCGAAATAGGGCTGCCGGAGCGGTGCAACGCTGCGGCGGATGCCCAAAACCGTTCCTTCGGCCAGCTTCAGGCCGAAACCCACTACGGTGTCCGGCGCACAGCTGCCCATCAGCAGTGGCGCGTCCACGGAGCCGTGGATGGCAAGGTAGGCCCGGAGCCCGGTGTGGATGCCGCGGATGGCCACGGCTTCCCCGGCACGGACCGAAACAGGTTCCCACTGGGGCTGTTCCCGGC
This sequence comes from Arthrobacter cupressi, assembly GCF_900099975.1. GTDB lineage: Bacteria > Actinomycetota > Actinomycetes > Actinomycetales > Micrococcaceae > Arthrobacter > Arthrobacter cupressi. Next base: position 16,209 of record NZ_FNEI01000006.1, read on the forward strand.
CGCCCACCGTCAGGGTCAAAGGTGCACCGGTCACGGAAATCAGGAGGTCCTGGTCGGCGCGCATCCGGAAGTCCAGCGCCGTCACTTCCAGCACCGGGGCGTTGTCCGGATTGCCGGTGAGGATGTTCGCGGCGCGGGCCGAGAACTGGTCCAGGGCGCCGTTGACCGGCAGGCCGAAGCGCGGTCCGCGGAAGCGGCCGAGGTCCGTGACCACGGAGTTGCCGGGCTGCTCGACGACGATGCGGCCCTTCACAGCGCCACCTCCGGTAGGAGGGTGGCCGGGTTGAGGGCCTCCAGGTGGCTGCCGACGTAGCCATCGAATTCCCCGTGGCTGATCGGACGGAAGCGGAGGGTGTCCCCGGGACGGTACGGGACCAGCGGGTCCCGGCCGAGGTCAAGGACGGTGAGCGGGGTCTGGCCGATCACGCACCAGCCGCCGGGCGCCGTCGCCGGGGCGATGACGGCCTGCCGGCCGGCCACGGCGATCGCACCGGCGGGGACGCTCAGCCGCGGGTCCTCCAGGCGCGGCACGGGAAGCGGGAAGTCGGGGCCGTCCATCATGGGCGAGCCCGCGGGCGCACCCATGCAGCGGATGGTGTAGCTCTTGGCCGAGTGCAGGGCGATGACCTCGGCCACCGTGATGCCCTGCTGTTCGGCCACCTTTTCCAGGTCCGGGCCGAAGTCGCCGCCGTAGGCGACGGGCACCTCGAACTCGAGCGAACCGCGGGCGGAGCTGCCGGCAAGGTCAAGCTGGCGCAGGCCGAGCTGGCGCAGTCCGAGCACAACGAAGGCGCGCAGCTGCTTGGCGGACACCACGGCGGGGTCGAACTCCACCAGCACGGAATCGTAGGTGGGGACGGCGCCGTGAAGGCCTTCGGCGTCGCAGGTGTCCAGCCAGCCGGCCAGGCGGTGGACTGTTTCCCAGTTGCGTTCGGGGTCCGCGGAGACCGCCACGACGCGGACGGCGGAATCGCCGGACTCGTGGATCTCGACGGCGGGGGCGGTGTTGGTGCTCATGTCAGGCTGCGTTCTGCCTTGCGTCCGTCCTGCCGGGCGGCGAGGACTTCGGCGAGGGGGGCAATACGGACGCCGGCGGTGGTGAGTTCCTTGCGGATCAGCCGGGCCAGGGCGACGGCGCCCGGGTTGTCGCCGTGCAGCAGTACGGTGTCTGCCTGGATGGCGACGTCGGTGCCGGCCACGGTTTCGATGACGCCTTCGCAGACCATGCGGACGGTCCGTTCGACGATGACGGCGGGAGCGTGCAGCACCGCCCCGGGCTGGCTGCGCGGAACGAGGGTGCCGTCCGGCTGGTAGGCGCGGTCGGCGATGCCGACAATCGCGACGCCGAGGCCGCGCTCTGCGGCGGCACGGGCCAGTTCGCCGTCCTGCGCGAGGACGATCAGGGAGGGGTCGGCGCGGAAAGCGGCGTCAGCAACGGCGTCGGCGTAGTCCGCGCGGGTGGCGACGAGGTTGCCGAGGCGGCCGTGCGGGGCGATGTGGGAGACGCGGGTGCCGTGGTAGGCGGCGAAGGCGGAGAGTGCGCCGAGCTGGTAGAGGGTGTCGGTGCGGACTTCCTCCGCGGTGAGGTCCATGGCGCGCCGGCCGAAGCCGCGCAGGTCCGGGAAGCTGGGGTGGGCGCCGATGCCGACGCCGCGGCGGACGCATTCGGCCACGGTGCGGTCCATGATGTCCGGGTCCCCGGCATGGAAGCCGCAGGCGATGTTGGCGCTGGAGACAATGTCCAGGAGCTCCCGGTCCTCGCCCAGGGTGTAGGTGCCGAATCCTTCTCCCAGATCCGCCACGAGGTCAACTGTCTGGCTCATTGTCACGCCTCTTTCGTGTTGGCAGCTTGGCAGGCGGAAATTTCCGGAAAGAATTCGAGAAAGACAAATCCGCGTTGATTGGAATTAGCCGGGCAATCGGGGTTTTCTGGTATTCCTCGACCCCGTGTTCACCTTGGCTCTTTCAAATCTTTGCATTTGAGAGCTGGGGCACACAAAGACGTAATCACTATCACTCCATAGGGTCCTGCTATGACGCATGGGCTTGTACGCTTGAATCCCCTGGAAGCGTCAGGGCTCCCACAGCTGTAGAGGACCAGAGAGGCGGGCCCCGTGGATACGCGCAAGCTTGAGTACTTCGTGAAGATCGTGGACTCGGGAAGCATCACCCGGGCGGCCGCGGCCCTGCACGTGGCGCAGCCGGCGCTGAGCCAGCAGGTCTCGGGGCTCGAAAACGAGCTGAAGCAGCGGCTGCTGATCCGCAGCAAGCAGGGCGTGGAGCCCACCGCGGCCGGGCACGCCCTCTACCGGCACGCCCAGATGATCCTGCGCATGGTGGAGCAGGCCCGGCAGGATGTGGCCAGCTCCGGCGCGGCCCCCAGCGGACGGGTCTCCATCGCGATCGCCCCCTACAGCATGGCCTCCAGCCTGGCGCCGCAGATCATGAGCGAGGTACAGCGGCGGTACCCCGACATCGTGGTCCACCTGACCGAGATCTTCGGCGGCGTCCTCAGCGAGGCCATCAAGAACGGCCGGCTGGACATGGCGCTGATCTACGAGCCGGGCGCCATCAAGGGGGTGCAGTTCACCACGATGATCGTGGAGGACCTGTACCTGGTGGTGAACCCGGACACGAAGGTAAAGCACGACGGCGGCACCGTCCGCCTTGAGGACGTCGCGCGCCTGGGGCTGTTCCTGCCTGAGCGGATCCACACCCTCCGCCAGCTCGTTGAGGCCGGGTTCAAGGATCAGGGACTGCAGCTGCGGCTCATGGGCGAGGTGGAATCCGTGCCCTCGCTGAGCCGCTTGCTCGACGCCGGAATTGGCGCCGCTGTATTGCCCAAGTCCGCCGCTGACGCCCTCTTCCCGGACAAGGATTTCCGGGTGCTGAAGATCGTGGAGCCCACCCTGCAGTCCAAGATCGCCCTCTGCACGGCGGACCACGAGCCGATGTCCGAAGCGGCTTCGGCGGTGCTCCTGGTGGTCAAGGAACTCCTCCACGGAATGCTCGACACGAAATACGGAACCGCCCCGAAATCGCCTTCCGAATGACCCCGCCGGGCACCATAGGGCGGACTTATCACCACACATAAGTCAGGTCTTATCCAAACGAATTCCCGCTTTCTAGAATTAATGGAAAGACCGCAATTAAAGGCGCAAGGGGAATTCCGATGAAGAAGCTCAGCACCACCTCCTGGAAAATACAGGCGGCGTCTCCGTCCACCACCGCCAGGACCGGCTTCCATTGCCCGGGCAACGGGCTCTGGCGCCCGGAGGACGGTGCGGCGGACCCGGTGTTCATCTTCGAGGGAAGCCTCATGCCGGCGTCGGGCGGTGTCAGCACGGTCTGGCACCTGGTCCGGGAGCCGCAGAGGTAGACTCCACACCTCGGCTGCAACGCATCCGCCCCCTCAAACGTTGGGAGCCCCCTGAAATTTCAGGGGGCTCCCAACGTTTCCCGGGGTCAGACCGGGAGGGCCCGACCCGACAGGCCCTATTCCTCGACCAGCAGGCCCTTGGCCTTCAACTTGTCGGTGAGTTCGCACAGCTCGATGGTGGTGCCGCCGTCGTGGTAGAGCTTGATCAGCTCGCGCTCGTGGTCGTCGCGCGCCTGCGAGAGGGCGATGACTTCCTCGGCTTCTTCACGACGGACCACCACTACGCCGTCGGCGTCACCGACCAGGATGTCGCCGGGGTAGATGATCTCGTCGCCGATCACCAGCGGGTGGTTGATCGGGCCCAGGGTTTCCTTGACGGTGCCCTTGATGCAGACGTTGCCTGAGAACACGGGCAGGCCGAGTTCGATCAGGTCAGCGGTGTCGCGCACGCCGGATTCGGTGACCATCGCGGCGATGCCCTTGGCCTTCATGGCGTTGCCCAGCACGTCGCCGAAGATGCCGGCTTCCTCGTATTCCCCGGTGCCCACCAACACCACGTCGCCGCTCTGGGCGTAGTGGATGGCCACCTGGAGCATGAGGTTGTCCTGCGGGGCGCAGCGCACGGTGACGGCGGGGCCGCAGAAGGACATGTCGCGGTCGATCGGCTTGATCTTCGAGTTCAGCGCGCCCTTGCGGCCCTGGGCCTCGTGGATGGTGGCGGAGGAGAACTTCGAGAGCCGCTCGACGACGTCTGCTGCCGGGCGTTCGAACTTGGTCTTGACGTGGATCATGGCTGTGTCTTTCTGCTGGGTATTCGGGGCGGTTTCAGCGGGCGGGTTCAGCTGAGCGCGCGGACGGCTTTGTCGATGGCGACGACGGCGGACTGGATGGTGTCCAGGTCCGTGGCGAAGGAGATGCGGAAGTACGGTTCCAGGCCGTAGGCGGATCCCTGGATCACGGCCACCGACGCGGCGTCGAGGAGGTACAACGTGAAGTCCTCGTCGTTGCGGATGGTGGTGCCGGCCGGCGTCGTCTTCCCGATCACGCCGGAGCAGTTCACCCAGGTGTAGAACGCGCCGTCGGCCGCGCTGCAGGACAGCCCGTCCACGGCGTTCAGGCCGGCGACGGCGGTATCGCGGCGGCCGCGGTAGACCTCAACGCTTTCGCTCACGAATGACTGGTCGCCGGAGAGCGCTGCGGCCGCCGCGGCCTGGCTCACCGAGGACGGGCAGGAGGACATCTGGGACTGCAGCTTGTTGATGGCGGCCACCACCGGTGCGGGGCCGGCCGCGTAGCCGATGCGCCAACCGGTCATCGCGTAAGCCTTGGAGACGCCGTTGACCAGGAGGATGCGGTCCTTCAGCGCGGGGGCCACCTCCACCAGGCTGGCGATGCGTTCGCGGCAGAAGTTAATCTCGTCGTAGATCTCGTCCGTGAGGACCAGCAGCTGCGGGAATTCTTCGAGCACCCCGGCGAGGGCGGCGAGCTCGTCCCGGCTGTAGACGGCGCCGGTGGGGTTGGACGGGGTGTTGAGGATGAGCCATTTGCTCTGCGGGGTGATGGCGCCGCGCAGGGCCTCCGGGGTGAGTTTGAAGCCGGTGTCCCCACCGCAGGGGACGATCAAGGGGGTGCCTTCGTTGGCGAGCACCATGTCCGGGTAGGACACCCAGTACGGGGCCGGGATGATGACTTCGTCGCCGGCGTCGAGGGTGGCCATGAGGGCCAGGAAGATGACCTGCTTGGCACCGCCGCCCAGGGTGATTTCGTTCTTGCCGTAGCTGATGCCGGTGTGGCGTTCCAGGCGGCCGAGGATGGCGGACTGGAGGGCGGGGGTTCCGGTGACGGAGGTGTACTTGGTTTCGCCGGCCTCGATCGCGGCGACGGCGGCGGCCTTGATGTGCTCCGGGGTATCGAAATCCGGTTCGCCGACGGTGAGGTCGATGATCGTGCGACCCTCGGCCTTCAGTTCGCGGACCCTGGCCGCGGCCGCGACGCTGGGGGACGACTTGATGCGGCTGACGCGTGAAGCCGGTTCGTACGACGCCGATGAATAGTCGGGCATGATCTCCTCCGAAGGATGGGTGTAGGGCTTCCTTCGAGCCTAGGTATGCAAAAGCCGCATGGATAAGACCAAATGTGAGTGGTCTGATAAGGCTTCCTTATGGCATCCGGCCGGTCCGCGGGGTGCCGCCGCTGGCGTGCCGGGTATCGGCTTTGCTTATGGATTCACGCGGTTTTGGTATTTCCCGGGCCCGATGGGCCGGGGCTACTTTTCTTGCATGGACGTACAGCTGAAGCGCGGCACGGGCCTGCCCGGGGGCGGGTACCGCTACGGTGCCTCGCAGCGTGCCGCGACTCCCCCTCGGGCGGTTTCCCGCTTGAGGAACGCCGCTGACGCCAAAGGAACAACGCACGACGGCGGCCGCTTCCGTTCGTTGCTGTCCCGACAGCGGCCGCGCCTCGCCCGCGCGGACAGCAGCTTCCGTGCGCTGATCGCCCGCCGCAACGAGCTCATCGCCCAATGCGTACAGGACCGCCTGCCTGTGACCAGGATCGCCGCCGCACTGGGCGTCTCCGCCTGGGTGGTGCGGACCGCCGCCGGGGACGCCGCCGGACTGCCGCCGTCGGGCATCAGCCGGCAGAGCCGCCTGGGGCAGCTGGAGGGGATCGCTGGTGAACTGGCGGAGGCGGATGCCGAGCGGCTGGGCTACGAGGCGGAACGGCAGGCCCTGGTGGCCGACGCACACCGCGATGGCGTGCTGGACGTTTTCGAACTGGCTTCACTCACCGGGCTGACGCCGGAGCACATCCGCAAGATGACCCGGGGGACCAGGAAGGCCTCCTAGGATGGGTTGATGGGGATCCTTCAGCCACGCAGACTCAGCCCGGGGTGGACCATTACCGCGGCCATTGCGCTGCTGGCTGTTGCCGCTGTCTTCGCGGGCATGCTCCTGCCGGACCCGCGCCACCCTCCGTTCCAAGGCGCCGACACCGGCTGGCATGACACCATCCTGGGCGCGCGCAACGCCTTCTGGGACGGTGTGAACCTGGTGCTGAACTGGGCCGGCTACACGGGGATGTTCGTGTTCCACGCATTGCTGGGCGCCGCGCTGCTCGTACGGCGCCGGCCGAAGATGGCCCTCTTCAGCGTGGTGGCCGGCGTGGCAGTGACGCTCGTGGTCCAGCTCCTCAAGTTGCTCATCCAGCGCCCGCGCCCTGGCGATGCAGGGGTGTTCACTGAAACCTATTCATACCCGTCGGGGCATGCTTCCAGCACGGCGGCGTTTGTCCTGGCCGCCGCCCTGCTCATAGGCCGGGCGTGGGCGTGGGTGCTGGCGGCCGTGGGCGCCGTGTCCATGATGCTCAGCCGCACCTACCTGGCGGCCCACTGGTTCAGTGACGTGGTGGGCGGCGCCTGCCTCGCGGCCGCGGTGGTCCTCCTGCTCTGGCTACCCGTCCAGGAAGCATGCCGTTCGGAGAATACAGAGGCGCGCAGGATCCTTACTTGGAAGGCAAGGGTTTCGCGGCGCCGGCGAGCAACAGGGCAAGCAGGATCGGCGCCCCAATAGCGAGCAGCGCCAAACGGATGCCGGTGTGGTCGCCCAGGTAGCCCAGCAGCGGCGGGCCGGCGAGGAACGCGACGTAGCCGATCGTGGACACCACGGAGACGCGCGCGGCGGCGTGCTTGGGATCGTCGGCGGCGGCGGACATGCCCATCGGGAACGCGAGGGCGGCGCCGATGCCCCACAGGCCCGCGCCGATCGCCGCCAGGACGATGTTCCCGGAGAACACGAACAATGCCAGGCCCGCGGCGGCGGCGGCCATGCTGGCTCGCAGCACGGGCACCCTGCCGAAGCGGTCGATGGCACGGCCGCCGACGAACCGCATCAGGGTCATCGCCGCCACGAACAGGGCGAACAGCAACGCGCCGGTGGATTCGCTGGCGTGCAGGCCGTCCACGGCAGCCTTCGCGATCCAATCGTTGCCCGCGCCTTCGGTCAGGGTGGCGCCGAGGACGACGACGCCGATCAGCAGGGTGCGGCCGTCCCGCCAGGCGGAGGTGCCCTTGGGGGCGGCAGCACCGCCGTCGGGCCCGGTGTGGGCGGCGACGTGCGGGATGAAGTAGCGCGGCGCGGTCAGGGCCAGCGCAACGGCGACGGCGGCGATGACCAGCAGGTGCTCGGGCAGGCCGACGCCAAGCTGCGAGAGCCCGGCACCGATGAGCGCACCGACGAAAGCGCCGCCGCTGAAAGCCGCGTGGAACTGCGGCATGATGGTCCGGCCGAGGCGGTGTTCGACGTCGGCCCCTTCGAGGTTCTGGGCCACGTCCCAGACGCCGATGCCAATGCCGAGGAAGAACAGGCAGCCTGCGGTGGGCGCCACGGCGGCGGCCATCAGGGAGAGGGCCACGCCGACCCCGGCAGCGCCGAGGAGCAAGCCGGCGAAGCGGACGGCGTTCGCCGTGCCGATCCTGCCGATCAGCCAGCCGCTGGACGGCAGCGCCACGAGGGAGCCGACGGCGATGCAGAGCAGCAGCGTGCCGATCTGGCCCGAGCCGAGGTTCAGGAGCTCCGCCACCGCGGGAATGCGCGCGGCCCAGCTGGCGAAGACCAGGCCGTTCATGGCGAAGACCAGGAAGGTGGCCGTGGCGGCGGCGCGGACGTTGGTGCTTGTGGTGAGGGTCATTCGTGCGTGGCTTCCCGGGTGTGGTCGGATGCGGCGGGGTCGTCGGGTGCTATGTGGTCGGGTGCGGTGTGGTCCAGTGCCGCGGTGCCGGGTGTGGTGATGCGGGCGACCGCCGCGGCGGTGCGGGCCCGGCTGTGCGGTTCGGAGCCGCTGCTGGGTTCGGTATTGCTCGGTTCCGCATCCAGGGCGGCGTGGATGGAAAGGCCTTCGATCAGGGCGTCCAGCATCCTGCAGGTGTCGGGGTCGAAATGCAGGCCCAGGGCCCGGCGGCTGCGTGCCATCCAGTCGTGGGTGATGGCGCGGAATGCCGGTTTACGTGCCGCCAGCGTATAGAGCTCGTGGGTTAGGACCAGGTCCCGTTGCGAGTCCAGGAGGTCCTCGTGGATCAAGTCCACCACGGCCTGCCGGGCGGCGTCGATCCCTTCGGCCCGGCCGAGACGCTCGTCGAAGCGGTCCGATACGGAGGTGCTGAAGCGGGTGAAGGCCTCGGCGAGCAGTTCGTCCATGCCGATGAAGTGGTAGCTCATGGACCCGAGCGGCACCCCGGCGTGCGAGGCGATCTTCCGGTGCGAGGCCCCGGCGACACCTTCGGCGGCAATCACGTCCAGGGCGGCACCGATGATCCGGTCCCGGCGCTCGGGGTCGAAACGGCGGGTGGCCACGCCTAGATCTCGCGGATGACGCGTGCGGGGTTGCCCACGGCGACGCAGTTGGCCGGCACATCCCTGGTGACCACGGCACCGGCGCCGATGACCGAGTTTTCCCCGATGGTGACGCCGGCCAGCACGATGGCGCCGCCGCCCAGCCAGACGTTGTCCCCGATGGTGATCGGCTTGGCCGCCTCCAGGCGGTCGCGGCGCGGCTGCGGTTCCACAGGGTGGGTGGGGGTGAGCAGCTGGACATTTGGGCCGATCTGGCAGTCCTCGCCGATGGTGATCGGGGCGACATCCAGTGCCGTGAGGTTGTAGTTGACGAACGTCCGGGCACCCACCGAGATGTATGTGCCGTAATCGACATATATGGGCGCCTTGATGTGCACCTCGTCGCCCACGCTGCCCAGGAACTCCGCCAGGATGGACTGCGAACCCAGTGGATCGTCCGGGTACGCGGCCGCGAACTTCGCCTGCATCGCCATGGCCCGCTGGGCTTCCTTCTCGCTTTCGGGGTCGTCCGCAATGTAGAGGTCACCGGCGAGCATCCGTTCGCGGTTGCTGCGCGGATCTCCGGCGAAGTAATCAGTCATGTGTACGATCGTACACAACGGGCGTGGTGCAGCGGTAGCCACCCCGTGGCGTCATCCTCCCCACAACACCCACGAGCCGTGGGGGAGCACCTGCCACAAGCACAACATTGTCGAATCCAGGGGCGGGCCGACCGTAGCGCACCAGTCCCGGCCAGGTTCAATCCCGTCAAAACCCGGAAGCGTGCCACCCACGATGGCGCTGCCCACGTAGTTCGCTTCGGCAGGACTCAGCTCCGCGCAGTCCAGGTATGGCCGGGGGCGGTCGAAGGACCGGGTAAAGAGGTCGGTCTCTTTGTAGGTGTGAGGGCTTCTGCGCAGGACGCCTTGGACGGTGACCGGCAGGTAACCCATCCTTGCTTCCATATTGCTCGGCGGTTCGTAGCAGGCAGCATAGCGGGCAGCCACATACGGCACGGCCGCGGAATCCGCCCACGTGTCGGCGGGCAAAGCGGACTCCGGCTGCGAGATGAGTGCGCCGGGATGTACAGCCCCGGACCGCACCCGTTCAATTCCTGCGGGCGTCAGCCGCCGCTCCATCACCTGACCGGTTCCCCGCTCCACCATCTGGATCACCCGCCCGTCCTCATAGACGAGCACCCAACCGAAATGGTAGATGCCGTGCATGGCCAGAATGCCTGCCGGCTTCCCGATGTCAGGAGCGGAGAAGACCGGAGGCTCGTCGGAGGCCGCCGGAAGTTGTTGCCCGGGCTGCGCCAGAAACATGCTGGTTGCGACGCCGACAACTGCCAGCAGGAGAACGGCAGTATAGCGGCGACGCCTGCGTTTCGCACGCCGCTTGGCCTCGGGAATTAGCACTTCGGGCGTTGTCGCCCGCCCGCTTGGCTCCTCAGGCCGGAGGGTCCGGGAGTCTCCGGTGACAGTCATGGCTGCCTCCTTGGTCCCAATATGGTGCTAATCTTACTATCACCATGTTGACAGTCAAGGTGCGCAAGGAAGACCCCACCGACCTTTTCGAGCAGGTCGCAACGGAGATCCGCCGTGCCATCGGGGCGGGTGAAGCGCGCCCCGGAGAACGCTTGCCGCCGGCAAAGGACCTGGCCGCCATCCTGGGCGTGAACACCAACACGGTGCTGCGCGCCCTCCGGCTTCTGCGCGACGAAGGACTCCTTGAGTTCAGGCGCGGCAGGGGTGTCTCAGTGGTCGGCGTCCCAGAGCGCAGCCAAGTCATCAGCCAGGCCCGCGACCTCGTCCATTACGCACGCAAACAGGGCTTCGCCATCGAGGAACTCATCGAAATCATCAAGAACGTCGACTAACGCGCCCGCTCCACCCGGCTCTCGTCCCACACGGGCTCGGCCGATTCGTAGACCTTGCCGTCCGAGCCGAACACCAGGAAGCGGTCGAAGGACTTGGCGAACCAGCGGTCGTGGGTCACAGCCAGCACGGTGCCCTCGAAGGCGTCGATCGCCCGCTCAAGGGCCTCGCCCGAGTGCAGGTCCAGGTTGTCCGTGGGCTCGTCCAGAAGCAGCAAGGTGGCGCCGGACAGCTGCAGCAGCAGGATCTGGAAACGCGCCTGCTGGCCGCCGGACAGGGAGTCGTATTTCTGTTCCGCGGAACCCACCAGCCCGTAGGAGTCCAGGGCGCCGGATGCTGCTTCGCGGCCCAGTCCGGAGCGGTGTTCGTCGCCGCGGTGCAGGATGTCCAGCAGGGTGCGGCCCAGCAGGTCCGGGCGGGAGTGTGTCTGGGCGAAGAATCCGGGCCGGATCCGGGCGCCGAGCTTCACGGTGCCTTCGTGCGGCACTTCGGCGATTTCGACGTCCGAAACCGGCAGGTGCTCGCGCTCCGGATCGGTGCCGCCAGCGGCGAGCAGCCGCAGGAAATGGCTCTTGCCTGAACCGTTGGAGCCCAGCACGCCCACGCGGTCGCCGAACCAGATTTCGGTGGAGAAGGGCTTCATCAGGCCGGTGAGCTCGAGCTTCTCCGCCACCACGGCACGCTTGCCGGTGCGGCCGCCGCGCAGGCGCATCTGCACGTTCTGCTCCAGCGGCAGCGCCTCGGGCGGGCCGGCCTCCAGGAACTTGGCCAGGCGGGTCTGGGCGGCCTGGTACTTGTTGGCCATGTCGGAGCGGAACGCGGCCTTGGTCTTGTACATGTTGACCAATTCCTTGAGCTTCACGTGCTCTTCGTCCCAGCGCTTGCGCAGTTCCTCGAAGCGGGCGTTGCGGTCCGCCCGGGCTTCCACGTAGCTGCCGAAACCACCGCCGTGGATCCAGGCACCGGCACCGTTGATGCCCGGCTCCAGGGTGACGATCCGGCCGGCGGCGTTGTTAAGGAGTTCACGGTCGTGGCTGATGAAGAACACGGTCTTCTTCGACTCGTTGAGCTTGCCCTCCAGCCAGCGCTTGCCGGGGACGTCCAGGTAGTTGTCCGGCTCGTCGAGGAGGAGCAGATCGTCGGGGCCGGCGAAGAGCGCCTCAAGGACCAACCGCTTCTGCTCGCCGCCGGACAGGCTCGACGCGCGGCGGTGCTGGGCCTTGTCGAAGGACACGCCCAGGGCGGCCATGCAGACCTCGTCCCACACGGTCTCCACGTCGTAGCCTCCTGCGTCTCCCCAGTCCACGATCGCCTGGGCGTACCGCATCTGGGTGGGCTCGTCGTCGTGCTTCATCATGGCCAGCTCGGCGTCCTCCACGGCCTTGGCGGCTGCGGCGAGGGCGGGCGGCGCGGCGGAGACCAGCAGGTCCCGCACGCTGGATTCGTCGCGCACCTGGCCCACGAACTGGCGCATGATGCCCATGCTGCCGGAGCGGCCCACGGTGCCCTCGTCCGGGGTGATGTCCCCGGCGATGATCTTGAACAAGGTGGTCTTGCCGGTTCCGTTCGGCCCGATCAGCGCCGTCTTGCTGCCGTCCGGAACCTTGAAGGTTACGCCGTTGAGCAACTGGGTGCCGTCGGAGAGGAAGTAGTCGATGCCGGAAACGTCAATATGGGCCACTGCCCAATCTTCCCATGGGTCGATGTCAGTGCCGCACCGGTCCCCATGGCTTGTAGACGGCAAGCACCAGCGCGAAAGCCAGGGACAGGAAGGACACGATCGGCGGAAACAGGAGCTGGACCGGCGCGGCACCCAGGGCGCGGCGCACGGCTGCTCCGCTGGCCCCGTCCGTGCCGATCAGCTCGGCTGACAGCGAGCCCACTGCCGGAAGCAACGCAATGAACACCAGGGCGGTCAGCACGATTCCGAGCACCAGCTTCACCACCACCCACCAGTACTGCAACAATCCCCACTTGGTCCAAAGGCCCTGGACCAGGCCCGTGACCAGCATCAACAGGCTGAGGGAAACGACGGCGGGCGGAACAAGTATTCCGATCGCGGTATAGACGGCGACGGCAGTCCGGCCGCTGTCCGTCAGGAGGCCCGTAAACACGAGGAACAGCAGCCCGACGTCCAGGCCCATCCAGCCGACGCCGCCGGTGACGTGCAGGACCAGCACCAGCTTCCGCCAGCCCTGCGGCAACAGCCGCCGTTCAGCCGCCATGGTGCGGCTCCGGCGCAGGGTCCGGCTTGCGCCGGGCGAAGCCGGGTGCGTGTTCCGGACGGGGACCGAAGGCGATCATCCGGGCGGGCAGTTTGCGGAATGCCGGGAAGTTCCGGGCCACGAAGAGCAACGGCTTCGGCGGATTTGGCTGTTTTCCGGCCATGACCTGGGCGAAAACCACCCGGTGCAGCAGCCTCTGGAACGTCTGGACAATGACCGTAGGCAGCCGGCGGCTCTTCTGCACGGCGGCGAGGTGGCCGCCGTCGAGCGTTCTGCTGAGCAGCGGCGAGGCGATCACCCGGGCCGCGGCCACGGCGTCCTGGATGGCGAGGTTGATGCCGACGCCGCCGGCCGGGGACATGGCGTGCGCGGCGTCGCCGAGCAGCAGCAGGCCCGGCCGGTGCCAGGTGGGCAGGCGGTTGAGCTTCACGTCCAGCAGGTGGAGGTCGTCCATGGAACGGATGTGGTCCACGCGGTCGGCGAGGTCCGGGCGGAGCCGCGCCACCCGGGCACGGAAGGCTTCCACCCCTTCGGCGCGCAGCGTCGGGTCCAGTCCTTTCGCCGCGAGGTAGGCGATCTGGTGGTAGTCCCTGCGCGTCAGGCTCAGAAGGACCTCGGACCCGGCGAAGCGCGGCGCGATCGAAGCGACGGGTTCCGTCTCGTCCGCGTTGCGGGGCAGCCGGAACCACCAGGTGTCGAATGGCACGGGAAACTCGCGCGGCACCAGGCCGGCCCGGGCACGCAGCACCGAGCCGCGGCCGTCGCAGGCCACGGTGAGGTCCGCCCGGATCTCGCCGGTTTCCTCGCCGTTGCCTTCCCGGCTCCGGTACGCGACCCCGATCACCTTGCCGGTTCCGTCCCGCAGCAAATCAGTGGCCTCGGTGCTCATGCGCAGCGTGAAGGCCTGTTCGTGCCCGGCGGCTTCCACAAGGAAACTCAGCAGGTCCCACTGCGGCACCATGGCCACGTAGTTGTAGGGGGCCTTGAGGAGCCCGAAGTCGGCGAGCATCACCGAATCCCCGGACGGGGTGGGCAGGCGGAAATTGCCGAGCCTGCTCTGCGGAAGCCTCCGGAAACCTTCGCCGAGCCCCAGCTCGTCCAGGAGGCGGATGGTTGAGGCGTGCACCGTGTCACCCCGGAAATCGCGGAGGAAGTCGGCGTGCTTCTCCAGCACCGTGACTTCGACGCCGGCGCGCGCCAGCAGGAGTCCGAGCATCACCCCGGCGGGACCGCCGCCTGCGATAAGGCACGTGGTGTATTCAGCCTTGTGCACGGGGCCTCCCGGGTAGCCGCAAATTCAGCAAGCGATGAATTCAAGTGTGCACGGCGGTGAGCGCTTGTCCAGAGTTGCCGGTGCTGCGCTTGGAGCCTCAGTCCTCGTGCCTGCCGATGACCGCCTGGTCGCGGCCGCGGCTTTTCGCCGTGTACAAAGCTGCGTCCGCAGCGGCGATGAGCTCATCCAGGTCCGCCGTTCCCTTGCCGACCGGGACGATTCCGTAGCTTGCCGTGGGCATCGGGAAGCGGGCGGCCGCGCTGGCCGTTTCAAAACGGTTACTGATCTCCGTGGCGATCAGCCGCGCCCGCTCCGCACTGATACCCGGCACGAGCAGGATGAATTCCTCTCCCCCTATCCGGCCCACGAGGTCACCGGAACGGACAGCTGCCCGGCACGCCCCGGCGAAGGCCTTCAGGGCAACGTCCCCCGCTGCGTGTCCGTAGCTGTCATTAACCTCCTTGAAATGGTCGAGGTCGGCCAAGACGAGGGAACCGTGCGTGCCCTCCAGGCGGATCCTGCGCAGCTCATCGCCGGCGTCCTGGAGGAATGCCGAACGGTTCAAGAGGCCCGTGAGTCCGTCCTGGGCGGCGGCAGACTTGAGCAAACGGGCACGGTTTTCGCTGCTGAGGGCAAACATGCTGAATGAAGCGACGGCCAGGAACGCCATGCCAACCAGGGTGGTGACGGCGGAGCCGAAGAACGTGTTGTACCGGGTACTGCCTGGACCATCGAGGATGAACGACATGAGACGGCAGAAGTAGAAGGTGGCGACCGCGGCGGCGGCAACGCACATAGCCATCCGGATCCTGGAGGCTTCCGGGCCGCCGAGCCACAACTCCCGTGCAGCCAGTCCGATCATGAGGCACATGAAGGCCAGGAACACGGCGTCCCCGGCCCATTGGTTGGTGTCCGGATGGTCCACCGCGGCCGCGACGGCCGAACAGGCAGGCACGGCGATAAGTATCCAAACAGGCGGATGAAGAGCCCGCACGGACCGGGCGCTGGCCCAGACGGCACACGCACCGCTTACCAGCAATGAATTACCTATCGGGTTGGCCAGCCAGCGGAATGGCGTTTCCTGGAGCAGGAGTGCGGCCGAACCCAGCAGGAACAGGGCGAGGGATACGGACCACCAGCCGCTGTAGGGGGACCGGGTGCTTAGATAATCCGCGAAGTAGAACAGGATGCCCACGGTGAATGCCACCACGGCAAAAGCCACCCTCAGGCTGTTCGTATCAAGCGCCATCGGTGCCTGCCCGGGCTCGGAAATCCAGCCGGATCCCGGGCCGCTCGCGCCCCGCCCGGCCTGCTCTGGCGGGTTCGCGAAACGGGCCAACGGGCATGTGATCCCCTCAGCTAGATCTGATGCTCGACTGGATGCGAGCTTACCAAGCGGCCAGTCGCGTGAGTAGGTCCATCCCAGGCCATGGCGCGCAGCCGCGGTGAAGGGCTTGGCCATCAGTCCATGATGGCATCCGGTGCGATCCAGCGCTCACCGAGTTCCTGACTGCTGGGAGGGGGCGCCGAGAGGGCTTCGGCACCCTGGCTGGAGCGGAGGCCGTCCATCAGGACATCCAGGTAACGGTGGCGGAGGGCTGCAGTGCGCGCCTCGTCACGCAGGCGGATGGCGGTGAGTTGTTCAAAGACCATGGGTATGTCGTTGGCGTCGGCATCTGCGCGCAACGCTCCGGCCTCGAATGCCCGGTTGAATATTTCCTGGGCGAGCGTGCCGGCCCGGGCCGATAGTTCGCCAAGTTCCGGGGTGGGCGTGAAGGTTCCCGCGAGCTTGACGGTCAGGGCGTGCACATCTGCGTCGACAATGCCCCGGACGAATTCCTTGAGCGCCGTGAAGGGGTCCGGCTGGGCATCCGAATGCCGCTCCGCCACTGCTATGAACGTCCTGAGTCCATCGGCGCAGAGTTTTTGCAGCAGCTGCTCCTTCCCCGGATAGCGCCTGTACAAGGCTGAAATGCCCACGCCCGCCGCCGTGGCCACGGCGGCAACGGGTGCGTGCGGGTTCTGCAGGAAGACGGTCCGCGCCGCAGAGAGGATCGCGTGGTCGTTACGCGCAGCTTGGGCCCGCCGCCCGCTGAGAGGGCCGGCGTAGGCGGCTGGATCCTTGGGCTGCCCGGGAGTGCTCATTCTTCAAGAATAGCATTGAACGGAATGCTTCGTTCCGCTACCTTTGAAGCAGAACGGAATAAACCGTTCCGTTTGGCGGAATCATCGGGAGATCAAGATCATGGAAACGAAAGCAGCGGAAGTCAGCAGCATCCAGCCGTTTCGGGTAAGCGTTCCCCAAGCAGAGCTCGATGACCTTCATGAAAGGCTGGACCGAACCCTATGGGCGGACCAGCTTCCGGATTCAGGCTCGGACTACGGCGTCCCCGTGGACAGGGTCCAGCGGCTCCTGGCCCACTGGCGCCATGGCTTTGACTGGCGCGCCTTCGAGGCCAGGATCAACAGTTACCCGCAGTTCACTACCGAGATCGATGGGCAGAAGATCCACTTCCTGCACGTCCGCAGCGGCAAGGCGGACGCAACAGGGCTCATTCTCACCCACGGCTGGCCGGGTTCCATTGTGGAATACCTCGACGTCATCGACCCCCTGGTGGCCGCCGGTTACGACGTGGTGGTTCCTTCAACCCCCGGCTTTGGTTTTTCGGGCCCCACCACCGAGCGGGGCTGGGACCAGTACCGGGTGGCCAGGGCCTGGGTGGAACTGATGTCGCGGCTTGGGTACGAACGCTACGGGGCCGTCGGGAATGACGGCGGCTCCATCATTTCCCCGGAGGTCGGGCGCCTGGACCCCACCCACGTCATTGGTGTCCACGTCACCCAGTTGTTTTCCTTCCCCACCGGGGATCCAACGGAATTGGCAGGGCTGACATCAGAGGAAGAAGCCGCGATTGAGCACTTGAACTGGTTCTGGCAAAACATGGGAGCTTTCAACCAGCTGCAGTCGCAGTCTCCCCAGACTTTGGCCCATGCCCTGGCCGATTCACCCGCAGGCCTGCTTGGCTGGAACAGCCAGCTCTTCGGGGACGATCTTGACGACGATTTCATCGTAGCCAACGTCGCCGTCTACTGGTTCACCCGGACCATGGCCTCGTCCGTACGGTTCTACTACGAGATGGCCAAGTCCCAGGAACGCCCGGCAGGACCAACCGTGGTGCCCGTTGCCCTCGCGGCGGGAGGCCGGGATTTCCAGTCCATCCGGCGCTTCGCCCAGCGCGACCACAGCAACATCGCGGCTTGGACGGTTTATCCGGAGCACGGCCACTACGCGGCCCACGAATCGCCGGAGGCCATCGCCGCCGACATCGCCCGCTTCTATGGCCGGCTCACTGCGCCCGCGCAGCACGCGGAGCTCGCTCCCGAAGCTCCGGTCGGCAGCTGACCAAACCACTTCTGGCAGGTCCCCGGACAGGCCGCTGTCCGGGGACCTGCCGCCCCTGCGCCAGTACCCGCCAGTGCATATGTGCACTATCATGCACATATGCACTTAATGCGGAAGGGGAAGTGATGCTGGCCGTGCTGCGGAACACGACATTCCGGCGGCTGTTCGCCGCCCAGATCGTGGCTCTCCTGGGCACCGGGCTGCTCACCGTGGCACTGGGCCTGCTCGCGTTTGACCTGGCGGGCAAGGACGCGGGCGCCGTCCTCGGCACGGCCCTCACCATCAAAATGGCCGCCTACGTGGGCTTCGCCCCGGTCATCAATGCCGTCGCGGCGAAGCTGTCGAAGAAGCCGGTCCTGGTCGGTGCCGATCTGGTGCGGTCCGCGATGGCCCTGTGCCTGCCGTTCATCACCGAGGCCTGGCAGATCTACGTGGTGATCTTCCTGCTGCAATCCGCCTCGGCAACCTTCACCCCGGCCTTCCAGTCCCTGGTCCCTGTGGTCCTTGCCGCAGAACGGGACTACACGCGCGCACTGTCGCTGTCCAGGCTGGCTTACGACCTGGAAGCCCTGGCCAGCCCGGCGATCGCGGCCCTGCTGCTGACGGTTCTCAGCTATAACAAGCTGTTCCTTGGAACGGTCGCGGGGTTCCTGCTCTCGGCGTTCCTGGTGCTCCGCACGGCACTGCCCGCAACGGCGGGCCACGCGGCACAGGAGGCTCCGGCGTCGTTGTGGCACCGCACCACTCTCGGCACGCGGATCTTTCTCCGGACCCCCAAACTGCGGTCGCTGCTGGCGCTGAACCTGGTGGTTGCCGCCCCCACGGCCATGGTCCTGGTGAACACCGTCGTCTACGTCCGGGAGGTGCTGCACCGGCCGGAGACAGACCTTGCCCTGGCGCTGGCAAGTTTCGGAGTCGGCTCCATGTCCATTGCCCTCGGAGCGCCCCGGCTGCTGGAGCGCTTCGGCGACCGCGCGGTCATGCTCGCCGGAGCGGCGGTCATCCCGGCGGCCCTGGCCGCAGCCACAGCGGCCACGTTCGTGGCGGAACCGGCCAGCGAACCTCGCGGCGATTCAAACAGCGCGTGGCCGCTCCTCCTGGGGCTGTGGTTCCTGCTGGGCGCCGGCAACTCAACGGTCCTGACGCCGTCGGCCCGGCTGCTGCGCGAGGCCTCGGACGAAGCGACCCGGCCCTACGTCTTCACCGCCCAGTTTTCGCTCTCGCACGCCTGCTACATCCTCACCTATCCGCTGGCGGGTTGGCTCGGCGCCGCGGCGGGGCTTGGCCCGGCTGCCTTGGCTCTGACATTTGTTGCGATGATAGGCGGTACAGGTGCATTCCTCTCGTGGCCGCGCAGGCCGGCGGGGGCGCACCCGGACACCCGCCCGGACAGCCGGGACGCCACGGAACTCAAGCAATAGGAGCAGGCCCTTGAGCATCGCGAACAGCGCCGGCATCACCAAGCAACAGGCCGTGCCCTCGCTCGTCCACGAAGTCACCCCGGACGCTGAACTCCTCGACACCGCGGCCGGAACCTTGCGGATGCTCGCCGAACCCACCCGGCTGCACCTGCTCTGGCAGCTGACCTCGGGGCCAAAGTCGGTCACGGAGCTCACCGAACAGGCTGAGGTTCCGCGCACTGTGGTCAGCCAGCACCTGGCGAAGCTGCGGCTCAGCGGACTGGTGGACACCCGCAAGGACGGCCGCCACGTCATCTACTCCCTGCATGACGGCCACCTCGTCCGGCTCATCCGCGAAACCCTGAACCACGCCGACCACCAGCTCACCGGCGAACCGTTCCACGAGTAGTCAAAGGTCCAAGGAGGGTCTGCGACGACCAGCCTCAACCCGCCGCGGTCAGGAACTCCTTGAGCAGCGGGCCGCTGGTGGTGGCGCCCAGGCCGCCGTCCTCCACGAACACTGCCACGGCGAGGTCCCCGTGCACTGCGACGATCCAGGCGTGGGTCTTGGGCGGGCTGTCGTTGCCGAACTCGGCGGTGCCGGTCTTGGCGCCCACCGGCGCCCCCGGGACCTGTGCCAGGAAGCCGGCGTGACCGGAGGTCACCACGGCGCGCATCATGTCGCTGAGGGCGGCCGCTTCGGCCTTGGTCAGCGGTTTCGAGATCGCCGCGGTTGACGGTGCGGCAGGGGAAGCAGCCGACGACGGCGAGGCGCCGTCCGCGGGTGCGTCACCGCCGTCGGGGTTAAGTACGAGCTGCGGCGAGACGGGGGCGCCGTGACCGACGGACGCGGCCATCACCGCGGCGGCAAGCGGCGAGAGCAGCACCTTGCCTTGGCCGATCATGGAGGCGGCGTGCTCGGTGCCTTCAGCCGTCCCGGGGACGGAACCGAGGAAAGCGTCGGCGCCCAGCCTGGGCGCTTCCACGGCCACGCCCAGGGAGGTGGCGGCGGATTCGAGTTGTTCCTGGCTGACCTTGTCCCGGGCGCCGATGAAGGCCGTGTTGCAGGAGTGCGCGAAGGCGTCCCGCAGGGTCACCGACCCCAGGGAGGACGCGGGGTAGCCTTCGGCGTTCTTGAAGGTGCGGCCATCCACCGTGATGGTGGGGGTGCACTCGACCTTGGAATCGGGGGTCATGCCGTTGCGGAACATCGCCAGGGAATCGACCATCTTGAAGGTAGAGCCGGGCGCGTACTGGCCAAGCATGGCGGTGTTGTAGCCGTTGCTGCCGGGGCCCGATGCCGCCGCGAGGACCGCCCCGGTGGAGGGCCGGATCGCCACAATGGCCGAAGCCGGTCCGGTGTCCTCCAGGGTGGCCTCGGCGAGCTGCTGCAGTTTCACGTCCAGCGTGGTCTTCAGAGAAGTTCCGTCCGTGGCCGGGATTTCGAACAGCGTGCGCGGCTCCCCGGTGGTGCCTTCCGCGGGAGCATCCTGTCCACCTTCTTTCGATGCCGGGACCGCCGCGACCACCAGGCCGTCCTTGCCGCGGAGCAGGGAGTCGTATTTCTCCTGCAGGCCGCCCGTACCCACCACGTCGCCAGCCTTAAGGGAGCCCTTGGACTTTTCGATCTGTTCGGCGCTGGCCGAGCCCACGGCACCAAGGACGGGTCGGGCGAAGCCGCGGGTGGGCGCCAGCGGCATGGTGTCCGCCAGGGTGGCCGCTCCCGGGATGGCCTTGAGCTTGGCCTCGGTGATTTCCGCTGTGAAGCCGCGCAGCACAATCGCCTCCACGAAGGCCTGCGGGCCTGAAGCCGCTACCTGCTTGGCGTACTCCGCCACATCCAGGCCGACCAGCCCGGCGAGTGCCCGGGCGGAGGAATCCACCCTGGCGGCGTCCACCTTGGTCTTGTCCAGGCCCACGCGGATCACCTTGCGGTCCTGGACAATCGGGGTGTCTCCGGCACCAAGGATGCCGCCCCGCTTGGCGCTGAGGGTGGCCACATCCAGGACTTCGCCGTCGTTCAGCTCCGGGGCAAGCAACGCAGGGTTCCACTGCACGGACCACTTGTCCCCGGACTTCTTCAGCTCGGCCTGGGAGCTGTACTTCCATTCGGCGGAGCCCAGCTTCCAGCTGTAGTTCAGCGGCACGGTGGCGTTGTCGCCGTCGAGCTTCAACTCACCGGCCGCCACGGCCGGCTTGGTCTCGCCGAAGTCCGCAAACACGGCCCTGAGCTGCTCGTTGGCAGCGGCGGTGTCCGTCCCTTCCAGGGCCAGCGGGCCGACGTCGAGCGCGGCCAACGAGGCCGCGAGCTGCTTCGCGGCGCCCTCCGCCCCGGCCCGGCCGTCGTCGCACGCAGCCAGTGATCCGGCCAGCATCAGGGCGGTCAATCCAGTTACCAGAATCTTTGTTTTCCCCACCCGCGCCATTATGCCGTGTCCCTGCGACGGGAAGGGAAGGGCCGGCGGTGCGCGGGGCGTTGGCGCCGCTAGTCGTCCAGCCGCACGCCGCGCAGCAGCAGGAGTGTCCCGCCGACCACCGCAGCCGAAGCCAGGAAAACTCCTGCCGAGCCGAGTCCGGCAGCCACGCCACCGATGGCGCTGGGCAGCACCAGCTGGCCGACCCTGTTTCCGGCGAGCCTCAGTGCCAGGGCCCGGCCTCGCTGCCCGGCCGGGGCCTGGGCGGACAGCCAGGACATGGTCAACGGCTGCCCGATGCCCAGGCCCAGACCCAGGAGGGCCATCACGACGAACAGGAGCCACACGGGCATCGGAATCGCCGCAACGCCCAGGGTCCCCGTTGAGAGTGCGAGGCTGAGCACCAGCAGCTTCATGCGCCCGAGCTTCCGGGATATCCGTCCCAAGCCAAGCCGCGACGCCATCGAGAACACCGCGCGGGTGGTGAGCATCAGGCCTACGGTCGCCGCGGAAAGCCCGCGCTCCGAACCGAGCGCCGGCAGGTAGACCACGGTCAGGTCGACGACGGCGAGAACCGTGGCGCTGGTGGCCAGGGCACGGGCTACTCCGGGCGCCCTGAGCAGCGAAACAGCCCCTCCCTTGCTGCCGTCGCCGGCTGCAGTTTTCTTCCTCGTAGTGCTCGTGCCGGCGGAGATGGCGAAGGTGGTCGCCAGCATCACGAAACCCATGCAGGTGGCCAGGAGGAAGATCGCCTGGGTGTCGGGACGGACGGAGGAGCCCCCTACGAGCGAGATGGCGAAGGGGCCCAAGGCCTGGCCCAGCGAGGCGGCAAACGTGAGGTATCCGAAGGCCGAATCCAGCCGGGACGAGGTGGCGTTGTTGGCCACCACCGCCTGCTGCCCGACGACACAGGCCATCTGCCCTGCGCCAAGGAGGGCCGTACCGATCACCAACGCCGCGATCGAGGAACCCCACAGCAGGAGGAAGGCCGAACATGCAAGGACGATCGACCCGCCGATCGCCATGAGCCGGCGCTCTCCCAGCCGGTCCACGAGCCCGCCGGTGGGAACGGCCAGGATCAGGGGGAAGACGGCGTAGCTGGCGGCCAGCAGGCCGAGGGCGAAGCCGGGAACGTCCAGTTCCAAGGCCCGGTACGTTGCGGCCGGCCGGACAAGGAACGTAATGGCCTGGATCAGGGTCGAATTGATGAGGAGCGCCGCGACCGAGCGGCGGCCAAGCTCGCCGATCATTTGGTGGCGGGCGTGCCGCCCGAGGTGGCCCGCAGCGCCTCATCTCGGGCGCCGATTACGTGGTCAAAGCCGATCCTGGCAGCTTCCTCCGGTTTGCCCGAGGCCACGGCTTCCACCAGGATCCTGTGATCGGCGAGGGCCTGGTCGCGGCGTTCCTGGAGGTTGTTGGTGTAGTGCCGGTAGCGCTGCATCTGGCTGGACACCTGCTCGTGGAAGCGCCGCGCCCAGGAATTTCCGGCGATCCCCGCAATCGCCGCATGCAGGGCCTCGCCGTACTTCATGGCTTCGTCGGCGAACGCCACGGTGGCCGTATTGCGCTCGAGGATGCCGTTGAGGAACTCGATGTCCTCAGGCGTGGCCTTCGCGCAGGCCTCCCGTGCCATCAGGGATTCCAGCGCCGCGCGGACGTCGTACAGCTCGGAAACGGCCGCATCGTCCAAGGCCGGCACCACCACCCCGCCCGTGGGCTGCTGCTCCAGGAGACTCTCCGAGATGAGCCGCCTGATGGCCTCCCGCAGCGGCGTCCGGCTGACCTGCAGGGCCGCGGCCATCGCGGGTTCATAGATCCGCTCTCCCGGCTCCAGTTCGAGGCTGAGGATCCGCCTTTTCAGCTCGGCATAGACAAAATGTGCCCCGGTGTTCCGGGCAGGTGACTCCGCCATCGCATGACTTTCGGCTCAGAACAATACTTGTATACATCTATACAACCACATCTTCCGCAACCGTCCTGAACAGCCCGACGGCGGCCGGTCACCTCCGCGGGAAGGTGGCCGGCCGCCGTCGTACTTCAG
This sequence comes from Arthrobacter cupressi, assembly GCF_900099975.1. Classification (GTDB taxonomy): domain Bacteria; phylum Actinomycetota; class Actinomycetes; order Actinomycetales; family Micrococcaceae; genus Arthrobacter; species Arthrobacter cupressi. Next base: position 39,548 of record NZ_FNEI01000006.1, read on the forward strand.
TTGGGGCGTTACCGGGTCAGGGCTCGCAGGTGAACTTCGCGTCGCCCCACACGCCGTGCGCACCGTTGATGGAGCCGGAGGGCTCCACCACCAGTTCCACGTACGCCGCGCCGCGGACGTCCACGGCTGCCGCCTCCGGTGCGAAGCCCGGCGTGTAGGTGCGGGATTGATATTTGTTGACGCCGTCGGCGTTGACCTTGAAGATGATGTTGCCGCCGAAGCCGCTCTCCAGCCCCACCTGCGAGGTGAAGGAGGAGCACTTGCCGCCCAGGTAGTAGGTGATCCTGGACAGCGCGTGCACGCCCAAGCCCTTGCTGTAGCTGGGCTGCGTGCCGGTGGCGGGGTCGGTGTAGTTGATGGCCAGCGGCTTGTCGGGGGAGGTTGCCGAGTCCTTGTTGGTCACGTTGATGCCGATCACGCCGTACCCGTTCACGGCGTCCACCCACGGGGTTTCCGAGGCGTACACGGTGCCGCGGGGCGCCTCCGGCAGGGGCTGGGTGCTGACCTTCCAGTCGAAGAACTTCACCCGCGTATCGGTGGGCAGGGTCACGGACGCCAGTTCCTTGGTGGGGTTAAGGCGCACCGTATTAGCGAAGGCCTGGTACTTGTACTGCGTGTATTCCGGCGACGGCCCGTTGGCGTTGTTGCGGCCCATCTCGGAGACCGCCACCACGGCGCCGTTGAGCACGCTGGGCTGGAGCCAGTTGGGGAAGAAGATGGACTGCTTCTCGCTGGAGCCGTCCGTATACGTCAACGTCAGCACGGGGCTTGTGCCGCCGCCCACCGCCGCCGAACCGAGCACGGCCAGGTGCGTGCCCTTGCCGCTCGCGGCGATGGTCTGCCCGGAAAGCGCGACGGCATTCGGCACATCCGGTCCGGCCGCGGGCCAGGTGAAGTCCACCTGCTTCGGCGTTCCGGCGTTCACGGTCACCGTGCTTCCGGGGCGGACGCCGCCTGCCGGGATGGGCGCGGTGGCGAGCTGCTCGGCCGCGAAGGTGGCCCCGCCACCGTCGAAGTTGCCCAGCGCCTTGTTCGCCACCGTGGTGACGGAGATGTTGTTGTACGCCGCGGCGAGGGAGCCGTAGGCCACGTAGATCTGGTTCGCGCCGGCCACCGTCTGCGCGGTGCCGTCCGCAGCCGTGTACGACGCCGCGAAGCGGACGGTCTGCGGGCCCGCCTTCGCGCTGGAGCCGGGTGAGACCACGAAGCTCGCCGTCGCTGAACCGCCGCCGGGGACGGCGGCGGTGGTGTCGCCACCGGCGCTCTTCACGGTCCAGCCCTCGGGCAGGGACGGGGTGATCTTGACGTTGGACTTGGTGCTCTTGCCCGTGTTGACGAATTCGGCGGTGACGGTGGTTTCCTGATCCTGGAAGACCTGCTTTCCGGTGGTGACGCGGACTTCGGCTGCGACGGCCTCCTGGCTGGCACCACCCAGGGGTCCTGCCTGCTTCAGGAGCACGCTGGCGGACTTGTCCGAGGCGATGGTGCCGGCCCTGACGTGGACAGTGCCGTTGTTGGCGGGGTCGAAATACCAGCCGGTGGCGGCGGCGTCGAAGGCGTCCTTTCCGGTGAGCTTGGGCAGCAACGCCGCGCCGAGCCGGACCTCCGACGGGGCGGAGCCGGCGTGCACTGTGAGCTGGTAGGGCCGGGCCGCGGCCTTGCCGGCGTAGGCGCCTTCGCGGGCTCCGATAGTCACGGACACCGTGCCCGGGCCATAGTCCGGGGCGTCGACGTCGAAGCGCTGGCGCGAGGCCTTGCCGTCCTTGTAATCGCGGGTGACCTTGTCGTCCTCGTACAGGGCGAAGCTGCTCCTGCCCTTGGCGTAGACGTCAAGGGTGATCGGCGAATCCTCGGGTACCAGCGAGGCGTTGCGGGCCACGATGCCTTGCGGCACCACGGCGCCGGCCCGGACGAACACGGGCAGCCTGTCCAGCGGGGCGTTGTAGCCGTTGAGGATCTGGCCGCCCTGGTAGAGCTTGCCGGTCCAGTAGTCCACCCACTGCTGGCCTGCCGGGAGAAATATTCCGTTGCGGACATCTGTCTGGGTAAAGACAGGGGCCACCAGGAAGTCCTTGCCGAGCATGAACTGCTTGTTGGCCTCGTCCCCATAGGACCACTGCTGCTCCGGGAATTCCAGGGCCATGGAGCGCATCATGGACACGCCCGTGGCCGCGGATTCCTGGGCCAGGGTGTAGATGAAGGGCATGAGCTGTTGGCGGAGCTGCAGGTACTTGCGGTTGATGACGGTGGCTTCATCGCCATAGAGCCAGGGCCGCTTGTCCTTCGGCGCCCAACCGGACATCGAGTACAGGGCGGGCGCAAAAGACTTCCACTGCAGGTCGCGGACATAGGACTCCGCGGATCCGCCGAAGATGCCGTCCACGTCGCCGGTGGTGAACGCCAAGCCCGAGTTGCCGGCACCGGTGAGGGCCGAGACCTGCCAGCGGACGGCGTCGAGGTTTCCGGAGTGGTCGCCCGTCCACTGCATTCCGCAGCGCTGGGAGCCTGCCCAGCCTTCAACCATCAGCGAGGTGCCTCGGGCGTCCGAGTACTGTTCGATGCCGCCGTGGGCGGCTTCACAGCCGGTCAGTGCCTGCCGGTAGCCCTGACCCACCCAGGCGACGTCAAGCTTGCGCAGCCGCACGCCGGCCTCGCCCACTTCGTAGGCCTGGTTGGTCAGGGAGCGCTGGGTCCAGAGGCCCACCTTGAGATCGGTCTCGTGCTCGATGTTGGCCACGGTTTCCGGCAGTTCCTGGTATTCGCAACCGTAGCCGTCGTTGACCAGCATCCAGCCGGCGGGCATGTCGTTCTCCACGAACTTGCGCGCCGTCTTGATGGCGTCCGGGGTGCGCTGCTTGGCGCCGTCCGGGTCGCCGTAGCCCGAGGAGGAGTAGCCCGGGTTGGAACGGTTGTAGCAGTCGGCGTCGCCGTATTCGAGGGCATAGACCGGCGGCATCATGGGCTTGCCCGTCAGCGTGGTGTAGGCGCCCAGGGACTGCTTGTAGTCGCCCACGAAGTAGTAGGCGTCGAAGCGCTTTTCTTCGTGCGTGGTGCTGGGCTGGCCGCCGAAGTCGTAGGAACCGCGGGCGAAGGTGTTGCGGAGGACACCGTAGCCCTTGGAGGACATGTAGTACGGGACGGCGTTGGGGTAGCCGTCGTCGTCCCAGTCGAAGTTCCTGGCGATGTTGATCAGGGCGCCGGTGTGCACGGAGCGGCCGTTCTGCATGCCTCCGCCGATGAACTGTTCATCCTGCCGGGGCTGCAGGTGCTGGGTGGCGGACTTGGCGCCGAAGGTGATCGGGGCGGACTCGGCGAAGACCAGGGAGCCGTCCGCCCGGCTGACCGTGAGCCGCGTGGTGGCCTTGTCGATTTCCAGGGTGACCTTGGCGGTCTTGATGGTGATCAGCGCACCGTCCGTGACGGTGACAGCCGCGCCGCCGAACCTGTCCTTGCCCACCACGATGTTCGCAGTGCGGGCGGGGTCGCCCTGGTCCGTGTTGGCGGGGTCGGTGAAGCTTCCGGAAGGGTCGGCCTCGAGCCGGAAATTGCTTTCGTCCACGAAGGTCACGCGGACCGCTCCGGTTTCCGCGGCGAGCTCAACCACGTTGTTGTGCTGCCTGAATCCGGTGATCATGCCCAGCGGAACGCCTGAGGCGTCCACCGGGACCTCGGGAGTGACGGTCTTGATGGCCGCGGGGTCCCCGGGTGCAGCGGCCGCAGGAGCTGCGAAGGCCAGTGAGGGAAGGGCCGACGCCGCGAGGACGGCGGCGAGGGCGAGTGCGGTGGTCCTGGTTCTGAGACAGCCGAGGGTGCTGGCCCGGGCGCCTCTCCGGGCGCTCCCGGGCAGGCGTGTTGAGGGTGACGACATGGGGACTCACTTTCGAGGATGACTTTTTATGATCTAACTCACAGTGAAACGTTCACTAATCGTCACGGTCAAAAGGCGGCAGGTCAAGCGTTTCACCAAAATTGCCGGGTGTACTTCGGAGCGCTGCCCAGGAGGAGACGCGCGGCTCAGGAGTCCCGGATGATCCGCCGCTGCCGCGCCACGGCAATGGCGGCGGTGCGGTTGTCCACGCCGAGCTTGGCGTAGATGTGCACCAGATGGGTCTTCACGGTGGCCTCCGAGATGAAGAGTTGCCGGGCAATGGCCCGGTTGCCGAGGCCGGTGGCGAGGAGTTCCAGGATCTGCAGCTCCCGCGGGCTCAGTGCCGTCACCGGGTTGCGGATGTGTCCCATGAGCCGGGCCGCGACCCCGGGCGCCAGGGCAGTCTGGCCGGCCGCGGCGGAGAGCACTGCCTGGCGGATCTGCTCCGGCGGCGCGTCCTTGAGCATGTAGCCCGCGGCGCCGGCTTCGACGGCGGCCAGGATGTCGGCGTCGGTGTCGTAGGTGGTGAGGATGAGAACGGGCGGCGGGGGCGTTCCGGCGTCGCCGGCTTTGATCCTTCCGGTGGCGGTGGCACCGTCCATCCCGGCACCCATCTGCAGGTCCATCAGGACCAGATCCACCGGCTCGCCGAGGGTGTGCAGGCGGAAGAGTTCGGCCAAGGCGGCGCCGCCGTCGGCCGCCTCGGCTACCACGGTGACGCCGTCAAAGTCAGCCAGCATGGCGCGGAGTCCGGCGCGGACCACGGGGTGGTCGTCCACCAGCAGCACGCGGATGTCAGCCACGGGATGCACCACCTTCGGCCAGCCCGTTCCTCCCGGCCAGCGGCAGCCGGATGGCCACCACGGTTCCTTCGCCCGGGGCGGATTCGACGTCCAGGGCGCCGCCCAAGGCGGACAGCCGCTCACGCAGGCCCTTGATCCCGACGCCGTCTCCGCGATCCCCTGCAGCCGCGGCGGGCAGCACCGTGGCGGGGTCGAAGCCCACACCGTCGTCGTAGATGTCCAGGGTCACCTCGGCGTCCAGGAAGGACAAAGTGACGACGACGGTCCGCGCCTTCGCGTGCGCCCAGACGTTTGCGAGGGAAGACTGCGCCGCCCGCAGCAGGGTGGCCTGGTAGGCGTTGGGCAGCTCGATGGCTGCGCCGTCGAGCTCGAACCGGCAGCGAAGGGAGGTGCCCCGGGCGGCGGCCTCGCCCTCGGTTTTTGCGCAGAGCCGGCGCAGGGCCTCCACCAGGCCCTGCCGTTCGAGGGCCGGCGGCCGGAGTCCGCGGACGAAGCTGCGGGCCTCGTCCAGGTTGGCGGCGGCGGTCTCCTGCATGGTCTGCAGGCGGCTGCGCACCGTCTCCCGGTCCCCGGCGTCGAGGGCCTTCGCGGCGGACCGGCCCATAAGGACGATGCTGGAGAAGCCCTGGGCCAGGGTGTCGTGGATTTCGCGGGCGAGCCGTTCGCGCTCGGCCAGGACCCCGGCGTCATGCTGGCTCCTGGCCAGCTCGGCACGGGTCCGGCGCAGTTCCTCCGCTGCCTTCCGCTGGTTCTCGGCCTCTGCGTAGAGGGCCCGGTAGGCAAGCCCGGTGACCACGGCGAACGCGGCCCCGAACACGGGTCCCAGGACCATGGCAAGCTGCATGCCGCCGTCGCCGGCACCGCGGCTGTGGAACCACAGCGCCCCCACCAGCAGTGCCGTGCTGGCGCCGATGGCGGGCAGGGCCCAGCGCAGGGGGAGCAGGTGCAGTTGCAGGAAGAAGAGCGGGAAGGCCACCCAGGCGAAGTCGGAACTGACCAGCAGCAGGAGCAGCCAGAGCAGGGTCACGGCGCCCAGCCAGCGGAGTGCAAACGGGTTCGGGTCAAAGCGGGCAGGGTCCGACGCGTAGCGCTTTTCGAGGAGCGTGCCCGCGAGATACACGGCGGCGAGCAGCAGGGAAAGGACCAAGCCTGCGCCCAGTGCCGGGGGCGAAGCCGGGCCGATCAGCAGCCGGACCATTGCCACCAGCAGCAGCACCGCGAAGCCCACGTGCAGGCACACCCGGAGTACGCGCAGGATCAGCGCCGTGCCGCCCTGTGACTCCTGCGGTTCCTCCATGCTTTCCAGAGTAGCCAGCGCCACCGACAGAACTGCCCGATTCGCGCACAATCACAGCCGAATCAACCAATCGGTTGATCCGCAGTTCAACCCATTGGCTCCACCAGATCAACCCCGTGCCCGATGTTCCAGGGCCGCGTAGCGGACAGAGTGGAAACAGAACACATACCGCCCACGGCATGAACGGCCAGGGGCATGAACGAAGGATTCCGATGTTCCTCGCGCTCCGCGATCTCCGCTTTGCGAAAGGCCGCTTTGCCCTCATGGGCAGCGTGATTGCCTTGATCACCCTGCTGCTGGTCATGCTCTCCGGCCTGACCGCCGGCCTTGGCAACCAGTCCACCTCGGCCATCGCCGCCCTCCCTGCGGACCAGATCGTCTTCGGAGCGCCGCCCGGCGGCGAAGCGAAGGCCTCGTACACGGAATCCGAGGTCACCCCGAAACAACTCGAGGCGTGGCGCAGCCGGCCGGGGGTGGCCTCCGCCGAAGCTCTTGGCATCAACCAGACCCGATTCCAGTCCATCGGCGATGACGGCGCGGCCCGCGGCACCACGAACGTGGCCGTGTTCGGCACGGACGGCGCTGTCCCCGCACCGGCGCAACCGAGCGACGGCTCTGTCGTCATCGGCGAAACCCTGGCGAAGGAACTGGAGCTGGCCGCCGGCAGCCGCGTGGCCATCGCGGGCACCGCACTGACGGTCTCCGCCGTCGTGCCGGACCAGTGGTACTCGCACACCGGGGTCGTCTGGACCACCCTGGACACCTGGCGCACCACCGCGCACGCCGGAACGGACGAGGCCACCGTCCTGGCCGTGACGTTCGACGCCGGAGCTTCCGTGAACACGGACGCCGCCAATGCGGCGGCCGGGACGGTCAGTGCCACGCCCACGGAATCCTTCCAGGCGCTGGGCTCCTACAAGAGCGAGAACGGCTCGCTCATGCTGATGCAGGCCTTCCTCTACGGCATCTCCGCCCTGGTCATCGTGGCCTTCCTGACGGTCTGGACCGTACAGCGCACGCGCGACATCGCCGTCCTGAAAGCCCTCGGTGGCTCCACCTCCTACGTGCTGCGCGACGCCCTGGTGCAGGCCGGCGTCGTACTCCTGGCAGGCGCCGCGGCCGGCGGGACCCTCGGCGTAATCGGCGGATTCTTCGCAGCCCAGGCGGCGCCGTTCCTGATCACGCCGCTGACCGGCATCCTGCCCGTCGCGGGCGTGGTGATCATGGGCCTGGCAGGCGCGGTCCTGGCCGTCCGCGGGGTCACCAGGGTTGACCCGATACTGGCCCTCGGCGGCAACTGAATCCTGCCATTCCTATAAATTCCCCGAAAGGCATATACCGTGACCATCCCGCTCAGCCTCGTCAACGTCACCCTCGAGTACCCGGACGGCGGCTCCACCATCAAGGCATTGGACGCCGTCAACCTGACCGCAGGCGCCGGCGAATTCCTCTCCCTCGTGGGCCCCTCCGGCTCCGGAAAATCGTCCCTGCTGGCCGTGGCGGCCACCCTCGTGACCCCCTCCTCCGGGCTGGTGCTGGTCGACGGGCAGGACGCCACACCGCTCGGTTCCCGGGAGCGTACCGCCCTGCGCCGCGACACGGTGGGCATCATCTTCCAGCAGCCCAACCTGCTGCCGTCACTCACCGCCGTCGAACAGCTCCTCATCGGCGAGCACTTGCGCGGCAAGCCGCTGCGCGCGGCGCGTCTGCGGGCGGCGGAACTGCTCGACGTCGTCGGACTGGCCGGCGAGCTCAACAAGCGGCCGCACCAGCTCTCCGGCGGGCAGCGCCAGCGGGTGAACATTGCGCGGGCCCTCATGGGGAGTCCGCGGGTACTGCTCGTGGACGAGCCGACGGCGGCCCTGGACATGGAGCGCAGCGAAGCGATTGTACGGCTGCTGCGGCGGGTCACCGATGAATTCGCGACGGCGACCCTCATGGTCACGCACGACACCGAGTTCCTGCCCCTCACGGACTCCGTGGTCACCATGCGCGACGGCCGGCTCGGGGCGCCGGTGCGGAACGCGGCCTGAGGAACTACCCCAGGAGCGCCTCGTCCTGCGCGTCGTCGTAGGCATCCCGGGCAGCGAGGATGGCCGGCACGTGGCTCTCCGCCCAGGCCCGCAACAGCGCCAGGGGATCAAGGAGGGAGCGGCCCAGCGCCGTCAGCTCGTAGTCCACGCGCGGCGGAACCTGCGCGTGGACGGTGCGGGTCACCAGCCCGTCGCGCTCGAGCGACCGGAGGGTCTGGGTGAGGACCTTCGGGGTGACCACGCTAACCATCTTGCGCAGATCAGAGAAACGTACGGGGCCCTCGGCGAGCACCTGAACCACGAGGGAGGCCCACTTGTCGCCGATCCGCTGGAAGATCACACGCGACGGGCAATTGGGGTTCAGGACGTCGGCGGGCAGGCCGCTGGTGTCGCGTTCAATGGTATCCACGGGGTAACTCAGTTCCTTTGAAGCTATCAGTATCAAATAGATACCTTTGTGTTCCGGTAAGGATAGCAACCCCAAGGAGAGACATGAAAATCGCAGTCTACGGCGCAACCGGCATGGTCGGCAGCCAGATCGTCAAGGAATCCCTCGTCCGCGGTCACGAGGTCACGGCCATCTCCCGCAAGGGGGCAGAGGTTGCCGGCGCCACCGCCAAGGCCGCCGACCAGGCGGACGCCCAGGCCTTCGCGAACGTCGCAAAGGAGCACGACGTCGTGGTGCTGGCCACCGGACCCAGCCGCACCGGCGGCGACCACGGGGAATGGCTGGACGCCATGGCCACCGCCTACAGCAACACCGAAGGCACCCGGCTGATGATTGTCGGCGGCGCCGGCACCCTGACGATCGACGGTACGCGCCTGCTCGATTCCCCGGAGTTCCCCGAGGCCTACAGGGCAGAAGCCACTACCGCCGCCAAGGCGCTCGAATTGGTCCGGCAGACCCCGGACTCCGTCGACTGGACCGTCCTCGCACCGGCACCCGTGATCCAGCCGGGTGAGCGCACCGGCGAATACAAGGTCGCCACGGATTCCCCCGCCGGCAACAGCATCTCCTCCCAGGATTACGCCGTCGCCATGCTCGACGAGATCGAGACCCCGGCGCACCGGCGGGCACGCTTCACGGCTGCCAACTAACGCACGTCGCCGCGGTCCGGGAACTTTCCGGGCCGCGGCGTCGTGGTTTACGTGAACATTCAAGTACATCGAGAGGAAGTCCCGTGGCCGGAAGGAAACGACCCTGGATCCTGATCACCGTAGCCGCCGTAGCCGTCCTCGCCGCCCTCGCGGCGATCTTCGGACCGCAGATCTACGCACAGTCCCAGGGCCCGGCACCGGAACCGCTCACCGTGGCAACTCCCTCCGGCACCGCCAGCACGGCGCCTTCCAGCACTGCCACCTCGGGGGCCGTTTCCGATTCGACGGACGAGGGCGCATGGAACGTTGCCTCCGGCTCCCAGGCCGGCTACCGCATTGACGAGGTCCTCAACGGCGCCGATGTCACCGTCGTCGGGCGGACCGAAAAGGTCACCGGCTCTGCCACCGTCTCGGGAGCGCAGCTGACCGCGGCGAAGATCGACGTTGACGTCGCCAGCATCGCCACCGACAGCGGCAACCGCGACAACTACTTCCGCGGAACCGCAATGAAGGCGGACACCTTCCCGACGGCGACCTTCACCCTCACCTCACCGGTCACCATCCCGGCTCTAAGCTCCGCTCCTGCGGCCGTCGAGGCCAAGGGGACCCTGGAGCTGGCAGGCCAGAAGCGCGACGTCACTGCGATGCTGCAGGTGGTCCGCGACGGGGCGAAGGTCTCGGTCTCCGGGACCATCGGCCTCGTGCTGGCAGACTTCGGAATCACGCCACCGGACCTAGGCTTCGTCAAGGTGGACAACACCGGAAGCGTCGAGTTCCTGGTGCATCTGGAAAAGGCCGCCTAGAGACCCAGCTCCGGCAATTGCAGCCCGAACACATCCTTCAGCGCATGCCGGGCAGCGTGGTACCCGGGCATGCCGGTCACGCCCGGGCCGGGCGGGGTCGAGGAAGAGCAGAGGTACACCCCGCGCAGCGGTGTCCGCCACGGGTTGGCGGACAGGACCGGGCGCCGAAGCAGCCCGCGCACGTCCATCAGCCCGGCCCCGAAGTCGCCGCCCACATAGTTGGGGTTATAGGCGGCCAGGCCGGCCGCCGTCGTCGTTTTCCAGCCCACTACTACATCGCGGAAGCCCGGCGCGAAGGTTTCGATCCGGTCCATGACGGCACTGGCCATGTCCACCGTGGAGTTCCTCGGCACGTGGCAGTAGCTCCACAGGATATGCCGTCCCGCCGGGGCGCGTCCCGGATCCACCACGGAGGGCTGCGCCACCAGGACGTAGGGCCGGGACGGGTGGCGGCCGGCGGCCACCTCGTTCTCGGCGGCAGCCATCTCCGCGCGCGTTCCGCCCACATGTACCGTACCGGCGTCGCGCAATTCACGGGCCGCCCACGGCACCGGGCCGGAAAGGATGAAGTCCACCTTGCAGGCTGCATTCCCGAAACGGAATGCTTCCAGGGTCCGCCGGTAGCGCGCACCCGACGCCCCCTCCAGTGCCGCGCCGGCGATGCCCAGCAGCTCGGGCGGCGCCACATCCAACAACACGGCCCGGGCAGGCCGGAGCTCCTCGAGGGACCGCACGCGCACACCCGTTTCAAAGACCCCGCCGTGGGCCTCGATGTCGCGCACCATGGCGTCCACGATCGCGCCCGAACCGCCCACGGGCACAGGCCATCCACCCACGTGGGCAAGGGTGCTGAGCATGAGCCCCGCGCCGGCCGGAACCAGCGAAGGCAGGCGGCCGATCGCATGGGCTGCCACCCCGGTCAGCAGCGCCGGAGCGGCGTCGCCGGCGAAGCGCCGGTTCCACCACGGCCCGCCCTGGGACAGCGTGGCCAGGCCTAAACGGACCGCGGCCAGGGGATCCGCGGGCATCCGGAGCAGCTGGTTCTGGGACACGTCCAGCATGCCCTCCACGTGCTCCACCAGCGGCCGCATCAGCCGGCCGAACGCCCGCCCGTCCTGACCGAGTCCGTCGATGGTCCGCTCCAGCGAGCGGTACGCGAGGGCCGCCCGGCCGCCGTCGAGCGGTGTGCCGTACTGGACCTTCGGCAGCCGCAGTTCCACCCGCTGCTCCAGCCCGAAATCGCGGAAGAAGTGGGAGGCCAGCGCCATCGGATGCACGGCCGAGCACACATCATAGACGTGCCCGGGTTCCAGCAGTTCCGCCGTCCGGGCGCCGCCGCCCAGCGCCTCCGACGCCTCATACACGCGGACGGCCAGCCCGGCCCGGGCCATCACCACTGCCGCGGCGAGGCCGTTCGGTCCGGAGCCGACGACGGCGACGTCAGCCATCGCGTCCGGCCCCGGCTTCTGCGCGCCGCCAGGGGAGCAGGGATGCGGACGGGCGGGCAAGGTCCAGGCGGAGCCAGTCCCGGGCGCCGTCGAAAGTGCCTCCGTGCGGGTCATCGATGTGCTTGGCGCGGAGCGGGTCCTGCCGCGGGTCCCAGATGTCCCAGGCGACCCGGACCATCAAATATGCCGTGGCCGCCATATGCAGCACCACAGCCAGCACGTAGTACGGCATGTCCAGGTTGTGCTGCGCGGCGCCACCGCTGGTGTATTGCCCGAGGAACATCCAGACGGCGCCCCAGTGCAGCGCCTCGGCGGCCTGCCAGAGCAGGAAGTCGCGCCAGCGCGGCCGGGCCAGGGCAAGCAGCGGCACCAGCCACAGCACGAACTGCGGGGAGTACACCTTGTTGGTGAGGATAAACGCCGCCACGATCAGGAACGTCAGCTGCGCCAGCCGGGGCCGCCGCGGCGAGGACAGGCCCAGCAGCGCGATGAGTGCACACGCGGCCACGAAAAGGTACAGGGCGAGGGAGTTGATGGTGGCCGGCTGCAGCTGCATCCACTGCAGCCGTTCGGCCACCAGGTTGTAGGCGAACCACAGCGAACTGAAGCCGGCCGGCCGGTCCTGGGTGAATTCGAAGAAGTAGCGCCAGCCCGCAGGGTTCATGAGGGCGATCGGCAGGTTGACCACCAGCCAGCTGGCCGCGGCGGCTCCTGCGGTCACCAAGAAGGTGCGAAGCTTGCCGCTGCGGAGCGCCAAGACGAGCAGGGCGCCCAGGACCAGTACCGGGTAGAGCTTCGTGGCAGTCCCCAGGCCGATGAACACGCCGGCCAACACAGGCCTCTCCCGGGCGAAGAAGTACATGCCCACCGCCAGCATGGCCACGGCCCACATGTCCCAGTTGATGAAGCCGGAGAGGACGATTCCCGGCGCCAGGGCCACCATGGCGGCATCCCAGGGCCTGCGCCGGTTGATCCGTGCCGTCGCGATGACGGTGACGATCCAGACCGCCACCACCAGGGTGGCGTTGAGGTCGAAGTAGCCGCGGATCCGTTCCAGGTCCAGGCCGCTCCCGGGAACCAGGATCGCCGTGGCTCCGGCGATCAGTCCCATAATCACGGGGTATTCGAACAGGCTCTCCCGGTCGAAGAACGGGATCACGCCTTCGCCAAGCCCGCGGCTGCGGAACAGCTCGGGGAAGTCCGAGTAGCAGGTGGCATAGAAGTGGGTGGGGGTTTCCCAGCCGTTGACCCGGCAGTAGCCCTTCAGGAGGATCCCGAGCAGCGCTGCGAGGACCGTGAAGATGACCAGGACGCGTTCAACGGTGAAGAAGCCGGGGGAGACCGTGCCCGGGGCGCTATGCCTTCCCAATGGCCCGCCGGCCACTTCGGTGAACCTCGCGAGGAAGGAATCGCTGCGGGTGGGAATCACAAAGCGCGCACGCTTCTGTTTGCGGTGCGGCTTGGTCTCCTGCATGGCTTCGAGCATAGCTGGGTCGAGTACCTTGCCGGCTGCCTTCGGGTACTCCCGGCTTAAAAGGCGGAAGCCCACGCGTAGCCGCGTGGGCTTCCGGAGCGAACGGTCCGATGTGCGCCATCAGTCCCTCCTGATTGCTGACTCGCAGGGTTCATGGCGGGCACTCAGCGGATGACTCCCATCTGGTGCAGGACGGCGTAGACATCTTCGCGGTGCTGGTCGAGAAGTTGGCCGTTGAAGACGGGCTTGTCCTTGACGGCGGGCTTGGCGTTGAGGGCCAACAGTTCCATGAGTCGTTTGACCACGGTTCACCTCCTTTCCTGGGTTTGAGGAGTTCGAATTGCCTGGATTTCGGGCATGCCAATTAAGGCCCTTGAATTCAAAGAAAACAGCGGACCTTACGGCAGCTAAATGCCAGGAAGAATGAGGGTAATCAGCGGAATTACGGAAATGCGAAGGAGTCCCGGGGTGTTTCGGGAAATGGACAGACGTCCCCAACAAAGAAGCTGGTTCCGAACTATGAGGACTCTGCTCGCCCAGTCCATCGCGTGATTCCGCGGGGAGTTCCGCTCTCAGGTGTCAGCCCGGGCGGTTCGTGGCGTACCTCTGCCCCTGCTAAATCAGGCTTCCGATACGGAAAGGCTGGTCTGGGGCTGGGGCACACCGGAACGCGTCAGGCGGAAATACGGTTCCCGAAATGGCGGATTCCCGCACGCGTCCCAAAATCCGCACGCGTTCCGGAATCCGGGCGCCGGGCAGCGAAGGTCGGGGCAGCAGCAGAGACGGTCATCTTCCATCCGCTAGTCAAAGTAATCATTTTCCCAACCTCCTTTTCGCCTCGGGCGCCGCACCAGCTGACTGACCGGCAGAACGCATACCTTGTTCCCGGCGGATCGCTCTGGGAACAAGAATAAAGCTACACCATGAATCCGGAGATTGACCAGCTAATTCATGGATAATTCAGAAAATAAATTTCCTAGAGGCCCCAACGGATAATCGCCGGTGTCTTCTTGTCCCAGCCCAGCGTGCACACCTTGGCGGTTCCAAGGAGGAAGTGCCGGCCTTCCCGGGCGTCCAATTCGAGCCAGCGGGCGGTGAGAATGCGGGAGAAATGTCCGTGTGCCACCACCAGGACATTGTCCATTCCGGACTCCAGGACGCGGGCGATGAGCTTGTCCGCCCGGGCCGCCACGGAATCCAGGGTTTCACCGTTGGGCACGCCGTCGAACCAGATCAGGTACTCCGGGTTGTCCTTGCGGATCAGGTCAGAGCTGATGCCTTCGTAGTCGCCGTAGTCCCATTCGACGGCCAGCGGCTCGTGCACGGCGTCGGGGAATCCGGCGAGCTCCGCCGTGCGGCGGGCGCGGCGCAGCGGCGAGGTGAGCACGAGGTCGAACTCGATCCCTTCGAGGACCTTGCGGGCCTCCACGGCCTGTTGCTCGCCTTCGACGGTCAGGGGAAGGTCGGTCAGGCCGGTGTATTGCCCGCTTTTGGACCATTCGGTCTCTCCGTGGCGCATGATCCACAGCTGCGGGCGGGAGATCTTTACCGGGTCAATCACTTGGACTCCTCTGCGGGCGTGTGGTTCGAAAGGTCTTCCTCGCCGGCCTGCTCGACGGCGGATTCGGGCTGCTCGGCCCACCAGGCCTTAAGCTTCCCGACGGCGTCGTCGTGGTCCAGCGGGCCGTATTCCATCCGCTGGTCCAGGAGGAACTTGTACGCGCGGCCCACCACGGGACCGGGCTTCAGGCCCAGCAGTTCCATGATCTGGCCGCCGTCCAGGTCAGGCCGGATCGCGTTGAGGGACTCCTGCTCCGCGAGGGCGGCAATGCGCTGTTCCAAATCGTCGTAGGCGAAGGACAGCCGGTCCGCCTTGCGCTGGTTCCGGGTGGTGACGTCGGAGCGGGTCAGCCGGTGCAGGCGCTCCAACAGGGGACCCGCGTCCGCCACGTAGCGCCGCACGGCCGAGTCGGTCCAACCGGCCTCGCCGTACCCGTAGAACCGCATGTGCAGTTCCACCAGGCGCGCCACGGCCTTGATGCTGTCGTTGTCGAAGCGCAGCGCCTTCATGCGCTTCGCTGTCAGCTTGGCACCCACCACGTCGTGGTGGCGGAAGCTCACCGCGCCGCCCGGTTCGAAACGGCGCGTAGCCGGCTTCCCGACGTCGTGCATAAGCGCGGCGAAGCGCAGCACGAAGTCCGGGCCGGGCACGGGGCCGTCCGGTCCGGTCTCCAGGGCGGCGGCCTGCTCCAGGACCTGGAGGGAGTGCTGGTAGACGTCCTTGTGCCGGTGGTGTTCGTCGGATTCCAGGCGCAGGGCGGACACCTCGGGCAGCACGTACTCGGCCAGCCCGGTGTCCACCAGGAGATCGATGCCGGTGCGCGGGTGGGCGCCGTTGATCAGTTTCACGAGTTCCTCGCGGACCCGTTCGGCCGAAATGATCTTGATGCGGTCCGCCATGTCGGACATGGCCACGCGGACGTCGTCATGCACCGACACGCCCAGCTGGGACGCGAAGCGGGCGGCGCGCATCATGCGCAGGGGGTCGTCGGAGAAAGAGGCCTCGGGTGCGCCCGGCGTGGCCAGTTCTCCGCCGTGGAGGTCCCGGACACCGCCGAAGGGATCCACCAGTTCCAGGGAGGGCAGGCGCAGTGCCATGGCGTTGATGGTGAAGTCGCGGCGCAGCAGGTCATCCTCAAGCGAGGAGCCGAAGGCCACCATGGGCTTGCGGGAGTCGGGGTCGTAGGCTTCGGCCCGGTAGGTGGTGATTTCGATCTGGAAGCCGGCCTTCTTCATGCCGATCGTGCCGAATGCCCGGCCGATGTCCCAGAAGTTGTCCGCCCACTTTTTGATGACGGAAAGGGTCTGCTCGGGGGTGGCGTCGGTGGTGAAGTCCAGGTCCGGGGAGGTCCGGCCCAGGAAGAGGTCGCGCACGGGCCCGCCCACCAAGGACAGCTCGAATCCGGCGTCAACGAAGCGCTGCCCGAGGTCCAGCACCACCGGGTCGAGCTTGAAGTTGACTGAAGAACTGTCCAATACCTGCGCCATAGTCCCTTAAGCTTGTCAGATTTTCGCCGCCCGCTCACACCCGGTCCGGGCATCGGCCCGGCGATTACTGCGGCGCGTCACCGGCAGGCAACCATGAGTCCATGTCCCGGTCATCAAGTCCGGGCAAGAGTCGTTAGAGTGGACTTCATGGCCAACCCGATCCCGAGTGCTCCAGGCAGGAGGACCAACGCACCATTGCCGTCGGCAATCGGTGCGCACGTCGCGCCCGCCCCGCACCCGGCCCAGGCCTCGCTTCCCACAGTGGAGGAAGTGTCCGCCGGCGGCGTGGTGGTGGACACCTCCGACGGCGAACTTCGGGTTGCGATCATCGCCCGCCTTAACAGGGGTGGCCGGCTTGAGTGGTGCCTGCCCAAGGGGCACCCGGAGGGCAAGGAAAACAACGAAGAGGCCGCGGTCCGCGAAATCGCCGAGGAAACCGGGATCGAGGGCAACGTCCTGGCCCCGCTCGGCAGCATCGACTACTGGTTCACCGTCAGCGGCCACCGGGTCCATAAGACCGTGCACCACTTCCTGCTCCGGGCCACCGGCGGCGAGCTGACAATCGAGAACGATCCCGACCAGGAAGCCATCGACGCCGCCTGGGTTCCGCTGCACGAACTGGCACGGAAGCTCTCCTTCCCCAACGAGCGCCGGATCGCGGATCTGGCCAAGGAAGTCCTGCCGGAACATCTCTGAGCACACAGCTCATGGGACGATTAGCGCAATGTCTGCTGCCAAAAACAACCAGTCCGTCCAGTCCGGAGAAGCCCGTTCCAGCGCCATCATGGCCGCCGGGACCCTCGTTTCGCGGTTCCTCGGCTTCGCGAAAACCTGGATGCTGGCGGCCGCCCTGGGCCTGGGTTCCACGGTCAACGACACCTTCATCAATGCCAACAACCTGCCCAACCTGATCTTCCTGCTGGTGGCCGGCGGCGTGTTCAATGCCGTGCTGGTGCCGCAGATCATCAAGGCAAGCAGGGGTCCGGACAGGGGAGCGGACTACGTCAGCCGGCTCCTGACCCTTGCAGTGCTGGTGCTGCTGGGGCTGACGCTGCTGGTCACACTGGCGGCCCCCGTGGTCATCGACCTCACCACCCAGGGCTACTCGCCGCAGCAGAAAGCCCTGGCCGTCACCTTCGCGTTCTACTGCCTGCCGCAGATCTTCTTCTACGGCCTCTACGCCCTCCTGACCCAGATCCTCAATGCCAACGGCGCCTTCGGACCCGCCATGTGGGCACCCATCGTGAACAACGTGCTGGCCATGGCAGGGCTCGGCATGTTCATCTGGCTCCTCGGCGCCAACTACGTCAACCCGCACACCCTGGACAACTGGGGACCCTTCCAGACCTTCCTCATCGCCGGCTTCTCCACCATTGGCGTCGTCGCCCAAACGGCGGTGCTGTTCATTCCGGTCCTCCGGCTGCGCCTCGGCCTGCGTCCGCGCTTCGGCTGGCGGGGCGTGGGACTTGGCCGGGCAGCAAAGCTGAGCGTCTGGACGCTCCTGACGGCCGCCGTCGGGCAGTTGGCGTTCCTGTATGTCATGAAGATCGCCACGATCCCGGGCGCCGAACGCCTCCGCCTGGAGCACGCGGGCGAAAGGGAGGCGGCGGCAGCTCTGCCCGGCAACGCGGTGCTGGAAGTAGCAAGCCAGCTCTACCTGCTGCCGCATTCGATCATTGCCCTGTCCCTGGCCACCGTGCTCTTCAACCGGATGACCCACGCGTCCCAGGCGGGCAACCGCGCCGAGCTGCGTGAGGCCCTTTCGCACGGACTTCGGACCATGGCCGTCGCCACGGTCTTCGGTGCCCTGGCGCTGTTCGCCCTGGCCGGTCCGCTGGGCATGTTCTTCTCCGGCGGCAAGCCCCAGGACGGCGTGATGCTCGCCCAGACCCTCACCATCCTGGCCCTGAGCACGCCGTTCATGAGCGCCAACTTCATGATGTCGCGGGTCTTCTACGCCAATGAGGACGCCCGCACGCCCTTCTTCATCCAGGTCATCCTGGCGGGCGTGAACGTGGCGGGAGCCTTCGTCATCCAGTTCCTGCCGGTGGACCGGATCATCTTCGCCATCGCCGTGCTGTACACGCTCGGGAACATCCTGTCCGTGGTGATCAGCGTCGGCTTCCTGCGCCGGCTGCTGGGCCACGTGGACGGTCCACGGATCGCCAACTCCTACATCCGGATGGGCTACGCGGCGCTCGGTTCGGCCATCGCGGGCACGCTCGCGCTGTGGCTGCTCGGCAGCTACCGGGCGGACGGATTCGCGTGGAGCAGCCGGCCCGCCGCCCTGGTGACGATCGTCGTCGTCGGGCCCGTCATGCTGCTCGCCTACCTGCTGCTCCTCCGCCTCTTCCGCGTTGCCGAACTGCGCGACCTCCTCCGCCCGCTGCTGGGCCGCCTCGGCCGCGGCGGTTCCGCCACTGCTGCGGAAAGCCCGACGGCGGCACGCGCCACGGTCTCCGATGACACCGGCCTGATTCCGCGCATCTCGGGCGAGTTCGACGCCGCGTCCTTCCGTGCCGGGCCCGACCTTTCCTCCTTTGGTCCCGGCGGCCGAGCGGAACCCCAGGACGAACACGCAGGCTGGACCCGTCCAGCCCGCAGCTATCTTCCCGAGGAAGACAAGCAGGCAGCCGGGCGGGGTTCCCGGCTCCGGAGTTCTCCGCTGCGCCGCGACGTTCCGCTGCCCGGCAGGCGGACCCGCCAGGACCCGGCCGAAGGAGCCTCCCGCCGTGGCCGAAAACGCAGGAACCAGGAGTAACTTGCGCCTTCGGACACCGGGCCGGTCCAGCTCAATCGGCTAGGATCAGAAGCTGAGAGGTAGTTGCAGGCCACGGGTCAACCGGCTGACCGGGAGCCCCGGGAAAGGGCAACGCAGCTGCCGGACAGCCTAGGAGGAGCCAGTGTCCCAACCGATCGACGTCGGATCAGTACTCGGCGGCCGCTACAAGGTCACCGCCACCGTGTTGACCTCGCACGACCACGATCTGGTGCTCGACGGCGTCGACCAGGTCCTCAACCGGCCGGTCAGCATCCTTGTCGCCGGCCCCGGCAACGCCGACCAGCTTGCCCAGAGCGCCCGCGAAGTGGCCACGGGTGAGCGGCCCGGCAACGTGCAGATCCTGGACCTCGGCGTCAGCGAAAGCACCACCTACCTCATCGCCAACCACAGCACGGCTCCGGACCTGCTGGACCTTGTGGTGGCCACCAATCCTCCCTATGTGGAGCCGTTCTTCACCGACACCCTCGGCAGCGAAATCTTCGGCCAGGCGCGTTCGCACGAGCCCGAGACCTATGACGGACTGTACGACGACGATGAGCACGAGGCCGCGTACATCAACTACGACGACCCCGGAAACTACACCGCAGCTCCTGCCGAGCGCCAGGGACAGGCCGCCGGGGGAGCCGCTGTTCCACCGATGCCCGCGTCGAAGCCTGGTTCCGCCGGCGGCATCGGTTCGCGCATCGCTGCCGCCGCAGCAGGTGCGGGAGCCGCCGCGGCTGCGGCCGCTGCCGCAGTGAAGAGCGCCGGAAAGACCGGGAACGAGCCGGTCCATGACGACGCCGACAGCCCCGCGCCCGCGGGGCCCGGAGATGCCGAACCCACGGCACCGGCTGCTTCCCGCCCGCCCGCTGCGTCGCAGGCACCGGCAAACACTGCGCCCGCCCCGCTGACCCCCGCCCCCGCCTCGCCGCTGCCGCCAGCCACCCAGGCAGTTCCGGCCGCGCAGGCGGTGCCCCCGGCCCCTGCAGCGGTTCCGAAGGCTGCCCCACAGCAGGCTCCCGCGGCCGAACAAACCCCGAAGGTTTCCCTCTGGTCCGACGACGACCTCGCCGGAGCCGGTGCTTCTGGTGCTTCTGGTGCTTCTGGTGCGGCTGGTGCTGGAGTTGCGGCGGGCTCTGCTGGGGGACCCTACGACCGTGGGGCCAGCAACTTCCCGGCCTCGGCGCGTACCCAGACCAACGACTACGAGGACGACGACTACTACGAGGACGAGGAGCCGGTGCGGGAGCCTCGGTCCATGCGCTGGCTGGTAGGCGGCATCCTTGCCGCCGTCCTGGTCGTCGGGCTGATCCTTGCAGTCAACACCCTGGGCGGCCTGCTCGGCACCAACAACAACCCGCCGGCCGCGAACCAGCAGAGCACCGCGCCCTCCAGCGCGGATGCCGGCAACACGGGAACCTCCGACAACAACTCCAGCGCCCCGCCCGCCGCGGCAGCTCCTGCCATCGAAGAAATCACCCGCCAGGGCGACTTCGACTTCGCCGGCACCTACGACAAGGACCTGGCCAAGGCCTTCGATGGCAACGCCGCCAGTTTCTGGTCGAACATGGAGTTTGCCACCGCGAACTGGGGCGGTCTTGCCCCCGAAGGCGTACCCCTGGTCGTAAAGCTCAAGGAGCCCGCCGAAGTAAAGTCGGTCACGCTCAGCCAGCTGGGTGCCTCGGGTGGAAGCATCAGCGTCTACACGAACGACCGCCCGGCAATGGAAGGTGCCAAACTCGTGGCCACCAACAGCTTCACTTCGCCTGAACTGACCATGCCGCTCAGCTCGCCCACCACAGCGCAGTACGTGATCATCAACATCAAGACGCTGCCCAAGCTTGCCGCCCCGAAGACTCAGTTCGGCTTCGGCCTCCGGCTTGCCGAGGTCAAGGTCCAGTAGCACCGGAGCGCTGTCAGCGCCGGTGACCGCGGTGCGGTTTCCGGCGCTGACGCATTTAAGGGCAAGCTGCCAGCCCGCCTTCCGTCCGCTGCCGTGAAAGCTGCCCGACGCCGTCGGGCAGCTTTCACGGGGAGGTTGCGGTCGTGTTACGGGCGGCAGGGCCGGCGGCCTTGGGCAGGAACACCAGACGGTACCCTGAATGTGGTGGATATGAGGTCCCCGGAACCACCGGAATATTCAAAGGCGCCACGGGGTTGTGCCATGTGGCCGGGTTCGAGACCGGTGCATCGACTAAGGAAGAGGTTCACCCAACAGTGAGCAACGCAGAAAACACCGCGTCGCAGGTACGCGATGTCATCATCGTAGGCTCCGGTCCGGCCGGTTACACGGCGGCTGTCTACACGGCACGCGCCAACCTGAAGCCGCTGCTCATCGCCGGCTCGGTCACGGCCGGTGGAGAACTGATGAACACCACCGACGTCGAAAACTTCCCGGGTTTCCCTGACGGCATCATGGGCCCGGATCTGATGGAGAACTTCGAGAAGCAGGCTGCCCGTTTCGGCACCGAGATCCAGTTCGAAGACGTCACCGAACTCGAGCTTGAGGGCGACATAAAGACGGTCACCATCGCCACGGGGGAGACCTTCCAGGCACGCGCCGTCATCCTGTCCACGGGCTCGGCTTACCGCGAGCTTGGACTGGAGAACGAAAAGCGCCTCTCCGGCCACGGTGTCAGCTGGTGTGCAACCTGCGATGGTTTCTTCTTCAAGGACCAGGACATCGCCGTGATCGGCGGCGGCGACTCCGCCATGGAGGAAGCGCTCTTCCTCACCAAGTTCGCCAAGTCGGTCACCGTGGTCCACCGCCGCGACACCCTGAAGGCTTCGAAGATCATGGGCGACCGCGCCCAGGCCCACGAGAAGATCAACTTCGTGTGGAACACCGCCGTCGAAGACGTCGTGGGCGGCGACAAGGTCACCGGCCTGAAGCTGAAGAACCTGGTGGACGGCACCGAGTCCGAACTGGCTGTCACGGGCGTCTTCGTGGCGATCGGCAACGATCCGCGCACCGAGCTCGTCAAGGACAAGCTTGAGCTGACTCCCGAAGGCACCATCGCCGTCCAGGGCCGCAGCTCCAAGACGAGCATCAAGGGCGTCTTCGCGGCCGGCGACGTTATCGATCCGAGCTACCGCCAGGCCATCACCGCAGCCGGTTCCGGCTGCGTGGCCGCCCTTGATGTCGAGCACTACCTGGCAGAACTGCACGGCTGAGCTGAGCAGCCGGCAACAGTCCTTACGAAGGGAACGAAAGAATGAGCAACGCAAAAGACGTTACTGACGCAAGCTTTGGCACCGATGTCCTGAACGCAGACAAGCCGGTCATTGTGGACTTCTGGGCAGAGTGGTGCGGCCCGTGCCGCAAGCTGGGCCCGATCCTCGACGAGATCTCCGTTGAGTATGGTGACAAGGTGGACGTCGTCAAGGTCAACGTTGACGACAACCCCGCCATTGCTGCCGAGTACGGCATCACCTCCATCCCCGCCGTCTACCTCTTCAGCGGGGGAGAAGTGAAGAACACCGTCATCGGCGCCAAGCCGAAG
The DNA here is from genome assembly GCF_900099975.1 of Arthrobacter cupressi. Taxonomy (GTDB): domain Bacteria; phylum Actinomycetota; class Actinomycetes; order Actinomycetales; family Micrococcaceae; genus Arthrobacter; species Arthrobacter cupressi. The sequence goes on from NZ_FNEI01000006.1 coordinate 61,687, forward strand.
CAGTTCTTCGAGAAAGAATTCGAAGCGGTCCTCTCCTAGGGAATTTCCCAGGTCAATCCGCTGAAGCCGGCGGCCGTTGCTCATCGGAGCAGCGGCCGCCTTTTTCGTACCCTGATTGCAAGGCGTTCGTGGCGTCTACTGGCCATTTCCGGCGAACAGGGGTGGGCAGCTGGCGAACCGGGTGGGCAGCTGGCGAACCCCACCCCTGTACTGCTGCGCAGATAAACCATCTTCTGTTTCAAGCAGGCTCCCTGCGTCAGGAGCGCCCCCGACAGGGCAGGACTTTTTCGGGGCGCCCGTACATGGCTAACCGGGCGGTACCGGCGTCTGGAATCCGCCTGTCCTCGCTGCCGGTACCGCCGCCGAAAGAGTTTCACGTGAAACACCAAGGCCCGCCTTCGCGATCCCTTATTCACGGCGATTGTTTCCGGCGTCTAGAGCCCGTGAACCGAATAGTCGCCTTTAAGGGCGGATCCAGCAGAGCTGAGACACTCATCGGTCGACCGGCCGATTGCAGACCTCGATCTTCCTCGTAGAACACTTAACGGCATACTTCACGCTCGCCCTCAGGGTTTCCTGATCCGCTCCCACTTTGCAGCAGATACTTGGGTTGCCAGCCTCGCCATGCCCAGCGCGGTCCATAGGCTGAACACATGCGAGGAAGCCGGCAGCGATTATCTGGCCTTGGTCGGCAGTAACCGGCCCGTCCGACTACCGTCAGATTCCAACCCCTCCCAGTGGCTGTAGCGGAAACGGCGCCCAGATATTGGGTGTGTTCCGATCCTTCGACCGAGCTTCGGCCCCATTTCGGCCGCTTAATCAAGGCGTCTACCGGACGCTGACCCGCCGGTGGTGAATGCGGTCTTAGTGCCCAAGTCCGCCGTACGAGCTCCCGTCCTGCGCGCCAGGCCCCCTGAATGTGTCCGCCCTGACCGCTTCAGTCAGGCTGCGTGCTGCGAATGACTGTTCCGCACACAAGTGCATGGTCCTGTTCCGGGCTACTTGAGAACCGGTGCAGAGGCATAACCCGAACGTGGTGCGGGGCTTACCGAGTCATGAAGCTCGAACTCGTTGAGATACCAACCCGGCGCCTAGCCTCTTGCCCAACTTGCTGTGCCCCGGGGATCACTCCGGAGCGACATTAATGCATCCACCGGCTCGAATGGGTTCAGGAATTCGGGGGAGGATCGTAGCGCCCAGTCTAGATACTCATGCCCACCCGCTATCTGTGGAGGCGCCGTCATCGTGTCCCTTCTGTCCTCGTGAGACGCGCACTCGGTTGGAGCTACTCCCAGGGCGTGGTCAGCCTGACTTTGCACAGCCTCACGAGTATTCGCAACGTTTCACACCGAGAGTTCCTCAAATCCTGCACCGCCTAAGTCCGTCCGCCTCCACATCCCGGAGCGCGTGGAATCCCTGTTCAATCTTCCTGCAAGACTCGTGGACAGTAGGAGTATGGAACTCATCCAGCATTCCGAACTCCGCTCTTTCTGTGATCAGCCAGCGTCGGAAACCCTCCCGGTCTTCTTTGCCATAGGCGGCGGCCCTTCCTTTCTTCGGTCCCCAATCGGACTCACGAAATCTGGCCAACTGCACCGCATGCTCGACGCGAGCGAGGCAACACTTCTCCAGTGTGCCCACAGGTCCGCCAGGCTCCTCGAGAAGGTAGAACGTTACGAGCGTCTGACCTGTCCCAATACGAGCAAGCAGGCGACGTTGCCTACTGGCCCCCCAAACGACCCCACCCAACGCTCAGGTCGGGGTTCCCAACTGTACCGTCCGGAGCACCCGCACATTGAGGCCCGCCAGTTCGTCGACCCCTGATGCTCGGCCCCCGCAAGGCCGCCGTTGCGTCCAGCATTCTATGTGCTGAAGCCGATGGGAATCCGTATCTGCCGGCGGCCTCACTTGGATACGTGGAGGCAGAACTCTGTTTCACGTGAAACACGAATCTTCCGCGCCGGACCCCTCGCGCCACCAAAGTGTCCGCCCAGCCAAATTGCTGCGCAGCTGTCGGCCTACGATGGCACCGCAGGCTGACGCAATCCACCGCCGGGCTTGCGTCCCGGAAGCGGTGGTGATGCCCGGTGCATCAAAACGGGCGCCGAGCACCGAGCACAGCGGGACCGCTTCCTTCGAGCGCCTGGAGTGGCCAGATCCGCGAAGACCGGGCACTGCCTTGGTTGCTCTTGAGCCGAAGGTCGTACCTAATCGTGCACCCCCGCACGACTTTCAATCCCCCGCTATCTGCCCTTCCGGGAGGCGTGCTGGGGGTACGTCATAGCTATCCAGGCCTCGGAATAGCGGGCGCCCCGCGAGTTGGCTACCGGCGCGCGAGTTGGCTACCGCCCCGCGAGTTGGCTACCACCCCGCGGGTTGGCTACCGGCCCGCGGGTGGCTACTCACGGCGGCCCCCATCTGCGGCTAGCGGCCTAATGGCCCAGCACGCACAGCGCCGGACGTCGGCCCCACCGGCGCGGGAGTTGCCGTGGAACCTACCATCCGACATCGACGCTAACGGCCGTGTAGCGAGTCGTTGTGTTTCACGTGAAACTGCGAGGTGTGGCCAGCCCGTCAGTGCGTGCCACTTCGGGAGGCGCCCTCAACCGCCATGCTCACCGCTGCTTGGGTAGCCGCTTGGAACAGGATGAAAAGGATTAGCGGCAGGCAGCTTGCCTCGTGCCCGCACACCGCACGACATAGATCTTGATCCGGGAAACCGCTCCTTACAGCCACCCGGCAGAGCCTCCGCAGCTCAGCGGGAAGAAGCCGACAGTGAGTGGTCTGTGCATGCCGACACCTGCTACGGAAGCGCCAATTCGGCAAAGCCGACGGGTCCGAGGTTGACGTAGAAGATACCTCCCGAGAGGCGTGCGCGTGGCGAACTACCGGCCAACGGCATCACCGGAGCGCGCGCCGCTCGACTCAACCTTCGGCTGCCTTCTTCGTTGTGAGAGGTAGCGAGCATCCACCGGGCCGGGGTAGGTAGGCCCGCCTAACGCCGCGGGAATTCGTCACTACGACGAGGCCCCGCCCGATCGATTTCCGCACCAGGTACAAGCTAGACATCCGATGATGCCAGCGAAACGTACCTGCGCCTGCTCGGGATGACGCATCTCACGAAAGAGTTATCCACCAGCGGCTGCAAAGTTATGCACAATGTTATCCACAGCCGAATGCACAGGTCACTTTAAGGGGGCTCCGTGGCCCCCGAAGACGAGCCAGGAACATCGAGGTATCAACTGCGAGTAGGGCTGGCCCGAGTGCTTGCGGGAACGAGCAACTGAATGGATCTTTTACCCTGAAGGGCGCGAAATTCGCCCAAAAGAGGCTCCAAGAACAAAAGATTATCTCCTCTCTGGATGTTTCACGTGAAACGGGGATAGGCAGGCAGGGGATCCGGCGCCTCACCCTCCCGTGGGGTGGGGCGATCAGGCACGTCAACCCTTCGCCACACGATGCACGCTGACCAGCAATCCACAAAGTTATCCACAGCGATATCCACCGACCGCTGACCTGTTTTCAACAACCGCAAAGCCGGCCCATGCACTCCAAAACGTCCGTCCAGTCGAGTGTAATCGTGGCGTGCAACGCAGGCGCAGGAGTCCCATGGGTGTAGGAACCTGGACTGCACCGCGGGCAGAAATAGGAGCACTCAGGAGGCAAACTCGGTGAGCCAGTTGTCAGCCTCCTGGTCACGCGACCACAGCAGGAGGACGGTCACACTCCCGCCAGCGGAAGTCAACGGCGACAAGACTGGGCGAGTCGCGATTGGCGTTTTGTCGGCGGCTGACGGTTTTTGGCGGAGCGTTCCCAGCATGCGGCGGACACACGCAACTACCCGTCTGCGCCTCCGCCAGCGGAGAGTTCAGATACTGCACAAACTTGGAGTGGACAGAGTGGCTGTCTTGGTCGATGAGCACGGTTGAAGATCCCAGCGTTCTGACCACCGGGACTCCAGGCAAAGGTGCGATCGCTCGGAACCTACAGGCGTCTCCGGTTCCAGCAGGCAGGCAAGGCGGTGCACGAATCGCAGCCTTCCAAGCTCGCGTCCTGTCAGCAACTCCATAACACGATCGGCCTCAATAGCGGTGTCAGATCTTATCCGCTGCAGGCCCATCAATACGGCTCCTGGAGACGCTCACTCAATTACCACAGCTTTTGGGCAAACAATACGATCATTTCTGGAGCCCTTACGCGAAGCCAGCCTGCAAACCCCACATCATGCATTCACGAAATCTGCCGCAGCCGGTGCAGCTCTGGTGGACCTGGCCTCGTTCGCGAGGCCAGCATGCCCGTTGCGCAACAGTGCGCAACAGCCCGTCGGGCACCACGCCAGCTACTGGTCTTCGCTGTATTGCCGTGAAGCGCTGCGAAGGCCGGAAATAGCTTGTCCACGCCTGTTGGGGGCTGCCGCTGAACCTATGTACTTTGGGCCGGAATTGGACATCTTCCGGCGTCCATGTTTCACGTGAAACGGCGCGAAAGTCCCGGGACCAGGGGCACAGCAAGTGCGTCCCCAGGCCGCGATAGAGTGCGGCGTAATCCTGGGCCACGATACAGCGCAGCGTATTCTGCCAGCCACAAGACTGCAGACCATCCGCGCATCGGACCAGGGCGTGCGCGATAGACCAACAAGAACGGAAAGACGCTGAATACAGGCATTAGAGCCAAGTGAAGAAGTTTTCCGGCGCGGGAGGCCAAAGACTAATGGGGCCTACCGCGATGAAATGGCTCCCCAACTGCAATGTGCCTGTCACGACGGCCACAGGCGCCCGCGCGTCGCCTGCGCTGCGGGTGTTTCACGTGAAACACCTGTCGTGGATCCAGGGGAGGGACCGTTGAACGAACCTACCGGCCACCCGGCCACGTGTGCCCGGCGAGGACTCCTTTTGCCACGGATTCGCCCGGGCTCGGTCGGCGCCGGCAAACCCAGCCCCAGGAGATCACGAGCCCCCCCGACGGGATCCACAGACTGGCGCCATGCCGCATTCCGGGGCCGCCACCCCGGGATGGGTCATGATGGGTCATCGAGGCCACCAAAAGGGCAGCAGAGGCGTCTCAGGGGCCCTAAGCCTCCGTGGCACCCGCGGACAGTCGGAAATCCCGGGCCGTAATAACCCCCTTCAAAAGCACAATGTCGGTGCATCCACCTCTTTGTGGACTCGCCAAGCGTCCGAACCTTAGTGCATATCGCACCCGAGAGACTCGGAAACTATTGGTTCGCGGACAGAGAGCATCAAACATGCAAGCGGTTGCGATATTCGAGGCCGATGTGAGCGCTTCGTGGGTGGAATGACACAGAAGAATCCAGCCCAGCAGCGTGCGCATAACGGTTCTGATTCATAATGCGGTTCCTGATCCATTCTCAGGGTGATTGGCCAGGTAAGCCGAACGCGGGCAGCCCGACCACCCGCAGATGACCGACTCAGTACAACCCATTTCGCACCAACGCTGGACGCGGAAGAGAATAGTCGGCAGACGAGTGAGACCGAACAACAATAGGAGGGGATCCGCCTGCCCAACGAAGCGGATTCACCGGCCCGCGCCGGGTAGATCGCCGCCACAAGCTACTCAGCCGCAGCGTCCGCCCCCGTGTAGCGTTAGACTTTCGGTGCCATTGAGCCTCGGAACGACGTGGGGCCATCGGCGCCCTATGGGGGCCACAACACGGCTAAAGCGCAGAGCTCGACACCGCAAATCGGCCCATACACACTTCGGCACCGTAGACGCGCACTGTACAGAACGCGAGAAAACTCAAGCTGGTCTGCATTGCGCCAGTTTCACGTGAATCCAAATAGCACCGCCGGCCATAACCCGCCAAGAAGATCAGTACATACACCTGGGAGAAACAAAGAAAAAGGGGCGCTTTCCCAAAAGAAAGCGCCCCTCAACCCAGCCGAGTAACTCTAGGAGTCCGCCCCCGGCGACAAAACCTCCATGATGCGGTTCAGGTCCTCAACGCTGGCAAACTCGATGCTCACGCGACCCTTGCGCGCACCAAGCGTGATTTTGACGCTGGTGTCCAAGCGGTCCGAAAGCGAGGATGCCAAGTAATCAAGGCGTTCGTGGCGGGCATTTGGCCGGGGAATGTTATTCTTCGCAGGCGTCGCGGGTTCCTGGTACAACGCAACTGCTTCCTCGGTGGCGCGCACTGACATGCCTTCGGCGACGATCTTCTGTGCGAGGCGTTCCATGGCAGCAGCATCCGGCAAAGCGAGAAGCGCCCGCGCGTGGCCGGCAGAGAGAACACTCGCGGCCACCCTGCGCTGCACCAAGGGCGGCAGCTTCAGGAGCCGCAGGGTATTGGAGACCTGGGGCCGGGACCGGCCGATGCGGTCAGCGAGCTCCTCGTGAGTGGTGCCAAAGTCTTCGAGTAACTGCTGGTAAGCGGCAGCCTCTTCCAGCGGGTTCAGCTGGCTGCGGTGGAGGTTTTCCAGCAGTGCATCACGCAGAAGGTCGTCGTCGCTTGTATCGCGGACGATTGCGGGGATGGTTTCCAGGCCGGCGGCCTGAACCGCACGCCAACGACGCTCACCCATGACCAGCTCGTACGGTTCTCCACCTTTTTCGGTTGAAGTACGTACAACAATTGGCTGGAGGACGCCGATTTCCTTAACGGAGTGAACAAGCTCCGCCATGTCGTCTTCATCGAAGACGCTTCGGGGCTGTTTCCGGTTCGGGTGGATGTCGCCGACAGGGATTTCAGCGAAGCGGGCGCCCGGCACGTCGACAAGTTCGACTTCCGCCGTCTCGGAGGCGGCAGCTGCCTTCGCGGGAGCACGGCGGGATGACTTGCTCGCCGGTGCAGGGGACGAAGAATTTTCCGCTGCTGCAGGCGCGGGTGAGGACTTGGCTGCACTCTTCGCCGCGCCGGTCTTCGCCTTGGAAGCGGGGGCTGCAGCGGAAGGAGCAGGAGCCGAATCGGCTGCAGCGGAAGCTGCCTTGGAGGACGTCCGCGCCGCGGGCTTCCTCTCCGCCACAGGACTCTCCTGGACAGCAGGACTGTCCGCCGTCGTCGAAGGCGCTTCGGAGGCGGGCGGCGCAGGAGCGGCCTTCTTCGCTTCCGGGAAGAACAGGTCTACCGGACGCGATGCTCCGGCGCCGTTTCCTGCAACACCAGCCGAAGCGGAGCTGGGAATGAGCGCACCAAGGCCTCTGCCCAATCCGCGACGCTTTTCGCTCATGTGTTTATCCCTCCAAAGGAACGGCAGGGAAGAAACCCGCCAAGGCTGTTGCAGTGTTTAGAGAAGTCTAGCGTTCAGCGATTTCCGCTGCGGCTTCCATGTAGGACAACGCGCCGCTCGATGAAGAATCATAGGTGAGCACCGTCTGCTGGTAGCTCGGGGCCTCGGAAATACGGACCGAGCGCGGCACCACTGCACTGAGAACCTGCTCCGGGAAGTGTTCGCGCACTTCGGTGGCCACCTGGGCCGCCAGGTTGGTGCGGCCGTCATACATCGTGAGTAGGATCGTCGAGACCACCAGGTCACCGTTGAGGTGCTTCTGGATCATTTCGATGTTCTTGAGGAGCTGGCTCAGGCCTTCCAGCGCGTAGTACTCGCACTGAATCGGGATCAGGACTTCACTCGCGGCGCAGAAAGCGTTAACGGTAAGCAGGCCGAGACTCGGCGGGCAGTCAATGAAGATGTAGTCGAGCCGGCCTTCGCCGTTCTTTTCCCGCTCCTTGGAGTACACGTCGATTGCCCGGCGGAGGCGCTGCTCGCGGGCCACCAGCGAAACGAGTTCAATCTCCGCACCGGCAAGGTGGATCGTGGCCGGTGCGCAAATGAGGTTCGGTACATCCGGGCAGGGTGCAATGACTTCGCCCAACGGCAGGTCATTGATCAGGACGTCGTAGATGCTGTCGACGTCGGCGTGATGCTCGATGCCGAGCGCGGTGGATGCGTTGCCCTGGGGATCAATATCAATGACCAGCACGTTCAGCCCCGCCGAGGCCAGTGCGGCAGCGAGGTTAACCGTCGTCGTGGTCTTGCCGACGCCGCCCTTCTGGTTGGAGACGGTGAAGACACGGGTCTTTTCCGGCTTCGGCAGCTTCCGCCCAAGCAGGCGTTCCCGTCGTCGGGTCTCATTAGCGAGCTGGCGGGCGATTGGGCTGGAGTCGTCGATCAAGTCCATCACATTCCCTCCACCGCTGACGGTCGTTTCACGTGAAACTATCGAGTTATCAACCAAGTTGGTGCTCATTTGCACCACGGAGCCCAGTGCGTTGGGCGCAGAGACTGCACGCGCGGACCCCAGGGAGATAAACGGGGGGATCCGCTGCGTGGAGGTTTCGCTACTGGCCACTGTCACACTCACTCTCATTCGGCGTTGGCTGCCGTTCTCTAGCCTAACGGCTCCGCCTGGGACACGCCGGACACAGCGCGGGATAGGCCTCGGAAACTAGGCGGATTTCCGCGGTTTGTCGACGAGGACCTTGACCACGGTGGTGGGCTCTTCCAGGAGTTCAGCGCCGCAAAGCACAACGCTGGTCTGGACTCCGCCGAGCTTTCGGATCACTTTGGCAGCCTTCTCAATTTCTTCTTCGGCGCTGCGTCCCTTGATCGCTACAAGCTCACCCTTGCCGTCGAGCAACGGGATGGTAAGTCCGGCAAGCTTGCTCAGCGCAGAAACCGCGCGGGCTGTCACGACGTCGGCCTTGACCAAGCCGACGGCAAGCTCGGCCCGGGTACGCATCACTGTGACGTTATCGAGTCCGAGGTCATCCACAACTTCCTGCAGCCAGATAACGCGCCGTTCAAGCGGTTCGATCAGGGTCAGCTCGAGGTCCGGCCGGGCGATCGCCAGGCAGAGGCCGGGCAGGCCGGCGCCGGATCCGACGTCGGCCACATGGCTGCCGCGGGCGATCTCCGATTCGATGACCGCACAGTTGAGCACGTGGCGACCCCACAGGCGGGGGATCTCCCGCGGACCGATGAGCCCGCGTTCGATCCCCGACGTCTCGAGGTGCTCCACATACCGGCGTGCCAGGTCCAGGCGGTCGCCGAAGATTTTCTCCGCGGCCAACAGGTCCGCTGCAGTGATGTCCGCCATGATCCTCTAGTCGGCCGAAACCACGATGTGGCGGTTGGCGCCTTCGCCTTCGGACTCCGAAACGAAGCCGAGGTCGGCGACGGCGTCGTGAACGATCTTGCGCTCATACGCGCTCATCGGTTCCAGGGCGACCGTGGAGCCGCTTTCCTTGACCTTCGCGACGGCGTCCTCGGCGATCTGCTGCAGCTCACCGGCGCGCTCCTTGCGGTAGCCGTTGATGTCCAGCACCAGGCGGGACCGGGTTTCCGTCGCCGAAAGCACGGACAGGCGGGCGAGTTCCTGGAGAGCCTCCAGGACTTCGCCATCGCGGCCGACCAGGCTCTCGAGGCCCTCAGACCCTTCCTCCGCGGCGATGGAGATGTAGGTGCGGCCATTACGCACCTCGATGTCGATGTCGCCGTCAATGTCGGCAATGTCCAGGAGTTCCTCGAGGTAGTCAGCGGCGACGTCGCCCTCTTCTTCGAGGCGGCTCGCGGCACTGCCCTTGGCGGCGGGCTGCTCTTCGGCCTGGGATGACAGGGACTCGTTGGCCAGCTCTTCGTTCACGCCTTCAGCCTTCGTCTCTTCAGTGCTTTCAACCGACATTACTTCTTCTTCCTGTTCTTGCGTTGTGGCTGGACGCGCTGACCCTTGGGCTTCTCGGGCTCGGCCGGAGCGGCTTCCTCTTCTTTCCTACCGCCGAGGACCGGCAGTACCGGCAGCCCCTTGGCGGCACGCCGTTCGGCGAGGGCCTTCGCGGCGGGGGAGCCCGGCGTCGGCATGCGGCGGATGACGAAGAACTGCTGGCCCATGGTCCACAGGTTGGTGGTGGTCCAGTAGATAAGCACACCGATGGGGAAGTTGATGCCGCCTACACCGAAAACGATCGGCAGGATGTAGAGCATCATCTTCTGCTGGCGCATGAACGGGCTGGCCATGGCCTCTTCGGACATGTTCTTGGCCATGATCTGCTTCTGCGTGATGAACTGCGACGCCGTCATGGCGAGGATCATCACGATGGACAGGATCCAAACAGAGGTTACGTTGCCGCCGGCCGGGGTGCCGTGGAGGAGGGTCGCGGAAAGCGGTGCGCCGAAGATGCTCGACTGGTCGAACTGGACCACCTGTTCGTGGCTCATTGCACCAATACCATTGCCCCGGTCCTTGGCCTGGGAGATGCCGGAGAGCACCTGGAACAGCGCGAAGAAGAACGGCATCTGGATCAGCATCGGCAGGCAGGCCGAGAACGGGTTGGTGCCGTGCTTCTTGTACAGGGACATCTGTTCCTGTGCCATTGCCTGGCGGGACAGCTGGTCGGTCTTGCCCTTGTACTTATCCTGCAGCTTCTTCAGGTCGGGCTGCAGGAGCTGCATGCCACGCTGGGCCTTGATCTGCTTGACGAAGACCGGAATCAGGGCGGCCCGAAGAACCAGCACGAGGCCGATGATGGACAGCGTCCACGTCCAGCCGTTGGCGGCCGGCAGCCCAATGAAGCTCAGACCCTCATGGAAACCGACCATGATGACTGAGACCAGCCATTTGAACGGAAACATGATTGTTTCAAAGAAGTCCATACGTTTTCCCTATTTCCTCAAGCCGCTTCCCGGCGGCCGTCTTCATCAGCCTGAGCAGCCAGGAACAGGTCCGGGTTGTTCAGTACAACAATTGTGGGGGTCTGGCCCTCGGGCCAGTGGCGGTGGCCGGCGGGGACATGGTCCACGCCGCCGGCGTTCCAGGGATGGCAGCGCGCGAGGCGTTTGGCGGCAAGCCAGCTGCCCTTGACGGCACCGTGAACCGTGACTGCTTCCAGCGCGTACGCGGAGCATGAAGGAAAGAAGCGGCACACCTGGCCGTACAGCGGCGAAATGATCCGCCGATAGGCCTTCAGCAGCAGGATGAGGATGTTGCGGGGCAGGTCCCAGAGAAAGGAAGCAAAGTTCCTTGAACCTGAAGCAAGGAAGCGGACGACGGCGGAGCCTAGCTCATGCACGCGGTGTCCCTTCCGTGGTGGTGCTGCCGGTGAAGTCCGGCAGCGGCGGCGGAACCGTTCCGCCAAGCCGTTTCCTGGTGGTTGCCAGGGCTGCATTGAAATCGCCCAGCAGCTGCTCCCAGTCCGCGGAGGCCGCAGCGGGCAGGGCCCGGACAACTACTGCCAGTCCGGTTCCCTGGTCTTTCAGCGCCAACGCAGCTGCTTCCCTCAGTCTCCTCTTAACGAGGTTCCGGGTGACAGCGTTCCCGACAGCTTTGGAAACAATGAAGCCGAACCGGCTCGGTTCATCGGCGGCAATAGTTGCCGTATATAACACTAAGTTCCGGCGTCCATTGCGGACGCCGGAACGTACTGTTGTTGAAAAGTCGGTTGAGGTCCGCAGACGATTGGGGGTGGCAAGCACCGCTTGACTCGCTTGGGGAAGGTTGACCGACGAGTCAGTTATTTACGCCGACAGCTCGACGCGGCCCTTGCTGCGGCGGGCAGCCAGGATGGCGCGGCCGGCACGGGTGCGCATACGAAGGCGGAAGCCGTGCTTCTTGGCCCGACGGCGGTTATTCGGCTGAAAAGTCCGCTTGCTCACGTTAGTTACTCCAGTGGATCAAAGGTGCGCCCACCCGATCAAAAGGGGAAGAACTGGCCGACGCTAAGTTTTTTGTGCATCCGCTCCCACCCAACCCCGGACTTGCCGAAGATACAGGTGGCCGAAAGCGGACACATAGGACTTCACAACGTTAGGGCAAAAACACGCCACCGGTCAAACCGGGAGGGCCTCAACCGGCTATCCCCAGCTGTGGCAAAGTCGCACCGGCAGCCTGTGGATGAAGTGGCTCACAGGGCCGTTTTTAGAACCACAACCATGTAATTATCCACAAGCAAGTCCCCAGCTATCTTCTAGGGAATCCATCCCCTAGAGTGTCTCAGTAGCCGATTTTCCACGGACTGTGCATAACCCTGTGGATTCGGTTGGAATCCACCCTTGGTTCGGACTTTTCGGCTGCCGGCAATTCAGGCACACACGGACCAGAGGAACCAGTTGATGACAGTAGACGAGACCAACCACGCCAATACTGTCGGAAGTTCCTGGCGCCGGGTCCTCAGCCTGCTCGAACAGGATGAGCGGGTCAGCCCTCGGCAGCGCGGTTTCGTCATCCTTGCCCAGGCCCAGGGCCTCATCGGTTCCACCCTCCTGGTTGCCGTCCCAAATGAACTGACCCGCGAGGTCCTCCAGACCCAGGTCAAGGACGCCCTGGACGACGCACTCCGGAGTGTCTTCTCGGACGACATCCGGTGCGCTATCGACGTCGACACCGATCTGGTGCCCGTCCACGAAGAGCCGGCTCCCGCCGTCGAGCTTTCCGCCGGCCCTGACGATGCCGTGGAACTGAAGCCGCAGCCGACTCCGCCCAGCACCTCCCACGAATTCGGACGGCTCAACCCCAAGTACGTCTTCGACACCTTCGTGATCGGTTCCTCGAACCGCTTCGCCCACGCGGCCGCGGTTGCGGTGGCCGAAGCGCCGGCCAAGGCGTACAACCCGCTGTTCATCTACGGCGACTCCGGTCTGGGCAAGACGCACCTGCTCCATGCGATCGGCCACTACGCCCGCCGGCTCTACGGCGGAATCCGGGTCCGCTACGTCAACTCCGAAGAGTTCACCAACGACTTCATCAACTCGATCCGCGACGACGAAGGCGCCAGCTTCAAGACGACGTACCGCAACGTGGACGTCCTGCTGATCGACGACATCCAGTTCCTCGCCGGCAAGGACCGGACGCTGGAGGAGTTCTTCCACACCTTCAACGCCCTGCACAACAACAACAAGCAGGTGGTCATCACTTCGGACCTGCCGCCGAAGCAGCTGGCCGGTTTCGAGGACCGGATGAAGTCCCGGTTCGAATGGGGCCTGCTGACCGACATCCAGCCACCGGAACTCGAAACCCGCATCGCGATCCTCCGGAAGAAGGCACAGAGCGAGGGCCTCTCCGCGCCGGACGATGCCTTGGAGTACATCGCCTCCAAGATTTCCAGCAACATCCGAGAACTCGAAGGCGCCCTGATCCGCGTCACGGCCTTCGCCAGCCTCAACCGCCAGCCGGTGGATGTGGCGCTGGCTGAAATGGTCCTGAAGGACCTGATCACCGACGACGGCGCGCAGGAAATCACTGCCGAGCAGATCCTGAAGCAGACGGCCGACTACTTCAAGCTCAGCATGGACGAGCTCTGCAGCAAGTCCCGGACGCGCACCCTGGTGACCGCACGGCAGATCGCCATGTACCTGTGCCGGGAGCTTACGGACATGTCCCTGCCGAAGATCGGGCAGGAACTCGGCGGCCGCGACCACACCACCGTGATCCACGCTGACCGCAAGATCCGCGAGCTCATGGCCGAACGCCGGGTCATCTACAACCAGGTCACCGAACTGACCAACCGAATCAAGCAGCAGCAGCGCGACTCCTGAGCCCCACTTCGACGGCCGCTGCGCCGCCACTACATACCTTATTAACAGGTGCATGTGGATAAGCCTGTGGACAGTTAAGGGGAGAACCGCGGTTAATGGGCTTAAAACCCTTAAGGCGCCTGTGGATCGTCAAAAACCGCCCTGGGGGTTGTCCACGTCCACACCCTGTTTAAAACCCAGGCTGCCCACATGCCGTGAACAAGCGTTAACCGCGGATCCGCGCGGCAGGGGGCGGTTATCCACAGTTTCCACAAAGGTTATTAACACTACTAATCCCAAAAAATCCAGATCCCTCAAACAACAATCTCCTTCCGACCGAACCACCCCGCAGCTCCCGGCCGTGCTGCGCACCGGCCGGCGCATTGAGGGATGGGTTAATGCCAAGACTTCCGGCTAAGCTGTCTGCATCGCGTCCCTCGGGCCCGGTTTCTTGTCATTTGCGATGCATGCACCCGGCAAGGAGCGGTCCGATGGGCCCAAGGCAGTTCTCCGGGACTTCCACAAAGCATTGGCAGCAGCGATCGCACTATGCGACAGCAATGAAAGGCGGCACCCTTCCGTGAAGTTCAGAGTCGACCGGGATGTCCTGGCAGAAGCCGTCACGTGGACAGCCCGATCCTTGTCTCCGCGGCCGCCCGTTCCCGTGCTATCCGGCCTCCTGCTCAAAGCCGAAGCAGGCACAGTCAGCCTTTCGAGCTTCGACTACGAAACCTCCGCACGCCTTGAAATCCCCGCGGACATCACCAGCGAGGGCACCATCCTGGTCTCAGGCCGGCTCCTGGCAGACATCTGCCGCAGCCTTCCCTCCGCTCCTGTCGATGTCGAAACCGACGGCAGCAAAGTCACCCTGAGCTGCCGCCGAAGCAGCTTCCACCTGGCAACGATGCCCGAGTCCGAGTACCCGCCGCTTCCGGCGCTGCCCGCCGTCAGCGGCACCCTGCCCGGGGATGCTTTCGCACAGGCTGTGTCCCAGGTGATCATCGCCGCCAGCAAGGACGACACCCTTCCGATCCTCACCGGCGTCCGGATGGAAATCGAAGACGACCTGATCACGCTCCTTGCCACGGACCGGTACCGGCTGGCCATGCGCGAAGTTCCATGGAAGCCCGTTACCCCGGGAATTTCCACGAGTGCCCTCGTCAAATCCAAGACCCTCAACGAAGTCGCGAAGACCCTCGGCGGCAGCGGTGACATCAACCTGGCACTGTCCGACGACGACAGCCGGTTGATCGGTTTCGAAAGCGGCGGCCGCACCACCACCTCCCTGCTGGTCGACGGCGATTACCCGAAGATCCGTTCCCTCTTCCCGGAATCCACCCCGATCCACGCCACCGTGCAGACCCAGGAACTCATCGAGGCCGTACGCCGCGTCTCCCTCGTGGCCGAACGGAACACCCCGGTCCGTCTTGCCTTCACTCCCGGCCAGCTGAACCTGGACGCCGGCACCGGCGAGGACGCCCAGGCCTCCGAAGAACTCGAAGCCCAACTCACCGGCGACGAGATCACAGTGGCGTTCAACCCGCACTACCTGATCGAGGGGCTGAGCGTGATCGAGAGCAAGTTTGTGCGCTTCTCGTTCACCAGCGCGCCCAAGCCGGCCATGATCACCGCCCAGGCCGAGGCCGACGGCGACGACCAGGACGATTACCGCTACCTGGTCATGCCGGTCCGCCTGCCCAACTAGGCACCGCTCGACTAAGCCCTTCCACGATTCCGCCACCCGCCACGCAGAAGAGAGTTCCCACCGTGCACATCGGACTGATCGGTCTTGGAAAAATGGGCTTCAACATGCGCGAACGCATGCGGAACGGCGGCATCGAGGTCACCGGCTACGACCGGAACCCCGACGTGTCGGACGTTGCCTCGGTCGGTGACTTGATCGCAGCCCTGCCCAGTCCCCGGATCATCTGGGTCATGGTTCCGGCCGGCAACATCACCGATGCCGTGGTGACCGAGCTCAGTGAGAAACTCGACGCCGGCGACATGGTGATCGACGGCGGAAACTCACGGTTCACGGAAGACCAGAAGCACGCCGAACTCCTCGCCGCCAAGGGCATCCGCTTCGCCGACTGCGGCGTCTCCGGCGGTGTGTGGGGCCTGCAGAACGGCTACGGCCTCATGGCTGGCGGAGCCGCGGAAGACATCGAGCTCGCGATGCCGGTCTTCGACGCCCTCCGCCCCGAGGGTGAGCGGGCCGACAGCTTCGTGCACGTCGGCGGCGTCGGAGCCGGCCACTACGCCAAGATGGTGCACAACGGCATCGAATACGGGCTGATGCAGGCTTACGCCGAAGGCTATGAACTGCTCGCGGCCAAAGACATCATTACGGACCTTCCCGGCACCTTCCGTGCCTGGCAGAAGGGCACCGTAGTGCGTTCCTGGCTGCTGGACCTCATGGTGAAGGCCCTGGACGAGGACCCGGGGCTGGCCTCGATCGATGATTACGTGGAGGATTCCGGGGAAGGCCGCTGGACCGTGGAGGAAGCGATCGCCAACGCGGTTCCGGCCCCGGCCATCACCGCCGCGCTCTTTGCCCGCTTCGCGTCGCGGGAAGAAACCTCCCCGGCCATGAAGATAGTGTCTGCGCTGCGGCACCAGTTCGGCGGGCACGCAACCCGTCCGTCCAGCTAGGCAGCCGGAGGCCGGCAGGACGCGTGTACCTCGAACACCTTTCGCTGAGCGATTTCCGCAGCTACGCCCAGGTTGACCTGAAGCTCGGCCCCGGAGTGACCGTACTGGTCGGTTCCAACGGGATCGGCAAGACCAACCTCATGGAGGCCATCGGCTACCTCGCCACACTGGGTTCGCACCGCGTGAGCACGGATGCCCCGCTGATCCGCTTCGGCAGCGAACGCGCCATGATCCGGGCGAAACTCGTCCGCGGAAGCCAGGCGACCGTCGTCGAGCTCGAAATTAACGCGGGCCGGGCAAACCGCGGGCGCATCAACCGCGGAAACCCAGTCCGGGCCCGGGACATCCTGGGCATCTGCCAGACCGTGCTGTTCGCTCCGGAAGACCTGGCCCTGGTGAAGGGCGATCCTTCCAGCCGCCGCCGCTTCCTGGACGACATGCTGGTCAGCCTCCTCCCCGCGCATGCTGCCACCCGTGCCGACTACGACCGCGTGCTCAAGCAGCGGAATGCCTTGCTGAAATCCGCCCGCGCCGGCCGTTTCACCGCCGGGCACGAGGCCACGCTCGACGTGTGGGACCAGCACATGGCCCGGGCCGGCGCCGAGCTGCTGCACGCCCGGCTTGAACTGGTGGAACGGCTCCGGCCCCACCTCCAGCGCGCCTATGCCCAGCTCACGGACGGGTCGAAGGACGCGGATGCGCGGTACCGCTCAACGCTGCAGGGCGTACTGGACGACGACGGCGGTCCCGCCGACGGGGCGGCCGCACCTGGCGCCGGGTTGGAGGAGCTGCGACTGCTAAGTGTCGACCAGCTGGCCGGGCGTTACGTCCAGGCGTTCGCGGCCGCGCGGCGCAAGGAACTCGAACGCGGGATCTCGCTGGTGGGCCCGCACCGGGATGAGCTCGATCTGCTGCTCGGACCGGCGCCGGCGAAAGGCTACGCCTCCCACGGGGAAACGTGGTCGATGTGCCTGGCGCTCCGGCTCGCGTCCTACTACGTAATGCTCGATGACGCCCTGACCGGCGGCTCGGCTCCGATCCTCATCCTGGACGATGTCTTCGCGGAGCTGGACGTGCAGCGGCGGCGTAAACTGGCGGCAATAGTCGCCGGTGCCGAACAGGTGCTGGTGACGGCCGCCGTCGACGCCGATATCCCCGAAGAGTTGGCCGGGCGGCGGGTGAAGGTTGTCCCCGGAGGCATAGATGGCGAAGGATGACGGCGGACTGCAGCCCGGCCGGGAGCCGGACCGGATCGACGCCGCCCAGGCGGCGCTGAACAGGATGCGCGAAGCCGCGGCGGCGCGCGGTGAAGTGCGCCGTGCCGCCCCGGGCAAGGCCGCGCCGAAACGGAAGGGCCTGCGCGACATCCGCGGTTTCAGCCAGTTCCACGGCACCGGCAGGGATCCCCTGGGCCTGGGCAAAGTGGTCGGCCGGCTAGTGGCCGAGAGGGGCTGGACTTCGCCGGTGGCCGTGGGCTCGGTCATGGCTGAATGGGATGCCCTGGTGGGCCCGGAAATCGCCGCCCACTGCACTCCCGAGAGTTTCACCGACACCACCTTGCACGTGCGCTGCGACTCCACCGCCTGGGCCACGCAGCTGCGGCTGCTGAATTCGAGCCTGCTGGAACTGTTCCGGAAGGAACTCGGAGAGGGCGTGGTGACGGCCATCCACGTCCTCGCTCCGACAGCTCCGAACTGGCGGAAAGGCGGCCGCAGCGTCAACGGCCGCGGGCCCCGTGACACCTACGGCTGATCGAATTTCCGCCCGCAGCGGGCACTTCCCGAAAATCGCGCACAGCGGCCGTAAACGCACCCTCGCCGTATAGCTCCCCGACTGGTGCCGTCTTGGGCGGTTCCAGACGGGGCCAGCGGCCTGCCACAGGCACGTTTGCACAGAACCGCCACGCGCCAAATCGGAATGAAGGGTCCGGGCACGATAGAATCGTGGAAGACAACTGGGCGCCGGCGAACGGTTGATTGGCCCGCTGCGAAGCACATGAGCAGCGGATCCGCCAGTCAAGGAGTCGCCGGCGTTATCAGTGGCGTCCCTGTTGGCGGCCGCCGCATCCCGAGTGGAGTGTCCTTCCCGGACCTGCTCCGCCCGTGTGCGGTGACGGCCGGCGACCATCGAACACAGAGGAGTCGAAAGCGCCTGTGGCTAACGACAATGCAGAGATCTTGGCAGCTGGGCCCGCGGAGGACCTTGCCAGCATTCCGGACGCGTCCGCCGGTGCCAGGGAATACGGCGCCAGTGACATCACCGTACTTGAAGGCCTCGAGGCGGTCCGCAAGCGCCCCGGCATGTACATCGGGTCCACCGGCCCGAGGGGCCTCCACCATTTGGTCTACGAAGTGGTGGACAACTCGGTCGATGAAGCGTTGGCCGGCTACTGCAGCCACATCGAAGTAACGCTCCAGGCCGACGGCGGCGTCAAAGTCGTCGACGACGGCCGCGGCATCCCCGTTGACATGCACCCCACCGAGGGCAAGCCCACCGTGGAGGTGGTCATGACCATCCTGCACGCCGGCGGAAAGTTCGGCGGTGGCGGCTACGCGGTGTCCGGCGGCCTGCACGGCGTCGGCATCTCCGTGGTGAACGCCCTCTCGCGCCGGGTCGACACCGAAGTCCGCCGCCAGGGCCACGTCTGGCGGATGTCCTTCGCTGACGGCGGCAAGCCGCAGGGCGAACTGGTCCGGGGCGAAGCTACGGACCAGACCGGTACCTCCCAGACGTTCTACCCTGACGGCAGCATCTTCGAAACCACCGAGTTCGATTTCGAGACGCTCCGCGCCCGCTTCCAGCAGATGGCCTTCCTCAACAAGGGACTGCGCATCACTTTGACGGACGAACGCCCGGTCAAGCAGGCGGACGGCGAAGACCTGGATTTGGACGCGGTCTCCACCGAAGGCGAAGTCCCGGCCGAGCACCGCACCGTGGTGTACCAGTACAACGAGGGCCTGCTGGACTACGTCAAGCACCTGAACTCGAGCAAGAAGGTGGACATCGTCCACGAGGACGTCATCGCCTTCGAGACCGAGGACACTGAGCGGCACATCGCCGTCGAAGTCGCCATGCAGTGGACCACCGCTTACTCCGAAAGCGTCCACACCTACGCGAACACCATCAACACCCACGAAGGCGGCACCCACGAAGAGGGTTTCCGCGCGGCGATGACTTCGCTGATCAACCGCTACGCGCGCGAAAAGTCCATCATCAAGGAGAAGGACGACAACCTCACCGGTGACGACATCCGTGAAGGACTCACCGCAGTCATCTCCGTGAAACTGTCCGAGCCGCAGTTCGAAGGCCAGACCAAGACCAAGCTGGGCAACTCCGAGGTCAAGGGCTTTGTCCAGCGTGTGGTCACTGACCAGCTTGGCGACTGGCTCGAGCGCAACCCGGGCCCTGCCCGCGACGTCATCCGCAAGGCCATCCAGGCAGCCCAGGCCCGCATGGCGGCACGGAAGGCCAGGGACAACGCCCGCCGCAAGAGCCCGCTGGAATCCTTTGGCATGCCCGGCAAGCTGTCGGACTGCTCCTCAAAGGACCCTTCGCGCTGCGAGGTCTACATCGTGGAGGGTGACTCCGCAGGCGGTTCGGCCAAGCGCGGCCGCAACCCGGAAACCCAGGCCATCCTGCCCCTGCGCGGCAAGATCCTGAACGTGGAGCGCGCCCGCCTGGACAAGGCGCTGGGCAACAATGAAGTCCAGTCCATGATCACCGCCTTCGGCACCGGCATCGGCGAAGACTTCGACATCTCCAAGCTGCGGTACCACAAGATCGTGCTCATGGCCGACGCCGACGTGGACGGCCAGCACATCACCACCCTGCTGATGACCCTGCTGTTCCGCTACATGCGTCCGCTCATCGAGAACGGCTATGTGTACCTGGCCCAGCCGCCGCTGTACCGCATCAAGTGGTCGAACGCTGCGCACGATTACGTCTACAGCGACCGGGAACGGGATGAAACGATCCGCAAGGGTGCCGCGATGAACAAGCGCCTCCCGAAGGACAACGGCATCCAGCGCTACAAGGGTCTGGGCGAGATGGACTACACCGAGCTGTGGGACACCACCATGGACCCGGACCGCCGCACACTGCTGCAGGTCACCATGGAGAACGCCGCCGCAGCGGATGAGATCTTCTCCGTGCTGATGGGCGAGGACGTCGAGTCCCGCAGGAACTTCATCCAGCAAAACGCCAAGGACGTCAGGTTCCTGGATATCTAAACAGGCTTCTCAGCCCGCTTACATTCCAGAACTTACATATACCTGAAACGGAATACATACTATGAGTGACGAAACCCCCGAGGTACCCGAGGAACAGGACACCCCGGAGACCGTTCTTGAAGGCGACGTGCTGGTTGACCGCATCGAACAGGTGGACCTTCAGACCGAAATGCAGCGGTCGTACCTGGACTACGCCATGGCCGTCATCGTCGGCCGCGCCCTCCCGGACGTGCGGGACGGCCTGAAGCCGGTCCACCGCCGCGTGCTGTACGCGATGTTCGACGGCGGATACCGCCCCGACCGCTCCTTCAACAAGTGCGCCCGCGTGGTCGGCGACGTCATGGGTACCTACCACCCGCACGGCGACATGGCGATCTACGACGCCCTGGTCCGCCTCATCCAGGACTGGACCATGCGCTACCCGCTGGCGCTTGGCCAGGGCAACTTCGGCTCCCCGGGTAACGACGGCGCCGCAGCTCCGCGTTACACCGAAACCAAGATGGCCCAGCTGGCCATGGAGATGGTCCGGGACATCGACGAGGAAACCGTCGACTTCCAGGACAACTACGACGGCAAGAACCAGGAACCCACCATCCTGCCGGCGCGTTTCCCGAACCTGCTGGTCAACGGCTCCTCGGGCATCGCCGTCGGCATGGCCACGAACATCCCGCCGCACAACCTGCGCGAGGTGGCCGACGGCGTCCAGTGGTACCTCGAGAACCCGCAGGCCTCCCGCGAGGAACTGCTCGAAGCGCTGCTCCTGCGCATCAAGGGCCCGGATTTCCCGACTGGCGCAACCATCCTCGGCCACAAGGGCATCGAAGAGGCGTACCGCACGGGCCGAGGCTCCATCACCATGCGCGCCGTGGTGAACGTGGAGGAAATCCAGGGCCGTACTTGCTTGGTGGTCACCGAACTGCCGTACCAGGCCAACCCGGACAATCTGGCCATCAAGATCGCCGAACTGGTCAAAGACGGCAAGATCCAGGGCATCGCGGACCTCCGCGACGAAACCTCGGGCCGCACCGGCCAGCGCCTGGTGATCGTGCTCAAGCGTGACGCCGTGGCCAAGGTGGTGCTGAACAACCTCTACAAGCACACCCAGCTGCAGGACAACTTCGCCGCCAACATGCTGGCGATCGTCGACGGCGTGCCGCGCACCCTGACGCTGGACGCCTTTATCCGGCACTGGGTGACGCACCAGATGGACGTCATCGCACGCCGGACACGGTACCGCCTGCGCAAGGCCGAAGAAGAGGCACACATCCTCCGCGCCCTGCTCAAGGCGCTGGACATGCTGGACGAGGTCATCGCCCTCATCCGCGCCTCCAGCACCACGGAGGCAGCCCGCGACGGCCTGATGGAGCTGCTGGACATCGACGAACTCCAGGCCCGCGCCATCCTCGACATGCAGCTGCGCCGGCTGGCAGCGCTGGAACGGCAGAGGATCCAGGAAAAGCACGCGGAACTGGAAGCCCTGATCGCTGAGTACAAGGCGATCCTCGCTTCCGAGCAGCGCCAGCGCGAAATCATCAGCACCGAGCTCGCCGAGATCGTGGCCAAGCACGGCGACGACCGCCGGACCCACATCCTCATGGGCTTCGACGGGGACATGTCCATCGAGGACCTGATCCCCGAAGAAGAAGTGGTGGTCACTATCACCCGCGGCGGCTACGTCAAGCGCACCCGCAGCGACAACTACCGCTCCCAGCAGCGCGGCGGCAAGGGCGTCAAGGGCGCCCAGCTGCGCGGCGACGACGTCGTGGAGCACTTCTTCGTCACCACCACGCACCACTGGCTACTCTTCTTCACGAACCTCGGCCGGGTGTACCGTGCCAAGGCCTACGAGCTCGCCGAAGCCGGCCGGGACGCGAAGGGCCAGCACGTCGCCAACCTGCTGGCGTTCCAGCCTGACGAGCACATCGCCCAGGTGCTGGACCTGCGCGACTATGCCCAGGCCCCTTACCTGGTGCTCGCCACCAAGAGCGGCCTCGTCAAGAAGACCCGCCTGGAGGACTACGACACCAACCGCAGCGCCGGCGTCATCGCCATCAACCTGCGCGACGAGGACGAGCTGGTCTCGGCACAGCTGGTGTCCGAAACCGATGACCTCCTCCTGGTGTCCCGCAAGGGCCAGTCCATCCGCTTCACCGCAACGGACGAGGCACTCCGCCCCATGGGCCGCGCCACCTCCGGCGTGACCGGCATGAAGTTCCGCGAAGACGATGAGCTCCTGGCCGCGGACGTAGTCAAGGACGGGTCCTACGTTTTCGTGGTGACCGAGGGCGGTTACGCCAAACGGACCGCCGTCGAGGAATACCGCCTCCAGGGCCGTGGCGGCCTTGGCATCAAGGTGGCGAAACTGGCCGAAGAACGCGGCGACCTGGTCGGCGCCCTCATCGTCCAGGACGAGGACGAGGTCCTGGTGGTGATGGAAGGCGGCAAGGTTGTCCGCTCCGCCGTCTCCGGCGTTCCCGCTAAGGGCCGCGATACGATGGGCGTCATCTTTGCCAAGCCGGACAAGAACGACCGCATCATCGAGGTGGCGCGCAACAGCGAACGCGGGCTCGAAGGTGAAGAGACGGACGAAGAAGAACAGCCCGGAGCCACGGATAACGTAACCTTGGCTGCAGACGGCGGTGCCGCCCAGGCGGCCGCAACCAGCGACGGGACCCCCGAAGCGGACAGCAGCCAGGAACCCGGCGCCGAGCTGAATGAAGACAACACCGGAGGAACGAATGAGTAATCCTGACTCATATCCCAAGCCGAACACAGACGTCCCCGGCGGACTTCGTCAGCCTTCTGGCGCTCCCCAGACCGCTCCGGCGGCCGGTTCCCGTCCGCCGGTCCCGGCGGGCGCCCCGGCCTCCGCGCAGCGCCCGGCCGGCGCTCCGGCTTCCGCGCAGCGCCCCGCCTCACCTGGCCAGCGCCCCGCGGCCCCGGGTGCGCGTGCTGGTCAGCCCGCACGTCCCGCGTCATCCGGGCAGCGCCCGGGCAATCCGGGACTCGTGAAGCCGGCGCCGAAGGCCAAAGTGCGCCGCGCGCGCCTGCTGGTCAGCAAGGTGGACCCCTGGTCGGTCCTGAAGATGGCCTTCCTGCTGTCCGTGGCCCTCGGCATCGTCACAGTCGTGGCCGCCATGGTGCTCTGGACTGTCCTGGACCTCACGGGCATCTTCGATCAGGTGGACAGCTTGCTGGGCACCCTTGCCGGGTCCGAAGGCGGTGGCTTCGAACTCAAGAAGGTCGCTTCCTTGGGCCAGGTGTTGTCCTTCGCCACGATCATTTCGGTGGTCAACGTGGTCCTGCTGACCGCCCTGTCGATGTTGAGCGCCGTGCTTTATAACATTTCCGCAACGCTCGTCGGCGGTATCGGCGTCACGCTGACTGACGATTAGCAAAACCCCCGGAAATCCGCGGAAAAACCGCGCGGAACCGGAGGAAAATGCCTCGATTTGAGATCGGGCCGGGGTGTGCTGTAGAGTCATATCTCGGCCCGATGAGGCATCGGGGCGTATAGCTCAGGCGGTTAGAGCGCTTCGCTGATAACGAAGAGGTCCCAGGTTCAAGTCCTGGTACGCCCACGGAACCTGTACGGTTCCACGGTAAAGGTCCGCAAGGATCGGAACGGGGTGCACTGTGAAGAAGTTGCTGATTGTTGCAGCTGCGATCGCAGGCGTCCTGCTCTACCGGAAGGTGCAGGAATCCGAAGCCCGGAAGACAGTCTGGAGCCAGGCAACCGACACGGTTGACTAGCCGGATGCAGGACGGAAGCGGTGAAAGCCGGCAGATGTCTTGCGGTAGTATGGACGGGTTGCTTCTTATGGGGGCATGGCGCAATTGGTAGCGCACCTGCTTTGCAAGCAGGGGGTTCGGGGTTCGAGTCCCCGTGCCTCCACCATAGGGAAGAGTCCCGGTCAGAAATGACCGGGACTCTTTTGTTTTCACGGCACTGTCTTTTCGAGAAGAACGGCCTTTTCAAGGGGCACCGCGGAACGGGAGTGAGCTTGAACTTCGTCTTTGCGGCCCTGGGTGTCCTTGGCGTCGCAGCCTCCGGCCCGCTGATTGCCGCAACCCTCGCGGGCACCACCGCCACCGCGCTGGGGATCGCCTTCTGGCGCAACGCTATTGCCGCCGTCGTGCTGGCTTCCCCGGTCCTGATCCGGGAACCGCGGCAGTTCCGTGACATCACCCGGCGCGAAGCGCTGTGGACGGGGGTCGCTGCCGTGGCCCTGGCCGCGCACTTCGCCTGCTTCATCACCTCCCTTCAGCTCACCTCGGTGGCCGCTTCCACCGCGCTGGTTTGTTTGCAGTCGGCCTGGATCGCCGTCTTCGAGTTCCTGCGCGGCACCCGGCACCATTGGGCGGTGCCGGCCGGCCTTGGGGTCGCACTGGGCGGCGTGGTGGTTATCACCGGCTTCGACATGGGGTCTTCGCCGGAGGCGCTCTGGGGCGACGTGCTTGCCTTGGCCGGCGGACTGTTCGGTGCCCTCTACGCGCTGGCCGGGGGCCGTGCACGGCAGACCATGGGAACCGGCAGCTATACCGCGCTGTGCTACGGAATCTGCGCCGTGCTGATAGCCCCGCTGGCGCTGGCCATGGGCCAGCCGCTTGTCAGTTTCGACGCCGGAGGCTGGCTGGGGATCCTGGCGATCACCCTCTGCGCCCAGTTGGTGGGCCACACCATGTTCAACCACCTGCTGGCAACCATGAGTCCCCTGCTCGTGTCCATGATCATCCTGCTGGAAATCCCGGGAGCGGCCCTGCTTGCCGCCGTGTTCCTGCGCGAGGCGCTGCCGGGCGGCACCTACATCGGGCTGGGGCTGATCCTGGCGGGGCTCGCCGTCGTGGTCGGCGGGCAGCGGAATGGAGCAAAGGGCGACGGCGACCGGGCCGCTACCGCGCTCGGAACGGACTGAGGCGCGGCTCGCGGGAGTCTACTGGCCGCCGCGGCGAACGCTCTGGCTGGAGCTCGCGGTGTGGATCGCCCGGAGCAGCTTGGCCGGGAAATACACCGAGAAGAAGACGACCATGGGCGCCTTCAACGCCATTTTCTTGACGTTGTGGGCCTTATAGGTGCGGTCGAAGCGGGTCACGTAATAGCGGTAGTCCCGGGGTGAGTCCTCGAGCCGGCGGGCGGACATGCCGGAGACCATCTGCGGCCAGTACTGCACCCGTAGCTCGTGTTCGAAAAGATGCAGCGAGAGGTCGATGTCCTCGTGCATCTCGTCTTTCTCGTCCAGGCACGCTTCGTCGCGGATGGTTTCCCAGGCCGTGCGGCGCAACGCCATGTTGGAGCCGAAGAGGAAGTGATACTGGTGCTTGGCCAGGCGGAGCATCAGCTGGCGCATCTTGTCGTCGGCCTTGAGCCCGAAGCGGCGCATGGGCATGTCGTAGTAGACCACGGGGCCGGTGGCGGCTTGGACATCCGGGTCCATGAAGGCGTTCTGGACTTGTTCCACCCAGTCGGGTTCGAGGACCGAGTCCGCGTCGATGCGCCCCAGGACCTCTCCCGTGGCGGCGTTGAGCCCGAAGTTACGGGTGGGAATGAGGCCCTGGGTCTGATCCTGGCTCAGCAGGATGATCGGGCTCTCGGGGTATTCCTGCTGCATCTGGCCAACAATCATGGCCGTGCGGTCCGTGGACATGTTGTCAACGACGATGATCTCGGCTGCGGGAACCGACTGGTAAATGGCGGCGATGAGGCACTGCCTGATGACGCTTTCCTCGTTGTACGCCGGAATGACGATGGAGACTTCCGGCCTGGGTGCGTCAGGAGCGGCGAATTCTTCGGGCGATCTATCGGCTGACATCCAGATAAATCTAACACCAGCGTTGTGGCCGGCGCGGGAGCGTCCGGTGACGTCTGGATAAACATTGAGGGACCCCGCAATGCGGGGTCCCTCAATGGAATGCCTGATGGTGCGGGATCAGCCTTCGTTCTTGCTGCTGTCCTTTTCTTCATCCTTGTGCAGGCTTGCGGCGATGTTCTTCACGGCGGTCTTGGCGTCCGTGGCCACCTTGGCGGCGGTGTCCTTCGCGGCATCGGCGACGTCGGCGGCCTTCTCCGCTACGTCGGCCGCGGTCTCCTTGACGGTTTCGGCAACCGATCCGGCGTGCTCACCTTCCGCCTTGACCTCATCGGGAGTGGGGAACGGGATCGGGGCCGAATTCTCCGGTGCGGCCGAGTTCTCCGGGGTCACCGGGACGGGGGTCTTCCACGGGTCCTCGACCGGCTTGGATGCCTTCCATGCGGCAACACCGGCAGCGACGGCGGCGGCAATTACCGTGACGATCAGGAGGCCGCGCTTCTTAGGCTTCTCCTTGCGGCCGAGTCCGGCAGCGACGGCCTTGCCGGTCTCCTCGGCTACCGACTTGAACTGGGCTCCGGCAGCCTGTGCCTGGTCCTGGAGATTGTGGACGACGCCGGAATCCACCAGTTTCTGCGCGACGGCGTCAACCTGGGCGGGCGCGCTTTCGAGGACATGGTGCACGGCGGTCGACGCCTGGCCGAGCTGTTCGGACAATTTAGGCAAGTACTCCTCCACAACCTTGTCGCGGGCAACTCCGAGTGCCGGGGTTGCTTTGTTCAGTGCTTCCTGGATCTTCGGAGAGGCGTCCTCGACGGCGTCGTGGATCTTCGGCGCGAGGTTCGCCAAGCCTTCCTGGAGCTTCGGGGTAACGGTTGCGACGCCTTCAGCCAGGTTCGTTGCGGCCGTCTTGAGCCCTTCCTGGATCTTCGGAGAGGCGGAATCGATTCCGTGCTGGATACGGGGAACCGCCCAGTTCACGGCAGCTTCGACGCGCGGGGCAGCCCAGTCTTTGGCGGTGTCTACGCCTGCTGCCACGGAGTGCTCAAGGTCGCGGGCAATACGGTCTGATTTCTTCACAACTACCTCCCGATACACATGCTCGTTTGTTGTTAGCCTACGTCGCATGTCCGGCACCGGCTATTCATCCGACGCATTCGCAGGAGATTTCACCGAGCGCGGAACTGACTTACGGGCCCCTGCCGCGTTGACCCTGCATGAAAGAATGGGCCCATGACCATTGCAACCGCAAAAGCAACCATCCACACCAGCCTCGGCGACATCGTGGTGAACCTCTTCGGCAACCACGCGCCCAAGACGGTGGCCAACTTCGTCGGCCTTGCCACTGGCGAGAAGTCCTGGACCCACCCGGAGACCGGCGAAGACAAGACCGGTACCCCGCTGTATGACGGCACGATCTTCCACCGCATCATCAAGGACTTCATGATCCAGGGCGGAGACCCGCTGGGCCGCGGCATCGGTGGCCCGGGCTACAAGTTCGATGATGAAATCCACCCCGAACTGAACTTCAACAGCCCCTACAAGCTGGCCATGGCCAACGCCGGCATCCAGATGGGCAAGGGCACCAACGGTTCCCAGTTCTTCATCACCACGGTCAACACGGACTGGCTGTTCGGCAAGCATTCCATCTTCGGTGAGGTGGCAGACGACGAGTCCAAGAAGGTCGTCGACGCCATCGAGGCCGTCCGCACCGGCATGGGCGACCGTCCGGTCGAAGACGTCGTCATCAACAGCATCGACGTCGTCCAGCTCTGATTTCCGGAGCCTGAATAACACATGAGCTTTGGATACCCGGCGGCGGAGCCGTCAGCAGGCGTTCCGGTCTGTCCCAGGCATCCGGACCGGCCCTCCTATGTGCGGTGCCAGCGTTGCGGCCGCCCGGCGTGCCCGGAATGCCAGCGGGCGGCCGCCGTCGGGTTCCAATGCGTTGACTGCGTCAACGAACTGAAGCGTTCGACGCCGTCAGTCCGTTCCGTGTACGGCGGCACCGCCGTCGCCGGCCGCCCTACGGTGACGCTGGCACTGATTGCCGCCTGCGTCCTGGTGTACGTCCTGCAGTGGATCGTGCCCGGGGACGCCATTTTCCAGAACTTCGCGTTCGCCTCATTCTTCGCAGATCCACAGTACGGCCGCTTTGAGCCGTGGCGCATGCTCACCGCAGCTTTTCTGCATTCCCAGGGCTTCTTCCTCCATATCGCTCTCAACATGTACACGCTGTGGATCTTCGGCCAGGCCCTTGAGCCCTTGCTCGGCCGCGCACGCTTCCTTGCCATTTACCTCTTGTCCGCGATCGGCGGTTCGGTAGGCTACTTCCTGCTCACACCGTTGGACCCGCCGATCGCGGTGGTTGGCGCCTCCGGCGCTGTCTTCGGCCTGTTCGGGGCCATGCTGGTGATCCAACGGCACCGCGGCGGTGACACTAGGCAACTGTGGGTGCTGATCGCCATTAACGGGGTCATCGGCTTCATGGTCTCCGGCATTGCCTGGCAGGCGCATCTTGGCGGGCTCATCACCGGTGCGCTCAGCGCCGCCGTGGTCGCCTATGCCCCGCGCGGGCCGCGCCGCGCGCTGTTCCAGGCCGGTGGGCTCGCTGTCGTCGCGCTGCTCCTCGTGCTCGCCAGCGCCTTCCGCGCGGCCTCCGTCTAGCGCGGTAGACCCGCGGCCCTGGCTGCCGCCTCCCCCGCCGCCGTCCCGCCCCTTCTTTTGGCGTGCACGGCCGGCGATCCAAGGCCATCCCGGATGAACGTCCATGCTCCTGGGAACACCCAGCCTCAACTTTTCCACAGCTGTTATCCACACTGTGTGTAACTTACAGCTATGTAGTTCACCCGATGTGTTCCCCTATCCGCGCCTTTTTCTTGGATGAAACTGCGGCGCGACCACAATGGGTCCACAGCTGTGGATAACTTCCCGGAGCCTCCTTGTGGTTATGTGGACAAATCGGCCAGATCGGTCCTGGTTGTGGAAAAGACCCGGGAGAAGTGGAATCCACAGCCCACAGGGTGCGATATCAACAGGCTTTTCAACACTGTTAATAACTCACACGGCTGTAGTTCAACCCCTCAAACCACGCCGGAAACGGCTCGAAACCGGGGTTTTCGCCGGCCGATAGCCACAGCTTTTCCCCAGCTGTGGATAACTTGTGGGAGGCGGCTTGTTGTTAAGTGGGTAACTTCGCCGGGCTAGACAGCAGGGGCCGAAAGGACCTTGCCGGTGGGAGAAGATGAAGTTGTCCATCCTGGCACCGTGAACACTTGGTGAAGCCCAAGCCACGATCCACAGCCTTGTTCACAGTGGGGAAAACCAGCGACCGGACCCGGGCGGCAGAAAAGCCCGGAAATCCAGGGTTTCCAGGGCTGGCGGCGGGCTTTCCACACTGCGTTTCCACACCTGTGGAAAAAGTTGCCCACTTTTGTGGACAGCCCCGGAGGGGGTCGCTACATCCAGATCCCGGAGCTCCCGCGGCGGTGGCTGTCCACAAGGTGGGTATCGATCATGCCGATCGCTTCCATCAGGGCGTACATCGTGGTGGGGCCCACGAACGCGAAGCCTTTCTTCCTCAGCGCCTTCGACAAGGCAATCGACTCCGCCGACTGCGTGGCGAGGTCGGCGACGGTGGCGGGCTCCGGCGTCGAATCCGGCTGGAAGGACCACACAAAGTCCACCAGTCCGCCGTCGGCCCGCAGCGCGAGGGTGGCGTTCGCGTTGGTGATCGCGGCACGGATCTTGAGGCGGTTGCGGACGATCCCGGCATCCAGCATGAGCCGCTCGACGTCGGCCTCGCCGAAGTGCGCCACCTTCTCCGGATCGAAGTCCAGGAGGGCCGCACGGAAGGCCTCGCGCTTGCGCAGGATGGTGGCCCAGGACAGGCCCGCCTGGAAGCCCTCGAGGCTGATGCGTTCGTACAGACCGCGTTCATCCCGGACCGGCATGCCCCACTCGGTGTCGTAGTACTCCCGCAGCAGAGGATCGGTGGCCGCCCATGGTGGGCGGGCAAGGCCGTCTTCGCCAAGGATCGTGCCTGCCGGTGTCATGGGGTTCCTCCAAAGGGGATGGTCAACGCTGCTGTGGATATTGTGCGCCCTGGCAGTGACATTGCTACGAAAGGCCGGTAACCCGCATGGTGATGTTGATGCGGCCGTGCTCCAGTCCGCAGTCCTGCGGGGCGGTTCCAGGATGCACCTTGACCACTCCGTGGTAGGCGAAGCGGGATGAGCCGCCGAACACGAAGAGGTCCCCGGAGCGCAGGACAAGATCCGTGTAGGGCTTGCCGCGGCTTTCGGTGTTGCCGAAGCGGAACACGCAGCTGTCACCGATGCTCAAGGAGACCACCGGGGCCGCGGAGCGTTCGTCCTTGTCCTGGTGCATGCCCATCTTGGCCGCGTCATCGTAGAAGTTCACCAACGCGGTGTCCGGCGTGTAGGCGGCCGCCGTTTCCGGCAGGGAGCCGGTGGCCGCGAGTGCCTTGCGGCCAAGCCTTACCATCCAGTCCGGGAAGTCGAGAACCCGGCGGCCATTGACGTCGAAGGCCTCCCGCGTGTACCGGTAGGGCTGCCAATGCCAGCCGAGGCAAACGGTCTGTACCGACATGGGGTGCCCGCCGGGCAGCACTGCCGCCCTGGGCGGCACGGGTCCAGCCGCCCAGCCCCGGAAACGGGCAGCGATCCAGCGCTGCTGCTCCGGACTCAGCCAGCCCGGCACGTGGACGGCGCCGTCGGCGATCCGGCGGGGTCCGGCGTCGGGCACGGTCAGCAGCTCGGCCGGGAACAAGGGCTCTGCCGGGAAAAGCGGCCCGGTCACGCGGCCTCCAGCGCCAGCAGCGTCCGCTTGGCCTCCGCTCCGCCAAGATACCCGCCGAAGGAGCCGTCCGAGCGCACCACCCGGTGACAGGGCACGACGACGGGAAGCGGGTTGCTCGCGCAGGCGGAGCCCACGGCGCGGACGGCCCTGGGACTGCCCGCGGCCTGAGCCACCTGGGCGTAGCTTTCCGTACTGCCGTACGCGATGTGCGGAAGGTGATCCAGCACGCTCAGCCGGAAGCCGCTGCTCAGGCTGAAATCCAGCGCGACGTCGAAACGCCGCCGGGCACCCGCGAAGTATTCCTCCAGCTGGCGGGCCACTGAGTCCAGGGGGGACGGGTCCTCCAGGATCCGGGGACTCAGCTTGTCCGCGAGCGTTTGAAGCACGGCATCGTGGCCTTCCGAGGCGAAGGCGACCCGTACCAGCCCCCGTTCCGTGGCGGCCAGCAACAGCGGGCCGAGCGGCGAATCGACCGTGCAGTAGGAAACGTCGACGAGGTGCCGGTTCGCGGCGGCAGCAGCCAACCGTGCGTGCAGGCGCTCCAGCGTGCCCGCGCCGATTTCCTCCAGGCCGGCCCGGAGTCCTTCGGGCAACACCGGGACGTTGTTGTCACTCATCGGCTTGTCTTTCATCGGTCGGCTCCTTGGGAAGCTGCGCTGCGGGGCTGGATGAGGGCGGCACGGAGGGCTTTGACGCCATCGGCACCTGCACGGCGGGCGGCCTCGGGCGTGACCCCCAGCAGCGCAGAGACGTCCTTGTACGGCAGGCCGGCCAGGTAGTGGTATGCCACGGCCTGCCGCTGTTTCGGTGGAAGCTGCCCGACGGCGTCGAGCACTTCCGGGTGTCCCTCCCCCGGGATGCCGAGCGGGGATTCGCGGGGCGGGAGTTCGTCCATGGGCAGGGACTGGCGCTGCCGGGCACGGAGGATGTCGATGGCCTTGCGGTGGGCGATGGTCACCAGCCAGGCCTGCACCGTGGCGTCGTCCGGCAGTTCGGGGTAGGCCTTCAGCGCGGACAGGAAGGTTTCGGACCAGGCATCTTCGGCATCGTGGGCCCCGAGGACAGCACGGCAGACCCGCAACACCACGGCACCGTGGGCGCTGACGACCTTCTCAAAGGGCGGCTTGCCCATCAGAAGAGTTTGCTTTCCTTCACGGCGACGGGTTCCTCAAGTTCCAGCAGGAAGCGCTTGTTCGCCAGGCCGCCGGCATAACCGGTCAGGCGGCCGTCGCTGCCGACCACGCGGTGGCAGGGAATGATGATGCTCAGCGGGTTCCTGCCCACTGCGGATCCCACCGCCTGGGCGAGATTCGGGTCGCCGAGCCCGGCGGCGAGGGCACCGTAGCTGACGGTTTCCCCATAGGGAATTTCTTCGAGCCGGGCCCAGACGCGTTCCTGGAACTCGTTGCCGCTCGCCTTGTATTCGAGGTCGAACGACGTGCGCTCCCCGCGCAGGTACTCCCGGAGTTGTGCGATAACGGGGGCGAAAGGCGGGTCGGCAGGGTTGGCGCGCTCACCGAAGAATTCCGGAGGTGGCATGTGCCAGTGGCCTTCGTAGAAGACACCGCTGAGCACCCCGTCCCGGGCCGTCAGGGTCAGGGTTCCGAGCGGGGAATCGATGGTGGTGTGCCTGGTGGTCATATCAGGTAGACGCTGCAGGCGGACGGAATGTGAGGCCGCTTCCGGAAAAGATGGTTCAGGAACGCCAGCGCGTGGTCATGAGGAAGCCCGCGATCGCGATGCCGAAGCCGGCCACGATATTCCAGGATTCCCATGCCGCCACGGGGTACTGGCCGCTGGTGATGTAGAAGGTGATGATCCACAGCAGCCCGACGATCATGAGGCCGAACATTACCGGCTTGAACCAGACCGGGTTCGGCTTGTACTGCTCCTTGGCGGCGGTCTCAACAGTGCGGGCAGGCCGCTTGCGGGGCTTCGACTCGGGCACGGTTCCTCCTGGGCCTTTTTGAATGAAGGGCCGCGTGCCGGCTTGATATCCTGCAGGAAGGAAAATTCCAGCGGTCTGCGCGTTCGCGGTACTTCCGGGTTCGTCTCTAGCTGCCAAGTCTAGCCGGACTTCGGGTGCGCTCCGTGCGGCCTCAACGATGGGTTCAGTACAGCAGCCATGAGCACAACCAAGATCCTCGTCGTCGACAACTACGACAGCTTTGTCTACACCCTGGTGGGCTACCTGCAGGAGCTGGGTGCGGAAACCACGGTGGTCCGCAACGACGACGTCACCCTTGCGGAGGCGATCGAGCTTGCCGACGCCCGCGACGGCGTCCTGGTCTCCCCCGGCCCGGGAACGCCGGCCGAAGCCGGGGTCTGCATCGAGCTCATCAAATGGTGCGGCAAAAACAACAAGCCCATGTTCGGTGTGTGCCTGGGCCACCAGGCGCTGGCCGAAGCCTACGGCGGCACGGTCACCCACGCCCCGGAACTCATGCACGGCAAGACTTCCCCGGTACAGCATGAGGGTAAGAGTGTCTTCGCCGGACTGCCCTCCCCGGTGACGGCCACCCGGTACCACTCCCTGGCGGCCGTCCGCGAGACCATTCCGGACGTCCTGGAGATCACAGCAGAAACCGCCAACGGCGTAGTCATGGGCCTGCAGCACAAGACTGCTCCCCTGTGCGGAGTG
Source organism: Arthrobacter cupressi (assembly GCF_900099975.1). GTDB lineage: Bacteria > Actinomycetota > Actinomycetes > Actinomycetales > Micrococcaceae > Arthrobacter > Arthrobacter cupressi. Next base: position 95,303 of record NZ_FNEI01000006.1, read on the forward strand.
CAGTTCCACCCCGAGTCGGTACTCACCGAGGGCGGCTACCAGATGCTGGGCAACTGGCTCGAATCGCTCGGCATGGCCGGTGCGGCCGCGAAGGCTGCAACCCTCAGCCCGCTGATCCAGCGCTAAGCCAGCCCTTCAACCAAGAGCCCCCTTCAACCGAGAGCCAGCGGGCTGGTAGTCCGGCCGCCGGGGTGCCCTTATCCCTGGGATTTGCCGCTTTGGGTGGGTTTCGGCTTCGGCGTCTCGGACGGGGTGGGCGTCGGCTCCGGCGCCGGCGCCGGGGCCTTCGCCACTGTCACCGTGACCGTGCTGCCCTGGTCCACGAGGGCCTTCGCTTCAGTGCTCTGCCTGGTGACGGTTCCCGGAGCTACCTGGCTGTTTTCCTGCTCCACTACTTCCATCGTCAGGCCGAGGTCCTGCAGGGCCTTCTCTGCCTCGGCGCGCGTCCGGCCCACGAGCTGCGGCATCGCCACCTTGCCGCTGGAAACCACCAGCTGAACGGGGCTTCCAGGCGCCACGACCGCCCCGGGCGCAGGGTTGCTGCTGATGACGGAGCCTGCCGGAACGGAGGGACTGTTTCCGATGATGGTGCTAGCCGTCAGGCCCACCAGGCGCAGCATGTCCCGCGCGGCGGCCTCGGTCTGGTTCGCCAGGTTCTTGGGCACGGTGACGGAACTGGGCCCGTCGGAGACCTTCAGGGTGACATGGCTTCCCTCGGCCACTTCCGTGCCTACGGACGGGTCCGTGCCGATGGCCGTTCCCTGCGGGATTTTGTCGTCGTTCACCCGCACGGGAGCGTCGGGAACGAGCTTCGCGTCGTAGATCCTGCGGATGGCGTCGGCTTCGCTCATGTTGGCGACCGACGGGATCAGGACCTTGACCGGCTCGGCCGGCTTCTGGTTCATGAAGTAGTACAGCCCCAGGCCGACGCCCGCCAGGACCAGCACGGTGAAGAGGATGACGACGGCGGTCCATGCCCGGCGTCGTGACTTCTGGCGCCGCGTCCGCTCGCGTTCGGGCGGGAAGCCGAGCGGCATGGCGTCGTCGTCGGGCTCGTCGGTGTAGTTTGCCGGCAGCGGTTCCTCGTTCGCGTGGTTGCGGCCCGCATTGCCGTCGAGGAAGCCGATGCCGGTGAAGCCGACCAGCGTCTCCGGTTCGCTGTCCTGCCCGGCCCCGGGGCCGACGTCGTCCGTTCCGTTCGCCGTTTCCGGTTCCGTGACTGCGGGGACTGCTATGCCGTTGAGGGCCGCGCGCAGGGCGCGGCGGAAGGCGGCGGCGTCCGGGAACCGGTCCGCCCGCTCCTTCTGCAGGCCCTTCGCCAGGACGCTGTCCAGTGCCTCGGAAACTTCGGGGTTGAAGCTGCTTGGCGCCGCGGGCGTTTCCCGGACGTGCTGGTACGCGAGCGAGACCGGGCTGTCTCCTGTGAAGGGGGGCCGCGAAGTCAGCATCTCGAAGAGCAAGCACGCCGCGGAGTAGAGGTCGCTCCGGGCGTCCACTGCTTCACCGCGGGCCTGCTCCGGGGACAGGTACTGGGCGGTGCCCACCACGGCCTGCGTCTGCGTCATGGTGGCGGCCGAATCGGCGATGGCCCGTGCGATGCCGAAGTCCATCACCTTCACGGTGTTGTCGTCGCAGACCATGACATTTCCGGGCTTGATGTCGCGGTGGACGATTCCGGCCTTGTGGCTGTATTCCAGGGCGGACAGGACGCCGAGGCAGAGCTCCACGGCCTTGTTGATGTCCAGCTCATTGCTGCGGATCAGCTCCCGCAGAGTCCGGCCGGACACGTACTCCATGACGATGTACGGAACCCGGACGGTCTCGCCGTGGCCGGCGTCCACGGTGTATTCACCGGTGTCGTAGATCGCCACAATCGAGGGATGGTTCAACGACGCCACGGCGTGGGCCTCACGCTTGAACCTGGCCTGGAACTGGGGGTCCCGGGCCAGGTCCGCGCGCAGCAGCTTCACGGCCACGGTGCGGCCGAGCAGCGTGTCAGTACCGCGGTGCACATCCGCCATGCCGCCGCGGCCCAGGAGTTCTCCTAGTTCATACCGCCCGTTGAGGACGCGCTGGTCTGTCACCGGATGGCTGTCCTCTCTGTGCGCGGGTGCCGAACGTCGGGTATCCATGGGTTCCTATTTGGTGGACGACGGGGACGGTGATGCAGTGGCCTTGGACAGATGGTAGACGACGGTGGCGCCCGAGTTGACCTCGGTGCCCGCGCGTGGCTCGGTGCTGACGAAGGTGTCCGGCGCCTGGCCGACCTCGCCTTCGACCGGGTCACCCTTCACCCAGCGCAGCCCGGCGCCTTCGATGGCGGCCCGGACCTGGGCTTCCGTGGCGCCCGCGGCGATGGTGGGAACGGCAATCTTTTCCGGCCCCTTCGAATAACTGACCTCGATGGTTTCCCCCTTCAAGACCGGGCCCGAAGGCTCGATGTTGGTAACGGTACCCGGTGTGGACGTGTTGAAAACCTCTGTTCCCTTCACCGCGAAGCCAAGAGCGATTAGTTCACTGCGGACGGTCTCGTAAGGGCGGCCGAGATACTGTGCCGGAATCAGGTCCACCGTGGCCGGCGTGGATTCGGTCGGGCTTGGCGTCTCCGAGGTCTCCGTGGCGCTGGGCGAGGCCGAACTGGGCGAGGCACTGGTCGACACCGGACGGCTCGTGCTCGACGACGGCGCCGGGGACACCGGGTTGAACAGCCCCATTTGGGTGAGCAGGAAGCCCAGCCCGGCGAAGAGGAGCAGGAGCAGCAGGGCAATCAGCGGCCAGGTCCACGGGCTGCGCTTCCTGCGGGCCGGCTGCGGCTCGTAGTCCTCCTCGTCCTCTTCGGTGTAGAGCACTCTGGACTCGTCCGGGTTGTAGTTCCGTTCGGCCGCCAGGGAGTCGGAGCGGGAGGGCTGCTGGCCGGCTGCGGCTCCCGCAACTGCCCCTGCACCGAGCACCGGAAGCGCGGAAGTCGCCGTCGTCTGTTCCCTGCCGTGGGCAGTGCCCACAATCCCGGTCGCCGCGGTCGCGACGCCGGTGGGCGCCGTAATGGGGCCGGTGGCCCCTTCGAACAGGAGCATCCCGGGAACGGCGGCGTGTGCCGCGGAGATATTCCCCGCGCGGATTGCTTCGGCGGCTTCAGCCAGCTTGATGGCATCCGCCGGACGGTTCCTGGGATCCTTGGCCAGCATCGACATCAGCAGGGCCCGGACCGGAACCGGAAGGCTCTCCGGCAGCGGCGGCGGGGCGTCGTTGACCTGGGCGAGGGCGATGGCGATCTGCGATTCGCCGGAGAACGGGCGGTGTCCTGTGAGGGACTCGTAACCGATAACGCCCAGGGAATATATGTCCGACGAGCCGGTCGCGGTCTGCCCGGTGGCCTGCTCGGGGGCGAGGTACTGCGCGGTTCCCATGACCTGGCCGGTCTGGGTTAGCGGTACCTGGTCCGCGAGGCGCGCGATACCGAAGTCCGTCACCTTGACCCGGCCGTCCGGGGTGATGAGCAGGTTGCCTGGCTTCACGTCGCGGTGCACCAGGCCCTGGGCGTGGGCCACGGCCAGCGCACGGGCGGTCTGCGAAATGATGGACATGGCGCGGTCCGGCGAAAGTACGCGTTCCCGTTCAAGGATGGTGCTCAGGGGCTGGCCCGGCACTAGTTCCATGACGAGGTAGGCGGAGCCTTCTTCCTCCCCGTAGTCGAACACGTTGGCGATTCCCACGTGGTTCAGGAGGGCCGTGTGGCGCGCCTCGGCGCGGAACCGCTGCAGGAAGCCGGGGTCGCCCGTGTATTCCTCCTTGAGGACCTTGATGGCGACGATGCGGCCCAGGACCTGGTCCTTGGCCTTCCAGACCTCCCCCATCCCCCCGATCGCAATCCGGCTGGTCAGCTGGAACCTGCCGCCGAGGGTGATTCCTGACGTAGGTCTCACTTGTTCAACACCGCCTCAAAGATCTTCTTCGCATTCGGACTGGTTAGCTGTGCGCCGGTGGTCACATCGACACCTTCGATCACGATGGTGACGGCCACCTGCGGGTCATTTGCCGGGGCGAACCCGGTAAACCATGAATTGTTCAAGCCGCTGTCTCCCAGCTGGGCGGTGCCGGTCTTTCCGGCCACCTCCACGCCCGGGACGGCGGCGCCCCCGCCGATGCCCTTGGACACGACGCCGGTCATCCACTCGGTGATCTGGCGCGCGATCGCGGGGCTGGTCGAGTTGCGGAGGACTTCCGGCTCGGGTTCGCTAATGACCCGCAGGTCAGGGGCGCGCACATTCTTGATGAGGTTCGGTTTCATCTGCACGCCGCCGTTGGCGATCGCGGCGGTCATCATCGCGATCTGCAGCGGCGTCGCCTTGACGTCCCGCTGCCCGACGGCGGATTGTGCCAGGGCGGCATCGTCCAGGTCCGGAGGGAAGACGCTGACCGCGGACTGGAGTTTGAGCTGGTCACCGAAGTCCTGGCCGAAGCCGAACTTGCGCGCCTGGTCCGCGATCGCTTCCTGGCCGAGGTCCAGGGCGATGCGGGCAAAGGGAGTGTTGCAGGACTGCTCCAGTGCGAAGGCGAAGTCCGCCGTGGTGCGCGTGTAGCAGTTGCCGCCCGCGTAGTTCGGCAGTGAGGCCGAGGAACCCGGCAGCGGCAGGCTCGCCGGGTTGGGCAGCTCGCTGTCCTTGTTGTACTTGCCGGAGTTCAGGGCGGCCGCAGTGTCGATCAGCTTGAAGACCGAGCCGGGAGCCAGCAGGGCACCTGTGGGTCCGCTGACGGACTGGTTCAGGTTGATGCCCGGAATCTTGTTGAGCTGCTCGAAGCTGGCCTGCTCCTTGGCCACATCATGGGTGGCGATCAGGTTCGGGTCGTAGGACGGCTTGGAGACCATGGCGAGGATGGCGCCGGTCTTCGGGTTCGTCACCACGATCGAGCCGCGCTGGCCGTCCGGGATCAGGTCGTAGGCGAGCTTCTGGATTTGCGGGTCGAGGGTGAGCTCAACGGAAGCGCCCTTCGCCTGGCGGCCCAGGAAGACCTGGCTGATCCGGTCGAGGAACAGCTGGTCCGAGCTGCCGGCGAGCTCGTCACGGAGTTCCTGCTCGAGGCCGCTGGCACCATACGTGCGCGAGAAGTAGCCGGTAATTCCGGCGTAGAGCTCCGGCTGCGTGTACTTGCGCTGGAAGCTGCAGGTTTCGTCCCCGGCCACCGACTCGGCGATCGGCTTGCCGGCAACAATGATTGCGCCGCGGTCCTTGCAGTAGTCGGCCAGGACCGCCCGCTGGTTCCACGGGTTGTCATTGAGTTCGTCAGCACCAACTACCTGGACGTAGCTGATGGCGCCGAAGATCAGGGCGAACATGGCGACGGCGGCCAGCCATGCGCTGCGGATGGACTGGTTCACGGCTGCTTCACCGCCTCGCTGGGGGTATCGGTCATGGGTGTGGTGTCGATGGGGCTGCGGGCCGTGTGCGAAATCATCAGCAGCAGGCCCACGATGATCCAGTTGGCCAGCAGCGAGGAGCCGCCTGCCGCCAGGAACGGCGTGGTGAGGCCGGTCAGCGGGATCAGGCGGGTCACGCCGCCGATCACCACGAAGCATTGCAGCGCGATGGCGAAGGAGAGTCCGCAGGCGAGCAGCTTGCCGAAGGCGTCCCGGGTGCCCAGGGCCGCACGGAAGCCGCGGGTGAACAGCAGCAGGTACAGCAGGACCACGGCGAACAGGCCGATCAGGCCCAGCTCCTCGCCGATCAGGGCGATGATCATGTCGCTGTTGGCGAAGGGAACGAGGTCCGGACGGCCCTGGCCAAGGCCCGTGCCGACCAGTCCGCCGTCGGCCATGCCGAACAGGCCCTGGACGATCTGCCGGCTGCCGCCGGGGAAGCGGTCGTACACCTCGGGCGTGAACGCGTTCCACCAGCTGTCCAGGCGGAAGCCCACGTGCGGGAAGATCCGCGATGCGACAAAACCGCCGCCCAGGATCAGGCCAAGGCCGATCACCACCCAACTGATGCGGCTGGTGGCGACGTAGATCATCACGATGAACAGGCCGAAGAACAGGATGGATGAGCCAAGGTCGCGCTGGAACACCAGCACACCAATGCTCACAAGCCACGCCGTAATCATCGGACCCATGTCCTTGAACCGCGGGAACTGCAGCGGCCCGATCTTGCGCCCGGCCAGCAGGATCAGGTCCCGGTTTGAGGACAGATACCCCGCGAAGAATACGGCCAAGGTGATCTTGGCGATTTCGCCGGGCTGGAAGGTCATGGGGCCGAGCCGGATCCAGACCCGGGCGCCCAGTACCTCGCCCGCGGAGATGAACGGGATCAGCGGCAGCACCAGCAGAATGGCGCTGGCCGCCAGCGAAATGAAGGTGAAACGGCGCAGGATCCGATGGTCCTTCAGGAACCAGATCACGGTAATCGCGACGGCGACCGCAATGAGCGTCCAGCGCAACTGGTTGTTACCGGTGTCGTCCCCGGGACCGTCCATCCGGTGGATGAGGGCCAGGCCGAGGCCGTTCAGGGCCACCACAATCGGAAGTATTGCCGGATCGGCATATTTCGCCCGCAGGCGCAGCACAATGTGGAACGCGAAGGCGGCAACGGCCAGCAGGCTCGACTGGAACCAGAAATCGTTGTCGAACGGGGTCTCGGAGTTGAGGTCCACCATGGCGCTGGCACCGATACCGACGGCGAGGGCAAGCACCAGGAGGGCAAGCTCGACGTTGCGGCGCGGCTTGGGTGCGGCGTCGGGCTGGATCATGGCGACACCTCCTCGCATGAAGCGTTGCTCGGCGTGGCCGTCGGCGACGCGGACGGGGTGGCTGAGGGCGAAGCCTTGGTGGACGGCGTTGCCTTGGCGCCGGGCGACGGAGTCGGCTTCGCGCTCGGCGTGGGACACGCGGATGGGGTGGAATCGTCCGGTTCCTCAAGGTTGTGCACGATGCGCTGCGCCGCCTCGAGGCTGTCCGCCGGGATGGTCTGCCGCACGCGCTGCTGCTGGAATTCGGGGAGTGAATCCAAGGGCAGTTCCGTTACGGATTCCAGGTTGGACAGCTGGATGGGGCCCAGGCGCTGGGAGATTCCGTTGAAGATCGCCACCCGGTTGTCGTATTCGCCCACGTAGAAGCGGGTCTGGGTCCAGGCATAGCCAAGCCACAGCCCGGCCACCAGGAACACGGCCAGGACGGCGGCCGCGAGAATGGTGAGCCAACGGCGCCGCCTGGTGGGCAGGACCACTACTTCTTCGCGGTCCTGTTCGGCTTTGTGGGTGAGCATGGTGGCAGCCCGGCGCGCGACACTGCGCCCGGCCACGGTGGGGATGGATCCGGTTTCTGCGGCTGTGGCGGCGGCACCCACCAGTTCGTGCGGACGGGAGGCGAGTTCCTCGCGGAGGACCTCGGCGGAAAGGTGCTCCCCCAGGTGCGGGTCCGTCACGGCAGGCGGCTCGCCCGCGGACGTGCCGCCGTCGTCCCCCGCCGCTGTCGGTGCCGGGCCGGCGGGCGCGTCACCCGTCGTCCCGGAGAAAGCGGCGCGAACCGTGGTGCCGGCGTCCTTTCCAGCGGTGACCGATTCAGCCGCCGCGGGCTTGGCGGCCGCTGCTTTTGCGGGCGCTGTTTCACCGGCCGCGGTGCTTTCCTTCGCGTCACCCGACTCGGGTTCGGCGGGGGCGACGATGTCCACGGACGCCGTGTTGACGTCGTCGCCGGTTTCTTCGGCGATCTCAAGCATCACCACGGTGACGTTGTCCGGGGCGCCGTTGGCCAGCGTCAGCTGGATCAGCAGTTCAGCGCATTCGGCGAGGTTGCGGGTCTCCCGGACCACCTGCTCCACCACCGGGCCGGGCACATAGTTCAGCCCGTCGGAGCACAGCAGCCAGCGTTCGCCGGCTTCGACGTCCAGGACCGCCAGGTCCAGCTCGGGGCTGGCATCGACGTCGCCGAGCACCCGCATGAGGACGTTCTTGTGCGGATGCGTTTCGGCTTCCTCCGGACGGAGCCGGCCCTCGTCGATGAGCCGCTGCACGAAGGTGTGGTCCACGCTGATCTGCTCGAAGGTGGTGCCGCGCAGTCGGTAGGCACGGGAATCGCCGATGTGGGCGAAGTGCAGCTGCTTGTCTTCCAGCAGGAGCGCCGTGACGGTGGTGCCCATGCCGGCCAGCTTCGGATCCATGTGTACGAGCTCGGAGAGCAGGGAGTTGGCGGTCTGGATCTCGTCGGCGAGGACGGTTTCGGCGCCTTCGGGATAGTCATCGTGGTCCAGGTGGATCATGTCCAGGACGGTGGAGGCGGAGGCGACGTCGCCGCCCGCATGCCCGCCCATGCCGTCGGCGACCACGGCGAGGTGGCGGCCCGCGTAGGCCGAATCGTCGTTCTTGGCGCGGAGGCGGCCGACGTCAGAGCGCGCCGCGTACCGCATGATCAGCGGGCGCGCGTCAGGCGTGGGCTTTCCCTCGGAAGCCTGGGGTGACGCCATGGCTATGGCCTCAATTCAATGACCGTCTTGCCGATCCTCACGGGGACGCCAAGCTCCACCGGCAGGGCCCGGGTCAGTTGCTGGTCGGCCAGGTAGGTGCCGTTGGTGGAGCCGAGATCTTCGATGAACCAGCGGCTGCCCTGCGGGAACAGGCGTGCGTGCCGGCCCGAGGCGTAGTCGTCTTCCAGGACCAGGGTGGCTTCCTGGGCGCGGCCGAGCAGGATGGGGCTCGCTGCCAGCGGCAGCGTGGTGCCCTTGAGCGGACCTTCGACGACGACGAGCTGCCGTGCCTGCTGCTTTGCCACCGGCGCGGGGGGCGCCAGTTCGGGGTGCTTGCGTACTTCCCGTGCGGTCGGGGCGCCCGTGGCCGCCTTGCGACCGATCATGAGGTCCCGGCGCATGGCCGACACGATGCTGAAAACCAGCACCCACAGGAGCAACAGAAAGCCGAAGCGCAGGGCCGTGATGGTCAGTTCGCTCACGCGCGGCCCCCGGGGTTGTGGCTGCCGGGCTGCACGTTCAGAAGCCTGAAAATGATCTTGGTACGTCCCATCGTGATCGTGGAGCCGTCGGTGAGTTCCGTGCTGCCATCCAATTTGTGCCCATTGACGTAGCTGCCGTTGGTGGAGCCCAGGTCCACGGCACGGACGAAGCCGCCCTCGCTGCGGATTTCGAGGTGCTTGCGTGAGACCCCGGTGTCCTCCACGAGGATGTCCGCTTCCGAGGAACGGCCCAGGATCACCGAGGGCGCGTTGAGTGAGTAGCGCTGGCCGCCGATGTCCAGGACGGGCTGGAGCCGGGAGGGTTCCCGCGACGGAGCCGCAGGAACATTGCTGCGGGGCGCGGGGGAGCCGCCGGATTTTTCGGTCCGGGACGTGATTTCGAAATGGCCCTCGCGCTGGGCGTCATCCTGGCGGAAGGAGATCCGTACCGGCCCCTGCAGGGTGTACCCCTGGCTGCGGACGTGCTGGATGACGACGTCGCACAGTTCCTCCGCGAGTGGAGTACCCCACTCCTGGGCCCGGGTGAAGTCCTCCACGCTGAGCAGGACGTCAAAGACGTTCGGGGCCAGGGTGCGGCCCGCTGCGATGGTGAGGGACTTGTTGTCCAGTTCGCGGCGGAGCCTGCTGGCTATTTCCACCGGTTCCACCTTGGCCCGGGAGCCGGTGGAGAAGACGCCGCGGACGGCTTTTTCAATGCCGCGCTCAACCCTGTCGAGCAATCCCATGGTCTTCCTCCTTCCGTTCCATAGACCCGGCAACAAACTGTGCGGGGGCTTCACTCCCCGCATCAGGCATGGACCTTTGGAGTCCGTGACGGCATGGCCTTATCCGGGCCATTCCTTTCCCGATACTACTGGGGATGGCTGTGAATGGCCTTATTCCACAACGGCCCGGCCTGCGGAAAAGTTCATCGCGGGCGCCCGTGTACCCGGCCCAAGAGGGCTGGAAAACCGCGTAAATCCGGGGTTCGGCAGCCCTGCGGCGGCCCGATTGGTGTTTTTCCTCCAATGTCCGTTATGCTTGATCTCGCTGCTTTTGCAGGGCAGGAAGCGGGGAAACCCGCGGACTGTGTCCGTGCAGAAGAAGTTGCGCGCGAGTGGCGGAACGGCAGACGCGCTGGCTTCAGGTGCCAGTGTCCGAAAGGGCGTGGGGGTTCAAATCCCCCCTCGCGCACGCATCGAAAACACCCCGGTCTTCGGACCGGGGTGTTTTTTGTTACCCCGCGGCCTGCCCCGACGGCCGGGGGCCATGAGGACAGGACAGGTGCCGCGTTCTCAGCCGCCGCGCAATGCCCCGAATCCGGCAACCAGGGCGTCCAGGCCCATGCTAAAGGCGAGGTCCGAGGGGTAGTTCACCGGGCCGAGGCTCTGCATGGCTGCCGTGAAATGCGGAGTGGATTCGGCGAGCTTGCCGGAGTCGAAGATGTCCGCGGGCGCGGTCGCGTCGAAGGCGGCGCCGAAGATGTAGGCCTCGAGGGCCACGATGCAGGGAATGATCCGGTCTTCGGGGAAGCCGGCGCGGAGGAAGCCTTCGGTGACGGCCTCGTACATGGCGAGGGTCTGCGGGGCGTCGGTGACGGGAAGGACGGCGATCACGGAAATCAGGGGAGTGTGGGCCGAGAAGATGTCGCGGTAGGAGTACGCCCATTTCCGGACGGCGTCCTCCCAGGGCAGGGTGCCGAAACCGCTGGAGTCCACCTGGGACATGAGGTCCTCTTCCACGAGCTTGAGGACGTCGTCCTTCGAACCTACGTGGTTGTAAAGCGCCGAAGGGGCCACTCCCAGTGATTTGGCCAGGGCCGCCATGGTGAGCCCGTCGTAGCCCTTCCTGCTCACCAGGGCCAGCGCCGCGGCGGTGATGCCGGCCTTGTCCAACACCGATCCCACGGGCCGGCCGGCCCTCCGGCGCGGCTTCGTTTCGGCCGGTGAGGGGGAGGGCTCGGGCATCAGTGACCTTTCTGGAAACGGCGTTTCCAGCATTATTCCACCGGGGGCTTCCCAGTTACCCAAGTCACGGGTACAGTAGGGATAAATGAATGGCATTCATTTATAGCTTTACAGGCCGGCCAACGGAGCACGGCCACGGAAAGGACATCATGTTGAATCTCGACCGCGACGTCGTCATCGTTGGCGCTGGTCCGTCCGGCCTGACCGCTGCGCGCGAACTGAAGAAGGCCGGGCTCACGGTCGCCGTTCTCGAAGCCCGTGACCGTGTGGGTGGGCGCACCTGGACCGACACCATTGACGGCGCCATGCTCGAAATCGGCGGCCAGTGGGTCTCCCCGGACCAGACCGTCCTCATGGAAACCCTCGAGGAACTCGGCCTGGAAATGTACTCCCGCTACCGCGAGGGCGAGTCCATTTACATCGGCGCGGACCGCAAGCACACCCGCTACACCGGCGCCTCCTTCCCGGTCAGCGAAAGCACCGCCGTCGAGATGGACAAGCTCACCGCCATCCTGGACGGCCTGGCTGCCGAGATCGGCGCCGAGGAGCCCTGGGCCCACCCCAAGGCCCGCGAGCTCGACACGATCTCCTTCCACCATTGGCTGCGCCAGAACTCCCCGGACGAAGAAGCCTGCAACAACATCGGCCTGTTCATCGCCGGCGGCATGCTGACCAAGCCCGCCCACGCCTTCTCCGCCCTCCAGGCAGTCCTCATGGCCGCCTCTGCCGGCTCCTTCAGCAACCTCACCGATGAGGACTTCATCCTGGACAAGCGCGTCATCGGCGGCATGCAGCAGGTCTCCCTGCGGATCGCCGCGGAACTGGGTGACGACGTCGTACTCTCCTCCCCGGTGCGCACCATCAACTGGGAAGAAGCCGCCCCTGGCGACGAAACTGCCGGCCACCGCGTTTCGGTCGAATCCGACCGCGCCACCGTCAACGCCCGCTTCGTCATCATGGCCGTCCCGCCGAACCTGTACAGCCGCGTGTCCTTCAACCCGCCGCTGCCGCGCCGACAGCACCAAATGCACCAGCACCAGTCCCTGGGCCTGGTCATCAAGGTGCATGCCGTCTACGAGACCCCGTTCTGGCGCGAAAACGGCCTTTCCGGCACCTGCTTCGGCGCGGGCTCCCTGGTCCAGGAGGTCTACGACAACACCAACCACGGCGACGCCCGCGGCACCCTGGTCGGCTTCGTCTCCGACGAAAAGGCGGACGCCATGTTCGAACTGAGCGAAGAGGACCGCAAGGCCGCCATCCTGGACTCGATCGCCGAATACCTGGGCGACGAAGCCAAGAACCCTTCCGTCTTCTACCTCTCCGACTGGGGCTCCGAGGAGTGGACGCGTGGCGCCTACGCGGCCAGCTACGACCTCGGCGGACTCTCCCGTTACGGCAAGGACCAGCACACGGCCGTCGGCCCGATCTACTGGTCCTCCTCCGACCTGGCAGCGGAGGGCTACCAGCACGTGGACGGCGCCGTGCGCATGGGCAAGAAGACCGCCGCCCGCATCATCGCGGCGAACGACCGGGCAGCGCAGCCGGTCGCCTAAAGGCAAGCAGGAAAAATTAGAGCGGCCCGGCCCCTGGAAATCCAGGGACCGGGCCGCTTTGACGTGCAGGGGAAGGCGCACGAATCCGGAAGCTCAGGTGAAGATGATCCCCTCCGGGACGTCCGGGCGGATTTCGGTGCCGACCTTGCGGGCCAGCACCTCGTCCAGGCGGTCCAGCGGACCGATCAGGACCCTGCCGCCGGCCTTTGCGACACGGATCGCGGCGTCCACCTTCGGCTTCATGGAGCCTTCGGCGAACTCGAGTTCGCCGATCGCTTCGGGGGAGGCCGTGAGGATGTCGCGCTGCTCCGGGGTGCCCCAGTTCTCGCTGACGAAGTCGCCGTCGGTAAGCATGATCAGCGTGTCCGCCTCAAGTTCGGCCGCGAGGGCTGCACTCGCGGCGTCCTTGTCGACGACGGCCTGCATGCCGATCTGGTGGCCCCGGCCATCGAGCTTGACCGGAACGCCGCCGCCGCCCACGCAGACCACCAGGGTGCCGTTGTCCAGGAGGGTGCGGACCAGCGGGGCCTGAAGGATGCTGATGGGTTCCGGGGAAGGGACCACGCGCCGGAAGGCCTTGCCGTCCTTGGCGATGGTCCACCGGTATTCGGACGCGGCCTCGGCGGCATCCTGCGCGGAGTAGGTGGGGCCGATGAGCTTCGTGGGGCGGTCGAAGGCGGGATCGTTTTCATCCACCACGGTGGTGGTGACGATGGCGGCCACTTCCCGCTCCCCGGCGAGGGCGTTGGAGAGCTCCTGTTGGATCACGTAGCCGATCATCCCCTGGGTTTCGGCGCCGAGGATGTCCAGCGGGTAGGCGGCGACATCCTGGTAGGCCAGGTTTTGCAGGGCAAGGAGGCCCACCTGGGGTCCGTTGCCGTGCGTGATCACCAGTTCGTGCTCGCGTGCCAGCTTGGCAAGTGCCCGGCAGCTTTCCTTGACGTTGGCCCGCAGGCGGTCGGCCGTCATGGGCTCGCCGCGCTTCGCGAGGGCGTTTCCGCCCAGTGCAACCACTAGTCGCATCTGAATCCTCCTTGGGAACTGGCTCTTGAATACCGCAGATGGTATACCATCTGGAGGAACAAGCCGAGGTGGTCGCAAGACGGCCCGGTAACTTCAGGGCATTTTCACGGCGATTCTGGCTTTAGGAGCCTTGTGGCAGCTTCAAACCGAGCGAACTGTATACCATCAATTTCCATCGATGCCGCCTTGGTGACCACGCTCCGGGAAGCGCCCGGGACGGGAAAGGTCCACTCGGTCTTCAACCGGACCGTCAACGTCCTGGCTCCCTGGGGCCAGTTGGTCACCGTGGCCGCCCGCCAGCTCGACGACGCACCATGGACCGTCCGCGCAGATACCCGCGGCTGGACAGACATGGGCATCCGGGCGGGCGATCCCGTCGGCTTCAGTGCGCGCGAAATCTCCTTTGACTCCCTGGATACGGCGGTGCTGCTGCCCGGCGCCCGGGAATGGTTTGCGAAGCGCATCCCCCTGGCGGCCATCACGACGGCGGAGCTCGCCTCGTGTGCCGCGGCGCTCGGGGGCCTGCTTGAGGACCACGGCATCCGCGGCGGCATCCTGCAGGAACACCCGAAAGAGGGTACCGCCCAAGCCAATGCCTTCGACGCCGGAATCGCGCAGGGGCTGCGGACGGGTCGCGAAGCCCTCGAAGCGGCGGTCCGCGCCGGCGACGGCGCGGCAATCGGCGGGACGGCACTGCAACTGCTCGGCCTCGGTTCCGGCCTCACCCCCGCAGGCGACGACTTCCTCTGCGGCCTGGCGCTGTTCTCCGCCCAGCCGGGCAGCCGGCTCGGTGCCGTGCGCGCGGCGCTGTCCGCCGTCGTCGGGCAGCACCCGGACCGCACCACCCTGCTCAGCTGGACGACCCTGCGCGAGGCAGTGGACCGGCGCGCCCGCGAAAGCCTCCTCGAGCTGCTCAGCATGCTTTTCCGCCACAGGGCGGAAGACGCCGCCGGGCTTGCCCGGCACCTTCGTGCCCCGGTTGACCGTGCCCTCGGCATCGGCCACACCTCCGGGACGGACATCCTGTCCGGCCTCCTGGCCGGACTTCGACTCGAAACAGAACTGAGAGGGTCCTTGTGAGCGTCACAGCGGTGATCAAGAAGAACAGCTACTTCGATTCGGTGTCGCTGATGTCGATATCGACGAAGGCCAACGGACTCGACGGCGTCGGGCAGGCGTTCGTTGCGATGGCGACCGAAATGAACAAGGGGGTCCTGCAGAACCTCGGCCTGCTCACCCCGGAACTGGCGGAGGCCGGTAACGGCGACCTGATGATCGTGGTGGTCCCCGCCCCGGGCGCCGATGCGGAAGCAGTCATTCCGCAGATCGAGGAACTGCTCACCCGCAGGGCGCCCGCGGGCGGCGGCGCGGCCATCTCCTACCGCACCATCGCCGCGGCGGCACAGGCGGACCCGGGCGCGAACCTCGCGATCATCGCCGTCAACGGGGCCTACGCGGCACGCGAGGCCCGGAAGGCCCTGGACAACGGCCTGAACGTGATGATGTTCAGCGACAACGTCCCTGTGGAGGAAGAGATCGCCCTCAAGGCCCTCGCCCACGGGAAGGGCCTGCTGATGATGGGCCCGGACTGCGGAACGGCCATCATCAACAACGTGGCACTCTGCTTCGGCAACGCCGTCCGGCCCGGCCCGGTCGGGATCGTGGCCGCTTCCGGCACCGGTTCCCAGGAGGTCAGCGTCCGGATCCACGCCCTCGGCGGCGGCATCTCGCAGCTGATCGGTACCGGCGGCCGTGACCTCAGCGCCGAGGTGGGCGGCGTCATGATGATCGACGGCATCCGCGCCCTGGCGGCGGACCCGAAGACCGAGGCGATCGTTCTCGTGTCCAAACCCCCGGCACCCGAGGTGGAGAAGAAGGTCCTCGCCGAAATCGCCGGCGCCGGCAAACCCGTGGTGGTGTACTTCATCGGCGGCTCCGAAGAAGCCGTCACCACCGCGGGCGGCACCTTCGCCGCGAGCAGCCTCGACGCCGCCCTGGCCGCCGTGCGCCTCACCGGCCTGCCCTCGGCCCAGGCCCCGGCCACAGACACGGCACACATCGAATCCGTGCGGGCCCGCCTCACCCCGGAACAGACGAACATCCGCGGGCTGTTCTGCGGCGGCACCCTGTGCGACGAATCGATGTACGCGCTGCTCAACGCCGGGGAGGAGGTCTGGAGCAACATCCAGAAGGACCCCGAATTCGTGCTCGGCGCGGCGGACCCTAGTCGCGGCCACACCTTCCTCGACTTCGGCGACGACGAGTTCACCAACGGCCGCCCGCACCCGATGATCGACCCCTCCAACCGCCTGGCCCGCCTGGTCGAAGAGGCCAAGGACCCCTCCGTGGCCGCCATCGTCATGGACTTCGTGCTGGGCTTCGGGGCCCACGAAGACCCCGTGGGCGTCACCCTCCCGGCGATCACCGAAGCCAGGAAGATTGCCGCCGACGCCGGCCGGCACCTGGAGATCGTGGCGTACGTCCTTGGGACCGACCGTGATACGCCGGGCCTGGCCGCGCAGACCGCGGCCCTCGTGGCGGCGGGCGTCACCATCACCACCAGCAGCACCGCAACGGGCGAGTTCGCCCGCGCAATCGTCCGGGAAGGAATCAAGGCATGAGCATGTCGAAACTGTTCGAGAGCGAGCTGAACGTCGTCAACGTAGGCCTCGCGATGTTCGAAGAGGACATCGCAGCACAGGGCGCCACGGTCCGCACCCTGGACTGGGCGCCTCCCGGCGGCGGCAAGGCCGAAGTCATCGCCGCGCTGGACAAGCTCGAAAACCCGGAGATCGCGGCGAAGATCGCCGCCGCGAACGCCGAGGCGGCGGACCGCATCATGAACGCCAAGCCGATGCTGGTGGGCTTCGGCCGGGCGATCGACGTGGTCCCCGGCATGACGGCAACCACCATCCTGCACGCAGGCCCGCCCATCACCTGGGAGCGGATGTCCGGGCCCATGAAGGGGGCGGTCACCGGCGCGCTGGTCTTCGAAGGGCTGGCCGCCGACCTCGAGGACGCCGCCCGCGTGGCGGCCTCCGGCAAAATCACCTTCTCGCCCTGCCACGAGCACGACTGCGTGGGCTCCATGGCCGGCGTCACCTCGGCCTCGATGTACATGCACGTGGTCCGCAACGAGACGCACGGAAACTACGCCTACACAAACCTGTCCGAGCAGATGGCCAAGATCCTGCGCATGGGCGCCAATGACCAGAGCGTGATCGACCGCCTGGTCTGGATGCGGGACGTCCTTGGCCCCATGCTCAAGGAGGCCATGGAAATCGGGGGGGCCATCGACCTGCGCCTGATGCTCGCCCAGGCCCTCCACATGGGGGACGAGGCGCACAACCGCAACGTCGCCGGCACGGTCCTGCTCTTCCAGGCCCTGGCGCCTGCGCTGCTGCAGACCGGTTTCAGCACCGCGCAGAAGAAGGAGGTCTTTGACTTCATCGCCAGTTCGGACTACTTCTCCGGCCCCACCTGGATGGCGACGGCGAAGGCTGCCCTCGACGCCGCCCACGGCATCGAAAACTCCACCATCGTCACCACCATGGCCCGCAACGGCGTCGAGTTCGGCATCCGGGTGAGCGGCCTGCCGGGCAACCACTGGCTCACCGGCCCGGCCCAGAAGGTGATCGGACCGATGTTCGCCGGGTACAAGCCGGAGGATTCCGGGCTGGACATCGGCGACAGCGCCATCACGGAGACCTACGGTTTTGGCGGCTTCGCCATGGCCGCGGCACCGGCGATCGTCGCGCTGGTGGGCGGCACGGTGGAGGAGGCCATCGCCTATACGCACGCGATGGGCGAAATCACCACCACCGAGAACCGGAACATCACCATCCCGTCGCTGGGCTTCCAGGGCCTCCCGACGGCGATCGACGTCCGCAAGGTGCTGGACACCGGGATCCTTCCGGTCATCAACACCGCCATTGCGCACAAGGACGCCGGCATCGGCATGATCGGCGCCGGCATCACCCACCCGCCGGCCGAGGCCTTCGAGAAAGCAATCCTTGCCCTCGCGGAGAAGCTCGCCTGAACCGGGCACCCAGCGACAAACCGAACGAGAACCCCTAAGAGAAAGCAGTTGTGGCGATGACGACTCCACCGGGCACAGTTGAAAGCACCGCCGCCGCGGCCGGGCTCGAATCCGAATTCGAGCACACGCCGGTCCCGCAGACGCACCGGAAATCCCTCCTGACGGTCTCTGCCGTCTGGTTCGGATTCCCGATGATCCTGACCAATGCCGTGCCCGGTGGCCTCGTGGTGGCCCTGCTCGGCTTCTGGCAGGGCCTCGCCGCGATTGTCGTGGCCAACCTGATCATGTTCGTTTACGTCAGCCTGCTCAGCTACCGGGCCGGAAAGACGGGCAAAAGCTTCGCGTTGCAGGCCACGGAAACCTTCGGCACGGCCGGCTACGCCATCGCCTCGGGCTTCCTGGCCACGGTGGTGGTGGGCTGGTTCGCCTTCAACACCGGCGCCACCGGGGCCAGCCTGAACAAGGCATTCGGCTGGAACGAGACCCTGGTGGTGGCGGTGGCCGGCGTCGCGTTCATCGCGGTGACCTACCTCGGCATCAAGGCGCTGTCCTGGCTCGGTGCCATCGCCGCCCCGCTGTTCATCGTCGCAGTGATCATCGCCATCGCGATCGCGGCCCAGAGACACGACCTCGGCCAGATCGTGAACTTCCAGGGCGTGGGCGGCGGCGCCATGACCTTCGGCGTGGCCGTCACCTCGATCATGGCCACTTTCGCGGACTCAGGGACCATGACGGCGGACTTCACTCGCTGGTCGAAGAACGGCCGCGAAGCGGTGCTCGCCACCGTCACCGCGTTCCCGTTCGCGAGCCTGGTGGCCCAGCTCAGCGGCGGCCTGCTGGTGGCGGCCGGCGCGATCGCCTCCGCGCAGACCGCCGGCGGCGACTTCACCCCGATCCTCACCGGCGTAAACAACCCGCTCCTGAACGCCCTCGTGGTGGTCTTCGTGGTGATCAACCTGGGCTCGGTGTGCACGCACTGCCTGTACAACGGCGCCTTGGGCTGGTCCCACCTAACCCGTTCGAAGATGCGCCTGCTCACCCTGGTGCTGGGCGTGGTCGGCGTGGTGGTGGCGCTGCTGGGCGCGTGGAACTACTTCGTGAACTGGCTCGCTTTCCTCGGGGTGATCGTTCCGCCGCTCGGCGCCGTGCTCATCGCCGACCAGATCATCCTCCGCAAGCGACTTGCGGACCGCGCCGAGTCGAAGATCCGCCCGACGGCGTTCATCGCTTGGGCGATTGGTGCGGTGGCCGCCGTCGTGGTCCATTTCGGTGCGCCGATGCTTTCGGACGCGGTGGTCGGCCTGATCGTCGGGCTCGTGGCCTACCTGGCGATCGAGCGGCTGGCAGGCACGGCGGCGGCTGGCGTGGGGTCCTAGGAATGCGAAGGGCCGGGAGCCGTGCGGCTCCCGGCCCTTCGCCGGTTCTTAGTTGAGCGTGATGATGATCTTGCCGCGCACGTGGCCCTGTTCGAGCCGGCGGTACGCGTCGGCCACCTGCTCCAGCGGGTAGCTTGCCTCGAGCGGAAGGACCAGCGAGCCGTCCGCCAGCCCTTGGGCAATCCGCGGCAGGGCGTCGGCCGGCGCGTCCACGCCGCCGGTCGCGACGAAGCCGCCGTCCTCGTGGCCGTGGGCCGCGATGGCGGTGATGCGCCCGGCCGGGACGCCGAACTCCTTCGCCGTCTCGATCACTTCGACGCCGTTGAGGTCCGCCGCCGCCGTCGGCGTTCCGAGGTCCTTCACCCGGTCCGCCAGGCCGTCCCCGTAGCTGACCGGAATGGCATCCAGGCCGCGGAGGAATTCGTGGTTGCGTTCCGAGGCGGTGCCGATCACCGTGGCCCCCGTGCGGGCGGCCAGCTGGGTGGCCAGCACGCCGACGCCGCCGGCCGCGCCGCCGATCAGGACCGTGTCCGAGGC
Source organism: Arthrobacter cupressi (assembly GCF_900099975.1). Lineage (GTDB taxonomy): Bacteria > Actinomycetota > Actinomycetes > Actinomycetales > Micrococcaceae > Arthrobacter > Arthrobacter cupressi. The sequence goes on from NZ_FNEI01000006.1 coordinate 114,733, forward strand.
ACCCAGGTCCAGTTGCCCGATGGCAGCGGCGGCGGTCCGCCCGGCAATCGAAAGCCCCGCCGCGAGTTCGTCCGTGACGCCGTCGGGCGTGCGGTGCAATGCCCTGGGTGAGGTCACCACGAAGTCCGCGATGGCCTCGTGGCGCTTGCCGCCGAAAACCCGATCGCCGACAGAAAGCTCCGTGACGCCCTCGCCCACCTCGTCCACCACGCCGGCGAAATCGTTGCCGACGCCCGATCCGGGTGCGCCGCCGAACGCTTCCGCCGCCGGGCCGCCGTGGAAGATCTTGTAGTCCACCGGATTCAGGCCTGCCGCCGAAACCCGGACCCGCACCTCACCCGGGCCCGCATGGGGTTCCTCGACCTCAACTACCTTCAGGACCTCGGGTCCACCGAACTGTTCGTACCGTACTGCGCGTGCCATGCCGTCCTCCTTTGATCGTTGTTGCCTGACGCTCCGTGCAACAACGCCGAGGGCAGGCTATTCCGGAGGTTTCGGGGCATGAAGGAGGGTGACGCCCGGTGACTGCGCGGCGGCACCGGCCGCGTCCTCGGCGTCTTCGAGAGCCTTCGCGAGCTGTTCGACGGCGGCCGGGTACCCGCCGTCGGCCATCAGCCGGGAGGACTCCGCCTGACGCATGGCCCGGAACAGTTCGGCGGTCCTGGGTGCTCTGGGGTCGCTCATCGCGGGGTAGTCGATCTGCCGGGCCGGATCCAGCTCATAGAGCTGCCAGCGCTTGAGGATCGCGTGGTGCCGGGCGGCGGCGGACGCCAACATGGATTGCTGCCGGCGCAGTTCGCCCACCTTCCGTTCACCGAAGAGCGCGGCGAGTGCCGTGGCGGCGGCGAGGCAAAACAGGACAAGCCCGACGGCGGGGGACAGCAGCGCGGGAACCAGCAGCGCCGGGACAATCACCACGAGCCCGGCGAACGCGTTCCAGAAGAAGGCGTCCGGCTCCTGGCCCTGTTTCCTGCGGAGGGAGAGAACGGTGGCCGCCACGGCCGTGACAAGCAGGACCGCCCAGAAAACGGTCTGCCAGGGGCTCAGCTGGGCTCCGGATATGGCGGGCATTGGACACCTCCGCAGACTGCATGGCCGCCTTTCATCCAGTATGCGCCGGTGCGGAGGTACTTGCGAGGGTGCCTAGGCCTTCTTGCCCTCGGCCTTCTTGGCGTCCTTCTTCGCGTCCTTGACGCGCTTCGCTTCGGAGCGCACGGCGGCGTGGGTGGCGCGTTCGACGACGAGCCACTGCGGCGGTGCGGCCAGCAGGGCGGCGATTTCCGCCGTCGTCAGCGGCTCGGTGATGCCGCCGCGGGCAAGTCCTGCGATGGAGATGTTCAACTTCTGGGCGACCACCGGGCGGGGGTGCGGGCCGGTGCGGCGGAGCTCGGCGAGCCACTCGGGCGGATTGGCTTGCAGTTCCGCGAACTCGGCGCGGGTGACGGCCGAGTCCTGGAACTCCTGGGGAGCTGCGGGCAGGTAGATGCCAAGCTTCTTCGCAGCGGTGGCCGGCTTCATGGCTTGGGGGCTCGGGGTCTTCATTGTCCAAGGGTATCGCCAGCGGCGGCATCCCGGCCGCCCGGGCACAACCGTCAGCCTGCCGGAGCGGCACTTGGTAACATTTGTTTTTGCGGGTCAATCAGATGGATTGCTCCGCAAATGCGTATCTATGATGAATGTATGCCGCAGATACGAGTTTCCGAGGCCGCGCGCTTCCTCGGGGTGAGCGATGACACCGTGCGCCGCTGGATCGACAACGGTGCCCTGACCGGGACGAAGGACGACGCCGGGCGCGTGGTGGTGGACGGTCTGGAACTGGCCCACCTGGCCCGCGAACAGGCCGCGCTGCCGGAGGATCCCACCCGCGTGGGCAGTTCTGCGCGCAACCGCTTCGTAGGCCTCGTCACCGGAATCACGGCGGACAAGGTCATGGCCCAGGTGGAACTGCAGTGCGGCCCCTTCCGCGTGGTGTCCCTGATGAGCAGTGAAGCCGTGCGGGACCTCGGCCTGGAGCTTGGCTCGGTGGCTACCGCCGTCGTCAAGGCGACCACCGTCATCATCGAAACACCCCAAGGAAAGGGCATCGTATGAGGATCACGCGCAGGAAGACGGCGGCGCTGGTCGTCTCCGCTGTGCTCGCTGGCTCCCTGGCCGCCTGCTCGCCGGGCGGGGGCGGGAGCACTGGATCCGGCACGGTGACCGTCTACGCCGCAGCGTCCCTGAAGAAGACGTTCACCGAGCTGGCCGCCAAATTCGAAGCAGCCCACCCCGGCACCAAGGTCACGCTGAACTTCGCCGGTTCCTCGGACCTCGTCACCCAGATCACCCAGGGCGCCCCGGCCGACGTGTTTGCCTCGGCGGACTCGAAGAACATGACCAAGCTTTCGGACGCCTCCCTGGTGGACGGCGACCCCGTGGACTTCGCCACGAACGTCCTGGAGATCGCCGTTCCACCGGCCAACCCCGCGTCGATTTCGTCCTTCGCGGACCTCGCCAAGCCGGGCGTGAAGGTTGTGGTCTGCGCACCCCAGGTGCCTTGCGGCGCCGCCACGGAAAAGGTGGAGAAGGCCAGCGGCATCACCCTGAAGCCGGTCAGCGAGGAATCCTCCGTGGCAGACGTCCTCGGAAAAGTCACGTCCGGGGAAGCCGACGCCGGGCTGGTGTACGTCACGGACGTGAAGACCGCCGGGGACAAGGTCAAGGGCATCACCTTCCCGGAGTCCGGCCAGGCAGCAAACACCTACCCGATCGCCACCGTCGAAAACAGCAAGAACAAGGAGCTGGCGAAGGCGTTCATCGAACTGGTTACCGGCAGCGAGGGCAGGAAGGTCCTGGGCGACGCCGGCTTCGGGGCGCCGTGAACCCTTCCTTGAACGCTTCCCCGGCCGACGGCGGCCACGGCTACAGCGGCATTCCGCGTTGGCTGTACCTTCCGGCCGCCGTCGGGGCCCTGTTCGTCCTGCTGCCGCTGGCCGCGGTGCTGGCGAAGGTCAACTGGGCCCAGTTCATCCCGCTGGTAACGTCCGCCGCTTCACTGGACGCGCTCGGCCTGAGCCTGCGGACCTCGGCGGCCAGCACTCTCCTGTGCCTGGTGTTCGGGGTGCCGCTGGCCATGGTCCTGGCGCGCCGGCCATTCCGGGGCCAACGCCTGCTGCGCGCCTTCGTCCTGCTGCCCCTGGTGCTTCCGCCGGTGGTGGGCGGCATCGCGCTGCTTTACACCTTCGGCCGCCAGGGCCTGCTGGGGAAATCGCTGGAACTGGCCGGAATCCAGATTGCCTTTTCGAACACCGCCGTGGTCCTGGCCCAGGCCTTCGTGGCCCTGCCCTTCCTGGTGGTCAGCCTCGAGGGCGCCCTGCGCACCGCCGGCAACAAATACGAAGCCGTGGCCGCCACCCTCGGGGCAGCGCCCACCACCGTGCTGCGCCGCGTGACCCTGCCCCTGGTCATGCCGGGCCTGGCCTCCGGTGCCGTGCTGTCCTTCGCCCGCAGCCTGGGCGAGTTCGGCGCCACCCTCACCTTCGCCGGCAGCCTGCAGGGCGTGACCCGGACCCTGCCGCTGGAAATCTACCTGCAGCGCGAGTCCGACGCCGATGCCGCCGTCGCGCTGTCCCTGCTGCTCGTCGCGGTGGCGGTGGCCGTCGTCGGACTGTCCTACCGCAAACCCGGCAGGCAGGTCGGCGCATGACGTTCCGGATGACAGCGCGCGTCCATGGACGGCTCGACGCCGAATTCACGGTGGCGCCGGGGGAGACCGTGGCGGTCCTCGGGCCCAACGGCGCCGGGAAATCCACGCTGCTCGCCGCGGCCGCCGGGCTGGTCAAACCCCACGGCGGTTCCATCCGTTTGGGGGACAAGGTCCTGTTTGCTCACGACGGCGGCCGGCAGCATTGGGTTCCGCCGCACCTGCGCGGGGTGGCGCTGCTGGCCCAGGAGGCGCTGCTGTTCCCGCACCTGAGCGTGCTGGACAACGTGGCGTTTGCGCCGCGCAGCGCGGGGGAGCCGCGCGCCCGGTCCCGGGAAACGGCACGCCGCTGGCTGGCCGAGGTGGATGCGCTGGACCTGGCAGGGCGCCGTCCTGGGCAGCTCTCCGGCGGGCAGGCGCAGCGTGTCGCCGTGGCCCGTGCGCTGGCCGCCGACCCGGAACTCCTGCTGCTGGACGAACCCATGGCTGCCCTGGACATCCACGCCGCCCCGCAGCTGCGCAGGGTGCTGAAGCGGGTGCTGGCCAGGCGCAGCGCGTTGATCGTCACCCACGACGTGCTCGACGCCCTCATGCTCGCGGACCGGATCGTGGTGCTGGAGAAGGGCCGGATCGTGGAGGAAGGCCCTGTCCGCGAAGTGCTCGGCCGCCCGCGCAGCGCCTTCGCCGCCGGGCTCGCGGGGCTGAACCTGCTCACCGGCACGGTCACCCCGGACGGGCTGCTCGTGTCCGGGCCCGGGGCCGCGGGCGGGCAGGCTGTCTCCGGAACTCCCGACGGCGAAGCGCTGGCCGGGGAGCCCGGCGTCGCCGCCTTCCCGCCGTCGGCCGTCTCCGTGTTCCTCGAGCTGCCGCACGGCAGCCCCCGCAACTGCCTGCCCGTGGCCATCACCGAACTGGAGCCGCACGCGGGCCGGATCCGGGTGCACGCCGGGGAGCTGGCCGCGGACATCACCCCGGCGGCCTCGGCCGAGCTGGGCCTGGAGCCGGGGACGCAGGTGTTCTTCGTGGTGAAGTCGGCCGAGGTGCAGCTGTACGGGGCCTGATTTTTGGTGGTCCTGTGTTGCCCGGCTTACGGCATCCGGGTGAGCTGTGCGCAGGCGTCCCACAGGCGGTGGCGGGCTTCCGGGTCCGAACCCATGCCCGGCGTCGGGAGTTCCTTGCGTTTGGCCCAGAGCTTTCCGGAAACGGATGCGGTTTCCGGTGCCGTGGCGAGCCAGAGCGGGGTGTCCGCGGCCTTCTCGGCAGGTGCGCCGAAGGTGTTCGTGACCCAGCGGAACGGGCCGCCGACGTCCTGCAGCAGCGAGGTGTTCTTGACCAGCCCCGGATGGACGGCATTCGCCACCACGCCCGAACCGGAAAGCCGCTCGGCGAACTCCTGGGTGAGGAGGACCCGGGCGAGCATTGTGGGCGGCGTGGAGCGCAGGTAGCTGTAGGTGCCGTGGGCGGTCTGGAGGTCGTCGAAGTCGAGCTTCGTGTTCCCGTACCTGGACGCAATGTTGACAATGCGGGACGTGCGCGGCCCTGCTGTGGCGGCGTTTTTGAGTGCGTCCTGAAGCAGGTTGCTCAGCACGAAATAGGCCATCACGTTGGTGGCGAAGGTTAGTTCGAGCCCGTCGGCGGTGATGTGGCGTTCCTTGCGGAACACTCCCGCCGCGTTGACGAGCACGTGGAGGCTGTCGTGGCGGGCCAGGAAGCCGCCCGCCGCGGCACGGATGGAGGACTGGTCCGAGAGGTCACAGGCCAGCGGCTCGAGCAGGGCACCGGGCACCAGCGAACGGATGTCTGCCATTGCCTCTTCCGCCCGGGCCGCGGAGCGTCCCACCACCGCCACCAGGGCGCCTTCGCGCGCGAGCCCGGTGGCCACGGCCTTGCCCAAGCCGCCCGTCGCGCCCGTCACCAGCGCCACGGTGCCTTCCATGGAAGCCATCGACTTCGCCTCCTGCGGTCCTGTACCCCGTCGACTGGGCAACATCACAGCACACCACCGTCGGCTTTGCCAGACTGCAGGTGCGCCGGGGACGCCGGGTCGCCGGAACGCTGCGGGGTCGCCGGAATTTTCCAGCGACCCCGCAGCGCTCCCGCGAATTCGGCGCGCCAGCTCTAGGCGCCGACGCCGGCCGGAACCTTCGCGTCGTCCTCTTCAGCGCCAAGCGGTTCGGAGGCCGCAACCGCAGCCGCCCCGCGCTTCTTGTACCGGAAGTGGAAGAACAGGTAGCAGGCCACCGTGAAGGCACCGCCGAAGTACAGCGCCGGGGCCTGGGTGGGATCGAAGCCGATGCCGACCATGGATCCGAGGCAGGCCACAAAGGCCAGGATCGGCACCAGCGGGAAGAGCGGCGCCTTGTACGGCAGGGTGGAGAGGTCCCCGCCGTTCCGGACGAAGGCGCGGCGGTGGAAGTAGTGGGATGCCACGATCGACATCCACACGGCCACAGTGGCGAAACCGGCAACAGAAGTGAGCACCAGGTACACCGTGGTGGGAGCCACGATGCTGCTGATCAGGGAGGCGAGGCCGCCGAAGATGCTCACGATCAGGGCAACCAGCGGGATGCCGCGCTTGGTCAGCTTGGCGAAGGCCTTGGGGGCGTGGCCCTCGTCGGCCAGCGAGAAGAGCATCCGGGCACAGGAGTAGAGGCCGCTGTTGCCTGCCGAAAGCAGGGCCGTGATGACCACGAAGTTCATGATGTCCGCGGCATACGGGACGCCGATGCTGGAGAAGACGGTGACGAAGGGGCTCTCGTCGAGGCCGGCCTTCTCGTACGGGATAGTGGCGGCGATGACCACGATCGCGCCGATAAAGAAGATCACCAGGCGCAGCACGGTGGTCCGCATGGCCTTGGGGATGTTCCGTGCCGGGTCTGTGGTTTCGCCGGCCGCCACGCCGATCAGCTCGGAGCCGGAGAACGCGAAGAACACCACAAGCACGGTGACCAGCACGCCGGTGAAGCCGTTCGGGAACAGGCCTGCCGACGTCGAGAAGTTCTCGAACAGCTGCGGGTAATCGCCGCTGGCCATGGGGTGGAAGCCCAGGAGTGCGGCGCCGCCAAGGATAATCAGGCCGACGACGGCGGCGACCTTGATCATGGCGAACCAGAATTCGCTCTCGCCGAAGACCCGCGAGGAGATGGCGTTCATGGAGAACAGGACGGACGCGAAAACCAGGCACCAGATCCACACCGGGACGTCCGGGAACCAGCGCTGCATGAGCAGGCCGGCGGCGGTGAACTCCGAGCCGAGGGCCACGGCCCAGGTCAGCCAGTAGAGCCAGGCCGTGGTGAAGCCGGTGGCGGGGCCGATCGAACGGGCGGCGTAGATGTGGAACGCACCGGAGACGGGGTAGGCGATGGCCAGTTCGCTGAGGCAGGCCATCACCAGGTAAACGACGACGGCGCCGATCAGGTAGGCGATGACCGCACCGAGCGGCCCGGCCTGGGAGATCGTGTACCCGGAGCTGACGAACAGCCCGGAACCGATCACGCCGCCGAGGCCGATCATGACCAGGTGGCGGGCTTCCATAGACCGCCTCAGGCCGGTTTTGGCCGGTGCTGCCGGGGTTCCCTGTGTGTCGGCTTCTTGGAGCGGAGCAGCGCTCATGGGTCCTCCGTTGGTTGATGCAGGGGCAAAGTTGGGCGCGCAGAAAGAGCCGGGCAACGCCGGAATCTGCGGGATTCTGTTCTTCAGGATAAGGGGGAGTGCCCCGTCTGGGCCCACGCCGCCAGGGTTCCCTGGCCGAAGCGAAGCGAGGCTAGGGTGGCGGTGGGGACCATTCCGGTGATCAAGCTAACACCGCCCGGGAGGGCCCATGAGAGCTCGGGCACATTGGCAAAGGATCGTCACCGATGAGCGTCGCGGCTGCCGTTTGAGCAACAGCTGAGCTGATGCTGAGGCGGAATTGTTTCAAGCGTTGCTTGGGTTGGGTGCTATCTTGCCCCCGATGATGATTTGCCCGGCGGCCGCCCTGGCTGAAGTGGCCCGGTTTTCGAGGTTCCGTGGACGGAAAATCAAGGCCGGATGCGCCTGAGGCCGCAAGAGATGGGCCAGTCCGGCCGGCGCTGCGCGGTACTGTGAAGTGGTGCCAGCCGACCTTGATCCCGCTCCCGCATCCGACGACGCAGCATCCGACGAAACCGCGCCGGCCGAAACCGCGCCCGACGAAGGCCGCCGCGAGCTGCGCTTCGCCTATGTCCCTGGGGTAATGCCGGGCAAATGGATCCGCCGCTGGGAAGAGCGCATGCCGGACGTCCCGCTCCATTCGTTCATGTCCGACGGCGACGCGCAGCTTTCGGTGCTGCGCGACGGTTCCGCTGACCTCAGCTTCGTCCGGCTGCCGGTGGACCAGGAAGGCCTGCACGTCATCCCGCTCTACGAGGAACAGCCCGCCGTCGTGGCGCCGAAAGGCCACGAGATCACGGTGTTCGAGGACGTGGACCTGGCCGACCTGTCCGAGGAGAACTTCCTGAACATCGCCGAAATGGGCGGGCCGGAGATGGCCCTGCAGGTGGTGGCGTCGGGCGCCGGCCTGGTGATCATGCCGATGCCCATGGCCCGGCACTTCAACGTCAAGGACACCGTGGTCCGGCGCCTGCACGGAGCCGAAGGCACGCGGATTGCGCTGGCGTGGCCCACGGACGCCACGGACGACGTGATTGAGGAATTCATCGGCGTGGTCCGCGGCCGTACCGCCAACAGCTCGCGCCAGCCCTCGGCCAAGCAGGACAAGCCGAAGAAAGCCCCCAAGCCGGACCGCCGGGGCACCGGCTCTTCAAGCGGCGGCGCCAAGAAGGTGGCCCAGCGCTACGCCCCGAACCCGGACAAAGGCCGGGGCCGCGGTTCCCGGAAGAAGGGCAAGCGCTAGGAAGCCCGCCGGCTGAGGGCCGACGGAACTCCGGAGTCCCCGCTCAGCCGCCCGAGTCGCGCCTCAGCCGACGTGGATGCCGGGGCGGAGTGCCGGGTCCGGTTCGTTCTCGCGGATGATTTCGCGGACCACCGGCGCGGTGTCCCCGCGGCCGAGCAGCAGGTAGCGCATCAGGTGCGCCAAGGGATTGCCCTCGGACCACTCGAAGTAGGCGTGGGGACGGACACCGGTGGCGTCGCGCAATGCCAGGAGGATTGCGGCGATCGCGTTCGGGGCAGCGGGGCTCTCCGTGCGCAGGACCCGGTGACCTTCCACCTCGATGCCCCTGACAACCAGGGTATCGCTGAAACCGGACGGGTCCGTGATGTCGATTTCGAGGAAGATGACGTCGGCCGTACCCGGGACCGGGTTCATTTCCCGCTGGTCGATTTCCTTTGCCAGGTATTCAGCGGCATCCCGGGCCTGGGGGCGGTTCGCGATCAGGTTGATCCGGCCGTCGAAGTCGATGGTGTCCTTGATGAAGCGCCGGGCGTTCTCATCGAACTCGATGCGGTCCACGCGCAGCTCGGTGGTGCGGCTGACCCGGGAGACCAGGGAGACCGCAATGATGCCGAGGATGAAGAAACCGGAGATGGTGAGGCCGTCCGGCTTTTCGATCACATTCGCCACCAGGGCGTAGATCAGCACGAGGCTCAGCACGGTGAAGCCGATGGCGGCGGCCCGTTGTTTCTTGCGGATCGCCGAAATGGTCACCGCGACTGCTCCGGAGACCATCATGGCGAGGATGCCGGTGGCGTAGGCGCCGGCCTGGGCGTTGACGTCGGCGTTGAATCCGATGGTGATGAGGATGCTGACGGTGGTGTAGACGAGCACCACCGGGCGGACAGCGCGGCTCCAGTCCGGGGCCATGCCGTAGGAGGGCAGGTAGCGCGGGACGATGTTGACCAGGCCCGCCATGGCCGAGGCACCGGCGAACCAGAGTATCAGGATGCTGCTGATGTCATACACCGAGCCGAAGCCCTCGCCGAGCCTTTCGTGGGCCAGGTACGCCAGGGCGCGGCCGTTGGCTTCGCCGCCGGCCTGGAAGGCTTCGGCGGGAATCAGGACGGTGGTGACCAGGCTGCTGCCGATCAGGTAGACGCTCATGATCAGCGCCGCCGTCGTGAGGAGCTTCCGGGTGTTCTTGATCTTGGAGGCAAGCCGTTCTTCGGCGGTTTTGCCCTCGGCGGCCACCAGCGGCATCATGCTGACGCCGGTTTCGAACCCTGACAGGCCCAGGACCAGGAGCGGGAAGGCAACAAGGGCGGGCCCGATCAGTCCGCCCGGGCCGCTGCCTGCCGAGCCCAGGGCCGCCGTCCAGTTCGAGAGCATCTGCGGGGACGTAAAGACTTCCACGAGGCCGCTGCCGATGATGACCGCGTTCATGAGGAGGAAGACCGCCACCAGGGGGATGGCGACGGCCACGGCTTCGGTGAAGCCCATGAGGAACACGCCGCCCAGGATGAGGAGAAGGACCACCGTAACGGTTACGGCCTGGCCCTCCAGGAAGTGCGGCACCAATGGATTCTCCAGCAGGTGAACCGTGGCGTCGGCGGCGGAAAGGGTGATGGTGATGATCCAGGAGGTCGCGACGAAGCCAAGCAGGATCAGCACGAAGATCTTGCCGCGCCAGAAGGAGAGCAGCGTCTCGAGCATGGCCACGGAGCCTTGGCCGTGCGGGCTCTCCTTGGCAACTCTCCGGTACATGGGCAGCATGCCGAGCAGGGTCAGGGCAACGATCAGCAATGTGGCCAGCGGCGAGAGTGCACCCGCGGCGAGGGCGGCAATGCCGGGAAGGTAGGAAAGCGTGGAGAAGTAGTCCACGCCGGTGAGGCACATGACCTTCCACCAGCGCTGTTGCGGTGTGTGGTCCTCGGCGGATTCCGGTCCGACTGGCATGTGCACACGGTGTTCCAGCAGCCAGCGCATCAGCGGATGGCCGGATTCCGGCCGCCTTTGCGGGGTGGGAACGATCGGTGGAAGGCCGTGGGTGGCAGGTGCCGTCAAGGACTCGTCTTTCTGTTCGCAGGCTATGACCTCCCGGAGGCTAGCACCGCGAAAAACCCCGGCGGGCGAAAATCAGCCGATCTTAACGGTTCCTTTACGCCTGTGAACCCGCCGCCCTGCTGACGAGCTCCGCGATCCTGGCCTCGACTTCGGCGGTCAGCTCGGTCAGGGCGTAGGCGACCGGCCACATGTCGCCGTCGTCGAGTTTGGCCGGATCGTTGAACCCCAGCGTGGAGTAGCGGGTCTTGAACTTGCCCGAACCCTGGAAGAAGCAGACCACCTTGCCGTCCCTGGCGTACGCGGGCATCCCGTACCAGGTTTTCGGTTCGAGCGCCGGGGCGCTTTCCTTGACGATGGCGTGGATGCGTTCGGCCATGCCGCGGTCCGGTTCCGGCAGATCGGCGATCTTCGCCAGGACGTCGCTTTCGCCGTCGACCTTTGCCGCCTTGCCGGTGGACCCCCGGCGCTTTGCGCCCGACTTGAGCTCCTGCGCGCGCTCCTTCATCGCGGCGCGCTCTTCCTCGGTGAAGCCGTCGTAGGACTTGTTCCTGGTGCTCTCCGCCATGGCCGTTCCCCTTAAGAGTGGTGTGTGTAACCCACCCTACGCATGGGCCACGACGGCGGCTTCTCCGGAACTGCTCGATCGGAAACTCGCCCGCTACTCCCCGTGAACAGTGAGCTGCTGCTCCTCGGAGCGGTTGAGGTAGGCGAGGAGGAGTTCGCCGGCCCGCTCGAGCTCGCCGGCTTCGAGGGCGGCGCAAATGGCGTCATTCTCCTCGAGCCAGCCGCTGTAGAAGTGCGCATCCGCGGTGGCCTTGTGGAAGTACAGGCGCATCTCGGCCAGCACGTGTTTCATGATCGTGTCCAGCCGTTTGCTTTCGGCCAGGGCCACGATGGCGCCGTGGAAGTGCTGGTTGGCGCTGCCCAGAGCGTCGTTGTCTTCGGCCGCGGCGGCGCGCTTGCCCTCGTCGACGGCCGCACGGACTGCCGCTACCCGCTCGGCGCTCCCGCCGCCCCGGATCGAGCTCACCTCGATTGCCCGGCGCACGGTGTAGAGATCGTGGATATCCCCGGCTTCGAGGGTGGCCACGAAGACGCCGCGGTTGGGCTGGCGGACCACGAGCCGTTCGCTGGCGAGCTCGGCAAAGGCCTCCCGAACGGTGTTCCGCGAAACACCCAGATCCTCGGCGATGGTGGCCTCGGTGAGCCGGGCGCCGGGCAGGAGCATGCCTTCGGCGAGCTGGTAGCGCAGCTCTTCGGCCACGCGCTCGGCCACGGACGGCACGGCGACGCGAACGCGGGCGCTGCCGGTCTGGGTAGGTGCCATGACACGAATTTACACGATCGTCACATCTTCGGATCGAAGAATCGTTGAACAATTCGACAATGTAGTGCATCCTAGATGGACCACATCCGATGAGATAGGGATCACAATGGCAAGCATCGACCTGAACAGCGACGTCGGGGAGTCCTTCGGACGCTGGACCCTTGGCGACGATTCCGCGATGTTCGAGTCCGTTTCCAGCGCCAACGTGGCGTGCGGTTTCCACGCCGGCGACCCCAGCGTCATCCGCGCCACCACCGCGAAGGCGGCCCAGGCCGGCGTCGTGATCGGTGCGCACGTGGGCTACCGGGACTTGGCAGGCTTCGGCCGCCGCTTCCTGGACGTCGACCCCAAGGAGCTGGCCGACGACGTCGTGTACCAGATCGGCGCACTGCAAGCCCTGGCGGCCACCGCCGGAACCCGGGTCAAGTACGTGAAGCCGCACGGCGGCCTCTACAACGCGATCGTCAAGCACACCGCCCAGGCCCAAGCCGTCGTCGACGCCGTCAAGGCAGTGGACCCCGGCCTGGCGATCCTTGGCCTCCCTGGCTCGGAGGTCCTGCGCCTGGCCGAAAAGTCCGGCCTGCGGCCGGTGACCGAAGCGTTCGCTGACCGTGCCTACAACCCGGATGGAACCCTCGTTTCGCGCACCCTGCCGGGAGCCGTCCTGCACGATCCCGCAGAGGTCGCCCAGCATGTGCTGCGGATGGCCACCGAACGGCGGATCATGGCAATCGACGGCACCATCCTCAATGTCCGCGCGGAAAGCATCTGCGTGCATGGTGACTCACCGGGCGCCGTGGCCATGGCCACCGCCGTGAAGTCCGCCCTCAGCGACGCCGGCGTCAGCATCGCCTCCTTCGCCTGAATCCGTTCCCCTAGGAACCCCCCAAAACCCCAGCAAAACCCTCATCCCCCGGAGGAAACCATGACCACCAACAGCAAGGCACGTGCCGTGACAAGGAAGCCACCGGCCGGCGCCCTCAAGGCGTACATCGCCAGCCTCACCGGCACCTCGCTGGAGTACTACGACTTCGCCATCTACTCCGTGGCCTCGGCCCTGGTGTTTCCCAAGATCTTCTTCCCGGCGGGCGATGAGTTCGTGGGCCTGCTGCTTTCCTTCTCCGCTTTCGCCGTGGGCTACCTGGCCCGCCCGATCGGCGGCGTGGTGTTCGGCCGGCTCGGCGACAAGATCGGCCGCAAGTACGTGCTGGTCTTCACCCTGGTCCTCATCGGCGTGGCCACCGTCCTTATCGGTGCCCTGCCGGACTACTCGGTGATCGGCATTGCCGCCCCCACCATCCTGGTGCTGCTGCGCCTGGCCCAGGGCATCGGCGTCGGCGGGGAATGGGGCGGCGCGGTGCTGCTCTCCAGCGAATTCGGCGACCCCAACAAGCGCGGATTCTGGTCTTCCGCGGCCCAGATCGGCCCGCCCGCCGGCAACCTGCTGGCCAACGGCGTGCTGGCCGTCCTCGCCGCCTCCCTCAGCAACGAAGCCTTCCTCTCCTGGGGCTGGCGCGTGGCGTTCCTCGCCTCTGCCGTGCTGGTGGCCTTCGGCCTGCTGATCCGCCTCAAGCTCGAGGAAACCCCGGTGTTCAAGGCCATCCAGGCCCACGGCGACCGGCCCAAGGCCCCCATCAAGGAGGTCTTCACCACCGAACCCAAGGCGCTCATCTCCGCCGCCCTGTCCCGCGTCTGCCCGGACGTCCTGTACGCCCTCTTCACCGTGTTCGTGGCCGTCTACGCCACCAAGGAACTGGGCATGACCACCGGAAACGTGCTCGCCGCCATCCTGATCGGCTCCGCATTCCAGCTGTTCCTCATTCCGCTTGCCGGCGCCACGACGGACCGCTTCAACCGCCGCCTCGTCTACGGCGTCACCGCCGCAGCCACGGCCGCGTTCATCCCGCTGTTCTTCCTGATGATCCAGGGCAAGTCCGTGGTGATGCTGACCATCGGCGTGGTGATCGGTCTGGCCCTGCACGCCTTCATGTACGGCCCGCAGGCCGCCTACATCACCGAACAGTTCCCGGCCCGCCTGCGCTACGCCGGCAGCTCCCTGGCCTACACCCTGGCCGGCGTAATCGGCGGCGCCGTGGCACCGATCATCTTCACCGCGCTCTACGGTGCGGCCGGCGGCGGCTGGTGGCTGATCGCGCTCTACCTGCTCCTGGCCTCCGTGGTGACGGTAGTGGGCCTGCTGCTCGGACGCGACCCGCAGCCCGAGGAGGACGTCCGGCTCCTGCAGGACGCCCAGGCCTGAGCGGTCGCATAAGTTGAACTGAGTGAGGAAACCGATGATGGAAACCGGGATGCAGACCGTCCACAAGGTGCGCTCCGTGCGGCCGGTGGGGACCCGCGCGGTGCTCGCCGAGCTGGACGGCATGCAGGATGTGCTGGCACTGCAGTCGCTGCTGGCGGCCTCCCCGCTGCCGGGGCAGCTGGACGTGCTGGCCGCCGCCGAAACCGTGATGGTGGTTGCCGAATCCGCGGCCGCTGCCCGCGCCATCGGATCCCGGCTGCTGGAGCTGGAGCTTGCGGGTCCGGTGGAAACCGACAGCGCCCTGGTGGTCATCGATACTGTGTACGACGGCGAGGACCTCGCCGAAGTCGCCGGGCTCACCGGCCTGGGTGTGGACGGCGTCATCGCCGCCCACACCGGGCAGCTCTGGACCGTGGCCTTCGCCGGCTTCGCGCCGGGCTTCGGCTACATGGTGAGCGAGAACCAGCTCCTGGAAGTGCCGCGCCGTTCCACCCCGCGCACCGCGGTTCCCGCCGGTTCCGTGGCCCTGGCCGGCAACTACTCGGCCGTGTACCCGCGGCGTTCCCCGGGGGGCTGGCAGCTGATCGGCCGCACGGCCGCCCGCATGTGGGACCTCGACCGCCCGCAGCCCGCACTCGTCCGGCCGGGGGACCGGGTGCAGTACCGGGCCGTGCGCGAACTCGTTGACGTGTCGCCGGCTGCTGCCCCCGCGGCCGCTGCCGAGCCCGCCACCGGGATCCGCATCGTGGCCCCCGGCGCGTTGAGCCTCATCCAGGACCTGGGCCGCCGTGGCCATGGCGGCCTGGGAGTTTCGGCCGCCGGCGCCTTGGACCGGGCCTCGATCCGCCGTGCCAACCGGCTCGTGGGCAACAAGGCCTCCGCCGCCGCTATCGAAACCGTCAACGGCGGGCTCACCATCCAGGCCGTGGGGGACCAGGTGATCGCCGTGGCCGGTGCGCCGTCGAGCCTCACCATCACGCCGCCGTCGGGCCTTGCGGAAAACGACGACGACGGCGGGCCCGCCGGCCAGCCCCGCACCGTTCCGATGGCTGCGCCGTTCGCGCTGCTCGACGGCGAGACCCTCACCGTCGGCGCCCCGGAGGCCGGCTTCCGCAGCTACCTCGCCGTCCGCGGCGGGGCGGACCTGCCCGCCGTCCTCGGCAGCCGCTCCACCGACACGCTCTCCGGAATCGGGCCCGCGCCCCTGGCCGCCGGGCAGCTGCTCGCCGTCGGGCAGGACACCGAATCCACCGCCGTCGGGAGCCCCGAGCTGCAGCCCGACTTCCCGGAACCCGGCAGCGTCACGGTGCTGGACATCGTTCCCGGCCCGCGTGACGACTGGTTCGACCTTTCCGAACTCGAGTCCCTGTGCAGCCAGGAATGGGAGGCCACCCCGCAGTCCAACCGGGTAGGCATGCGCCTGGCCGGCGAGCCGCTCCAGCGCAGCCGCGACGGCGAGCTCCCGAGCGAAGGCACCATGGCCGGGGCCATCCAGATCCCGCCCGCCGGGCTGCCCGTCCTCTTCCTGGCCGACCACCCGATCACCGGCGGCTACCCCGTGATCGGGGTGGTCATTGACGAACACCTGGACCGCGCCGCGCAGGTCCCCATCGGCGGGAGCATCCGTTTCCGCGTTTCCCCCGCCCTCGGCACGAAAGAAGTGAGCAAGTAATGCGCAAGGTCCTGATCGCGAACCGCGGCGAAATCGCCGTCCGGATTGCCCGTGCCTGCGAAGACGCCGGCCTCGCGTCCGTGGCCGTCTACGCGGACATCGACGCCGATGCCATGCACGTCGGCGCCGCGTCCGAGGCCTTCAGCCTGGGCGGCAACAGCCCGGCCGATACCTACCTGAACATCCCCAAGCTGCTTCGAATCGCGCAGACTTCCGGCGCCGACGCCGTCCACCCCGGCTACGGTTTCCTCTCCGAAAACGCGGACTTCGCGCAGGCAGTGCTCGACGCCGGACTGGCCTGGATCGGCCCCTCGCCGGAGGCGATCCGGCAGCTGGGCAACAAGATCACCGCCCGCGAAATCGCCGTCCGTGCGGGCGCCCCGCTGGTGGCCGGCAGCGACGGGCCCGTGGCCTCGGCCGCCGAGGCCCGTGCCTTCGCCGAAGAACACGGGCTGCCCGTGGCCATCAAGGCGGCGTTCGGCGGCGGCGGACGCGGCCTGAAGGTGGTCCGCGAGCTGGCCGAGGTGGAGGAAGCCTTCGACTCCGCGGTGCGCGAAGCCGTGGTGGCCTTCGGCCGCGGGGAATGCTTCGTGGAGCAGTACCTGGACCGGCCTCGGCACGTCGAGGCGCAGGTGATTGCCGATACCCACGGGAACGTGGTGGTGGTCGGCACGCGCGACTGCTCCCTGCAGCGCCGCCACCAGAAGCTGGTGGAGGAGGCCCCCGCGCCCTTCCTGACTGCCGGGCAGCGTGAGTCGATCTACACCGCGGCCAAGGCGATCTGCCGGGAAGCCGGCTACACCGGGGCCGGAACTGTGGAATTCCTGGTTTCGGCCGGCGGCGCTGTGGCGTTCCTGGAAGTCAACACCCGGCTGCAGGTGGAGCACCCGATCACCGAGGAAACCTCCGGGATCGACCTGGTGCAGGAGCAGCTCCGGATCGCCGCCGGGCTTCCCCTGAACCTTCTGTCTGACCCGGAGCCGCGCGGGCATTCCTTCGAATTCCGCCTCAATGCCGAGGACGTGGGACGGGGCTTCCTGCCCTCCCCGGGCACGGTTTCTGGCTTTGTGGGGCCGACCGGCCCGGGCATCCGCCTGGATACCGGCGTGCGCGCAGGCTCCGTGGTGCCGCCGCAGTTCGACTCCCTGCTGGCCAAGCTGGTGGTCACCGGCGCGGACCGGCAGCAGGCCATCCGCCGTGCCCGCCGTGCCCTGGCCGAGATGGAGATTTCCGGGCTGGCGACCGTGCTGCCGTTCCACCGGGCCGTGCTCGAGGCGCCGGAATTCACCTCCCCGGAGGGTCTGGGCGTGCACACCCGTTGGATCGAGACCGAGTTCGCCGACCGCATTCCCGTCGACCCCGAGTACAGCCCCGTGGCCCCCTCCGGTGAGCGCCGCACGATCACGGTGGATGTGGACGGCAAGCGCCTGGCCGTGGGCCTGCCCGCTGATCTGCTGGACGGCTGGGCCCGTTCCGGCGGTTCCCTTTCGGGGGTTTCGTTCGCGCCCGACGGCGGTGCTTCCTTTGGGGCCGACGCTGCCGGTGCCGCTCTGCCTGAGTCCGCCGTGGTGTCCGGCATGGCCGGCACCGTGGTGAAGTGGCTGGTGGAGCCCGGCGCTCCGGTTGCCGCGGGCGATCCGCTGGTGGTCCTCGAAGCGATGAAGATGGAGACCCAGGTGCCCGCGCACCGTGGCGGAACGCTCGCCTCGGTGGAGTCAGCGGCGGGCGGCGTGGTGTCCGTCGGCTCGGTGCTGGGACATATCGAGTAGGGCTATCCGGGCTGTCCCGCCTGAATTGGGCGGAGTGCCCGCGGCGCCGGTTTGAGGCGGAGGAGCCGAATCGACTGCAGCATCAAGGCGAGGTACACGAAGGCCAACCAGAAGACCGGGAATTTCCGCAAGGTAATCGCGATGTCAATGGCGTTGATGACGGCTAGGACGAGGCATATGCCGGACAAAACTGCAGCCACGATGAGCGGAGCTTTCCCCCAGGAGAGCGCCGGGCCACAATGTTCCAAATTCCTGTCGCGAAAATGGCGAGAAGTTGCAGGATGGCTAACGCCGCGTCCAGGGCTTCCTTGCTTCTTTCGTCCCGGTCCATGAGTTCCAAGACGGGAAAGTATTGTGCATAAAGCCAAGCCGTGGCGGCCGTAGCGATCGCGCCCATGACGAGAAGCCCGATGCCGATGCTCGTCCGTCCCCTGCGGGAGCGTTTGGAATCGGGGTCTTCCACTGCCGGTGAAATGATTGCCTGCTGCGGGTATTGAGCGCTCATCCTGGGTTCCTTTGGATAGGGGAGTACCCTGATGCGCCCCCACTGCGAAGAATGTAGCAGTCCGGGTCCTCTTGTGGCGCAGTTTTCTGCGGTCGGTTTTGAAGAATTCGCTACGCTGAAGCCACCATTTGTTGTCGGCTTTAGGATGGGCCGAATTGTCCTGGGTTCGGTGATGCATTTGCTTCGGTTGGGAGCGGCCTATTTCGCGGTTCAGGCGGCTGCCGGTCTTTTGTGGTGGGTCCTGGTTTTCACTGTGCCGTTGGTGCGTGAGGCGACGCTTGGCAGCCTGGACCCGGTCATCGTAGCCGTCTTCGACATCCCGCTGTTCGTCATCGAATCGGCGGTAGCCGGGTTCGGCGTCCGGGCCGCCGCGGCGGTGAGCACGGGCTGGACGGTGATTGTCGCCGTCGTACTGGCCTCCTACGCAACAATCACCGGCGAGGCTGGCTGGGGCGTGCTGGCGATGGGTGCGGCCACCGCGGCTTTCCCGGCGGCGCTCTGCGCCGTCCTCCTAGGTCGCATACCCACCGAGCTGATTCTCCGGGGGCCTTTTGCGTTCCGCCCGGCCAGGCGAGCGGATTCTGCAAACCACGTGGCCACGACATTCGGCCAGCTCGTTGTTTTCTGGGGCTTCTTCCTGGTGGTGGTTCCGACTGCCATAAGCGCCCTGGAACAGCGGTGGAACGTGGCACTGCCCTTTCCGCCGTTGGCGGCTGGTGCCGGGGCCGTGATCCTTGTGCTTGCCAGCGTGCTTGGCGTCGCGTCCGCGGTGGCGATGTCCACGAAGGGGGAAGGCACGCCGCTGCCGGCCGCGATGCCGAACCGCCTGGTCATCGCCGGCCCGTACCGTTGGGTCCGCAATCCCATGGCCCTGGCCGGCATTGCCCAAGGCGCCGCGATCGGCCTCATCCTGCAGTCCTGGCTTGTTGTCGCATACGCGCTTGCGGGGTCGCTGTTCTGGAATTACGCCATCAGGCCGCTGGAGGAATCCGATCTGAAGCAACGGTTCGGCGAGGACTTCGAGCGGTACCGGGAGGCAGTGCGCTGCTGGATTCCCGGCACTCCTTGCGCCAAGACATAGATGAGTGTAGATATTTACATGTGTCTATGTCTCTTGAACTGACCCCGGTGCAGGCGGTCGCGTGCTGTTCCCCGCTTTCCCGCGAGCCGCTGTCCGAAGACGCCGCTGAGCAGGCCTCGGTGGTCCTGAAGGCGCTGGGCGATCCGGTGCGGCTCCGTCTGATGTCCCTGGTGGCGTCGCACGAAGGTGGCGAGGCCTGCGTCTGCGACCTCAACGATGCCTTCGACCTCTCCCAGCCCACCATCAGCCACCACCTGAAGGTCCTCCATGATGTGGGCCTGCTGGACCGCGAGAAACGCGGCGTGTGGGTGTACTACCGCGCCCGCAGCGAGGTGCTGCAGAACCTGGCGTCCCTGATCGGAGGGCAGGCCGGGTGAGCGGCTTCGCCCGCCGTGCCGCCGCCGAGTTCACCGGCACGGCCTTCCTGGTGATGGCCGTCGTCGGGTCCGGTGTGATGGCCTCGCGCCTGTCGCCGGACGACGTCGGGCTGCAGCTTCTGCAGAACAGCCTCGCCACCGGCGGCGCCCTGGTGGCGCTGATCCTTGCGCTGCAGCCGGTTTCCGCGTCCTTCAACCCGGTGGTCACACTCGTGGAACGGGCCCTGGGCGTGCTTGATACGCGGACGGCCGCGGTGCTGATCGCCGCCCAGTTTGGCGGCGGGCTTGCAGGAACCGTGGTGGCAAACCTGATGTTCGGCCTGCCGGCCGCGGATTTTTCCACCCACGAGCGCACGGGCGCCGGCCTGTGGCTGAGCGAGGTGGTTGCCACAATCGGCCTCCTGCTCATCGTGTTCGGAACAGTCCGCTCCGGGCGGGCGGAGCGGGTGGCCTTCGCTGTCGGCGGCTACATCACCGCCGCTTACTGGTTCACCAGTTCCACAAGTTTCGCCAATCCCGCGGTGACCATCGCCAGAACGGTCACGGACAGCTTTGCCGGCATCGCACCGTCGTCGGCTCCGGCGTTCATCCTTGCTCAACTGCTTGGCGGCGCCGCTGGATTCTTCCTGGTCCGCCTTCTCTACCCGATCCCCGCTTCCGCCGCCATCGTGGCTGACCGAAAGGTGCTCTCATGAGCAGCAAACCCTCCGTCCTGTTCGTCTGCGTCCACAACGCCGGCCGCTCCCAGATGGCCGCGGCATTCCTCACCACCCTGTCGCAGGGCGCCATCGAGGTCCGCTCCGCCGGGTCCCAGCCCGCGGACAAGGTCAACCCCGCCGCGGTGGAAGCCATGGCCGAAGTCGGGATCGACATGTCCGCCGAAATACCGAAGGTCCTCACCACCGAGGCCGTGCAGGATTCCGACGTCGTCATCACCATGGGCTGCGGCGACGAGTGCCCGTACTTCCCGGGCAAGCGCTACGAGGACTGGGTTCTCGAAGACCCGGCGGGCAAAGGTGTCGAGTCGGTCCGGCCCATCCGCGATGACATCAAGGCCCGGGTGGAGGCCCTGATCGAGTCCCTCTCTCCGGCCGCCCGGTAAACCCGCCGCATCGGAAGGGGGTGACCAGCATGAACACCGGTTGCTGCGATGACAACTGCTGCGACGACGAAGACTGCTGCTAGCGCCGCCACCCGGCCTGCCGGACCCACAAGGACCCGGCAGGCACCCGCCCCAACCGCACACCACCGGAGAAAGCATGAGGACAGCATGGATTCAGTGAAAAACCTCCCCGTCGCCGTGATCGGCGCAGGCCCGGTGGGACTCGCCACCGCGGCGCACCTGCTTGAACGCGGACTCGAGCCGGCCATCTTCGAAGCCGGCCCCACCGCAGGAGCCGCCATTGAACAATGGCGCCACATCCGCTTGTTCTCCCCTTGGCGGTTCAACCTCGACGCCGCTGCGGTCCGCCTGCTCGAACCGACCGGCTGGGAGTCCCCCCGCCCCACGGCGCTGCCCTACGGCGGGGAACTCATCGACCGTTACATCACCCCGCTGGCCGCGGCCCCGGCGATCTCGTCGAGCCTCCAGACCGGCGCCCGCGTCATTGCGGTCACCCGGCAGGGCCTGGACAAGACCCACGTCCGCCATCGCGACACCACGCCTTTCGTTGTGCGGGTCGAACATGCCGACGGCGAAACCCGCGACCACATTGTCTCCGCGGTGATCGACGCCTCCGGCACCTGGTCCACCCGCAACCCGCTGGGCACCTCCGGAATGCCCGCCATCGGAGAGGCCACCGCGGGGGACCGGATCTCCTCGCCCCTGCCCGACGTCTCCGGCCGGGACCGTGCAACCTTCGCCGGCCGCCGCGTCCTCGTGGTCGGGGCAGGGCACTCGGCGGCGAATACCCTGATCAACCTCGCCGAGCTCGCCAAGGACGAACCGGAAACCACCATCCTCTGGGCCGTCCGGGGCGCTTCCGCGGACAAGGTCTACGGCGGCGGTGACGCCGATGGCCTGCCCGCCCGCGGCCAGCTCGGCTCCCGGCTCCGCCGCCTGGTCGAGGCCGGCACCATCGCACTGCACGCCGGCTTCGGCATCGCGGCCCTGAAGACCCTCGACACCCACGTCAGCGTCGAAGCCGCCGACGGACGCACCCTCGACGCCGACGTCATCGTCCCCTGCACCGGATTCCGCCCGGACTTGGACATCCTGCGCGAACTTCGCCTGAACCTCGACCCCGCCGTCGAAGCGCCCGTCGAACTCGGCCCACTCATCGACCCCGAATTCCACTCCTGCGGCACCGTCCCGCCGCACGGCGCGAAGCTCCTGGCCCACCCGGAAAAGGACTTCTACATCGTCGGCATGAAGTCCTACGGGCGGGCCCCGACCTTCCTGCTCGCCACCGGCTACGAACAGGTCCGCTCGGTCGCCGCAGCCCTCGCGGGAGACCGGGAAGCCGCCGACGCCGTCCAGCTGGAACTCCCGGAAACCGGCGTCTGCTCCACTGATGCCGGCATCAGCTGCAACGTACCCGTCACCGCCGCGACCCGGGACGCTGAGTCCAACTGCTGCGCCGCACCCGAGCCGGTACTGATCGGCATCCCCACCGGACTGGCCCACGGCCGCTCCGGCGAACTCTGAACACCCCCATGACCGATCGGAAAGAAGCCGCGCAATCATGAACGAAACGCCCAACAAGCCCGCCGTCCTCTTCGTCTGCAGCAAGAACGGCGGCAAATCCCAACTCGCCGCAGGACTCATGCGCGAACTCGCGGGAGACGGAATCACGGTCTACTCCGCCGGCACGAAACCCGGTCCGGCCCTGAATGCCCAGGCCGTGGACTCCCTGGCCGAGCTCGGCATCGACACCACCGGCGAACACCCCAAACCCGTCACGGACGAGGTGCTCGACGCCGTCGACGTGGTGGTGGTCCTTGGCACCGAAGCCAAACTCGAACCCCGCGGCACCGCACGCTACGAAACCTGGGAAACCGATGAGCCCTCAAGCCGCGGCATAGAAGGCATGGAACGCATGCGGCTGGTCCGCGACGACATCAAAGCACGCGTCAGCGGGCTCTACAACGAACTCACTGTCTGATCCGAAGGAGGGAGCGAATTCAGAGGGAAACTCAGCCCGCCGGCTGCTTCCCCGCGTCCTGTTTCCCCCGGTCCCTAAGCTGCGTCTGTTCGGTGGCGGCCCAGGAGGCGAGCAGCCGCATCGCCTCTTCGGACGGCGACCCGGGCTCGGCGGTGTAGATGGTGAGCGTGAGGCCGGGTTCGGCGGCCATCTCCAGCCCTTCATAGGCCACGGTGATCTCGCCCACCACCGGATGATGGAAGGTCTTGAAGCCGGTGCCATGGTGCCGGACGTTGTGCGAACTCCAACGACGCCGGAACTCCTGGCTCCGCGTGCTCAGCTCACCCACCAGCTCGTGGAGTTCCTTGTTGTGCGGATCGCGGCCCGCCTCGGTGCGCAGGATGGAGACCACGACGTCGGCCGCGGTGTCCCATTCGGGGTGGAAGTCCCGGCCCCGTTCGTCCAGGAAGGTAAAGCGGGCCAGGTTCGGAGGCTCGCCGGGCATGTCGTAGGCGTCTTTGTAGAAGGCACGCGCGAGGGCGTTCACGGCGATCAGGTCCATCCGCCCGTTCCGCACGAAGGCAGGGCCGGACGTCACGGCGTCGAGCACCCATTGGAGGCTGGGGTGCGGCGCCCAACTCCCGGCACTGCGGCGCTTCGGCGGCCGGGCCACCGGGCTTGCGGCATGGGCGAGGTCGAAAAGGTGGGCGCGTTCGGCGTCGTCGAGCCTTAACGCGCGGGCGAGCGAATCGAGGACCTCGGGGGACGCGCCACTGATGGCCCCGCGCTCCAGGCGGGTGTAGTACTCGATGCTCACGCCGGCAAGCGTCGCCACCTCGCTGCGGCGCAGCCCGGCCACGCGCCGGTTGCTGCCGACAGGCAGCCCCACCGACTCGGGAGAAATCCTGGCGCGCCGCGAGGTAAGGAATTCGCGAACGTCAGCACGGTTGTCCATGGATCCACGATAGGCGCGCGTTCCGGATTGAAGGAGACCCTCCTGGTACCCCTCTTACGCGGGAGCTCCCGGCATCCGGCGATCCATGGTGAGGTGGAGGGACCACAATGCCAAGGAGAAGAGATGTCCCGCATCCTCGTCACTGGTTCCGCCGACGGACTCGGCCGCGCGGCAGCTGCCGCCCTGCTCGACGACGGCCATTCCGTGGTGGTGCACGTCCGGGCACCGGAGCGGCTGGCGGCCGTCCGGGACCTGCTCGACGGCGGCGCCCAGGCCGTGGTGGGCGATCTCGCCAAACTGGACGAGGTGCGCGCCCTGGCCGATCAGGCGAACGCCCTGGGCCGTTTTGACGCCGTAATCCATAACGCCGGTGTCCTCGGCGGCAGGGCTTTGCTGCCGGTTAACGTGGTGGCTCCTTTCGTGCTGACCGCGGAAATCGAACGGCCGGAGCGGCTGATCTACCTCAGCAGCGGTTGGCACCGCAGCGGGCAGCCGGATCTCGACGGCGTGGACTGGAGCGGCGCGCGGGAATCCCGCTCGTATCCCGACAGCAAGCTGTTCGTCACCGCCCTGGCGGCGGCCGTTGCGAGGCTGTGGCCGGAGGTGCGTTCGCACGCGGTGGACCCCGGCTGGGTGCCCACCCGGATGGGCGGACCCGGCGCACCCGGCGACCTCCGCCTGGGACACGTCACGCAGGCGTGGCTCGCGGTAAGCGACAGCCCCGAGGCCCTCACGAGCGGAGGCTACTGGTACCACCAGGCCACGCGGGAACCACATCCGGCGGTGCACGACGAGGACTTCCAGGCGGCGCTTCTGCGCTCCCTGGCCGATTACACGGGGAGCACCCTCCCGGGAGGAGGGCTGTGAGGGGGCGCTCGCTGCGGCGCCATCGTGCGTTCCAAGGGAAGACCTTTATCGAGGCAGCTCGGTTCGACTAATCTGGGGCGGACCTGGATCCGCAGAATCCCCGCACGACCGAGCGCACGTCGCAAGCACTCAGGAGGTTCGCGATGCCCGACACCACTTGCCACATGTCCATCTCGCTGGACGGCTTCGTCGCCGGTCCGGACCAGAGCCGCCAGAACCCCCTGGGCAAGCGGGGGTTGGAGCTGCACGGCTGGCACATCGGCGACCCGCGGGCCAACGATGCCGACAAAGTAGCTAATGACTGGCTCATGCGTCCGCGGGGCGCGTATGTGATGGGCCGGAACATGTTCGGTCCGATCCGGGGGGACTGGGATGAGGAATGGAGCGGGTGGTGGGGAGCCGAACCGCCGTACCACGCGCCGGTGTTCGTGCTGACCCATCACGGACATGACCCGATCCAGATGTCCGGCGGGACGACCTTCCATTTCGTCACCGAGGGCTTCGACGCGGCATACTCCGCAGCGTGCCAGGCCGCCGGGGACAAGGGCGTGGACATCGCCGGTGGGGCCTCGACCGTCCGACAGGCACTGATCGCCGGCGTGATCGACGAGCTCACCCTCGACATCGCACCGGTGCTGCTCGGTTCGGGAGAGCGCATCTTCGATGGGGTGGAATCTTTCGGCTTCGAACCAGCCGAAGTGCTTCACTCGCCACTGGCCACCCACATCCGCTATCGCCGCGCCAGCTAAGCCGAAAGGTCAGTAGGACCAGCGTTCCCAGTAGGCGTCGGCGGCCTCCAGGAACCGCCGCCGGCCGGTACGTTCTCCCAGCAACGGGTAGCTCGCAGGATCTCCGAGGGGGCCGGAAGCGTCGCCACCTGCGGGGTAGTAATTGACGGCGATGAGCAGCAGCAAGATGGAAGGCACTGAAAGCAGCGCCAGGAGAGTGAGGACCAGGCCGTACTTCGCCCCCGGTTCGCCCCCGCTTCGTGTGCGCAGCGCGAAGCCGGCGAGGCGTGCGCCAAGCGTGGTTCCACGGCTGGCCAGGGCCCAGTTGCCAAACAAGGACGCAAGGAGCAGGCCAAGAGCGACGGGGATCTGGAGTGCCGGCAGGAACACGAACGCCAGGACCGCCGGAGCCCACGCGACGAGTGAATCGACGAGCAGTGCGAAGAGCAATGAGGGCCAGTCCACGATCTCGGGCTCGGGTGCATCCATGGGGTGATTGTTGCACGGCGCGATAGTTGGCCCCGCGCCAGGCGGGCTTCCCCTCAAGGCGCGCGGGCGCCGTCGTACATTCACGAAAGGAGCCCCCCGGCAAATCCCGATAGAGTACGAAAACCGCAGGAGAGACAGGACACAGACGTGAGGCAAGGTTCCAAGCCGACCATCCGCGACGTGGCCGAGCGTGCCGGCGTCTCGCTCACCACGGTCTCCTACGTGCTCTCCGGACGCCTCGGCGGCACCACCCGGATCAGTGAGCCCACCAAACAGCGCGTGCAGGAAGCCGTGCGCGAACTGGGCTACGTGGCCAACCGTGCGGCCCGCGGCATGCGGCGCGGCAAGACCGAACTCGTGGCCGTGGCGATCGGCAACCTCGAATGGCCCTGGGACCGCGCCCTGGCCGCCGCAGCAGCACGGGTCCTTCCCCAACACGGCTACCAGCCCGTGGTGCTGCTGGGCGACGCCTGGCGCCAGTTCATGTTGTCCGGCGGGGCCGACGGCGTGATCCTCGGCTTCATCCAGGAGTCCGTAACCAAGGATGAAACCATGCTGGAGCTGGCCCGCCGCGGCGTTCCGCAAGTGGTCATCTCCGAGGTCATGCAGCCCGCGGGCTTCGACGTCCTGGCCCCTGAACCTGCCGATGGAATCGCCGCGGGCATGGATTTCCTGACCG
Organism: Arthrobacter cupressi; assembly: GCF_900099975.1. Lineage (GTDB taxonomy): Bacteria > Actinomycetota > Actinomycetes > Actinomycetales > Micrococcaceae > Arthrobacter > Arthrobacter cupressi. The sequence continues at coordinate 141,126 of NZ_FNEI01000006.1, forward strand.
CGCACCACCGCCGCATCGCCTGTATCCGGAGGGCGGACGAAAGCCGACGCGCCATTCCGTCCCGGTACAGCGGCTACGTGGCCGGGCTGGAGCGGGCGGGTCTGCCGGTGGATCCGGAACTGGTCCGTACCTCGCACCACCGCAAGGATGTCGCCTACCAGGCCGCCCTGGACCTGCTGCAATTGCCGGACCGTCCCACCGCGATCTTCGCCAGCGACGACATGGAAGCGCTGCAGGCCATCCGGGCCGCTTTCCGCCTGGGCCTACGCGTGCCCGAGGACGTGCAGGTCGTGGGCGTCGGGAACTCCACCGAAGGCCAGGAATCGGACCCGGCCCTGACCACCGTGGGGCCCGAGCCCATCTTCGACCGCGTGGTGAACATGCTCGTGGACCGCCTGGAATCGGGCTCCACGGGCGAAGGCGTCCGCGTTCCGGCGCCCTGGACCCTGCACCTGCGCGGCACCACGCTCCAGGACTAGCGCCCGGGCTCCCAAAGGGCCTTACGGTTCCCCGGAAGGGGGAGTATCGTCGGCGGAGGGTGCTGCAACCACCCGTTGGAGTTTCTGGGGGACTTCCATCAACAAATGCATTTGTTATGGAGGAACTCATGGATTTTGCGCGCTTGTCCGTGTTTCTGTCCGCCGGGCGCCCTGCTCCCCGCACCGTCCTGACCCTCGCTCTCGCCGCAGCGCTGGTGGCAAGCGTGGGCCCGGTCCATGCAAGGCCCAACCAACCGGATACCCGGTCCAAAGTCGAAATCCGGGCGCACTTGGATGAACCCAGCTGGGCTTTCGCCGGCAGCGCATCGGAGATTGTCATCGACTTTGTGGTGCCTCCAGCGGAAACCAGACGCCCGACCGGAACCCTGACAGTGCAATTGAATGAGCGGGGAGCCCTGCCCGAGACGCGCATCCTGACCGGTGACGAGGGCGACGTCCGCCTCTACCTCACATCCACCAGGACCGGCATGCGGCACTACACCGTCACGTACTCGGGGGACACCTACTTCCAGGCGGCGAAAAAGACCTTCTCCTACGAGGTGTGGACGGGCCCCCTCACCAAAACCTCACTCCAGGCCAGCGCCAAGAAGCCGGTGACCGTGAGCGAACCGGTCAAACTCACGGCCCAGGTCACGACGGACGACGGCAAGGCGCTGACCGGCACCTCGGACGGGCCCATCGTCTTCTACGCCGACGATAAGTTCCTCGGTGAGGGCGTGGTTGTCCCCGGGTCCCGAGGGTGGAAGGCCACTCTCGTTGTTAACTACCTGCCCGTGGGAGCCCACCGGTTGACCGCACGCCACGAATCCGTGATCCGCTACAGCGGACCCGAATCCGAGCCGGTGTCCCTCCAGGTCCTCCCGCCGGCGGATCCCCTGCCCCTCGACGGCGTCCATACACTGACCGTGACGAGCCCTTTCACCGTCCGGATGGACGTAACACTCACCCAGCAGACGGGTGCGCCCGACCCCGGCGGATACGTCCAGTTCTACGCCGACGGCATCGAGTACGGCTTACCGGTGCCCGTCACCGCAGGACTCGCCACCAGCGACTTCCTGCTGCCGACGGCGCCCCGGACCTTCACGTTCAGCGCCGCCTATTTCGGGGACAACCACTACGCCCCGATCACCTTCCCGGGGCAGACCCTCACCGTCCCGCTGCCCTAGGATCGCTTACCCGGCGACGGCTGCCTTCGCAGCCTGCGAGGCCCTCATCCATTCGTCCAGCCACGGGGCGCGGACGGTGGAGGTGATGCGGCAGTCGGCCACGAAGGTGCCCTTCGCGCCGGCGTCAATCCAGTCCTTGAGGGCGGAGAGGTCTGCCACGGAGCGGATGACCGCCGATTCTGCGCCGAGAGCGCGGGCAATGCCGCTGAAGTCCACCTCGGGGATCAGCATGGGCTTCTCGGTCAACCCCTGAGAGCCGTACTGATGGATCTCGGCCCCGTAGGCGGCGTCGTTGTAGATCACGACGACGGCGCTCGCCGCCGCGCCGACGAGCGACTCCAGGTCGGACAGCCCCATAAGGAAACCGCCGTCGCCCGAGGCGAGTACCAGGGTGCGGCCGTCCTCCACAGCGCGGGCCGCCCCGACGGCGCTGGCGAGGCCGAGGCCGATGGCCTGGTAAGCGGTGCCCACCATCACCAGGTCCTGCGGGCGCGGGATCCGCCAGTACATGGGCGCCCAGCCCACGAAGTGCCCGCCGTCCTGCACCACGGTGCGGCGCTCCGGCAGCACAGCATCCAGCGCGACCGCGAGGGCCCGGGGGTCCAGGCGGCCGTCCGGGGTGACCGCGGAGCCGGGGTGGTGGGCCTCGCCTTCGGCAAGCCGGGTCCGGGCTTCCGCGCGCCAGGCTCCTGCGTCCCGGACACGCGGCACCGAGCCGTCCAGCAACCGGAGGAGTCCCCGGGCGGCGGCCTTGGCGTCAGCGCTGACGAACAGGTCCACCCGGGGATGCGTCGCGTCCAGTGCGGTGTCGATCTGGACGACGGTGCTGTCCGGGCCGATCAGGTGGCCGAAGCGCATGGTGAACTGGCTCAGGCTCGCGCCGGCCACGAGGACCACGTCCGCCTCGCCCATGAGTCCGGCGGCGGTGTCCGTGCCGAAGCCGCCCGCGACGCCGAGGTATCCCTCGCCCTGCAACAGGTTGAGCGCCAGGGCAGTCCCGGCGGTCAGGGCGCCGAGGCGGTCGGCGAGCTCCCGGAGTTCAGGGCCGGCGCCGGCCAGATGCGCGCCACGGCCCGCGAGCACAAGCGGGCGCGCCGCGCCCGCGAGCAGTTCGGCCGCCCGCTCGAGTCCGCCGTCGACGTCGTCCGTCACCTCAAGTGCCGCCGGCACGGGGAGCTGTTCTTCCGCTGCTTCAAGCGCCGCGAGGTCGTACGGAATGGCGAGCACGACGGCGGTCCGCTGGGCGAGTGCGTATTCCACCGCCTGCTGGGTGATGGCGCCGGCGGCCTCACGGGTGACGGTGAAGGTTTCCGCCCCGAGCCCGGCGGCGATGGCCGCCTGGTCCACATCCCAGGGCCGGGCGCCGCTGCTCGGTGCGTCCCCGGTGACGAGCACCGCCGGGATCTGGGCCTGGACCGCCTCCGCGAGGGCCGTCAGGGCGTTGGTGTAGCCGGGTCCGTAAGTGGTGGTGCCTGCCGCGAGGCGCCCGGACGCGCGGTAGTAGGCGTCCGCGGCAGCGATGGCGGCACCCTCATGGCGGACCGGGGAGAAGCGGAGGCCCTGCTTTTCGGCGGCGTCCAGGAAGTAGGCGTTCCCGTTGCCCATTACGCCGAATATGTCACTGAGGTAGCCGCTGAGAACCTGTGCCACACGGCCGGAGACAGTCAAGGAGGTCATGGCAGAGATCTTCGAAGCCATGGCCTCAGCATGCAAGAGAAGCGAATCAGATTGGTATTTTTGTCATCTACTGACAGAAATAGTGCGAATATGCCCAGCTGTGGCGCAGACCACTCCGCTTAGGTGGCGGGGCGGTTCTCCTGCTGCGCCAGCCGGTCCAGGAGGCCGTCGAAGCGGGGCGGCATGAGCTCCAGCACGGAGATGGCGGTGCTGGTCCGCTGGATTCCCTCGATTTCCAGGATCTGGTTGGTGATGCGGTAAAGATCGCCCGTGTCCCGGGCCACCACCTTGGCCATGAGGTCCGCGTCGCCCGTGGTGGCGTGCACCTCGATGACCTCCGGGATGGCTTCGAGCCCGTTTTCCACCGAACCCGCCCGGGTCTGGCTGATCGCCAGGGACAGGAAGGCCATGAGGCCGTAGCCGAGCGCGGCGGGGTCCAGCCTGCGGCTGAAGGAACTGAGGGCGCCGCTGCGCTCCAGCCTCGCCAGGCGGGCATGCACGGTGTTCCGCGCGACGCCGAGGGTCCGGGAGAGTGCCAGGGCGCTCGCTTCCGGGTCCTTGTCGAGGGCAAGGATGATCCGGGCGTCCAGGGAATCGAGGTTGCGGGGACTCGGGATGGTCATATTTTCACCACAGACAATAGAAGTTGAGCAGAAATCCCAATGCTGTCAGCGTATCTTGCAATGTGCTCCGGGTCACTTCCATGATCGGGGCTCATGACCAGTGATCAGATGCTGACGGCGCCGGACGCCGCGCGACCCGCCTTGCGTGGAGCGGTTTCCGGCCTGCCGTCCTACGTCCCGGGCAGGCGTGCTTCCAGTGCGGAGCGCGGCGCCGTCGTGGACATCGCCGCCCTTGCCAGCAACGAAAGCCATTACGAACCGCTGCCTGCGGCCGCCGCTGCGGTGGCCGAAGCGGCAGCCAGGATGAACCGCTACCCGGACATGGCCGCCGTCGGGCTTCGCGAACGGATCGCCGCGCAGCTCGGTGTTACCGCCGCCGAGGTCGCGGTGGGGCCCGGCAGTGTCGGCGTCCTCCAGCAGATCATCACCGGACTGTGCGACGCCGGAGACGAAGTGGTGTTCGCGTGGCGCTCCTTCGAGGCCTACCCGATCCTGGTGGAGTTGGCGGGCGCCCGGTCCGTCCGCGTTCCCCTGGACGACGCCGAGGGCCACGACCTGGACGCCATGGCCGCCGCCGTCACCGAACGGACCAGGGTGATCCTGCTCTGCACGCCGAACAACCCGACGGGCGTCCCGATCGCCCACGACCGCCTCGAGGCGTTCCTGCGCTCCGTCCGATCCGGCGTCCTCGTGGTGATCGACGAGGCCTACGTGGAATACGCCGACGCCGGAAGCGGCCCCGACTCCCTCGCCCTCTACCGCGCGTACCCGAACGTCTGCATCCTGCGCACCTTCTCCAAGGCTTACGGGCTCGCCGGCCTGCGGGTCGGGTACGCGGTGGCGGCGCCGGACATCGCGGACGGGCTGCGCCGGACCGCGCTTCCCTTCGCCGTGACCGCGCTGGCCCAACAGGCCGCGATCGCCTCGCTGGACGCCAGCGATGAGATGCAGGCGAGGGTCGCCGCGGTCCGGGACGAGCGCGCCCGGATGGCCGCGCGGCTGGAGGCCCTGGGCTGGAAGCTGCAGCCGAGCCAGGGAAACTTCCTGTGGATCCGCGCCGATGACGAGCTCCGGACAAGGCTCGTTGCCGCGTTCGATCAAGCGGGCATCATGGTCCGCGCGTACCAGGGCGACGGCATCCGGATCACCGTTGCCGACCCCGCCTCCAACGACCGCGTGCTCACCGTTCTGGAAAACAGCGTCCTGGAAGCGCACGCCTGAACCGCCACCCCGAGACAAACCGTTCCACCCCAACAGCTGTTCCACCCCAACAAACCGTTCCACTACCCAGAGGACTCCCCCATGGAACAACGGACAATGACGTCTGACCGAGCTACATCCGGCACCGCGCTTGGCGCCGCCCTCAAACCGCGCCAGCTAACGATGATGGGGCTCGGCAGCGCCATCGGGGCGGGCCTCTTCATCGGCTCGGGCGCCGGCATCCAGGCCGCGGGCCCGGCCGTGCTGATCTCCTACCTCGTCGCCGGAACCCTCATCATCCTCGTGATGTGGGCCCTCGGCGAGATGGCTGCCGCCAACCCGGACAGCGGCGCCTTCTCCGTCTACACCGCGCGGGCCTTCGGACCCGTGGCCGGCGCCACCGTGGGCTGGCTCTGGTGGGTGCAGCTCGTTGTGGTGATCGCGGCGGAGGCGCTCGGCGCGGCCGCCCTGCTGGCCAGCGTCTTCCCGGCGCTTCCGGTCTGGCTGATGGCGTTCGTGTTCATCGCCGTGCTCACCGCCGTGAACCTCACCCGGGTGAAGAACTTCGGCGAGTTCGAATTCTGGTTCGCCCTGCTCAAGGTGGCCGCCATCGTCGGCTTCCTCCTGGTCGGCGCCGCCCTGCTCTTTGGCTGGCTGCCCGACGTCCAGTCACCCGGCCTGGCCAACTTCACGGGCGCCGGATTCGCCCCCAACGGCTTCGCCGGAATCGCCACGGCGCTCTTCGTGGTGGCCTTCGCCTTCGGCGGCACCGAAATCGTGTCCGTGGCCGCCGCCGAAACCCGGGACCCCGCACGCAGCGTGGGCAAGGCCGTCCGTACCGTGCTGTGGCGCATCCTGGTCTTCTACATCGGTGCGATCTTCATCATCGCGGCCGTGGTTCCCGTGGGCTCGGCGGGGCTGAAGAGCCCGTTCGCTGCCGTTCTGGACGCCGCAGGCATGCCCGGCGCGGCCACCGCCATCACGCTGGTGGCCGTCGCGGCCCTGCTCTCCGCCCTTAACGCCAACCTCTACGGCGCCTCCCGGATGGCGTTCTCCCTGGCCGAACGCGGTGAAGCGCCGCGCTCCCTCGCCTTCATCTCCAAGACCCAGGTTCCGGTCGTGGCCGTGCTGGCCAGCGTTGCCTTCGGCGTCGTCACGGCCGTGCTTGAGGTGGCCTTCCCGGACAAGGTGCTTCCGGTCCTCCTCAACATCGTGGGCTCCACCTCCCTGCTGGTCTGGACCTCAGCGCTCCTTGCCCAGCTGGCCTTGCGCCTCCGCGCGGACCGCGACGGGACCGTCCTTCCCCTACGGATGGCGGGCTTCCCCTGGCTCACGGGGATCGGTTTGCTCATCCTGGCCGCCATCTTCACCGTCGGCTTCATCGGCGAGGACTCCCGCCCCCAGCTCCTGAGCACCTTCGCCCTGGTGGCGCTCCTGGCGGTGGCGAACTGGATCCACCACCGCACGGCCAAGGCTCCGGCCGCCGTCGAGCCTGCGGAACAGGCCAAGGACTCGGTGCTGGTCGACTAGGGCCGCTTGAATCCCGCGCTCGCGGGTTCCTGTCCCACTCGCGGTGTGCACCCGCGAGCCGGGCAGGGACCCGCGAGTTCGTCCGCATCCGGAATCTCAGTCCTGCAGCGGCTTCCGGGCCAGCCACGCCGCCACCAGCGCGCCGGAGATGTTGTGCCACACCGAGAAGACGGCCGAGGGCAGGGCGGCGAGCGGCGTGAAGTGTGCCGTGGCAAGCGTGGCTGCCAGGCCCGAGTTCTGCATACCGACCTCGAACGCCAAGGCTCGGCGGGCCTTGCCGTCCAGGCGGCCCACCTTGCCCGCCAGGTAGCCAAGGCCCAGGCCGAAACCGTTGTGCAGCACCACGGCCAGGAACACGATGCCGCCGGCGGCGACGATCTTGCTGGCACTTCCCGCCACCACCACCGCAACGATCACGGAGATCACGACGGCGGACGCCCAGGGGAGTGCCGGCAGCACCTTGGCGACGAGGTTCTTGAGGAACAGGCGCGCCAGCAGGCCGGCGACCACCGGAAGCAGCACGGTCTTGACGATGTCCAGCACCATGGCGCCGGCGTCGATGTGCAGGAAGGACCCGGCCAACAGCAGCGTCAGGGCCGGCGTCACCAGTGGGGCAATCAGCGTGGACACGGAGGCGACGGCGACGGACAGGGCCACGTCGCCCTTGGCGAGGAAGGCCATCACGTTGGACGCGGTGCCCGACGGCGCGCAGCCCACCAGGATCAGGCCCACCGCGAGCTCCGGCGGCAGTTGGAGGGCGACGGCGATCAGCCAGCCCGCGCCCGGCATGATCACGTAGTGCGCCACGATGCCCAGCGCCACCGCCCAGGGCCGGCGCGCCACGGACGCGAAGTCCGGCGGCGTCAGGGTCAGGCCCATGCAGAACATGATGATGCCCAGCAGGTACGGCACCGACGGGGCCAGCGGCTTGAAGACGCCGTGTGACAGGAAGCCTGCCGCGCCCGCAACCACCACGAGCAACGGAAAGACGGTGACCGCCACCCGGGCGATCTTCGCTTCCGCGGCCAGGGCCGGGTTCGCGACGGTTGAATCGGATGCGGTGTTTGTTGCCTCAAGCATCTTTCCATCGTGGCAGCCGAGGCGAGGGAGCTGCGAATCCGTGACCCGCCGTCGGGCATATATGTCAGACATATCGCCCCGGCGGTGCGACGGCAGCGGCCTCAGGGCCGCTCGAGGAAGGACTCCACCTTCGCCGGATCGCGCTCGACAACGTCGCCCAGGATGCCGTCGATCTTGTCCAGCAGCGCCGGTTCGAGAACGACGCCGGCTGCCGTGGTGTTGTCCTTGAGCTGCTCGGGCCGCGAGGCGCCGACGATCGCCGCGGAGACGTTCTTGTTCTGCAGGACCCAGGCGACGGCGAACGCGGCCATGGACAGACCGGCCTCCTCTGCGAGCGGCTTCAGTTCCTGGACGCGCTCGAGCACGGCCGGCTGCATGTAGCGGTGCTCGGTCTTCGCGCCGCCGCCGTCCGTCGAGAAGCGGGACGCGGCCGGTGCGCCCGCGCCCGGCACGTACTTGCCGGTCAGTACGCCCTGCGCAATAGGCGACCACACGATCTGGCCGAGGCCCAGTTCCTCGCTGAGCGGCACCACCTCGGGCTCGATCACGCGCCACAGCATGTTGTACTGCGGCTGGTTGGAGATGAGCTGGATGCCGAGCTCCTTGGCGAGGGCGGCGCCGCGGCGGATCTCGTCCGGCGTCCATTCGGAGACACCGATGTAGAGCGCCTTGCCGGCCCGGACCACGTCGGCGAACGCCTGCATCGTTTCCTCAAGCGGGGTTTCGTAGTCGTAGCGGTGGGCCTGGTAGAGGTCCACGTAGTCCGTGCGGAGGCGGGCCAGAGAGCCGTTGATGGATTCCATGATGTGCTTGCGGGACAGGCCGCGGTCGTTCCTGCCTTCGCCGGTGGGGAAGTAGACCTTGGTGAAGATTTCGACGCCTTCGCGCCGCACGCCGTCGAGCGCTGCGCCGAGCGCGGATTCGGCGCGGGTGCCGGCGTAGGCGTCCGCGGTGTCGAAGGTGGTGATGCCCAGGTCCAGGGCGGTGCGGACGCAGGAGCTCGCGGCGTCCTGGCCGATCTGTTCGCCGTGGGTGGTCCAGTTGCCGTACGCGATTTCACTCACGTACAGGCCAGAGTTTCCGAGCTTGCGGTATTCCATGGGGTTCCTGTTCGCTGGGGTGTTGCGGGACGGATTTAGGGGGACACCGCGCGGAGGCGGCGGGGCGGGGCCGTGGAACCCCGCACAACGAGGTTCGGCTGGAGGCGCTCGACGGCGGCCGGCGCACCGTCGAGGGTGGCGATGAGGGCTTCCGCGGCGAGGCGGCCCTGCTCGGCGACGCCGTGGTCCATCGTGGTGAGGCCAACCGATCCGGCGAGTTCGTGGTTGTCGTAGCCGACCACCGAGAAATCCCCGGGCACCTGCAGCCCGGCGCCGCGGAGGGTGGCCAGGGCGCCGAAGGCGAGCTCGTCCGAGGCGGCGACCACCGCCGTCGGGGGTTCCGCCATGGTGAGCGCCGTCGCCATGGCCGCGGATCCCGCGTCCACGGTGTTTCCGACGCCGAACTCCAGGCCCGGATCGGGGCTGATCCCGGCGTCGGCGAGGGCGTCGCGGTAACCGAGCAGGCGTTCGGCGGGAGGCACGCCGCCGAGGGTGGAACCGGGTGCCTCCTGGATGCCGAGGAAGGCGATGCGCTCGTGGCCGAGGTTGATCAGGTGCCGGGTGGCCGCGCGCCCGCCGGCCCGGTCCTCGACGCACACCGAGGACGCGCCCGCCCGTTCCGAGCCGACCAGGGCCACCGCCTGGCCCTGCGCTTCGAGGGCCGCGAGTTCTTCCGCGGTGAGCTGCAGGGCGAGCACCAGGGCACCGTCGGAGCGGCCCTGCAGGCGGGGCGCGGCGAAGAACGCGTTGCGCAGTTCCGGCGTGGAAAGCTCCGTGAGCAGGACGTCGTAGCCGGCACGGCTCAGCACCCGGCCGGCCGCGGCAATCACCTCCGCGAAGAACCATTTCGAGAGAAGCGGTACGACGACGGCGACCGTGTGGGTGCGTCCCGTCGCCAGCCGGGAGGCGCTCAGCGAGGCGACGTAGCCGAGTTCTTCGGCAGCTTCTTGCACGCGCTTGCGGGTCGACTCGGCGATGCCAGGAACCCCGCGAAGGGCACGGGAAACCGTGGAAACGGATACACCGGCGCGGTCGGCGACGCTCTGGACGGAAGAAGGCATGCTCCGAGGCTAAGGGACTCTAGCCGAAGATTGCAAGCGCTTGCGAAAGATGAAACCCACTCGCGGCCCGGTTTCACAGCATCGGAAAAGTTGGGTCTTCCCAGCTCCAAATGTGTCATGTACCATTGCACATATCATGTGACATCGAACACAGCGAACGATGTTTTCACCTGTTTCCCCACATGGAAGAGCGTTATGACCCTTTCAGAAATCGCGAACGGCAAGCTCGCGCCCCGTACCGGCATCAGGCTGGACAACATCTCCAAGCGTTACGGCGACCATCTGGTGATCGACGATGTGTCGCTGAACGTCGAACCGGGCACGGTGACGGCGTTGATCGGCCCCTCGGGTGCCGGCAAGAGCACCTTCCTGCGGTGCATCAACCTGCTGGAGCGGCCCGACTCCGGAACCATCCAGGTGGACCACCACACCATCGAGCCCGGCAAGGTGATCAACGCCAAGGACCTCGCGGCCCTGCGCCGCACGGTCGGCATGGTGTTCCAGTCATTCAATCTTTTCCCGCACATGTCCGCCCTGAAGAACATCAGCTTCCCGCAGCAGAAAGTGCTCGGCCGCAGCAAGGAAGAGGCCGACGAGCGCGCACTGCAGCTCCTGGAGCGCGTCGGCCTGAAGGACAAGGCGCACCAGCATCCCGGCCGGTGTTCCGGCGGGCAGCAGCAGCGTATCGCCATCGCCCGGGCGCTGGCCCTGGATCCCTCCATCATGCTGTTCGACGAGCCGACATCGGCCCTGGACCCCGAGGTGGGCCTGGAAGTCCTGGCGGTCATGCGCGAGCTGGCCGACGACGGGATGACGATGATCGTGGTCACCCACGAGATGCAGTTCGCCCGGGATGTTTCGGACACCCTCGTGGTGATGGCCGACTGCAAGATCATCGAGCAGGGTGATCCGCGGGCCATCATGAGCGACCCGCAGGAGGACCGCACCCGGCGCTTCCTGCGCGCCGTGCTGGAGCGCTGAAATGGACGCATTCTCCGCAGTCCTGCAGGGGCTGCCCATGACGATCGTGCTGACGCTGTCCGCCTTCGCGATCGGCATCGTCGGTGCGGTGCCGCTGGCGGTGGGCCTGTCGTCGTCGAACATTGTGGTCCGCCTGGCCTGCCGGCTCTTCGTGGACCTGGTGCGCGGCGTGCCGATCATCGTGTGGCTGTTCCTGCTGAAGTTCGGCATCCAGGTGGGCACCTTCAAGTTCAACCCGGTGGGCGCGGCGATCGTGGGCCTGGGCGTGGTGTCCATTGCCTACCTGGCCGAGATCTACCGCGGCGGCCTCGAATCGGTGCCGCGCGGACAGAACGAGGCCGCGGATGCGCTCGGCCTGTCCCGTGGGACCACGTTCCTGCGGGTGCTGGTGCCGCAGGCCTTCCGGATCGTGTCCCCGTCCATTGCGACCTACCTCACCGGCCTTCTGAAGGACTCGTCCATCGCTTCGACGATCATCGTCGCCGAGATGGTGTTCCAGTCCCAGGCCTTCGCCCGGCAGCACCCCACCATGGAAGGCATCCTGCCCTACGTGCTGGTCGGCATCCTGTACATCGTGTTGAGCCTGCCGGTGGCCTACCTGTCCCGCAGCCTTGATGCCCGCATGAGGAAGGCGGTCTACGCATGAACTGGCTGATCGAATGGGCAGGCTACCTGCCGCAGCTGATGTCCGGGCTCGGCGTCAGCCTTATGATCGCCGGCGTCTCGATCGTGGCCGGCTACCCGCTGGGCCTGGTGCTCAGCGTCATGGTCCAGCACCGCAACCTGGCCGTGCGCACCCTGGGCCTGGCCGTCGTCGAAATCGGCCGCGGCGCCCCCGCCCTGGTGATCCTGTACCTGTTCTATTACGGGCTGCCGAAGTTCGGCATCGCCTTCGAAAGCATCACCGCGGCCTGCCTGGCGCTGATCTGGAATTCCGCGGCGTACTCCTCGGAGATCATGCGGGCCGGAATGCAGTCCGTGGCCCGCGGCCAGCACGAGGCCTCGGCCGCCCTGGGCCTGTCCCGCGGGCACACCTTCTTCCGGGTGATCATGCCGCAGGGCATGCGCTCTGCCATTCCGGGCCTGATGGGCGTGGCCATCCAGATGTTCCAGGGGACCTCCCTGGCCTACGCCATCGCCGTGCCGGAATTGATGAAGTCCGCGTACAACATCGGTTCGCAGGACTTCAACTACCTGCAGATCTTCGCCCTCGCGGGCATCTGCTACGCGGCCATCTCCATGCCGGCCACGTGGATCACCGTGTACTTCGAAAAACGCCTGGCCCGCCATACCTGACCCTTTTCCGCACATCCCCACGCATCCCCCAATCAACAGGAGGAAAGAAATGACCATGCACAAGCTCAAGACCACCGGGGCGCTCGCCGCCGTCGTCCTCGCCGCCGGGCTGGGCCTGACCGCCTGCGGCGGGTCCTCGACCGCCAGCAACTCCAACTGCACGCCCAAGCATCAGGGAATCCAGACCGTCGCCCAGGGCAAGCTGACCATCGGCGTCATCGACATCCCGCCGTTCAGCAGCTACAACAGCGGCAAGCCCAACGGCATCGACATCGCGATCGTCAACAAGATCGCCAAGGACGAGTGCCTCGAGCCCGTCTACCAGCAGGCCACCTACGCCGACGCCGTGCAGTCCATCTCCGGCGGCAACATCGACCTCGCCCTGGGTACCATCGACGCCACCGAGAAGCGCCTGAAGGCCGTGGACTTCTCCGCCTCCACCTACCTGGACGGCATGGGCATTGCCTCCAAGACCGGCGCCACCACTGTGGCCGAGCTGGAGAAGATGAAGAAAGTGGGTACCATCGACGGCTACCTCTGGGTGGAGGACCTCCGCAAGATCCTCGGCGACAAGCTGGTCACCTACCCGTCCAGCGTCGAGCTGAAGGCGGACTTCGACGCCGGACGCCTGGACGCCGACGTCGACGCTTACGGCGTGCAGGTCCTCCAGTTCAAGGACGCCGCCGGAGTCACGGTCGCCCTGTCCAACGAAAAGCCGGACCCGCGCGTCGGCGCGATCACGCAGGCGCCCGAGGCAGCGTTCCCGATGACCAAGGGCAACACCAGCCTGAAGGAAGCGCTCGACGCCGGCATTGAAGCCCAGCGCGAAGACGGCACCATTGCCAAGCTGCTCACGGACGCGGGCCTCTCCGAAGGACTTGGGAAGGTCGCCGAGAAGCAGTACGTGGTTCCCGCGAGCTGAACCCGCCCTTTGCGGGCGGCGACCCCGCCTGCGAACCCCGGATGCCGGGCTACGGCCCGGCATCCCCTTATTCCACCTGTGCAATGTCACATGGTAAATTTGCTGTGAGGAACTTCACGGCAGCACGATAACTGGCGCCTAGTGTGCCTGAAGAAAGGAACCGATCATGACCGAGACCCGCAAGCCCTGGCACGGCGTACACGTCGCCACCGCGCTGCCCTTCAATGAAGACTTCAGTGTGGACTTCGACGCCTACGCCGAGCACGTCCGCTTCCTGGCGAACGCCGGCTGTGACGGCGTGGCTCCCAACGGCTCCCTGGGCGAGTACCAGACCCTCAGCGAAGAGGAACGCGGCCGCGTTATTTCGACGGCGGTTGAGGCAGCCCCCGAGGGCTTCACCGTGATGGCCGGTGTGGGTGCCTACAGCGCCCTGCAGTCCGTGAACTGGGCGGAGCAGGCTGCCGAAGCCGGCGCGTCCTCCCTGATGCTCCTGCCGCCGAACGCCTACCGCGCCAACGACGACGAGGTGGTGGAGCACTACCGCCGTGTCGCCGCCGTCGGCCTGCCGATCGTGGCCTACAACAACCCGATCGACACCAAGGTGGACCTGACCCCGCAGCTGATCGCCCGCCTGCACGGCGAAGGCCTGATTGTGGGCGTCAAGGAATTCACCGGCGACGTCCGCCGCGCCTACGAGATCAAGGAACTCGCCCCGGAGGTGGACCTGATCATCGGCACGGACGACACCGTCGTCGAAATGGGCCTGGCAGGTGCCGTGGGCTGGGTGGCCGGCTACCCGAACGCCATCCCGGAGTCCACACTGGAGCTGTACCGCCTCTCCACCTCCGGCGACGTGGCGGACCTGGCCCGCGCCCGCGAAATCTACACGGACCTGCACTCCCTGCTCCGCTGGGACAGCAAGACCGAGTTCGTCCAGTCCATCAAGCTGTCCATGGACATCGTGGGCCTGCGAGGAGGAGCCTGCCGCCCCCCGCGCGGCCCCCTGACGGCCGAAGCCCACGCAGCAGTAACCAGGGACACGGAAGCAGCCCTCGCCAAGGGCTACAAATAAACAAAAGGCTGGTGCTGCATTGCCCGCAGAGGTGAGGCACCAGAACGGGATTTCGGTTCTCCGGAAAGGAGCGCATCGCGGCCGAACGCGCGACGGAGGTCGCTCAGCGACTGAAGAAGCGCCTTTCGGCCGTGTCTAAGCGACGCCGGAGGGCCGAAATCCCGCCCAACCCAGCCACAAAGCTTAAGGAGAGAGCACATGAGAACCAGCCGCATCTTTCACGCCGTGGACTCCCACACGGAGGGCATGCCCACGCGCGTGATCACCGGCGGCATCGGGACGATCCCCGGCGCCACCATGGCGGAGCGCCGCCTGTGGTTCATGGAACACAGCGACTGGATCCGCACCCTCCTGATGACCGAGCCGCGCGGCCACGCGTCCATGAGCGGGGCCATCCTGCAGCCGCCCACCCGGCCGGACGCGGACTACGGCGTGCTGTACATCGAGGTGTCCGGCCTGCTGCCGATGTGCGGCCACGGCACCATCGGCGTGGCCACCGTGCTGGTGGAGACCGGCATGGTGGAGGTCGTGGAGCCGGTCACCACGGTGCGGCTGGACACCCCGGCCGGCCTGGTGATCGCCGAGGTCGCGGTGAAGGACGGCCACGCCGAATCCGTGACCATCCGCAACGTGCCCTCGTTCGTGGACCGGCTCGACGCCGAGGTGGAGGTTCCCGGCTACGGCACGGTCGGCTATGACCTCGCCTTCGGCGGAAACTTCTACGCCGTGGTGGACCTGGACAGCCTGGGTCTGCCGTTCGAGCGGGAACGCAAGGACGATCTGCTCAAGGCCGGCCTGGCCATCATGGATGCCATCAACGCCAAGGACGAGCCCGTCCACCCGGATCGGGAGGACATCCGCGGCTGCCACCACGTGTACCTGAAGGCGCCCGGCTCCACGGCCAGGCACTCCCGGCACGCGATGGCGATCCACCCGGGCTGGTTCGACCGCTCACCCTGCGGCACCGGCACCAGCGCCCGGATGGCGCAGCTGCACGCCCGCGGCGAACTGGCCCTGGACACCGATTTCGTCAATGAGTCCTACATCGGTTCCCGCTTCATCGGGCGCTTGGTGGAGGAAGCCGAGGTGGGCGGCCGGCCCGCCGTCGTCCCCACCGTGACCGGGCGCGCGTGGCTGACCGGCACCGCGCAGTACTTCCTGGATCCCACGGATCCCTTCCCGGAAGGCTTCCTGCTGTGAGCCTGCCCTATTTCGACGCCGCGGCGGTGCGTGCCGCCGCCCCGTGGCCGACGGCGGTCGCGGCCCTGGAGCGCGCGCTCGCCGACGGGGTGGATCCGGAGTTGGACAGCCCCCGGCTGTTCAGCCCGGCGCCGGGTGGGGAGTTCCTGCTCATGCCGGCACAGGGTGTGAGCTATTCAGGCGTCAAGGCACTCACCGTCGCCCCGGGCAACCCGGCCCGCGGGCTCGAGAAGATCCAGGGCATCTACCTGCTGATCGACTCGGACACGCTGGCCCCGCTGGCCACCATGGACGGCACCGAACTCACGGCCATCCGCACCCCGGCCACCACCCTCATGGCGGTCAAGCACATCCTCGCCGCCGCCCCGGAACGCGAAACCAAAGAAGACCCCCAGGTCCTCGTCTTCGGCGCGGGCATCCAGGCGCTCAACCACCTCCGCGCGGCGCACGCCGTGCTGCCCGGGGCGCGCTTCGCCGTCGTCGGGCAACGTCCGGAAAGGGTGCAGTCGCTGATCGGAACGCTCGCCGCGGAAGGCATCGAGGTCCGGGCCGGCAGCACCGCGGACGTCCCGGAGGCGGATGTCATCCTCTGCGCCACCTCCTCCCGCACGCCCTTGTTCGACGGCGGGATGGTGGCGGAAGGCGCGGTGGTCGCCGCCGTCGGGCAGCACGGACTGGACGCCCGCGAAGTGGACGCGGCGCTGGTACTGCGCTCCGACGTCGTGGTGGAAGGCCGCGCCTCGGCGCTGCGCGAAGCGGGGGACCTCATCCCGGCGCGGAGCGCGGAGGAATGGGCAAGCATCCACCCGCTGAACCTGCAGGAACTCGTGGCCGGCAAGCTGGAACGCACGCCCGGGAAGCCCTGCCTGTACGCCGGGGTGGGCATGGCCTGGGAGGACCTCGTGACGGCGGCCGTGGTGTATGAAGGAGGCACCAGAGAATGACGCCCGCCCAAGGAGTGCTCACCGTGCCTGCCAACAACCAGCTCCCCATCGCCCCGCTCGGCCGCCAGCGCAGCCTGCGCGAGTCGGTCACCGAGTCGCTGCGTGCCGCGATCATCGCCGGCACGCTGGAGGAGGGGACCCTGTACTCGGCTCCGGCGCTGGGCGCGGCCTTCGGTGTCTCGGCCACGCCCGTGCGCGAGGCCATGATGGACCTGGCCCGCGAAGGCCTGGTGGAAACCGTCAAGAACAAGGGCTTCCGGGTCACCAGCATGAGCGACCGTGAACTGGACGAGATCACCGAGATCCGCCTGCTGCTGGAGCCCCCGGTGATGGCCGACATCGCCGGGGCCATCCCCGAAGGCGACATGGGCCGCCTGCACAAACTGGCCGAGGACATCGTGGACGCCGCCCGCGAAGGCGACCTGGCGGCCTATCTGGCCGCCGACCGCGACTTCCATGCCGAACTGCTCGAGTATTCGGGCAACAAGCAGCTCGTGGAGCTGGCCACCAGCCTGCGCACCCGCACCCGCATGTACGGGCTGAAGATCCTCAGCGACAACAACCGCCTGGCCAACTCGGCCCAGGAACACCACGAACTGCTGGACCTCCTTGCCTCCGGAGACGGGGCCGCAGCCCGCGAACTCATGCGCCGTCATATCGGCCACGCGCGCGGGCTCTGGGCCACCGGCGAGGACGAAACCCCACCCCTGGAGTAACAGACATGAACTTTGGAAATGGCCCCCGGGGCAGCGATGTCCTGGTCATGGGCGCCGGCGTCATCGGGGCCGCCACCGCCTATTTCGCCGCACAACAGGGCCTGAGCGTCACGGTCCTGGACAAGGGCCTCCCGGCCAGCGGCACCTCCTCCGCCTGCGAAGGCAACATCCTCGTCTCGGACAAGGAACTCGGCCCCGAACTCGAACTCACCCGGTACTCCCTGGGCGTGTGGCACAACGACCTCGCCGAGCACAAGAAACTCTGGGAGTTCGAATCCAAGGGCGGGATCATCGTGGCCTCCCGCGAAAGCAGCCTCGCCTCCCTGAACCGGGTGATGGCGGTCCAGAAGGGCTTCGGCGTGGACGTCGAGGAACTGGACCAGGCCGCTCTCCGCGAAGCCGAACCCCACATTTCCCCCGAAGCCCTGGGCGGTGCCAGCTACCGCGAGGACTGCCAGGTTCAGCCCATGCTCGTGGCGGCCCACCTCGTGCGGCTCGCCACCGAGGCCGGCGCCCGCTTCATCGCCGACACTCCAGTCACTGGCTTTATGCGCGACGGCGGCCGGGTCACCGGCGTCCGCACCCCGCGCGGCGATTTCCCCGCCGGAGCCGTGGTGAACTGCACCGGAACCTGGGCCGGCGAGCTCGCGGCGATGGCCGGCGTCGAGGTCCCCGTCCTGCCGCGGCGCGGCTTCGTGATGGTCACCGAACCGCTGCCGCCCATGGTCCACCACAAGGTCTACGCCGCCGAATACATCGACAACGTGGGCAGCTCCGACGCCGGGCTGCAGGCTTCGCCCGTGGTGGAAGGCACGCCCAGCGGCACCATCCTCATTGGCTCCACCCGCGAACGCGTCGGCTTCGACCGCACCGTCAGCACCGCCGCCCTCGGCCTCCTGGCCCGCAACGCCACCGCGCTCTTCCCCTTCCTGGAACGGGTCAAAGCCATCCGGCACTACCACGGCTTCCGCCCCTACTGCCCGGACCACCTGCCCGTGATCGGCCACGACGACCGCGCCCCCGGGCTCTGGCACGCCGCCGGCCACGAGGGTGCGGGCATCGGCCTCTCCGCCGGAACGGGCAAGCTCCTGGCCCAGGCGCTCGCCGGGCTCACCCCGGACCTGGACCTCACGCCCTTTGCGCCCGCACGCTTCGGCGAGGCACGTCCCCAAACAGCATCCCGAGAGGAGGCCACGGCATGAACCCGCAGCCTGTCACCATCACTTTCGACGGCCGCCCGCTCACGGCCGCAGCCGGCCAGAGCGTCGGCGCGGCCCTCGCTTCCCAGGGCGTCACCGCCTGGCGCAGCACCCGCAAAGGCGGCAGGCCCCGCGGCCTGTTCTGCGGCATCGGCGTCTGCTTCGACTGCCTGGTGACGGTGGACGGCGAGACGAACCAGCGCGCCTGCCTCGTGGAGGTCTGCGAGGGCATGGAGGTGGAGGGCTCATGAGCGTCACTGTTGATGTCGCCGTCGTCGGTGCCGGTCCCGCCGGGCTCGCCGCAGCGGTGGCGGCCGCCGAAGCGGGTGCGAGGGTCGCCGTCGTCGACGCCGGAAACCAGCCGGGCGGCCAGTTTTGGCGGCACGCACCCGAGACCGTCCAGCGCCAAGCTGCCGATGTCCAGGCGGACGGCCACGGCCACCACGGCTGGAACACTTATTTGGACCTGCGGGCGCGTTTCGATGCCGCGCAGCACGCCGGGCGGATCACGTACCTGCCCGGGCTGCAGGTTTGGATGGCTGAGCGCTCCGAGGACGGCTTCGTGCTGCGGACGACGCCGGCCGTCGCCTCCGCGGGCGCCGCACCCGTGACTGTCACGGCGGACCGCCTGGTCCTGTGCCCCGGCGGCTACGACCGCCAACTGCCCGTTCCCGGCTGGGACCTGCCCGGCGTCCTGGCGGCCGGCGGCATCCAGGCTTTCATCAAGGCCAACGGCGTGCTGCCGGGCAAGCGTTTCGTCATCGCGGGCACCGGGCCGTTCCTGCTGCCCGTGGCCGCGGGTATCGCCGAAGCGGGCGGGAAGGTGCTGGCCGTGCTGGAGTCCTCCGCGCCGTCGGCCTGGCTGCCGCACCTGGCCGCCGCGTCCGGTGTGCCCGGGAAGGCCCTGGAAGGCGCCGAGTACGCGGCCGCGTTCGCCCGGCACCGGATTCCATACCGCACGCGGAGCATCGTCACCGAGGTGCTTGGTTCGGATCGGGCTAGCGGTGTGCGCACGGCGCGCGTCGACCCCGCCGGCCGGGTCCGCCCCGGTACCGAACGGGTCTACGGGGACGTGGACGTGGTGGGTTTCGGCTGGGGCTTCACCCCGCAGATGGAATTGCCCGTTTCCCTCGGCGTCGAAACCCGGCTGGACGCCGACGGCTCTCTGGTCGGCGTCGTCGACGACCGCCAGCAGTCCAGCGTGCCCGGGCTGTACCTGGCGGGTGAGGTGACCGGCGTCGGGGGCGCCACCCTTGCCGTCCTGGAAGGCCTCGCCGCCGGAGCCGCGGCCGCCCGGCCGGACCCGGGTGTCCCCGTGAAGCCGCCGGCGGCGATCGCCCGGCACCGCCGCTTCGCGCAGGCCATGCATCAGGCGCATCCCGTGCCCGCTGCCTGGCAGGACTGGCTCACCCCGGACACCACCGTGTGCCGCTGCGAGGAAGTCACCGCCGGTGATATCACAGAAGCCCGGGAGGACCTGGGCGCCCGCGACGTCCGCAGCCTCAAGTCCTTCACCCGCGCGGGGATGGGCTGGTGCCAAGGCCGGGTCTGCGGCTTCGCGGCCGCCTGCCTCGGCGCCGGTCCCGGAGAAGCGCCCGGCGCCGGATCCCTCGCCGGAAGTGCCAAGCGCCCCCTCGCCGCACCCGTGGGCATCGGCGAACTGGCTGCCCTCGATGGCTAACCATGCCGGCTAACCTCGCTGCCAAACCCTCGAATTCGCCGGAGAGCTGCCAAATCGCCGGAACGTTCCAGCGATCCCGCAGCGTTCCCGCGACCCCGCTCATGACCCAGTACCAAGACCTCAACGGAAGGAGACCGCGATGACCGCGATCACCCAGAGCACCACCGGCGCCGCTGCCGGTACCACCGACGCCGAACTCGAACAGCACCTCGCCGCCGCCCACGCCGCCGCGGCACCCCTGGCCACCCTCCGCCCGGCCGAACGCGCCGCCCTGCTGGACGCCGTCGCGGACGCCCTCGATGCCGCCGCGGACGAGTTGGTTCCGCTGGCGCGGCAGGAAACCCGGCTCGCCGAGGCACGCCTGCACGGCGAACAGAAGCGCACCACCTTCCAACTGCGGCTCTTCGGCGAGGTGCTGCGCGACGGCGGCTACCTGGACGCCCGCATCGACCACGCCGACCCCGACTGGCCCATGGGCGCACCCCGCCCGGAACTGCGCCGCCTCAAGGTGCCCGTGGGCCCCGTGGTGGTCTTTGCCGCGAGCAACTTCCCCTTCGCCTTTTCCGTGGCTGGCGGCGACACCGCCTCGGCGCTCGCCGCGGGCAACCCCGTGATCCTCAAGGCGCACTCAGGGCACCCGGAGCTCTCCAAGGCGACGGCCGCCGTCGTGGTTTCAGCCCTGGCCGCTGCCGGGGCACCGGAGGGGACCTTCGCGCTGATCACCGGAACCGCGGCCGGAGCCGCTGCGCTGAAGGATCCGCGCATCAAGGCCGGAGCCTTCACCGGTTCCATCCCGGGCGGCCGCGCCCTGTTCGACATCGCCAGCTCCCGCCCCGAGCCCATCCCGTTCTTCGGGGAACTGGGCAGCAACAACCCCGTCTTCGTCACCGAGGCTGCCGCGGCCGAACGCGGTGCCGAGATCGCCGAGGCCTTCGTGGCTTCCTTCACCATGGGCGCCGGGCAGTTCTGCACGAAGCCGGGCACCTTGTTCGTACCCGCGTCCTCGGCCATGGTCGAGGCCCTGCGCGGCGCCGCGCTGCCGGGTGCCGCTCCGCTGCTGAACAGCCGCATCCAGTCCGGCTACGCCGAGGTCCTCCAGGAGCTGCAGGCCAATCCGCGCCTCGAGGTCCTTGCCCAGGGCGAGGAGCCGCTGGCCGATCCGCCCGCCCCGACGTTGCTGCTCACCAGCGCCGCGGACATGCTCGCCGAGCCGCACGCGCTTCAGGCCGAATGCTTCGGACCCACCGCCGTCGTGGTGGCGTACGACGACGAGTCCCGGCTCGCGGAGATCGCGGAGACTTTCGAGGGGCAGCTGACCGCCACGATCCACGGCACCGATACCTGCCAGGTGGCCGGGCTCGTCGAGGTCCTGGCCCGCAAGGCCGGACGCGTGCTCTGGAACCAGTGGCCCACCGGCGTTTCGGTCACCTACGCGCAGCAGCACGGCGGACCGTACCCGGCCACGACGGCGGCCGGCAGCACCTCCGTGGGCACCGCCGCGATCGAACGCTTCCTGCGACCCGTGGCGTACCAGGGCTTCCCGCAGCACTTGCTGCCCGAAGCCGTGCGCGAGGATAACCCGCTGGCCGTGCCGCGCCTGGTGGACGGCCGGCGGGAGGGGTAGGCTCGCGAACCCCGTGCATCCCTACACGCGCTCGCTGCGCGCCGCGGTGCCCCGGCAGGGGGATGGAAACCGGTGCGCAGCGAGCGGCTCGCGTCGTAGCAAGCGGGCCGCACGGGCGGCTGGCGGGACCGGGTCCGAGTTCCCTGCCAGCCGCCCGCGCGTGCGGGTGCTCGCCGCGTTGAGGGGGTCCTAACTTGAAGTCTGGCGGTAACGCTCAATCTGTTTGAGCCGCCGCTGGAGGCTGTCCCGCCGCGGGTGCGGGACGGCGTCGGGCGCCTCGGCGGTGAGGTCGATGTGCCGGGTGCCGTACTCCCAGAGCAGGAGGTCATCCAGCAGCCGGTCCGGGCCGGGGGAGTAGCGGTGGTCCAGGGCCTTGCGGACCTCGGTGATGCGGTTCGCGCTGAGCAGCCCGGCCAGCTCCACGGTCTTCTTCAGCCCGTGCGCCGCGAGAAGCTCCGCGGCCCAGCCCCAGTCATCATCAACTTTACGGTCAACGTGCGGCAGCAGGGTGCGCCAGACGTCCCGCACCCGGTTGGGGGTCAGCGGCGTGGACCCTTCTCCTTCCAGGTCCCAGTAGCCGCGGACTTCCGCGTACCGTTCGTTCAGGTCCGCGAACGCGCCCTCGACCGTTTCCAGCATGGCCGCGGTGGCGGTGAACTGGCGGTCGAAATGCGGAGTCCAGGCGCGGGGGTCTTCGGCCTTGAAGCGGATGTCGTGCTCGATCTCGCTCCAGGCGTGCGCGAACACCGTTCGGATCTGGCATTCGAAGAAGTAGCTGCCGTTGGCCGGAAGGTCCGGGTTGAAGATCTGCTGGTAGGCCTTCACGGACTCGTTCTGGATGGTGCGCAGGATCAGGTGCCGGCTGGAATAGCCGTACGTTCCGGACTCGATGGAGCCGATGTCCTTCTCGCGGTCGCCGCGACAGTCGAACAGCTGGCGCTGGCGCTTGATGAGGTTGGCCACCGCGGCGTTTTCCGCGGGCAGCTTGGTGATCACGCGGATGCCCACCATGTCATTGAGGGTCCGGAACGGGTCCGGGAACTTCAGGGGCCGCGGCCCGCCCGGTTCCAGGGGTTCGTCCGTGCGGGAGATCTTTTCCCGGAACGAGTCCACCGTCTTGGTGCGGCCCGTAACGAACAGCGGCACGGAGTCACTGTTCTTCAGCATGTCCCGCAGCGTGAGCAGCACGTCGCGCGTGACGAGCTTCAGCGCCGGGCGCACCCGCTGGTAAATCTCGACGTTCGCCTGCACCGATTCGCGCAGCTGCGGATCCAGCCTCTCCCAATTGCTAGCCATGTTTCCAAGCTTACGGGGCGGCACTGACACGGGATCCGGGTGGCGGCCCGCCCGCGCGGCGGCCCCCGGCGCCGGTGCGAAGGGGCTGTAGGCTCTTGAAAGGTTCGTGAACCAGGGAAGCCGCAAAGGAGGCGCGCAGTGAAGCGGCAGAAGTACCACTACGGCGATCACCCCAGCCAATGGGCCGAGCTTTTCCTGCCGGAACCCGCCCACGGGTCCAACGGTCACCACCCCGCCATCAAAGGCATCGCGGTGGTGATCCACGGAGGATACTGGCGGTCCCAATACGGCGCAGAACTGGGCGAACCGCTCGCGCGGGACCTCGCCGCGCACGGCATCGCCGCCTGGAACCTCGAATACCGGCGGGCCGGCAACGGCGGCGGCTGGCCGCACACCTTCGAGGACGTGCTCAGCGGCATCGACCACCTCAAGGAGGTGGCCCCGGAACACGGGCTGGACCTTGGCAAGGTGGTGGCCCTTGGCCATTCGGCCGGCGGCCATCTTGCCGTGTGGGCAGCCGGGCGCCGGAAACTGGACAAGATCGGAACCCCCGACGCCGACCGGCAGCTGGTGCGCAACGGAGACGACGCCGCGGTGCAGCTCAGCGGCGTTGTCAGCCAGTCCGGGGTGCTGAACCTGGCCGAGGCCGAGCGCCTCAACCTCAGCAACGGCGCGGTGGACAACCTGATGGGTGGCGACTCGGTTAGATACCCGAAGCGGCATATTTACGCCGATCCCATGAAATGCCTGCCGTTGAGTGTTCCTGTGTACGCCGTGCACGCAATGGAGGACGAAGACGTCCCGGCCACCCTCTCCGAGGGGTACGTCAACGCCTCCATCGCGGCCGGTGGGGCGGCGCAGCTGCTCAAGGTTCCGGGCAACCACTTCGACCTGATCGACCCGCGTGCGGCTGCGTACAAGAAGTGCCGCGAACTGGTGCAGCGCCTGCTGAGCTAGCCGCCGCCCTGGGTCGAGCCGCCTACAGTCAGGCGGCCTACAGGCAGACCGGGCGGAAGCCAGGATCGGCGGGTCCGCTCGCTTGCTTCAGGGCATTCAACACCCACTGGTGCACCACCGGATCATTGGGTGTCTGGTCGTGCTCGAACAGGTCCAGGGGGCACCGGTTTTGAAGGGTGATGTTGGTGACCTGTTCGGCGCTGCCGGACAGGAACTGGCTCTGATACGGCGTCACCACCTCGTCATGGACGGTGGAAATGACGGTGTACGCCGGACCCTTCACGGTGTCGCCGATCGAGTTGAGCCCGGTCAGGAAAGCCGAGCCCGCCTCTTGGTCGGCGCATGCCTGGCAGAAGGGTTCGAAGAGCTGCATCTGGGATGGGGCATCTTCCGGCGGAGGAAGGATGAGGCCCTCCGTGCCGTGGTTCGACGGCGAAATGCCCACCAGGTGGTGGACCTTCTTGGCTCCGCCCAGGAAGCCCATGTAGTACCGGGGCATCATCCCGCCCTGGCTGTGGCCCACCAGGTCCACCTGCCGCGCCTGGGTGGCGGCGAGGACGGCGTCCACGAACGAGGCAAGCTCCTTGGCGGAATCGGCGATCGGGCCGGAGGCGTCGATTCCGTTGGCCTCACCGTAGTTCAGGGCGAAGACGCAGTAGCCCTCGGATTTCAGGACCGGCGAAAGCGTGCTCCAGTTCTTGGCCATGTTTTCGAAGGTGCCCGGCACCAGGACCACCGGGTAGGGATGCGCGGCGGCGGGCTTGCAGCCCCAGTCGTTGGCTCCCGGCGGGGAGACATCCAGGGTGCCGGCCGAGGCCGCGCCGGCTCCGGTGAAGAGCGAGAGCACCAGCACCGCAATCGCGGTGAGGACGGATCGTTTTTGCACTGTCATAGGGCAGTTCCAATCGATGAGAAGTTTTCAACGCATCGGTGATGCGCATCACATCCCCCAGGGTTCAGAATGTTACCCGCGGGTAACTTGCCGGTGCAATCATGTGTGGCGGATTTGGGAAAACGTGCAATGTGGCCCGGCTCTGGTCCGGCTATGGCCGCTCTGGCAGAGTGTTGCCCATGCTGACAGTGATTGGTGAGGCCCTGGTGGACGTGGTCCGGCGTTCCTCGGGCGAGGAGGCGCATGTGGGCGGCAGCCCGCTGAATGTGGCCGTGGGATTGGCCCGGCTGGAGCATCCGGTGCAGTTCATCGGGCGCTTCGGCAAGGACCCCTATGGTGACGCCATCGCGGCCCACCTGCGCTCCAGTTCGGTCCTGGTGCCGTTCCCGCCCGACGGCAAGCCGAGCAGCGTGGCCACCGCGGTGGTGGACGACGACGGCGCGGCCCGCTACACCTTCGATCTCAGCTGGGAACTGCCCGGCCTGGCCGAACGCCTGCCGTTCATGCTGCAGGGTGCCTCCCTGCTGCACACGGGTTCCATTGCCACCATGCTGGAACCGGGCGCGTCCGAGGTGCTTGCCGCCGTCGAGCACGCCCATCCGAACACCACCATCAGCTTCGACCCCAACTGCCGGCCCAGCATCATCACGGACAAGGACTTCGCGCGGGAGCAGACCGAGCGTTTCGTGGCGCTGGCCGATGTCGTGAAAGCCTCGGACGAGGATCTCGAATGGCTTTACCCGGGCGTAGACGTGCGCGAATCCGCGCGCCGCTGGCTCTCACTGGGCGGCCACGAAGGCCCGGCCATGGTGGTGGTCACCCGCGGTGCGGCCGGACCCTGGGGCATCACCGCCGCCGGTGAGGCCGAGGCCCCGACGCCAAAAGTGAAGGTGGCGGACACTGTCGGTGCCGGTGATTCCTTCATGGCGGCGCTGCTCTCCGGCATCGTGGACCGCGGCCTGGACGGAGCCCAGAACCGCGGAGACCTCCGCGCGCTGCCGGCTGAGATCCTGCGGGAACTCCTGGTCCACGCGGCCGCCGCCGCTGCGGTGACGGTGTCCCGCGCCGGCGCCAACCCGCCCACCCGCGCCGAACTGAACTCCCTGAACGCAGGCGGGTAACCCGGCCCGCGCCGCCCGTAGACTGGCATGATGCGGCTTGTAGCAAGTGACATCGACGGCACCATCCTCGGCCACGACGGCCGGATCAGCGCCCGCACTGTCCGCGCTTTCCAGGCCTGCGCCGACGCCGGCGTGGAGGTGGTCTTCGTGACCGGGCGGCCGCCGCGCTGGCTCTACCCGCTCCGCGAACAACTGGGCCACAGCGGCACCGTGATCTGCTCCAACGGTGCCGTGTTGTGGGACCTCGCCGAAGACAGGCTGCTCTCCGCCCGGGCCATCGGACTCGAGGCGGTCCTGGAAGCCCGCAGGCTCATCAAGCAGTTGTGCCCTGATGCCCTGTTCGCGGCCGAAACCGTCGCCGGGTTCCACCTGGAACCCGGTTTCATCGAGAATCCCACCAGCGAACTGCTCGCCGAGTTCACCCCCGCACCGCTGCACGAGACCCTGACGGCGGAGGACGCCGTCGTGAAGTTCCTGGCGGTGACCCACAGCGGCACCCCGGACGCCTTCCTGGCGCAGGTGCAACCCGTCGTCGCGCACCTCGTGGAGACCACGCATTCGGCGCCGCGCACTGCGCTGCTTGAAATGTCCGCACCCGGGGTCAACAAGGCCGTCACCCTCGCCGCCTACGCAGCCTCCCTGGGGATCGAAGCCGCGGACGTCGTGGCGTTCGGGGACATGCCCAACGACATCGAAATGCTGCGCTGGGCCGGCCACGGCTACGCGATGGCCAGCGGCCACCCGGAAGCGCTCACCGCGGCGGGCTACCAGGCACCGCATTTCGACGACGACGGCGTGGCCCAGGTGATCGAGGCCCGGCTCGCCGAAGAGAAACTGGGAGCCTGAGCCGCTCAGGCGTTCAGCGGATAGGCACCCAGGGCGGACCGGAAGTCGTCGAGTGACCGGCGGTCGCCAGTTGAAGCCACGGCAGCGATATAGCCGTCCGGCCGCACGAGAATCCAGCCGCCCATGCCGTCTTCCGGGCCGAGCAGGACGTACCCGCCACCGCGTAACGCTTCGTGCAAGGTGCCGCCGCGGACGACGACGTTGGGCATGCGCTGACCGGGCCGCGGCAGCCCGGCAACCTGGTGCCCGCGGGTGATCGGGCTGGACTCATAGCTGACGGTGAGCTGCGCAATGCGCTGCGCCATCCTCCGTTGTACCTTCGGCAGCCGCACGAGCATCATCCGGGTGGACCGCTTCAGCGAGGACTTCTCCATCGCGAACCTGACCATGTTGTCACTGAAGGCGAGCACCTGCCGGGCCGCGGGACCGCGTTCGGACCCGTAGCTGTCGAGCAGCGGATCGGCTGCCTGCCCGCGGATGACATGGTCGAGTTTCCAGCCGAGATTCGCGGCGTCGTTGATGCCGAGGTTCATCCCCTGCGCACCGGTCGGTGCGTGGATGTGGGCCGCATCGCCGGCGAGGAACACCCTGCCGCGCCGGTAGGCGTCGGTCGAGCGGATCTGGCACCGGAAGCAGGTGAGTGTCTCGGGGTTGCGCAGCAGGATCCCGCCGGGACCGCGGGCATCGACGAGTGCTTGTACTTCTTCCAGCGTCGGTGGTTGCCCGCCGCGCCCCGGGACGGGAACCGAGACACGCCACAGCTTCTCATCGATCGGAATGAAGGCCACAGGCTGGCCGTCCACTCCCCAGAAGGTGTGCACCTGGTCTGCGGCGCCGTCCCAGTCGAGTTCCGTATCAGCCAGTAACCAGTCCCACGGGTAGGGCTGCCCGACGAACGGGACGTCCAGGACGTTGCGGACCTTGCTGTGGGCGCCGTCGCAACCAACGAGGTAGCCGGCCCGGAGATATTGCTCGGTCCCGTCCGGACTGCGGGTCAGGGCAGTGACGCCATCGGCGCCCTGTTCGAAGTCAAGGAGTTCGATTCCTGATTCCACCGTGCCGCCAAGTTCCGCGAGCCTCTCCCGCAGGAGATCCTCGGCCTTGTTCTGTGGCAGGCCCAGGATGAACTTGTATTCCGAATCGCAGTAGGACAGGTCGATGCCGAGATGGCGGCGGCCGCCAATGTAGACGCTGACTCCCCGCACGGGATGCCCGCGCGCCAGGAAGCGGCCGGCGATGCCCATCATGTCGAGCGTTTCAAGCGTGCGTGCCTGGAAGCCGATCGCTCGGCTCAGCTTCGGCAGGCCCGGGTCCCTGTCGATGACGCGCGTCCGTACTCCACGGGCGAGCAGGGTAATCGCAAGCGTGAGGCCGGTGGGACCGGCACCTACAACCAGTACATCGCAGTCCGTTGTTGTGTTCATGACCCAACAATGCGCGGGAAGCAGCAACCGCCACGTCCGTAGGACTACGTATTCTCGGCGAGAAGTCCGTGCAAGTGGACCCATGCGGTGAGCTGGCTGCGCGTTTTGAAGCCGAGTTTCGTCAACGCCCGGTCGACGTGGGTCTCCACCGTGCGCACCGAGACGAACAAGCGCTCCGAAATCTGCCGGTTCGTCAGGCCTGTGGCCACGAGCTGCGCCACCTCGGTTTCGCGCGCGGTCAGCGAATCACCCCAGGGCTTGTCCGATGCTTCGGACAATGCGGCTGCCATTGCCGCGTCCAGGCCCATCGCCCGGCCTTCCGCCCGGATCAGTTCGGCCGAGGGACCGAGCCTGGCGCGTGCCGGGGCGAGGACCTCATCTGCATAGCGGCGTATCGGCTCCGGCTGTCGCACCTGGTTCACCCGCTCGAACTCGTCGCGGACGCCGAGGAGCCGCAGCGCCAGCCTCGGCCGGGAGGTCCTCACAGCAAGAACGGTGAGCGCGCCGAGCCCGATCGCGATACCAAACCGGTCCCCGCTCTCGAAGACCACGGGAATCCCTTCGGCCAGCGCCGCGCGACCGTCAGCAATCCTGCCGGTGCGCAGGCGCGCGATCCCCATCAGCTGCAGTGCCCGGGCGCGCATCGTTGTGAGGCCGAGCCGTTCGCAGTATTCGACGGCGAGTTCAAGGCGTGCGCAGGCAAGGTCAAGTTCGGCCGTGAACAGCCCGCCCGCCCCCTGCAGGAGCAAGGTTGCTGCGACGCCCTTCTCGTCGCCCGCTTCCTGGAAGATGGCCTGCGCGGCGGTGATGTTCTCCAGCCCGCGCGGGACTTCCGTGCCGGAAAGCAGTATTCGGCCGCGCGAAAACAACGCGGTGCCTTCGCCTATGCGGTCGCCGATCGAGCGTGCGGCCGCAATGGCTTCGGTGTACAGCTCGTAGGTGGATTGGCGTTCGCCTTGGTCGGCCGCGAGCCAGCCCAGGCCGTTGCGCGCAGCTACCCGGTCCGGCGATTCTTCCGGGACAAGTTCAAGGGCACGTTCCAGCCGGCGCCGGCCCTCAGTGAAGTGCCCGCGAATGGACCAGAAGGCCGACAGCTTGGCTGCCATGTGCAGCGCTGCCGGAGGATCGTTCGTCTCGAACCAATCGAGGGCGGCGCGTATGTTGTCATGGTCGAGGTCCAGCCCGGCCAGGAATTCGTTCGACTGCCAGATTGGTGGCCGGTCCAAGGGTTCAACGCGGGCGCTGAACAGTGCCGCATGGCCGGCGCGGATAGGGTCGGAATCCGGCAGTTCGACAAGTCGTTCCGCAGCAAATTCGCGGACCGTTTCCAGCATGGTGTAGCGCGGCAGGCCGGCCTGCGCCCGGAGCAGGTTCTGGTCAACCAACTCCGTGACCGCCTCGACGACGTCCCGTGCGCGGGAGACGGCTTCGAGCTCGCCCAACCCGGCCCCGCCCCGGAACGCGGAGAAGATGGCGAAAAGTCGTTGTGCCGCCGGGCTGAGCAGCTCGTAGCTCCACGCGATGGTCGAGCGCAGGGTTTGTTGGCGGTCCGGCAGGTCGCGGTTCCCATCCACCAGGAGCGAGAGGGAATGGTCCAGCCGGCTCAGCAGGCTTTGCGGGGGCAGGACCCGGACGCGGGCGGCAGCGAGCTCGATGGCCAGCGGCAGGCCGTCAAGCCTGCGCACGATGCCGGTCACGGCCGCCTGGTTCGATTCGTCGAGCACGAAATCCGGCGCTTGGGCTTGCGCCCTCGCGGCGAAGAGGTGAACGCCGTCCGATTCAGGCGGCAGCGGCGGGACGGGGAACGACTGCTCGCCGGAGATGCGCAGCGGTGCGCGGCTGGTGACGATGAGCCGTGAGTCCCCGCCGCCGCCCAGGAGATCGGCAACCATGCCGGCCCCGCCAAGCAGGTGCTCGAAGTTGTCGAGCACCAGCAATAGTGTCCGGCCGCCGAGGTAATCGGCAAGATGTTCGGTCAGCGGACGGCCGCGGGAATCCTGCAGGCCAAGCCGCTGCGCAATCGTCGACGGCAGCAGCGCGGGGTCCCGGATCGGTGCGAGCGGAACGAACGTGACGCCGTCGGGATAGTTCTCGTGTAACTGCCAGGCGAGCTCGATGCTCAGGCGCGTCTTGCCGCTGCCGCCCGGACCGGTCAGCGTGACGAGCCGGTGCTCTCCAAGCAGCCGGGCAAGCGATGTGATCGCGTCCCCGCGGCCGATGAAGCTGCTGATGGGGCGCGGTATCCGGACACTGCTGCGCATGCCGTCCTCCGACCCTTGACGCTCACAACGTTACCGCCGTTCAGGCATTCAGCGAACGGAACTGTGCGCCTTAGACCTGTGCCCGCATCCCGTGGCTGTGCGCCAGTGCAATCGCCTCTGTGCGCGAGCTCACCCCCAGCTTCCGGAAAATATTCCGCAGGTGGAATTTAACGGTGTTCTCGCTGATGAACAGCTGCCCTGAAATGGCGCGGTTGCGCTGCCCGGCGGCCAGGAGCTGGAGCACCTCCAGTTCGCGTTCCGCCAAGCCCCAGCCGACGGCGTCGGCCACGGGAGCGGACGGCGGGTCCAGCGGCAGGGTCACCTGTACGTCGGCACCCCAGCCTGCCATGACCTCCACGCTCATCCGGCCCTTCAGCGCGGCCACCCTCGCGTTGAGCCGGGCGATGTTGGGCGAGTCCGCGGAAAGCTCGCCCTGGCCGTCGTCGCGCACGTTGATGAGCAGATTCGCGCCATCGCAGTCCCACTGGGCGCGCACCCGGCGTACCTCCGGCTGTTCCACGATGGCCAGCACCAGGCCGCGCACGATCGCCCGCGCCGCGTGGGCCACCTCGCCCGGCAACGCGCGTCCGTTCACCGGCGGCTCGATGAACTGCACGTCGATCCCGCTGAAATGCATCAGCGGGCGCAGGTCCTCGCGGAGCCGTTCGAAGGCCGTGGCCACCGGTTCCTCCACGAGGTCCGTGGTGCGGTCGCTGACCGTGCGCAGCTCCACGAGCGCCTTCACCGCGAGGTCGGTGACGTTCCGCCGTGCCGCGCGGTCGTCCAGGCTCTGCGACCGCAGCGCGGCCAAGAGGGTTTCCAGCGTGGTCGAGTGCCGGTCCACGAGTTCGGCGGTGACCCGTAGCCGCTCGGCGGAGGCGGCCCGGGATTCCAGCAAGTACGACGGCGGCGCGTCAGCCACCTTTTCCTTGATTCGCAGGGCCGCGAGCCCCCACAGGTAGCCGAGCATCCGAAGCGCCTCCGCGCGCTCCTCCGGCTCCGATGGGAGCTGCGGGGAGGTCAGGGTGAGCAGGGCGTTGGTCTCCGAGGGAAGGGCAAGGACCGGGTGCTCCGCGCCGGCAATCGTCGCGGCGCCTTCCCAGTGCCCGTGTTCCGGCACGCGTGCGCGCAGCTGGTCCAGTTCGGGCACGGAGACGCTGCTGATGATGGCCTCGGCGCCCGCCTTCTTCTGGGGCCTGCCCGTGCAGTCCTCGGTGAAGATGATGAGAGCGCTGTTGCCCACATAGGGCAGGACGGCCTCGCGCAGCCGTTCCGCGATGCTCATGAGCGGGGCGTTGACAAGGGCCGCGACGGCATCAAGCAGGGCATTCTGCGCTGAAGTCATTCGGCAACGATATCGCGTCCAGAGCCCCGCGCCTACCCGATCGGGTAGCCAACACTGCCCATCATTGCTGTTCTGCCTACCCGTTCAGGGACGGACGATGGATCTACGAAGTCGTCCAGAGCAGAACAAGGAGGCACGGCATGACCCTCACCGCAGAGGCAGTCCCCGCCGTTTCCGAGGCAGAAGGATTCGAGAGGATCCTGGCCAACCTTTCCCTGGTGCAGAGCGAGATCTCCGGGGCGGTGGCTGAAATCAACCCGGCCCAGCTTGCATTGCTCGCCGGGGAACTGCGCGGCGCGGGGCGCGTGTTCGTTGCCGGGGCAGGCCGCAGCGGCCTGGTCCTGCGAATGGCCGCCATGCGCCTGATGCATCTCGGCCTCGAGGTCCACATCGCCGGCGACACCACCACCCCGGCTATCCGTTCGGGCGATGTCCTGCTGTTGGCTTCGGGCTCGGGCACCACCTCCGGCGTGGTCCGGGCCGCGCAGACCGGCTCCAAAGCCGGCGCCCGCCTGGCCGTGTACACCGCGAACCCGGCGTCCCCGCTCGCGGAGCTGGCCGACGTCGTGGTCACCATTCCCGCCGCGCAGAAAACGGACCACGGTTCCAAGCTCTCGGCGCAGTACTCCGGAAGCCTCTTCGAGCAGGCGCTCTTCCTGGCCTCCGAAGCTGTCTTCCAGACCCTCTGGGACCACGATGAGACCCCCGCCGAGGAACTCTGGCTCCGGCACGCGAACCTCGAGTAAGCCCGGACCCCGTCCCGCTCCCGATTCCCGCAACTAGAAAAGAGACACCCATGAAGCTGCAAGTCGCCATCGACGTCCTCTCCACCGAGGCTGCCCTCGAACTCGCCGGCAAGGTTGCCGAGTACGTGGACATCATCGAGCTTGGCACCCCGCTGGTGAAGAGCGAAGGCCTCGCCGCCATCACGGCCGTCAAGGAAGCCCACCCGGACAAGATTGTCTTCGCCGACCTGAAGACCATGGACGCCGGCGAACTCGAAGCCGACATCGCCTTCAAGGCCGGCGCTGACCTGGTGACCGTGCTCGGTGCCGCAGACGACTCCACCATCGCCGGTGCCGTCAAGGCTGCCAAGGAGCACAACAAGGGTGTTGTGGTGGACCTGATCGGCATCGAGGACAAGGTGACACGCGCCAAGGAAGTCCGCGCGCTGGGTGCGAAGTTCGTGGAGATGCATGCCGGCCTGGACGAGCAGGCCAAGCCGGGCTATGACCTGAGCGTGCTGCTGAACGCCGGCGAAGAGGCCCGCGTGCCGTTCTCCGTGGCCGGTGGCGTGAACCTGTCCACCATTGCTGCCGTGCAGCGTTCCGGTGCTGATGTCGCCGTCGCCGGCGGCGCCATCTACGGGGCCGACGACCCGGCCGTTGCCGCGAAGGAACTGCGCGCCGCGATCATCTAGCGGACGCGCGTCCAGCGCGAGCCCCCACGAGGCCGATGAGGCCTCGTGGGCAACAAGACACAGCGGCGGTGCGTTCCTGCCGGGACGGCGGACAGGACTCCATGTCCCGGCAGGACTGGGTGCGCACCGCCGCTGTATTTCCTTGCTGAGAAGCACCGGGAGATTAAGCTCACCGGAAACTCACATCTGGATTCCAACTACCGTTCAACTCAGGCCCTTAGGCTGGCCTCATATCTGAGAGCTCACTTCAGGGGGACATCATGGCCAAGCGAAAGATTAGCGGCCTTTACGAAGCGCCGATCCGCCGCGCGGAGCCGGCCGAGCACTGGAAGCAGCTGCGCCAGGGCGACCGCGTCAGCGTCAAGCTCGCGCCCGGTTACGAGGACCGGGGTTCCGTGGACGCCGTGTCCGGCGACCACAGCATTGTGTGGGTGAACCTCGACGGCGGCCGCGGCCGCACGCTGGTGCACTGCGCCGACGGCGTGGAGATCGTCCGCCAGGAAAGCTGAGCGTTACGCTACCCGGGTGAGCCAGCCGCTGCCCTATTTCCTGCGACCCGACGGCGCCAGCCGCCCCCTTGCCCTGGCCCACCGCGGCTTTTCGCGTGAGGGACTTGAGAATTCCGCCGCAGCCTTCCGCGCCGCCGTCGGGCTCGGCCTCACGCACCTTGAAACGGATGCCCGTGCCACCGCGGACGGCACGGTGCTGCTGTTCCACGACGAAACGCTGGACCGCGTGACTGACTCCCGCGGACGGATCAGCGGGCTGAGCGCGGATGAGGTGTCCAGGGCAAGGATCGGCGGGCGCGAAGCCATCCCGCTGCTCGAGGACACCCTGCGCGAATTCCCGGACGCCCGGCTGAACATCGACGTCAAGGACCGGCACACCGCAGCACCCCTGGCAGCGGTGATCGAGCGCTGCGCCGCGCATGACCGCGTGCTCATCACCAGCTTCTCGGACCGCCGCCGCCGGGCGGTGCTGAAGCGGCTCAGCCGTCGCACGGCGTCGTCGGCCGGGATCGTCTGCACCGCGGTGTTCACGCTGGCCGGGCCGCTGCTTCCGGAGCGCTGGCTCGCCTGGATCCTGCGCGACGTCGACGCCCTCCAGGTCCCGGTCCGTTACGGTCCGCTGGAACTGGTGACTCCCCGATTCCTGGCCAGGGCCCGCCGGCTCGGGCTGCAGGTGCACGTGTGGACCGTCAACGATCCGGCGGAAATGGAGCGGCTGCTGGACCTCGGACATGGGGGCGTGGACGGAATCGTCACCGACAGGGCCGATCTCCTGAAGAAAGTCCTCGAAAATCGGGGCCAGTGGTGGTGAAGTGACGCCCGTGGTTGGAGTGGTGACGCCGGGCGAAACTCAAGTGAAGTTAGCTAAGGCTAGCCTATAAAATTTGCCGGGTGACCATCCCCCTTGATCTCGCGCGGATCCCGTTTGTCGCAGGCCTGGCCCGCTTCGGAAACCGCGCCGCCGTCATCGACGGCGACACCATCATCAGCTACGAGGAACTGGCCGGCCGCGTGGACGCCGTCGCCGCCCGGCTCGGCACCACCCGCCGCCTCGTGGCTCTCGCCGCGGCGAACGATGTCGCGTCCCTGGTGGGCTACCTCGCCGCGCTCTCCGGCGGCCACCCGCTGATGATCGTCCCCGCGGACAAGCCCGCTGCCCTCGAGTCGCTGATCGCGGCCTACGACCCCGACGTCGTCATGCACTCCGCCTTCGAAATGGCCGGCGCCGAGGCAAGCGGGACGCCCGCCCTCCAGGAGCGCCGCCCGGGCAGTCGCCACGAACTGCACCCGGAGCTCGCCCTGCTGCTGAGCACCTCCGGGTCCACCGGATCGCCGAAGCTGGTGCGGCTGTCGCAGGACAACGTCCAGGCAAACGCCGAGTCGATTGCCGCATACCTGCAGATCGGCCCCGAAGACCGCGCCGCCACCACGCTGCCTATGTCCTACTGCTATGGGCTCTCTGTCATCAACAGCCACCTCCTTCGCGGGGCTGCCCTGGCGCTCACCGGGCTGTCCGTGGTGGACCCCTGCTTCTGGGAACTGATGCGGCGCCACCGCGTGACCTCCTTCGCGGCCGTGCCCTACACCTTCGAACTCCTGGAGCGGGTGGGCTTCGAGGCCATGGAACTGCCCGCCCTGCGGTATGTCACGCAGGCAGGCGGCCGGCTCGCGCCGGAGAAGGTGCGGCACTACGCGGAACTCGGCAGGCGCCGCGGCTGGGAGCTGTTCGTCATGTACGGACAGACCGAAGCCACCGCCCGCATGGCCTACCTGCCGCCCGGACTCGCCGCTGAAAACCCTTCAAGCATCGGCGTTCCGGTGCCCGGCGGCTCCTTCCGGATCGAGCCCGTCGACGGCCTGGACTCCGCCGACGGACCCGTTGGCGAACTGGTCTACAGCGGCCCGAACGTCATGCTCGGCTACGCGCAGGACCCCGCGGACCTGGCCCATGGCCGGACCATCACCGAACTGCGGACCGGCGACCTCGCCCGCCTGCAGGACAACGGCCTGTACCAGGTGGTGGGCCGGCGCAGCCGCTTCGTCAAGATCGTGGGCCTGCGGATCGACCTCGGCCAGGTCGAGACCATGCTGGCCGAGCTCGGCATCCCCGCCGCCGCGGCGGGCACCGACGAAAAGCTGGTGGTCGCCGTCGAGGGCGGGCACGACACCAAACTGCTCGCCAAAATCGTCACCCAGGGTCTCGGACTGCCGCGCGCCGCCCTGCAGATGCACGCCGTCGAGGCACTGCCGCGCTTCTCCACCGGGAAGACGGACTACCCGGCGGTGCTGGCGCTCTCTGACAACCTGCCCGACGGCGGCCCGGTCACCGGCGACGGCGGCACGGCTGCCGGGCGCTCCGGCGTCGACGGTTCCGGCAAGGCGCCCGGCGCGGCAGCGAAGCGGCCCGAGGACGCCCGCGCGATCTTCGCCGATGCCCTGGAACGGGACGACATCGCCGACGGCGACACCTTCGTCAGCCTGGGCGGGGACTCCCTGTCCTATGTTGCCGCGTCCATCCGCCTGGAGAAGGCGCTCGGCCACCTGCCACCGGACTGGCATATCACGCCCGTGCGGGATCTGGTGCCCAGGGCCGCCGCGCCGGAAACGCACCGCTTCGGCCGCGCCAAGCGCCTTTTTGCCCCGTTGGAGAGCGGAATCCTGCTGCGAGCGGTGGGCATCATCCTGATCGCTGCCACGCATATCGGGGTGTTCCACTGGGAAGGCGCGGCGCACATCCTGATGGCGGTGGCCGGATACAACTTCGCGCGCTTCCAGCTGGGCGGCGAAGGGGTCCGCCGGCTGAAACGGCAGCTGCACAGCCTGGGCCGCCTGGTGATCCCGGCGGTGGCGTTTATCGCCGTCGCGTTCGTGCTGACGGACCACTACACCGTGGCGAACATTCTCCTCCTCAACTCGATGATCGGGCCGGAGGAAGTGACCACCCAGTGGCACTTCTGGTTCATCGAGGTGCTGGTGTACATGCTGGTGGGGCTGGCCGTGCTGCTCGCCGTTCCCGGGGTGGGGCGGCTGGAGCGGCGGTTCCCGTTCGCGTTCCCGCTGGCGCTCGCCGGGCTGGCGCTGATCAGCCGCTACGACATCGTGGACCCGCAGCTTCCGCACCCGATGCCCACGTTCTGGCTGTTCATGTTCGGCTGGCTGGTGGCACGGGCCAAGACTCTGCTCCGGCGCCTTTTCGTCTCGGCGCTGGTCATCCTGACCGTTCCCGGCTACTTCTTCGGCGACCAGTTCCGCGAGAACACGGTGCTCGCCGGAGTGCTCATGCTGATCTGGCTGCCCACGCTGCTGGTGCCGGTGGTGTTGCGCCGCCCGCTCGGCCTGCTGGCCAGTGCCTCGCTGTACATCTACCTGACGCACTGGCTGGTGTACCCGCTGTTTGCCGGGACCAGCCCTTTGCTGGCACTGGTGGCATCGCTGGCTGCGGGCGTGGCGTACTGGGCATTGTCCATGCGCCTGCTGGGCCTGGGGGAGCGGTGGTTGGGGAAGCGGCGCGCTGCCGCAGGGACTGGTGTTGTGCAGGGATCCGGAGAACACCTTGTAGGCTCGCGGCGTGAAGAAGAGCCGCATCCGGCTGGCCCTTGAGCGGGTCCTCGCCAAGCAACGCCACGTCATCATCAGGCGCCGGCTGAAAGGTGCCGACGAGCTCACGGGCTACGTCCTCGCCGTCGGGAAATCCTGGTTGCTGTTGGCCACCTGACGGCCTTGCTCGCGGTGGGCGGCCCGGTGCCGCCGCCGTCACGCTCAGCGTAACGCAGCTCATACTGTCTGTCCCGGATGGCAGGATGGTTCCATGCGCATCCTGATCGCCCCGGACAAGTTCAAAGGCTCCCTGACCGCAACTGAGGCGGCCGCAGCGATCGCCGAGGGGGCGCTGCGCGTCTACCCGGACGCCGTCGTCACCCGCTTCCCCATCGCCGACGGTGGCGAGGGGACACTCGAGGCCGCCGTCGCCGCCGGCTACGAGGAACGCATCAACGCCGTCACCGGTCCCATCCTCAAGCCCGTGGGCGCCGCCTGGGCGATCCGCGAAGACTCCTTCGGCGGCGCCACCGCCGTGATCGAAACAGCCCAGGCGTCCGGCCTCGCCAGCATGGAGCCGACGCCGGAAAACTCGCTGCGCGCGCACAGCTACGGTTGCGGCCAGCTCATCGCCGCGGCGCTCGACGCCGGGGCCACCGAGATCGTGCTCGGCCTGGGCGGTTCGGCCATGACCGACGGCGGCAGCGGCGCCCTCCGCGCGCTCGGCCTCAAGCCGCTCGACGCCGCCGGAACCGTGGTCCCGCTCGGCGGCGGCTCACTGGCTGACATCGTCTCGCTGGACGCCTCCGCCCTTGACCCGCGCCTGGCAAAGACCACGTTCCGCATCGCCGTCGACGTCCGCAACCCGCTGTACGGCAGCGACGGCGCCGCGCACGTTTTCGGACCGCAGAAGGGCGCGGACGCGGACGCCGTCGAACTGCTCGACGCCGGCCTGCGCAACTGGGCGTCCGTGCTGCGGGAAACGACGGGCCGGGACGCCAACGTGCCCGGAGCGGGCGCGGCCGGCGGTTTCCCGGCGGCGTTCCTGGCCTTCACGGACGCGCAGCTGGAAGGCGGCTTCGAGCTGGTCGCCGGACTGACCGGACTGGAATCGCAACTGGGCGACGCCGACCTGGTGATCACCGGCGAAGGCTCGCTCGACACCCAGTCGCTGAGCGGCAAAGGGCCGATCGGCCTCGCCGACGCCGCACGGGACCGCGGCATCCCGGTGCTTGTGGTGGCCGGCCGCATCACCGTCACGCCCGAGGATCTCGCCAAGCACGGCGTGGAGGGCGCGGCCCAGCTGCTGGACATCGCCCAAAAGCGCGACGGCGAACCGGACGTCGCGGACGCCGTCGCCAACGCGGCAAAGTACCTCGCCTCGGCCACGAGCCAGCTGCTCGAAGGAGCGTAGCGGTTTGGGCGCCGAACCGGGCATCGAGACCGCGGGCCCCCGGAAGGCCGCCACCACCATCCGGGCCGTCTTCCTGGACGTGGACGGCACCTACGCGGACTACGGCGTGGTCCCGGAGGGCCACGTGCGCGCCGTCCAGGCTGCCCGGAAGGCGGGCCACCGGGTGTTCCTCTGCACCGGCCGCCCCGTCTCGATGCTGCCCCGGGCCATTCGCGGCGCCGGCTTCGATGGGCTCGTCGCCAGTGCCGGCGCCTACGTTGAAGTGGCCGGGGAAGTGCTCGTGGACCGGCGTTTCTCCGCGGCCCTCGCGGCGCGCACGGTGGCGGCCCTCGACGCGCACAATGCCGTCTACGTCCTGGAAGCCCAGGAATCGCTGCACGTTCCGCCCGCCGCGGAAGAGCGGCTGCGCGCCATCATCGAGGAACACTTCAGCAAGGCGCCGGACGGCCGGGAGGTGGGCGCCTCCGCGATCCTCGGCTCCCTCGTACGCGTCCCGGACCTGGCCAAAGTGCCCTTCTCCAAGGTCTCGGTGTTCGACTCCGCCGCCCCCATGCGGCAGCTGGTCGAGGAAATCGGCGAGGGGATCGCCGTCGTCGAGAACTCCATCGCTGACGAAGGCCGGCACGCCGGTGAGCTGTTCCAGCGGGGCATCAGCAAGGCCGACGGCGTAGCCGCCGCGATCGCGCATTTGGGCATCCCGCGGGAAGACTCCATCGCAGTGGGCGACGGCGAGAACGACCTTGAGATGCTCGCTTTCGCCGGCATCGGTGTCGCGATCGAGGGATCCTCGCCCGAGTTGCTGGCCCTGGCCGACCACACCGCCGCACCCCCGCACCGGGAAGGCCTCGTGGCGGCCTTCGAGGAGCTGGGGCTCATCTAAGCGGGTCTCCCGGTGAGCGCCCTGGTCTGCTCAATTCGCGCCGCCAGGCAGATAATTGATGCATAAGCCGGGGTATCGAATCGAGGAGCACCATGTCCACGTTGAAAGAACGGCTGCACGCAGACGTCGTCAGCCACATGAAGGACGGCAACCGCGTGGCCTTGTCCGCCGTGCGCAATGTCCTGAGCGAGATCGACACCCGTGAAAAGGCGGGCAAGACACCCATCCATCTGGACGACGCCCAGATCACGGCCATGCTGCAAAAAGAGGCCGCCAAGCGCCACGAGACCGCCCACATTTACGAAGAAGCGGGCGAAGCCGAACGCGCAGCCACGGAGATCGCAGAGGCCGAGGTCATCGAGGCCTACCTGCCGGAACCGCTGACGGAGCTTGAGGTCGAGGCCATTGTCGAGGAGGCCATCGCTTCCCTCAGGGCCGAGGGCGTGGAGCTGTCCCTCATGCACATGGGCTATGTCATGAAGCCGGTTACCGAGAAAGTGGCCGGCCGTTTCGACGGCAAGGCGGTCAGCGAGATCGTCCGCAAGCGCCTGTCATAGCGAAACGGACCCGCAGCTGCGACGGCGGCCGCGCGGCCGCCGTCGCACGCGCGGAGCGCATCGGGATCACCCCCCGCCTACTCGCCGTGCTCAAGAACGGCCGCGCCAAGGCCATTCGGTTCACCACCCTCGAGGCCATCTGCGAGGCGCTCGACTGCCAGCCGGGAGACCTGCTGCGCTGGGAAGCCGACGGGGACGGGCAAATTTAGTAAGTTTGCTGATTATTTTTCCCGAAACCATGGACTCGGACTTGGTGCGCCGATAGCGTCGAAGGTGTGGACGGCACGTCCAACCCCTCGACCAGCAGACCAAGCAGACGAGCAGGTGGATTATGAGCGACTCATCGCAGCAGACCCCCGACGCCTTGGATTCTCCTCCGCCGGACCCCCGGAGCGGCTACCACTCGGGGCCTTTTCCCAAGCAGGAACAGGAGCAGCCCGGCCTCACCGCGAAAACCGAACCGACGCCGGACCACGGGGAGCGCAGCTACCAGGGCCACGGCCGGCTGGAGGGCAAGGCGGCGCTGATCACCGGCGGGGACTCCGGAATCGGCAGGGCAGTGGCGATCGCTTTCGCCAGGGAGGGGGCCGACGTCGCGATCTCCTACCTCCCGGAGGAAGAAGCGGACGCCAAGGCGACAGCGGACCTCATCCAGGAAGCCGGCAGGCGGTCCCTGCTGCTGCCCGGGGACGGGCGCGAAGAGCAGTTCAGCACGGAGATCGTCGAGCGGACGGTGGGTGAATTCGGCCGGCTCGACGTGCTGGTCCTGAATGCCGCATACCAGAAGAACCGGGACAGCCTGGATTCGACTCCCACGGACGAGTTCGACCGCGTCTTCAAGACCAACCTCTACAGCCTCATCTGGACGGCGCAGGCCGCGGTCCCGCACATGAAGCCGGGCGCGTCGATCATCACCACGGCCTCCATCCAGGCCTTCAACCCGTCCCCGGGATTATTCGATTACGCCATGACGAAGGCGGCGCAGGTGGCCTTCACCAAGGCGATCGCCCAGGAACTCGGGCCGAAGGGAATCCGGGTGAACGCGGTCGCCCCCGGGCCCATCTGGACGCCGCTCATCCCGGCCACCGAATGGCCGGACCACCTTCCGGAATTCGGCCAGGACACGCCGCTCGGACGCGCGGGCCAGCCCGCCGAACTCGCCGCCGCCTATGTGCTGCTGGCCTCCGACGAAGGTTCTTACATCTCAGGCGCCGTGCTTCCCGTCACGGGCGGCAAAGGCCTCTAGGTCTCCACAAGGTCCAGACAACAGGGAGGAACACCATGGATCAGGATCGCACCAACCCCGAGGAAGAAGCAGGCGGCTACGGAACACCCACGGTGGAGCAGGAAACCGGAGGGCAACAGTTCGCCCAGCCTCGCGAGGAGCAGGCCATCGACGAGGCCGGGCTTGAGGAGGAACGCGGCGAAGGTGGAGGCTACCCGGGCGGCGCACCGGACCTCAGCCACCTGGGAGATGAGGACGCGGACAGCGCAGGGGAGCCCGGCGCCGGACGCCTGGGCGGTACGGAGGACCAGGCCAAGGCCGAGCAGCAGAGCGGCGAGCCGGACGTGGACCTGCCTTCGGCAGAAGCGCCGATGGACGAAGGAAACACGGACGTGCTGGACCGCCCGGATGTTGATTCTTCCGGGAATCCCGACGGCGGCGCTACCGGCCTTCCGGCCGAAAAGTCGCCCCGCGATGACGAAGACGAAGGTGAGAGGTTCGACGCGGGGTAAGTAGCCCATGCCCGGCCGGCGGTACCGCCAGGGCCGGTTCGTCCTGCAGATCAGACGGGTCTCGCGCGGCTCTGACCGCCTGATCTGCAGGATTGCTGGGCTGAAAAGGGCCGCTACCGCTTCTTCGGGTGCCGTTTCGCCGCTGCGTTGATCGCGGACTTCGCGGCGGGAGGCAGGCCCGCGGTTTCCATTTCCGGCTCGGCAGCCGTTCCCCGCCAGCGGGCAATGGCCGTCATACCGTGGTAGATCACCAGGGCCGCGGCTGAGCCCAGCGCGATTCCGGTGAACTTCAGCTCGCCAAGCGTCCACGTGTAGTCGGCGATGCCTATGATCAGGGCGACGGCGGCCGTGGTCAGGTTGACCGGGTTGGCGAAGTTCACCTTGTTCTGGACCCAGATCTTCACGCCCAGGTTGCCGATCATGCCGTACAGCATGGTGGCCGCGCCGCCCAGCACGCCTGCCGGGACCGTGGCAATCAGTTCGCCGAACTTCGGCGAGAAGCTCAGCAGGATCGCGAACACGCCCGCCACCCAGTAGGCCGCCGTCGAGTACACCTTGGTGGCGGCCATGACGCCGATGTTCTCCGCATAGGTGGTGGTGCCGGAACCGCCACCGAAGCCGGCCAGGACGGTGGCCGCGCCGTCGGCCATCAGCGCGCGGCCGGAGACATCGTCGAGGTTCCGTCCGGTCATGGTGGCAACCGACTTCACGTGCCCCACGTTCTCAGCCACGAGCACCAGCACCACCGGCACGAACAGGCCCACCACGCCCAAGTGGAATTCCGGCGTCTGGAACTGTGGCAGGCCGATCCAGGCCGCGGCATCCATCTTGGCGTAGTCCACCTCGCCGCGCGCCATGGCCACGAGGTAGCCGACCACTACGCCGACCAGGATGCTCAGGCGGCCCAGGATTCCGCGGAACAGCACGCTGACCAGGATGATCGTCACCAAGGTGACGAGGGCGGTGATGGGGGCCTTGTCGAAGTTCGCCTTGGCGGCCGGCGCCAGGTTCAGGCCGATCAGCGCCACGATGGCGCCCGTGACGATCGGCGGCATGGTCCGGTTGATCCATTCCGCGCCGAACTTGTGCACCACCGCGCCGATCAGAGCCAGTACGACGCCGGCCAGCACCACTCCGCCCAGGGCGCCGGCCACGCCGTACTGCTGCTGGGACGCCAGGATGGGGGCGATGAACGCGAAGCTGGACCCGAGGTAGCTGGGGACCCGGCCCTGGGTGATCACCAGGAACAGCAGAGTGCCGACGCCGGAGAACAGCAGGGTGGTGGCCGGCGGCATGCCCGTGATGATGGGCACTAGGAATGTCGCGCCGAACATCGCCACCACGTGCTGCACGCCCACGCCGATGGTCAGCGGCCAGGCCAGCCGTTCCTCGGGTGCAACGACGTGGCCCGGACGGATGGTCTTGCCATTGCCGTGGAGCTTCCATTTGGTGCCGAGCATGCTCATGGCAGGGGCCTTCCTCAGAAGATTGCGGGGGTTTCGCTGCAACTTTACCCCCGCAAAGCGGTTCAGTACCCCAGGTTGAAAGAGCGCACCGACTCCCTGATGTCCTCCTCCACCAGGTCGGCGTTGATGGCAGCGGCCGCCACCGAGCCTTCGCTGGCCGCCGTGATGACCTGCGCCCGCGGATTCGCCAGGTTGCCCGCGACATAGACGCCGCGGACGCTCGCCTGCCCGGTTCCGTCCAGGACCACCCAGCCGGCATCGTCCATCTCGCAGCCGAGTCCGCTGAGCAGGGTGTTGTTCGGCACAAAGCGCGGCGGAACAAACAGGGCGCCGCGGGGAACCAGCGCGCCGTCTGCCATTTCCACGCCGGAAAGGTGGCCGTCCTGGGTCACCAGCCGCCGCACGGTGCCCTCCACGATCCCGATGGCGCGGGCCGTCAACTCCATGCGCTGCTGGACGGTCAGGAGTCCCGGCGGGATGAAGAGGACCACGTCCTTGGCCCACTGCCGGATCAGCTGGACGTAGCGCACCGAGTCCGGGGAATTGCCCAGGACGCCAAGCGGCCGGTCCCGCACCTCGTAACCGTGGCAGTAGGGGCAATGCAGCACGTCCTTCGCCCAGAGTTCCGCCAGTCCCTCGACGTCGGGAAGCTCG
This sequence comes from Arthrobacter cupressi, assembly GCF_900099975.1. GTDB lineage: Bacteria > Actinomycetota > Actinomycetes > Actinomycetales > Micrococcaceae > Arthrobacter > Arthrobacter cupressi. The sequence goes on from NZ_FNEI01000006.1 coordinate 185,014, forward strand.
TCCCGCAGGCCGGTCGCCACGAGCACTCGCCGTGCCGAAATCCGCCGCCCGCCCACGGAACCCTGCCCGGACAGCAGCACCCAGAAACCCGAGGTGCCGTCCGGCACCAAATCCAGCACGACGCCGTCGAGCACCTCCCCGCCGTAACCCCGCACTTCCTCCCGGCCCAGCGCCAGGAACTCCCGGGGCGGCATGCCGTCACGCGAGAGGAAACCGTGCATGTGCGCCGCCGGCGCGTTGCGCGGCGCCCCGGAATCCACGACCATGACTTTCCGTCCGGCCCGGGACAGGACCAAGGCCGCGGACAATCCCGCCGCGCCGCCACCAATAACCACCACGTCGTATTCGCTCATGGATCCAAGGCTGGACCCACATCCCTGAACCGGCAACAAACGTTGCTGTTTCCGGGAATTCCGGCTTGGATGGGCAGGTGGACGACGAAGCAGAAGGTATCGCGGCAGCCCTCGATCAGGTGGGGGCCAGGCTGAAACGGCTGAGGACCCAGCGCGGTGTGACGCTTACGGAACTGGCCGAAACCACGGGAATCTCCAAAAGCACCCTGTCCCGGCTGGAGACCGGGCAGCGCAAGCCGAGCCTGGAACTGCTGCTCCCTCTGGCGCAGGCGTACCGGGTGCCGCTGGACGACCTGGTGGGAGCGCCGGAGGTCGGTGACCCAAGAATCACGCTCAAGCCCCGGCAGGTGAACGGCCGGACCGTCATCCCGCTCACCAAGCAGCCCGGCGGCCTGCAGAGTTGGAAGATGGTGATCCCGCCCTCGAAGGCCGCACCGGATCCGCGCGTCCACGAAGGCTACGAATGGATGTACGTGCTGTCCGGGCGGCTGCGGCTGGTCCTTGGCGACCATGACCTGGTGCTTGGTCCCGGCGAGGTGGCTGAATTCGACACCCGCGTGCCGCACTGGTTCGGCAGCGCGGGGGAGCAGCCGGTGGAACTCCTGAGCGTCTTCGGCGGGCAGGGCGAGCGGATGCACGTCCGGGCGAAGTCGGGCCCCAAGCGCTAGCGGGGGAGCGCGTGCCCAACGTCACAGGGCGTTAAGGGAATCTGTGGAAAACGCTTGTAGTTGCAACGATGGAAAGCAACAGCGCCCGGCCATCCCCAAACGCCATGGGCCAAGCGAAAGGTACGCGAATGACAATCGCACACGAAGAAGCAGTGATTGACGCCGCCGCAGTCGACGCCATTTTTGCCGAAGCCCGCACCGCCAACTCCTTTGCCGGTGAAGTCACCGAGGAACAGGCCCGGGCCATCTACGAACTGACCAAGTTCGGCCCCACCGCCTTCAACTCCCAGCCGCTGCGCGTCACCTACGTGCGCTCCGACGAGGCCCGCGCGAAGCTCGTGGACTCCCTCATGCAGGGCAACAAGGCCAAGACCGCTTCCGCCCCGTTGGTCGCCATCCTCAGCTACGACACCGCGTGGCACGAGCAGTGGGACAGCTTCCTCCCCGGCTACAACGCCCCCAAGGCCATGTATGACGCCAACGCCGAGGTCACCGCGGCCACCGGCAACAACAACGCCCACCTGCAGGCCGGTTACTTCATCCTCGCCGTACGCTCCCTGGGCTTCGCCGCGGGCCCGATGACCGGCGCCGACTTCGGCGCAATCGACCGCGACTTCTTCCCGGCCGGCGACCAGAAGAGCTTCCTGGTGGTCAACATCGGCCAGCCCGGCCCGGACGCCTTCGGTGCCGCCAAGCCAAAGTTCGCCTACGACGACGTCGTCCGCACCGTCTAAGGCAGCCGCCGTCTAAAGCAGGACAGCCAAGGCCCGGGGCCGCGCTCGCAGCGCGACCCCGGGCCTGACCGTTTAACGGACCTGCTCGTTTGGAAAGATCCGGTGGGAAACTGTCCCTATGCGGAACCTCATCATGGTGGTCTTCGTCGAGGAAGTGAGCGAGGGGCTTGTCTTCCCCCGCGATGACTGGCCGCTGCACATCACCCTGCTGAGGTTCGACCTTGAGACTGCTCCAGCAGGACCGGACCCGTCGGCGGACGGGACTTCCGACGTCGTCGATCACCTCGCGGAGCTCGCCGCGGCACCCGTGGCCGGTGCGCTGGGGACGGAACTCACCGTGGGCGGCGAAGAGAAGTTCGGGCGGCAGGGTTCCATCCCGGTCAGCCTGGTGGACCGCCACCCGATCCTGCAGGGGCTGCACGAGGAACTGTTCGACGCCGTCGCGGCGCTGGGCGGGAATGTCGCCACCCCGCACCACACCCTGGAGGGCTACCGCCCCCACATCTCGCACCACAACGGCAAGCGCGCCCACGAGGGCGACGCCGTCCTGCTGGACCGCGTCGCCCTCGTGGACATGGCACCCGGCGGCAAGCACAGCATCCGCCGGATCCTGAAGCTGTGGCGCCTGGCGGAAGCGGAAGACCAGGCCAAGAGCGCCTAGGCGATGACCCCGTCCACCAGCTTCTTGGCTTCGTCCTGGACCTGCTTGAGGTGCTCGGCGCCCTTGAAGGACTCGGCGTAGATCTTGTAAACGTCCTCGGTGCCGGAGGGGCGGGCGGCGAACCACGCGTTCTCCGTGACCACCTTGAGGCCGCCGATGGATGCGCCGTTGCCCGGTGCCTCGGTGAGCTTGGCCGTGATTTCCTCGCCGGCCAGGGTGGTGGCGGTGACGTCCGCGGCGGAGAGCTTGCCCAGCTTGGCTTTCTGTTCGCGGGTGGCCGCGGCGTCGATGCGGGCGTACACGGGATCACCGAACTGCTCGGTGAGGCCCTTGTACAACTGCGAAGGGGAAGAATCCGTCACGGCCGTGATCTCCGAGGCCAGCAGCGCCAGCAGGATGCCGTCCTTATCCGTGGTCCACACGCTGCCGTCCCGCTTGTTGAACGAAGCGCCCGCGGACTCCTCGCCGCCGAATGCACCCTCGCCGGAGAGCAGGCCGGGCACGAACCACTTGAAGCCGACGGGAACCTCCACCAGCTTCCGGCCCAGGCCGCCGGCCACGCGGTCGATGATCGAGGAGGACACGAGGGTCTTGCCGACCACCGAGTCCGGGTTCCAGCCGCTGCGGTTGCGGTACAGGTAGTCGATGGCGACGGCGAGGTAGTGGTTCGGGTTCATCAGGCCGCCGTCGGGGGTGACGATGCCGTGCCGGTCGGCGTCGGCGTCATTGCCCGTGGCGACGTCGTACCGGGCGACCCCGGAGGCAACCTTCTGGATCAGCGATGCCATGGCCGACGGCGACGAGCAGTCCATGCGGATCTTCTCGTCCCAGTCGAGTGTCATGAAGGCCCACTGCGGGTCCACCGTGGGGTTCACCACAGTGAGGTCCAGCTGGTGGCGCTCGCCGATTTCGCCCCAGTAGTCCACCGAGGCGCCGCCCATGGGGTCGGCGCCGATGCGTACGCCGGCGCGGCGGATGGCGTCCAGGTCCAGCACGGAAGGCAGGTCATCCACGTAGCTGCTGAGGAAGTCGAACTTGCCGGTGGTTTCGGCCTTGAGGGCGTCGTTGAGCGGGATGCGCTTGACGCCGCGGAGCCCGTTTTCGAGCAGTTCGTTGGCGCGGTTGGCGATCCAGCCGGTTGCATCAGTGTCCGCGGGGCCGCCGTGCGGCGGGTTGTACTTGAAGCCGCCGTCGGCAGGCGGGTTGTGACTGGGGGTAACGACGATGCCGTCGGCCTGCGGGGTGCCGGGCGCGGCCTCCCGGTTGTGCTTGAGGATGGCGTGGCTCAGGGCCGGGGTGGGGGTGTAGCCGTGGCGGGCGTCGATCAGGACGTCGACGCCGTTCGCGGCGAGGACCTCGAGGGCGGAGTTTTGCGCGGGTTCGCTCAGGCCGTGGGTGTCCTTGGCGAGGAACAGTGGGCCGGTGATGCCCTGCCCGGCGCGGTATTCGACGATGGCCTGGGTGATGGCGAGGATGTGTCCCTCGTTGAATGATGCCTTCAGGCTGGAGCCGCGATGGCCGGACGTTCCGAAGGCCACCCTTTGCGAAGGATCGCCCGGATCCGGCGTGACGTCGTAGTACGCGTCAAGGAGGGCGGTGAGGTCTACAAGGTCCTGGGGGAGGGCAACTGTGCCCGCACGGCTAGCCATTGCCCCAGCATGCCAGACCGTTTCGTGGCGTTGAAGTGATGTGACCGCGAAACAGCCCCTGTGACGGCGGGAGTCGCCGTAAACGCGCAGGTTTCACCGTCCGTTTACCTGCCGTGCGGCGGTAGGCTGGACGAAACAGGACTTCCATAGGGGGACTCATGAGCGAGCAGCCAGCCAAGCCGGACGAAACACCGAAGAACGACACCCCTCAGGGGTACGAACCGCCGCCGGCCCCGCCTTACGGCCAGCCGCAGGACCAGCAGCCTTACGCCGCGCCGTCCGCGTACGGCCAGCCGGCCAGCCCCTATGGACAGCAGCCCTACGGGCAGTCCGAACCCTACGGTCAGCAGTCCCCGGCGTACGGTCAGCCCGCCAGCCCCTACGGTCAGCCAGCGGGCGCGTACGGCCAGCAGCCTTACGGCCAGCCCGCCAGTCCCTACGGCCAGCCCAACTACTACGGCATGCCCGCCGAACCCAAGGGACTGAGCATCGCCAGCATGTGCTGCGGCATAGCGGTCTACCTTGGCTTCGGGTTCATCCTCCTGCCGCAGATCGCCGCCGTGGTCCTCGGGCACATGGCCCTGAAGAAGGAGCCTTCCGGCAGGGGCATGGCGATTGCCGGCCTGGTCATGGGGTACCTCGGCATCCTGCTCACCGTGGTGCTCGGCGTCTTTTTCATCATCGCCATCACCGCGGCAGCCCAGTACGACTACCGCTACTGAGCAGTCACCGTTAAACGACGACGGCGGCAGGCACACCGGCGGGAATCCCGCCAAAGTGCCTGCCGCCGTCGCGCGTTAAGGGAGGCGGTGGGGAGTCAGCGCACGCCGGCCATCAGCTTCCTGATGGCTGGGGTGCCCGCGGCGAGGGCCACGGCGAGGACCACCGCGGCGCCGCCGACGCCCACGAAGTACGGGAGTTCGTCCTCCGGGTTGTAGAGGCCTGCCAGGATGCCCGCGAGCGTTGTGCCGAGGGACACGGACAGGAAGAACAACGCCACCATCTGGGTGTGGAAGGCCTGCGGTGCGAGCTTGGTGCTCACGGACAGGCCGATGGGGGAGAGGAACAGCTCTGCCAGCGTGAACAGGAACAGGATGCCCGCCAGTGCCAGCAGCGGTGTCTTGCCTTCACCGGCCAGCGGGATGAAGGCCAGGAAGGCCAGGCCCATCACCAGCAGGCCGGCGGCGAATTTCATCGGCGAGCTCGGCTGTTTGTGGCCCAGCTTGGTCCAGAGGGCGGCCATCACGCCGGCAAAGATGATGATGAACACCGGGTTGATGGACTGCACCCAGGCCGCCGGCATATCCCAGCCGAACAGGCTCCGGTCCAGCTTCTCCTCCGAGTACACGGCGATGAAGGTGAACTGCTGCTGGAACAGGGCCCAGAACGCGGCGGAGGCGATGTACAGCGGGATGAAGGCCAGCACCCGGCTGCGCTCGACCGTGGAGACTTTGGGGCTGCGGAAGATCAGCACGAAGTAGATCACCGAGGCACCGATCGCGGCGTAGGCCATGGAACGGGCCAGGTTCCCGGCGTTGACGATTCCCGTGGCCAGCAGCGCGGCGATGACGGCGGCGATGGCCAGGAAAATGAGCCCGAAGCGGCTGCGCTCGGCCGCGGGCAGCGGGTTCGGCACGTGGTGGGCTTCCTTCGGCAGCTTGCCGCGGTTTACGGCGTAGATGCCCAGGCCGATCGCCATGCCGATCGCGGCGGCGCCGAACCCCCAGTGGAAGCCGTTGCTTTTCTGCAGCCAGCCGGTCACCAGCGGGCCCACGAGGCCGCCGATGTTGACGCCCATGTAGAAGATCGAGAAACCGGCGTCGCGGCGCTCATCCTTCTCGTCGTACAGGGTGCCCACGAGGGCGGTCGCGTTCGCTTTCAGACCGCCGGATCCTACGGCCACCAGCACCAGGCCGGCGATCAGGCCCGGGATGCCGGGCAGCAGGGCCAGGGCCACGTGGCCGGCCATGATCAGGAGGGCGGAGCCGAAGAGGACGCGCTCGGAGCCGAAGACCCGGTCAGCCAGCCAGGCGCCCAGGATGGTGGAAAGGTACACGCCGCCGCCGTAGGCGCCCACCAGGCTGGCGGCGAGGGCCTGGCCGATGGCGAGACCGCCCTGCTCGGCGGTGAAGTACATGTAGTACAGGAGGATTCCCTGCATCCCGTAGAAGGAGAACCGCTCCCACATCTCCACGGAAAACAGGCTGGCCAGCATCTTTGGGTGGCCGAAAAAAGAGGTGTCGCCCGGGGTTTTGGCCGGGGACACCGTCGTTTGCGATGTGCTCATTTACACCATGCTGGCACTAAATGGTAGTCAAAGTCACATTCTGGACACCTGGGCGATACTGGCGGCACGGGGCGGCGACACCCGCTCAAACGGGCAGCACGGGCGCTCCCTGCTGCTCCTCCACCTGCGCGGCGAGCTGCAGGAGCAGCAGTTCCGAGCCCGCATTCCCGATCAGCTGGATGCCTGTCGGCAGGCCGCCCGGGGCGTCCGCCGGGACGCTGACCGGGACGCTGACCGCGGGCAGGCCGCACACATTCACCATGGAAGACCAAGGCGCGAACTCGCACTGCCGGCGGTAGTCGTCGTCGGGATCGCCGTCCCAGAGGCCGCCCGCGCCGCTGAACCAGCCCACCGGCCGCGCGGTCCCGGCCAACGACGGCGTGAGGATGACGTCCCACTGTCCGTACTGGGTGATGGTGTCCTGGCTGAATTGACGCAGGAAGGCCACCGCCTCGGCCACCTTCCGGGCGCTGCGCTGCTGTGCCCGCTTCCGGAAGGTCCGGGTAAGCGGCGTCAGGAGCGCCTCGCGCTGCGGCAGGATCCGCGCGCTCCCGACGCCGGCCGTCCAGGCCGCGGTGAACGCGTCCGGGTAGCGGTTGTCGTAGCGGATGGACGCCTCGAAGACGGTGTGCCCGGCCGCTTCCAAAAGTGCGATGCCGCGGTCCAGCCCCGCCAGGGCTTCCGCGCTGGCCTCGAACGGGAAGATGCCGCTCCACGGGCTGTCCAGGCTGACTCCGATCCGCAGCCGCGGCGGCTCCCGGCGCACTCCGGCGAGGTAGCCGCCGTCGGGGCGGTATTCCGGGGGCACCAGCGCGTCCAGCATCAACGCCGCGTCCGCCGCGTTCCGGGCCAGCGGCCCGGCCACCACCAGGCGCGCGGCATCGCCAGGGCTTTCGCCGGCGGGCACCAGCCCGCGCCCGGGCTTCAGACCCAGGATTCCGCACGCCGCGGCGGGGATGCGGATGGAACCGCCGCCGTCGCTCCCCGGGGCGAACGGCAGCAACCCCGCCGCCACCGCGGCAGCGCTGCCGCCGGACGAGCCACCGGAGCTGCGGCTGAGGGCGTGCGGGTTGCGCGACGGCGGCGCGATCCGGTTTTCGCTGTAGGCCGTCAGCCCGAATTCGGGAACCTGCGTCTTGCCCAGCGACACCGCGCCGGCGCCCTTGAGGGCGGCGGCCAGGGCGCCGTCCGCGGGTGCGGGCTTGTGGTCCAGGGCGGCGCTGCCGTGCGTGGTCACGACGCCGGCCACGTCGGTCAGGTCCTTGAAGGCCAGCGGGATGCCATGCAGTGCCGGAAGTTCGGGCAGGCGGCCCTCCCGCCGGAGCCGGGCGTGCAGCGCGTCCGCCCGGCCGGCGTCGAGCAGGGCCTGTTCGGCGGTGACGGTCACGAAAGCGCCGAGCAGAGGGTTGCGGGCGGCGATCCGCGCCAGGAAATGGCCGGTCACTTCCCGGGCGGAAACGTCCCCGGCGGCCAGGGCATCCCGCAGCCCGACGCCGCCGAGATCGTGCAGTTCGTTTTCAGCCAAGGAAGCGCGGCTCCAGACGTTCTTCGGCCACGGCCCCGTCGGCGGCGGTGATCCGGTAGCCCGCTCGGTCCCGGACCTCGGTGACCACCTCCACCAAGTCCGTTCCCCGGTACACCAGCCCCACGCCGTCGTCGGTGCAGTGCGTCTCGCCCAGCACGCCCTCGGCCACGAGGCGGTGCACCGTCGGCCGGCGGGCGGGCTCGGAGTCGAAATGCACGCCGTTCGCGTAGGGGAGCAGGGCGAGGCCGTTGGTGACGGGCCGCAGCTCGGGGCCGAAGGAATCGGTGGCGCCGCCCTGGAACCAGCAGATGGAGCCCGCAGAGACTCCGGCCAGGACAACCCCGGCCTCCCACACCCGGCGGATCACCGCGTCCAGGCCATGCGCCCGCCAGACCGCCAGCAGGTTCACCACGGACCCGCCGTGCACCCACACCACGTCCTGTTCCATCAGGTACGCTTCGGGGTCCTCCTGGTTGGGCATTGTGAAGAGGTTCAGGTGGCTCAGGTCAAAACCGGCGGTCCGGGCGGCCTGGTCCATCTCCGCGGCGAACCAGCGCTGGTCCCCGGACGCCGTGCCCAGGTGCGCGATCCGCGGCGTCCTCCCGGTGACACCGGAAAGGTCGACGGCGTAATGCACCAGGCGGTCGAACTCCAGCCGGGTGCGCTGTCCCGGTTTGTAGCCGCCGGACGTGGCCAGGATGGTGGGTAATCCGGCGGGCATGGCGGGTCTCCTTGGCGTACTTCAGGGCGTCTTCTTCAGCGCCCACCCTAGCGCCGGGCCGCGGGAGCCGGAAGCGGGCGCAGGTCCCGGGCATTAAGCTGGATAGGAGCCAAAGAGGAGTGTAAGGACCCATGAGCGATTTCGAAACAGTTCCCGCACGCGACGTCCCGGAGGGCGCCAGCATCCTTGACGTGCGCGAAGAGTACGAGTGGGCGGCCGGCCACGTGGAAGGCGCCCTGCACATTCCGCTCGAGCAACTGCCCGAACGCCTCGAAGAGCTCGACGCCGACGAGGACCTCTTCATCATCTGCCGCACCGGCGGCCGTTCCATGCGCGCCGCGCAGTGGCTGGTGGGCCAGGGGTACAGCGCCACCAACGTCGCCGGCGGCATGGACATGTGGTTCGAGGCAGGCCGGCCCATGGTTTCCGACAACGGCCTGAAGCCCGTGGTCCTCTAGGGCCCGGAATATAACGATTAAGGAATATGCAATGTCGGCATCCGAGCTGAGCTACACCTTCCTGGGCCCGGAGGGCACATTCACCGAAGCGGCCCTGCTCCAGGTCCCCGGTGCGGTTGAGGCCACCAGGGTGCCGTGCTCCAGCGTGAACACCGCCCTCGAACGGGTTCGCCAAGGCAAGGCGGACGCAGCGATGGTGCCGATCGAGAACTCGGTGGAAGGCGGCGTCACGGCCACCCTCGACGCCATCGCCACCGGCCCCGAACTGCGGATCGTTCGGGAAGCGCTGGTCCCCATCACCTTCGTGCTCGTGGCCCGGCCCGGCGTTCGGCTCGAGGACATCCGGCGGATCTCCACGCACGGCCACGCCTGGGCCCAGTGCCGCCTGTGGATCGAAGAAAATATCCCTCACGCGGAATACGTTCCGGGGTCCTCCACGGCCGCCGCCGCCGTCGGCCTCCTGGACGAGGACCCGCACTATGACGCCGCCATCTGCGCGCCGCTCGTGGCCGCCGAACGTCCGGGTCTGAACATCCTTGCCGAGAACATCGGCGACAACCCCGGCGCGGTGACCCGCTTCGTGCTCGTCAGCCGCCCGGGCCCGCTCACACCCCGCACCGGCGCGGACAAGACCACCGTGGTGGTCCCGCTGCCCGAGGACCGGCCCGGTGCCCTGATGGAAATCCTGGACCAGTTCGCGTCCCGGGGAGTGAACCTGAGCCGCATTGAATCCCGGCCCACCGGCCAGTACTTGGGGCATTACTTCTTCAGCATCGACGCGGACGGTCACGCCGAAGACTCCCGCGTGGCCGACGCCCTGGCCGGCCTCCACCGGATCAGCCCGGCCACCCGCTTCCTGGGCTCCTATGCCAGGGCCGACCAAGAGAAAACCCCAGTCGTCCCGCACACCTCGGACGCCGCCTTCGCGGCCGCGCACGCCTGGGTGAACGGCATCCTGGCCGGTGCGCCGGGCGTCCTTGCCGGCCCGCAGGGTACGCCGGTTATTTGACCGATTAACAGACCGGGCAGCCCCCTACCGCCGGGTAAGAACAGTGCGTATGCTTGCCTGATCCATAACGGATGGACCATGCCCCAAACGGAGGGAGCGGGCCATGACAGACAAGAGCAGCGACGCCGGCGGCCAGGGAATGATCGTCAACCCGAAGCCGACAGTGGAAAACCAGGACTGGGACGGAGACGACGCCGACCGCGCCGACCGCCTGCGCTTTGAAGAAGAGCAGGCCATGATCCGCGAGCAATCCGAGGCCCGCGCGGCAGCAAAAGCCGCGGCCGAGGCGGAAGCCGAAAAGGACGCCAGCTAAGCGGTGGACTCTAGCGGACGCGCACCAGCAATGACCGCGCTTCCACTTTGACGGTGACCTCCGTCGCCTCACCGGCGGGGTCGCCGTCGAGTTGTGTGGCCATCGGCTCGCTGCTGCGGATCACCACCTTGCCGGAACGGTAGAAGTTCATCACCGGCAGGTTCCGGTTGTGTTTGAACAGCACCTTGGCGTACATGGCCAGCCAGCCGATAGCGCTGCGCGGGCTCATCACCACCACGTCCAGCATGCCGTCGTCGATCATGGCCTCGGGGATGAAGTCGATGCCGCCGGGAATCAGCCCGCAGTTGGCAAACAGCACGCTGCGGATTTTCCGCGCCTGCTCGGGCTCGCTGTCCAGGGAAATGGTGACCCGTTTCCGCCGGCCCGGCAGGTGCCGCACCCCGGCCTCGGTGTAGGCGAGCCATCCCACGGCCTTCTTGAGCCCGGCGTTGGTGTCGCCCACCACTTCGGCGTCCAGGCCCATCCCGGCGATGACCAGGAAGACGTGCTCGGAGGATTCGCCGGTGCGGCTGTTGGTGATGGCCATCCGGGCGGTGTCGATGTAGCGCTGGTGCCCGAACAAGGCCGCATGGACGCTGCCGCGGAGGTCGTTGACGTCCAGGTCGATGTTGCGGACCAGCAGGTTTCCCGTCCCCAGCGGAACCAGGCCCATCGCTGTCTTGGTTCCCGTGAGGGCCTCGGCCACCACCCGGACGGTGCCGTCGCCCCCGCCCACCAGGACGACGTCGGCCCCGTACTCCAGCGCCGCACGGGCTTGGGCATGTCCGGGGTCGTCCGCGGTGGTTTCCAGGAAAAGGGGGTCATCCCAGCCGGCCAGCTGGCAGGCGTCCAGGATCTCGGCGCGGGCCTCCTGCGCCCGGTTTTTTATCGGGTTGAGGACCACGGCCACCCGCTGCGCGCCCGGCATCGCCTTGTGTGATTCGCCGCGGACCGCGCTCCTGCTGTGCCTGGCCCTGAGCCGGCGCACACCCCACCAGCTGGAGACGAGGAAAACCACCATGCCCCCAGCGAGAACCGCGTAAAGGATCCAGTCGCCCATGATGCTCCAAGATTATCCCGCCGCGCCGCCCTTCCGGGTCCGCCTCCGCCCCGGCCGGCCGCCGTCGTGCGATCCGGGCGGCGCAGCGCAATGACCGCGGGGGATGCCCGCGATTAGATACCCTTGTCAGGTGATCGACGTAAAAGACCTCAGCGAAAACCCGGACAAGTTCCGTGCCAGCCAGCGCGCCCGCGGTGCCGACGAGTCCCTGGTGGATGCGATCATCTCCGCCGACGCCGAACGCCGCGCCGCGCTGATCCACTTCGAAACCCTGCGCGCCGAGCAGAATGCCTTCGGCAAGAAGGTCGCCAAGGCCAAGGGCGAGGAGAAGCAGGCCTTGCTGGCCGAGGTCAAGGAACTCGCGAACGCCGTGAAGGCCGCCTCGGCTGACGCCGACGCCGCCCAGGCCAAGCACGACGAGCTCCTGCGCATCATCCCCAACCTGATTGTCGACGGCGTTCCCGCAGGCGGCGAGGACGACTTCGTGGTGGTCAAGACGGTCGGCACCCCGCGCGAATTCCCGGATTTCGAGCCGAAGGACCACCTCGAAATCGGTGAACTCATCGGCGCGATCGACATGGAACGCGGCGCCAAGGTTTCCGGTGCGCGCTTCTACTTCCTCAGGGGAGTGGGCGCCCGACTCGAGATGGCGCTGCTGCAGATGGCCATGGACCAGGCTATTGAAGCCGGCTTCGTCCCGATGATCACCCCCACCTTGGTGCGTCCGGAGACCATGCAGGGCACCGGCTTCGATGTGAAGCACGACGCCGAGATCTACCGTCTGGCCGAAGACGACCTTTACCTGGTGGGCACCTCCGAGGTGGCCCTGGCCGGGTACCACGCGGACGAGATCCTGGACTTCTCCGGCGGCCCCATCCGCTACGCCGGCCAGAGCTCCTGCTACCGCCGCGAGGCCGGATCCCACGGCAAGGACACCCGCGGCATCATCCGCGTCCACCAGTTCAACAAGGTGGAGATGTTCATCTACACCACCGTGGAAGAGGCCGAGGCGGAGCACGAACGCCTGCTCGCCTGGGAAGAGGAAATGCTGGCCAAGTGCGAGCTGCCCTACCGTGTGATCGACACGGCCGCCGGCGACCTCGGCATGTCCGCGGCCCGCAAGTTCGACTGCGAAGCCTGGGTTCCCACGCAGCAGGCCTACCGGGAGCTGACCTCCACCTCCAACTGCACCACCTTCCAGGCCCGCCGCCTGAACGTGCGTGAGCGGGCCTTCGCCGCGGACGGCACGCCAAAGGGCACCCGCTCGGTCGCCACCCTGAACGGCACCCTGGCCACCACCCGCTGGATCGTGGCCATCCTGGAGCACCACCAGAACCCGGACGGCTCCGTTAACGTTCCGAAGGCACTGCAGAAGTACCTGGGTGGCCTCGAGGTTCTTCCGGTCCTGTAGCTTCCCCTCGGGGTGAAACGTTCACTCCCCGGTCTACGGACTTTTCCCCGCCGTGTTCGGTGCGGATTTGTCCGTAGGCCGGGGATTTTTCGTTAGTGCCCGACGGCGGGCAGCCCTGCCGCTGCGAGTTTGCGTTTGAGTCGCTCGGGGTCGTTTGCCGTGGCCCAGTCCCAACGAACCACGGCGAAACCCAGCGCCCGGAGGCGGTCCTCACGCTTCTTCTCGGCGAGCACGGCTTCACGACTTGAGAGCCCGCCCAGGTACTCGTCGCGCAGATACTTGGCGTCGCCGTCGAACTCGCCGATCAGCCGGAACTTCCGCCAATGGAAGTCGGTGCGGGCAACAAAGCCGTCGTCATCGTGGAAGCTCGTCTGGAGTTCCGGTTGAGGAAAGCCGAGGGCATGGATCCGGGCGCGGCTCAACGACTCGCCGGCCGACCCCGAGCGTGGATCGGCGAAGGCAAGCACAGAGGCCACCCAGCGCCGTTTGGCGCCCGAGGCCAGGCGATCGGTTTCCCTGAGAAGGTCTGCCGGGCTGCAGGCCTGCCCCTTGAACCGCTCGGGGCTGACGGCATGATCGGCGAGCACTACGCCCTTCGTGAAGTTGGACCTGGCGATGACATCCACTGCCGTCCGGGCGAGGGTGGTTACCTGGAATCCTTTGTGGGTTACGGTCTCGGCGTCATAGCAATGCCTGAAGACCCCGTAGCCGCGAATCTTCTCCAGCCCCGTGCTTTGCGTTTCTGCCTGGAATGCGGCGCTGGTGGTGGGCGCGGTCCTGCCTGCCCGGCTCGGTGATGCCCCGGCGAGGTGCACATGTTCCGGCACGCCGACCAGATTGAGCCCCCAAATCAACCCGGCGGATTCGAAACACAGCCCGGGCCCGGAAAGTTCTTGCGAGACCGCTTCGACTGTGGCGGTGTAGCGTTCCCAGGGCTTCATGGCCAGCCATGTTGCCTTGTCTGTATAGATTCCCCTGCGGACCCGGACGAGTTCACCCCGTTGGTAGCGCAGACTGAGGGAACGGATGTTTCCGGTATTGAGCCGTTGGTCCGCGGCAACAATGAGCGTGGCTTTCGTGGGCATGTACCAAGCCTCGGATGGGCCGGTGCGCATCAAAACGGGCCGGTGTCGCTATGTGGATAAGTCGTTGAAACGGTTCGTCCCACCGTTGCGGCGTTTTCCCCGCCGCAGACGGTGCGGATTTTTCCGTAGGCCGGGGACTTTCGGTCCAACGTCCGCGCCGAGTCTTCACGACAAATTCATCCTGTGCTGTGGTGACGGTCCTAGTCGCTGTCGGCGGGCTCTGCAACACTAAGGACCATGACTATCTTGACTGATTCCTCAGTCGCTGGCATCGATGACCAGCGGAACGAAAACCACAAGCTCATGATCGCCCTGGACGTTGACGGCACCCTCGTGGACCACGACGGCCACATGTCACCCGGCGTCCGCGAGGCCGCACGCGCGGTGGTCGCGGACGGCCACGACGTCCTGATCGCCACGGGCCGCTCCCTGAACGCCACCCTGCCCGTGATCGAGCAGATCGGGCTGGATCGCGGCTACGCAGTGTGCTGCAACGGCGGGGTGACCCTCCGCCTGGACCCGTCCCTGGAGGCGGGCTACGAGATCATCCACAAGGCCACCTTCGATCCCGCCCCGGCCCTCAGGGCCCTGCGGGACCGGCTTCCTTCCGCGAAGTACGCGCTGGAAGACGAGGCCGGCAACTTCCTCTCGACCGAACGCTTCCAGGACGCCAGTTTCGGCGTCGAAGCCGTCGGCGTGGACTTCCAGACGATGCTGGAAGCCACCGCGGTGCGCGTGGTCGTTTTCAGCAGCGAGAACACCCCGGAGGAGTTTTCCGAGGCCATCCGGCAGATCGGCCTGGCCGGCGTCACCTACTCCGTGGGCTGGACCGCCTGGCTGGACATTGCGGCCGCCGGTGTCACCAAGGCCAGCGCCCTCGAGCAGCTCCGCCACCGGCTCGGCACCCACCGCAGGCACACCCTGGCGGTCGGCGACGGCCGCAACGACATCGAGATGCTCGGGTGGGCCGGCCGGGGCGTCGCCATGGGGCAGGCGCCGGAGGAGGTGCTCGCCGCCGCGGATGAGGTCACCGCTTCGGTGTACGACGACGGCGCCGCCCTGGTGTTGCGCGGCCTTCTGTAAGTGCCGCACGGTACGGCCGGAACCGCCTGGGGCGGCGCGGGAGCCGGGGGTTCCGGCCGCCGGACTACGTGAAGTGAGTCGAGATCGGGCCGCCGCCGGCCGAGTCGACGATCGCCTGGGCCACTTCCCGGAGCTTGACGTTCCGGTTGCTTGAGGCCTTCATGATCAGTTCCACGGCCTCAGCCTGGGTGCACCGGTTCTGGGCGATGATGATGCCTGTGGCGACGTCGATGACCGTCCGGGAGGTCATCGCGGCCCGCAGGTCTGCCGCTGTTTGGCTGTGCTGCGCAATGAGGACGGCCAGGCGGAGTCCCTTGGATGCCTGCTGCACGTAGTCGGTTGCGCGTTGGATCGCTGCCTCGTCGAAGCCATGGACGGTTTCGGAATAGAGGTTCAGGCCGGCCTTGGCGTTGTCCTCAGGGAGTTGGAAGGGCACGGCCAGCACGGAGCGAACACCGTTCGCCGCAGCCACCTCAGTGTAATCGGGCCAGGTGGTGTCGTTTTCAAGGTCGGGGATGTGGATCCGGACCCCAGTCCGGGAGGCGGTGAGGCAGGGGCCTTCCTCGAACTGGTACTGCAGTTCATCGAGCAGCCGGGCACGTTCGTCACTGCTGGCCACGGTGGTGGCGGAGCGATGGCGGAGCATGGTGACGCCGCAGAAAACCCTGGCACCGGGCGAACTGAGCATGGCCGCCGAGTGGCGCGCGAGCTCGGTGAGGAAGGCTTCGACGTCGGGGGTGTCGAGGAGCAGGTCCTGGATATCCGCGGCCACAACTCCCGCACCGCTTGCTTGCTGGTTTTCCATGTGGATCTCCGATCCCCGCATGAGGCTTCATCTTCGAGCCTAGTCCTGGACCACCGTTGAAAGCCATTGATAAGTGTGCTTATCTTTTAGGGAGTCTTGCCATGGGCTCACCCTTCCTTCGCGTACGTCCAAGGGTGAAGCCACTTGCAACAAGACCCATCATTTCCCTCCCCCGAAAGTACCATTAGGCAGAGCTTCCGGGATGCCTTGGTGTTGGACCACCTGCACCTTGCGAAAGCCATTGCTGCCCGGTACTCCGCCCACAACCATGACCTCGAAGATGTGCGCCAGGTTGCATACATGGGCCTGATCAAGGCCGCGCGCGGCTATGACGAAGCGAAGGGCGTCAGCTTTACTGCCTACGCCGCACCGACCATCGCCGGCGAGGTGAAGAGGTATCTTCGCGACCACTGCTGGGTGGTGCGGCCGCCCCGTCCCGTCCAGGACCTGCGGCGCCTGGTGCTGGTCCGGACTGAGGAGCTGACCCAGGACCTGCGGCGCTCCCCGTCGGTGGAGGAACTGGCGGCTGACCTGTGCCTGGATCCCGGCCAGGTGCGGGAGGCCCTGCTGGCCGGCACCAGCAAGCGGCCCGACTCCCTGGATACCCCCGCATTGGATGGCCGCGACGGCCTCCAGGATTTGCTGGCCGGTGAAGGCAGTCCCGGCGACCGCCTTGAGGATGTCCTCGCCCTGCGGAATGCGATCCGGAACCTCTCCGCCGAGGACCGCCGGTTGTTGTACCGGCGCTACTACCGGGAGGAGACACAGTCCACCATCGCCGGGGCGCTGGGCATTTCCCAGATGCAGGTCTCCCGGAGGCTCGCCAAGATCCTGGTGGCCCTCCAGGCCCAACTGCTCGACGACGGAGCCGGCCTCAGCAGCGGAGTTCCGCCACCGCGTCAAGCACATCGCGCACGCTGACGGCCAGGAGCGCGGGATCCGGTTCGGAAGCGAAAACGTCGCCGCGCCGGAGTCCGACGTCGGTAAGCACCACGTGCGGTCCCGGCGGCGGACCCCATTCTTCAGCGGGCGCGGGTCCGAAGATGACCACGGACGGCCGCGCGTAGGCAGAGGCCAGATGCGCGGCACCGGTGTCGGCCGACACCACCAACCGGGCCCCGGCGATGGTGGCCGCAAACTCTGCGAGCCCCTGCCGCCCGGCCAGCACGCCGCCGTCGAGGTTTGCTCCCTTGAGCTTGGCCAGGGCGGCAGTCTCCTCGGCACGTCCACGCTCGGAAACACCGCCGGTGAACACCACCTCGTGCCCCGCCTCCGTCAGCTGCGCGGCGACGTCGGCGAACCGGTCCACGGGCCAGAACCTGCTGCCGGAGGACGCTCCGACGTGGATCACGGTGGCGCCCGGCCGCGGGGAGCGGACGGCAGGCGGGTCCAGGCGGTAGTCCAAGGGGTCGGCGTCGATCCCGTACCACGCGAGGAGCCGCGTCCACCGCTCGCGTTCCGGAAGGCCGGTGGGCCATTCGGGGCCGTCCAGGCCCGGGGCCCGGTGCGCGAGCACCCGGTTGGCGGCCAGCTCCGCGAGGCGGTGCCTGCTTTCCGGTCCGTTGCCGTGCATGTTCACGGCCACGTCAACCGTTCCGGGGGGGAAGCGCCAGCGGAGCTTCGAGGCCCGGCGTTGGCAGGAGCTGGATGCCGCCAACGAGATCCAGGGCCTCGGCCACCCAGGCGGGGGCCGCGTAGAGGATGCGGTGCTCCGGGAAGGCACGTTTCAGGCCGCGCAGCGCGGGAACGGCGACCATCAGGTCGCCGAGTTTCAGTGCGCGAAGCACCAGCAGAACCGGCTGTCCGTTGCTTTCAACAGTTTCCATGGGGGCCTCCCGCTAGGAGTCTAGCGGCACGAAACTTCTCATGGCCGCAGCGTTTAGCGTGCTGTGAACCGGGGAACTTTGCGGGTATGGGAGCTACCGGCACGCTGAAAGCGGTCTTGTTTGACCGCGATGGAACGCTGGTGGTTGACGTGCCGTACAACGGCGACCCACGGCTGGTCCGGCCCATGGACGGCGCCGTCCCGGCCGTGGCAAGGGTACGCCAGGCCGGGCTGGCAACGGGCGTGGTCAGCAACCAGTCGGGAGTCGCCACGGGCTTGTTGACGCTCCACCAGGTGCATGCCGTCAACCGGCGCGTGGATGAACTCCTGGGCCCCTTCGATGTGTGGGAAGTGTGCCCACACGGCCCGCAGGACCGCTGCGCCTGCCGCAAACCTGCCCCGGGGATGATCCTCAGCGCCTGCAGGGCCCTGGGGATCGACCCCTCGGAAACGGCGGTAATCGGCGACATCGGCGCTGACCTCGGCGCGGCAAAGGCAGCGGGTGCCCGCGCGGTCCTGGTCCCGACCGCCGCAACGCGCAGCGAGGAAATCGAGGCGGCGGAGTTGGTGGCCAGCGATCTTCGGCACGCTGTCGGGCTGCTGCTGGGTACGCCTCGATGAGCCGGGTCCTGGTCGCCCGGCTGGACTGCATGGGCGACGTCATCGTTTCGGGGCCGGCCCTGCGCGCCGTCGCCAACGGAAGCAGGCCCGACGGCAGCTGCCCCAACGACGTCGTGCTGCTCTGCGGACCGGAAGGAACGGCCGCCGCCGAGCTGCTCCCGGGCGTCACTGAAGTCCACACGTGGTCCTGCCCCTGGATCGTGACCCCGGCACCGGCCGTCACCGCCGGGCTGGCCGATGCGCTGGTTGATTTTGTCCGCAGTTCCCGGATTGACGAAGCCGTGATCCTCACCTCCTTCCACCAGTCGCCGCTCCCGCTCGCCATGCTCCTGCGCCTGGCCGGCGTCCGGCGGATAACGGGTGCCTCCACGGACTACGCCGGATCCTTGCTGGACGTCCGGCTCAAGCCGGGCGAAGACTTTCCCGAAGACCAGGCTGAAGCCGTCCGTGCCCTCGGCATTGCGCGGGCCGCGGGTTTCGGCCTTCCGCAGGGCGACGACGGCAGACTCCGCGTCGAGCGGACACCGCACCACCTAGCCAGTGGCGACCTTGCCAGTGACGCCCTTGTCCGTGACCTGTCCAGCGAGGGGCCGTACGTCGTGGTCCACCCCGGTGCGGCAGCACCGGCAAGGGCCTGGCCGGCGCTCCATCACGCCGCGACAGTGGAGCTCCTGGAAGCCTGCGGCCACCGGGTGGTGGTCACGGGAGGCCCGGCGGAAGCCTCCCTCACGGCAACGGTGGCAGGACCTTCGGCCCTGAACCTTGGCGGCAGGACCAGCCTGCGCACGCTCGCAGCTGTACTGGAGGGGGCCGCCGTCGTGGTCACCGGCAATACGGGACCCGCCCACCTTGCCGCAGCGGTCGGGACGCCCGTGGTGTGCCTCTTCTCGCCCGTGGTCCCGGCCATCCGGTGGGCGCCCTACGGGGTGCCGATGGAGGTGCTGGGCGACCAGGAAGCACCCTGCAAGGACACACGGGCGCGGACGTGCCCCGTCCCTGGCCACCCGTGCCTGAGTTCGGTGACTCCGGAACAGGTCCTGGACGCCGTGAAACGGCTGCTGGGAGGAGTCCCCTCCCTGACCACACGACGAAAGGTGCGGAATCCATGAGAATCCTGGTGTGGCATGTCCATGGCGGATGGATGGAGGGATTCGTCAGGGGTCAGCATGAATACCTGCTCCCGGTGGAGCCCGACGGCGGCCCGTGGGGTTTGGGGCGCGGTGGCCGCCAGTGGCCGGCCGCCGCGCAGGAGATAGACCTCGCAACCATCGATCCCGACAGTGTGGACGCTGTGGTCCTGCAGCGGCCCGGGGAGATTTCGGCGGTGTCCCGGGCGCTGGGGCGCAGGCCCGGAGTCGACCTTCCGGCCGTCTACCTGGAGCACAACACCCCCAGGATCGGTGTGCCGTTCACCCGGCATCCGCTGGCGGACCAGCACGCCATTCCCGTGGTCCATGTGACCCATTTCAACCAGCTGTTCTGGGACACCGGCTCGGCCGGCACCAAGGTGATAGAGCACGGCATCCCCGACCCCGGGCGGCTCTACACCGGCGAACGCGAAGAGATGGGCGTGGTGGTCAACGAGCCGGTGAGGCGCGGCCGGGTGACGGGCACGGACCTGCTGCCCGGCTTCGCCGGAGTGGGGCCGCTGCGCGTATTCGGCATGGGAACGCAGGGCCTGCCCGGAGCCCTGGACCTCGCGGGCCACGGTCTCGGCGAGGAGCGGATCCGCGTGGCAGGGGACGTTCCGGCCCCGCAACTCCACCGCGAACTTGCCCGCTGCCGGCTCTACCTGCACCCCTTCCGGTGGACCTCGCTGGGGCTCGCCCTCCTGGAGGCGATGCACCTGGGCATGCCGGTCGTGGCGCTGGGCACAACGGAGGCACACCGTGCGGTGCCGCGGGGTGCCGGACTGGTGTCCAACGACGTCCATGAACTCCAGGCCTTCGTGCGGCGGCTCCTCGATGACCCGGATGACGCCTATGCCATGGGGCTGGTGGCCCGGGCGGCGGCCCTGGACCGCTACGGACTGGGGAAGTTCCTGGATGCCTGGGACGAACTCCTCGCCGACCTCGGCACGGGCCGCAAACAGCACCGCCAGCCTCCAGAGAGGACACACCGATGAAGATCTCCATGGTTTCCGAACATGCCAGTCCCTTGGCGGCGCTGGGGGGCGTGGACGCGGGCGGACAAAACGTCCATGTCGCGGCACTCTCCTCAAGCCTGGCCAAACGGGGCCACAACGTCACGGTGTACACGCGGCGCGACGATCCGGACCTCCCGGCCAGAGTCCATGTAGCCCCCGGACTCACGGTTATCCACGCGGACGCGGGGCCCGCCCGCCATATTCCCAAGGACGGCCTGCTGCCGTACATAGGTGCGCTCGCGGACGGCATCGGCGCGGACTGGGCCGGCAACGTTCCGGACCTGGTCCACGCGCACTTCTGGATGTCCGGCCTTGCTGCCATCCAGGCCGCCCGCAGGGCCAGCGGGGCGGACCCGGTTCCCGTGGTCCAGACCTTCCACGCCCTGGGTTCGGTCAAACGCAAGCACCAGGGCCCGGCCGACACCAGCCCGGCCGCAAGGGCGTGGCTGGAACCATGGGTCGGCCGGACCGCGGATTGGGTTATCGCCACCTGCCCGGACGAGGTCTTCGAACTCAAGGCGCTGGGAATCAGCAAGTCCAAGATCTCGATCGCCCCCTGCGGCGTGGACCTGGCACTCTTTGACGGCGCCGCCGAGCCCGAACCAAGACCCCGCACCCACCGAATCCTGAGTGTGGGCCGCCTGGTGCCGCGCAAGGGCGTGGACCTGGTGATCCAAGCGCTCCCGCTGCTCGCCCGGGCGGGATTCGACGACGTCGAACTCCTGATCGTCGGCGGTTCCGGCGACGCCCTGACCCTCGAAGACGATCCCGAAGCCCGGCGGCTCCGCATGCTCGCCAAGGAACTCGGCGTCGAAGACCGGGTGACCCTGCGCGGGCAGGTTCCCCGGGACGCCATGCCCGGCATCTTCCACAGCGCCGATGCCGTGGTCTGCGCGCCCTGGTACGAACCCTTCGGCATCGTTCCCCTGGAAGCCATGGCCTGCGGTGTCCCGGTGGTGGCAGCCGCCGTCGGAGGCCTCCGGGAGACCGTCGTCCACCAGGAGACCGGACTGCACGTCCCGCCGCACGATCCGGAAGCGATCGCCGACGCCGTGGCCCGGCTGCTCGCCGATCCCGCGCTGCGCGCCCGCATGGGAAGCGCGGGAACCCGCCGCGCACGCTCCCGGTACTCATGGGACCGTGTCGCGGCCGATACCGAGAAGGCGTACTGGTCGGTCCTCGCCTCCGGACTGTCCCGGCACGCGACCGAAGGCCTCGAACCTCTGGAAGGAACGGCACTATGACCATCATCAAGAGCCCTGCCGGCTCCGCCGTGCCCCTCGCCGCCCCTGCCGTTGGGCCGGGAGGACCGGAACGCCAGACTGGAGCCGAGGTGACCACCCACTTGGACAACGTCCTTCCAGCCCTGGAATCCCTGCGTTCGCAGGCAGGCCGCCTGTCCGAGTGGGGAACCGAGCTCGCGCTCCGGCTCCTGGCCGGGCAGCGGCTGCTGGCCGCCGGCAACGGTGGCTCCGCGGCCGAAGCCCAGCACCTGACAGCCGAGCTCGTCGGACGGTTCGACGCCGAGCGGGCACCCTTCTCGGCCATCTCACTCCATGCCGAGTCCTCGGCGTTGACCGCCGTTTCCAACGACTACGGCTACGAGGAGGTGTTTGCCCGGCAGGTCAGGGCGCACGGCAGGTCCGGGGATGTCCTGATCCTGCTGTCCACGAGCGGGCGAAGCCCCAACCTCCTCAAAGCCGTCCGGGCCGCCGCCGAACGTGGCATTACGGCGTGGGCGCTCACCGGGCCGGGCCCCAACCCCTTGTCCGAGGCCTGCGAGCAGGCGGTGATGGTCGACGCAATCGCCGCCAACGCCCAAGAGGGCCACCTGATCGCCGTCCACGCGGTCTGCCGCGCCTTTGACGCGGAGGTAGCGCGGCGGGCCGGCGCGCACGCCGGCACCACGCGGCGGACCCAGCCATGAAAGTGACGGTGGTGGGGGATCTCCTCCTGGACGTCGACATCAACGGCACCGCCACCCGGCTCAGCCCGGACGCGCCGGTCCCGGTGGTCGACGTCGCTGGCATCCGGCGTCGGGCAGGCGGCGCCGGGCTCGTCGCCGCGCTGCTGATGCGGGACGGCCACGACGTCGCGCTGGTTACCGCTTTATCGGACGACGACGGCGCGAGCCACCTGAGACGGGCGCTGTCCGGAGTGCAGCTGCTCGCCGGCGCCCCGCTCGCCCCGACGCCCACCAAGACCAGGGTCCGGATAGGTTCCCACCCGATGGTCCGGTTCGATGAAGGGTGCGGACCTGCCCCCGTGCCGGAATGCACCGCGGAAATGCTGGCGGCCCTCGGATCGGCGGAGGCGATTGTGGTGGCCGACTACGGGCGGGGCATCACCTTCAACGCGGACCTCCGCGCGGCGCTGGTGGAAGCTGCGCGCCGGATCCCGGTGGTGTGGGATCCGCACCCGGCCGGTTCGGAGCCCGTGCCAGGGGCCGCCGTCGCGACGCCCAACCTTGCCGAGGCGATCGGGGCGGCGAAAGCGGCGGGGCCTGACCCGGCCGGGGCCGATGCCGCGAGTGCCGGGAAACGGCTGCTGGAACGCTGGGGCAGCACGGCCGTCCTGGTCACCCGTGGCAGCGCAGGGGCACTGCTGTTTGCTTCGGAGGGGGAACCCCTCCCCATACCTGCGCCGGCAACGCCCGTTGATGACCCTTGCGGCGCCGGTGACCGCCTGGCCGACAGCCTGGCCGTTTACCTGGGCCTGGGATTGGGCCTCCCGGACGCAGCCGCCCGGGCCGTGGAAGACGCCTCTGCCTTCCTGGCGGAAGGCGGAGCGGCGTCCCTCGGAGCGGCGTCCCTCGCGATGGGGGAGGGCGGTACGGGTACCGGCGGTACTGGCTACCGCGCCGCACCCGTTGACACCACACCCGACGGAGAATGGCTCGCCGAATCCGTCCGCGCCGCCGGCGGAACTGTCGTCGCGACCGGCGGCTGCTTCGACCTGCTCCACGCCGGCCACGCCCGGACCCTGGCGGCCGCACGGACCATGGGCGATTGCCTGATCGTTTGCCTGAACTCCGACCAATCCGTCCACCGGCTCAAGGGGCCGCACCGGCCGATCGTCAGCATGCAGGACCGCGCGGAACTGCTGCTCGCACTGTCCTGCGTGGATGCCGTGGTGGTCTTCGACGAGGACACCCCGGAGGCCTGCCTGGAACGGATCCGGCCCGATATCTGGGTCAAAGGTGCCGACTACGAACCCGGCGGGCTGCCGGAAGCCCGCCTGGTGGCCGGCTGGGGAGGACGATGCGTCACCGTGCCGTTCCAACCGGCGCGATCCACCAGCGTCCTGGCTGAAGCGCTCGCCAAAGTCGGATGAAGCCACCCTTCGTGAACGAAGGACTTACCAACTGAAAGGAACCGCATGAAAAAGCAATCACCGGGCCGCGTCATCGTGACCGGAGGCGGCTCCGGCCTCGGCGCCGCGATTGTCGAAGTCATCCTCGACGCCGGAGGGACGCCCTTCGTCTTCGACCGTGATGTCAGCAGGGTGTCCGGAGCAAAGGCGTTGCAGGTGGACGTCTCCGACCGGGAAGCCGTGGAAAGGGCAGTCAAGGAGGCAGCCGAGAGCCTGGGCGGCCTTGACGGCGTGGTGACGGCGGCGGGCATCGACCGGTGCGGCAAGCTCGGGGACGTCCCGGCCGGGGAATGGGAGAAGGTCATCGGCGTCAACCTGCTGGGCACGGTTTCGGTGGTGCGCGCCGCGCTGCCGTACCTCAAGGAGTCCCGCGGCCGCGTCATCACCATTGCGTCCACGCTCGGCCTCCGCGCGTTGCCGGATGCCACGGCCTACTGTGCCTCGAAGTTCGGCGTCATCGGGTTCAGCCGGGCGCTGGCCGCGGAAACCGGGGGCGTCATCGGCGTCACCACCATCATCCCGGGCGGCATGAAGACCCATTTCTTCGACGACCGCGATGAGCAATACAAACCGCAGGACGACTCCAAGCTCAACGATCCCGAGAACGTGGCGCACGCCGTCGTGTTCGCCCTGTCCCAGCCGCTGGGCAGCGAGGTGCGTGAACTGCTTATCTGCCCCGCGGAAGAGGGCTCGTGGCCGTAGGGTCCCGCACGTCCTGAACAGCACGGCGGCCTAAACAGCACGGCGGCGCCCCGGACGGGGCGCCGCCGTCCAAGTGCTTCACGCCTGCGACGACATCACAGTGATCATGCGGCGCATGCTCATGGCCACTGACGCCGCCGCGTTCACCGAGGCCTGGCCCGTGGCCGCCTCCGTAATGGCATCACCGAGGGCCGCCACCCGCTCCCTGGCCTCGTCCAGCCGCTTCTCAAGGTCTCCTGCCTCGTCGTTTCCTGCCTCGTCGCTCCGCCACCCGTCAATCACGGCAGCCACGGATTCCAGCGCCCCGGACAGCGTGCTGAGCACACTGTCCGGGATCACGGTGCCCGCCCCCTTCTCCCAGATCACACTGGCCAGCACGTCGGTGATGTCCTGGACGTGGAACGTCAGGCGCTCCACGGTCCGCAATCCCTTGAGGTCGCCGGGCAGGCGGCCCGCACGACGGCGGGACCGCGGATTCGCTTTGGTGCTGAGTTCCGCTTCGTGCACCGCCGTCCGCACGGCCGCCGCGGTGGC
The DNA here is from genome assembly GCF_900099975.1 of Arthrobacter cupressi. Lineage (GTDB taxonomy): Bacteria > Actinomycetota > Actinomycetes > Actinomycetales > Micrococcaceae > Arthrobacter > Arthrobacter cupressi. The sequence goes on from NZ_FNEI01000006.1 coordinate 210,036, forward strand.
AGACAGCTCGCCGCTGCGCCCCGCCCAGGCTTCATGGTCAGGCGGCCAGGACTCCTGCATCGCGGTTGCCATGTCCCTGAGCTGCCGGGACAGCGCGCGCCGGTGTCCGGCCAAGGCAGGATCGATGCCTTCAAGGTGCAACGGGGGAAAGACCGTCCAGTTGACGGCGAAACCCACCGCGACGCCCATGGCCATCTGGAGGACGTAGCCGAACGAGAAGCCCTCCGCATTGGAGTCGCCGAGGACCAGCACGAACAGCGCTGCCACGGGAATCCACTCGGAGGCTGTGCCCAGCCGGGGGAGGCTGCCGATCAGTACTCCCAGGCCCACCACACAGGCGACGGCGAACGCGGTAGGGGCCGCCACGGTGGTCACCGCGAATGCCATGCCGATTCCGAGCGCGAGTCCCAGGAGGCTTTGCAGGCCGTGCTTGGCGGAGGCCGCCACGGTGGGATGCATGCTGACGAGGGCACCCAGAGGGGCGTAGTAGGGATAGGAAGCAGCGGGTCCCGGCATGAAAGGAGCTAGATACCAGGCCAGCCCGGCTGCTGCGGCCGTCTTGGCGGCGAACAACAGCCTTTGGCGGGTGACGGTATTCCGAAGCGCAGGAATCAGCCGCTGCCATACGGGCGAGTGGCTCATGGCCTCAACGTAAGCAGGTCTGCGCCGGCCTGTCGAGCCCGGAAAGACGGGCTGAAGTTCATTCGGATGGCTGCGGTTGAACCCACGCCGAGGGGGTACACACCCAGTGATAGTAATCATGCTTACTATCCCGGCTGCTGTCCGCAGCCTGCCAACTGTGGAAAGAGAGCGACAATGACTGAGAGCCAATCGCCGCAGGACGGAAGCTTCGCGGCGCCACAAACAGGTGTCCCTGCCGGCACCGGATCCTACTCCGGGAGCTACGTGGACACGCCTGTCGAAATGGAGGCGGAACCGGCCACCCCCGGCTACCAAACCGGTACAAATTCCGGGACCGGGACGGTGGAGGCCGCCAAGCAGGAAGCAGCGGGCGTGGCCGATGCAGCCAAGGAAGCTGCCGGGGGCGTGGTCGGCGTGGCAAAGGCAGAAGCCTCGCAGGTGGCCCAGGATGTCAGGATGAATGCCCGGGAACTGTTCACCCAGACCAAGGGCGAACTGGCGGACCAAGCCGCAATCCAGCAGCAGCGCGTTGCGGACGGCCTGCGGTCCATCTCCGAGGAACTGTCCACCATGGCCAACGCCTCCCAGGACGGCGGCGTGGCTACCGACCTTGTCCGGCAGGCCGCCCAACGCTCCTCCTCGGTCGCCGCCTGGCTGGAAAACCGGGATCCGGGATCACTCCTTGACGAAATGAAGGGCTTCGCGCGCCGCAGTCCCGGCACCTTCCTCCTGCTGGCAGCAGGAGCCGGGGTGCTGGCCGGACGGCTCGGACGGAGCATGGCGGACAACGCGGCCGCTGATTCTTCCGGAACCACAACCGCCGCACCACGTGCCGGGTCCTACCCCGACACCCGTGGAGCGGTGCCGCCGCCACCCGTGGACCTGCCGGCACCGCAGGCCACCACCGCCGCGTACCCGCAGAGCTACCCCCAGGCGGACGCCGGCGGAGTCAGGACGCAGGGCGACCCGCTTGCAGGAGCCCTTCGTCCTGAAACTCCGGGCTACGACCCGGACAGCCCGGAATACGGGGGTCCCCGATGAGCAACCCCGCGGACCTGCCACCCACCGAAGCCCACATCAAGGCGGAAACCATGCCCCTCGGGGAGCTGCTGAACGACCTTACGCGTGACGTGTCCACGTTGATGCGCCAGGAAGTGGAACTGGCCAAGGCGGAGCTCAAGGAGTCAGCCACCAAGGCCGGGAAGGGCGCCGGGATGCTTGCGGGAGCCGCGTGGGCCGGGCATCTTGCCGTGGTGTTCCTTTCCCTTGCCGTGTGGTGGGCCCTTGGCCTCCTCATCGGCCTGGGCTGGTCCGCCGTCGTGGTTGCGGTCATCTGGGGCATTGTCGCGGCTGTGCTCGCCAGTGTGGGCCGCAAGGAACTGAAGACCATCAACGGCATGCCCCGCACCGCCGAAACCGTCAGGGAAATACCTCCCACCTTCAAACCGAATACCGAGGAGACACGATGACGCAGAACCCCGACGCCCTGCGCGCCGACATCGAAGAAACCCGCCGGCGGCTCAGCACGAATGTCGACGCCGTGGCGGACAAAGTCACGCCGTCGCACATCGTCAACCGGAGGATCGACAGGATCCGGACCGCCGTGTTCGGTGCCCGCGACGATGTCCAGCACGCCGCCGGCGACGCCGCGCATCACGCCCAGGACGCCGTTTCCGGAGTGGTTTCGGACATCGGCGACGCACCCCAGGTGATCGCCCGTAAGGCACAGGGCAGCCCCGTTGCCGCAGGCCTGATCGCTTTCGGTGCCGGTCTGTTGGTCTCAGCCCTCATCCCGCCTTCAGAGAAGGAACGCGAGGCAGCCCAGGCAGTAAAGGACGCGGCGCAACCGCTGGCCGAAGAGCTGGGCCACGCGGCACAGGATGTCGCCGAGCACCTCAAGGAGCCGGCACAGGATGCCGTGCAGAACGTGAAGGACAGTGCCATGGAGGCCGCGGCCAACGTCAAAGACGAAGGCCAGGCCGCGGCAGCCGACGTCCAATACCGCGCTTCCACCGCCAAGGACAACCTCGGCAACCAGTAAGCGCCCGCCTGCCGAGTCGCAGCGCCCGCCGTTAGCCCTCCCGACGGCGGGTGCTGCGACTCAGTCATGGAAGCGGCGAGTGGCGTCAGCGCACCTCGAGGATGAGTGAGAGCAGCCTTGCCGCGGCCGGACGGGCGGCGTGTTCCTCGGCCCACTGGGCGCGGGCCAGGGCCTTGCTGACGGCCTGCGTGGTGATGCCGAGTTCCGCCGCTACTGCTTTCTGCTGGCCCCGGACGCCCGGCGTCAGGAGGTCCAGTACCCGCCATTCGGCGGCGGTGCGGTGCTGCACGATGTGTCCCAGCAGACGCAGCACGGCCTCGGATTCGGCGGCCAGCGCGGCCACCGGTCCTTCGACTGCCACGGTCACCCGGTCCTTGCCGCTGCGGAGCCGGTCCACGGCCCTCCGGGCGTACACCAGCCCGTGCCCCGAGGCGTCCTTGATCTGGTTGGGCAGCGGCTCATTTACCGGCCCGACGCCGATCCCCACGTACCAGCGTCCGCCGCGGAGGGCGATCAACGCCGTCTCCACCGCCTGGTGCGGGCACTCCACGATTCCCTGGACTTCGTCCTCCACGGAACGATCGAAGTCCAGCCGCGCGGGAATGTGCCGCAGATCCCTGAGGAGCCGCGGCACGAGGTCGCCGTCCTTGCGACTGTCGCGTTGATTGATCGTCAGCGTGAACATGTGGATCACAGCCTACCGGCAGGTAGCTACGCGGCAAACGAAGGGAAACACAACGTCACCGGCCGCACCGGGATCAGCGTCAGTCCAGGCTCGTTCGGGTTGTCACGACGGCGGGCGGCAGCGCCCGGGACGCGACCCCGGCGGCGCCGGGCACGCCGGCGTCGAGCATCGCCTGCTGAATGGCGAGCACCAGCGGCGCGGTGTCGCCCCTGCTTTCAAAGAGCCAGAATCCGCCGGCGGCACGGAACACCAGCGCGTTCCGCCCCGAAACCCCGAGCGAGGCTTTCCTGCCCGCTGCGAGCATCCGGGACGGTGTGGCGCCTTCCGCGGTGGTCACGGCTTTGACGGTGGCGGCGTCGATTTCCGGCCAGCGGAAGACCACGGTGGTGTGCTTCTGCGCAATGCGTGCCGCGAGGCCGCCATCGAAGACGAGCAGTTTGCGGAAGCTCAGCAGCAGCGTCAGGGACCAGAGCACCAGGCCCGTGAGGGTGCTGACCAGCAAGTACATCGGAAGATCGGTGAAGAGGCCCGGTTCCCGGCTGGACCGGGGAGTCACGAACTCGCCGATGGCGCCGTAGGCGAATCCGACGGCCAAACAGGGGGCCAGCGCCTTCCAGTACACCTTGCTGGACGTGGCCACGAAGCGGAGAGCGCCGAGCTCCGGGCCAAGCCTGCGTTCGGCGCGCCGGACCAGCCAGTTACGGCCGCGCATCGGGCTGCCGGCCGTACAGCTTGGGCAGTCCCTGATCGTCCGTCTGCTCGGCTGCAGTTTTCGGATCAGGGACGGGCTGCTGGCCGCGGGCCAGCCCGGAGCGCAGGTCGATGGGCGTGAACTTGGCTTCGAAGCTGTCGCCGCCGCTGCCGCTGAGCGCCGCAGAGATCGTCAGGACCACGTAGAGCGGGGCGAAGGACCAGCAAACGGCCCGCCAGCCGCCCAGCCAGGCGCCGGAGGTGGTGCCGTCGGTGATGCGGACACCCCGCATGCCGGAGGCGGCGTCTCCCAGCCCGCCAATGGCTCCGCAGATCATCCCGTAGCCGAAGAGCACCAGGAACCAGATGGCCGCCACGACCCCATAGAACGCTCCCGTGCTGGAGGCGAACGTGTACGAGAGCGAGCCCAGGGAGTAGTTCCGGACCAGGCTGTTGAAGACCACGATCAGGAGTCCGGCCACCGCGACGACCACCAGCGCATCGAGGACCCGTCCCCAGAAGTGCGGCCAGCCGGCCTTTCGCACGTAGTAGCTGCCGGTCTCGGTGTGGCGCCTTACGGGCAGGCCGTTGGCGGCGTCGACAAGGCCGGTGGACTGGGTGTGCTTGCTGCGCATGGAATTCTTTCGGGCTGGGAATCTCAGGACTGGGAAACGGGCGGACGCCTAGGACAGGCCTGCGAGGCGCCCAAGAATCCCGGTCAGGGTCTCCCGGGAAGTTTCACGCAGTTCCAGGGAAACGGTGTCTCCCTGGGTGCTGGGGGTCAGCACGTGGACCGACTCCGTACCCGTGTAGACGGTGACGGTGGGGAAGTCCCCGGCATCGGAGTCGAAAGCCACCACGTTGCTCGCGGCGCGCGTGTCGCCCAGGACCGTCGGCGCGCTGGCCTCGAATTCGGCCTCGGTGTACGTCGCGGCTTCGGTGTCGCGGGCAGCGGTTCCTTCGGGATCGACGAAGTCCGCCAAACGGGCAGCCAGTGCACCGCGGGCGATCACGGTGTAGCCGTGGAGGCCGCCGTCGTCCACTTCCTCCAGCAGGACACCCTCGGCGTGGACGTAGGCGTAAAGCCAGCGCCGGCCGGTGGAGACGGTGCGCTCAACGGAGACCACGGTGCTGCCGCTGCGGCGCAACGTGAGGGCTCCGGTGATGTCCTCGACGGCGTGAAGGCGGCTGGGCTCGGTTTCGCCTTCGAAGATCACGGGGTAGACGAGCTCCTTGGCCAGGAGTCCGCGCAGTGCCACGGCGCACATGACGTCCTTGCTGGCGTCCTGGGCGGTGAGCCACGGCAGGGCGACGATCTGCTCGCGCTGGACGCCGTCCAAAGCCACGACTTCCTCATCCGTGAGCGTGGGCAGGGCGAAGCCGCCTTCGGACGCCTTGCCAAGGACGGCGGCGGCGCACTGCACATCGCGCTCGGTCCAATTGATCGTGTTTGTAGTCATCCGAAAATCCCTCCGACGAACTTACCGACTGATTTGGCCGCGTTACTGACCCCGTCTGCAACCTTAGTGCCCACGTCCTTGGCGAATCCCGCCACCTCCCGGGCCCCGTCGGCGATGTAGCTGCCGGGGTTCCTGGCGAAGTTGCTGATGGAGTCCCAGTTGTCCGCCACAAGGTTGCCCAGTGCCCAGGCACCGGCCACGATTCCCGCCCCGATCACGATCGGGGCGCCGATTGGTCCCAGCATCGCCGCGCCCCCGGCGGTCATGAGCATGATGCTGCCAACGCCTCCCACCACGGAGAGACCGCCGGCAACCCGGTCTCCGGCGCCGCGCCAGCCGTCATGCTCCGGGCTGATCATGTCGCTGATGCCGCCCACGATGTTCAGGGGCGCCGCCAGCGCTCCGGCCATGCGCAGGCCCTTGGAGAACTTCGAGGCGTCCTGGAAAGCCTGGCTGTAGGGGATGTTCGCCTTGAGGTCGGAGATGACATCCGTGATCTTGCCGCCGCTGCGCAGCGAATCCAGGGCCTCGCGGAGCACGGTGCCGCCGGCGCGCCAGTTGGTAAGGATTTCCTTGGTCTTGGCGAACTCCTGCCAGCCCAGTTTCCCCAGCTTGTACGCCTGCCACAGCTGGGCGCCGACCTCCTTGACGCCGGTGGCGGTGTCATACACGTCCATCATGACGCCCACGGAGCTTTCGCCGCTCTTGTGGCTGGCGAACTCCTGCTGGTTGGCGTGCTTCTTCAGTTCGCTCGCGCCCGAGCGCAGCATCGATGCGGCCTTGATGAGGCTTTGGCGGTGCCTGCCGTTCCAGTCGCTCTTGAAATGGGCGGCGTCCTGGCCCTTCCAGGCGGTGCTCGAGTTGATGAGCTGGGTCAGCTGCGAACCCTGCATAGCGATGGTGTCTGCGGCCTTGCCCATGACCCCGGCCAATGATCGCAGCTGCGCGACATCGGCCCCATAGAATCCCGCCATCCGGATTCCCCCGTTCTCCGTGGTTTGTCAGTTCCGACCCAGCCTAAGGACCGCCCGCCGGTCGCGTCGATGGGGATCCCTCCCCATGTGGGCTGCCGTTAAACAGCGACGGCGGCAGGCCAGGTCCCATGGAACCCGGCCTGCCGCCGTCGTGCAAGTCAAAAGGCGGTGGGGTCAGTGGCCCTCTGCCTCGAAACGCTTGATGGAGGCTTCCAGCTCGGCCTCGGCGGCCGCGCGGTCGGCCCAGCCTTCGGCCTTGACCCACTTGCCCGGCTCGAGGTCCTTGTAGCGGGTGAAGAAGTGCTCGATTTCCTTGATGAGGAATTCGCTGACGTCCGAGACTTCCTGGATGTGGTCGAAGCGCGGGTCCGCGGGAACGCAGAGGACCTTGGCGTCTCCGCCGCCGTCGTCGGTCATGTTGAAGACGCCGATGGGGCGGGCCTCGACGATCACGCCGGGGTGCAGGTCGAAGTCCTGCAGGAGCACCAGGGCGTCCAGCGGGTCGCCGTCCTCGCCCAGGGTGTTCTCGAAGAAACCGTAGTGGGTGGGGTACTGCATGGACGTGAACAGGACGCGGTCCAGGCGGACGCGGCCGGTCTCGTGGTCAACTTCGTACTTGACGCGCGATCCCTTCGGGATCTCGATGGTGACGTCATGCTTCATGGAATGCTCCTTGACGGTATTGGCGTGGGCGCGGCAAAAGAACGGCCGGCGCCGCCGACTACTATTGAGGATATAGCGAGAGGTCCACGTTTCTTGAACCGGGGGACATCCAGGACGTTAAGGACCACAACCCACATGAAGGCCCAGGAGCAGGCTGCCGCGCCGCGCAAGCCCCGCCGCCCCCTCCGCGGGCTGCGTTGGCCGGGTGCGGTGCAATGGCTGGCCCTATCCGCGGCGATCGCCGCGCTCGCCGTCCCGATGGGCCTCAACGTCGCCCCCGCGTTCTTCGCGCCGCACGAAGCGCCCGTGGCCCCCCTTCCGCCGTGGCAGCGCGCTCCTGAACAGCTTTCCACGTCCCGCGGAGTCGAGCCCCTCGACCCGTCCGCTCCCATCCCGCTGCCCTCCAAGGTTGCCGCCCAGCTGGACGCCGCCCTGAAGCCCGACGGCGCCGGCAACTTCACCGCGGTGGTGCTGGATGCGCTGAGCGGGGACGTCGTCTACGAGCGCGACGGCGGCAGGAACCGGGTGCCGGCGTCCAACATGAAACTGCTCACCGCCGTCGCCGCCCTGCAGGCGGCCGGGCCGGAGACCCGGTTCGCCACCGAGGTGCTGGCCGGGCCGAAGCCCTCCACCGTGGTGCTGCGCGGCGGCGGGGACGTGCTGCTGGCCTCAGGACCGTCCGCGCCGGAGGAAGTCATGGGCCGGGCCGGGCTGCAAACCCTCGCCGTGGACACCGTTGAGGCGCTGTCGGAACAGGGCGTTACCGGTCCCGTTTCGGTGCAGCTGGACGACTCCCTGTTCACCGGCAAGCCGCTCAACCCGGCCTGGAGCATGGAAGACGTCGACGCCGGCGAAACCGCGCCGCTGTTTCCGCTGGCAATGAACGGCGGCCGGGAGGCTCTCGGCGCGGTCGGCGGGCCGCGGCCCGAAGACGCCGCGCTTGACGCGGCGCGGACCTTCACCACCAAGCTGAAATCGGCAGGTGCCGCCGCGGGCATCACCGTCCGGACCGCCGTCGTCCGGGCAAAAGCGCCCGCCGGTGCCGAGGTGCTGGCCGCCGTCGAATCCGCCACCGTCCGCCAGCAGGTGGACCTCATGCTGGAGACCTCCGACAACTACCTCGCCGAAGTGCTGGGCCGCATGGCTTCGTACGCTTCCGGCGGGCCCGCATCCAACGACGGCGCCACCGCGGCCGTGCGGGCGCAGCTGGGCCAGCTGGGTATCGACACCGCCTCGATGCGGCTCTCCGACGTGTCCGGGCTGTCGCTGGAAAACCGGGTGTCCGCGCGGCAGTTCGCCGAGGTGGTCCGGGAGATCACTTCGGGTCCGGATACCCGGCTCCGTGCGGCGCTCGCAGGCTTCCCGGTGGCCGGCCTGACCGGAACGCTGGATGACCGCTACGCCGATGCCAGCACCGCCAGCGGAGCCGGGCTGGTGCGCGCCAAGACGGGCACCCTGAACTCGGTCATCGCGCTCAGCGGCTACGTGGTGGACGCCGACGGCCGGCTCCTGGTGTTCTCCTTCATCGGCAACGGCCTCACCCCCGGAGCGGCGGGCAACAAGGTGGCGCTGGACCGGGCGGCGTCCGCGCTGGCGTCCTGCGGCTGCAGCTAAGGGTGGGCTGTGCCGGCAGCACGGGTACCTGCTGATTGATCCTGCAGGTAACGTGACGTCCTCGGGTCGGATGCCGCCTGATCTGCAGGACGAATGAACCGTAGCGAGTCTGATGGGGGTACATGGCTTGGCGCAGATATGCCATCTCTACGAAGAATGCGATCCCGCTCCGCCTGGATTCGCGCCGATTCCCGGATGGGTCGGCGATGAGGAGGACCAGCGCATCCACAGCGCCGCCCGGTTCGGTGCGCCAGGAGATGCATGGGCAACGATAGTTACGGCGCAACTGGGGGAGGAGCCGTTCTTAGCGGGGCTGCTCTCTCGACTCATTCCTTTTCTGCCGAAACCGGAACTGGACCATTTCAGTACCTTCCTCCAGCTCAGGGTATGTTCGCCAACATTCAAAGAGAGGGATACCCGCTTCCTTGTCGCTGGCAGGCACCTGGCCCTAATTCAGGAGAAGTTCGATATGGAGGCTGTGAGCCACTATTTCGAACGCAGAATTCAGGAGAATCCGCGGCGAAAACTGTCGGCTCGCTACCTTGACTGGGAGAAGTATTTCCATCTGTATGACCCGGACGATGACTGATCAACCAAAGGGCAGTGGCACGGCCCGCGCCCCAGGCCTCCGCGCGCAGCGAACTTAAGAGACGGCTGTCAGGGGCCTGTGTTCTGATGGGAAGCATGGAGTCCCAGCAGCCTGCCAATCCATCAACGCCTGATTCGTCTGAGACGGCCCAGTCACTGATCAACTGGGAGCTTGCCGCGTCCACGGCAGCCCGCCTCGCCCCGCCGGGCCCGGCGCTGAGCCGTGCGGAGATCGGGAAGGCGGTGAACAGCCTGCGCCGCAGCGCGGAGATTTCGGTGCCGCACGTGCATGAAATCACCGGGCTGGAAGCTGCCCGGGATCTGCGCGACTCCCACGTCCTGGTGGTGGACAGGGCCTCATGGTCCAAGGCCAACGCCCAGAGCTTCGCCGTGATGCTGCAGCCGGCGCTGAAACAGATGCTGGACTCCCGCCGCGGCGCCGCCCTGACTCCGGCGGCCGCGGCCACCAGCGGCGCGATCACCGGCAGCCAGCTCGGCGCTGTCCTGGCCTTCCTGTCCAGCAAGGTCCTGGGCCAGTACGATCCCTTCGCCGCGCTCGCCCCGGAGTCCAAAGCCCCGCCGGGCGGCCGGCTGCTCCTCGTGGCGCCGAACATCATCTCCGTGGAACGCGAACTCAACGTGGACCCGGACGACTTCCGGCTCTGGGTCTGCCTCCATGAACAGACCCACCGGGTGCAGTTCGCTGCCGCCCCCTGGCTGCGGCACCACATGCTCGACGAGATCGAAAAGCTGAGCACCCACCTGCTGGGCAATGTCGACTCGCTCATGGAACGCGCAAGTGCGGCAGCCCGCTCCCTCCGCGACCGCTCCGGCCCCGGCGATCTGCCGCGCCGCGGCGCCATCCTGGACCTGCTGCAGAACCCCGAGGAGAAAGCTTCGATTTCCCACCTCACGGCGGTCATGAGCCTGCTGGAGGGTCACGCCAACGTGGTGATGGACGCCGTCGACTCCTCTCTGGTCCCTTCGGTCAAGACCATCAGGCAGCGGTTCAACGACCGCGGCAAGGACCGCGGCGTGATCGAGAAATTCATCCGGAGCCTGCTGGGACTGGACGCCAAGATGCGCCAGTACAGCGACGGCGCCAAGTTCGTCCGGGCCGTGGTGGCCGTGGCGGGCATGGAGGGCCTCAACCGGGTCTGGGAATCCGCCGAACACCTGCCCACCGAAGAGGAAATCCATGACGCCAAGCTGTGGCTTGAGCGGATGGGACTGTGAGCAACGGGACACTGAGTGCCGGCAAGGCCCCCGGGGGCCGACGGCGGCCCGGCCGGCTGGCGCCGGTCGTCGGCAAGGCGCGGAACCAGCTCCGGGACGCGCTGGCCTCGGCCGGCTACCCGGAGAGCGTGCTGGTCGCCTGCAGCGGCGGGCCTGATTCGCTGGCCCTGGCCGCCGTGGCGGCGTATTTTGCCCGCCGCGGCAAGGTGGACGGGCATCCTGTGTCCGTGGGCGCCGTCGTGGTGGACCACCAGCTGCAGCCCGGTTCCGCCGGGGTCGCTGCACGGACCGTCGCGGTCCTGGAGGAACTGGGTCTTTCGCCGGTGCAGCTGCGTACCGTCGAGGTGGCCGCCACCGGCTTCGGGCCCGAGGCCGCCGCCCGCGACGCCCGGCACGCCGCCCTTGACGCCGCGGCCGATGAACTGGGATGCGGTGCCATCCTCCTCGGCCACACCCTGGACGACCAGGCCGAACAGGTGCTCCTGGGCCTGGCCCGCGGTTCGGGCACCCGCTCCCTGGCCGGAATGAGGCCCGCACGCGGCAGGCTCCTGCGCCCTTTCCTGGGCCTGCGCCGCGCCGAAACCCTGGAAATCTGCGCCGTCGAAGAACTCGATCCCTGGCACGATCCGCACAACACGGACCCCGCGTTCGCGCGCTCGCGGATCCGGGTGGAAGTCATGCCGGTGCTGGAGGAAAGGCTCGGGCCCGGCGTCGCGGAATCACTGGCCCGCACCGCGGCCATCCTGCAACAGGACGCCGACTTCCTGGACGAGCTCGCCGCCGACCGCTACACCGCCCTCGTGCACCGCACCCACGACGGCGTTTGGCTCCCCGAAGCCGAGGTGAGGGAACTGCCGCCGGCGCTCAGGTTCCGGGTGATCGCCAAGGCGGCGGCCGACGTCGGGGGCCAGCAACCGGGGTACGGCCGCCTCCAGGCGGCCGAGGCACTGCTGCGGCGGCAGGGTTCGGCCGGCCCGGTCCAGCTTCCCGGCAACGTGGCCGTGTACCGGCTTTCGCTCGCCGTGCAGGAAAAGGAGAAAGCGAAGGAACAGGAGAAACGGGCGCGGGAGCAGCAGCCGGCGCCTCCCGGCGTTCCCCGGGAAGGGGACGGCTGTGGGAAGCTAGTATTCCGGCATCACAAAACGCCCCAACACCAGCCGTAGACCCGCATCAACACAGGAGCCATTGGTGGATTCACACGACGTCCAGGCAGACCTCAAACACGTTCTCTACACCAAAGAGCAGATCCAGCAGCGGATCGCCGAACTCGCAGCTCAGATCGACAAGGACTACGAGGGCCGCGAACTCCTGATCGTGGGCGTCCTGAAGGGTGCCGTCATGGTCATGGCGGACCTCGCCCGCGCCCTGCACAGCCACGTCAGCATGGACTGGATGGCCGTGTCCTCCTACGGCTCCGGCACCCAGTCCTCCGGCGTCGTCCGCATCCTCAAGGACCTCGACACCGACCTCATGGGCAAGGACGTCCTGATTGTCGAAGACATCATCGACTCCGGCCTGACCCTTTCCTGGCTCAAGACCAACCTGGAATCCCGCGGCACCGCCTCCGTGGAAATCTGCACCGCGTTCCGCAAGCCGGACGCCGCCAAGGTCGAACTCGACGTCAAGTACGTCGGCTACGACCTCCCCAATGAATTCGTGGTCGGCTACGGCCTCGACTACGCCGAAAAGTACCGCAACCTGGAGTTCGTGGGCACCCTCGCCCCGCACGTCTACGAGTAGGAACACACCGCCCGGGCTTCGGGCCGGCATGAAGGCGGCTTCCCATTTGGGAAGCCGCCTTCTTTTTGTACCCCTTTTGTGCTTACCCTGAAGCCCGGTTGACCCCTCCGCAGTTCCGCAAATGCTCCGCGGGGGACTTCGCAAGCCAATGGGGAGGCAAAATGAAAGACCAAGCAACACGCAGCCAAAGCCGCGGCAAAGTCCGCGCCCTCCTGGCCGGAGGCCTGGTGCTCGGTGTAGGCGCCACCGTGGTTCTCGCGGCCTGGAACGATTCCGAATTCGGCACCGGCACCTTCACTGCCGGCAGTTTCAACCTGCAAGGCAGCACCAACGGCACGGCCTACTCGGACCATGCAGCGGCCCCCGGGGCCACCCTGCCGTTCACCGTGAACCCGAGCAACCTGGCTCCCGGGGACACGGTCTACGCCCCGTTCGCGGTGCGCCTCGCGGCGAACACCTCCACGGGTGCCACGGTAACCGTCAACGGGGCCACGGCCGGCGGCAGCAGCATCGCCAATCTGACGTACGAGCTCATCCAGCCCACGGCCTTCGGCTGCGATGCCAGCACCACCGGAACGGGGCTGGTAACGGCCGGAACCGCACTGGACGGCACGCTCAGCGGCGTCACCTTCAATCTCGACGCCGGCTCGCCTGTCACCGATCCCGGCGATCCCGTCTTCCTGTGCTTCAAGGTGACCGCTGGCGCGGGCCTCGTCCAAGGCCAGAGCGGCACCGCCACCTGGGAGTTGTCGGCAGCTTCCACGTCCTGACCGGGTCAGCGGGAGACAGACGATGACCGGACAACTACGGGCCGGACACCTCCGGACGCGGCCACGCAGCACGCCCCGCACGAAGCTGCTCAGGGTGCGCGCCCTCCTGGCGGGGGGCCTGGTGCTCGGCGCGGGCGCAACCATGACGCTCGCTGCCTGGAACGATTCCGAGTTTGCCACCGGAACGTTCTCCGCCAGCTCGTTCGCCCTGCAGTCCTCCACGGACTCCGGCGGGACGTGGCAGGAACACGGCACCTCGGCGACGGCGGCCACCATGTCCTTCACCGCCGGGGGGATGTCCCCCGGAGCGGTGAACTACGCCCCCATCTGGCTCCGGACCGTCACCGGTTCGGTGTCCGGGACCTTGGAGCTCCAGGGCGGGCAGGTGGTCCAAGGCGGCGACGCCTCGCTGTTCGCCGCCTTCGACTACCGGGTGGTCCGGTACAGCTCTGGAAGCTGCGACGCCAGCCAGTTCGGTGCAGGCTCCACGTACATCGTTGGGTCGTCGTCCTCCAAGGTGGCGCTGGGCACCGCCGGCGCCGGCACGGCGGTGGCCGCGAACGCTGCCAGCCCGGTGCAGTTGTGCTTCGAAATCACCATGAAGACGACGGCGGACAACTCGCTGCAGGGCACGAGCAGCGGCGCCGTCTGGGAAATCAAGGGAACCTCGGACTCATGACCGCGCGGAGCAGGGCACGCCACCCCCGCCGTCGAGACGGCCGCCGGCGCCTCGACCACAGCGGCCGGGGAGCCGCCGCCGTCGTACGGGAAACCATGTTGAATACCGCCGCAGCGGGCGGGGCGCTGTGCATCTTGCTCACCCTCGCCGCGCTGTTCTTCCAGGTTTCCCTGATCATGTTCAAGACCGGGTCCATGGCCCCTACGATCCCGGCCGGTTCGCTGGCCGTGGTGCGGTCGGTGCCCGTCGCCGAGGTGCGGTTGGGCGACGTCGTCACGGTGGAACGGCAGGGCAAGCTTCCCGTAACGCACCGGGTCACCTCGGTCAGCCTCAGCGCCGACGGCCACAGCGGCGTGCTGACCATGAAGGGCGACGCCAACCCCGTGGAGGACCCTGCTCCGTACACGGTCTCCACGGTGCGCACGGTGCTCTGGTCGGCGCCGGGCCTGGCCCAGTGGGTCGCCAAGGCCTCCAGCCCCTTCGTACTGGGCGGAGTCACGCTCGCCGTCGCGGCCCTGGTCACCTGGTCCCTGTGGCCCCGGGAGGAGCAGGCCGGGGAAGAACACGCCGGGCAGGAAGGGCGGGACGGGGAGGAACGGCGCACGGAACAGCTGAGCGAGGCCGCCGCCGATGCCTGAGCGCACAGGGAAGGCCATCGGACGCAGGACGGCGGGGTGCAGCCTGGCCCTGCTGCTCCTGTGCGCCGTCCCCGCTGCGGCGGCTGTCCCGGAACCCGGACCTTCCCCGGAAAACGGAAACCCCGGGGTCCTGGTCCCCGGTTCGACCAGCAGCCGGGTCCTCGGCGCCGTCCCTTGGGAGATCGGCCCCGGCGGGTTCGTCCTGCATCTGAAGGCCACGGGCCCTTGGGCTGAGGCTCCGCAGGGCGCGGCCGGACTGCTCACGGTCGAGGTGAAGGCGTGCCCCGGCCAATGGACCGCGGGGACCTGCGCCGAAGGCGCCAGGACCGTCATCCCGCACACCTTCCTCGCCTCGCCCGACGGGACCCTGAGCAGCCCGGCCGGACCCGGGCCCGCCATCCCGGCCGGCGCCGAGTTGCTGGCCGAAGTGACGCTGTCCCCGGCTGCGGACGATGCGGTGCAGGGCCTTTCCTTCCGGATGACCGCAGGGGACGGCGTTAGGGATGGCGCGGGCTGCCAGGCGGCAGCCATGCAAGTGCGCGACGGCGGCCGCTTGCCTGGCGCCGGGAGCCCCGACACCGTGCTCCGGCTTGCCGGGCTTGCCCTGCTCGGTGCCGCCGCCGCGGTGACCGGCCTGGCCGCCACCGGGTGGGCCCGCCGGCTGAACCTTCAGGGACCTTCCGACGGACCAGCGGGCGCACCAAGCGGGGGACCGGCAGCGGGGAGGGCAGGCGCATGAGGAGGCGTCCGCCGTCGGGCAGGCCGGCTCCTCGGGGCAGGCCGCCACGCAAACTGACCGGCGTGCTGGCGGCAGCAGGACTCGCCGCTGCGCTGCTCGGGCCGGCGGCGACAGGTGCCACCGAAGCCGTCTGGCAGGACTCCGAGTTCACCTCCGCCGCCCTGTCGGCGTCGACACTGCCCACCCCGGTGGTCGACAGCTGCACCCTGACCACCGGCGGAGTGCAGAGCACCATGGTGGTCAACTGGCACTTCCCGGCCGGGTCCTCGCTGCAGGCCCCCGCGAACCTTGATGTGGCGGTCACCGGCGGCGGGATGCTTGACCCGGTACTGGGCGCGCTGGTTCCGAGCAGCGTTGGCACCACGGGCTCGGGACCCGCGTACACCACGACGGTGACGGTGGCGAGCCTGAGCCTCGGGAGCGTTGCATACGAGGTCTCCCTGCGCTCGAAGCTGGGCACCAACTGGGTCTCCGCCCCGGCCGTTGCCCGTGGAACCAAGCCGGCACTCGGCTCGGCCACCTGCGCGCCGGCCTGATCCGCGGGCTGTCCCGGGGTGTACGCCGAGAGGGAACTTTTGCGGACAGCTATGCGTGATTCACTCGGAACGGTGTAAACCTAGAACTGTCGCAGCACCGCACGCGCACAGAAGCTGCGCCGTACAGCACTACCAGGAGGGACGGGGCCTGGCCCCGGTACAGATGAAAGCTAAGAGTTTCTTCAAGGGCCCGGGCATCTGGATTGTTGTCGTGGTCGCCTTGCTCCTGGTGGCCTTTGCAACGCTGGCGCCCGGAGGGTCGTCCCGGATCGACACCGACAAGGGGCTGGAACTCCTCGCCGAAGGCGGCAAGGTGGAGCAGGCCAAGATCTTCGACGCGGAGAACCGCGTGGATCTGGTGCTGAAGGACAACCTGGTCATTGACGGCCAGGACAAGGGCAAGAACGTCCAGTTCTTCTACGTGAACCCGCGCGGTGCGGACGTCGTCAAGGCCGTCACCAACGCCAAGCCCAGCAAGGGCTTCACCGACCAGCCCGTTGAGAACAACTGGTTCTCCGGACTGTTCTCCCTGCTGGTTCCCGTGCTGCTGCTCGGCGTGCTGTTCTGGTTCCTGCTCTCCCGCATGCAGGGCGGCGGCTCCAAGGTCATGCAGTTCGGCAAGTCCCGGGCCAAGATGATCAGCAAGGACATGCCGCAGGTGACCTTCGCCGACGTGGCCGGTGCAGACGAAGCCGTCGAGGAACTGCAGGAAATCAAGGAATTCCTTGCCGAACCGGGCAAGTTCCAGGCCGTCGGCGCCAAGATCCCCAAGGGCGTCCTGCTGTTCGGGCCTCCCGGTACCGGCAAGACCCTCCTGGCCCGCGCCGTTGCCGGCGAGGCCGGGGTTCCGTTCTTCTCCATCTCCGGTTCGGACTTCGTGGAAATGTTCGTCGGTGTGGGCGCCTCCCGCGTCCGCGACCTCTTCGAGCAGGCCAAGGCCAACAGTCCCGCCATCATCTTCGTTGACGAGATCGACGCCGTCGGCCGCCACCGCGGTGCCGGCATCGGCGGCGGCAACGACGAGCGCGAACAGACCCTGAACCAGATGCTCGTCGAAATGGACGGCTTCGACGCCAAGACCAACGTCATCATGATCGCGGCCACCAACCGCCCGGACATCCTGGACCCGGCCCTCCTGCGCCCCGGCCGCTTCGACCGGCAGATCTCCGTGGACGCCCCGGACCGCCTGGGCCGCGAACACATCCTGCAGGTCCACGCCAAGGGCAAGCCCCTGGCTCCCGGTGTCGACCTGAACGCCGTCGCCAAGAAGACCCCCGGTTACACCGGCGCGGACCTTGCCAACGTGCTGAACGAGGCCGCGCTGCTGACCGCGCGCTCCAACGCCCAGCTCATCGACGACCGTGCCCTCGACGAAGGCATCGACCGCGTCATGGGCGGCCCGCAGAAGCGCAGCCGAGTCCAGAAGGAACACGACCGCAAGCTCACCGCCTACCACGAAGGCGGCCACGCCCTGGTGGCGGCTGCGCTGCACAACGCCCCGCCGGTCACCAAGGTGACCATCCTGCCGCGCGGCCGTGCCGGCGGCTACACCATGGTGGTCCCGGACGAAGACCCGCAGGGTTATACCCGCAACGAACTGCTGGACCGCATGGCCTGGGCCATGGGCGGCCGGGTTGCCGAGGAGATCGTCTTCCACGACCCCACCACGGGCGCGTCCAACGACATCGAGCAGGCCACCAGCACCGCACGGCGCATGGTCACCGATCTCGGCATGAGCGAGAAGGTCGGCACCATCAAGGTCAGCGGGGGCGACTCCGATCCGCTCACCGGCCGTGGCGGCAACGGCTCCGCACCGATCATCTCGAACCAGCTCGCCGCGCTCATCGACGACGAGGTCCGCCGCCTCCTCGATGAAGCGCACGACGAGGCGTACCAGATCCTCACGGAAAACCGCGACATCCTGGACCAGATCGCCCTGGAACTGCTGGAACGCGAAACCATCAACCAGTCCGACGTCGAACGCCTCACCGCAGGTGTCCGCAAGCCCGTCGTCCGCCCGATCTGGCTCTCGAAGGAGACCCGCCCGGTGCAGCACATCGCCCCGGTGCTGTCCTCCCGCGAACGCGCCCAGCTCGCCGCCGAGGCCGCAGCCCGGGCCGCCGCAGGCGAGGACGGCGAAGGAGAATTGCTGCCCCCGGCACTGGCCCACCCGGCCGCGGAACGACCGTACGACAGCGGGGTTCCCGGCCACGAGTCGCAGCGCCCGGCAGGTCACACAGAGCCCGAAGCGGGCACCGACGTCGTACATCGCGGCTAAGCTTTCTGCTGTGACTCACATCGACGACGACGACTTCAGTGGTGCCTTCGGCGTAGTGTCCGCCGGTGATTCCGGCGGTTCCGCCGGCCATGGCAAGCACTCCCACAAGGTGGACCGGCCCCGCATCGAGGCCGCTGTGCGCGAGATCCTCATCGCAGTAGGGGAGGACCCGGACCGCGGCGGCTTGCTGGATACGCCCAAGCGGGTGGCCAAGGCCTATGCCGAAGTCTTCGCCGGCCTCCACCAGGATCCCGCGGACGTACTCTCCACCACCTTCGACCTGGACCACGAGGAACTCGTGCTGGTCAAGGACATCCCGTTCTACTCCACCTGCGAGCACCACCTGGTCCCGTTCCACGGCATGGCCCATGTCGGCTACATTCCGTCACATGACGGAAGGGTGACCGGGCTGAGCAAGCTGGCACGCCTGGTGGACATCTATGCCCGCCGCCCGCAGGTGCAGGAACGGCTGACGACCCAGATCGTCGAGGCCCTCGTGGAGCACCTCAATCCCCGCGGCGCGATCGTCGTCGTCGAATGCGAGCACATGTGTATGTCCATGCGCGGCATCCGGAAACCCGGCGCGAAGACCGTCACCAGTGCGGTGCGCGGTCAACTTCATGACCCGGCTACCCGCGCCGAAGCCATGAGCCTCATACTCGGAAGGTAATAGACCATGGATTCCCTCGCAGCAGCACCCGGAACAGGACCAGCCACCAACCCCCTGCCGATCCTCCGCAAACCACGTGCGGCGGCCCGCTTCGAGGACCTGCCGGCGGACCGCACCGTGGTCATGGGCATCCTGAACGTCACCCCCGATTCCTTCAGCGACGGCGGCAAGCACCCGACGGCGGACACCGCCATCGCGCACGGCCTGCGGATGTTCTACGCCGGGGCGGACATCATCGACATCGGCGGTGAATCCACCCGCCCGGGCGCCGAGTCCGTCAACCCCGAGGAAGAACAGCGCCGGGTCCTGCCGGTGATCCAGGCACTGGTCAAGGCCGGCGCCCTGGTCAGCGTCGACACCATCCACACGTCCACCGCCGCGGCGGCCATCGATGCCGGCGCAGCGATCATCAACGACGTCTCCGGCCTGACCATCGAGCCCGGCATGGCCGAGCTCATCGCCGCCAGCAAGGTGAAATACATCCTCACCCACCGCCGCGGCGACGCCGAGACCATGGACAGCCTGGCCGAATACGGCAACGTGGTGGACGAAGTGGTCGAGGAACTCAAGGGTGTCCGGGGCAAGCTGTACGCCGCCGGTGTCGCGCCGGAGCAGATCATCGTGGACCCGGGCCTGGGCTTCTCAAAGAACGAGGCCCAGAACTGGGAACTGCTCAAGCACGTCGGCAAGCTGGACGCCCTGGGCCACCCGATCCTCGTCGGCGCCTCCCGCAAGCGCTTCCTGGGCAGCCTGCTGGCCGTTGCCGGCAAGGCGGCCGCTCCCGAGGAGAGGGACCACGCCACGGCGGCCATCACAGCGATCAGCGCGGCACGGGGCATCTGGGGCGTGCGCGTGCACGACGTCGGCCCCAGCCTTGACGCGGTCAAGGTCGCCGCGCGCGTCCGGCACTGAAGCTGTGTATCCGAACTGAATTAGGGGAAGCGTTTGGACAAGATCACGCTGACGGGGGTTACGGCCGTCGGACACCACGGGGTGTTCGATTTCGAACGCCGTGAAGGGCAGCCCTTCGTGGTGGACGCGGTGCTGCACACCGATTTTTCCCGGGCGGCCGAAACTGACGACATCGAACACACCGCGCACTACGGCGAGGTGGCCGGCTACATCGTCTCGGAAATCAGCGGTGAGCCGCTGAACCTGATCGAAGGCCTCGCGGTCCGCATCGCCGAAGGGATCCTGGCCGGGTACCCGGTCTCCGCCGTCGACGTCACCGTCCACAAGCCGAAGGCGCCCATCGAGGTGCCGTTCGGCGACGTGACGGTCAGCGTGTACCGGGAGCGCACATGAGCGAGCCCACCAAAGCCATCCTGGCGCTCGGCAGCAACCTGGGCGAACGGAACGACACCTTGTCCACCGCGGTCGCGGACCTCGTGGACCGGCCCGAGGTGCGCCTGCTCGGCGTTTCCCCCGTGGTCCAGACCAAGGCAGTCGGCGGACCCGCCGGGCAGCCGGATTTCCTGAACATGGTGATAGCGGTGGAGACCACCCTGGGTCCGTACGAACTGCTGCAGCACTGCCACGACGTCGAACAGAAGCACCACCGCGTCCGTGAAGTCCGGTGGGGCCCGCGCACGCTGGACGTGGACATCATCACCTACGGCGGGCTGCGCAGCGACGACCCCGAACTCATCCTGCCGCATCCCCGGGCCGCCGAGCGGGCCTTCGTCCTCTACCCGTGGGCCCAGCTGGACCCCGCGGCGCAGCTGAACGGCGAAAGCGTGGCCGAGCTCGCAGTCCGGGCCGAAGACTTCGCGGGCCTGCGGCCGTTCGACGGTTTCGACGGCGACGGTGCGGCAAACGGGGTCGGCGCGGCGAACGGAAGCGGCAAAGCAGGCGCAGAGGCCGGCAGTATCACCAGGGCGGAGCCGGCATGAAAGCGATGCGCCCGATCGCCCTGGTGATCATCGCCGTCGTCCTTGCGGGTGCGGGCTGGCTGACCGTTGTGGCCACCAACCGCTATGGCTTGGCGACGCCGGTCCTTCCGGCGTCCGCGCTGGTCACCATGGCCGTGATCGCCGTGATCACCCTGGTCATGGGAATCCGCGTGCTGCGCTGGCGCAACGGCAAGAAGAAGTCCATGCTGAACCCGATCCTGGCCGCGCGCACCCTGATCCTGGCCCAGGCCTGCGCCTACGTGGGCGCGATGCTGCTGGGCTGGCATGGCGGGATCGTGGTGGAGCAACTGCGGATCTGGAACTTCCGCAGCGACCAGCCGATCCTGTGGCTGGCCCTCATCATGGGCGGCGGCGGGCTGGTCATGGTCGTCGTTGGCCTGGTGGTCGAGCGCTTCTGCCGTATACCCCCGGAGGACCTTGAAGGCGGCGGAACTGCCGGGCCCCGGCGCGGGGACGCCAAGGGCGAAGGTGAGTATGCATACCGCCGCGATTGATCCACCCGGCATCGTCTGGCAGCGGGTCTCACCGAAGTACGTGACCGTGCGGCTCGTCGAATGGGCCATCGGCAACCTGTTGTTCGTGGCCGTGCTCAGCCTTCCCCTCCTGTTCGTGCTGCTGGGCGGATGGCTGTTTCCGCCGCTGTGGC
Organism: Arthrobacter cupressi; assembly: GCF_900099975.1. Classification (GTDB taxonomy): domain Bacteria; phylum Actinomycetota; class Actinomycetes; order Actinomycetales; family Micrococcaceae; genus Arthrobacter; species Arthrobacter cupressi. Next base: position 231,238 of record NZ_FNEI01000006.1, read on the forward strand.
TGGCCGTCACCGTCCCGGCGGCCATGTTCCTGCTCGCGCTGTGGCGCCTGGTGCTCATCCCGCGCCAGGTCCGGGCCATTGGATACGCCGAACGCGACGAGGATCTGCTCATCCGCCGCGGCATCTTCTTCCAGCGCACCATGGTGGTGCCGTACGGACGCATGCAGTACGTGGACGTCGCCGTGGGCCCGGTGGAGCGCGCGCTGGGGCTGTGCACCCTGAAGCTGCACACTGCTTCCCCGGGCACGAACGCGCTGCTGCCCGGGCTCCCCGCCGCCGAAGGCGCCCGGCTCCGCGAACAACTCACCGCCCGCGGCGAAGCGCGGCTGGCAGGCCTGTGATCGGGTGTCCGTGGACGTGAACCGGCAACCGCCTGCCGTCGACGCCGACTGGCACCGCGTCCACCCGGCGTCGCCGTTCGTGCGGGGCTGGGTGGCGCTGGTCGCCGTCGTCGTCTTCTTCGGACGCGACATCTTCGAGCGCGCGCTGCAGGGCCGCGAACTGGTGGAGCAGGGACTCAACGGGCGCATCCTGTGGCTGCTGGCGGGTGGCGCCGCGCTGCTGCTGGTCACCGTGGCGGGGTTCATCCTCAGCTGGTACTTCACGCGCTACCAGCTCAGCGAAGGCTACGTCCGGGTGAACACCGGCTTCCTGTTCAAGCAGCAGCGGCAGGCCCGGCTGGACCGGGTCCAGGCCATCGACATCGTGCAGCCGCTGCTCGCCCGGGTCTTCGGCCTCGCCGAGCTGAAGTTCGAGGTGGCCGACGCCGGCGAATCGGCCGTGCGCTTGGCGTACCTGCCGATCGGGCAGGCGAAGCAATTGCGCGCCACCATCCTGGGACGGGCAGCGGGGATTGCACCGGCCACCGCCGGCGGCGGCGAAACCGCACCCGTGCCGGAGGCACCCGAGCACGTGGTCCTCAGCGTCCCGCACGGCCGCCTGGTCGGCTCCCTGCTGCTGAGCGAACAGAGCTTCTTCGTGGTGCTCGGCGCGGTCGCCTCCGTAGTGTTCTCGGTCCTCACGGAATCCGGAGCCGTGATCCTCTACATGATCCCGGCGATCCTCGGCCTGGGTGCGGCGTACTGGAAGTCGTTCAACAAGGGCTTCAACTTCACGGCGGCGATTTCGCCGGACGGCATCCGGCTCCGGTACGGGCTGCTCGACACCCAGGCGCAGACCGTTCCGCCGGGCAGGATCCAGGCGCTGCGTATCACCCAGCCGCCGCTGTGGCGGATCCTTGGCTGGTACCGCATCCAGGTCAACGTCGCCGGCTACGGCGGTGCGCCCGGCAACGAAAACGCCGCCCGCACCACGCTGCTGCCCGTGGGCAGGCTGGGCGAAGTCATGCAGACCCTCGCCCTGGTGCTGCCGGATCCCGGCACCCCGGATCCGCACCGCGTGTTCACCGCTGCCCTGAACGGACTGGACTCCGACGCCGGATTCACCACCACGCCGCGCCGCGCCCGGGTGCTCGCCCCGCTCGGCTGGCGGCGCAACGGCTTCCTCTCCACCGGCACCGCCTTGCTGCTGCGCTCCGGCCGGTGGTGGCGGCAGCTGGTGCTGGTCCCGCACCAGCGCACCCAGTCCATGGCATTGAGCCAGGGCCCCCTCGCCCGCCGCTTCGGGGTGGCGGACCTGGTGCTGCATACCACCGCCGGACCCGTGGTGCCGCGGCTGGTCCAGGCCGACGTCGGCCAGGCGGTGGCGCTGTTCGACCAGCAGGCCGCCCGCGCCAGGGAAGCCCGAAAGCGCCAGACCAGCGAGCAATGGCTCGCCGAACTCTCACGGGCAGGTTCCCTGCCGGTGCCCGCGCCGCTGCAGCCGCCGGTTCAGCCCGCGCCGCTGCAGCCGCCGGTTCAGCCCGCGCCGCTGCAGCCGCCGGTTCAGCCCGCGCCGCTGCAGCCGCCCGCTGCCGCAACCCCTACAACTCCCCAGGAGGAACCCCGCCATGGCTAGGCCCGGACGACTCGGCATCGGCATCATCGGTGCCGGCAAGGTGGGCGCCGTCCTCGGTGCGGCGCTGCGCGGGGCCGAGCACGCCGTCGTCGGAGTATCCGCCGTCTCCGAGAACAGCCGGGAACGGGCCGAAACCCTGCTGCCCGGCGTCCCGGTGCTCGAGATCCAGGACATCGTGGAACGCTCCGAACTGGTGCTGCTTGCCGTACCGGACGATGTGCTGGGGGGCCTCGTCGAAGGCCTCGCCAAACTCGGGGCCTGGCAGCCCGGCCAGCTCGTAGCGCACACCTCGGGCCGTTTCGGCGTGGGCATCCTGCAGCCCATCCGCGCGGCCGGCGCGATCCCGCTGGCGCTGCACCCGGCCATGACCTTCACCGGCATGAGCCTGGACCTTACCCGTCTCCAGGACTGCACCTTCGGAGTCACGGCGGACGCCGCGATGCTGCCGATCGGCCAGGCCCTGGTGATGGAGATGGGCGCCGAACCCGTCGTCATCGCCGAGGCGGACCGCACCATCTACCACGCAGCCCTCGCCCACAGCTCGAACCACATGGCCACCCTCGTGGCCCAGGGCTCGCAGCTGCTGCGGGAGATCGGCGTCGAACAGCCGGAAAACATGCTCGGCCCGCTGCTGCGGGCGACCCTCGAAAACGCCCTTGCGTCCGGTGAATCGGCGCTGACCGGACCGGTGGCCCGCGGCGACGCCGGCACAGTTGCCGGGCACGTCGAGGCACTGCGCGAACACGACGCCGGCGGCAGCGGCGATATCCTGTCCGCGTACCTCGCGATGGCCCGTGCCACGGCGCTGCGCGCTGCGAAGCGCGGACTGCTCAGCGGCCGGCAATTCAGTGGCATTGAGGCTGCACTGGACAGCGAGGACACGGACGCCCGGAACGCAGACGGCCCGGACACTCCCGGCACCACTTTGGAAGGCAATTGACCATGGCAATCAAGCTCGTCACCACCGCGGCGGAACTGCGCTCCGAGGGTGCCCGGCTCCTGAAGGAAAAGGGCGGCAGCTCGCTTGGTTTCGTCCCCACCATGGGCGCCCTGCACTCCGGCCATGCCACGCTGGCCCGCACCGCCGTCGCCGCGAACGACGTCACCGCCGTCTCCATCTTCGTGAACCCGCTGCAGTTCGGTGACGCCGTGGACCTGGACCGCTACCCCCGCACCCTCGAGGCGGACATGGAACTCCTCGACGCCGAAGGCGTGGACCTGGTGTTCGCCCCCGCCGTGGAGGAGGTCTACCCGGACGGTCAGCCGCTGGTCCGCGTGACTTCCGGTCCGCTGGGCGAAAAATGGGAAGGCGCCTCGCGTCCCGGACACTTCGACGGCGCGCTCACGGTGGTCGCGAAGCTGCTGCACTATGCGCTTCCCGCCGGCCCCGCGGCCGACGGCGGTGCTGCCGCGTACCGCGCCTACTTCGGCCAGAAGGACGCCCAGCAGCTCGCACTCGTGCGCCGCATGGTGACCGACCTGAATTTCCCCGTGGAGATCGTCGCCGTCCCGACGGTTCGCGCCGAGGACGGCCTGGCGCTGTCCAGCCGCAACCGCTTCCTCAGCGCGGAGGAACGCGAGGCGGCCTTGGTCCTCGCCCGGGCGCTTCGCCTGCTGGAGCAGCGCGCCAGCGCGCACGAACCGCTGGACCTGCCCTCCGCCGTCGAACTTGTCCGCTCCCAGCCGCTCGTGGAACTGGACTACTTCGACGTCGTGGACCCGCGCACGCTGGAGCCGCTCGCCGAGAACTGCCAGGACACCCCGTTCCGCGGCGAAGGCCTGGCGATTATCGCCGCAAAGGTCGGCCCGGTCCGGCTGATCGACAACATTCCGCTGGATTCCTGAATTCCGTGCGGCCCTTTCCGGCCGCCGTTGCCGCGTGCCAGGGAACGCGGAATTAATTCTTGCTGTTTCCTGCTGACGGGAATGCAGCAACGGCTTAAACTGTTGCAGTTTTCACCGGTTGATCTCCGGCCGACTCCACACTAGAAGCACCCACTTGGGGGACCCTCTTGTCTACCGACATCACGTCCGATGCCCACGGCAATCCCGTGCAGGCAACAAGCACCACCGAGAAGATGCCGCGCGAATCCGTCACGGTCATCGTCACGCTGCTCGTCGCCACCTTCGTGGTGATCCTCAACGAAACCATCATGAACGTTGCCCTGCAGCGGCTCATGACCGACCTCGCCATTGATGCGCCAACGGTGCAGTGGCTGTCCACCGGCTTCATGCTCACCATGGCCGTGGTCATCCCGACCACCGGCTTCATCCTGCAGCGCCTCACCACCCGCGCCGTCTTCCTGCTCGCCATGGGCCTCTTCAGTGGCGGAACCCTGCTGGCCGCGCTGGCCCCGGGGTTCCTCGTGCTGCTGCTCGCCCGGATCATCCAGGCGAGTGGTACGGCCATCATGCTGCCGTTGCTCATGACCACCATCCTCACTCTGGTCCCGCTGTCCCGCCGCGGCGCGGTGATGGGCAACGTGACCATCGCGATCTCGGTGGCCCCGGCCCTTGGCCCCACCGTCTCAGGGATCATCCTGGACCACTTCACGTGGCGGTTCATGTTCATCTTCGTGCTGCCCGTGGCACTGGCCGCCTTGGGCATCGGGGCGCGCTACCTGAGCAACGTCGGCGAGCAGGGCTCCATCAAGCTCGACTTCCTCTCCGTGCTGCTCACGGTGCCGGCCTTCGGCGGGGTGGTGTACGGCCTGAGCCAGATCGGCGGCAACGGTGGAGCCACGGCCGTGCCCCTGGCCGCACTTGCGGTCGGCGTGGTCTGCCTCGCCGTGTTCGTGCTGCGCCAGCTGAAGCTGCAAAAGGAAGAGTCGCCGCTGCTGGACCTGCGTGCCTTCAACTTCCGCATGTTCACGGTGTCCACCCTCCTCATGGTGGTTGCCATGATGGCACTCTTCGGAGGCGTCATCCTGCTTCCGCTGTACCTGCAGAACGTGCTGCACCTGCCCCCGATGGAAACCGGCCTCGCGCTGCTTCCGGGCGGACTGGCCATGGGCATGCTCGGCCCGGTCATCGGCCGGATCTTCGACAAGGTGGGGCCGCTGCCCCTTACCGTCACGGGTTCCGTCCTGATGGTGCTGACCCTGTGGCAGTTCAGCGTCCTCAACCAGTCCAGCCAGGTCTGGTGGGTGATCGCCATGCACGTGCTGCTGAGCTTCGGCCTGGCGCTGCTGTTCACCCCGGCGTTCACCACTGGCTTGAACCCGCTGCCGCCGCACCTGTACTCGCACGGCTCGGCCATCATGAGCACCCTGCAGCAGGTGGCCGGCGCCGCCGGCACCGCACTCCTGATTTCCATCTTCGCTGTCGTATCCGCGGCGTCCGGGTTCGTGGCCGGCATGCAGGCCGCATTCCTGACGGCCGCGGTGATCGCAGTGATCGCGGTGGTGCTTTCCGCGATGATGCGCAAGACCGAAGGAGCTGCCGGGCACTGACCTGCCGGACGTCGCCGTCCGGCCAATGCCCGACGGCGTTCATGCCCGCCGGGTTGTCAACGACAGCGTTGGCCGACCACCGCGCTAGTCAACGACAGGGTTAATCAACGACGGCGCCGCACCACCACGCGTGGTGCGGCGCCGTTTTGCACGTGGTGGCTTCGGGTTGCCGGGGTTGTCCGCCGGCGCCGGCCGGCTGCTCCGGCGGATATGTTCGTCCGTGCCGTGCGGCATATGGACATATCAGCGCTATGCGCCGCGCTCACATCCCCGGATGGTCACGTCCGGGGATGTGAGCGGCTTCATACTTGCATCCTTCGCCCCGGCTCCGGCCCTGGAGGGGTGGATTCCCTTGGTTTTCCGCGGGATTACGGGGCGCGGGGTGGCCGGAACGGCGATTTGCCCGGCCGCCGGCGGCCGTGTAAAGTTTTCTGAGTCGCCGCCGCTGAAGCGGAAAAATTGCGACCGACTCCCTTTCAAACGGAAACCAATTAGTGGTCCGCTTTACTGCGTCCGAACTTGGTTCCCGGGAGTTTCCTGAATGGTTTTGTCCCGCACGGTTTCCGGATTCGGAAGTTGCAGCGGGAAAGCCGATCTGGTAAGTTTGAAAAGTTGCTCCGGAGCGATCCTGAATGTTTGGTTTGGGTGGTGCCGGGTGTGTCTGTTGTTTGAGAACTCAATAGTGTGCCAAGTTTGTTGATACCGATTTTTATTAATTGGTTATTTGCACTGGATTGTCCACCCCCGTGGATGGTTTGGTGTTTTTAGCTGGTTTCAAATTTTGTGCAGCCGGGTGTGGTGTTATTTCCATTGTGCCTGGTTGTGTCTGTTTTACTTCAACGGAGAGTTTGATCCTGGCTCAGGATGAACGCTGGCGGCGTGCTTAACACATGCAAGTCGAACGATGAAGCACCGCTTGCGGTGTGGATTAGTGGCGAACGGGTGA
>NZ_FNEI01000005.1 GCF_900099975.1 Arthrobacter cupressi
CTGCTACCAGCCCTTCGCCAAAGGCAACATCTACTGGAGCTCCACCACCGGCGCACACGCCGTCACCGGCGCCTACTGGAACGCCTGGAAGGAAGCGGGCTTCCAACCCGCCATCGGCTATCCCACCAGCCGCGTGAACTGCGGGCTCTACGGCGGCGGCTGCTACCAAGCGTTCAGCAAGGGCAACATCTACTGGACCTCCGCAACGGGAGCACACGCCGTCACCGAACCCTACCGTGAGGCGTGGCGTCAGGCAGGGTGGCAGATGGGCAAGCTCGGCTATCCGAAAGCGGCAGCGGTTTCCTACCTCGGTTATCGCACGGTCCGCTTTGAAGGCGGCAGCATGACCTGGACCTCGGCCGGGGTGACGGTCACCTATTCCTGAGGTGCACGGCCGCCGGCGGGCAGGGGGTCCGTGGGACCGGCGGCCCGCTGGAACCGCCGTTGAAGGAGCAGCGCGAGGAAACCCAGGCCGACGGCGACCCCGACCCACAGGCTCGAGCCCAGCCGGTCGGACTGGCTGTACACCGGATGCCCGACGATGCTCAGGACGCCATAGACCGACAGCCCTGTGGCCGCCCACCCGGCCAGCGGAAGGAGTCCGCGCCGCTTGGCGAGCACCATGCCCACGCCGGCCGCGATGAACAGGGCAAGGTACCCGGCGTTGGCCGGGAGCGCCGCCAGGAAGGACATGGCGAACTCGCCTTCCAGGGCGAGCAGCCGCTGCAGCGGGTCATCCACCGGCGGGAACCGGAAATGGTCGGTGAACGTGTCCTGGAGGCTGTGTTGCAAGCCGGGCAGTCCCAGCAGGGAATTGATGAGGACGCTGGCTGCTGCGAACAGGGCCGAGATGACTGCTGCCGCCCTGAGGGGAGGGCGCCGCCGGTATTCCTTGAACAGGAGCAACGCGAGGCACAGCGCCAGAAAGCTCACACAAAGCAGCATTGTCGATGAGTACTTGAAGAAGAACACCAGCGCCAGGCCCGCCGTCATCAGCAGAACGCCGCGCCTTCTCGCACCCTTGAGCACGTGGGCCAGCCCGATGGCCATCACCAGCGAGGACAGCAGCGTCGGAGCCTCCGCCAGCAGGGCGATTCCGTGGGGCAGGCTGACCGGGAGCAGGTAGAAGGCGGCCTGCGCCACCGTTGCGGCCAACACGGACAGCCCGCCAACCCGGGCGAGCCTGACGATCAACAAACCGGAAATCGCGGTCGACAGGACCGCGATGATCCACAGGCCGGTCCGGTCGCCAAGCAGGTTCATGAGAGGGAGTGCAAGCAGCGGGTAGCCGATCCTGGGGCTGAAGATTTCCTGGTACTGCGGATTCCTGTCGATGTAACCGATGATGGGCCCGTGCCCCGCCATGGTGGTGGTCAGGCAGTTTTCCACGGTTCCGGCGTACGGCAGGGAGGGATTCTCGCAGAATTCCAGATAGGCCGTTTCCCAGGCCTCATCGGGCGACGCACCCTGCAGCTCGTGGGCGATCCTGATGTACTGGACGGTATCGCCCCAGACGACCCCCGGCCCGACAGCGAAGGCGGCCGCGGCAAAAATCAGGGCGGCAACAGCATGGACCCAGCCACGCCGGGTCCGCGCCGGCCGGTGACCCGTTATCCGGCCGGCTAAAGATGACACACGTGGCTCCTCGCCTCACTGCCCCCTTGCCACGAAGCGGCCGCTTTCCGTGCATGGGAGAGGCCCGTGGCAATCAATCAAGACCCGGCCCGGACGCTGCAGAATACAACGCGCCACCGGGAATCCACCGGATCGATCTTAGCGCAGCCGCGCCCCAGTAACGGACGCGTGCATGGCCCGACGTCGTCAGTGCTTCGCGTCCTCGAGGTCCTGGTTGCGGGCGGCCGCCGTGGTGGCTCCGCCGACCGGCGCTGGCGGGCGCAACAGGACCTTCTTGAGCCAGGCGCCCACACGGTGGAAGTGCTTCTCCACCAGCAGGTAGAACCCGAAGGCCACCACGTTGCTGGCGAGGATGGACAGCGCAATCAGCTGCCACGCCGGCAGGGTGCCGTGCAGGAAGTACCAAAGGTATGAGACGACCGAGAAGTGGAGGAGGTAGAGCGAGTAGCTGTAGCTCGAGAGGAAGAGGCTGAACGCCCGGAACGCCCGCCCGGAACGGTCCTTGAAGGTACTGCGGGACAGGCCGTCCGCGGACCGTTCGGCGGCGATGCCGTCGACCAGGAAGTACAGGTGGCAGAACGCGACCGAAGCCGGAATGATCGTGCTTGCCGAGTGGAGGTTCACGCGGTTGTAGTAGAGGCCCACGAGGAAGGCCGCCGTTCCCAGGATCACCAGCCAGGCGTGGAAGGAGCGCGGCAGCTTGGCGACCCGGCCGGCGGCGAGGGCGTAGAGCATGCCGATGATCCATGCCAGCGACTCGTAGCTCCCCTTGGCCATGTATCCAACGGGCACCGCGATGGCGAAGACCAGGAGCAGGGCGTTGCCGACGCCCGGCTTCATTTTCCGGAACGCCACGAAGGCCAGGACGCCGAAGGCAACATAGATCCACCATTCGGCGACCACCGACCACAACGGCGCGCCGCTTCCCACGGGCCCGGCGTTAATCCATGGCGTCCCGAGGCGCGGGGCAAGTTCCTGCAGGATCGGGTGGTTGAACAGCATGGTAAACGCCCCGGCCACTGCCTGCGGGCTCAGGTCGACACCGTCGAACGGCAGCCGGGTGGTCCCCCGGAACACCAGGAAATCACAGGCTATGATCAGCGCCAGCGCCGGGAAGAGGGGGTACACCACCCGGGCCACGCGGTCGAGCAGGTAGGAATTGAACGTGAAGTCGGGCCGATCCCGTTTCTTCAGCACGGCGCTGGTAATCAGGTACCCCGACAGGACGAAAAAGATGATCACCGCGAACGACTGCATGTAGAAGACCCGGTGCCCGGGGACCATGAAGATCCCCGGCAGGAAAATGTTGAGCGCATGGCCCAGCACGACGGCCTGGGCGGAAATGCCGCGGGCGAAGTCGAAGAACACGATGGGTCCGCGCTTGGCGGATGTGTTCGCGGGGGTCGGCAGAGGCTCAGTCAACGTGTGCCCTTTCAGGTTTCGCTCCGGCCGTGCGCGGGCGTTTCAGCCGGGCACGCCACAGCGCGGCCCCCGCAAGGACCAGCACGGCGACGGCGGCGACCGTGAGCAGGCCGGTGGTGAGGTTCGTGGGCAGGAGCATCAGGATTCCGGTGTAGGCGATGGCCGCGGCACAGCAAGCCGCGTAGGTCCCGGGAGCCCAGCCGCCCGCGGCGCGTTTCCGGGCGACGGCAAAATAGGCCAGGCCGAGCAGCAGGAACGAAGCAGCCGAGGAACCGGCCACACCAACGAGGTTCGCCGAAGAAGCTGGCCAGAAGGCCACGACGGCGGACACAAGCAGGACCGCCGGCGTCACCACGGACAGCCACCACGTGGCGTTGTCCGCGAACAGCAGCGTGGAGGCGTTGAGGTACAGGACATACCCCATGGCCGCGAGGGGCATCAGCTGTGCGACCGGGATGAGGCTTTCCTTGCCTCCGGCCATGAGGTGGACGACAAGGTTCGCCCCGGCCCCGGCGACAACCACGATCGCGAGGCCGGCAAGGCTTGCGGTACGCATGGTGGAACGCATGCGCAGAACACGGTCATGGCCCCGCACTGACATGAGGGCGGGTACCCAGGCATTGTTGAGTGCGCCCAGCAAGGTGACGGTGCCCAGGATAAACACCTGGACTTTGCCGTAATCGCCGGAGACCCCGTTGGCTGCAACCGCCGCCAGGAGGAATGGTGCTCCCTGGGTCAGCAGCATCAGCGCGCCCGTATGCGGCAGCACCGGCGCACCGACGGAGATTGCCTCGCGCAGCGCCCCCTTGTGGGAGAACGGCATGGCAGGCCGGCCGACGACGAGCGACAGCAGGGCGCTCAGGAGGACGAACACCCCGTAGCCGGCCATGAAGACCACAGCCTGCGCTCCGAAGACGAGCATGGCGAGCAGCCCGCCCACGTAGGCAGCCATGGACGAACACAGGCTAAGCGCCACAAACATCACCGGACGCCCTTGGGCCCGCAGGATGGCCTGGGTTGCCAGGACCGAGGCCTGCAGCCCCATGGCCACCAGGGCTATCGCGAAGCTGGCCGTGCCGGTCCCGCTGGTGACAAGTCCGTAGATTCCGGCGCCTGCCAGGCCGAGCAGCAGTCCACCGATTGAGAGGAAACCGCTGATGGCGCGGGCCTTTGCCTGCCCGCCGGGTTCGAACCAGGCCTTCGTGATGGCCAGCGGCAGCCCGGCGGAGGCAAGGACCACACCCACCTGGATCACCGAAACCGACAGGTAGAGTTCCTGCCATTGGGTGTCGCTGTTGAGCACGTGCAGGGCGAACGGCTGCACGATGAAGATGCCGAGGCCCTGCATGAGGGCCCCGGCGAGGTACAGAAGCGAGTTCCGGCCGGTGTTGTGCACGGCGCCCGCGGCGGCTGGACCGCCGTCGGGCGCTGTATTACTCACCGCTGCCGGCAAGCCACTCGAGGACACGGTCGATGACCCGCTGCTGGTCAACAGGTGTGAGGTCCGTGGAACACGGCAGGGACAGGCCGCGGGCGAAGAGGTCTTCGCCGACGCTGCCTCCCACCCGTGCTTCGTCCTTCAGCGGCGGCTGCATGTGCAGGGGCCGCCAGAGCGAACGCGACTCGATGTTGGCTTCGGCAAGGAAGTCCTGGAGTTCGTCGCGGGCGCCGGCACCGCGGGATGCGGGAACCTGGACCGAGTACAGCCAGTAGGTGGACTCCTGGCCGTCCAGCTGCGGCGGGGTCTGGATTTCCGTACCCGCGAACGCTTCGTTGTAGCGCTTCGCGATGGCGCGCTTTGCTGCGACGAAGCCATCGAGCCGCTCGAGCTGGGCGACGCCGAGGGCGGCTGCGATGTTCGTCAACCGGTAGTTAAACCCGATCTCATCATGCAGGTAGCCGCGGTCGGGCTGGCGTGCCTGGGTGGAGAGGTGCTTGGCGCGGCGGGCCAGTTCCTCGTCGTTGGTGGTGAACATGCCGCCGCCGCCGGTGGTCATGATCTTGTTCCCGTTGAAGGAGAATGCACCCATGTCACCGACGGTGCCGACGTGGCGGCCGGCCAGCGGGCCGGACGTCCACACGGCGCCCAGTGCCTCGGCGGCGTCCTCGATGACGACGATGCCGTACTCGCGTGCCAGTTCGACGGCGGCAGCCGCGTCGGCGGGCTGGCCGAGGATGTGCACAATCTCGATGGCCTTGGGCAGCTTCTCCCCCGCCGCCTTGCGGCGTTCGAGTTCGGCCCGCAGCTTGGGAACGTCCATGCACCAGGACTCCGGATCCGAATCCACCAGGAGCAGCTCGGCGAACTGGTAGGAGGCCGCGTTCGAGCTGGCCATGAAGGTGAAGTCGGATACCGCCACCAGGTCGCCCGGCTGGATGTCGGCCAGGCGCATGGCGATGTGCAGGGCGGCCGTCCCGGAGGCGCAGGCGACGGCGTACTTCGCTCCGACATACTCCGCGAAGCGCTTCTCGAAATCGCTGACGAAATGCCCGACCGAAGAGACGAAGCCGCTGCTGATGGCTTCGTTCATCAGCGTTGCTTCGCGCTCACCGATATTCGGGATGGCTAGGGGAACTCGCGACACGGTTGGCCTTTCTGGCGGTTCAGCGGGCGTACTTGGCAGCGGCAGCGGCGTCGACGCCACGGGCCTCGATCCATTCGGCGGTGCGGCGCAGGCCCTCTTCGAGGCCAACCTGCGGGGCCCAGCCGAGTTCGGCGAGGGCCTGCGAGGGGTCGGACAGCAGGTGCATGACTTCGCTGGCTTCGGGGCGGACCCGGATGTCCTCGGTGATGATCTCAGCGGTGGAGCCGGTGACCTTGGCTGCCATCTCGACGAGCTCGCCGATGCTGACGTCGTAGCCGGTGCCCAGCTGGATGACCTGGCCCTCGAGCGGGATCTGCGCGGTCGCGGCCTTGAAGAAGCCGTCCGCGGTGTCTTCGACGAAGGTGAAGTCGCGGCGCGGGGTCAGGGAGCCGAGGTGGATCTTTTCGGCGCCGGCGATCATCTGCTGGAGCACGGTGGGGATCACGGCGCGGGCCGACTGGCGCGGACCGTAGGTGTTGAACGGGCGCAGTACAACCACTGGGGTCTGGAAGGAGCTGGCCCAGGCTTCGCAGAGCTTGTCGGCGGCGATCTTCGTGGCGCTGTAAGGAGACTGGCCGCGGAGCTCGTTGTCGATGGTGATCGGCACGGTCTTCGGGGTGCCGTAGACCTCGGAGGTCGAGGTGTTGACCAGGCGCGGCACGTCGTGGCGGCGCACGCCTTCAAGCACGTTCAGGGTGCCGACGACGTTCGTCTCCACGTACGAGCGCGGTGCCTGGTAGGAGTACGGGATGGCGATCAGCGCAGCCAGGTGGAGGACGACGTCGGAGCCCTTGACCAGGTCCGAGACGAACTCGGCGTCGCGGATGTCACCGAGCTGGAGGTCGACGGCGTCGCGCTCTTCCGGGCTCAGGTCATCCAGCCAGCCGTAGGAGCCGTTGGAGTTGTAGACGCACAGGGCGCGCACGTTCGCGCCCTCGGCGATCAAGCGCTGCGTGACGTGGCTGCCGATGAAGCCATCGGCGCCCGTGACAACCACTGTCTTGCCTTTGATGTCCTCGAAATTCATGGTTATCACTGGCCTTTCGCTGTTGCTAGGTCTTTGGGGGTGCCGACGTCGATCCAGTCCGAATCGATGGGCCAGGCGGCCACCGTCTTGGATTCATCGATGCAGGCTTTGACGAGTTCGGGCATGGAGTAGGGCTCCATGTACGGCACCATCGCCAGGGCTTCGGGGGACACCGCGTAGATGCCGGTGCTGATCTCGAACTCGACCGTGGGCTTTTCCACGACGGAACTGATGGACCGGTCGTCGCCGATTTCCAGGACCCCGAACGGCACCTGGTGGGTGTAGGGGCGGGCCGCGACGGTCACCGCCGCGCCCTTGGCCTCATGGAAGGAAAGCAGTTCGCTGGCGGAGTAGCGCACCATGAGGTCGGCGTTGGTCACGATGACCGCTTCGTTGATCTCCTTGACCTCGTGGTGCAGCAGGCCCAGCGCGCCGGCCGTGTTGAGCGGCTTCTCGGGGTCCTCGTGGAGGTACTTGATGCTGCAGCCAAGGCGGGAGCCGTCGCCGAGGTGGTCCATGATTTTCCCGGCGAGGTAGGCCACCGAGACGTAGATGTTGGTGATGCCAGATTCCACCAGGCCAAGGATGATCCACTCGATGATGGTGCGGTCCGCGACCGTCATGAGCGGCTTGGGGGTGTCCTTGGTCAGGGCTCCGAGGCGGGTGCCCTTGCCGCCGGCCATGATGACGGCCAGGTTCGTGAGGGGCTTCCTGCCGACAATGTCGGTGAGCGTATGCAGCCCTACGAGCGTGCCGCCGTCGTCCACTACCGGAATCTCGCTGATCCGCAGGCTCCGCATCAGGTCGAGGACGGAGGCGCGCGTGGCATCCCGGCCCACTACGTGGGGGCTGGTGTTGGTGTATTCCAGGACCTTGGATTCCAGCTGCGCACCGCGCAGGAGGCCCCGCCGGATGTCGCCGTCGGTGAGGACACCGTGGAGCATTCCGTCGCTGTTGGTCACCAGGGCTATTGCGGACGCGCCACGGTCGATGGCTTCCAGAGCTTCCCGCACTGTGGCTTCGGGGCCGATGCAGACCTTGCTCAGGGGGCCCTCAATAGTCATAGATTCAGCTCTCCAGCGGTTACGTCAACAAATGTCTTGCTCAGCCCGGTCGCGGGACTTTCCACGACGACCTTTTCGATGAGCCCGGCAGCATGCGAATTCCCGTAAGGGTTGATCACATCGCGGCTCATTGCGCGGAACTCCGCGGTCAAAGCCTTTTCAATACTAGCGCGAATCTCCTGGCGGTCATCGCGGCAGTGTATGACGTTGGCGCCGTGCTCGCGCCCGCGCTGCCGGTCTCCGACGTTGACCACGGGCACGCCGAAGGTGGCGGCCTCCAGGATTCCCGACGAGGAATTCCCGACCAGGGCCTGCACCGTGGCCATCACCCGCGGGTACAACGGGCCCAGGCTCTCACGGATGACGACGCCGGGCAGGCCCTGCGACTCAAGGTCCTTCAGGACCGCGATGATGTCTTCCCGGCCGGCGTCGAAGCCCGGGTAGGTGAGGATGGCGGTGCCTGCCTGGCGGATGCTTTCTTCAAAGACCTGCCGGGCCAGATCGCCCGCGTTGCCCTGCATCTCCGCGGTCGGCGGGTGGTAGGTGACCATGACGAGCGGAAGCTCAAGCGGCACCCCGAACTCCGCTTCAAAAGCAGCCGCGTCCAGCGGCACGGGGTCGGCGAAGCGGTCAAGGCCGGGAGCCCCGGTCTGGTGGATCCGGTCCGCGGACTCCCCCAGCTGCGCTACCCGGCGCGCGGCCTGGGCCGTGCTGACGCAGTGCTGGTCCGCGAGCTTGGTCACTGCGTGCCGGACGCGTTCGTCCAGGGCGCCTTCGGTCACTTCGCCGCCGTGCAGGTGGACGAGGCGGATGCCGCTGATGATGAAGGGCGGAAGCACGTACAGCAGTTCCCAACGGTCACCGAGGACGACGACGGCGTCCGGCGCGAGGTTGCCGGCAAGCCCGGCCATCCGGGCCGAGAGTTCCGCCCCGGTGCGCGCCTGGGTTTCCGCGGTCAGTTCCTCGAGGTACAGCCCTTCCTCGTGGTGGGTGAAACCGCCGTCGGGCAGGCCGGCTTCGAGCAGCCTCGTGAACGCGGTTCCCTCCGGAAATCCGATCGCCGTGGCCACGTGGAGCTCGACGGCGTCGTCCGCGGCGAGGGCGGAAAGCACCGGTCCCAGGGGGAAGAGGTCTGCGCGGGTCCCTACAAAGGCCAGGACCTTCATGCTAAAGCAGGTCCTCCCCGAGCAGGGCCGCACCGGCGGACACCGGACGGGCCGCGGTCTTGCCGATGACCAGGGCCGAGGGGGCGAGCCCGCCTTCCGGACGCAGGATTGCGACGTCGTCGGCGGTGATGATGGCGCCGGCGGCGATGTCGCGGGCGGCGTGGTAGGAACGGCGGACCAGGGAGGCGTTGGCTTCCTCGCTGGGCATCCTGCGCTTCCGGCCGTCACCGAGGGCGGCGTGGGCCTCGCGCACGGAGCGGACGTAGTGCGCGAACTCGTCCTTCTCCAGCGATGCGGAGTGGTCCGGGCCGTTGCGGGTCTTGTCGGTGGTGATGTGCTTTTCCAGCAGGGTGGAGCCCAGTGCCGTGGCGGCGATCGCGGTGACGGCGCCCGGAGTGTGGTCGGACCAGCCGACCTCCACGCCGAATTCCTCGCGGAGGGCCGGAATGGCGCGCAGGTTCGCTTCCTCCAGCGGAGCCGGGTAGGCGGAGACGCAGTGCAGCAGCACCGTGGCGGGCGCCTTGGCGGTGGCGTCCAGTGCCGCCGCGATTTCCTCGCGGGTTCCCATGCCCGTGGAGACGATCATCGGGATGCCGAACTCGGCGATCGCCGAAAGGTACGGCGTGTTCGTCAGTTCACCGGAGCCGATCTTCAACCCCGGAACGCCCAGCTCCGCGAGCATGCGGGCGCTGTCGTAGTCAAAGGGGGTCGAAAGGAAGGTGATGCCGCGTTCCTCGCAGTGGTCGCGCAGTTCCTTCCAGGCGGCTTCCGGGAGGGTGAGCCGGGCGAGCATCTCCGACTGGGACTCCGCGAAACCGGCCTTCTTCTGGTACGGGGTGGTTCCCGCGGAACTCGTGACGAGCGCTTCGGGCTTGAAGGTCTGGAACTTGACGGCGTTCGCCCCGGTATCGGCGGCGAGATCGATGAGTTCATGCGCGACGGCGACATCGCCGTCGTGGTTGACGCCCGCCTCCGCGATCACGAAGATTTCTTCTGCCGGGCCGATACTGTGGCTGCCGAAACGTACAGAAGCGGGGCGCTGGTCATCCGTCAATGTGCTGGGCCTTTCGTTGGGTTGAGTCGCCGGGCGGGCACTCCCACATATGTTGCCATACCGTCCAAATGGCGGGCCGCCACGGCACCGGCTCCCAGGATGGCGTGATCACCGACCCCGATGCCGGGAAGCACGCGGGCTCCCGAGCCCACGAACACACCTTCGCCGACGCTTGCGGCCCCCAGCAGCACCGAACCGGGCGCCAG
Source organism: Arthrobacter cupressi (assembly GCF_900099975.1). Lineage (GTDB taxonomy): Bacteria > Actinomycetota > Actinomycetes > Actinomycetales > Micrococcaceae > Arthrobacter > Arthrobacter cupressi. The sequence continues at coordinate 10,160 of NZ_FNEI01000005.1, forward strand.
GTGCGCCGCCGGGCCGACCTGGCAATCGTGTTCGACGATCGCGCCGGTGTTCACGATCACGGCCTGCCCCACGGTGGCCAGGGGTCCGATGTGGGCATGTTCACACACCTGGGCGAGCGGGCCGAGGACGGCTGTGGCGTCCACGGTGGCGCTGCCCGCTACGAGCGCATCGGTCAGCCCGGTGAAGCGCTGGTCGGCGGCCAACGCCGCGGCTATCCTGGCGCGCACAGCGTTCGCCCCCACGGCGATGGTGACGGACAGCGACTCCCCGAGGGCGAAGTCAAGGGCCCGGGCGTCGTCGTCGAACACTGCCGGAAGGGTGCCGTCCGGGTTGCGGAAGGCCTCGGGGGCCGTCGACCCGGCCGACAGGGCGCGGTCGCCGACCGCGGCGATGCGGTCGCCGCGGCCCCTGATGACGGAAGCGAGGCTACGGGCATGTCCGGAAGCACCGAGAATGAGCCAGGACCTCATGCGCCGGCCCCGGGAAGCCGGAATGCGCGCCCTGCTATGTTGTTCCGGGCGGCACTGCCCCGGCGGCAGGCCATCTCAGGATTCTCCATATAACGCCGCAACACCTCAGAGCTTGGATTGGCCAGATGACTTTCACATCATACTTTGACGCTTCCAGTGCTGCCGGAAGCCTCGCCCTTCCCCGGCTCGAGGCCGCCGGCACCGGGAAGACCACGGCCCTGGTGCGCGGTACCGGATCCATCGGAGCCCGGCATCTGCGGGTGCTGAAGCAGCTGGGAGTCGAAAAGCTCTATGCCTGGCCGGTCCGGCCCGGCGCCTCGCTCGCGGACCGCCCGGACCTCCCGGCGTCGGCGGAACTGGTCGACGACTGGCCCGACGCCCCGCTGGACCTGGTGGTCATTGCGACAGACACCCGGCGGCATGTGGAGGACACCCTGGAGGCCCTCGGCCGGGCCCCTGGCGCGGTCTTGCTGGAGAAGCCCGTCGCTCCCGCCGCCGCCGATGCGAGGATCCTCCTCGAGCACGCACGGGCGGAAACCATCTCTGTCAGCGCGCCGCTTCGTTTCCACCAGGGTTTCGCGGTGGCGGCCGAACTGCTCCCCCGCCTCGGCCGGATCACCAGCGCCCAGGTGGTCTCGCAGTCGTGGCTGCCGTCCTGGCGGCCCAACCGCGATTTCCGGGCCAGCTATTCTGCCCGCAAGGAAGACGGCGGGGTCCTGCGGGACCTGGTGCACGACATCGACTACCCCACGATGCTGCTCGGCGCCCCCACGGAGCTGCGTTCGGTCCTGGGCAGCGGCATCCTGGGCATCGAGGCCGAGGAATCAGCCGACATCCTGTGGGACAGCCCCGCCGCCGTCCATCTCCGGCTGGACTACGTGACCCCGGTGAAGACCCGCAGCATCCGCATCGCCACCGACGAGGGGGCCCTGGTGTGGGACGTCGTCCGCAACCGCGTGGCGCTGGAATGGCCTGACACGGAAACCGCCTCCGTCGGCAGCGTCGAGGCGTTCTTCGGCGATGACGCCGACGTCGACACCATCCTGGCCCGCCAGTCCCTGTCCATCCTGCAGCGCACCGGCATCGACGGCGGGACCACCATGGAGCGGTTCCGGCCGGCCAGCCTCGAAGAAGGCGTGGCCAGCGTGGCCATCTGTGATGCGGCGCGGACGTCGTCGGCGTCGGGCGGGACCGAAAAGGTAGTGTGGTGATACTGCGGCCCGGGAAAACGGGCCAGCGAATCCACCACGAGGATGAAGTCAACAATGAATGAGAACCCGGCCGGGCCCAAAGTGCTCGCGGTCATTCCCGCACGTGGCGGGTCCAAGGGACTCCCCGGCAAGAACATCCGCCCCCTGCTGGGCAAACCGCTGCTGGCGCACTCCGTCGCACTGGCGGGTCTGCTCGGCGGGAACGTGCGCTGCATCGTCTCCACTGACGACCCCGAAATCGCCGCCGTCGCCACAGCGGCCGGCGCCGACGTGCCGTTCCTGCGCCCGGCGGAGCTTGCCAGCGACACCGCGCCGATGAGCGTGGTCCTGCGGCACGCGCTCGCGGCGATGGAAGACCTGGACGGCACCCGCTACGACATGGTGCTCCTCCTTGACCCGACCAGCCCGACCCGGACCCCGGAGAGCGTTCGTGCCGCCATCGATTCCCTGGCGGCCTCTCCCGAACTCGACGGCGTCATTGCTGTCTCGGAACCGTTCTTCAACCCCACCTGGGTGGGCGTGAAGCCCGCACAGGACGGCGCCTCCCACCTTGAGCGTTACTTCAGCGAAGGCGCGGGTGTGGTCCGCCGGCAGGATGTGGCACGGTTCATGCGGATCAACGGCAGCTTCTACGTCTGGCGTTCGGAATTCGTGCGCCGCCTCGAAAACAGCTGGTTCGACGAAGGCCGGCACGGCTACGCGGAAATCCCCGAAACCCATGCCTTCAGCATCGACGACGAACGGGAGTTCCGCCTCGTCGAAGCCGTGGTGAGCGCGGGCCTCGCGCCGCTGCCCGGCGTCGAGATCCCTGCAGCGGGCGCGGCAGCAGTTCCGGCAGTCGGAGGCAACGCATGAACGAGTCCCTCTTCTCCCTGCGCGGCCGGCGCGCCCTGGTCACCGGCGGCGCCGGACCCCTCGGCAGCGTCCTCGCCGACGCCCTGGCGGGCCAGGGCTGCGACGTCATCATTTCCGATGTCAACGCCGGAGCCTGCAACGACGCCGCGGCGGCCATCGCCGACCGCCACGGGGTGAATGCCATCGGCATCGCGTCCGACCTGCTCAGCAGCGAAGGAACCACCCGGCTGGTGGAGTCGGTCGACGGGCCCCTGGACGTCCTGGTCAACAACGCCGCGTTCACCGGGACCTCCGGCGTGCCGGGGTACGCCGTCCCCTTCGAGGAACAGAGCGATGAGGCGTTCGAGCTGGCGTCGTCACTGAACCTGCGGGCGCCCTTCTCCCTCGCCCGGCAACTCGCGCCGAAGCTGGCGCAGAGTCCCGGCGGCTCCATCATCAACGTCTCATCGATTTACGGGATCGTGGGCCCAAACATGGGCCTCTACGAAGGAACCCGGATGGGCAACCCGGCGGCCTACGGCGCCACGAAAGGCGGGGTAGTGCAGCTGACCCGCTACCTGTCCACAGTGCTCGCCCCCAAGGTGCGGGTCAACGCTTTCGCACCCGGCGGGATCGCGCGCGGCCAGGCCGACAGCTTCACGGAACGCTACGAGAAACTCACCCCGCTCGGCCGCATGGCCACCGAGGACGACTTCCGCGGCGTCGTCGTCTGGCTCGCGTCCGACGCATCCCGTTACGTGACGGGACAAACCATCGCCGTCGACGGCGGCTGGAGCGCCTGGTAGGCAACCGGACCACAACGCGAGAAGGCCCTGGAGCTGGTGCTCCAGGGCCTTTCTCATGCGGTCTTACGGCCGCAGGGGCTCGACGGCGGCCATCGCGGGCAGCTTCGGCAGCGGCGAGGGCAGGTGCTTGAAGGGGTGCCGGATCCAGTGCCACGGGGACAGGCCCTTCTCCGTGGCGTGGGCGCCTTCAGGGACCTTCTTGAGGCCAAGGACCGTCTGGGCCTTCGTGAGGGGGCCGCTTGCCCAGTACTCCAGGAACGGCACCACGGTGTGCGAATCCCAGCCAAGGAGCGTCTTCAGCTCCTCCGGGGTACGCATGTCGGCGCGGCCGAGCTCGTCTTCGGCGATCTTCCGCAGGACCTCCTGCGGGGTGGACTCGTCGTAGAACTCGGGCCAGAAGTCCCGCATGACGAGCCCGGGATCGGCGTGGGCATTCGCGCCGAGCTTGAAGTCGGGTCCGTAGATTCCCACGTCGGCACCGGTCACGCTCGCGTACATGAGGGCCGTGGAGAGCCGGTTGGACACCACGCGGGGAGCTTCGGACATCATCCAGAGAATGCGGCCGATGAACTGTGGGTCCCTGCGGTCGCCGGCGCTGACGATCTCGTGCCCGGCGTTGCTCCACGCGGCCATGATTTCGTCGTTGTGCAGGTCGTCGATGTGCAGGCACACGGTTGCGGAACCTTCACGCTCCTTGACCATCTGCGCGTACGCCTCGTGGTCGCCGTCGACCTTGAGCAGGGCCGTGCCGTGCAGCGGCAGGACGAGCGTCTTGTCCTTGCGGGCCGGGACGGCCCCGGCCTTGCGGGCGGCGTCCAGCAGGTACAGGTACGGGGCGCCGACGGCGTCCAGCATGGGCGTGCCGTCGTCAAAGAAGTTTCCGGGGTCAGCAGGCTTCCAGCCCCGCGAGGAACTGGTCCAGGACAGCCGACGGCGTTTGGGGCCCCAGCTGGCAAAGTCGCCGAACTGCGCGGTCACCGGGCTGCTGACGGTCCAGCCGTGCTGGATCAGGCCGGAGACGTGGCGCAGGCGCTTGGCCCCGGTGTACAGGGCGAAAACGGCGGAATGGCCGTAGTAGTGGTTCTGGATATCCATGGGCTTTCATGCACCTTCCGGTGGGATCGCGGACGCGGATGCGACAGGAAAATGCGCCGCCGGTGGCAGGGGCCTCCGGCGGCGCATCTCCGTGGGGTGTCAGGGACGGACGGCGTGGGCCGCGAGCTTCCGCAGTCCGGGCCACATGCCCTTCGAGATCACCTTGGGGGTCAGTGAGGCGGCGTTCAGGCGGGAGGTCAGGTGCCACCGGGCGGCGCGGGCGGCGTCCTTCCAGCCTTTGGCCGTGAAGTCGCGCACGCACTCGTCGAAGAAGGCACGTTCCTCCGCGAAACGGCGTCCGTCGAGGGCACGCACGGAGGAGTCCGACTCACGGTGGCGCCGGTACTGGAAGCACACCGTGTCCAGGACGGCCATGCGTCCGCCGTGCAGGATGATGTCGATGGCCAGCGCCAGGTCCTGCACCACGTTGTACTGCGGGCGGAAATCGTGGGTCTTGACGGCGTCGGCACGCCAGGCCACGGACGGGAAGTACAGCCAGTCGCCCACCAGCAGGCTCTCTGCGATGGCCTCGTCGGAGACGATGGCTTCGGAGGCCTTGCCGACGAGCCGGTGCCGCAGGAAGCTCTTGACCTTGTCGCCGAGCGGCTCGTACACCGCACCGTTTTCGTCGATGACCTCGACGCCGGGCTGCACGATGCTGACTGTGGGGTCCTCGAAGGCCTTCCGCACGGTGCTGATGTAGTTCGGGAGCATGATGTCGTCCGCTCCCATGATGACGACGATCTCGTGCTCCACGAGCCCGATGCACTTTTTGTAGTTGCCGTTCGCTCCGAGGTTCTCCTCGTTGCGGTAGTAACGGACCCTCTCATCGGCGGCGACCAGGCCGTTGAAGTATTCGGGCAGGCTCTCGTCCGGGTAGCCGTCATCCACGATCGTGAAGCGGAAATCGCGGTCGTCCTGGGCGAGCACGGAATCCACGGCGGCCTTCATCATTGCCACGTCGCCGTAGTACGGCAGCATTACATCAATCGTCACTTGTCTTCTTCTCTCGCTTGAAGGCTTGTCTGCGTGGGTGAACCGGTATCCGGAACCACGGCTTCGGTGTGTGCTCCCCGCTGGAGCTGCTCCACGGAGGAACGGAGAATGGCGACCTCTTCGGCCAGGATCCGGGTTTCATCTTCCAAAATGGTCAATTCCCGCGAAACGTGCAAGCTCACGCCCACCAGCAAAAGGATCGACAACGCGAACAGCAGGTTGGACGGAACAACGACTCCAACGAGGGCTGCCGCCCAGTTGAGGAGCCGGGGAAAGAGCCCCAGGATGATCGTGAGCCCGCCGATGACCAGCCACAGAATGGCGTACTTCTCGCGAAGCCGTCCGTTCCGGAGCATGACCAGGACGACGATGACCATGAAGATGGAAAAAACCAGTGAAGCGGCGACAGTCATGCCTTAGACACTTCCCTCTCCGGCGATGTCGCCTGACAGTGGTGCATGCAGTTCCGCGGCCCGGGGAGTCCGGCGCCGGGCAAGTGCGAAGCATAGGACGAGGCCTGACCGCGCCAGGTAGATCGAGGATTTGACCGGCCCCTGGCTCGGGGTGCCTGCCTGGCGTTCCTTCATCTCCACGGGAACCTGGGTGACCTTGCACCCCGATTTGATGGCGACCACGAGGGAATCGATGGTGTCGCCAAGGTATTCGGTGGGGAAATGGGAAATGTACTGGCGGATGGCGCGCTCGTTGGCGGCGCGGAACCCGGACGTGACATCCGTCAACGGCGTGCGGGCGACGGCGGAGATGACTTTCGCGAGGAAGAACATCGCCCAGCGGCGCGGGCCCTTCGCTCCGTAGCTGCCCCGGCCGGCGAAACGGGCACCGATGGAAATATCCGAATGCTCCAGCCCGGCCAAAACCCGGTCGATGTCGTGCGGGTCGTGTTGCCCGTCCGCATCCACCTGGATGACCGCGTGGTACCTGTGCCGGAGCGCGTACTTGAAGCCCGCCCGCATGGCCCCGCCCACACCAAGATTGAACGGCAGCCGCAGCACCGTGGCGCCCGCCTGCTCCGCAATCCGGGGAGTGTCATCCTTGGATCCGTCATCCACGACGAGCACATCGTGCTGGGGTACGACGTCACGCACATGTCGGATGGTGTTTCCGATAGCTTCTGCCTCGTTCCATGCTGGCATGACAATGAGAACGCCAGAACGCCGTGAATTACCCATGATTGTGGATTGTATCAAGGAGAGGTGACCCTCACGGTTGCCGTCCGGCGCGTTGCCGCCGCCGCGAACCAACTCCCAGCAAGGCCTAGTAGTCTTGCGTTGACGTTTAGGAGTTGATCTATGTCCTGGTGGGAAACCCTCCCCACGCTCGGAATCGCCGTCCTCGTTTTCTTCGTCCCGGGCCTGGCTTTGCTGTGGACCGCCGGCGTACGGGGCGCGGGCCTGGCAGTACTGGCCGTACCGGTCACAACCACTGTGGTCGCCTCGGCCGGCATCATCTTCGGCTTTGTGCGGATCCCGTTCAATCCGCTGACCGTGGTTGCCCTGACCATAGTGCTGGTGGCCCTCGTGACCGCCGTGCGCGCCCTGCTGCGCAGGAGGGGGGCAGCGCACAGCCGCCTGGAACTCCCCGACCCGGACCGCGGCGTCTACCCGAGGACGCCGGTCAACAAGGCCATCGTCCTGCTTGCCGTGCTGGTGCCGGCGGTCATCATCGGTGCGCGCTACATGGCGGGCTTCGGCACCCCTGAGTCCTTCTCGGAGACCTTCGACAACGTCTACCACCTGAACGCGGTCCGGTACATCGCCGACACCCAATCGGCGAACACCCTGACCCTCGGGAACCTGACGGAAACGTCGAAGGGCCTCTACCCCGCCGGGATGCACGCGCTCCTCGCCCTCGTCCTGATGTCGGGCGGGCAGGCCATCACCGTCGCCGTCAACTGGGGATCCATCCTCTACGCCGCAGTGGTCTGGCCCCTGGCCTCCCTCTTCCTGGTCACCCGGATCGTCGGCTCCCGCCCGCTGACCCTGCTGGGCGCCGGCGTGCTGTCCGCCGGGTTCAGCAGCTTCCCGTACCTGATGGTTGCTTTCGGGATCCTCTATCCGAACCACGCGGCGCTGACGATGCTTCCGGTGGTCCTGGCGCTGACCATCGAAGCGAGCGGCATCCGCTCCGGCCAGCTGAAGCTCAACGGGCACGCGATCGTCCTCCTGGTGGCCACCGTGCCCGGTGTGGCGCTCACCCACCCCAGCGCCTTCGTCGCACTCCTGGTGTTCGCGAGCCCCGCCATCATCGGGGTGTACGTCCGCGCCGTCGCCCGGCGGTACCGCGGGGAACTCAGCAGCCGGGCGTTCCTCCTGTGGACCCTCGCCGCCGTCGTCTACGCGGTAGGCACCCTCGGCGTGTGGATCGTCGCGCGGCCCCCGCAGAGCGCCGCCAGCTGGGCGCCTTTCCAGACCAATGCTCAGGCCCTCGGCGAGATCCTGGGCAGCGCACCCATGGGCACCACGGTCGCATGGATCATCTTCCTGCTCACCATCGCCGGCCTCTACGTCATTGCCCGGCGCTTCCGGAAGCACTGGTGGAGCCTTGGCATGTTCGGCATCGCCGCCGTGCTCTACCTGATTGTTTCCGCCTGGCCGATCGGCACCTTCCGGTATTTCATGACCGGGGTCTGGTACTCCGACAGCAACCGCTTCGCAGCCATGCTTCCCCTGGTGACGCTGCCCGTGGCGGCGCTCGGCCTGGACTGGATCATCGGCCGCCTCGGACCGCTGCTCTCCCACTGGGCAGCGGCCGCGCACGACGGCCCTGCACGCAGGAGCCCCCTGCAGCCTCTGCGGGGGCTGGCTGCCCGGTTGCAGGGCCCGACGGCGTCCAGCGCCGCTGCCGCCGTCGTCGTCCTCGTCGTCGGCATCGCAGGCCAGGGCGGCACGCTGGCGAACGTGCAGCAGCGGCTGTCCACCACCTTCGAGACCCGGACCGATTCGAGCCTCGTCACGGTTGACGAACTGACACTGATGAAACAGCTCGCCGGGATAGTCCCGGAAAGCGACATGATCGTCGGGAACCCCCGCACGGGTGCGTCCATGGCGTACGCGTTCTCGGGCCGGCACGTCATCGCGCCCCACATCCTCGGTGCACGCAGCGACAGTGAACGCCTCCTGATGGAGCATTGGAGCGAGGCGGCCTATAACCCCACCGTGTGCCCGGTGATCAAGGAAAAGCGCGCCTACTGGGCGTTGGATTTCGCCGACCAGGAGATGACACCCCGCGGCGAGCCCCTGGAAGGCACCCGCGACCTGGCCGACGACTCCGCCCCGGGAGTGGAACTCGTCAAGGAGGTCGGGAAGGCCAGGCTCTTCCGGGTCACCGCCTGCGGCTGACCGGAGATGGGCATATGAAAGGAGGCGGGACAATGTCCCGCCTCCTTTCATATGCTCCGTGTCGGAAGAGATCGCGTTTCGGTGCTCAGGCCTGCCGGGACTTGTACACGGACTTGGCCAGTTCGGGAACGATGTTGCGGGCCGCCCACTGGGCGCCGCGCATGGACTGCCGCTGCAGGGCCACGGCTTCGTCCCCTGAAATCACGTAGACAGTACCGGCCCCGAAATCCGGGAAGTCGCGGCTCAGTGCCTTGTTGGCCCGGTAGTTGTTGAAGTCCCCCGAGGGGACGTTCACCACCAGCACGTCCGCGCTCAACTCCGCGGCCCGGGACCTCGGAAGGTAGACCATGCCCTGCGGGAACCGCGACGACGCGGGCTTCAGACCCTTGGCGAGGCCGCTGAGCCCGGGTGCGGCGGAAAGCCCGAGGGAAGCGAAGAACGCGGCCGGCGCCGAGTCCTGCACCGCGAGGACCAGGTCGGACCCGGAGGCCGAGGACGCCGAGACGAACAACGCAGTGGCGCCTTTCAGGTCAGGGTAGTCCTCGACGGATTCGCTAATGTCCTCGCGGGCTTCCTCGACCAGTGGCTTGGCCGCATCCTGCAGTCCGGTGACATCGGCGATGAACCCGGTCACGGGTTCCCAGTCCTCGGCCGCCACGCTGTCCGGTGCGAGAATCACGGGCGCAAGGGCGGACAGCGATTCGTATTCCTCACGGCTCAGCCGGTTGCCTACCGAGAGGAAAGCTTCGGGTTCCAGTTCGGTGAAGAGCGAGGCGGTAAGCTGCCGGCCGTCGTCGTACGTTTGCGGGGTCTCGGCGGGGCCCAGAATCCGCAAACCGGCCCGGTACCACGCGGTGGTGTCCGCCGTGGGGCGGGACAGCGGCACCAGGCCCAGGGAGACCAGAGTCTCGGCCTCCGCCGCCCCCAGCGCGACGATCCGGGACGGCCGGGTCTTCAACACGGTGGTCCCGAAGCGATGGGTGATGTTCTTGGGGAAGCCCGCATCCGACGGCGTAACCTCCACCGTGTCCTTCTTCTCGGCGGAGCAGGCTCCCAAAGCCAGAGGCGCCAGGCCTGCAAGGACGAGGAAGGCACGGCGGCTGGTGCTCGCGCGTTCGGGTCCGGACGTCATTTCTCGTTTCCCATCATCAATATCGGCATTTCCGTTCGTGGCCCGCAGGCCTACGCTCCCCGCGCAAGGCTGAGCAGCCTTTGCTCGAAGACCGGGGCAAGGCTTTCAACATAACTCCTGCTCAGGTGATTGTTGTCAAAGAACACGAAAAGCCCGCCGGTCACCGCATAGCAGCGGGCGTCGTCGCAGAACTGGTCCGACAGGTCCAGCACCTTGAGGTTGGGGTGCCCGAGCTCCGCGACGGCCTTCGCCGTCGGATCGGCGACGAGCGCTTTCCGCCGCTCCGTGGCGCAGGCCAGGGCGTTGCCCTTGTTGTTGATCACGCAGGTGGGCGTGCTCTTGCCAAGAGTCAGCGGAGTGTCACGGATCATGACCACCCGCGTACCGTTGTTGCCCCACTTCGCGATCCGGCGCTCCACGGAGGACCGGTACTGGCTTAGCTGGTCGCGGCCGGTTCCGTCGTCGATCGTTTCCTTCACCGAAAAGGTCGACGCGACCACCAGGTCGGGCCGCTGCTCCATGATCCTGTCCGAGACCTGTCCGCTCCAGTCCAGGCACTTTGACTGGCTTTGGGCGTCCAGCCGGGGCGCATCCATGAAGGCGACCCTGCGGACGTCGGCCAGCGAGCATCCGCCTGCGAGGCTCAGGCGGACCTTCCAGCCCTGTTTCCGGGCGAGGTCGAAGAACGCCACCTTCCAGTGTTCAGCGTGCGAGTCCCCGATGAACCAGACCGTCTTGGCGTCCTTCTTCCCCCCGGAATAGTCACAGTCCTGCAGATAGGCAATGCCCTGGACCCGGATCTGGTCCTTCGCCGCACGGCAGCCGGATACGGCAAAGTACGGCGACTCGGCCTTGCCGATGTTCAGCGCGTTCGGCGGACCGTACCTCTCCGGGCACGAAACGCCGTCTCCCAGGCTCGCGGCGCCGTAGCACGGCGACTTTGCGAGGAGGGCCAACTGCTGCTGTTCGAGTTGTTCGGCATGCCCGGCGGAGAGCAGCATCGCGAAGGACAGGACGCCCGCGACGGCCATTGCCCCGAAACCGGCGAGGATGCTGACCCTGGGTTTCCGGTTCCGGAACAGCCGGGCCCGGCCCGGGTCTTCCACGAACCGCTTGGTCAGCACGGCCAGGACGACGGAAACCGCTGCGATGGCGAGTTTCTCGCGCGTACGCAGCTCATGGCCAAGCAGCGGCACCGCGAGGACAATCAGCGGCCAATGCCACAGGTAGAGGGAATACGAGATGTCCCCCAGGCCTTGGATTGGCCGGAACCCCACGGCGGGCAGTGCGCTTCGCCCCAGCACCGAGCCCGACAGGACGATGGCTCCGGTGCCAAGGACCGGGAGGAGCGCCGTGGCCCCCGGGAACAGGGTTTGTTCGTCAAAGAAAACGAGCGAGAGCACCAGTGCGGCCACGCCGGCCCCGCCGAGCAGCCCCATCCAAAGCCGGGCGGCTGGATGCCGTGCGGCGCGGGCCAGTGCACCGCGTCCGGGTGCGCCGTCTCCGGCCGAACCGCCTCCTGCAAGGGCGAACGTGGCCAGGGCGATGAGGCCGCCGGCGGCGAACTCCCACGCCCTGGTGGTAGTGACGAAATAGGCCTCGTTCTTGCTGGCCACCGTGAAGTAGACACTGTAAGCCAGGGAAAGGACAAACACCGTTCCCATCACCGCCGTCAGGAAGGTCAGCGGGGCCTTCCGCAGTCGCAGCGCCAGCAGGAACGCGCCCGCGAGCATCAGCGGCCACACGAGGTAGAACTGCTCCTCCACGGACAGCGACCAGTAGTGCTGCACCGGGGTCGCCATCTCATGGTCGGCCGAATAGTCCACGGACTTGGCCGCAAGGAGCCAGTTCTCGCCATAGAAGACGGCGGCGAGGGTCTCCCACGCGACGTCAAGCCAGCGCGAGTATGGCTGGATGATCCACGACGCCGCGAGGCTGCCGGCGGCCACCAGCAGGGCGGCGGGTAGCAGTCGGCGCATCCGGCGGCCATAGAACACCGCGAGCCGGACCCGTCCGGTCCCCCGGAGTTCCTCCACAAGATGCCTCGTGATCAGGAAGCCCGAGATCACGAAGAAGACGTCCACACCCACGAATCCGCCGGGAAGGAGGCGGGGCCAGAGGTGATTGACGACGACGGCGGCAACGGCGAGTGCCCTCAGCGCCTGGATGTCCGTGCGGAACTTCGTTCCCGGTTCCGGGGCCGCGGGCCTGGCGGCGGCGAGCGTCGGAGACTGCTGGGTCATCGTTTGCTGCGTGAGCGCAGGAACTCGACGACCTCGTGGCTTGGCCCGTCCTTGAGCACCCGGCCGTGTTCGAGCAGGATGCCCCGCGAACACACGCGCTGAACGAGGTCCAGGTCGTGGCTCACCACCACGAGCGTCTGTCCTGCATCCGAGAGTTCCTGGATCTTCTCCAGGCACTTCCGCTGGAACGGCTCATCGCCGACCGCGAGGATTTCGTCCACAAGGAAGACCTCAGGGTCCGAGTGGACGGCCACGGAGAAGGCAAGGCGCAGGTACATGCCGGAGGAGTAGAAACGCACCTCGGTGTCGATGAACTCGCCGATTTCGGCGAACTCGACGATCGAGTCGAAGCGTTCCTTGATTTGAGTTTCCGACATGCCCAGGATGGCGGCATTGAGGTAGACGTTGTCACGTCCCGACAGGTCTGGGTGGAATCCTGCGCCCACCTCGATCAGGCCGGCCACCCGGCCGCGCGTGCGCACGGTCCCCTCGTCCGGAGTCATGACTCCCGAGATGTGCTTGAGGAGCGTGGATTTTCCGGAGCCGTTGAAGCCGAGCAGGGCAACGGTTTCGCCCTGGCGGATGTCCAGGCTCACGTCCTGCAGGGCGTGGAACTTGGCGGAAAGGTCTCCCTTGCGGCCCTTCAGGAACCAGATGAGGGCTTCCTTGATGGAGCGGGTGTGGCGCAGGACGAACTGCTTGCTGATGCCCTTGATCTCGACGGTAATGGGGGAAAGCTCGGACACTACAGCTCCTGCGCAAACTTGACTTCGAGCCGGCGGAACGTGAACTGTCCGAGGGCGAGCACCGCGGCCGAGACGACGAGGGCAACCGGGAGCCAAAGCTCGAAAAGCTGGGGCGGCGCGGCAAGCGCGGCGTCACCACCCGACGTCGTTGACCAGAACGCGTAATGGAACAGTTCCACACCGACCGTGACCGGATTCGCCTGGTAGACGGCAAACCAGAAGTCCCCCAGCCGCTCGTGCACCATCGTCCACTGGTACATGACCGGCGAAACCCAGGTGGCGACCATCAGCATCATCTCGACGAAGTTCTCGGAGTCCCTGAAGTACACGTTGACCGAACTAAAGAACAGGCCGAGCCCGACCGACAGCATGGCCAGCACCAGGAACCCTGCGAAGCCGGCGAGGACCCCGAGGGGTGTGGGTTGCCAGCCGGTCAGGAGGCACCCGATGAGCAGGACCACGAGCTGGGGAAAGAAGTGGGCCGCCGAGACGAAGACCGAGGCCACCGGGAAGAGTTCCCGCGGCAGGAAGATCTTCTTGATCAGGCCGCTGTTGTACACGATCGACTTGGCCGCGTTGTTGAGGGCTTCTGTGAAGAAGTTGATCAGCACAATGCCGGAGAACAGGTACACGGCGTAGTTGCCGACGTTGCGGTTCAGGCCGAGGAACACGCCCATGGCGATGTAGAAGACCACGAACTGGATGGCAGGCTTGACGTAGGACCAGATGACGCCCAGCACGGAGCCGCGGTACCGGAGTTTGATCTCCTTGCGGACCAGCAGCTTGAGCAGGTACCGGCGGTGGAAGACGTCCTTGAGTCCTTGCCCAATGCCCGGCCGGACGAGGGGGGTGTCCAGCAGGGAGGTCATCCTCGCTCCCCCAAGGCCTGGGTGTTTCTGTCCCGGCTGTCGGAGATGGTGTGCTCGGCGAAGGTCTTGGACCAGCTGTCCATGGAGGAAAGGGCCGGCATCTTGGCCTTGTACTCCGCGGAGAGTCCGTCCCAACGGCGGACCAGCTGAACCATCGACGCCGCGGCCGCGGTCAGCAGGGATTTGGCCAGCTGCGGGTTCCGGACATACCAGGAGGCACCGGTTCCTTCGGCGTTGGTGACGATCGCCGAGTCGAACTGGGATACGGTCCACCACTTGTTGTCCTGGTGCGAAATCCGGGCCTGCGGCCGGGCGGCATCCTCGGCGGAAACGTCCGTGAAGAGCTGTTTGCGCAGCGTCTTCACGCCCCAGGGAAGGAGGGTCTTCAGGGAAGGACGGCCCGCCACAGCCGCACTTCCGCCGAGGGTCTTTTCCTTCTGGGCCGTCGGGAAGTCGTCGGGGTCGCTGAGGTACACCGTGTCGCTGTGTTCGGCCAGCATCGCACGGATCCGCGGCAGGGTGGTGTTCAGCATGCCGTGCAGGGCGTCCGGACCCTTGAGGAGGTCCTCCATCGCCCACACCCGTCCCTTCGCCGTGGCGTATTGCATGGAAAGCGTGTGCTTGAGGTCGGCGAAAAGGGCGCCCAGCAGTGCACGGCCGCCCTTGGCAAAGGGGCTGTACATCAAGGCGACCATGAGCCGGTTCCGGTTGTGGAAGTAGGCCTGCCAGCCGACCAGGTCATCCTTGTCGCCCCAGGAAATGTGCCAGACGGCGGCGCCCGGCAGGCTGACGGTCTGGTATCCGTGTGCCTTGGCGCGCAGCCCGAACTCCACGTCATCCCACTTGATGAAGACGGGCATCGAAAGCCCAATCTCCCGGATGATCGAGGTGGGGATCAGGCACATCCACCAGCCGTTGTAATCGACGTCCACGCGGCGGTGCATCCAGGGCGTCTGGCGCAGGTTGGAAATGAGGAAGTCGTGCCCCAGTTCCATCTCCGCGTAGGGCTGGTCCGGCTGGATCCGCTGCGGGTTCACGATCTCGCCCAAGGTGTGCAGGGCAGTCCTGTGGTGCAGGTCGAACATGTGGCCGCCGACGATCGTGGGTTTGCGGCAATACCGGGCGAACGTCAGGAGGCGGGTGATGCTCTCGGGTTCGATCACGATGTCGTCGTCCATGAGCAGGACGTAGTCACTGCCGTTACCGCAGGCTTCGAACATGCCCCGCGAAAAACCGCCGGAACCGCCCAGGTTGGACTGCTCGATGATCCGTAGCTTTCCTCCCAGGTCCTTGGCCACTTCCTCGAAGCCCGTGGCGGCCGAAACCTTGTCAGTGCCCTGGTCCACGATCAGTACTTCGCTGACGTGGTCGAGGCACTCAGGATGCGCCGCGAGCAGGCGAAGGTTGCTCAGGCAGAAGGAGGTCTTGTTGAGGGTGGTGATTTCCAGGGTCACGGACGCGGCGGCAGGTGCCGGGCCCGGCGCCTGCCACTCGGCGGACTCCATGAGCAGTTCACCGCGGCCGGCAACCAGATCGAACCAGTACCAGCCGCCGTCGCCGAACGGGAGCAGGTCCAGTTCCACGATGGATGTCCGCTCCCCCGAGACGGGGATGCTCTTCTGCTGCAGCAGGGCGCCCTTCGCGTTGGAACGGAAGACGACGATCGTGCCCTCGCCGCGGGTGCTGACGCTGAGGCGGACCCGGCTGAGCGTGGTCCACTTCCGCCAGTAGCCGGCGGCGAAGGCATTGAAGTAGCTTCCGAAGGAGACCCGTTCGCCGGGCCGCACTCGCGTGGAGCAACGGCCGATGAAGTCCTCGGCATGGGCTTCCCGCGCCTGCGAGCTCAGGCGGACCGGGCGCCTGCCCTGTTTCCTGGCTTCCTGCTCGGTGGGCGCCGGCGTGCCCGCGGCGGTCCCCATGTCAACGTAGAGCGGCGCGGTGTCCATCTCCGAATGTTCCGGGAAGATGACCCTCTGCAGGGTGACCCATTCGGGGCCGCCGTCGACGCCGGACTGCCCGCGATGGGTTTCGGCGCTCACGCGTCCACTCCTCCGCTTTCAATGCCCGCGCCGCTTTCGAAGTGCGGGCGGATCTTGTTGTCGAACATCGACAGGGCGGACCCGATGGCCATGTGCATGTCGAGGTACTTGTAGGTGCCGAGCCGGCCGCCGAAGAGGACGTCCTTCTCCGCCGCGGCGAGGTCGCGGTACTTGAGGAGTTTCTCGCGGTCCTCCGGGGTGTTGATCGGGTAATAGGGCTCGTCGCCCTTCTCCGCGAATCGCGAGAATTCGCGCATGATGACGGTCTTTTCCGTCTGGTAACCGCGCTCGGGGTGGAAGTGGCGCGGCTCGATGATGCGCGTGAACGGGACGTCGGAGTCGTTGTAGTTCACCACGGAGGTGCCCTGGAAATCGCCTTCGTCCAGGACTTCCTCTTCGAAGTCGATGGTGCGCCAGGAAAGATCCCCGGCGACGAAGTCGAAGTAGCGGTCGACCGGGCCCGTGTAGACCACGGGGATCTTCCCGACGACCTTGTCCTTGGAGTATTCGTGTGTCTCGTCAAAGAAGTCCGTGTTCAGGCGCACCTCGATGTTGGGGTGCTCGGCCATCTTCTCGATCCAGGCCGTGTAGCCGTTGGTCGGAAGGCCCTCGTACTTGTCGTTGAAGTAGCGGTTGTCGTAGTTGTAGCGCACCGGGAGCCGGGAGATGATGCCGGCTGGCAGATCCTTGGGATCGGTCTGCCACTGCTTGCCCGTGTAGTGCTTGATGAATGCCTCATACAGCGGGCGGCCGATCAGCTGGATGCCCTTGTCGTTGAGGTTCTGCGGGTCCGTGCCTGCGAGTTCGCCGGCCTGCTCCTGGATCAGGGCCTGTGCCTGGCCCGGGGTGAGGTTCGCGCGGAAGAACTGGTTGATGGTGGCCAGGTTGATCGGCAGGGAGTACACCTCGCCCTTGTGCACGCCGTACACCTTGTGGACGTAGTTGGTGAAGGTAGTGAAGCGGTTGACGTACTCCCAGACCCGTTCGTTCGAGGTGTGGAACAGGTGTGCGCCGTAGCGGTGCACCTCGATCCCGGTCTGCTCTTCAGTTTCGCTGTAGGCATTGCCGCCGATGTGGTGCCGGCGGTCAAGGACCACGACCTTCAAGCCCAGCTCAGTGGCGGCCTGTTCAGCGATTGTCAGGCCAAAGAAGCCCGACCCGACGATAACGAGGTCAGCGGTCACAAATTCTCCTGGTTCGAATGCGGGCAGCCCAAAAGAGTGCATTGGGCTGCTACCCAAGCCTACCCGAGATGCTCCGCCCGAATTCCGGCGCCGCGTTTTACGCGGTTGTCCACATAGGGGCATTCCTCCCTCGAGGAGAGCTGTCAGCAGGCATAGCTTGGAAACGGGTCCACGGCCGGGGAGGAAGGAAACTATCGATGCCATTCCACTGCACTCTGGTCCGCGGCCCGTTCTCCGCGGTAAGGCAGGAAGCTGTCGAGCTGACCGTGGAAATTGACGACGGCGGCCCGGGCGCGGCGGTCCAGGCCGCCGTCGCCGTCGGGTTCGGCACCGGCGAGCTGACAGTCTGCGGCCGTCCGTTGTCCTCCCTGGCCGTTGGCCGGCCGCCGCTGTTGCCGGGCGCTGTCCTGGTGGACGGGGGAGGAACTGACGGGCCAGTGCCCGGCGCCCGCCCCTCCGCGTCCACGGGGCTGCATCTGCTGGTCCACAGCGGCCCGGGTGCTGGCGTCGTTGTGCCGCTGGAGCGCGGCCGCTACTCGATCGGCCGGGGAAATTGCAGCATCCCGGTTGCGGATCCGGAGATGTCCAGGCTCCACGCGGTGCTCACGGTTTCCGAAACGTCAGTGTCGCTGCGGGACGGTGGCAGTTCAAACGGAACGAAAGTGAACGGCCGCAGAATCCGGACAGCCGTGGTTTCCACAGACTCGCTCATCCTGTGCGGCACGTCGCTGATGACCATTGTCTTTGACAGCAGTGCCCGTGCCTCCACGCTTGAGGCCGCGGGAACCACGACGGGCTCCCCACTCCGGGTCCCGCACCGTCCATCACCGGCGGGGCGCCTCAATCTGCTTCTCATGGCAGGCCTGCCGCTTCTCCTCGGACTCGTCCTTGCCATCACCACCGGAACGTGGATGTTCCTCGCGTTCACCGGAATCTCGGCCGTCGCGCTGCTCGTTCCCCTCGCAAGCGGGCGGAAGGAGCGCCGCACGTTCAAGTCCGCGTTGCAGGCCGCCGTGAGCAATGACACTGAGCGGAGGCAGAGGGCTGCGCCCTCGGCAGCGGAGATCGTCCTCGCAGCGTCGTCCGGGCCGGCCGGGCAGTCCGGTCCAGGGCAGACATCCGAACACGCATCCGAAACCCGGGACCCCGGCGGTGTCGGCCTGCGTATCGGCACCGGCCACCAGGCGGCGCGGATTGAGCTTGACCCGCAGGACCCCGCCTTCAGCGCTCCGGTGCTGCGGCACGCCCCGGTCACGCTGGATCCCTCGCTCCGCGACATAACAGTGGCCGGCCCGCAAGCGAAGACAGCCGGGCTGTTCAACTTCCTCCTCATGCAACTGGCCGCGTATCCCAGTGCCGCATCCTTTCCGGTGGTCGTCATGGGCCCTGCCGGACTGCTGCCACTGAGTGCGCGGTTCCTGCCGAAGACCGTGCTGCATTCCGATCGGGATGCCGCGCAGAAGGCAGTTTCCGGATCCGCGGGAGCAGGGTTCCTCTTCCTTCCGGAACCACTGGAGCGCTCGGACGCGCCACTGCTTGAGGCGGCCCTCGCCGCCGGATGGACCGTGTTTCGCCGGCTGGAGAACACGGATCACTGTGCCACGATTGACCACCGTGCCACCAATGACCACCGTGCCACCATCGAACTGGGTCATGGCGCTGCACTCCTCCGCTGCGGCGAAAGCAGGCTTTCCTTCGACGCCGATCTCGTAGCCGCCGACGTCTTCGATTCCTTCTGCAGGCTCATCGGGACGTCCACGCCACCCACAAAAGGCACAGCCCGCACCCTCACCGGCCTTCCGGGGCGCTGCAGCCTCGCTGATCTGGTTCCCTGGGACCCGCCCTCGATCCTCGGGCGCTGGCAGGAATCCAAAGAGAGCAAAGCCCTTCAGGCTGTCATAGGCCGCGGAACCCAGGGGACCAGGTCGCTCGATCTGGTCGACGACGGCCCCCACCTCCTGATCGCCGGTACCACCGGCGCCGGCAAGTCCGAACTCCTCCGCACGATCGTCACGTCGCTCTCCCTTGCGCACAGTCCGGAACGCGTCACGTTCCTGTTCGTGGATTTCAAGGGTGGCTCGGGGCTCGGCCCGCTGGCGGCGCTCCCCCACTGCGTCGGCCTCCTCACAGACCTAAAGCAACGCGGTGTTGACCGGACGCTGGCGTCGCTGCGGGCCGAAATCCGCTGGCGCGAAGGACTCCTGGCCGCGGCCGGCGTCGAGGACCTCGCTTCCTACCGCATGGAGGCCCGCCGGCAGAATCAGGACTCGCCCGGCCGCCGGACCAGGTACCGGCCATTGCCGTGGCTGGTTGTCGTCGTCGATGAGTTCCGCATGCTCATTGAAGACTCCCCCTCTGCGCTTGCCGAACTCATGAGGATTGCAACGGTCGGCCGCTCGCTGGGGATCCACCTGATCATGGCGACTCAGCGGCCGCAGGGAGCCATCAGCTCCGATATCCGTGCGAATGTCACTACAAGCATCGCTCTGCGGGTCCAGTCGGAAATGGAGTCCCGTGACGTCATCAACTCCCCCCTGGCGGCGGCTATCCCGATTTCGATGCCGGGCCGGGCCTATCTGAGCAGGGGCGTCGAAGAATGCGAACTGTTCCAGACGGCCTCGTTGTCGGGCGCTGCCGAAAACACCCCTGCACGGACCGTCATCGCTCAGGAGGCTGTTCTTGCCTTGGAAAAGGGCGCCCCGAAGTACCGTGCTTTAGAAAGCACAACGGCGGGGAGCGGCCGCAGCGCGGGTGCCGAGGGCGCGGTGGACACGGGCTCTGCGGGAACCTGTGCACCGGCGGTTGAGGCGATCCGGACCGCCTGGTCGGGCCTGGAGGAGACGCAGCCGCGCAGACCCGTCGCCGCGGAACTGCCGGAATCTCTCCTGCCGGAAGACGCGGGCGGCCCCGACGGCCGCCACGCAACAGCCCTGCCCCTTGCCGCGTTCCTCGGTGTTGTTGACCTGCCGGACCGGCAATGCACCGGTCCCCTGTTTTGGCACCCGGCGCTGCAGGGCCACCTCGCGCTGCTGGGTCCGCCCGGAAGTGGCGTCGAAGGCGCCTGCCTGGCGATTTCGTCCCGGCTGTTGTTGGCGGACCATGAAGTTCATTGCTACGTTCTCGACGGAGACGGCTCCTTTCCCGGGACAGCACTTCCCGGCCGTGTCGGCGCGATCGTGACTCCCCAGGAACCGCTGCGAGCTGTGCGCGTGGCGGAGCGCATCGCGGCCGAAGTCGCGGCCCGGCAAGCCGGCGGCGGGAAGCACGTCCCGCTGCTGCTCGTCATCACAGCTTGGGGCTCGTGGCTCGCGCTCCTCCGGGCAGGACCGCTGGCGTGGGCCGAAGACCTCATCCATGGCATCAGCCGTGACGGACCCAAGTCCGGCATCCACCTCCTCGTTACCGGGGACAGGGAGTTGACGACCTCGAGGCTCTACGGCTCGCTTCCCAACCGCGCGTACTTCCCCTGCGGGAGCACCGAGGAGAGTCGTGCGGCGTGGCCGCGCTTCGCCCTGCCCGAGCCGCTCACGGGCCGTGCATTGGTGGCCGGGCCCTACCTGGGTGAAGGACTCGCCGAGGCGCAGTTCGTGGTTCCGTCCAAGGAAGCGTCATGGCCGTACGGAAAGGCCGCCGAACCCGAGCACCGCGCCTTCCGGGTCCAGGCACTCCCGCGGCGGATCCTGCCCGGCGACGTCGTCTCCCGGGCCCTGCCCCCTGTCCCGCGTGCCTCCAACGGCGCAACCGTCCCCTCGGTGTTGTTGGGATTGGGAGGAGATGAACTCGAGCCGGTCGTCGTCAGTCTCCCCCCAGGCGGAGTCGTACTGGTTCTGGGGCACCGTGGCACGGGCAAGTCGAACTTTCTGGACATCCTGCCTTTGCTGAATCCCGACATCCATTGGTTGCGGGCGCCATCCGGCTCCGATCCCGCGGGCTTCTGCGCCGAATTGCACGGGATAGCCGGCGCGGGTTTCCTTGCTCCCGGCGGCATTGCGCTCATTGACGACGTCGACCGGCTGGGAAGTGAGGCAGCGGACCTCGCGGCGGCACTACCGTCACTCGGGGTCAGCGTGATCGCGACAGCCGCCTATGGCGAACCCTTCATCCAGCGCCTGCCACTGGCTAGCCAAGCCCGGAACGAGGGACGTGGGATACTCCTCTCACCCCGGCATCCGGCGGACGGCGACCTCTTCGGTTTCCGGGTGGAAGCGGGCCCGAACGTTCCCGGCCGTGCGGTACTCATCCAGGACGGCGAATCACAGACTTTCCAGATCCCCGTCGCTGAACCAGGGCGGGTTGCTGCCTGAAACTCAAAGCGCTCCCGAACTACCCCCGGTCCGGGATGCAAAGGAGAGGACCTTCTTTTCGAAGAGGAAGACGATCACCGCGAGGGCCGGCACCACCATCGCAAGGCCG
Source organism: Arthrobacter cupressi (assembly GCF_900099975.1). Lineage (GTDB taxonomy): Bacteria > Actinomycetota > Actinomycetes > Actinomycetales > Micrococcaceae > Arthrobacter > Arthrobacter cupressi. Next base: position 31,558 of record NZ_FNEI01000005.1, read on the forward strand.
GCCAGCGGCAGGCCGCCAGTGATTGTCGGAACCCCGATGGTCAGAACGAAGAGCTGCGCCACGAGCGCTGCCGCTCGCGTCCAGCGGTAGCCGCGGAACAGGAAGTGTCCCACCGCGAAAAGCCACACCGAAAAGGCCAAAAGCAAGCCAAGGGTGAAAACCGCTCCCCAAAATGACGCCACCGGTGCCCCGCTCGCAAGTTGGAAGGCGTACAGGCCAGCAGCAGCGAGAAGGGCCAGGGCTTCAAGGAGCACCACAAGCGAGATCAGGAGGATTCCGAACGGCCGGGGCCCGATGCCGGCCTTCCCGGCGGCTCCTGCCGTTGCCGGTCCTGGCGCATCCTCACGGAAAGGCTCGTTGGCGGGGTTCTGAGGGGGTATTGACACACTGGCACACTACCGGACATAGTCGAATACCGTTGGCGAGACCGGCAGCCTATGTGATGCATCGCTCACGTTTTGGGGGCATTTCAGAGGCACGAACCCCTTGTTTACATGGCGTTAACATGACACGCTTGATTCAGACGACCAAGGGGGCCCATTGGGTCCCCTTTTCCTATGAAGCCTCTCGTGAATATTTTCACAAAGGGGCTCGACGAGTTCTGACGAATGGAGTGACTGATCAGCATGGATTGGCGTAACCGCGCAGCCTGCCTCGACAAGGACCCCGAGCTTTTCTTCCCGGTGGGAAACACCGGACCGGCCCTTCTCCAGATCGAAGAAGCAAAGAGCGTGTGCCGCCGCTGTCCCGTCGTGGATACCTGTCTGCAATGGGCACTTGAGTCCGGACAGGACGCGGGTGTCTGGGGCGGCATGAGCGAAGACGAGCGACGCGCCCTGAAGCGCCGCGCTGCCCGCGCCCGCCGCGCCTCCTAACCTGGCCTCCGGACCGGCGCTCCGGACGACCACCGGCTCGGCAATGCCGGCAAGACGGCAATGCCGGCAAGAGGCTGTAACAACGAAAAACGACGCAGGGGCGGCCCGGACCATTGGTCCGGGCCGCCCCTGCGTTGTGGGCTCCGCGTCCTTAGTTGGGACGCAGGCTCAGGACGATTTCAACTGAAGTACCCCCGCCGTCGCGCGGGAACCACTGGATGCTGCCGCCCAGTTCGCTGGTGACAAGCGTCCGGACGATCTGCAGCCCCAGGCCCTCGGAATACGTACCTTCTGGAAGGCCTACGCCATCGTCCGAAATCGTCACTGTCAGCATTTCGTCGCCCTGGGGACCCGTGGACCGGTCCGCAATCAGCCACACTGTACCGGCCCGGCCTTCAAGTCCGTGTTCCACGGCGTTGGTGACTAGTTCATTGATCACCAGGGCAAGCGGCGTGGCGAAGTCACTCGGGAGTTCGCCGAACATCCCCGAACGCTCGGTCCTGACATACTGCGACGGCGATGCCACCTCGGCCGACAAACGGAACTGTCGGCCGATCAGTTCGTCGAAGTCGACACTCTGGGTGAGGCCCTGTGACAGCGTTTCGTGGACGAGCGCGATGGTGGCCACCCGCCGCATCGCCTGTTCGAGGCCTTGCTTGGCTTCGTCGCTGACCATGCGGCGCGACTGCATCCGCAACAGGGCGGCCACCGTCTGCAGGTTGTTTTTCACCCGGTGGTGGATTTCCCGGATCGTGGCGTCTTTGGTTACCAGTTCCAGTTCCCGCCGGCGGAGTTCGGAGACGTCCCGGCACAGCACCAGGGCGCCGAAGCGCTGATTCTCGTCACGCAGCGGGATCGCCCGGAGAGACAGGCTCACGCCGCGCGACTCAATCTCACTACGCCACGGCATCCGCCCGGTGACCACCAACGGGAGTGTCTCATCGACCATCCTCCGGTCCTTGAGCAGGCCCGCAGTCACCTCGGCGAGTGAGCGCCCCTCCAGGGTCTCCACTTCGCCAAGGCGACGGAACGCAGAGACCCCGTTGGGGCTGGCGTACTGGACGATGCCGTCGGCGTCGAGCCGGATGAGCCCGTCGCCAACGCGCGGCGCCCCGCGGCGGGAACCGGTCGGGGACGCGAAGTCGGGCCAGAGGCCGAGGGTACCCATCCGGAGCAGGTCGTACGCGCACTGACGGTAGGTCAACTCCAGGCGGGACGGCATCCTCGAACTGGAGAGGTCCATATGCGAGGTGACAACGGCGAGGGTCCGGCCGTTGCGCACCATCGGGACCGCTTCCACGCGCAGGGCCATCTCACTGCTCCAGCTTGTTTCACTGGAACGCTCGATCGAGCGACTGTTCCAAGCTTTGTCGACCAGGGGGCGGAGATCGGAACGGATCCCCTCCCCCACGAAGTCGGCGTGAAAGACCGTGTGGCTCGTCGACGGACGGACATGCGCCAGTGCAATGTACCCGAACTCCGGGTGCGGAAACCACAGCGCAAGGTCCGCGAACGCCAGGTCGGCGACCATCTGCCAGTCGCCGACCAGAAGGTGCAGCCACTCGGCATCCCCAGGCCCGAAATCAGCGTGTTCCCTGATGGGGTCTGTAAAGATTGCCACTGCACCTCCATAGACGCCGCGGGACTTTCCCTAGCGGCGGACGATTGACCTCAAGAGCCTCAATGCTACCGACAGAGAGGCCATGTCGTCGGCTTCGAGGGCGTTGACCTCATCGAACATGCTCTTCGCCCTGCCCAACTGCTCGGCGTTCAGCTGTTCCCAGGCCTTCAGGCGGTCCTCGGCGGCAGCACCGTCCTCACTCGACTCGAGCACCGACGTCGTCATGTCCGCGATCGTCGAATACAGGTCGTCCCGCAGCGCGGCGCGGGCCAGTGCCTGCCAGCGGTCGTCCCGCGGCAGGGCGCTGATCCGTTCCAGGAGCGAATCAACGTGGAAGCGGTTGAAGACCGTGTAGTAGACGTTGCTGACCTCTTCCACCCGCAGCGAGCGGCTTTGGGCGATCCGGGCAATGTCCAAGAGGACGAAGCTTTCGAACAACTCGGACCAGCGGCGGGCCAGATTCTCAGGAAGGTTCCACTGGCGGCCGCGCTCGAGCCAGCCGAGCACGCGTTCCTTGTCATCCCCGCGCAGGTACTCGAGCACACGTGAGCGCATCGGGTCCAGCAGCGGCTTGAAGGATTCAACTATGTCGGCGATCGGCTTGCCGGCCATGCCCTGGGTGAGGAGCCAGCGCACCGCCCGGTCGAGCAGCCGCCGGATGTCCAGGTGGACCGCACTCCAGTGCTCGGTCGGGAAGGAAGCCGGCAGGGCGTTCAGCTCGGCCACCATGGCATCCAGTTCAAACACCTCGCGCAGGGCGACAAAGGCCTTGGCAACCGCGAACTCGCTGGCGGAGGTCTCCTCCATGGTCCGGAAAGCGAAGGTGATGCCGCCGAGGTTAATCATGTCGTTGGCAACCACTGTCGCGATGATTTCACGCCGCAGCGGGTGCGAATCCAGTTCAGCGTCAAAGCGTTCCCGCAACTGCTGCGGGAAGTACTCCCGGATGGTGCGGCGGAACCACGGATCGTCGGCCAGGTCCGAGCGCCCAAGGGCGGACGCCAGCTCGATCTTGGCGTAGGCCGCCAGCACCGACAGTTCCGGTGAGGTCAGTCCCTGGCCCTGTTCGAGCCGTTCCCGCAGGCTTGCGGTGGTGGGGAGCGCCTCCAGCTCGCGCTTGAGGTCGGCGTGCTGTTCCAGCCAGTCCATCAGCCGCTCGTAGCTGGGGCTCCAGTCGGCGACCCGGGTGCGGTCATTGAGCAGCAGGATGTTCTGGTCGATGTTGTCTTCCAGCACGAGCCGGCCGACCTCGTCGGTCATGTCGGCGAGGAAATCCGCGCGCTCGGTGGCCTCGAGCTTGCCGGCCTTGACCATGCGGTCCACAAAGATCTTGATGTTCACTTCATGGTCCGAGCAGTCCACGCCGGCGGAGTTGTCGATCGCGTCCGTGTTCAGGATGATGCCCTGGAGCGCCGCCTCGATACGTCCGCGCTGGGTCAGGCCGAGGTTGCCGCCTTCGCCGACCACCTTGACCCGGAGTTCACGTCCGTCGACGCGGATCGCGTCGTTTGCCTTGTCGCCGACCTGCGCGTTGGATTCGCTGCTTGCCTTGACGTAGGTTCCGATGCCGCCGTTGTAGAGCAGGTCGGCCGGGGCGAGCAGGATTGCACGGAGCAGTTCCGGCGGGCTCAGCTGCACGGTGCCTTCGGGCAGTCCCAGTGCGGCACGCACCTGTGCGGACACCGGAATCACTTTGGCCTGCCGCGGGAAGACCCCGCCGCCTTCGCTGATGAGGGAACGGTCGTAGTCGTCCCAGGACGAGCGCGGAAGTTCAAAGAGCCGCTGGCGCTCTGCGAAGGATGCCGCCGCATCCGGGGCCGGGTCGAGGAAGATGTGCCGGTGGTCGAAAGCGGCAAGCAGACGGATGTGCCGCGACAGCAGCATTCCATTGCCGAATACGTCGCCGGACATGTCGCCGACGCCCACCACCGTGAACTCTTCGTTCTGGGTATCCAGGTCCAGTTCGCTGAAATGCCGCTTGACTGATTCCCATGCCCCGCGGGCCGTGATGCCCATGGCCTTGTGGTCATAGCCGACGGATCCGCCTGAAGCGAAGGCGTCGCCGAGCCAGAATCCGTACTCCAAGGCAAGGCCGTTGGCGATGTCTGAGAACGTTGCCGTTCCCTTGTCGGCGGCAACCACCAGGTAGGAGTCGTCACCGTCCTGCCGGACCACGTTCGACGGCGGCACGATCGTCTCGCCATCGGCGTCACTGACCAGGTTGTCGGTGAGGTCGAGGAGGCCCCGGATGAACGTCTTGTAGCACTCGACGCCTTCCGCCATCCAGGCGGCACGGTCGACGGCCGGGTCCGGAAGTTGCTTGGCGTAGAAGCCGCCCTTGGCGCCGGTCGGAACGATCACGGCGTTCTTGACGGTCTGGGCCTTGACGAGGCCCAGGATCTCGGTGCGGAAATCTTCGCGGCGGTCCGACCAGCGCAGGCCGCCGCGGGCGACCTTTCCGAAGCGCAGGTGCACGCCCTCGACGCGCGGCGAGTACACCCAGATTTCGAACATCGGGCGGGGGAACGGCAGTCCGTCGATCTGCGTCGGGTCGAGCTTGAAGCTGACGTGGCCCTTGCCCTGGTAGAAGTTCGTGCGGAGCGTCGATTCGATCAGGTTGACGAATGTCCGCAGCACCCGGTCGGCGTCGAGGGTCGCCACCTGGTCGATGGCCTTGGCCAGGCGGGCCCGCGCGCTGTCCTGCCGGTCCCCGCGGGTGGCTTCCTCGAGGGCCGGATCGAAACGGGCAGCGAAGAGTTCCAGGAGGCCATGGGCAACTTCGGGGTTCGACAGGAGGGTGTCGGCGATGAACTCGAAGGAGTTCGTGTTGCCCATCTGGCGCATGTACTTGGCGTATGCGCGGAGCACGACGACCTGGCGCCAGGCCAATCCTTCGCGCAGAACGAGCCGGTCGAAGCTGTCGGATTCCACGGAAGCAGTCACCGCGGCCGCAAACGATTCAGCGAGAAGCTTCCCGGTGGCGAGTGGATCAACGCCGGAGGGGTACTTCAGGCCGAGGTCGTACAGGAAGAAGTCGCGGTGGTCTGCAGTCTCGATCTCGAAGGGCCGTTCGTCGAGGACTTCGAGCCCGAGGTTGTGGAAGTAGGGAAGGATCTGGCTCAGGCTCTTCGGTTCGAGCAGGTAGAGCTTGACCCGGGCGTCTTCCTCAAGGGATTCACCCGCGCCCTTGGGCAGGTAGACATGGACACCCGGAAGTGCCTGGGCAGGTGCTTCACGGACGGCGGTGGCGGCGCCGTATTCCTCGAAGCGGGCAATGTCTTCCAGTGCATCTTCTACTTCGAAGTCCACCCGGTAGCTCGCGGGGAAGGCGTCAGCCCACACCGCGGACCTGCGTTCGGCGTCTTCGCCGCTCCAGCGTTCCCGGACCACCTCGGAAATGCCTTCGCCCCAGGAGCGGGAGGCCCTCACGAGCCGCTTTTCGAGGGCCGCAGCATCCACTTCGCCAAGTTCGGCTTCACGGGGCAGCCGGATCCGGAAGAAGACACGGGCGAGGGCGGACTCGGTGATGCGGGCCTCGTAGTCAATGCTTTCCGCCGCGAAGGTTTCGCGGAGTTCCTGCTCGATCCGCAGGCGGACGTTCGTGGTGTAGCGGTCACGCGGGAGGTACACCACGGCGGACATGAACCGCCCGTAAATGTCCGGGCGGAGGAACAGCTTGGTGCGGCGCCGTTCCTGCAGACGCTGGATACCGAGGGCCGTCTCCGCCAGGTCTTCAGTTTCGATCTGGAATAGCTCGTCCCTCGGGTAGGTCTCCAGGATGCCCACGAGGTCCTTGCCGGAGTGGGAATCCCGCGGGAAGCCCGCGGAGCCCAGGACGGCATCGACCTTTTCGCGGACGATCGGGATGCTGCGGACGGAACCCGTGTAGGCGCTGGTGGCGAACAGGCCGATGAAACGGCGTTCGCCGTTCACGTTGCCGGCCGCGTCGAAACTCTTGACACCGATGTAGTCGAGGTAGGCCGGGCGGTGGACCGTGGACCGGGAGTTCGCTTTGGTGATCACGAGCGCGCGCTTCTCGCGCGCCTTGCGGCGGCCGGCGTCGGTCAGGTGCTGGATCTGGTGCGGGTGGTCGCCCGCACGGAGAAGGCCAAGTCCACTCCCGTCGCGCAGTTCCAGCACGTCTTCACCGTCTTCGGTGATCAGGTCATATTCGCGGTAACCCAGGAAGGTGAAGTTTCCGTTGTCCAGCCAGCGGAGCAAGTCCTGGGTCTGCCGCAGTTCGGCGATGTCTTCGGGGTGGGTCACCTTGTCGAGGGAGGAAGCAAGCTCAAGGGCCTTGCTGCGCATCTTCGGCCAGTCCTCAACGGCGACCCGGACATCGCGCAGGACCCGGCGGATGCCGTCGAGCAGCTCCTGCTGCGCGGCGTCGGGAACGCGGTCGACCTCGACGGCGATCCAGGACTCCATGTGGGACGCATTGAGTCCCTCGGCGAAAAGCCGGGAAATGTCCGGCAGGGCCGCAGTGTCGCCGCTGGAGATGCCGACGGTGGCGGGGACACGGGCGACGCCGGCAAGGTTGCCATCAGCATCCCGGGACACCACGAACAAGGGGTGCATGACCAGCCTGATGGCGCAATTCTGGCGAACGAGTTCCGCATTCACGGAGTCGACCAGGAAGGGCATGTCATCGGTGACGATGTAGACGATGCTGCGGTCGGCCTCGTTGGCGATCTGGATGTTGGCGCTGCCCGGATTGCGCTTCTTGGCGACCTCCCGGTGGGCCAGGGCCCGGGCGTTCAGCCTTTCGGCGGAGTATCCGCGCGCGTCCTCCTCTGCCAGATGCTCGTAGTAGTCTCCGAGGAAACCTTCACGGCCCACACCCGTTGCGGAACGATCCTCCACGCTGGATCCTGACGACATCGACACACGCCTCCATCACGTCTTGTTTTGCTGCGTCTTTGCAGCCCACATGGCGAGCCTAACGCTTAAGCAACCGCCTTGCTCTGGATGGGCGTACAGAGGATCTTGAAATTCCCTGGGCAGGCGCACAAACGAGTCCGGCGATCGCGCGACGAAGTGGCGACTCGGCTGCCACCTCGAAGAGAACCGAGCCGGACAGCAGCGCCGCATCGCAAGTATCAGGCTCCGACGGCAGGAAAGCCGAGATCTCTCCAGCCGGGGAATAGCGCTGCCAGGCTTCGCGCAGTTGCCGCTCAGGGGAACGTCCGGCCGCAGATGCCCGGACTTTGTTGAGGACAATCCGCGGAGCGGCCTGGGGTACAGCATCATCCAGTTCGGCGAGGCCCCGGACAAGCCTGGGGACCCCGATGGCATCTGCCGAACCCACCGCGAAGACAGTGTCCGCGAGTTCCAGGCTGCGCAGCGTGGCCGCGTTCCGCCGCGGCGCCATGGTGTCAAAGCTCAGTTCTTCATCCGCTTCAAGGCAGAACCCTGCGTCAACCACGATGACGTCGGCAATCTTCCTGGCCTGTTCGAACACGCCGGAAAGGGCCGCGGCGCGAAGTTCCGTCCACCGGTCAGCCCTGGTGATTCCGGTCAGGACCCGGAATTCACCGGACTTCGTGAAAACGGAGGCCGCGACCTTTTTCAGGGAGTCTCCGTCCAACAGCCCTTGCTCCGCCAGCCGGCAAGCCTGCGCGAGTCCAGCCGACTCGTCCAGCAGGCCCAGGGTGGCCGCCACGCTCGCGCCGTAACTGTCGGCGTCGACGAGCAGGACCACCTTGCCTTCGGCGGCAAGCTCCGCGGCGATGTTCACCGCCACCAGCGTCCGGCCCGGAGCCCCCGCCGGTCCCCAGACAGCGACGATCTCGCCGTTGCCGCTCGGCGCAGGTACTTCCTCGGCAACGGCCGGTCCGGCCGGCCGCAATCCGGCCGACGGATCCGCCAGACCGGAATCACGCGGCTCGGGCTGCCTCGGACCGCGGCCCGTGAGCTGATGCACGGCGTCGGAGATCTTCGCGGCCAAGCCTGCCGCATCAACATCCGGGAGCGCCGTGATCACTCCGATGGCCCGCAGCCGCGCCGCTTCCCCAGGGTCCCCGACAAGCCCGACGACGGCGACGCCCACCGCCGAGAGGCGGTCCACAAGCGAGGCCGTGAGGTCCTCGCTGCCCTCCGCGACCACGGCCGCGCGTGCGAGGCCGCTTTGGCAGGCGGCGAGCAGCTCCGCCAACTCATCGCAGCGCCGCACCACGGTGACCGGGCCGTGCAGTCTTTCGAGTCCCCCGACGAGATCTTCCTGGGACTGACCCACTGTGACAACGGGGATGCTCATTTCACGGTCCCCGCAGGGTTCCACACCACTGCTACTTTTGCCTTGTTTGCTTGGGCACCGAGCAGCTTCGGCATCTGTTCGTCGGTGACGAGGACCAGCACAACCGTTTGCTTGGATGCCCCGAGCGCTGACGATCCCTCGGTGACCTGCGCGATTTCCGCACCCGGCAGCAGAAGGCGCGGCTCGGCGAAACCATTCTGCGCATCCGGCAGAGACACCCATACATCCACCCGCGAACCGGGTACTGCCTGGGCCGGCAGGGAGTCCTCGACGGTGACGGCCACCGGCTTCCGGTCCAAAGCGTCTGCATCTCCCAGACTTTCCCTGGGCAGAAGCTGGTTCTTGGCTACACGCTGGACCGCCACCTTCCCCTCGGGCAGTCCTGATTCGACGGTGACATAGCCGGACTCCACATCGTCCAGCCGGACTTTGGCGACGGAGAGATCGTCCCGGCTCAGCTTCTGGCCCACCGCGATGCCCTCGCGTGCGACGTATACCTGGACAGTGCGGTCCGCGGCGCCGACCAACGCGATAACGCCTGCGACCGAAGCAAGCACCAGCAGAATCCCGACCAGGAGCCGGGGATCCTTCCATGACGGTTTCTTAAGCCGTGCCGCCGCGGCTGTAGTACTCGCGCTCATGGTCAGTCCCCCTGGTTGCATCGGCGGCCGCCCGGCCGCGCATCGCCTTCATTCTGACTGCAATCCCACCTGTTCCAAAGTCAAGAAGTCCAAATCACACCAAACTGTGGATAACCGGACCAAGACATGCCAGGAAGTGGCAAAATGGTGTCATGCCCCGATTCCTCACCCTTGCAGACGTCGCCGAACAGTTGCAGATCAACTCGCCGCAGGCCTATGCCCTCGTGCGAAGCGGCGAACTGAAGGCCATCCAAGTCGGAGGCCGGGGCCAGTGGCGTGTCGAAGAGACCATGCTGGAGCAATACATCCAGGAGCGATACGCGGAAGCCAGCCGCATGATTGAAGAGACGAAGGCGAAATCCTCCCACTAGGCAACGCCACCTAGAGCTCCTGCCCCCGCAGGGAACGCAGGGCGGCCAGCGTCGCGAAAGGCACGGTCACTACAGAGCTGACGTTGCCTTGCCGCCTGGCCTCTCCCGCGGACGTGACCGCAAGATCGAAATGGTCTTTCCCGACACGGTCTATTACGCCGAAGAGCGCCCTTTCCTGGGTCGCGGCCATCGCCAGATGGACTGTTACTTCGGACCGGTCCCTGGCCAGTCCCCGCAGCGCACTCGCCAGACCCATCCGCGCACGCACGCCTGAATCCTGAAGGACGTCGCGACCGACCCCCTGGTACCTGGCCACCGCGGAATACGGCACCAGCCACTGCTGCGGCGCCTCGTTCAGCACAATCCATTCGCTGCCCACGTGGGCCAGGACGCCTGATACCTGCAGCCCTGATGACAACAAGACCGCGAGCTCCCGGCCCAGGGCGGCGCGGAGCCGGTCAGCCAAGGCGATGCCGGCGATCTCAACGCGGGCCCGCTCCGAAACCTCCGACTCAAGCACCAGCCGTTGTTCGGCAGCGAGCTGCGCCTCCATGTCTTGAAAGAGAGCGTCCCATCGCATCCCGTCAGCGTAAGGGGGCACCTCTGCCGGGTCAATTTTCGAACGAAGTTGCAATATCACTGGACAAAACCCAGTATCCGTGCTCAAAATTGCCTCAGATACATCAAATGACATCAAACGGCATCAAAACGAGGAGAAGTTCGTGAGTGAGACAGAAAGGACCGTCCGGCACGATGCAGCAATGGCGTCGGTCATCCTGCTGCTGGGCTGCCTGCTCCTGGGGATCGGAATCCTCCTCCTCGAGCGCTGGAAGGTTTCCGCAGCGCACCACCAAGGCCTGATGTTCGGCGACATCATCGGATTCGTTGCGGCCGGCACCGGGCAGTTGATCGTCAGTTGGTGGCTGCTGTCTCTCGTGCTGGCTTTTGCCGCTGCAGCCTTCCAAAAGTCCGGGCGAACAGCCCAGGCAAGAGTTGCCGGACGATTCAGCCCTTTGTTCATGCGGCGCCTTGCCTTGGCTGTGCTTGGGCTGAACCTGCTCGGCGCTCCCCTTGCCCAGGCATCAACGCCCGTGGTCGAGGCGGCGTGGTCAGCATCCGGCAGATCCGCCGGCATCTCTGCCGCCTGGAGTCCGATTTCCCAGCAAGCCGAGGGCACCGCCGGGGCCGGGGTTCTTTCCCTGGCCGGGAAGACGGTGGACGAGTCAGCAGCGTCCGCCGACCTGCTGCAACCGCAGTGGCAGCCCCGGGCGCCGGTCGTCGAGCCCGGCCTCGTGGGAACCAAGGTCAGACGTGCGGCGCAACAGGCGGACACCCCTGTATCCAAGGAGGTGGTGGTGCTGCGCGGCGACACCCTGTGGTCCATCGCCGCCCAGGACCTGGGGCCGTTGGCCAGCGATGTGGACGTCGCCCGCCACTGGCCGAAGTGGTACGCCGCCAACAAAGACGTCATTGGGGCCGACCCTGCCCTCATTGTGCCCGGCCAGATCCTGCAGGCCCCGCCCAAGAACTAAGAACCATCTATTTCCGAAACCAACCAAGGAGCCACGTCATGAGCGCTGTACCAGCAATCCGTCCGATTTCCGCCAACCGGGCCCGTCCCGCCACCGGCCCTTCCGGGACCGCACCCGGCCCGTCCGGCATCACGGGCCTGCCGGGCACAGATGAAGAGGTAAGAGTGCACGCACGGCGCATTGCCCAGGCGGTCGTAGAAGTCCTGGCCGGCACGCGACCCGTCCAGCAACTCTCGCGTTCCTTGGACCCCCGGTCGCTGGCCTCCCTTCAGCACCGCGCAGTCCTCACGAGGGCACACGCCGTGCGTAGCGGCGTCGCCAATTTCCGGCACCATCGCAATCCCCAGGTCCGTTCGGTCCATGCGTGCGCTGTTTCCGAGTCCGTCTACGAGGCTGCTCTGGTTGTCCATGAAGAACTGCGGTCCCGCGCAGTCGCCATGCGCCTCGAACTGAGCAACGGCGCGTGGAAGGTCACAGCCCTCCAGATCGGTTAGCCGGCCGCCGCGTTTGCCCGTGCGAGGTCCCGGGCCGGGGACGGGCCAGGCAACTGTACGAGACAAGACAGGACGGGGGCAAGCGTACGAGACAAGACAGACCAGGACAGGCACCACAGGACAGGAAGGTCTGGATGACTACGACAGAAAATACGTGAGGACCGGAACATTGTTCCGGTCCTCACGTATTTTCTGTACAGCCCTAGGACGCCTGCACCACGGATCAGCGGCGCTTCTTGCGGGGCGCCTTTCTTGCCTTGTCCTCGGCAGCGGCCTTGGCGGGGTTGCCTGAACGCCCGCCGCCGGACCGTCCCTCTACCCGGGTCTGGCTCGCGCCGTCTTCTCCGGGGGCGGTGTACTGCAACTGTGCCGGACGCTCCGGAGCCTGCAGGCCGGCCGCGTGAATTTGCGGATCGTGATGCTCCGTGTGGGCCCCTGCCGCGCTGTCGTCGGCGACCACCACGTCCTCCGCCGGGGTAACTTCGACTTCCAGGTTGTACAGGAACCCGACGCTTTCTTCCCGGATGGCTTCCATCATGCTCTGGAACAGGGTGAAGCCTTCCCGCTGGTACTCGACGAGCGGATCGCGCTGGGCCATCGCCCGCAGGCCGATGCCTTCCTTCAGGTAATCCATCTCGTAGAGGTGTTCCTGCCACTTACGCCCGAGGACGGACAAAACAACCCTGCGCTCGAGTTCGCGCATGTTTTCGGAGCCGATTGCTTCTTCGCGCTCCTTGTAGACGAGCTGGGCGTCGGAAAGGATCTCGTTCTTCAGGAATTCTGCGGTCACCCTGGACTTGGCACCGGCCTCATCGATGATGTCCTGGGCCGAAACCGTCACGGGGTAGAGGGTCTTCAGGTTGGTCCACAGCTGGTTGTAGTCCCAGTCGTCTCCGCTGCCCTCGGCCGTTGCGGCGTCGATGAACGCGTTGATGGTGTCTTCGAGGAAGAACTGGACCTTCTCGTGGAGGTCGTCACCCTCGAGGATCCGGCGGCGGTCACCGTAGATTGCTTCGCGCTGGCGGTTCAGGACGTCGTCGTACTTCAACACGTTCTTGCGCTGCTCGGCGTTGCGTCCTTCCACCTGGCCCTGGGCGGAGGCGATCGCCCTGGAGACGAGTTTGGATTCAAGGGCGACGTCGTCCGGCACCGAGCTGTTCATCAGCCGCTCTGCGGCGCCGGAGTTGAAGAGCCGCATCAGGTCGTCGGTCAGCGAGAGGTAGAAGCGGGACTCGCCGGGGTCACCCTGACGGCCGGAGCGGCCGCGGAGCTGGTTGTCGATCCGGCGGGATTCGTGGCGTTCCGTGCCCAGGACGTAGAGACCGCCGAGGTCCAGGACTTCGAGGTGCTCATCCTTGACAGCCTGCTTCGCGGCTTCAAGTGCCGCCGGCCAAGCGGCCTCATACTCCTCGGAATTCTCCTCGGGATCCAGGCCGCGCTTGGCCAGGTCCGCGATCGCGGTGAACTCGGCGTTGCCGCCAAGCATGATGTCCGTGCCGCGGCCGGCCATGTTGGTGGCGACGGTTACGGCACCCTTGCGCCCGGCCTGCGCCACGATGGCTGCCTCACGGGCATGGTTCTTGGCGTTGAGGACCTCGTGGCGGATGCCTTCCTTGGCCAGCAGCCGCGACAGGTATTCGCTCTTTTCCACGCTGGTGGTGCCGACGAGGACGGGCTGGCCGCTCTCGTGGCGTTCGGCGATGTCCTTGACCACGGCTTCGAACTTCACGATCTCGTTCTTGTAGACGAGATCAGGCTGGTCGAGACGCTGCATGGGGCGGTTGGTGGGGATGGGAACCACACCAAGCTTGTAGGTGCTCATGAACTCGGCGGCCTCGGTTTCGGCCGTGCCGGTCATGCCCGAGAGCTTCCCGTACATGCGGAAGTAGTTTTGCAGGGTGACCGTGGCGAGCGTCTGGTTTTCGGCCTTGATCTCGACGTTTTCCTTGGCCTCAATAGCCTGGTGCATGCCCTCGTTGTAGCGGCGGCCGGCCAGGATGCGCCCGGTGTGTTCGTCGACGATCAGCACTTCGCCGTCGAGGATCACGTAGTCCTTGTCCCGCTTGAACAGTTCCTTGGCCTTGATGGCGTTGTTGAGGAAGCCGATCAGCGGGGTGTTGGCGGATTCGTAGAGGTTCTGGATGCCGAGGTAGTCTTCCACCTTCTCGATGCCCGCTTCGAGGACACCGACGGTGCGCTTCTTTTCGTCCACTTCGTAGTCCGTCTCCGGCTGGAGCCGCTGCACGACTTTGGCGAACTCGCTGTACCACCGGTTGGTGTCGCCCTGCGCCGGACCGGAGATGATCAACGGGGTCCGGGCCTCGTCGATCAGGATGGAGTCGACCTCGTCAACGATCGCGAAGTGGTGTCCGCGCTGGACGAGTTCGGACTTGTCCCACGCCATGTTGTCCCGCAGGTAGTCAAAGCCGAACTCATTGTTCGTGCCGTAGGTGATGTCCGCAGCGTACTGCTCGCGGCGCGCCGCGGGGTCCTGCTTGGCCAGGATGCAGCCGCTGCTCAGGCCGAGGAAGCGGTAGACGCGTCCCATGAGTTCAGACTGGTATTCGGCGAGGTAGTCGTTGACCGTGACGACGTGCACGCCTTTCCCGGTCAGGGCGTTGAGGTACGCCGGAGCCGTGGCGACGAGCGTCTTGCCTTCACCGGTCTTCATCTCGGCGATGTTTCCGAGGTGAAGGGCGGCGCCGCCCATGAGCTGGACGTCAAAGTGGCGCATGCCCAGGGTGCGGGAGGAGGCTTCGCGCACGGCGGCGAACGCTTCGGGAAGCAGGGCGTCCAGGTGTTCGCCGTCCTGGTAACGGGCGCGGAGCACGTCGGTCTCTTCCCGGAGTTCCGCATCGGTGAAGGTCTTGAAGGAGTCTTCAAGGGCATTGATGGAATCGGCATAGCTCCGCAGCTGTTTCAGGGTCTTCTTGTCACCCGTGCGGAGAAGTTTTTCGATAAGTGATGCCACGTGAAGTTGCTCCCAGTCTCAAGCTGCCGAATTCTGGCGGTTTCAGTCTACGGGAGCGTACAACACCAAACAGAGATGTTTTCCTGAGAGCGGAGAGCGCCCGTACTGGAATCCTTCCCCGGGCCGGACCTGGTGCGCGAAGCACAGCTTCCGGGACTATATCCCGCGCAACTCCTGCGCCAACCGCGGGGCCAGGTCCCCTTCGGGCGACACGACGACGGCCTCCAGTTCGAGCCAGCGGGCCATGAGCCGGAGTTCATCGGCCAGCTCGCCTGCCGTGTCCGCCGGGGCGTCGCTTTCCGCGTGGGCGGAACGGACAAGCAGCAGGCGGCCTGCGCGGTCAGCTTTGAGGTCCACCCGGGCGACGATCCTGTCCCTGAGGAGGAAAGGCAGGACGTAGTATCCGAACTTCCGTTTCCCGGCCGGGGTGTAGATTTCGATCCGGTAGTGGAATCCAAAGAGTTCGTGCAGCCTCCGCCGCTCGAAGACGAGCGAATCGAACGGACTCAGCAGCGCTCTCCCCGCAGCCTTCCGCGGGATCTTCGCCTGCGCATGGCGGTAAAGCACACGGTCCCAGCCCTGTACCGAAACAGGTTCCAGGCGGCCTTGGTCGACGAGCGCGCCGACCGCCTGGGTCGCAGCCTTGACCGGCGTCCGGAAGTAATCGGCGAAGCACCGCACGGTCCCGATTCCGTGTGCCTGTGCTGCGGCATCTATGAGGCGCTCCATGGCAGCCGCCCGGCCGGCGCCGTCGTCATCGAAGTTCCTGTGGTCCGCCTCCGGAGCCTTCACCGCGGCCGGAAGGACCCGGGAGGTCAGGGTGTAGCGGCGTTCGAACTGCTCGGTCCGGGATGCGGCGCTGACCCGGCCTTCTTCGAACAAATGCTCGAGCACCCGCTTGACGAGGTTCCAGTTCCAGCCCCATTGTTCGTGGCGGCGTTCCTCCTGATGGCCAAGCTTTGCGGTGAGCTGGGCCGCCGTCATCGGGCGTCCGGCGGCGAGTGCCTCCAGGATCCGGTCGGCCATATCTTCGCGCAATGCATGCTCGAGATGCCCGGCGCCGACCCAGCCGCGCCGCTGCCAGAGAAGCAGGTCACCGAAGTGCTCGGGCCGGATGAAGCTTGCTTCGTGGGCCCAATACTCCATCATGCGGCGCGGACTGCGTGCCGACAGGGAATCGAGGATGCTGCGGTCGTAATCCCCCAGCCGGGAGAAAAAGGGCAGGTAGTGGCTACGGGACAGAACGTTCACCGAGTCGATTTGCACCAGCTGCAGGCGGGCAAAGGTCCGGCCCACCGCCCGTGATGTTACGGGACCGGTGGGCCGGACCTTGTCCAAGCCTTGGGCTGCCAATGCGATCCGCCGTGCCTGCTGAAGGCTCAGCGAAGCCGCCATGCGTGTCCTTTCGTCAGAGGAAGCGGAGCAGCCTAGGCCGTGGCGGCGTGGTCGTCGGAGCGGTAGGCGTGGATCTTGTCCTCCACCGCTTCATTGCCGGGCTCGCAGTTCGAGTCCAGGGTGATGACGCCGTAGGTCCAGCCGCGCCGTCGGTAGACCACGGACGGCGTGTTGGTTTCCTTGTCCACGAAGAGGTAGAAGTTGTGGCCGACGAGTTCCATGTTGTCCACGGCGTCATCGATCGTAAGGGACGCCGCGGGGAAGACCTTCCGGCGGATCAGCACCGGAGAGTCACCGGCCGGGATGTCGTTGTCGATATCGTACGGAGACGCTTCCGTGCTCGGAGCGGCCGGTTCCTCGTGGTTGCTTGCCGCAGCGTAAATAGGTTCACGGGTGCTGACAGGCTCGAGGCTTGCCGTGGCTTCACGCACCGCCTTTGGTGTGTGCCGCCCGTGGTGGACCTTCTTCCTGTCCTTGGCCCTGCGCAGCCGTTCGAGGAGCTTGCTGTACGCGAGGTCGAAAGCTGCGAATTTGTCAGCGGCGCTGGCTTCTGCCCGGATGACCGGACCCCTGCCCATGACTGTCACTTCCACCGTGAGCTGGCCCGGGTTCTGACGCGGATTGCTCTCCTTGGAAACCTTGGCGTCAACCCTCTGGACCTTGTCCCCGAGCGATTCAATCTTGGAAATCTTTTCGCCCGCGTATTCGCGGAAGCGATCCGAAACGGTCAGATTCCGGCCGCTGATCATGAACTCCATGGTGCCCTCCAAATAACTCAGGTGACACGACAACGGCGCTGACGGGGGGCTTTCTGACGGACAGTCGAGCCCCTTTCCGAGCCGCTATCGACAGGTACATCTGTTCTTGGTACCCATCTTCGACGTTAGTTCATCGTTACGGCTAATTCACCCCTTCGGCGCTTTAAATTTGTTTTGAGTCATTGAACTGCCGGTCGGCGTCTCTGTACCGGAGTCCAGTCCGCCCGGCGGACGGGTTGCCGCCAGGACGACCGCCCCGCACACAATTCCGCCGGCGGCTTCGACTGCCCTGGCCGCCTCGGCAAGGGTCGCTCCCGTGGTGAGGACGTCGTCGACAATGATGCACAGTTTTCCCGACACGGCGCTGCCCGCTGCAGACCGGACGACCATCGAACCCCGCACGCGCCGGGCACGGCTGCCCCTGTCTAGTCCCTTCTGACCCGCACTTCCGGCGCGTCCGGCAAGACGTGCTCCAAGCCACCCCACGCCGTCAGCCAGCAGTCTGGACGACGGCATGTTCGGGCCCGACCGACGTGCCCCGGCGAGGATTCCCCTCCGCCGCTTCGTCAAGGCATCGCGCAGGACCCACCCGTTCTCATTCCGGCGCCGGACCTGCCGGAGGAGCAGGTGGACCGGGCTGAAACCCCGACGGCGCAACGCGGCGGCGCTGGTGGGAACGGGTACCAGGCAAACGTTCCGGGCGTCACCCGCGGCCGCGCGCAGCCCGTGTTCCAGCATGCGGCCCAAGAGGCGCGCAACGGAGCGTTGGCCCAGTTTCTTGAAGGACAGCACCGCCTGCGCCAGTTCCTCCCGGTAGGGCCCGACGGCGACAACCGGCACCAGGACCGTACCGCCCACCGTGAGCAACGCCGGCGCCTGTGACTCGGCCCGGAAGGGCCGGGCGCACAGCCTCCGGATCCTGCGCGCGCAGGCACCGCAGAGCTGGGTATCCTCGCGCCCGCAGCACAGGCATTGCACCGGTGCCAGGAGCGCCAACAGCTCACCCCAGGCAAGTGCGAGGCCTTCCAGGAGGCGGAGCTGCGGCGGCGCGTACCGGCCCCGGTGTCGGGCCGCGAAGTCATCCGTGGCGGAAAGGTCAGGGTCGCGAACACGGGCGCGACCGGCGTCGTGGGTCATGCTGTCCGCCTGGCGGCCCCCGAGACCGGTGCTGGAAAGTCCATGCCACCAGCCTGAAGCACCGACGCCCGGCACGCCCTCGGCGCGACACTCTATGTGGAAAGACCTGCTATGTGGAAAGACCCGTATGTGGAAAGCGTGCTACCCGGGGAAAGCGGGGTCGACAGGTCCCTTCAGTTGGAGTTCCCAACCGTTTCCGACCCGCTGGAACACCCCCGCAAGGGACTGCCCATAGATTTCGTCGGGACCGTTGCCGGCGCTCAGCCCGGTCAATCCGGCCCAGGCCGGAAGCTGCTGCGGCTGCCCGGTAGACAAGGGGAGCAATTCGGGAACGACGTTGCCCGACGCCGAGTCCTTCATGACCACAACGGTCGTGGAATTGACCCAGACCCCGTGGTCCACCCCGTTGGTGGCGTCGAGCGTGATCGGCGCCGTGAGGTCCCTGGGGGTGCCGTCCGGATCGCGGACGATCCCTGTGACCTGGACGGACGTCCGGCCGCGCAGTTCGGAGATGACCAGGGCGCGGGTGCCCTCCCGTGAGATCCGGAATTCCTTGACCGAGCGGCCTGAAAGCCAACGCGGCGAGAGGGAAACCGCTGGAACGTTTCCGCCCTTCGCGGCCGCGGACGGTTTGAAGGCCACCACCTGCGTGGCACCATTGGCGCCCGGACCCGAGGTCCAAACCCAGTCCTGCGGACTGAAGGAGGGACGGGTCAGGGTGCTGCGGGTGGTCAGCGGGCGCGGGTCCCGGGCAGGCAGCATCGAGTACAGGGTCGTCCCGGAGCCGTTGAGGAACGCCACGGCCTTCGACGCTGGTGACTCGGCGGGCGACTGCGGCCCCAGCCCCGCTACCTGCTGGAGGTCCGGCAGGGGTGTCACCCGGTTGTTTTCGTAACGGGCCAGTTCGCCGTTGCTCACCACGATCTGGCGGGACGGCACACTCTTCTCCAGGACCGGCGGGAGCACGGTCCCGGTGTCCTCAACCCGGACCAGATCCTGGTCCGCACGCAACTGCACGCTGATCACGTCCGGCTGTGTGCGGAACGTCAGCAGGAGCTGGTTCTGCATGCGCTGTCTGTCTTCCGCCGATGCTTCCACCAGTTCCTTCGCCGACAGGTCCACCTGGGCGGCCCCCGAGACCACGGGGACCGATTCGCGCACCAGGCGGATTCCGGACGGGAAAGCGCTGACGACGGCGCCGCGCAGGTACGGCGCGGGCCCGGCCAGCAGGGCACTGGTCATGGCCTTGACGGTCTTCTTCTTGATGAACCACCTAAAGTCGGGAACCGCGTAATTGAATCCGGGGTCGTAGAAATAGATCGGGTAGGCACCGTAGATGACCCTGAAGGTCTGTTCGGGGATCGCCGTGCCGTCGGGCACCTCGGAGATGCGCCATTCGCCGTCCACCTGCTCGACACTGACCGGGATACTTTCCAGCGTCCCTTCCGGGTAGTGGGTGGCGATGCCGTCGGCATCAACGGCGTAGGCGAGGTCCAGTTCGTACCGGTATTCGTTCTCGACTGCGGTGCGGACCACCTGCGCTTTGCGGAACACGAGCGTGCGCTTGTCCGATTTCCAGCCAACCGAAAGGGACTGCGTCAGGTACTGGCGCGCCACCGCATAATCGTCCGCGTAGCCGCTGCCGGCGCCGTAGAAGTCTTCGATCACGGTTTCGGGGCCGGCGCCGGCCTGCGGCGGCGGCGGGAAGAAGTCGGGCACGTTCAGGTTTCCGGCGCTTTCCTCCTTGCTCTTGCCGACCGGGCCGGAGCGCGGAATCTGGGCACAGGAACTCAGCACGAGCGTTATCGCCGCGAAGGCGGCGAGCAACAGTACCGGGAAACGGCGGAGACCCCTACGCACGGCCGGCCTCCCCCGCTTCCTGCGCACCGCCGTCGTCGGCTGTACCTTGCTGGTCCGGCGGCACGACGTCGGTGGCGCGCGGCAGCGCCTCCTGGGTGTCAACCAGCAGCACCTGGCGGTCAGCGGCGGTGCCCGGGAGCCCGAGGTCGTGCGGTTCGAGGTGCAGCGGTGACTTTACGATGGTTCCGCCCTTTCGCAGCGGCAGGGTGAGCCGGAAGTTCGAGCCCGCGCCCTTCTGGCCCCAGGCCTGCAGCCAGCCGTTGTGGAGCTTGGTGTCTTCGGCGGCGATGGACAGGCCCAGGCCGCTGCCACCCGTGGTGCGGGCGCGGGCTGGATCCGCCCGCCAGAAGCGGTCGAACACCCGCGCGGCCTCGGCCGGGGTCATGCCGATTCCGTGGTCCCGGACCGACACCGCAACGGCGTCGTGGTTCGCGGCGACAGTCACGTGCACCGGCTTCCCTTCGCCGTGCTCCACCGCGTTCAGGAGCAGGTTGCGCAGGATCCGGTCGATGCGGCGCGAGTCCATTTCCACGATGATGCTCTTGTTGCGGGACGTCAGCCTGACCTCCGAGCCGTATTCGGCAGCGACCGGGGCCGCGCCCTCGATCACTTGTCCGATGAGCTGGAAAATGTCCTGCGGTTCCGCCTCCAGGACGGCGGCACCGGCGTCGAACCGCGAGATCTCCAACAGATCGGAGAGAAGGGACTGGAAGCGTTCCACCTGGTTGTAGAGAAGCTCTGCGGAGCGCCGGTTGACCGGATCAAAGTTCTCGCGTGCATCGAACAGGACTTCCGCCGCCATCCGGACGGTCGTGAGCGGCGTCCGGAGCTCGTGGGACACGTCCGAGACAAAGCGCTGCTGCATCTGGGAAAGCGTGGCGAGCTGGGTGATCTGTTCCTGGAGGCTCGCCGCCATGTGGTTGAACGACGCCCCGAGGCGGGCCACCTCGTCCTCGCCCTTGACCACCATGCGTTCCTGGAGC
This sequence comes from Arthrobacter cupressi, assembly GCF_900099975.1. Taxonomy (GTDB): domain Bacteria; phylum Actinomycetota; class Actinomycetes; order Actinomycetales; family Micrococcaceae; genus Arthrobacter; species Arthrobacter cupressi. The sequence goes on from NZ_FNEI01000005.1 coordinate 52,452, forward strand.
TGACCCGCGGCCAGCTTTTCGGAGACGACGGCGGCATGGCTCACCGGGCTCACGACGTTCCGGGTGACGTACCAGGCGATCCCACCGATCATGATGATCAGTGCTGCGCCGCCGGCCCAGAGCACGTTCTGGATCTGGTCGAGGGTCTGCTGGGCGTTTTCGAGGTCATAGAGAAGGTACAGCTCGTAGACGGTGCCGTTGAACGTGACCTTGTTCCCGACGGCGATCCCCGGGTGGTCCTGGTTGCCCACCGGGAATTCGGTGGAAGCCCAGTATTGCTCCTTGCCTGACTCCTGCACGGCCTTGCGCAGTTCAGGCGGGATGACCCGGACCGTCAGCTGGTCCGAGGCGCGCGATTCCACCCAGCGGTTGCGCGGCTTGGTTTGCTCCGGGAGTGCCTCGAAGACGTAGCGGCGCTGGATGACCGAGCCGTTGCCTTCCACCGCGTTGAGGGTGTCGTAGACCAGGGTAATGACGCTGGACTGGTCGTTGACTTGGGCGCCGTCGAAGGTGTCCTGGACCTGCTTGACATAGTAGCGGCTCTCCGATTCCGCCTGGGTCAGCCGTTCCTGGAACAGGTTGTTGGCGATCTGGTTGGACAGGTAAGCCCCGACCACGGCAAAGGAAATCACCGACAGCAGGATGGTCATCATGACCGTCCTGAATTCCAGCGAGCGCCGCCAGCGCCGCAGGAGCGACTTCCACATGTAACGCAGCCCCGGCCGCAGGTGCCGGAGCGCGGTGACCACCAGGCGGGATACCCGCAGCGCGAGGATCAGGGCACGGCGCGTCCAGATGCGGCCCAGCAATAGAAGGCGCTGGACATTGAGGGTCCGGCCGCTGCCCTGCATGCGGACGGGCCGCTGCTCCGCCGGTCCTGAAGGGACGGGACGGTCTTCCGGCGACGCCTCAGGCGGCGTGGTTCCGGGCCCGGCCTTGCCGGCAGGTGACTCAGGATCCCGCTTTGTAACCGACACCACGGACCGTCAGAACAACTTCGGGTGCTTCCGGGTCGCGCTCGATCTTGGAGCGCAGACGCTGGACATGGACGTTGACCAGTCTGGTGTCGGCGGCGTGGCGGTATCCCCACACCTGCTCCAGGAGGAGCTCACGGGTGAAGACCTGCCACGGCTTGCGGGCCAGGGCGACCAGGAGGTCGAATTCCAGCGGCGTGAGCGAGATGCGTTCCCCGCCGCGGGTGACCATGTGGCCGGCGACGTCGATCGTGACATCGGCGATCCGGAGGGTCTCCGGGGCCTTCTGTTCGCCCGGACGCAGCCGTGCGCGAACCCTGGCGACGAGTTCGGCGGGCTTGAAGGGCTTGGGCACATAGTCATCGGCACCGGACTCCAGTCCGCGGACGACGTCGGAGGTGTCCGATTTTGCCGTCAGCATGACGATGGGGACATCCGATTCGCCGCGGATCTGGCGGCACACCTCGATGCCGTCGGACCCCGGGAGCATCAGGTCCAGGAGGACGAGGTCCGGCTTCGAGGAGCGGAAAACGTCAAGCGCCTGACCACCGTCTGCGCAGAAAACCGGATCGAAGCCGTCGTTGCGAAGCACGATGCCGATCATTTCGGCCAGTGCTTCGTCGTCGTCAACTACCAGGATGCGTGCCTTCATAGTTATATATTCCCCCATCGAATGGCCATTGTCCCGTTGACCCGGGCTCCCGGCATGGCGTCTGCCGTACCGGGCAAGCCGCAGCTCATTGCGGTGAAGGCTATGAGCCGCGGCGGCGGAACTATAGGCTGGGCGGACACGGCACTTTTGGGGAGGAAAGCGTGTCACAGCAAGAGCCCGGGCCCGGCGTCCAACCGCAATGGGGCCAACCCCGTCCGGGTGGCCAACCGCAAAACCCGCCGCAATGGGGCGGGCAACCGCAATGGGGCGGGCAACCGCAGTGGGGCCAGCAGGCACCCGGCTGGCCCGCCGCCCCGGGCAATCCATATGCCCCGGGCAACCCATACGGCCCCGGCAACCCGTATGGCCAGCCTCAATATGTCGCACCGCCCAAGCCCGGGATCGTACCGCTGCGTCCCTTGCTGTTCGGCGAGATCCTCGACGGCGCTTTCCAGACGATCCGCCGCAACCCCGCCGCCATGCTCGGTTCCTCCTTCCTCGGCCAATGCGTGGCCTTGTTGCTCTCAGCAACGCTGATCGCGGGCAGCCTCGGCCTCCTCACCCGCCTTGAGCAACTCGACGGCAACCAAGCGCCAAGTGACGCCGAATTGTCCTCAATCCTCGGGCCGACTCTTGGCCTGCTGGCCGGGATGGTCAGCATCTCGCTGCTGACCACGGTTCTTTTGACCATTCTGGGCGGGGTCATGGCCGTGCCTGCTTCCCGTTCGGCCCTGAACCGGAAGACCGGGTTCAAGCAGGTGTGGGTCCTGGTGCGCCACCGCCTGTTTGCCCTTACCGGGCTATCCTTGCTCATGCTCCTGGTGCCGCTCGTTCCAATCGTCGTCCTGTTCGTACTGGCGGTGGCAATTCTGACCGTAACTGGCCCGGCCGGGATCCTGATCGTTTTTCCGATCGGGCTCGGAGCCGTGGCGGTGATTGCGTGGCTGTACATCAGGCTCCTGCTGGCTCCGGCCGCGGTAGCCATCGAAGAGCTTGGCGTCATCGAATCCATGCGGCGTTCCTGGTCCCTGACTACCGGCAGCTGGTGGCGGACCTTTGGCATCGTGCTTGTGGCCTTCCTGATCGTCGGGGTAATCGGCCAAGTGGTCCAGATCCCCCTCACGCTCGCCGTCGGTGGCATCGGCTCCGTAGTCTCCCCGCACGGCGGCCTCGAGCAGGCAACCGGCACAGCCATCCTGCTAACGGTCATCAGCATGGTGGTCAGTGCATTGGTGGGGGCGCTGGGTTTCGCGTTCCAGTCCGCGGTGTCCGCCCTGGTCTACCTCGACCTGCGGATGCGTCGTGACGGCCTGGATGTGGAACTGCTGCGGATGATGGAATCCGGAAGCGATCCGGACGGCGTTCCCGGCCGCGGCCTGCCGGCACGACGCCCTGCCGCGGGCGGATGGCACCCCGGATCCGGCACGGGATTCCCGGCCGGATGACAGTCCTTTCCGTATTCACGGCCGCCCTGCCCGCGGCGACCCCGGTCGACCCGGACCGCGACGAGGCCCGGCGCTGGGCGGTCGAAGAACTCAGCAAGCCGCAGTACGCCGAAGCGAAGCCAAACTGGTTCGACCAACTCGTACACGACTTCCTGGAATGGCTGCGCTCACTGAACTCCGGAGATGCGGGACCCGGCCAGGACTGGACCTGGCCCCTCGTCACCCTGCTCGCCGTCGCGCTGGTGGTCACGGCAATCATCGTGGTCCGTCCACGGTTCAATACCGCGCGGAAGCGGACGTCGGCCGCAGTTTTCGACGAGGAATCAGTGCTCGACGCCGGGACCTTCCGTTCCCGGGCCGCCGCCGCTGCCGCACGGGGTGACTGGAGCACCGCCGTCGTCGAGCAGTTCCGGGCGCTGGTGCGTTCGGCGGAAGACCGTACCGTCATCGATCCGCAGGCCGGCCGCACCGCGGACGAGGCAGCCATGCAGCTGGGACGTGCCTTCAGTGCCGGCCAGATCCGGTTGGACGCCGCAGCCAAACTCTTCGACGCCGTCAAGTACGGGCGCGCGACTGCCGACAGCGGGCAGTACGACACCGTTCGGGCCCTCGACAGCGAACTGGACAAGATCAAACCTGACTACCGCGGAAAGCCTGCACCTGGATTGGCGGTACCGCGATGACGGGCCCAACCCAACTGGACACGGCGGACCGCGCCGCCGGCACGCCGACAGGCTGGAAGGCCCGCCTCCGCCGTCACCTGGTCTGGATCGTGATCGGGTCCATCATGGCGCTCACAGTGGGCTACGTGGTGGTGTCCCGGCTGGCATCGGGACCGGACGACCGGGCCTTGTCCCCGCGCAACCCTGCCCCGGGCGGGGCCATGGCTGCCGCCGAAATCCTCGGCGGACAAGGCGTGAGCATCACCGAAGCGGGATCATTCGAACAGGCCATCTCCGCCCTTGAAGCCAGGGACGGAGCGGCTACCGTGCTGCTCTACGACCGCAACGGTTACCTCGGCGAAGGGCAGCTCCGCGAACTGCGGGCCGAGGCGGACAGGATCGTGGTCATCAGTCCCGGCCGGCGCACGCTGCGGGGTCTCGCCAGCAGCCTCCGCAATGCAGGGGTTGTGCCTGAAGGACACAATGTCCTGGAACCGGAATGCGGCCTGGAGGATCCCCTGGCGGCCGGAAGCATCTCTGCCGGGAACGGCCAGCTTTATGCCGGCAGTGGCACGATCTGCTACCGCGTGGACGACGGCGGACTCTACGCGGTGAGCGGTGACGGCCGTGTGGTGGTGATCGGCAGCTCCGCGCTGCTGAGTAACGACCTGCTGGACGAGCACGGGAACGCGGCACTTGTCCTGCGCAGCCTGGGTGGCTCCGAAGAACTGCTCTGGTACCTGCCCGGCCTGGGCGATGTCCCGCAGGACAGGAATCCCGCCACCCTGGACGAACTGGCCGCGCCGTGGGTGGCTTTCCTGGGACCGTGGCTGGTGGTCGTTGCGTTCCTCGCAGTCCTGTGGCGCGGACGGCGCCTTGGCCCGCTGGTGTTCGAACCGCTCCCGGTGGTGGTCAAGGCCGCGGAAACGGCAGAGGGACGGGCCAGGCTGTACCAGGATTCCCGGGCAGTGGAGCGGGCGGCGGCCAATTTGCGGGCCGGCACCATGGTGCGGCTCGCCAGGGTGTTCCGGCTCGGTCCGGACGCCGGCATCGACAGCCTGGTGGAGGCGGTCGCCCGCAAGACCGGCCGACCGCCCGCGCAGCTGCGTGACATCCTCGATCACCGCCCGGAAACGCAGTCCGGCCTGGTGCAGTGGGCACAGACTTTGGAACAACTCGAGCAGGAGGCCTCAACCCCGTGAATGAGAACATCGCACCGAACATGCATTGGGACGGATACACCGGCGCGGCTCCTCCCTACGGGGGCGGAGCCCCGGCGCCTGCAGGTCAACAGGCAGCTGTTCCGCCGGCTGCGCCGGCCACGGCCCCGCGGCCTGTGGGGGAACGCGCCCCGGCAGGCAGCAGGGACCCGGCCCGCCAGGCGCTGCTGGACGTCCGGCACGAAGTGGGCAAGGCCGTCGTCGGGCAGGACTCCACGGTGACCGGCATGCTGATTGCGCTGCTCTGCGGAGGGCATGTGCTGCTGGAGGGTGTGCCCGGCGTGGCGAAAACCCTGCTGGTCCGGGCCCTCTCCAAGGCGCTGAGCCTGGACACCAAGCGGGTCCAGTTCACCCCGGACCTCATGCCCGGCGATGTCACGGGTTCGCTGGTCTACGATTCCCACAGCTCGGAGTTCACCTTCCGAGAGGGACCGGTGTTCACCAACATCCTGCTGGCGGACGAAATCAACCGGACGCCGCCCAAGACCCAGGCCTCGCTGCTGGAGGCGATGGAGGAACGCCAAGTCTCGGCCGACGGTGTCTCCCGCCCGCTGCCGGTGCCGTTCATCGTGGCTGCCACGCAGAACCCGGTGGAATACGAGGGCACCTATCCCCTGCCCGAGGCACAACTGGACCGCTTCCTGCTCAAGCTCGCCATGCCGCTGCCCGCCCGGGACGACGAGATCGAGGTCGTCCGCCGGCACTCCGAGGGATTCGACCCCCGAAACCTTGCGGCCGCCGGAGTCACCGCCGTGGCCGGCAGCAGCGAACTGGAAAGGGCCCGTGCGAAGGTTGCCGCGGTGCGCGTGGCCCCTGAAGTCCTGGCCTACATTGTGGACGTGGTACGGGCCACCCGGGCGGCGCCGTCGTTCCAGCTGGGTGTTTCGCCGCGCGGCGCCACGGCGCTACTGACCTCATCGCGGGCGTGGGCCTGGCTCTCCGGCCGGGACTTCGTGACCCCCGACGACGTCAAGGCGCTCGCGCTGCCGTGCCTGCGCCACCGCGTGGGCCTGCGCCCGGAGGCCCAGATGGACGGGGTCCACGTCGACGAGGTCCTCGGCAGCATCCTCGCCTCCGTCCCCGTGCCGCGCTGATGCCGCCCCACGCGTTGATCCGGGAGTCCTGAATGGCAATCACGGGAAGGCTGGTGCTGCTGGCGGCCGCCGCGCTCGTTCCGATGCTGTTGTTCCCCTCCTGGGGCACGGCCGGGCTCCTGTGCGCCGCGCTGCTGCTCCTTGCCGTGGGTGATGCCCTGCTTGCCGCGTCCCCGCGCAGGCTGGTCCTGGAGCGCCGGCAGCCCGCCAACGTCACATTGCATGCAGGGACTGAAAGCCACCTGCTGCTCACGAACAACAACAACCGCACCCTGAGGGCGATGGTGCGGGATGCCTGGCAACCTTCGGCCGGCGCGCTGGACCCGGTCCGGAAGCTCACGGTTCCTCCCGGCGAGCGGCGCCGGATGACGGTGCGGCTCGTTCCCGTCCGCCGCGGCGACCTCACTGCCCCGCACGTCACGGTACGTTCCTTCGGGCCGCTGGGCCTGGCCGCGCGCCAGCGCACCCTGCCGGTGCCGGGCAGCCTGCGGGTCCTGCCGCCGTTCCATTCGAAACGGCACCTGCCGTCGAAGCTGCGCAAGCTGCGCGAATTGGACGGCAAGGCTGCCGTGCAGATCCGTGGTGCCGGAACCGAATTCGACTCGCTCCGTGACTACGTCCGCGGCGACGACGTCCGCTCCATCGACTGGCGCGCCACGGCCCGGCGCACCGCCGTCGTCGTCCGCACTTGGCGTCCCGAGCGGGACCGCCGCGTGGTGATCGTGCTGGACACCTCGCGCACCGCGGCGGCGAGGATCGACGACGAACCGCGGCTGGACACCGGCATCGAGGCGGCCCTGCTGCTGGCTATGCTCGCCGAGCGGGGTGGCGACCGGGTGGACTTCCTCGCTTTCGACCGCCGGGTCCGCGGCCGGGTCGATTCGGCGTCCAAGGGGAGCCTGCTGGGCCGGCTGGTCCAGGCGATGGCGCCCCTGGAAGCCGAGCTGATCGAGATGGACTGGGGGCAAGTGCCGGCCCAGGTGCGGGCCGTGTCCGCGCACCGCTCCCTCGTGGTACTCGTGACCTCCCTGGACGGCGGCTCGCCCGAGGAGGACCTCATTCCCACCGTGGCGCAGCTGGCACAGCTGCACGTGGTGGTGGTCGCCGCGGTGCGGGACCCGCTGCTGGGTGCCATGACGGCGGAGCGGACGACGGCGAGCCAGGTCTTCCGTGCCGCGGCAGCCGAACGTGCGCTGCTGGACCGGACTGCAGTGGCCGCACACTTAAAGCAGCTCGGAGCCGAAGTGGTGGATGCGGAGCCCCTGGACCTGCCGCCGAAGCTCGCCGACGCTTACATCCGGCTGAAGGCCGCGGGCAGGCTATGAGGCGGACCGCTGCCACCGGAAAAGAAAGAACCTGGCACCAAAGGAGAATTGTGAACACGTCCTTGGAGGGCACCCCGATCTATGAGCGGGCGCTGGGCACCGCGTTCGGCCGCCTGCAGCCGGAGCTGCAGGACTACTTCTCCCTCGCACCCGGCTCCGGCTCGTACGGGATCGGGCAGGGCGTCTTTGAAGTGGTGGGCTGCCGCCGGCGCTGGCTGCGGCCGCTGCTGGCCCTCGCCTCGGCCGAGGAGTCGTTGTTTCCCGAATACGGCGAAATGGTGCCGTTCCGGATTGAGAACCACGCCCATCTGGACCCGTTCGGCCGGTCCAGCCTGACCGCGCGGCGCGAGATCTTCTTCCCGGGCCGGACCCGGCTGTTCCAGGACACCACCTCCGCTGTCGGGGAGGACGGCGGCACGCGGCTGGTCGACTACCTTGGAAAACACCGGCGACTGGCCACGGACCTCCGGCTCGAGGTCACCCCTGAAGGCAGGCTCCGGGGCATCTCCGCGGCGGCGCGCGCCTTCCTGGGCCCGCTCCGCCTCGCGGTTCCGGCGGCCCTCGACGCGCAGGCCTACGCGGAACAGTGGTGGGACGCGGGCGCGGGCAAGCACCGGATCCAGGTGAAGGTGCTGCAGAAGCACGTCGGCCTGGTGCTGGTCTACGCGGGTTACTTCGACTACCGGCTGGCTCCGTTGCTGCCGCATGCCGCGGCCGTGAACGGAGGGGCCGGGAGCGGAGCCGCCGTCGGGCTCCCGCGTTACGCAGAGCCGGACCGCTGGGAGTCCCGCGTCTAGCCGTTTAGCCGAGCGCCAGCTGGTTGAGACCATCCGCTAGACGGGTCAGCCGGTTGAGGATCTCCTTGGCCGCCGCCGGGCTGTGCCCGGCCAGTCCATGCGAAGGGGTCACCCGGAGTGCGGCCAGGGACGATGCCGGCAGGCCCAGTTGCCGCCATGGCCGCCACACCGCGTCCACCAGCTCCGCGGTACGCGGCAGGGCCTCCCCGGGCTCGCCCGTCGGCAGCGCACCGGCCCACACCCGCTTGCCGGACTCAACCATGCCTGCGAGCTGCTCCCACTGCTTGGTGGTCAGGGCCTTGAGGGGCACCGCCACGCCGTCGGCCCCGGAGGCCAGGATCCGGGCGAACGGCGCCTCGATCTCGGGCACCGAAATCACGGTTTCCGCGACCCCGGCGGCCCGCAGGGCCTCGACCACCCGGCGCCAGGCGGCGGTGGCCTCGTCCAGCGGAACCGATCGCAGCGTGCGGTAACCGCTCGCCGTCGGGATGGTCCCGGCGAGGACCGCCGCTATATCCGGCTCGTCGAGCTGGACCACGACGGCGGCACCCGGGACCGCGGTCCGGATCCGCGCGATGTGCTCGGCGACGCCGGCAGCCAGGGAGTCGGTGATGTCGCGGCGCGCACCGAAATCCAGCAGGGCGCGTTCGCCGTTGTGCAGGTAGAGGCCCGCCGCGAGGCTGAGCGGCCCCCTGAGCTGGATTTTTACCGCCTCAGCGGAGGCGTCTTCGGCGCCGGCGACATCGGCCAGCACGTTGATATCCGTGGCGAGCGCTGACAGCGCGCGCTGCTGGTCCTTGCCCGGGCGGTCCACGAGGCGCCAGCCGTGCGGCTGGACGTCCACGGCCAGCTCAACCAGCAAGGCCGCGGTCCGGCCCACCGCATCCGAACCGACACCGCGGCCGGGGAGCTCGGCGAGGTGGGGCAGATGGGGGCTGCCAAGTTCGCCGCGGATGGTGCGGGTGGCTTCCAGGGGATCGTCCCCGGGCCAGGGCCCCAAGGCGGTGGCCGTGACCTGGCTCGATGCCAGGCCGGCCAGGGAGTGTCCTGACACGGCTCAGTCCCGGCTGGCCTGGTGGTCTTCGGCGATTGCCTCATGGTGGCGAATCACTTCACTGATGATGAAATTCAGGAACTTCTCGGCAAAGGCCGGGTCCAGGTGCGCTTCTTCGGCCAGACGGCGTAGCCGGGAAATCTGGGCAGCCTCGCGGCCGGGGTCACCGGCGGGAAGCTTGTGCGTCGCCTTGAGCACCCCCACCTTCTGCGTTGCCTTGAAGCGTTCGGCCAGCAGGAAAACGAGTGTGGCGTCGATGTTGTCAATGCTGGACCGGATGGAGAGCAGCTCATCCATGACCGAGCGGTCCACCTGGCCGGCAAGCGAACTTGCGGCGGGATCGAAGGAGTCGGTGGTCTCGGAGACGTTGTCAGGACGGGCGTCTTCGGAAAGTACAGGCTTCGGCTCGGTCATTGCACCAGTCTATGGCGCTCGACTGCTTCTCCACGGATTCGGCGCCTGGGCGCCCCACCCATGGAGCCTCTGCAGTCTCTCTTATCGAACCGACGGCCTTGCCGGTGCTACTCCTGGCGGGGAAACGCTGTCCGGGGAATCCCTGCTGGAGCAGAATGGGGCAAAAGGAGGCAAGCATGAGAATCGCAGTCTTGGGAACGGGAACGGTGGGCCATGCCCTCGCCGGGAAGCTTGTGGAGCTGGGCCACGAGGTGACGATGGGTTCCCGCGAGACGGGAAATCCCAAGGGCACGGACTGGGCCGCCGCCGCGGGGCCGAACGCTTCTTCGGGATCCTTTGCCCAGGCGGCGGCCATGGCGGAAGTGGTCATCAACGCGACGCCGGGAACTGTGTCCCTCGCCGCCCTCAGCGAGGCGGGCGCAGACAACCTCAACGGCAAAGTGCTGCTGGACGTGTCCAATCCCCTGGACCACTCCTCGGGCTTTCCTCCCGCGCTTTCGGTCTGCAACACGGATAGCATCGCCGAAACCATCCAGCGCACGTTCCCGCAGGCCCGAGTGGTCAAGTCCCTGAACACCATGAACGCGGCCGTGATGGTGGACCCGCAGCGCCTCGCCGGCGGGGAGCATGACGTCTTCCTCGGCGGCAACGACCCCGACGCCAAAGCGGTTGTGGTGGAGCTGTTGCGGTCCTTCGGGTGGCGGCCTGAACGGATCCGCGACCTCGGCGGCCTGGACACCGCCCGCGGCATGGAGATGTGGCTTCCCTTGTGGCTGCGGATCTATGTGCAGCAACAAGGGAAGCCGTTCAACATCTCGATCGTCTCGGAGGACTGACAGAGAACTCGCGACGGCGGCCGGTCGGCCTGCCGCAAAGCGACGGCGAGCAGGGGCTTGCCGCGGTCCGGTCGGCGTGCCGTGATCCGGCAGCGTGCGCAAAGGGGCCCCGCGCCCCTCGGCAGAAAACTTAGCTGCCGAGGGCGCGCGGGGAACAGCACGCAGAGGATCGCGGCATGCCGCCCCAAAGCACCCCGAAGCGCGCCGGTCGTGCAGTCAGGTCCCGAGCAGCGCCCGGTGGGCCTCCCGGCGCAGGGCCTGTTCCTCCGGGTCCGGGACAGGCAGTGAGGCAATCAAGCGCTTCGTGTAGTCCTGGGAAGGGGCGCCCATGATCTGGCTGCCGATCCCCTGCTCCACGAGCCGGCCCTTGAACAGCACACCCACCCAGTGGGAGAGCATGTCCACGACGGCGAGGTCGTGGCTGATGAACAAGGCCGCGAAGCCGTACTCCTCCTGGATGTCCCTGAACAGTTCCAGGACCTTGGCCTGCACGGACACGTCCAGTGCGGAGGTCGGTTCGTCGGCGATCAGCAGCCTCGGGTTCAGCGCGAGCGACCGGGCCAGGGAGGCGCGTTGGCGTTGCCCGCCGGAGAGCTCGTGCGGATACCGCGCGGCGTATGAAGCCGGCAGCTGCACCGATTCCAGCAGCTGGGAGACGCGGAGCCTGGCCTGCTCGGGGCTCGGATGGGTGTGGATCAGCAGGGGCTCGGCGATGCACTCACCCACGGTCAGGTGCGGGTTGAACGAGGCCGCCGGGTCCTGGAACACGAAGCCGATATCCTTGCGCAACGGTTTGAAACTGCGTTCCTTGAAGCCCAGCATTTCGTAGCCGAAAACCTTCAGGCTGCCGCCGGTGACCCGGTTGAGCCCGGCAATGGCCCGTCCGATGGTGGACTTGCCGGACCCGGACTCGCCCACGAGGCCAAAGACTTCATTCTCCGACACCGTGAAGCTGACGCCGTTGACCGCCTTGAAGCCCGGAGTGCCGAGGCGTCCCGGGAATTCGATCGTGAGGTCCTTGGCTTCCACGAGGACTTTTCCGCCCTGGTGGAGCCGCGCCGTGGCCCCTTCCGACGCCGAATCCCGGCCGAGGTGCGGGACCGCGGCCAGGAGCTTCTTGGTGTAGTCCTGCTTCGGTTCCGCGAACAGGGTCCGGGCGGAGGCCTCCTCCACCACGTCGCCCTGGTACATGACGACCACCCGGTCCGCCAGGTCGGCCACCACGCCCATGTTGTGGGTAATCAGCACGATCGAGGTGCCGTACTTGTCGCGAAGGTCCCGCAGCAGCTGCAGGATCTCGGCCTGGACCGTTACGTCCAAGGCCGTGGTGGGTTCGTCCGCTACGATCAGCCCAGGGTTCAAGGCGAGCGCGGCGGCGATGACAACGCGTTGTTTCTGCCCGCCGGACAACTGGTGCGGGTAGTAGTTGACACGGATTTCCGGATCCGGGATGCCCACTTTGCGCAGGGCCTCGGTGGCACGTGCCTTGGCCTCCTTGGCAGAGATCCGGTGCCCGTCCACGGCGTGCGCCCGGATCCCTTCGGCAATCTGCCAGCCCACCGTGAACACCGGGTTCAGCGCGGTGGAGGGTTCCTGGAACACCATGGCGACGTCCCGGCCGCGGATCTTCCGCAGCGTGGCCGGGCTGACACTGATGACGTTGTTGCCCTTGATAAGCACGGTCCCGGAACTCGTAGCCGTTTCCGGCAACAGGCCCAGGATCGTCTTGGCGGTGACGGTCTTTCCGGAGCCGGATTCACCCACGATGGCCAGCACTTCGCCGGCCTTCACGTCGAGGCTGACGTCCTTGACGGCGTGGACGTCACCTGCGTCCGTGGCGAAGGTGACCTTGAGCCGCTCGATGTCCAGGACCGGTGCCCCCGCGTCACGCGGGCCGTCCGAGATGTTTCCAAGGTTGATGGTCATGGCCGGCCCGCCTTCGTCTTTGCTTTGCCGGACCGTTTGTTTCCGGCAGCCCGGCGCCCGCGCAGCCGCGGATCGTTGAGGTCGTTCATGCTTTCGCCCACCAGGGTCAGGCCGAGCACTGTCAGGACAATCGCGACGCCCGGGAACACGCCGGTCCACCAGATTCCGGAGGACGCGTCGGCGAGCGCCTTGTTCAGGTCAAAGCCCCACTCGGCCGCCGACGTCGGCTCGATGCCGAAGCCCAGGAAGCCGAGGCCCGCCAGGGTCAGGATCGCCTCGGAGGAATTCAGGGTGAAGATCAGCGGCAGGGTGCGGGTGGCGTTCTTGAAAATGTGCCGGCCCATGATGCGCCAGCTGGAGGCTCCGACCACCATGGCCGATTCCACGAAGGGTTCGGCCTTGAGCCGAATGGTTTCGGCCCTGATCACGCGGAAGTACTGCGGCACGAACACCACGGTGATGGAAATCGAACAGGCCAGGATGCCGCCCCAGAAACTGGACTGGCCCTGGCTGATGACAATCGACATCACGATCGCCAGCAGCAGCGAGGGGAAGGCGTAGATGGCATCCGCGATGACCACCAGGACCCGGTCCAGCCAGCCGCCGAAGTAGCCGCTGAGCAGGCCGAGCGCTACGCCCACGAAGATGGACATTGCCACGGACACCACAATCACGGTCGCCGCGGTCTGGGATCCCCAAAGCACGCGCGACAGTACGTCGTATCCGCCCACGGTAGTACCCCAGGGGTGCTTGCCGCCGGGGGCGGCCTGGGCGGGGAAAGTCCCGGCGGCGTCGGAAATCTGCGCGTACCCGTACGGCGCGAGCAGCGGTGCGAACATAGCGGCCAACAGGAACAGCCCCGTCAGCGTGATGCCGATGAGCAGCATGGTGCGCTGCAGCCCGACGCTTTGCCGGATGTGCGAGGTCACCGGCAGACGGTCGAGCAGCGGTGCCTTGCGGGGAGCGGGCGGCGGGACGGCCGCCGTCGTTGTCTCAGACATCAGTACCTCACCCTCGGGTCGATGACCGCGGCGAGGATGTCCACCACGAAGTTGGTGACGGCCACTATCACGGCCAGCAGCATCACGATGCCCTGCACGGCCACGAAGTCACGGGCGGTCAGGTACTGCGCCAACTGGTACCCCAGGCCTTTCCACTCGAAAGTGGTCTCGGTCAGCACGGCTCCACCGAGCATGAGCGCGATCTGCAGCCCCATGACGGTGATGATCGGGATGAGCGCCGGCTTGTAAGCGTGCTTGGTGACCAGGCGGAACTCGCTGACGCCGCGCGAACGGCCCGCTTCCACATAGTCCTTGCCGAGCGTGCCGATCAGATTGGTGCGCACCAGGCGCAGGAAGACCCCCGCGGTGAGCAGTCCGAGCGCGACGGCGGGAAGCACCGCGTGCGCGGCGATGTCACCGAGTGCCTGGTAGTTTCCGCTGCGGATGGCATCCAGCCAGTAGATGCCACTCGGTGCCGCGAGCTGGGACATGGCCAGCTCGGTGCTGGTGGAGGCCCGTCCGGAGACCGGCAGCCAGCCCAGCGCCACGGAGAAGGTCAGCTTCAGGAGCAGGCCCGCGAAGAAGACCGGGGTGGCGTAGCAGAGGATGGCGAAGAAACGCAGCAGTGCGTCGGGAGTACGGTCACGGCGGTGGGCCGCGATCATGCCCAACGGGATGCCGATGAGCAGCGCCACCACCAAGGAGTTGATGGCCAGTTCAAGGGTCGCCGTGCCGAAGGTGGCAAGCATTTCGACGACCGGCCGCCGGTCCGAGAGGGTGGTGCCGAAGTTGCCGGTGGCGATCTGGCCGAGGTATTCGAAGTACTGCACCAGGATGGGCCGGTCGTAGCCGGCCTCGTGGATCCTGGCGTCAAGCTGGTCCTGCGGGAGGCGTCCGCCGAGCGCGGCGGTGATGGGGTCGCCGGTGATGCGCATCAGGAAGAAAACCAGCGTGACCAGGATAAAGATTGTGGGGAAGATCAGGAGGAAGCGGACGAGGATGTACCGTCCCACTCCCCCGGTGCCGCGTTTGGGCGCGGCCGGGCCAAGGACATCAGGTGTCTCGGCCTCGATGAGTGTAGCCATGAGGAATCCTTAGTAGACAGTCGTTTCGCGGGCTATTGCCCTGCTCACGGCAGGAGGCGGGGCGCACCCCGCCTCCTGCGTGGACGCATTACTTCGAAACGCTGCCCAGGCGGAACTTGAAGGACGCGTCCAGGGTGGACTCGACACCCTTGACGCTTGTGCCGGCGACGGCGACCTGGGCACCCTGCAGCAGGGGCAGGGTGGAGATGTCTTCCGCGAGCAGCTTCTGGACATCCTGGATGTCCTTCTCGCGGGTGGCCTTGTCCGATTCGGTCAGCTGCTTGGAGATCAGCTTGTCGACCTCGGCGTTGGAGTAGTGGTTGTTCATGAACCCGCCCTTGGGGAAGAACGGGGTGAGGTAGTTGTCCGGGTCGGAGAAGTCCGGGAACCAACCCAGCTGGTGCACCGGGTAGGTGTCGGCCTTGGACGCCGAGTTGTACGTAACCCACTCCGTGGACTGCAGGTCCACCTTGAACAGGCCGGACTTTTCCAGCTGGTCCTTCACCATTGCGTACTCGTCACCGGAGGACTTGCCGTAGTGGTCCGGGTTGTACTGGAGCTTGATGGTCACCGGGGTGGTGACTCCGGCATCGGCGAGCACCTTCTTGGCCTTGTCCTCGCTGGGCTTGCCGTCCTGGCCGTAGAGGTCCTTGAAGGACTCGTTGGCACCGAGGAACCCGGACGGGACGTTGGACCACAGCGGCAGGTAAGTGCCCTTGTAGACCTGATCCGCGATCGCCTGGCGGTCGACGAGGTTCGCCACTGCCTGCCGGACGGCATGCGCCTTGGCGGGATCGGCGTCGGCGGTCTTCGCTCCGAATGGCATGACGTTGTAGTTGAAGACGATGTACCGCATTTCACCGCCGGGGCCCACGTGCACCTTGACCTTGGAGTCCTTCTTGAGGTCCTCGATGTCGGTAGCGCTCAGGCTGCGGTTGGCAACGTCAAGGTTGCCCTGCTGGATGTCCAGCTTCATGTTGCTCTGGTCGGTGTAGTACTTAATGGTGGCGCCGCCGTTGGCCGCCTTGTCCAGCACACCCTTGTAGTCCGCGTACGGCTTGAGGCTGATGAGCGTGTTCTTGTTGTAGCTCTCGATGGTGTACTGGCCGTGGAAGGCCTTGGCCTTGACGATGCCGTCGTCGGAGAGGAGCTTGTCGGCCGGGAAGACCTCGTCGTCGACGATCGGGCCCGCGGGGCTGGAAAGGATCTGGGCGAAGGTCTGGTCATTGGCCAGTTTGAGGGTGAAGACCACGGTTTGTGCGTCCGGGGTGCTGATCGAGGCGATGTTCGTCAGCAGGGAGGACGGCCCGTTCGGGTCCTTGATCTTGACCTGGCGGTCGAAGCTGAACTTCACGTCCTTGGAGTCCAGGGTGTGGCCGTTGGCCCACTTCAGGTCGCTCTTGAGCTTCACCGTGTATTCGGTGGGCTTGGTGAACGAGGCCGATTCGGCGATGTCCGGAACGGGGTCGGCACCGCCGGGCTTGGAGTTGAGCAGGAACGGGAAGATCTGGTTCATCACCATGAACGACCCGTTGTCGTAGGATCCAGCGGGATCCAGGGCGGTCACCTTGTCGGTGGTGCCGTAGGCGATGGTGCTGGCCGCGCCACTGGCGCCGTTGGAAGGCGTGCCGCCCGAGGGGCCCGTGCAGGCCGTGAGAGCGAACGCAGAGACACCCGCGAGCGCGATGGCGCCTTGCAGGGCTTTCTTGTTGATTGCCATCAGTGAACTTTCCGTTCTGTGGATTCGAGTTCTGTCGAATTTGGCTGTTTGGTGGGTCCGGCGCGCCCGCCCCCGGACGGTTTCGGGAAGGCACGCACAGCTGATGCCCCGATTCAACCAGAACAATCGGTCGGAAAAGAGGGATTCCTGTGATTTGAAACACAAACTTTATTTTTCGACCCCCGCCGCGCCTTGGCCGTTCGGGTCCCGCGTGGTCCATTGCCGCGGCCCGGCCCCGGGATTAAGGTTGAGATGCGCTCCGTGGCCTGCCCGGGGCAGCTTGTGTTCGTCGGCCCGGCCGCGCTTCTGCTGCAGCCGGGCCGTCCTGGCGGCGGAGCTTGGGGCCGCCTAGCTGAATCCGCGCAACTTCCGGTCAAAGGACGCGCTCATGAACAAGGCAGCCCTGTGTGTGGGCATCAACGAATTCAAATTCCTTCCGCAATCCAGTTGGCTCCAGGGATGTGTCAACGACGCCAACGACCTCTCGGCCCTGCTGGAGGGCCGCTATGGATTCCCTTCCTCCGGCATCACGGTCCTGCACGACGCCGACGCGGACAAGGACGCCGTCATGGCCGAGCTGACCAGGCTCCTGGACCTGGCCGTGTCGGGCAAGGCCGGGCATCTGGTCTTCACCTTCTCCAGCCACGGCACGCAGATCCCTGATACGAGCGGGGACGAGGCGGACCGCCTGGATGAGGCCTTCGCCTGCTACGGCATCAACAACACCGGAGACGCGTGGGACCCGGCCACAGTGATTGCCGACGACGAGCTCTTCGATCTGTTTTCGAAGCTGCCGGACGGCGTGCTCATGGAGGTCGTCCTGGACACCTGCCACAGCGGAACGGGCCTGAAGTCGCTGGACCTGCTGCCCGGCCGGCGCCCGCGCTTCCTCCCGGCCCCGACGGCGCGGGCGGTCGCGGCCTCGGAATACAGCGACACCCGGGTGCTGCGGGACCTGGTCAAGGCCGGAGGGGCCACGAAACCGGTGCTGATGGCCGCCTGCCGCGCCGACCAGACCGCCGCCGACGCCTACCTCGACCAGCGGTACAACGGTGCGTTCACGTACAACCTGGTCAAGGCGCTCGAAGCGGACGGCACCCTCCCCCGGGCGGACGTCCTCAAATCGGTCAGCAAGGGGTTGAAGGCCGGCGGCTTCGACCAGGTGGCCCAGTTGGAGGCGTCGACGGCGGCCCGCAAGGCCGCGTGGGGTTCGCCCGGATAAGTCCCGCCGCGGCTGCGGGCGGACCGCCAGCCGGTCGCGCTCGTCAGTCGCCGGTGCGGTGGAACCTGCCCTGCACGCCGCTGGACACTTCCTGTTCGGCGGCGTGCTGCTCGTCCGAGACGAACATGGCTGTCTGCCGCTCCCGGGACATCACCGGCTTCAATGCGGCGTAGACGAGCCGGCCGCCGGCGTCGAAACGCAGCAGTCCCCCGCCCCGGATGTCCACGTATTCGCGTTTGGTCTTCAGGCCCAGCCGGACCGCGGCTTCGCGCCGGCTCATCCGGACGGTCTGGATGAAGGAGGCGCCGATCTCCGAGACCACGAAGCCGTCCGGAGAGACCCGTTCCGAGGTCCTTACCCGGGTGGAGCTGAGCGGGGTGCGCCGTTCCAGGCGGGCGGCGTCCAGCAGCCGCGGGTTTTCCCAGACGAAGCGCTGGACTTCCTGCGGGTCCGAACCGAGTGCGGCGAGCCGGACCGGGTACCTCAGGCCCCGGTAGTTGTCCACGCCGGAGATGTTGGCCAAGGGCACCCGCCGGATGCCGATCCTGGAGAACTCTTCCTGGATCGCTTCCCGGTAGCCGTGCTGGTCCTCGGGCACCATGTCCAGGTCCGCAGCGATGATTCCCCGGAGCAGGTCCCGCCACAGGACATCGACCGGCGGCATGTAGGACAGCCCGCGGATCACCATGCGGAGCACCCTGGTGCCGACGATGGAGCCTGATTCGGCCTTCTGCTGCAGGCTTTGGCCCTCGCCGAAGCGGCGGTTGCGTTCCATCCACATCCGGTGGACGGCCCGCAGCACGGCGCCCACCACCACGGTTCCGCGGACGTGCGGTTCCGGATGGTCCTGCCAGTTCTCCGGCACGGCGCCGGCGAAGGGCTCCCGCAGCGGCCCGCGGGCATACAGGTCCCGTGCGAAGTCGAAGAGCGTGCGCATCAGGGCATCGTCGTCGAGCGGCACGTCCGCTCCCGCCCTTCCCGCGGCGGCCAGCAACTGGCGGTACACGACGTCCCGCGAGGAGAACACGGAAAGGATGGCCACGAGGTCGGCGAGCGCCTCGTGCATGGCGAGCTGTTCGATCCCGGCAAGCTGGTCCGCCCAGGCCGGACGGAATCCGTCGAGGATGGCGTGCGTGACCTCGTGCGCCACGATGTCCCGGTACAGGGCGGTCGGCACTTTGTAGCCCATCCGGTCGATGGAGCCGAAGCGGATGATGTTGGTACCGCGTTCGTAGCCGGTGTCCACGGCGGTGACCAGGTCCCGGGCCTTGAGGATCAGGCGGCCCTCCGGGTTCCACGGCATGCGGCGGCCGAGGGTCGACTCGAAGAAGTGCAGGGTGGAAGCGGCGACGCCGTACACATGCTGGGCCAGGAAGCGTGAATCGTCCAGGAGTTCGCGCAGCTCGCAGGGCGGCTCTTCCGAGACAAACTGCCAGGGGTTGCCCGGCACCGTCAGGGACACCGGAACCACGCTGGTGCCGCGCCATTTCCTGATGTGCACGCTCAGCCGGTGGCCGGTGGGCCCCCTGCGCAGCCGCTCGACGGGGACCTTCAGCTGCGTAGTGATCGGGGCCATCCCGTTGCTGCCGATGGGCCCTTCCGCGAGAACCGTCAGGGGGACCATCTGCCCGGCCTTGATATCCCCCGGGGCCTTGTCCTGAAATGCCACAGCCATTGCCGCCCCCTGCGCGGAAACCCCATGCACATCCGCAGCGGATTGCTGCATAGCCAAGTATCTGCCCGCGGGCAGGCGGAGGCAATGGCGCGACGGCGGCCCCTGCGGGCGGCGCGGAGGCTAGAGGGCGGCGCGCTGCAGCGAGCGGGCGGCGTCGATGGTTGCCTGGCCCAGCACGCGGGTGCCCTGGTACAGCACGACGGTCTGGCCGGGGGCGACGCCGCGCAGCGGCTCGTTGAGGGTGACTACCAGGCCTTCACGCTCCACACCGGCGTCATCCGCCACGGCTTCCACCCGGGCGCGGGCGGGCACCGGGTCGCCGTGCGCCCGGACCTGGGCGTGGCAGTCGAACTCCGCCCCGGTGGACACCTCGGCGATCGGAAGCCCGGCCCAGGAGACCTTGATGCCGCGGATCTCGTCGATGGCGAGCAGGGCTTCCGGCCCCACCACCACCTTGTTTTCCTTGGGCCGGATCTCCAGCACGAACCGGGGCTTCCCGTCCGCCGCGGGCGTGCCGAGCTTCAGGCCCCGGCGCTGCCCCACGGTGAAGGCGTTGGCTCCGGGGTGCTCGCCGACCTTGACGCCGGTCTCATCGACGATGTCGCCGGTGGTCATCTCGATCTTCTCGGCGAGCCAGCCGCGGGTGTCGCCGTCGGAAATGAAGCAGATGTCGTGGCTGTCCGGCTTGTTGGCCACGGACAGGCCGCGGCGCTCCGCTTCGGCCCGCACCTCCGCCTTGGAGGGGGTTTCCGCGAGGGGGAACATCGAGTGCTTGAGCTGTTCGTGGGTCAGCACGCCCAGCACGTAGCTCTGGTCCTTGGCCCAGTCCGCGGCGCGGTGCAGTTCCGGGTTGCCGTCGGCGTCGGTGATCACCTTGGCGTAGTGGCCGGTGCACACGGCATCGAACCCCAGGGCGAGCGCCTTCTCCAGGAGGGCGGCGAACTTGATGCGCTCGTTGCAGCGCATGCAGGGGTTGGGCGTGCGGCCGGCTGCATACTCGTCGATGAAGTCCTGGACAACGTCTTCCTTGAAGCGCTCCGAGAAGTCCCAGACGTAGTAGGGAATCCCGAGAACGTCGCAGGCGCGCCAGGCGTCGCGGGAGTCCTCGATGGTGCAGCAGCCGCGGCTTCCCGTTCGCAGCGTTCCGGGCATGCGGGACAACGCCAGGTGGACCCCGACGACGTCGTGCCCCGCCTCGACGGCGCGGGCGGCGGCGACGGCGGAATCGACTCCGCCGCTCATGGCTGCAAGTACTCGCATGCTGGCTTTCTGCTGGGTATGGGTATGGGGTGGAAGGTCGCGCCGGAAGACACCGCGCGCCCGTCCATTCTACCGTCTGCCGGAACCGCGCGGGAAACCCTTGACCGCCTTCACCTCCCCTTCTAAAGTCAAATTTGACGGTTTTAGATGCAGCAGCGGACCACCCCACAGGAATCGAGGCATCATGGACACCGGACATTTCGTCATCGCCGGCGGGGGCCTGGCCGGCGCCACCGCCGCCCGGACCCTCCGCTCGGAGGGTTTCACGGGAACTATCACCATCGCCTGCGCCGAAGCGCAGGTGCCCTACCTCAGGCCGCCCCTCTCCAAGGAATTCCTCCTGGGCAAGGACGGCGAAGACAAGGTCCCGGTGGTGCCGCAGGACTGGTACGCGGAGAACGGCGTCGACCTGCTGCTCGGCGATCCCGTGGTCGCCGCTGACCCGCAGGCGCATACGGTCCGCCTCGGGTCCGGGAAGGAACTGGAGTATTCGAAGCTCCTGATCGCCACCGGCGCCCAGCCGCGGAAACTACCGCTGCCCGGCAGCGAACTGGGCGGGGTCGGGACCTTCCGCACCATGGAGGACTCACGCCGGCTGAAGGCTGCACTGTCCGACGGCGGCCGGCGCCTCGTGATGGTCGGTTCCGGTTGGATCGGAATGGAGCTCGCGGCCGCTGCCCGCAGCTACGGCAACGAGGTCACGCTGCTGGGACTGGAGGACATCCCGCTGTCGACGGCCATCGGTCCCGAGCTGGGCGCGTTCTTCCGCGGGCTCCACGAGTCCCACGGAGTAAAGTTCCGGCTGCCCGCGAGCGCCAAGGAGATCAAGGGCTCCGGCGGCCGGGCCAGCGCCGTCGTCACCGATGCCGGGGAGGAGATCCCTGCGGACCTCGTGGTCATCGCGGCCGGCGTCATGCCGGACACCACCTTGGCCGGGAACGCCGGACTCACCTTGGATGACGGCATCGTGGTGGACGCTTCCCTGCGCACCAGCAGCCCCGATGTGTTCGCCGCCGGGGACGTCGCCAATGCCCTGCATCCCTTCACCGGGCAACACCATCGCAGCGAGCACTGGTACAACGCGCTCATGGGCGGAAAGGTGGCAGCCAAGGCCATGCTCGGCCAGGACGCGGAACTGGACATGGTGCCCTACTTCTATACGGACCAGTTCGATGTCGCCATGGAATACTCCGGCTTCCCTTCCATGGCCGCCGGCCAAGCCCCGGTGCTGCGCGGTTCCATGGACGAGAAGAGCTTCCTGGCCTTCTGGCTGGAGGGCAATGCGGTAGTGGCCGGGATGAGCATCAATCGCCCGAAGGTGCACAAGACCATCAAAGCCCTGATTTCGCGGCGCGTGCCGGTCGATTCCGCCCGCCTCACCGATCCGGAGGTGCCCTTGGAGGAGCTGCTTCCGGAGGGCTGAGCCGGTCCGCGACGCCGGGGCCCTGTGGGCTACGCCGGGGCCGTCCCGGCGGACCGGGCCACGGTGGCCGCCGTCTGAATGCTGGATTCGTGCCCTGCCATGCCTGCCTGCTTCGCCCGGGCATAGGCATCCGGCAGTGCCTTGAGCAGGGCATCGACGTCGGCTTCGCTCGAGGTGTGGCCCAGGCTGAAGCGCTGGGCGCCGCGCGCGGTGTCCTCGTCCAGCCCCATCGCCAGCAGCACATGCGAGGGCCGGGGCACCCCGGCCGTGCAGGCCGAGCCCGTGGAGGACTCGACGCCGGCAAGATCCAACAGGAACAGCAGGGAGTCGCCCTCGCAGCCCGGGAAGGTGAAGTGGGCGTTGTTCGGCAGCCGGCCGTCACCGGGAGCCCCGCGGAGCACGGCCTCGGGCACCGCCGCCCGGACGCCGTCGATGAGCCTGTCCCGCAGGGCCGCGATCCGCGCGCTTTCCGCCGGAAGATCCGCGGCCAGGGCACCGGCTGCGGCAGCGAATGCGGCGATTGACGCCGTGTCCAGGGTGCCGGAGCGAACGTCTCGTTCCTGCCCGCCGCCGTGCTGCACGGGTGTCAGTTTGACTGAGCGGCCCAGGAACAGCGCCCCGACGCCGACCGGCCCGCCGATCTTGTGCCCGGAGACAGACATCGCCGCCAGGCCGGATTCCCGGAAACTGACCGGCAGGGCGCCGAAGGCCTGGACGGCATCCGAGTGCACCGGAATTCCATGTGGCGTTGCCAGTTCCACGATCTCCCGCACCGGCTGGATGCTGCCCACTTCGTTATTGGCCCACATGACGGTCACCAGCGCCACCGAGCCGGGATCCCGCTCCAGTGCGGACTTGACTGCGTCCACCTTCACGACGCCGTCGGCGTCCACCGGCAGCCACACGACCTCGGCGCCTTCGTGCCGTTCCAGCCATTCAACGGTGTCCTGCACGGCGTGGTGTTCGACGGCGGAGCAGAGGATGCGGTTCCGGCGCGGGTCTTCGTCGCGCCGGGTCCAGTACAAGCCCTTGACCGCGAGGTTGTCCGCCTCGGTGCCGCCGGAGGTGAAGATGACTTCTGAGGGGTGGGCACCGGCGGCCGCGGCCAGGATTTCCCGGGCGTCCTCGACGGCGCGGCGGGCGCGCCGTCCGGAACCGTGTAGCGAGGAGGGGTTGCCCGTGCGCGCAAGCTCACGGGTCATCGCCTCAAGCGCGGCGGGGGCGATGGGGGTCGTGGCGGCATGGTCCAGGTATACGGGCACCTTAAGAGTCTATCGACGGCGTAAGGCGCGCGCTGGCATCAGTGTGCGGGCAGGATCCGGGCGCAACAGTGGCCGGGCCGGTCGTCGCCGGCGACCCGCGCGGCGTCGACGCCGCAGGCATCGGCGACCCCGGCGAGGAAGGCGCCGTTCATCGCGCACACCACCTCGGGGTGGCTCCGCGAAAGCCTGTGGAACGGGCAGTTCAGCAGCGCGTGGCCGCCGTCGTCGTCCACTTCCGGTCGGTATCCCTGCCCGGCGAGGACATCGAGAAAGTCCCGTCCGCCGGCACCGGCCTCCGCGCCCTTGGCGCGTGCGGTCCCGAGCAGGGCCTCGCGCGCAACTCGCCCGTCCATCGCGGCGCTGACGGCTGAGGCAAGAACGACGCCGGCGAGGTCGTAGTTGCGCTCGGGGACTGAAACACCAATCTCGGCGAGAAGCGGAACGTAAAGCTTCGCGGGACGGCCGGAGCCCGGCCCGCCTTTGCCGGCCGGCTTACGGAACTCGGCTCCGAGCAGCCCGTCGCGGACCAGGCGGTCCAGGTGGAACGACGCCGTGCTGCGCGGCATGCCGAGGGCGGCGGCAGCCTCGTCCCTGCCCGTCGCGGTGCCGGCGGCGCACACGTACTCGTACAGCCTGCGGCGGCCGTCGTCGCCAAGCGAAGACAGGGCGGTCAGCCGTTCGCGCCAGGAAAGTCCGGTCATGGGACAAGGGTAACTCTAAAAAGGCATCCGTTGATTAAATTAGGCAGGAATTCTAAAATCAAACTATCCGTTTTTAGACGGATGCAGCGCAGTGAACAGGAAGGAAGAGCCATGAAAACCCAGGAAACCACGGCGCACGCAGGCGCCGGCAGGATCGCAGCCATGGACCCGGCGCGGCAGGCATATCTGCTGCTCAGGACCGTCTTCACCGCCGCACCGGTCCTCTTCGGCCTGGACAAATTCACGAACGTCCTGGCGGACTGGACGGACTATCTCGCGCCGGTGGCCACGGCTGTGGTGCCCGTGACTCCCCAGGCGTTCATGTACGGCGTGGGGATCGTCGAAATTATCGCGGGCATCGCCGTTGCGGTGCGCCCGCGCTTCGGCTCCGTGCTGGTTGCCGTATGGCTGCTGGGCATCATCGTCAACCTCCTGGTCCTGGGCAGCTTCTTCGATGTCGCTCTCCGGGACTTCGGCCTGCTGGTGGCGGCCCTGGCCCTCAACCGGCTCGCGGGCAGCACGGCGGCATCGGGCCGCGGCCGGTAAGTGCCTTGCCGCCCGGCCGGATCACCGATCGGGCAGATCAGTTGCCGGGCGGGACCAGCGGCAGGTATTTCGCGACGTCGGCCTTGGCCGTGGCCAGCGCGGCCGGCGAGGGGCAGGCCGCGGTGATGTAGGCGGACGAGCCGGCGGTGGCGAACAGGCGGGCAAGGACAGTGAAGGACTTTCCACCGGCGGCCGCCCGCGCGTTGAAGGCAAGAACCTGGACCTTGCGCGGAGGCCTGTCGTCGTCCGCTCCCCAGCGGAGGGTCTCGGTGGTCAGGGAGGCGGGCTCGATCCCTTGGTCCAGGTAGGCGAACAGGGCTTCAGTGGAGGCTTTGTCGTCGCCGCCGACGGCAAGAGCACCCTGGTTGAGGCTCAGCCGGGTGGTCACCTCGCAGCCGTCCTTTCGTACGAAGCGGTTCTGTCCCTGGACGTTTTCCTCCACGAGCTTCCAGCCCGGCACTTCCCGCAACCCGTCCGAGATTTCCACCGGTACGCCCGCGGCCAAGGATCCGCCGGCGCTGAGCGGGAGGTCCCTGGCGGCGACCGCATCGGCGTCGTGGCCGGGCGTGATGGTGGGCTTCGCGGGAACCGACGGGACCGGCGCAGGCGTGCTCGATTCGGGATCCGGAACGTTGACGCTGCAGGAGGCCAGGCTGCCCGCGGCCAGGAACGCCGCCGCGAAGATGGCGGTTCCCCCACGCGCAGGCCGTGCCGTAGCGCGCCATCCGAGTGTCACCAAAACGTAGCCCCCGTCGTTCCCGGTCCTGTCTGTGCCGCCTTCGAGTCTAGCCGCCGCCACCGCGGGCCCGCGCGGCAACCGCGCGTCCAGAGGCCCCGCGGCCCTGAAGTGTGCGGTGGGAACCGCGGCGAGGTCCTGGTTCGTTGTCCTTGAAGGCTGGCTAAACTGGCCCCAATCCCAGATTGCGCAGAGAAAGGGCCGTGCTTGGCCGAGGGCAGCAGTTCCCACTACCAGATCCTCCGGGTCTCCGTGAACGCCACGGAGCAGGAGATCAAGCGCGCCTACCGCAAGGCCGCGAGGCGGGCACACCCGGACCACGGCGGGGATCCAGCGGTGTTCCGCCAGGTGACCCTGGCCTACGAGACGCTCGTGGATCCGCGGCGCCGGGCCGAGTATGACCGCCGCTATGCGAGCACCCCTTCTGCCGCGCCTTCCGGCACCGGCAACGACACCCCGCGGACGGCCAGTCGCACCACCGTCCACCGCCCGAACGTCCCACGGAACACGGCCGGGGATGCCCCCGTCTACGTGCCGGCGTTCGATGATCCGCTCGAGGTCCCGCTGCTTTCCCCAGCCGAAGCAGCCCAGCAGGTCCATGGCATGCCGCGAAAGCGCGGGATTTTCGGCGCCGAGGCCAGGATCCAGCGCGAGATGCGCACCGTGCAGTTACTCAGCCGCCAGATCCTGCCCGCCATCCCTTCCGCCCGGCTGATCAACGGCCTGCAGTCCCCGTCGGACAACAGCCACATCGACCACGCCGTGCTGGCCGGCTACCGGCTGGCGCTGATCGGTTCCATGCTGCTGCCCAAGGGCGCCTACGCGTGGGACGGGGTGGCTTTGAGGCACGGCGGGCGCGCGGTGCCCCCGCCCCGGCTGGACGTGGTGGCCCGCCACATGCAGGACATCTTCCCGGAACTGAACGTCACCGCCTGGGTGGTAGTCCACGGTCCGGACAACAACCCGCACGAACCGGTGATCGACCGGTACCGGCACGCCGAAGAGGGCGGCGGTGTGCAGGTGGTCAACGCCGCCGGTCTCACCAAGGGACTCAAGCAGTTCCTGTCCTCCGGCCCGGTACCTAACACGGTGGTGGTCCCGGTTCTGGCACGCCTGTTGCGCGGCATGCACTGACGGGCTGGCTAGGATTGATCCGTGTTCCGCATCCTCTTCCACACCCCTGAAATCCCCGGCAATACGGGCAACGCCATTCGCCTGGCCGCGATCACCGGTGCCGAGCTGCACCTTGTGGAGCCACTGGGCTTCGATTTCTCCGACGCCAAGCTGCGCCGGGCCGGCCTCGATTACCACGACCTCGCCGTCGTTACCGTGCACAAGGACATCGAGGCGGCATGGGAGGCTCTCCAACCGGAACGCGTTTTCGCCTTCACCTCCGACGGCGACACCGCCTACACAGACATCGCTTACCAGGCCGGGGACGTACTGCTGTTCGGCCCGGAATCCGTCGGCCTGCCGGACTGGTTGAAGCAGGACCCACACATCACCGCCCGGCTGCGCCTCCCCATGCTGCCGTCGCTGCGCTCACTCAATCTCGCAAATGCCGCCTCGATCGCGGTGTACGAAGCCTGGCGGCAGAACGGCTTTTCCGGCGCCAAGATCTGACGCCGCGCAGCCCTTGACCTTGACGTTACGTCAACTTCTACGCTGGAACCATGAAGCAGGAAGAAGGCACCTGGAGTATCTCCGAGGTGGCAAAGGCCAGCAAGGTTTCATCACGGACCCTGCGGCACTACGACCAGCTCGGACTCTTGGAGCCGGCCTACACGGCGCGCAACGGCTACCGCTACTACGGCGAGCCTGAGCTGCTGCGCCTGCAGCGGATCCTCCTGCTTCGCGAACTTGGCCTTGGGCTCGAGACCATCGGCGAAGTTCTGGATGGCCAGGCCGATCCCGTGGAGGCACTCGCCGTTCACCGGAAATGGCTGCTGGCCGAGCGCGACCGCCTGGATCGCATGTCCAGGACGGTCGACGCCACCATCACAGCACTACGTCAAGGAGCACCGATGTCCGCCGAAAATATGTTCAAGGATTTCGACAACAACCCCTACGAAGCCGAAGCCAGGGAGCGCTGGGGCGACAAGGTGGTGGACGAATCCAAGGCCCGCCACGCCGCCATGACTCCCGCCCAGAAGCAGGAGTTCATGGAGCAGGCCGACGCCGCCAACCGCGCCGTCCTGGACTGCCTGAACGCGGGACTGCCGGCCGACGACGCCAGGACCCTGGCCGCCGTCGAGCTCCACTACCAGTGGATCCTGCGCAGCTGGACGCCGAATCGGGAGTCGTACGCCGGGCTGGGCCGCATGTACGTCGAGGATGCGCGCTTCAAGGCGTTCTACGACAAATACGACGAACGACTCGCCGGATACCTTGGCGAAGCCATGACGGCGTACGCGCAGGCGCGGCTTAGCTGATCCCGCCCTGTGCGGCGTCGCTGGCCACGAGCTCCAGGCGCTCGATGACTTCCTGGGCCTCCTCGGCCGGGGATGCGGAGACGGACAGCGCGATGTGGTTCTCATCCGCCCCCGGCTCTTCGAGGGCTTCGAACTGGGATTCAAGCAGGGACGGCGGCATGAAGTGGCCGTGCCGGGAAGCCAGGCGGTCGGAGATCTTGTCCTTGCTGCCCTGCAGGAACACGAACACCACGTTCTCGCCGCGCAACACGTCGCGGTACTTCTTCTTCAGGGCCGAGCAGGTGATGATGCCGGGCTCCCCCACCTCGGTGCGGGAGCGGATCCAGCCGGCGATCAGTTCGAGCCACGGCCAGCGATCCTCGTCCGTGAGGGGCAGGCCGGAATGCATCTTCGCCACGTTGGCTTCCGGGTGGAGGTCGTCGCCCTCCGCGAGGTCCCAGCCGAGGCGCCCGGCCAGGACCCCTGCGACGGTGGATTTGCCCGAGCCGGAAACGCCCATGATCACCAGGACGGGTTGCTGCGCAGTCTTCGCCATTGAAAGCCTGTCTTCCTCAATAAATATGATTTAACCGTGTTCAAGCATATGACATGCGTTACACGGCAGCAACCTCAGAAGCCGGCGATGGTCCGGGACCCGTTCACAGAGACGACATGGAAGGCCTCGGCGCTGCTGCCCTCCGGCAGCCTGGCCCGGCGCCCGTTGTGCCCGAGCATGCCGCGCACCGTGCGCTCCATGGCGGCCAGGTCCGGATGCTGGCTGGCGTGGACCCGGATCGCCTCGAGCTTCTGCTCCACATGGCCGGTGACATCCACGAAGTGGTTCTCCCGCGACTCCGGGCCGGCAAAAAGCCACAGCCACGGCAACTTGTAGGCCTCAAGGCCGGCTTCGGCGAGCTCCGGATAGGCGAACGGATTCTCCAGCGCAGGGTACACGGCCCGGGTGATGATTTCGCCCACGGCCAGGTGGTCCGGATGGCTTTTCTGGATCCGGTCCCAGTTCCGTTCCGGGTGCATGGCCAGGACGATCTGCGGCCGGATCTCGCGGATCAGCTTCACCACCTGCTTCATGACGACGTGGTTCACCTCAAGGTAGCCGTCCCGCTCGTGCAGGTAGTGGATGTCCTCCACGCCGACGATCGCTGCGGCACGCCGCTGCTCTTCCGTCCGGGTGTCAGTGATCGCGTGGTGATCGTCGGCGTCGAAGCCGCCGGCGTCGCCGTCGGTCATGATGCAGTAGCTGACCTGCACCCCGGCGGCCGTCCACGCGGCGATGGTGCCGGCGGCGCCGAAGTCGATGTCGTCGGGGTGGGCGGTAAAACAAAGCACCCGCTCAACGCGCTCCGTAGAGGCGTTGAACGGGCTCTTTGCTGACGTGGCGTCAGTGCTCAAGGATCAGCCTTTCCGCTTCTTGATCTCTTCGGTAGCCTGCGGAATGACCTTGAAGAGGTCACCGATAATGCCGAAGTCGGCAATTTCGAAGACCGGCGACTCGGCGTCCTTGTTGATCGCGACGATCACCTTGGAGGTCTGCATGCCGGCCTTCTGCTGGATCGCGCCGGAAATGCCCGCGGAGATGTACAGCTGCGGCGAGACGGTCTTGCCGGTCTGGCCCACCTGGAAGTCGTGGCCGATCCAGCCGGCGTCGGTGGCCGCGCGGGAGGCGCCGACCGCGCCGCCCAGGGCGTCGGCGAGTTCCTCGACCGGGCCGAAGTCGCCGTCGACGCCGCGGCCGCCGGCCACAACGACCCGCGCTTCGGTGAGCTCCGGACGTCCGCTGGCGGGGCGTTCGCTGCGGGCCGTGATGCGCGCCGCGGAGGCCGCGGCATCTGCCGGAACCTCGACCGTTACGGTCTCCGGGGCACCCGCGGCGGGTGCTTCGGCGACGTCCACGCTGTTCGGCTTCACCGTCAGAACGGCGACGCCGGTGCGCGCCTTCGCGGTGGTGGTGTACGCGCCGGCCAGGACCGACTTGTGGGCGGTGCCGTCGGCGTCGACCCCGACGACGTCGGTGATCACGCCGGCGTTCAGCTTCACACCGAGCCGTGCGGCGATTTCCTTGCCGTCGGCCGAGTTCTCCAGCAGGACGGTGTCCGCGCCGGAGGCGGCAACCGCTGCGGCGAGGTAGGCAGCCTTCGGGGCCACGAGATACTCATCCAGGTCCGCTGCCGAGGGGCGGTAGACCGCGGTGGCGCCGTGCGCGGCGATGGCCGCGGCGACGTCGTCGTGCAGTTCGCCGTTGAAGGCCACCGCGCTCTCGCCCAGCGAGGCGGCGATGGTGAGCAGTTCGCGGCTGCTCTTCTTCAGCGCGCCGCCAGGGTTGTCAATGAAAACAAGTGCTTTTGCCATGTGTCGTGGTCCTCTTAGAGCAGCTTCTGGGCGGCCAGGAAGTCAACCAGCTGGATGCCGGCGTCGCCTTCGTCCGTGATGATGGTGCCTGCGGTGCGCGGCGGACGGGCAGCCGCGGTCTCGACGGCGGTCAGGGAACCGGCGGCGCCGACCTGGCCGGCGTCCACCCCAATGTCGGACAGGGACAAGGTGGTGATCTTCTTCTTCTTGGCCGCGAGGATGCCCTTGAAGTTCGGGTACCGGGGCTCGTTGATCTGGTCCGTCACGGAGACGAGCGCGGGCAGCGACGCCTCCACGGTGTCCGAATGGCCGTCGCCGTCGCGCCGGGCGGTGAGGGTGGCGCCGTTCAGTTCCAGGGCCGAGGCAAAGGTCACCTGGGGCAGGCCGAGCCGTTCGGCGAGCTGCGCCGGAACCAGGGAAGTTTCACCGTCGGTGGAGGCCATGCCCGTCAGCACCAGGTCCACCGGACCGAGATAGCGGATGGCCGCGGCCAGCGCCAGCGAGGTGGCGGCGGCGTCGGAACCGGCCAGGGCGTCGTCGCTCAGGTGGACACCGGAGCTCGCGCCGATCTGCAGGGACTTCTTGACGGAGTTCACGGCTCCGGCCGGGCCCATGCTCAAGGCAATGACTTCGTTGCCTGCCTTGGCACCGCCGCGGGCTTCGCTCAGCTGCAACGCGGCCTCGAGGGCGTATTCGTCCAGTTCCGAGAGGATGCTTTCGTCACGGTCGACGGTGTTTCCCTGGCCCGTGAGGTGTCGGTCGAACTGCGCGTCAGGGACGTGCTTGACCAGAACAACAATCTTCAATGTCTCTTCCACTGTGTTCGAGGCAGCCTTCCTTGCTTGAGGATGGCCAGCGGCTGGGGCGCATGGCCATGGGCGCCCGGCTCGCGGGCTTCGTCCTAGCTAAGCATATTGTGGCGAAATACGACGTGCCCGCGTTAACGCCTGTTTCGGCTGACGGTGACCGGGCCTGGGCACGCAAAGGGGCGGCACCGGATGGCGCCGCCCCTTTGTTGTCCTTGCGTGCCGCCCTATGACTGCGGGGCGGCGTCCAGCGTGACGTCGATTTCGCGTTCCTGGCCGTCGCGGACGATGGTGGCCTTGACCGTGGCACCGGCGGCTTGCTCACGGACCGCGGCGGTGAGCTGGTTGGGATCGCTGATGGCCTGCCCGGCGAACCTGACCACGACGTCGCCCACCTTGACGCCCGCCTTGTCGGCGGCCGAACCCCGGGTGACACTGGCGACTTCGGCGCCCACCGAGAAACCTGAGTCGTTTCCGGTGGCGGTCTTTGCCTGCACGCTGACGCCGAACTGGCCATGGCTGGCCTTGCCGTCCTCGATGATTTCCTCGGCAATCCGCTTGGCGTGGTTGATCGGGATGCTGAACCCCACGCCGATGTTTCCACTGGAGGAATCCGAGGTGCCGCTGCCGGCCGAGGCGATGGCCACGTTCACGCCGATCACCTCGCCCTTGCTGTTGACCAGCGCCCCGCCGGAGTTGCCCGGGTTGATGGCGGCGTCAGTCTGGATGACGTTGATGGAAATGGAGCCCTGGTTCGTGCTGGGCTGGTTCCGGCCCTCACCGGGAGGGGCGAATTCGAAGCCGCCTTCGCCGTCGCCGTCCGAGCCGTCAGGGGCTTCCTTTGGGGCAGCTGAGGAGGCCACGCTGATGGTCCGGTTGAGCGTGGAGACGATGCCGTCCGTGACGGTGCCGGTGAGGCCAAGCGGGGAGCCAATGGCGACGGCGGTGTCCCCCACGTTGATCTTGCTGGAGTCACCGAGGGTCGCCGGGACCAGGCCGGAGGGGTCAGCGACCTTGATCACCGCGAGGTCGGACAGGGGATCGGTGCCCACGACGCTTGCCTTCAGCACCCGGCCGTCGTGCGTGCGTACTTCGATCGTGGCATTGGCGGTGGCACCGTCAAGGGTTACCACGTGCGTGTTGGTGAGGATGTGTCCCTGGTCGTCGATGATGATGCCCGAACCGGTGCCGCCCCCGCTGCCACTGGTGGCCTTGATGGTGACCACGCTCGGGGAGGCCTTGGCTGCCGCCGCGGTGATCGCGTTGACGTCGTCCTTGTTGTTGACGATGACGGTGCCGCCCTGGCTGCTGGTGCTTGCCGCGGGAGCCGGGTTGTCAAAGAGCTGGTTGCCCGCCGCCACGACGCCGCCGCCGACGAGTCCGGCCGCGAGGATGCTGGCAACGAGGGTCCCGACGCCGAAGGCGGGCTTGCGCTTGGTGTCCGTCGTTGTGTTCCCGGGTGTACCGGAGTGGGCACCCATCGCGTGCGGGAACTGCTGCGTGGGGTGCTGCTGGGCGGGATATCCGGACTGGTTTCCGCCGGCGGTGCCGTAGAAGGGAGCGTGCTGGGGGTAGTGTGGACCGCCCTGGTTGGACGGGCCCGGCTGGCCGGAAGTCGCATGCTGGCCGTAAGGCGTGGGCTGTCCGTGCTGGACGGGTCCAGGCTGGTATGCAGGCAGCCTGGTGGTGGACTGCTCTCCCGGGCGCTGTTCGCCTTCGGCGGGAGTGCCTGCAGGCCGGGCCTCCTCGCCGTGCGGGGCCTCGGCATTGATGTGTTCCGGGGTCTCGCGTTCGGGTCCCGGTCCCTGCGCTGGGTTCTCCGTCATGGGACTTCCTTTCTTCCTCGTCTGCAATTAACTATGGCCGCTTTTGCTGGACCGAAATCGGATGTTTGCTGAGAGCTTGCTGGACGCTGGGAGTCGGGCCGGGATGCGCATCCGGGAAGCCCGGAAAATGGCTGCAAAACTGCCTACAACGCGGGAAGTTCCGGCTTTTCTCCGCGTTTCGCTGGCGGCATATTCACCGTTGTGGACGCGTTTTTGGGTGCACCATAGAATCACAATGGAATTGCCACAGCGACCCTGCGGCTATGTACACCATGCGTGGGGGCGCTGCTGCATTCTGTGACGATTGGTCCGGCCTGGACCAGTCGCAGACGTGCTGAAGGGTTGCGCATGCGGTCAATGTATAAACGTGTTCTCGCCGTCGTCGGCCTGACCGGATTACTGGCCTTCCCGGCCGCATCCGCATGGGCGGAAGACCCGGTTGACCTGAACCCGACCACCAAGATCGTGGATGACGCCGGGGTGCTGGGCGGCAGGTCATCGGAAGTCCAGGACGCCATCAGGAAGCTCGGAACCGAGCACTCAATGGTGCTGCATGTCGTGACGGTCAAGAAGTTTGAAAACCCCACCGACCGCGAAGCCTGGACCGACGAGGTCGCCGAAAAGGCCAGCCTCGGATCCAATGCCCTCATCTTCGCCATCGCCACCGACACCCGCCAGTACATCCTGAACAAGGGCGGCAGCAAGATTACCAACTCGCAGCTCGAGAACATCAAGAGCAAGGCGATCGGACCCCAGCTCGCGAACGGCAACTATGCCCAGGCCGCGATTGACGCCGCGGGCGCCATAGGCGACGCCGCGGGCGGCGGCAGCGGAAATGTTCCCGGCTCCGGCGCCGGCACGGCGGTGCTCGTCGGGGCAGGGGTTGTCGCGGCAGGCGGTGTCGGCACCTACCTCTACCTGCGCAACCGCAGGAAGAAGGCCCAGGGCTCGGCGGCTTCCGGCGCATACTCCCCCGGACAGGGCGAGCCGGATCCCCTGGCGTCGTTGAGCGTCGAGGACCTGCGCCGCAAGAGCGGTTCCCTGCTGATCGAAGCCGACGACGCGATCAAGTCCAGCGAGCAGGAGCTCGGCTTCGCCCAGGCACAATACGGTGACGCCGCCGTCGGCAACTTCACCAAGGCGCTGCAGGACGCCAAGGGCCACATGGCGGAGTCGTTTAAGCTGCAGCAGCAGCTCGATGACCATATTCCGGACACCGAAGAGCAGCAGCGCAGCTGGCTCGGCGAGATCATCCGCCGCTCGGAGGCAGCCCTGGCATCGCTCCGGGAGCAGAAGGCCGATTTCGATTCCCTGCGCGAACTGGAAAAGAACGCTCCGCAGGCCCTGGCCACCGTCGGGACGGGGGTCCGGGAAGCAGAGGCGAAAATCGCCAGCGCCGAGCAGTCCCTCGACGGGCTCCGGGCGAAATACGCTGACACCGCCTTGGCGCAGGTCGCTGACAACATCACGCAGGCCAAGGAACGCATCTCGTTCGTCCACAACGCGGAAAAGACGGCAGCCGAGAAGCTCGCCTCCGGTGAAGGCAGCCTCGCCGCGGTCGCTGTCCGGGCCGCCGAGGAAGGTCTGCACCAGACCAATGTGCTCCTGGACGCCATCTCCAAGGTGGCCGGCAGCCTCGACGAGGCCCGCGCAAGCTTGGACTCAGCGGTGGTGGACACCAGCCAGGACCTGGCGCAGGCGAAGGCCATGATCCAGTCCGGGGCACACCCGGAACTGGCGGGACCTGTTGCCGGCGTCGAGTCTGCGCTGGCCCAGGTGAAGGCCGAAATCCAGGCCGGGAAGATCGATCCCATCGCTACCTTGGACAAGGTGGAAAAGGCCCACCAGGCCCTGGATCAGTCCCTCTCCGGCATCCGCGACCAGCAGGAACAGGCACGCCGTGCGCAGGCATCCCTGCAGCAGACCATCATGGCCGCCCAGGCCCAGATCAGCGCCACCTCCGACTACATCACCGCCCGCCGCGGCGGCGTCGGCACGGAAGCGCGGACCCGTCTGGCCGAGGCGCAGCGGAACCTTGACTATGCGCTCTCGATCTCCCGCAACGACCCCGTGACGGCGCTGGCCTACGCACAGCAGGCCCATGCACTGGCGGCCCAGGCCGCGCAGGTGGCGCAGTCCGACGTCGAACAGTTCGGCGGCTACGCCAACCAGGGCTACAACAGCGGCGGCATGTTCGGCGGCGGTGGGGGTGGCGGCCTGGGCGGCGCCATTCTTGGCGGCATCCTCATCAACTCCATCTTCAACAGCGGTGGGGGCGGCTGGGGTGGCGGCCACAACGACGGCGGAGGCGGAGGCTTCTTCGGCGGCGGCGGTGACGGCGGCGGCTGGGGTGGCGGCGGAGACGGCGGCGGCTGGGGCGGCGATTCCGGCGGAGGCGGTGACTTCTAGCCCCGCGGCGGTTTCCAGCCATAGGGCGGTTTCCGTTCCAAAGACTAGGCGGGGCCCATGCCCCACGTAGAAGCGGTACAACAACTGATCACTGGATTCAGTGGGACCCACTGAGCAGGACGAAAGGCAACACCATGGTTAAGCAGTCCATTTTCGGCAGGATCGCGCAGCTCGCCAAGGCGAACATCAATGCCCTGCTCGACCAGGCCGAGGACCCCCAGAAGATGCTGGATCAGATGGTCCGTGACTACACGAACAACATCGCCGAGGCGGAGTCCGCGGTGGCCCAGACCATCGGCAACCTCCGCATGCTCCAGGCGGACTACAACGAGGACATCAAGAACGCCCAGGACTGGGGCAACAAGGCCCTCGCCGCGTCCCGCAAGGCCGATGAGTACCGTGCCGCCGGCGATGCCGCCGACGCCGAGAAGTTCGACAACCTGGCCAAGGTGGCCATCCAGCGCCAGATCACCGCCGAGGGCGAAGCCAAGGCCGCTGAGCCGAGCATCGCTTCCCAAACCGAGGTGGTGGACCGGCTCAAGACGGGCCTGGACCAGATGAAGAACAAGCTCAACCAGCTCACCGCCAAGCGCAACGAACTGGTGGCCCGTTCCAAGACCGCACAGGCCCAGTCCCAGGTGCACGACGCCCTCAAGAGCATCGACATCATGGACCCCACCAGCGAAGTTGGCCGCTTCGAAGAGAAGATCCGCCGCGAAGAAGCCAAGGTCCTGGGCCAGCAGGAACTCGCTGCCTCCAGCCTGGATGCCCAGTTCAACCAGCTCGAAGACCTCGGCGAGCAGACCGAGATCGAGGCCCGCCTGGCGGCCCTGAAGTCCGGCGGTTCGACGGCAGCCATCGGCAGCGGCTCCAAGGCCCCTGCCACCCCGGCCGTCAACGAGGCTGACTTCGACAAGCTCTAGGCCGCGGCAGAACGGCTGAAACAGCCCGGCGGCCGGTCCTTCCTGGACCGGCCGCCGGGCTCTTCTTCTTAACCGGGTTGCATCTTTGTCCGGGGTTTCCTGCCTGGTCCTTGCCTCAGCCGTGCTTTGCTTCGACCGCGAGGCGTCCGACGATGAGCTTCATGATCTCGTTGCTGCCTTCGAGAATCTGGTGCACCCGCAGGTCCCTCAGGATCTTCTCCAGGCCGTACTCGGAGAGGTAGCCATAGCCGCCATGCAGCTGCACGGCCTTGTTGGCCACGTTGAACCCGGCGTCGGTGGCGACGCGTTTGGCCATGGCGCACAGCCGGACGGTGTCCGGCGCGCCCCGCTCCAGGGCGTCCGCGGCCCGCAGCAGCAAGGTCCGCGCCGTTTCGAGTTCCGTGTCCATGTCCGCGATGTCGAACAGCAGCGCCTGCTGCTTGATCAGCGGCCCGCCGAAGGCCGATCGTCCGCTCAGGTAGGCGATCGACTTCTCCATGGCGGCCTGCCCGCCGCCCAGGGAGCAGGCCCCGATGTTCAGGCGTCCGCCGTTCAGGCCCTTCATGGCGATGCCGAAGCCACTGCCTTCCTCCCCCAGCCGGTCGGCGGCCGGCACCCGGACGCCGTCGAAAATCACCTGCCGGGTGGGTTGGGCGTTCCAGCCCATCTTCTTCTCGTTCGGCCCGAAGGACAGCCCCGGCGCATCCCCCGGCACTACGAAGGCGGTGATGCCGTGGCTGCCGGAACCGGAGGTGCGTGCCATGACAACGTAAACCCCGGCTGCCCCGGCCCCGGAAATGAACTGCTTGGTGCCCGTCAAGAGGTAATCGTCGCCGTCGGGCACTGCCTTGGTGGTGAGCGCGGCGGCGTCCGAGCCCGCGCCAGGTTCTGTCAGACAGTAGCTGCCCAGGACCTCCATGGAGGCCAGTTGCGGCACCCACCTGGCGCGCTGCTCGGTGTTCCCGAAGGCATCAATCATCCAGGCCACCATATTGTGGATGGAAATGTAGGCAGCGATGCTCGGATCCGCCTTGGAGAGCTCTTCGAAGATCAGCACGGCGTCCATCCGGCCGAGACCGGAACCGCCGAATTCCTCGCCCACGTAGATGCCGCCCATTCCGAGCCCGCCGGCCTCCCGCAGCACGTCGACAGGGAAGTACTTATGTTCGTCCCATTCGGCCGCATGGGGGGCAATGGCCGTCGCCGCGAAATCCCGCACCATTTCCACTACCGCTTGCTGCTCTTCGTTGAGCTCGAACATGGGCACTCCTTATCCGGGTTGGCCGGCTAGTTGCCAGGGTTTATTTGCTGACCTTCCCCGTCAAGGATGCGATGGGGCGAAGGAACAAGGGCCTGGCCAGGAACCAGGCGGCCACGATCACGGCGAGCGAGGCGGCGAAGATCCAGAAACCGATCCAGTTCTCGTCGCTGCTGTTGCCGTACATGTGGTTCAGGTTGCGCAGCGCCCCGGTGGCGAGCACCAGGGTGACATGCACAAGGGTGAAGGCCACGAAGTAGATCATCACCGGGAAGTGCACGGCGCGGGCGAATTCGATCGGGTAGATCTTGTTGACGGCCGCCTTCTTTGGCCAGGCCGAGGAAGTGCGCAGGCCGGTGAGGATAGCGAGCGGCGCGGCAATGAAGACCGTAGCGAAGTACGTCAGGAGCTGGAGGGCGTTGTAGTTGACCCAGCCGTCCTCGACAGGCCAGTTGAGGGAGAGGTACTGGATGCCGGCCGAAACGGCATTCGGGAACACATCCCAGCTGGTGGGCACGATCCGCATCCACTGGCCGGTGGCGAAGAGCAGAATGATGAAGATCAGTCCGTTGAGGACCCAGAGGGCGTCCAGCGTGAGGTGGAACCACAGGTCCAGGCTCATCTTCGTGGGCGCGTTACGGGTGCGGATGAAGCCCCTGTTGTTGCGGGTCCAGTAGGCCGGGGGGCGCTTGGCGGTGCGTACCTGCCAGCCGGAGCGGACGATGAGCACCAGGAAAAAGACGTTCAGGAAGTGCTGCCAGCCCAGCCAGGCCGGGATACCCACGGGGGCGGCGTCGGGCAGTTCCGAGTGGCCCGGGAAATCGCGGAGGAAGGACTGTCCGGCCGTGCTGCCGGTGAACCATTTGGCGAGCAGCACAAGGATGAGAAGCAGCAGCAGGGCTCCGGAAACGGCCAGGACCGGCCGAAGCCACTTGCTTTGGCGTGGTGACGGCTTCTTCGTGGGGGCGGACATCTTCGCAGACACCTCTCGGGGAACTTTGGCAATCATGGACGCATCAAGCTAACAGGCTTTCGCCTGCCGCAGCCAACGCCTGTTACGCCAGTCTTCGGATGCGGCCATCGGGCGCCCAGTCCTGCCGACTTTCCCTGCCGTCCGGGCGCCCAAAACCGAGAATACTAGGAAATCCAACTATTCTCCATGGCCCCGACCTTTCCAAAAAAAGAGGCCAGTTCCCTTGCCAGGAGCTCCGGTGCCACGACGGGGGCGAAGTGCCCGACGCCGGCCAGCTCACGGACCTGAGCGTCCGCAAGGTGCTCCGCGAGATACCGCGCGGATTTCTCCACGAATGCGGGGTGAGTGGTGCCGGTCCCCCACAACGCAAGCACCGGAACGGAAATCCGGGCCAACTGCCCGCCGTCGTACGCTTTGGGCCCGTCCGCCGTCGCGTTCTGCTGGAAGTACCGCAGCATGGCAGGGATGCTGCGCCCCCACCGTTCATGGAAGTCGGGAGCCAAAGCGGAACGTTCCGTATCGTTGACAACGTAGGGGGCGAATGCCCTCGCCGCATCCGCGAGGTTGCCGACGGCGGCAGCCGCGGCCGTCCTCTCAACGGCGGATACCAGGCCGGCGAGTTCCTCGTCGTCGGCCACCGTGGGAACGTACCCTTCGAAAATGACCAAGGCGGCAACGGCATCGCTGCGTGCCGCTGCGCCGAGGACTGCCTCGATCCCCGACCAGCCCACCAGGCACACCGGACCACCGATCATGTCGATGAATGCGACGAGATCCTCGACCAGTCTGTCGACGGAATGATCGGGGTTGTCACCGGACAGCCCACGTCCGCGGGTGCTGGGCGTGTAGCAGGTGAATTGCCGGGCAAGGTACGGCACCATAGCCTCGTAGCCGACCTCGCCGTCACCCCATCCGCCATGGATAAGCACGAGGGACGGCCCTTCTCCCCGGACCCGCCCAACAATCTCAGTGCCATCGGCGGAGATGGCCACTTGCACTTTCTCTTTCATGATTCGCTCCTTGCGGTGGTGGCACCGTATCCGGTGCTCTATTCCGACGGTACGGAGCACAGGGCAGGGCCAGCATCGGTTCGATTGACCAATCGTTCAGCCCATCGCTACGCAATACCGCGTAGCCGGGAGGCCTCAGGGAGCCGTGGACAGGTGATGGGCGATGGCGTAGCGTGCGGCCTGGGTCCGTGAGACGACGCCGATCTTGTTGTAGATATTCGTCAGATGCCGGGCCACGGTGCGGTCGCTGATGAACAATGCGGTGCCGATCTCCCGGTTGGAACAGCCGTCCGCCACGAGCGCCAGGACCTCGCACTCGCGCGGGGACAGACCGTCCGGACGCCCGCGCTCCGTGCCGCCCGCCCCCAGCCGTGCGAAGATCTCCTGTGCCCGCACCGACTCCCTGCCCGCGGACGCAACATCACCCAGGGAGCGGTATGCCTCGGCAAGCAGGAGGCAGGATTTGGCGGCTTCGTACTCCGAGCCGAGCCGATACCAGCGCGTGCACGCGTCACGGAGCACCGGCAGCGCCTCCACGGCCCTGCCGTCGGCGAGCAGAACTGCTCCCCGCCCGGATGCCGCCATTGCTTCCAGTCCCGACGTCGCGTAGACGGACGCGGTCTGTTCGAGCTCAGCTACAGCGTCACGGGCGGCCTGGAACTGCGCTGCCGCTATCGCGATTTCCACCATCGCAGCGCACAGCGCGGCCCGGCGAAGCGGAGCCTGTCCGGCCGCTGCCAACGCGGCATGGACCGCGGCCAGGGCACCCCCGGGATCCCCACCGGCAAGCTGGAGCAAGGCACTGCCCGGCTGCGGATCCAGCCCCCTGACATGGGCTTCGGCATACGCTCCGGCCGCGTTTGCCTGGCCACGCAAGCGCCGGGCCTCACCGATGAGGTACCAGGCCTGCGCAGCATAGTCGAGGCGATTGGCATCCAGGCCCGGGATAAGTGACAGTGCCTGGGACTCAACCTTGTCCCATTCGCCGCGCATCAACCGCAGCTGCACTCTGTGGACCGCGCACATAGCGCTGAATACTGCTTCCGCAGGAACCTTCGTCAGCCATTCTTCGGCCAGATCCGTCCATTGGCCCATCCGGCGTACGTCGCCAACCTCATGGCATGCCGCGATCGTGTGGCAATAGAGGACCCCTGTCATGAACGGATCGAACTTGCCTTGGAGGACCGTGACCATCACTTCGTCGAGCAAGGCCAATCCCCCGGCCACCTTGCCCGACATCGTGAGGGCACGTCCTTCTCCGTTCACCCCGACGGCAACCAGCACAGGGTCTTCCAGCCGCCGGCCGAGATCAAGGATTTGCCCGGCCACTTCCAGTGCGGCAGCGGGCCGGCCGGCAAGGAGATTGGCGTCCAAGCCCGTCAACGACCGGAGGAGCCCGTGAACGCGCCCCTCCGGGGATCCTTCCAAGAGCCGCTCCGCATGCCCGAGCCAGCCGTCACCCTGAGATTGGTCACCCCTTGCCAGATGGAAGATTCCGACACGGAGGGCGACCGCCGCCGCGTCGACCGGACGCGAGGCCGACTCGAATGCTGCGCAGGCTTCAACGTTCAGCCTGATGCAATCCCCGATGCGGCCGAGCCACCATGCCGCATCGGCGTAAGCCGCCAGATCATCGGAAGTCAGTTGGTCCGGATCAACGGCGCTGAAGGCGTTCGCGGCGGCGGCCCATTCCCGTGCGGCGTACAATCGCCTCGCCCGGTCCCGGGGTTCCTCATCAAGATCCGCCACTGCGTCCCGCACCCGCTCCATCGCCACGGCCGGTTGCCCGGCACTATCAGAATCCTGTGATCTAAGGCCGACCGCAAGGGTCCCCCGCCCGGCGCAGCATGGGGAAAACAAAAGATCCGGACCAGTTTGCACTGATCCGGATCTTCTTCCAGTTGCGGGGACAGGATTTGAACCTGTGACCTCTGGGTTATGAGCCCAGCGAGCTACCGAACTGCTCCACCCCGCGTCGCGGGTTCTACTCTACCCTACTTTTGGCGGGCTCCTGACCACCGGCCCCGGGGCGGCGGAACCGTAGCGGGAACGACGGCGGATCAGCCACTCAAGCGCCCACAGGTCCGGCGTCTTGCCCTGACCGCTTGCAACTCAACGCGAATGGAGAACAGCCCAGGCAATTAGGCTGTCGATGCGCCGGACGTCGAGCCCTTTTCCAAGTTTGATCTTGATGTGTCCTGCGCGCGTCCACAATTCGACTTCGCCATTGAGGTCGAAGGTTCCTGCGTTCTCGGTGGACCACATGTTGATGGAACTGTACGGGAGTGAGTACATTTCCACCTTCTTGCCGGTGATTCCCTGCGCGTCGCGAATGATCAGCCGCTTCGTGGTGAATGTTGCCGAATCCCGAAGGGTCTTGAAAGACGCAACGGCTTGCTCCCCCTCGACAAGAAGTCCCTGCACGTCGGCCGGGACCGGAATTTCGCCAACCAGCGTCCAGGCTGTAAGCGCGGCAGTTTCCATGATTCCCCCATCATCAAAAGTGTTTAGGCCCCGGTCTTATGAGCCCGGTACGGAATGAGTGTAGCCGCGAAGCGACCGCTCGTTTGCGCGCGCAGACCCGTCCGGATGATAGGAAAACAAAAGATCCGGACCAGTTTGCACTGATCCGGATCTTCTTCCAGTTGCGGGGACAGGATTTGAACCTGTGACCTCTGGGTTATGAGCCCAGCGAGCTACCGAACTGCTCCACCCCGCGTCGCACGAACAACATTACCGTCCGGTGAATGCTGAGCCAAATCCTGGCGACGTGACCTCCGTCTCCTCCTGCCGCAAGATCAGCTCTCGCCGCAAGAAAGAAGGAGCCGGTGACCGCCATTCCTGGCGGACACCGGCTCCCTCAGGGTCCGTTCCCGGCCTTAGCCGCCCTGGGTGGGGGTCGGCGTCGGCGTCGGCGTCGCTGTGGGAGACGCG
This sequence comes from Arthrobacter cupressi, assembly GCF_900099975.1. Taxonomy (GTDB): domain Bacteria; phylum Actinomycetota; class Actinomycetes; order Actinomycetales; family Micrococcaceae; genus Arthrobacter; species Arthrobacter cupressi. Next base: position 94,399 of record NZ_FNEI01000005.1, read on the forward strand.
GACGGTGACGGTGTCACGCCAAGCCGGGCTTCGGCGTCGAGCGCCTTCTTCAGCGCGGCGGCAAGCTTGCTCTGCTGCGCGCCGTAGGCGGCGAAGTCACCCTTTGCCAGTGCGGCCTGGCCGTCCTGGATGGCCTTGTTGGCCTCGTCAAGGGCCGCCTTCAGATCGGCCTTGGCGTCTTCCGCGCCGGTCGGGGTGTTCGGGGCGGTAGGCGTGCCGGGCGTCTGGCCGTTGTTGGCCGAGTCGCCCGCCTGGGCGCCCGAGTCGCCGCCGAACAGTTCGTCCAGCGCCTCGTCGAGTGTTGCCGCGAAGCCGACCTTGTCACCGAACGCGACCAGGACGCGCTGCAGCGTCGGGTAGGAGGTTTCACCCGTGGACTTCAGGTACACCGGCTGCACATAGAGCAGGCCGCCGCCCACCGGCAGGGTCAGCAGGTTGCCGTTGAGAACGTCGGAAGCGCCCTGGCGCAGCAGGTTCAGTTCCCGTGACACCTCGGGGTCCGAGTTGAACTTGTTCTGCGCCTGGCCGGGGCCGGGCACCTGCGTGTCCGTGGGCAGCTGGAGCAGCCTCAACTGGCCGTAGCCTTCGGCCTTCACGCCCTTGGCACTTCCGGCGTCCGAGTCGGCGGACAGGAAGCCGTACAGGATGTTGCGGGCGTTGCCGTTGACGGTCTGCGGAATGAACGAAGACGTCAGCTGGAAGGCTGGCTTGGTCTGGCCCGGCATCTGCAGGGACATGTAGAACGGCGGCTGCTTCACTGCATCCGTCCCGGTCACGGTGGGATCGTTCGGCACGCTCCAGGCGTCAACGTTGTTGTAGAAACGGTCCGGGTTGGTCACGTGGTAGCGGCCGAGCAGTTCACGCTGGACCTTGAAGAGGTCCTCCGGGTACCGCACGTGGCTCATGAGCTGCCCGGACATCTCCGTGAACGGCTTGATGGTGCTCGGGAAGATCTTCTGCCAGGACTTCAGGATGGGGTCCTGGTCGTCCCATGCGTAGAGGGTCACCGAGCCGTCGTAGGCGTCGACAGTGGCCTTCACGGAGTTGCGGATGTAGTTGACCGTGCTGTTGGGCAGCACGGCGGTGCGGCCGGTGCTGGTCTGCGTGTCCGCCGTGACGTTTTGCAGCTGTTGCTGCTGGGAGTACGGGTAGTACTGGCTGGTGGTGTAGCCGTCCACGATCCACTTGACGCGCCCGTCCACCACGGCCGGGTAGGCGTTGCCGTCCACCGTCAGGTACGGGGCCACTTTCTCCACGCGCTCGCGCGGCGTGCGGTCGTAGAGGATCTGGGACTTCTCGTTGACGCCGTCGGACAGCAGCAAGTCCGAGGACTGGAACTTCATCGAGTAGAGCAGGCGGTTGAACCAGTTACCCACGTTCGGGCCGCCGTTGCCCGTGAAGGTGTACTGGGTGTCCGTGGAGCCGTCCTTGCCGGCCGGGCGGTCCTGTTCGCGGTGCGTGGACCCTTCGGGAGCGCCGACCACCGAGTAATCGGTGGTGTTTTCACCGAAGTAGATGCGGGGCTGGTAGTTCGAGTCGTTGCCCAGGACGCCGCTGGTCGGAATCCCCGACAGCAGGAAGTCAGGCTTGCCGTCCACGGTGAACTTGTTGCCCTTGGCGGCGACCACACCGTAGCCGTGGGTGTAGACGATGTGCTTGTTGTACCAGGTCTGCTGGCCGGTGCTGATGCCGTCGGCGTTCAGTTCGCGGACCGCGATGACGGTGTCCTGGACCTTGCCGTTCACGGTGTAGCGGTCAACGTTCAGGGCCTTGGGGAACTGGTAATACGGCCGGTACTGTTCCAACTGGCCGAACGCGGAGGACACCAGGTTCGGGTCCAGGAGGCGGATGTTCGCCGCCGTCTGGGCGTCCTTCGCCAGTGCTCCGCTGCTGGCGGTGGTGGTTGCCTTGTACGGCTGGACCTGCACCTTGTCCAGGCCGTAGGCGGACCGGGTCATGGAGATGTTCCGCTCGATGTACTTGTTCTCAAGGGTCTGCTCGGACGGGCGCACCTGGAACTGCTGGATGACCCACGGGTACACGCCGCCGGCGAGGATCGAGGTGATGATCAGCATCGCCGTGCCGATCACCGGCAGGCGCCAGCGGCCGATCACGGCGGCGACGATGAAGAGGATCGCCACCAAGGCTGCCGCAACTGCGAGGATCGACTTGGTGGGCACGACGGCGGTGACATCGGTGTAGAGCGCACCGGCCCAGCGGCCGCCGTTGTTCTGCACGGTCCCGTAGACGTCGAGCCAGAAGTTCGCGCCTAGCAGGAGCAGGAAGAGGGCACCGCTCACCGCGAGGTGGATCTGCGCCGCACGGCTGGTGAACACACCGCGTTCCATGAGCCGGATGCTGCCGTACAGGTAGTGGGTGAGGATTCCGGCGATACCGGCCACCACCACCACGCTGATCAGGAATCCGGTCACGAAGCCCAGGAACGGCAGGCTCATCAGGTAGAAACTGATGTCGAGGCCGAACTGCGGGTCCTGCTGGCCGAACTGTTCCTGGTTGAAGAACAGCAGCACCTTCTGCCACTGGCTCGCGGCGGCGCTGCCGGCAAAGAGGCCAAACAGGATCGGCAGGCCGATCATGACCACCCGGCGCACCGGCTCAAGCTGGACCTGGTAACGGCTGAGGTTGTCCCGCACCTCGGAGTCCGGCGCATAGACCGGACGGGCCCGGTAAGCCAGGCGGATCGAGGCGTACACGGCACCGAACATCAGGATGAACCCGCCCAGGAAGGTCAGGATCCGTGCAAGGTTTTCTCGGATGTAGACCTCGAAGAAGCCAAGCTGCTGGTACCAGAGGACGTCGGTCCAGACGTTGGAGAAGAACACGAAAGCCACGACCAGGAGCGCCACGACGATCAGGGTGGGAGTCAGCGCACCCCGTCTCAATGGCGGTCTTCCGGGCGGGCGGGTGCTTGCGGGACGGGACAAACCAGGTACCTCATAGCTCGTTGTCAGATATAGCGTCGGTCAGTGTGCGAGTGTTCAACGGCCCGTCCCCCGCAGCACAGGTCCAGCCATGCTGCACGGTCCGGAGCCGTCAAATATGCCACGAGTGGCGGTGGAGCTAAGTTCCACCGCCAGTCTAGTTCTTGGTGCATGCCGGCAAGCCGGAGGTGTCCTGCCCCGCGGCGAGCCGTTTCACGGCGGTTTCGGCGTCGTCGAGCGTTTCGACTTTGACTACCTGCAGACCGTCGGGAATGTGGCCCACGACGTCTTCGCAGTTGGCGGCGGGCGCCAGGAAGAGGCTGGCTCCTTCATCCTTCGCACCGTGCATCTTCTGGGCGATGCCGCCGATCGGCCCCACTACGCCGTCGGGGGAAATGGTCCCCGTTCCGGCGATGTGCTTGCCGCCGGTGAGGTCCCCGGGGGTAACAGTGTCCATGATGCCCAGCGCGAACATCATCCCCGCGCTCGGGCCGCCCACATCCTCCAGGGAAATCTTTACCTGGAACGGGAACGTGAACTTGTATTGCAGCGCCACCCCGAGCAGCCAGCGGCCGTTCTCGCCCTTGTTCGGCGTGATGCTTACGGTGACGGCCTTGCCCTGGCGGTCGACGACGACGGCGGCCGGGGCACCCGCGGTAGCGGCCAGTTCGCCCTGGATGACCGCAAGGGACGTCACGGCCTTGCCGTTGATCGAGCTGAAGGTGTCGCCTTCCTTGAGCTTGCCTTCCGATGCGGAACCACTGCTCAACCCGGCCACTTGAAGCTTCTGCCCGAAGGAGATGCCCAGTTCCTTCATCGCGGCAGCGACGGCATTCTCCTGGGAGGACGTCATGGCCATGGCGCTTTCCTGCTCGGATTCCTCCTTGGTGATGCCCTTGGGGTAGATCAGTTCCTCGGGGTACACCGCCTTGGAACCGTCAAGCCACGCCTGGAACGCTTCGACAAGGTTGACGGGGCCGTTGGGGCCGCCGCTGATGTAGACGGTGGTCAGGTCCAGGTTGCCCTTCGCCGGGAAGCTTTCATGCCCGCTGACGGAGATCACCGGCTTGCCGTTGTCCGAGCCAAGGGTGTTGAAGGTGGGTCCCGGAGACTCCACTACATAGGGAACCGGCAGCGCCACGGCGGCGATGCCGAGGAGGATGACAAGCGCCCCCGAGATGAGCATCGCGCTGTACCGGGCGCCGCGCTGCCGTGCCTGCGGTGTTTGGCCAAAAGGTGCGCCGTCATTGGCTGCAGCATCAAAAGGTGCCGCGCCCCGGAACTCCTGCCCGCCGTCGTCGAAGCTTCCGGTACCCCGGCCGTCCCGGGGGTTCGGCGTTGTATTCAATGAAATGGCCTCTCCGTGCGCACCGTCCAGTGCGCGATGTCGTCTCGCCGGACGCTACGCCGCCGGCACCCTTCTCAACGTCCCAGCCTACGACGCCGTGCCCTTCAGGTGCTGCTTTGCCTAGAGCGAACGGGCCGCCCGCAAGGCAGACAGCCCCGGTCCTGCGCGGTAACTTGAAGATGATCACCAGTCAGCAGCGACGATCGGCGGCACCATGACTTCCACGCCCAACACCCCCTCAAACGGGGACGATTCCCCCCAGGATCCTTTGGCCGAAATGCTGAAGAACCTGATGGGCGGCCAGGGTATGGGCGACATCGACCCGGCCGAACTGGCCAAGGCGGCGGGGCTGCCCAACGATCCGGCCCTGCTCCAGCAGATGTTCTCACAGGTCCAGGCCATGATGAGTTCAAGCTCCGAAGGCCCGGTCAACTGGCAACTGGCCCACGAGAACGCCCGCCGTGTTGCCGCGGCAGGAAGCGATCCCTCGGTCACCTCCGCCCAGAGCCGTGCGATCGATGAAGCACTCCGGCTGGCCGAACTCTGGCTGGACCCCGTCACGGACCTGCAGGCCACCGGCCTGATCGGCCGCGCATGGTCACGGGCGGAGTGGGTGGAGGCGACGCTGGGCACCTGGAAGCGGCTGACCGAGCCGGTGGCGAACAGCATCGCCAACGCGCTGTCGGACGCCCTGACGCAGCAGTTGCCTGAAGAGATGAAGTCCATGATGGGTGGCGCCTCGTCCATGCTGCAGAACATGGGCGGCGCGATCTTCGGCATGCAGCTGGGCCAGGCCATCGGCGCGCTCTCCGCCGAGGTTGTCAGCTCTACTGACATCGGCGTGCCGCTGGCCGACCTTGAAATGGCGTTGCTGCCGGGCAATGTTGCCAAGTTCGGCGAGGGGCTCAGCGTTCCGGAGAACGACATCCGCCTGTACCTCGCCGTCCGCGAGGCGGCCCACGCCCGCCTGTTCGTCCAGGTTCCGTGGCTGCGCGGGCACCTGTTGGGTGCGATCGAAGCCTATGCCCGGGGAATCCACATCGACATGGGCCGGATCGAGGACCTGGCCCGGGACCTGGACCCCAGCAACCCCGAAGGCATCCAGGAAGCCCTCTCCCAGGGCGTGTTCACACCCGAGCGCACCCCGGCACAGTCCGCGGCCCTGGAGAAGCTGGAAACCGCGCTGGCCCTCGTGGAAGGCTGGGTGGACGAACTCACCGCGGCAGCGACCGAGAAGATGCTGCCCTCGGCCGCGGCCCTGCGCGAAACCGTGCGCCGCCGCCGCGCCACCGGGGGTCCGGCCGAGCATGCTTTCTCTTCACTCGTCGGGCTCGAACTGCGTCCGCGCAGGCTCCGCGAGGCGGCCGCCCTGTGGGCCGCGCTGAAGGAAGAACGCGGCATCGCAGGCCGCGACGCCATCTGGCACCACCCTGATCTCCTGCCCACGGCGGAGGACCTGGATGACCCGAAGGGCTTTACCGAACGCCGCCGCCTGGCAGAGGCCAGCGACAGCGAGGTGGACGACGCGCTGCAGAAGCTGCTCAACGGAGGCTATGACACCCCTTCGGATTCCTCTGACCCGGGTGCCGGTCCGGAGGCGGGCGACGCCCCGGAGGGGGACTCCCACGAGGACGGCACCGAGAACGGCTCCGGCGAAGCGAAGGCCTAGCAGGCTCCGGCGTCCCCGCCGGGATCCTGATCCGGCCTCAGACCGCGCGACGTGGCGAAGGCTACTCCTTCAAGGAAAGCCTTCGCCCTTTGCGTTTCGGGGTAGGCGTCCAGCAGGCTCCAGAACGCGGCATTGTGCCCGGCCACGAGCAGGTGCGCCAGTTCGTGGAGCAGCACATAGTCGATCACCCATTGCGGCATGGGCTTGAGCTTGTCCGAGAGCCGGATGCTGCCCTCTGCCGGTGTGGCCGAACCCCACCGGGAGTTCTGGTTGCCGACCCAGCGTACCGACGTCGGGACCGACCTGCCGCCCAGGTATCTGGCCGAGAGTTCGGCCGCGTGGGCGGCGAGTTCGGCGTCCCCTGAGGGCCGACGGCGACCCGCGCCCTGCGCCCTGCGCTCCCCCTGTTTCCTGAGCTTCTCAAGCATCCGCCGCACCCATTCACGTTCCTGCGCCTGGGTGAACGACGCCGGGATCGCGACGACGGCGGTTCCGTCTTCCCAGAAAGCGGCCACGGTGCGACGGCGCCGGGCCGAGCGGCGCACGACGACCGGGGCGCCCTCGTGGGTCAGTTGATACGGGGACGTGCGCTCAGGAGCCATCGCCGTGCCCGTCGTCGGCCAGCACCGCGAGGACGGCTTCACCGTACTTCTCAAGTTTTGACGGTCCGACGCCGGCGAGGGTGGCCAGTTCCTCCAGGCTCGCCGGGCGGGCCTCCGCGATGGCGGTCAGGGTGGCATCGGTGAAGACCACGAAGGCGGGCACCTCCGCGGAGCTCGCCTCGTCCTTCCGCCACTGCCGCAGCGCCTCGAACGTCTGTTCCTCGTAACTGGGCGGGCACTGCCGGCAGCGCCCGATCTTGCGTTCGGCGCCCGTGGCGAGCATGCTTCCGCACACCCTGCAAGACGCAGGCGCCGCGGGCTTACGGCGCGTCAGCGGGCGGCTGCGGGCGCTGGCCCCGGCAACGGTATCGGGGCGCAGCCCGTCGAGGAACCGGGACGGTTTGCGGTTGGCCCGGCCGCCAGGTGTGCGGGCCGTGGACCAGGACAGGCTGAGGTGTTCGCGGGCACGGGTGATGCCGACGTAAAGAAGCCGGCGCTCTTCGTCCACGGCTTCGGGCGTGTCGGCGAAGGAAATGGGCATGAGGCCTTCGCTCAGGCCCACCAGGAACACGGCGTCCCATTCCAGGCCCTTGGCTGCGTGCAGCGAAGCCAAGGTGACGCCCTGCACCGTGGGGGCGTGCTGGGCGACAGAGCGTTCCTGGAGTTCGTTGACGAACTCGGCAAGGCTGAATTCCGGGCCGCGGTTGGCCACGAGTTCGTCGGCGAGCGCCACGAGGGCGGCCAGGGATTCCCAACGTTCCCGCAAGGCGCCGCCGCCGTGCGGGGCCGAGTCCGAATAGCCAAGGGATGCCACGATGTCCCGGACCAGCTGGCCGAGGGGTTCCCCGGCGGTGTCCGCGGCGGCACGGGTTGCTGCACGCAACTGCAGGATCGCGTCGCGTACTTCCTTGCGGGCGAAGAAGCGCTCCCCACCCCGGAGCTGGTAGCCGATGCCGGCCGAGGCCAGGGCCTGTTCGTAGGCTTCGGACTGCCCGTTGGTGCGGAAGAGGATGGCGATCTCGCTGGCCTGGACGCCGGCGTCGAGCAGTTCGCGGATCCGCCCCGCCACCACGGCGGCCTCGGCTTCGTCGTCCGGGCATTCCATGAACCGTGGTTCGGGACCGGCCGGCCGCTGTGCCACCAGCTGCAGCGGTTTCGCCCAGGCGGCATCGGCAACCGGTCCCCCGCTGCGGCGGGAGCCGAGCAGTTCGTTGGCGAGCTTCACCACCTGCGGGGTGGAGCGGTAATCGCGGACCAACTTGACGACGGTGGCCTCCGGGAACTTCTTCTTGAATCCCAGGAGGTGCTTGGGCGATGCGCCGGTGAAGGAGTAGATGGTCTGGCTGGCGTCGCCCACCACGCAGAGTTCGTCGCGGTCCCCGAGCCACAACTCCAGGAGCCGCTGCTGCAGCGGGGAAACGTCCTGGTATTCGTCGACCACGAAGTGCCGGTACTGCTCCCGGACGGTGGCGGCCACTTTCGGATCCTCCTGGAGGATTCCCACGGTGATCAGCAGCACGTCCTCGAAGTCGATGACGTTGCGGTCGGTCTTCACGTCCTCGTAGGACTGGAAGACGCGGGCGACGGCGGTGAGATCGAAGCCGCCGGGCGTGCCGCGGCCCTGGGCGTTCTCCAGGTAGTTGGCCGGGGTGAGCATGGAGACTTTGGCCCATTCGATTTCCGCGGCGAGATCGCGGATGGAGGCGCGGTCGGTGCTGAGCCGGAGCCGGCGCGCGGCCTCGGCGATCATGGTGGCTTTGTGGTCCAGCAGGTTCGGCAGGGTCCCGCCGATCGCCTGGGGCCAGAAGAACTGCAGCTGCCGCAAGGCGGCCGCGTGGAAGGTACGGGCCTGGACGTTGCCGGCGCCCAGGTCCCGGAGGCGGCTGCGCATCTCGGCGGCCGCCCGGGCGGTAAAGGTCACCGCAAGCAGGCGCTGCGGGCTGTACACCCCGGAATGCACGCCGTAGGCGATGCGGTGCGTGATGGCTCGGGTTTTTCCTGTGCCGGCGCCAGCCAGGACACACACGGGCCCGGTCAGCGTGCTGGCAACCTCGCGTTGTTCGGCGTCGAGTCCGCCCAGGATCCGGTCCTCGAGGGTACCGGCCAGGCCTGGCACTGCGGACGTCACTTCTGGAGGTCCTCGATAGTGCCGCCGTACCAGTGCTCGATCAGCGAACGTGCGATCGACAGCCGGGACGGAATGGTGATTTCGCCGGAGAGCACGGCGGCCTGGAGTTCCTCGCGGCTGAACCAGCGCGCCCGGGTGACCTCGACGCCGTCGGGCCGGGCTTCGGCGTCTTCGGTATAGGCAGTGAACCCGAGCATCAGGGACGCGGGGAACGGCCAGGACTGGGAGCCCAGGTACTGGCAGCTGCTGACCCGCACTCCAACTTCCTCGCCAATTTCGCGGACCACCGCCTGCTCAAGGGACTCCCCGGGCTCCACGAACCCGGCCAGGGTGGAGTGGTTGATGGAACCGGCCGGTCCGCCGCCGCCAAGCAGCACCCGGCCGTCCGCTCCGACCACAGTGACGATGATCGCGGGGTCCGTGCGTGGGTAGTGCTCGGAGTTGTCCTTGGGGCAGCGGCGCACCCAGCCGCCGGCTTCGATGTCCGTGGGCGTGCCGCATTGCGGGCAGTGGGTGTGCGTGGCGTGCCAGTTGGAGATCGCGCTTGCCTGGATGAACAGGGCGGTATCGGTAGCGTCCAGGCGGGCGGCGATGTCCCGGAAGCCGACCCAAAATGCGCTTGCTGGGACGCCCAGCGTGCCGGGCTCCGGGGGCGCCGCGGGAACGAACAGCAGCACCGGGGTGTCCCGCGGGTGGACCGCATCCGTCAGGGTCCTGCCCAGGTAAATCGCCGCGGGCGGTGCCCCTGAGGCTTCCAGAAGGGAATTGAACAGCGTTCCGGCGTCGCCGAGCCATAGCGCGTCGCCATCCACCAGGGCCTGCCGCTCCGCCAGGACCATGGCCTTGGCCGTTCCGGAAGCAAGGAGCTCCTCGACCGTTCCGGGCTTGATGCGCTCAGCGGATGCCCTGTCTATCATGGCCGGACGGACCGGAAGAAGGGTGTCCGTCAAGTGGTTCGCCGGCGCCCGGAACTCGGTAAAACTCATGTACCTACCGTACTGACTCCCAACGACAAATAACATTTGCCCTGTTCAGGGCACGGCCGGCCACACGGCGGCCTGGCGGAGCGGCTTTTCCGGCCGATCTTCCGGCGGATCTGGAGACTCGCCGCAGGACATCGCCCCGACGGGCGCCGCTGACCATACCGTTGAATCTGTGAGAAAAACACCGCTCGAACTGGCCGCAATTGCAACAGCGGCAGTGCCCGGCCTGGCGCCGACAGCCACTGCTTCCGCCCCGGACGACGCCGCCGATTTCGACTCGGCGCTCCTGCTCGATGCGGACGGCAAGCGCTGGCGGGTCCGCTCGCCGCGGCACGCCGAGGCCAGCACCCGCCTGGAGACCGAGTTCATGGTGTTGCGCGCGTTCAGCCCGGCCATCCGTGCGGAACTTCCCTTCCTGCTTCCCAGTGTCGCGGGCACCGTGCGCCAGGGTTCACTGAGCACGTTCGTCTACACCCACCTGGCCGGTTCGACCCGCAGCATCGAGGAGCTCTCAGCCTGCAGCGAGGCCCTGGCGAAGGAAATCGGGACTGCCCTGGCCGCCGTCCACGACCTCCCGCAGGCCCTGGTGAACAACGCCGACCTGCCCAGCTACACGGCCAACGAGTTCCGCCAGCGCAAGCTCAATGAGCTGGATCAGGCGGCCACCACGGGCAAGATTCCCACCATCTTGCTTCGCCGCTGGGAGCACGCGCTGGAGGACGTCGCACTGTGGCGCTTCAACCCCTGCGTTGTCCATGGCGACCTGCATGAAGACAACCTGCTGGTGGATGGCGACCGCGTGACCGCCCTGACCGGCTGGACCGACCTTCGCATCGGCGACCCCGCCGACGACTTCGCCTGGCTGGTCGCGTCCAATGAGCAGTCCTTCGTCGAGGCCGTGCTGCGGCACTACACGGCTGCCCGCCGGGACAAGGCCGACAATCACCTGCTGCGCCGCGCGGCGCTGCTCGCCGAGTTCGCCCTGGCCCAGTACCTGGTGAAGGCCCTCGCCGCGGGCCACGCGCCGATGACCGCGGAAGCCGAAGGGATGTTGAAGTCGCTTGCGGACGACATCGGCGATCAGGACGCGGCTGACGCCGAGGCAGCCGGGCCAGCCGCCGGAGCCGCGGCGGCCGGACCTGTCGGTGGCACGGCGGCCGGACCTGCCGGTGGCACGGCGGTGTCGGGTGCCGGCGGCGACGCCGCGGCCCGTCCCGCTTTCGGCGCTACGACACCGGCGGTGAGCGTGAGTGCCGTGCCTGCCCCCGTGCAAGCCCCCGCCGTCAGTGTTGCCCCCATTCCCGGCGCCGATGTGCACCCGAGCGAAGGCGCCGACGCGGCCGCTCACCCGCCGACGGCCCCGGAAGTGTCGCCCGCCACGTCGGAGATCTCGCCGGCGGCGTCGGAAACCTCGACGGCGGCCCTGCGGATCGTGCCTGCCGCGGACACCGCTGCGCCGGAAGACAGCGGACCGGCTGGTGCTCCCGACCGGACAGAGGGTACCGGAGACGGTTCGGACGAGGCCCCCTCAGGGGAACCATCCCCCGAGGACGCCCCCGCCGGCGAAGACGTCACGTCACCGGGCGGGACAGCGCTGAGGTGATGACCGCCTCGAGCTCAGCTTCGGAGCCGAGGTCGTGCGGACGGACCACGGCGTCGTCGGGAACGTAGTAGAAGGCAGCGCTGACGGCATCCAGGGGCACTCCCTTCAGGCGTGACCAGGCCAAGCGGTACACCGCCAACTGCACGGAGCGGCTGGCGAGGCGGCCGCCGGAGGGGCGCCTGCCGGTCTTCCAGTCCACCAGTTCCCAGCTGCCGTCCGCGTTCCGGAACACGGCATCGATCCGGCCTCGGACCACCACCCCGGCGATGCTGGTCTCCACCGGCACTTCGACGAAGGCCGGAGCCCGGTGCGCCCATTCTGAGTTCTTGAAGGTGTCCACCATGTCGTCGAGGCCGTAGGCGGCATCGATGTGGGAGTCGGCACCGGGTTCCTCGCCGAGGTCCAGCATGCCGCTGGTTCCGAAGTACTCCTCCACCCAGGCGTGGAACGCTGTTCCCTTGCGCGCCGCGACGCCTGGTTCGCGGGGCACGGGCCGCCTGAGCTGAGCGAGCACGGCTCCCGGGTCGCCGCCCAGTTCCACGAACATGGACGCGGAAATGTGGCCCGGCAGGTGGATGTCCTGGACCGGTTTCCGCTGCCGGGATCGCCTGAGCAGTAGATCGGCCTCCTCCGCCCACCCTGCGGCGGCGCCCTGGAGCAGGGTCCGGCGCGGTGAAGGTCCCGCGCCCGAAGCCCCGGCGTCTTCCGGCGGGCACAAAGGCGCTCCCGGACCATGCGCGTCGATGGCCTGCCTCACTCTCTCCGCTGCGGCATCCATGACTACACGGCGTCCGGGCACGTTGCGCAGCCGCGCCCCGGTGCGCGGGTCGCAGGGACCCTCAAGCGGATCATACGGGAACACTGCCAGCTCAGCCGCCACGGTGAGCGGGCTTTCCGCCGGCAGTTCGTCCTCGCGGAGGGAGGCGGGATGAATGCCGGCGGCAGCACCGGCGTCGGCGGTTTGTGCTCCGCCGGGGGTCGCCGCCAGGGGCGCGAGCTCGGCAAGGAACGGCGACACTTCGGCGATGCCGGACCGCGAACCGTTCCAGGCCGCGCTCGATGCCCAGAGCACGAACTTGGCGCGGGTGTAGGCGACGTAGGCCAGGCGGCGCTCCTCCGCTTCGCCGTGGTGCTGGACCTCGGACTTGAACATCTTCTCCGCGTCCAGCCAGCCCTTCTGGTCGGGCTGGTCCAGATCCCATTGCGGCAAGTCTGCACGGTCGCCGCGCAGGGGCCACGGCAGTGCCGCCGCTCCGCTGCTCCACCGCGAATCCCTGCTGCTGGGGAAGGAACCGGCGTTGAGTCCGGGCACAAAGACCACGTCCCATTCCAGGCCCTTGGACGCATGGACCGTGAGCAGCTGCACTGCCTCGTGGTTGACCTCGCTCGCGGCGGCGTCCAGCCCTCCCTCCTCCGAGGCGGCCGCTTCCAGCCAGGAAAGGAACGCCAGCAGGTCCACCCGCTGGGAGGTCTGCAGGAAACCGGCTGCGGCATCCTGGAAGGCGTCCAGGTTGCGGCGGGCCTGGTGGATGCTGACTCCAGACTTGGCGGCCACTTCGACGTCGAGCAGCATGGCCCGTTCGACCTCGCCGAGCAGGGTGGTGAGGTCGTCGCCGATGAAGCTGCGCAGCGTCCTCAGTTCAGCCGAGAGCCGGCCCAGCCGTTCCTGGGCGGTCTCGCTCAGGGAACGGCCGTGGGCCGAGGTCCAGCCGGGACGGGGCAGGAAGTCCAGGGCTTCGACCAGGCTCGCGGCGTCGGTGATGTCGCTTTCCACGACGACGCCGGCGTCCTCGTCGGCGGCGAGGTCCGCGATCAGGTCCTCCGGTCGGGTGGTGCCCTGGGCGCGTCGCCGGGCAAGGAACCGGGACCAGTCGTGGAAGGCCATGAGGTCAGCCGTGCCGATCCGCCACCGCGCACCGGCGAGCAGGCGCATCAGGGCGTCCGAACGGCCTGGATCGGCCAGGACCCGCAGGGTGGACACCAGGTCCACGATCTCGGGGGTATCGAGGAGCCCGCCGAGTCCGACGATCTCATAGGGAATCCCTTGGATTTCGAACTCACGCCGCAGGACCTCCATTTGTGCCCGGCGGCGGCACAGGACGGCCATGCTTGGCGGGACGGCGTCCCCCGCGGCGTCGGTTTCGAAGATCGTGCGGCGGTAACGGAGCACATCCCGGGCGACCGCCGCGGCTTCGTCCTCGTCCGTGGCGAAGCGCCCCAGCAGGACGTTGCCGTCAACGGCCGCAGGGCTTGGCCGCAGCGGCGGCACCGAAACGGCGCTTCCGGTGGTCCGTTCGCCCGCCGGGCCGGAGGACCCGGCCGCCGTGTTCAGTGGGGCGGAGATGACGTTGGCGGTGGCCAGGATGTTGCGTCCGTTCCGCCAGGCAGTGGTCAGATAGGACACAGGGGCCGGAACGAACGACGCCGGGTGGTCGCCGCCGTCGTCAATCCTCGCCGGGAATTCCCGGACGAAATGGAACAGCTGGCCCGCCGAAGCGCCGCGGAAACCGTAGATCGACTGGTTGGGGTCGCCCACCGCCGTGACGGCATGTCCGCCGCCGAACAGGCGGGAGAACAGCACGAGCTGCGCGTGCGAAGTGTCCTGGAATTCGTCGAGCAGCACCACCTTGTAACGGGACCGTTCGGTAGCGGCGGCCACGGGCACGTCCCGGGCGATGCGGGCAGCGAGCGCCACGAGGTCGCCGAAGTCGAGCACACCGCGTTCGCGCTTGGCAGCCTGGTAGCGGCCCACCATGTCCGCGACGCTGGCGCGGGTCAGCAGCATGGCGTGCAGATCCGAGGCGCCCTGGGTCGGGTTCTTCTTGGCGCCTGCCTGGTACGGCAACTGACTGAACTCCGCCGCGCGATCTGTGAGCCACGACTGCACCTCGGCAGGTTCGCGCAGATGCTCGGCGCATTCCCCAGCCAGCTGCACTACGGCGTTGACCAGCGTGGACTTCGCCGCGGTGAAATGCTCATAGGGGCCGTCATAGCCTTCGACGACCTCGCCGGCCAGCTGCCAGGCCTGTGCTCCGCCGAGGAGCACCACGTCGCGTTCGATGCCCAGGCGCAGGCCGTAGTCAGAAACGATGCCGCTGGCGTAGGAGTGGTAGGTGGATACCTTCGGCTCGAGTTCGTCCGAACCCGCCAGCCAGTCCGGGAAGGCATGCCGTCCGGGCTCCGCAACGGCGATCCGCTGCAGGGTGGCCAGCTTGGCACGGATGCGGCTGGCCAGCTCCCCCGCGGCCTTCCGGGTAAAGGTGACGCCGAGGACTTCCTCGGGCCTGACCCAGCCGTTGGCCACCAGCCACACCACGCGGTCGGCCATGGTGGCGGTCTTGCCCGAACCGGCACCGGCGATCACGAGCCGGGGCGACAGCGGCGAGGCGATGATGGTTGCTTGTTCATCCGTAGGGCGGTTCTTCTCCCCCATGATGGCGGCGAGCTCGCCGGGGGTGAAACGCGGCTCGGGAACGGCCGCGCCGGATTCGGGGACGGTCCCGCCGAACGCCGGCGCGAGGGTGTCGAGCGTCATTCCGTAACCTGCTTTCCTCGTGCGCAGAGCGGGCAAATCTCGGGCAGGCGGCAGCCGTGGCCACCGTGGCCCCCCTTGGAGGGATCGTGCCGGGCATCGAAGGTGGCTCCGGACATGAGGGCGGCGGCTTCGTTGACCATGTCCTGCGCCCAGTTGTCCCCGGCGTCGAGGGCATCCTGCACCTGGATTCCGGGAGTCTTGGTCTTGGTCCCGAGCTGCGCCAACACGGCTCCGCCCGGAACGCCGGCAGTGCCCGCTGTTGCGGCATCGAATCCGCCCTGCAGCACGGCAGCCTGGTACGCGCCCAACTGCGGGTGCCGGGCGAGCTCGGCCTTGCCGGGCTGGCGCTTGCCGGTCTTGAGGTCCACGATCACGAGCCGGCCCTCGGCGTCGATCTCCAAGCGGTCCACCTGGCCGCGGAGCATCGCGGCCCGCCCGCCCACCGGCCGCAGCGGCACTTCGAAATCGAGTTCCACCCCGAGGAGGCGCCGGCCTTCGCTGCGCATCACCAGGATGTACTGGGCCAGCTTGCGGACCATCGCCTCCGCCCGCTGGAAATCCAGGCGGCCTTCCCAGTTGTCCTTCATGCCAAGGGCCGGCCAGCGCCGTGCCAGTTCGGCGAGATACTCGGCGCCCGAGGCGTCGGGAAGTTCCTGGGCGATGGCGTGGACCAGGGTGCCCAGGCTCCGGGCGAAGTCGGTGGCGGCTTCGCCGCCGGCTGCCTGCACGAACCAGTCCAGGGGTGATTTGTGCACGGATTCGACCTTGGACGGTGACACCATGACAGTCCCGCCGTCGGGCACCACGGCTTCTTCGCTGCTGAGCGGTGCCAGGCCCCACCAACTGTCCGGGTGGGCGCCGGGGACCGGCGGTTCGGCCAGGGCCAGGTGTGCCAGGACCCGTGCGGCTTCGGCCGCTTCGTCCGATGCCTGCACGTTCTGATCCGCTTGGACTTTCTGGCGGAGTTCAGCCACGAGTGCGCGGAGGGTCATGGGACGCTCCACAGGCGTGTAGCCGCGGCTGTACTGCCCCGCCTCGAGCGGCGCCACGTAGTCCAGGAACGCCGAAGGTTGCTCGTCCTCCGAAGACACAGCGGTGCAGATGAGCTGTTCCCTGGCACGGGAAACAGCGGTGGAGAAACTGCGCAGTTCGTCGTAGCGGATGTCACGGAGCCGGCTGAGGGGGCCACGCTGCAGGGCGTGCTCCACCCCGTGCTCGACGGCGTCGGCAAACAGGGTGCTGCCCAACAGCTCGCCGCGCAGCCGGGTGTTCGGCCACACCCCTTCCTGCAAGCCGGCCACGATTACCACCGGCCATTCCCTGCCCGCCGCGCTTGCCGGCGTCATCAACTCCACGGCTTCTTCCAACTGGGCGCGCGCCGCGAGCGTGTCCATCGGTAGTTCCTGGTTCATCAGGTATTCCAGGAACTGCTCGGCGCCCGCGCCGGGAAGCTGGTCGACATACCGCTCCGCGGTGTGGAAAAGAGCCATCATCGCGTCAAGGTCCCGGTCCGCGCGGGCACCCGGCGCGCCGCCGTCGAGCGCCAATCCTGTCCACCGTGCCGACAGGCCGCTGCTCTGCCACAACGCCCACAGCACCGTTTCGGCGTTGGCACCGGGCTGCTGCAGGGCTTCCTGGCCCGCCGCGATCATGCGGGCCAGGCGCCGGGCGGAACCGGCTTCGATCCCGAGCGACCCCAGAGCGCCGGGCTGCAGCAGCGCCTCCACCAGCAGGGAATCGCTGGCCCGCCCGCCACCGCCGAGCAACTCTTCGCGGCGCAGGGACTGCCGCAGCCTGCGCAGTTCGATGGCCGTGGCCCCGCCGATCCGGGAGGTCAGCAGGGAGACTGCGAGCTCCGGAGTCAGCTTTGCGGGTTCAAGGACCACGCCGTAAAGCTCCAACAGGGGACGCACGGCCACTTCGTCACGGACCGCCGAGTCCGCCACCGGAACCTGCACGGGGATCCCCTGCCCGGTGAGGTAGCGCTGGAGCTGGGTGAGCTGCCCGCCATTGCGCACGATCACGGCGATGTCGCTGAAGGCACGGCCCTCGCGGAGTTGGGCCTTCAAGATGCGCTGCGCCACGTAGCGGAGTTCGTGGGCCGGGGACGGCAGGAGGTGCGCCTCGGCATGACCCTCACCGTCCTGTCCGGGGCCGGTCTCGAGACGGCGCGCCAGCTGGCCGCCCTGGCGCTGCGAAATCCGGGCGGCGACCCCGAGCCAGGCGGCCGCAACAGCGGGGGCCTGCCGGTGGGCGGTCCACAGGGGCAGCTCCTGTGCGGTGTTGCCGCTGCCCAGGAGGCGGGGCAGCTCCGCCACGAGGTCCGGGCGGGCGCCACGGAACCCTTGGACCACGGAGTCCGGGGAAAAGGTGACCAGGGCGTCCTTGCCCTCGGCGATATCCGTGAGCAGTTCGAAGACCGCCGGGTTGGCCTCCTGGATGTCATCAACGAGGATCAGCTGGAGCCGTTCGCGTTCGGCTGCCAGGAACTCCGGCGCATCCTGGAAGATCTGCCGGGCCGCTGTGATGATGCCCGCGGGGTCGAAGGCCTCGGGCATGCGCAGGTCCAGGACGTCCCGGTATTCCGAGTAGAGTCGGGCCGCCGCCATCCAGTCGGGACGGTCGCATTCGTAGGCGAGGGCCGTGAGGTCCTCGGCGGTGCGGCCGGATTCGATGATGCGGTCGAAGAGTTGGCGGATCTCGTGGCGGAAGCCGCGGGTGGGCAGCGCTGCGGACAGGTCCTCCGGCCAGGGCAGTTCCAGGCCCGGGCGGCTGTGGCCTTCGAGCAGTTCCTTGATGATGAGGTCCTGCTCGGGACCCGAAAGGAGCTTCGGCGGCCGCGGCAGCGGGAGGACCCCTTCGGCCTTCGCCCGCCGGATCAGGTCGAAAGCGTAGGACGCCCAGGTGCGGGCGGGCGTCGTGCTCAACGAACGGCCGAGGCGTGCGGTAAAGCGGTCCCGCAGGGCCGAGGCGGCATGCCGGCCGGGTGCCAGGATCAGGATGCGGCCGGGCTCAACGCCGTCCCGTTCCACCCGGCGGACCGCCGCTTCCACCAGTACGGTGGTCTTTCCGGTGCCGGGCGCTCCCGGCACCAGTACCGGCCCGGTTCCGTGGGCAAGCCCGACGACGGCGGCCTGGTCCGCGGACAGCAGGGGCACCGTGCAGATGTTCTCCCGCGGCGGGACAAGCCGGAGGCGTGGGGCTGACGGTTGGTGTGCTGGCTGTGTCGTTGCGCGCTGTCGGGTCGGGGGGAGGCTCACACAGTCATTTCATCATCGGGCACTGACAATTGATGGAGCTGACGCTCCAGCTCCTCCGAAATCGCATCGATCCGGTCGAAGTCTTCCTCGGCGGGCGCCCAGCGGGCAGCGGCGAGGTCTACCCGCCAGCGGCCTTCGCCGGTCCGCAGGAATCCTTCGGGATCCCCATGCAGGGCCGTGCCTTCCGCGAGGTAGTGCCGGAGCGCTTCGCTTTCATGGCCGGGCGGGGCTTCGCCGCTGGCCCGCAGGATCCGCCACCAGGCAACGGCGCTTCCGTAGTGGCTCATGACCGAGCCGACCTGGCGGGGGCCGCCATGGCCCAGCAGTTCGGCGACATCACCGTAGGCGAGGGCGGCGCCCGGGGGCACGAGGTCCACGACGGCGAGCACCGCCGTCACAAACTCCGTCCGCATGTTTCAAGCCTATCCGCTGCCGCGGCGGTGTCGGTTTCCAATCTTGTCGGGGGCTCCCGGTAGCGTGAAGGCATGAGCTCCTGGAACACCCTCCCCCGCGCTGCCTTCGACCTTGAGACCACAGGCCGGAACTCCCGCGCCGCGAGGATCGTCACCGCGTCCATCACCGTGGTGGACGGCCAGGGCAACGTGATCAAGGAGCGCGAGTGGCTGGCCGACCCCGGGGTCGAGATCCCGCAGGAAGCCAGCGACGTCCACGGCATCACCACGGCGAAGGCCCGTGCGGAGGGCCGCCCGGCTGCCGAGGTCACCCGGGAGGTCGCGGCCACCCTGCAGGAACTGTTCGACGACGCCGTTCCCGTCATCGCGTTCAACGCCAGCTACGACTTCACGGTCCTGGCGGCCGAATCCGCCCGGTACGGGGTGCCCCAGCTGAGCCGGTTCCCGGTCCTGGACCCCTACATCATGAACAAGCAGGTGGACCGCTATCGGAAGGGCAAGCGGACCCTCGGGGCGCTGTGCGAGGAATACGGCGTGGATTTGGAGAACGCCCACACCTCGGCCGCGGACGCCCTGGCCACCCTGCGCGTGCTCGATGCCATGGCCGGCAAGTTCCCCAAGCTGCACATGCCGGCGTCCAAGCTTCACCAACTCCAGGTGGACTGGGCTGCGGCACAGGCCGCCGACTTCCAGTCCTACCTGCGGCGCAGCAAGCCCACGGCCGTGATCGAAGGAGACTGGCCGGTCCTTCCTCCGGAAGATGCGAACCGGGGCGGTTTCTAGGTCCCGGCCGGACAGCCTCGAAAGGCCCATAACACGCCGCCGGACATGACGCATGTCACAGGAGCCGGCGCGGGAAGCGGGACCTCCAGCGCCGGGGCACAATTCATCCATTGCGTTTTCTTACGGTCGTTCACTCGAAAGAGCGCAACGATTCGTAACAAATCTTCGGACTATTGACCTGTATTGCGAACTATGTTCGGAATCTTGGAGCGTTCTACCCGGATGACATACTTAAGTTTGGCGGGTTGAGTTCTGCTATGGCCCACGAATGACCCTGTGGCCGCATCCCCGCCCGCGTCACCGAGACCCCAAAGTAATTCCAATGAAAGTGAACGCTTGATGAAAATCAAAGCTCTGAAGTGGCTGTCCACTGTCCCTGTAGCCGCCGCCCTTGTCGTCTCCCTCGCCGCATGCGGCGGGAGCCCGTCTGCCGGCACTGCGTCCCCCACGGACGCCCTCGCCGGAGCCCAGACCACCGACAAGTACACCACGGCCGACGTCACGCCCCTGGACAAGATCGACACTTCCAAGCTTGGCCTCCTCACGGACGGCACCATCAAGGTTGGCACCCTCTCCGACGCCCCGCCGAGCATCTTCATCGACAAGTCCGGCAACTTCACGGGCTTCGACAATGAACTGCTCAAGGCCATGGGCGCGAAGCTGGGCCTCAAGGTCGAATTCGCGTCCACCAAGTTCCAGAGCCTCCTGGCCCAGGTGAAGAACCAGCAGTTCGACGTCGGCTCCTCCTCGATCTCGACCACTGACGCCCGCCGCCAGACCGTTTCCTTTACCAACGGATACGACTTCGGCTTCATGGCACTGGTGTCCAAGACGGACAGCCCGGTCAAGGCCATCGCCGACCTCAAGGAAGGCGTCCGCGTCGGCGTCGTGCAGGGCACGGTCCAGGACGACATGGTCACCAACCAGCTGGGCCTCGACCCCGTCCGCTACCCGGACTACAACACCGCCTACGCCAACGTGAAGAGCGGCCAGATCGACGCCTGGCTGGCCCCGTCCCAGCAGGCCGAAGGCCAGGTCAAGGAAGGCGACGGCACCAAGATCCAGGAGAAGAAGGTCGCCACCCAGAACTTCTCCGCGTACGCCATCGCCAAGGACAACACGGCCCTGGCCGAGGCCCTGAACTCCGCCCTCGACGCGGTCATCGCGGACGGCACCTGGACCACCCTGGCCAAGAAGTGGTTCCCGGAGCGCAAGACCGACGCCGAGCGCATGCCCGATGGTTGGAAGCCGGGCAGCAAGGCTGTCAAGGTTCCCGCCGACAAGTAAGGCCGGCCACCAGCCGCACCGCACTGAAAACCACCGCTCAAGCCTGGGCCCGGATCGGGCCCAGGCTTGAGCGGCTAAACCGAGGAGTCATATGGACGCATGGAGCCGCCTTGCGGACACCTTTCTGAACTGGGGCTACATCGCCGAGGTGCTGCCCACGATGTTCTCGTACGGCCTGCTGAACACGATCGTGCTGGCGCTTACCTCCGGCATCATCGGCACCGCCCTGGGCATCCTGCTGGCGCTCATGGGCATCTCCAGGAACCCCGTGGCGCGCTGGATCGCACGAATCTACACCGACATCTTCCGCGGGCTGCCGGCGGTGCTGGTCATCCTGGTCATCGGCCTCGGTTTCGGTCCCCTGCTGAACGAACTCACCGGAATCCGGAGCCCCTACCCCCTCGGCATCGCTGCCCTGAGCCTCATGGCCGCGGCCTACATCGGTGAGATCTTCCGCTCCGGCATCCAGAGCGTGGACAAGGGCCAGCTTGAGGCCTCCCGCGCGCTTGGCTTCGGCTACGGCCCCTCCATGCGCATGATCGTCGTGCCGCAGGGCATCCGCCGCGTGCTCCCCGCCCTGATGAACCAGTTCATCGCCCTCATCAAGGAATCGTCCCTGGTCTTCACCCTCGGCCTCATGAGCCGCGAGCGTGAACTGTTCCAGATCGGCCAGGACTTCGCGGCCAACAACGGCAACCAGTCCCCCCTGGTCGCCGCGGCCATCTTCTACCTGGCGCTGACCATCCCGCTCACGCACCTGGTCAACTACATCGACAACCGCCTGCGGACCGGCAAGGAACAGAAACACGAACCGGACGAAGCCGCGGCCGTCATCGGGAAGGGAGCACACGCATGAGCCAGTTCACCTCCGGATCCCTCACGGGCAAGAACCTGCACCTCGCCTTCGGCAGCAACAAGGTGCTGCGCGGCATCGACATCCACGTGGAAAAGGGCACCGCGGCGTCCGTCATCGGGCCTTCCGGTTCCGGCAAGTCCACGCTGCTGCGCGTCATGAACCGCCTCATCGAACCGGACCAGGGCGACATCCTGCTGGACGGCCGTTCGGTCCTCAAGGACAACCCTGACGAACTGCGCCGCCGCATCGGCATGGTGTTCCAGCAGTTCAACCTCTTCCCGCACAAGTCCGTGGGCGAGAACGTGGCCTTTGCCCTGCGGAAGCTGCGGAAGCTGCCCAAGGACCAGGCCTGGGCCGAGGCCTTGGAGCAGCTGGACAAGGTGGGCCTGAAGCACAAAGCAGGGGTGCGCCCTGCAACCCTTTCGGGCGGCCAGCAGCAGCGTGTGGCCATTGCCCGCGCCCTGGCCATGAAGCCCGAAGTCATGTTCTTCGACGAGGCCACCTCCGCGCTCGACCCCGAGCTCGTCAAGGGCGTCCTGGCGCTCATGAGTGACCTCGCCAAGGACGGCATGACCATGGTGGTGGTGACCCACGAGATGGGCTTCTCACGCAACGTCTCCAACCAGGTGGTCTTCATGGACGGCGGCGTGGTGGTGGAGAACGGCAGCCCCGAGCAGCTCTTCACGGCACCCAAGACCGAGCGCCTGCAGAAGTTCCTCTCGGACGTGCTCTAGGCAATCCGCGCAAGATCCCCGGCTACCGGACAAATCCCCTGCGAACGCGGCAGGGATTGATCCGGTTGCCGGGGATCTTCCGTTTAGGCAGAAGCTACTTCCC
The DNA here is from genome assembly GCF_900099975.1 of Arthrobacter cupressi. Classification (GTDB taxonomy): domain Bacteria; phylum Actinomycetota; class Actinomycetes; order Actinomycetales; family Micrococcaceae; genus Arthrobacter; species Arthrobacter cupressi. The sequence continues at coordinate 116,645 of NZ_FNEI01000005.1, forward strand.
GGCCTTGACCCGGAGCACGGTGAGCGCCGCAGCGTCCACTGCCTTGCGGAAGGCGGGCTCCGCCGTCGCGCGCCGCAGCACCTCGCCGTACATCGCCGGAACGTCCGCGGTATTGGCGCACAGCACCACGGTGCCGCCCGCGGCAATGAAGTTCCCGGCCCGCTGTCCCACCGTCCACGGCGCGAGCTGCGCGGCGTTGCAGAGGTCGTCGGAGACGATGATGCCGGTGAATCCGGCGTCGGAGCGCAGCATGGTGCGCATGACCACCGGCGAGAACGGCGCGGGCCGCTCGGAGTCGATGCGGTCGTAGTAGGCGTTGGAGACCATGACCCAGCGGACGCCTCCGCGGATGGCGGCGGTGAAGGGTGCCAGGTACGGGTCGGTCCTGGTGGTGGCGGTGTCGCGGACGTTGCCGCTGGTGTCAGTGTTGAGGGTGACCCTGCCCAGGCCCGGGTAGTGCTTGACCACGGGCGCCACCCCGGCATCCCGCAAGCCCGAGGCAAACGCGTTGCCGAGTGCGGAGACGGACGACGGCGTGTATCCGTACTCCCGCTGGAAGTAGCCGATCGGAGCGTTGGCGGGCCCGAACGCCGCGCCGGGAACGGTATCCAGCACGGGTGCGAGGTCGACGTCCACACCGGCTCTTAGCAGTTCGGCGCCCCAGGCGCGGGCCCGGGAACGCAGCTGTGCCGGCGTGGATGCAGACTGCGCCAGGGCTGTGGGGATCTCCGAGAAGCCCGGACCGCGCAGGACCTGCACGTAGCCGCCTTCCTGGTCGGTGGCCACGGAGAGCGGCACATTGTTTCCCGACTGCTTCGCGGCGGCGCGCAGAGACGCGACCACAGCGGCGGTCGGAGCTACCCCTGCCTGGCTGCGGCCGGCCAGGTAGAAGTTGCCGATGTGCCGGCCGAGCAGTTCTGCGACCGCATCGGAGTCACTGCCGCCCGCATTGGCGCCGACCATGAACAACTGGCCCACCCGCTGTTCAAGGCTGAGGGAGGCGAGCGTGTTCTCGGGGGTCGCCGGCGTGGCCGTCGGACGGGGTTTCGGCGCGGCGGACGGTGTGGCCGTCGCGGCAGGGGTGGTCACCGAAAGGGACGCAGACGACGGCGGCGCGGTAGCCGGGCCCGACGCCGTCAGTTCGGTGCGGGGTGGCTGGGGGGCGCCGGACGGCGTGCACGCCGTGAGGACCGCGAGGGTCCCGGCAAGTGCGAGCGCTCCGGCGCGGCGGTACCGGCCTCGCGGTCTGGAATGGGGTGAGTAATTCTGGAGCATGGAATCAGCTGCCTGGTAAGCCTCCTGCGTACCAACACAGCCTACGCCCGCGGCAACCGGCGGCGGAGGAACCCGCCGCCGGCTACCGGACGCAGTCAATCAGGCAGCGCAGTCGATCAGGCAGGGACCGCCTGCGCGGCGGCCTTGGCAGCTGCCGGGAGCGCGTCGAAGATCCGGTTCATTGCGGCGTCGTCGTGCGCTGCGGAGAGGAACCAGGCTTCGAAGACGCTCGGCGGCAGGTAGACGCCGGAGTCCAGCATGGAGTGGAAGAACGGGGCGTAGCGGAACACGTCCTGGGCCTGCGCTTCGGCGTAGTTGTGCACGCCGTTGGCGGAGGTGCCGAAGGCCACGGAGAACAGGTTTCCGGCCCGCTGGATGGAGTGGTCCACGCCGGCGGCGTCCAGGGCGGAGGACAGGGCGGCGGACAGCTCCAGCGAACGGCCGTCCACGAAGGAGTAGACCTCCGGCGTCGCGTGCGTCAGGGTCGCCACGCCGGCCGCCATGGCCACCGGGTTACCGGACAGGGTGCCGGCCTGGTAGACAGGGCCGAGCGGTGCGAGGTAGTCCATGACGTCGGCACGCCCGCCGAGGGCCGCCGTCGGCATGCCGCCGCCGATCACTTTGCCGAAGGTCAGCAGGTCCGGGGTCCAGCCCTCGGTAGCGCCGGTGAGTCCCCAGTAGCCGGCGTAGCCGGTGCGGAAGCCGGTGAGGACCTCGTCCAGGATGAGCAGGGCGCCGTGTTCGCGGGTGATCCGGGAGAGGGCGGCGTTAAAGCCCTCGCCCGGGGTAACGACGCCCATGTTCGCCGGGGCGGCTTCGGTGATGACGGCGGCGATGTGCTCGCCGTGGGCGGAAAAGGCGGCCTCGACGGCGTCGAGGTCGTTGTAGGGCAGCACGAGGGTTTCGGCGGCGGCGGCTTCGGTGACGCCGGCCGAGCCCGGGAGCGCCATGGTGGCCAGGCCGGAACCCGCGGCGGCCAGCAGGCCGTCCAGGTGGCCGTGGTAGCAGCCGGCGAACTTCACAATCAGGTTGCGACCCGTAAAGCCGCGAGCCAGGCGCACGGCGGTCATGGTGGCTTCGGTGCCGGTGGAGACCATGCGGAGGCGCTCGACGGCGGACACACGTTCCTTGACGAGTTCGGCCAGGCGGGCCTCGTCCGGGGTGGAGGCACCGAAGGAGAGACCGCGGTCCACGGCGGCGTGCACGGCGTCGAGCACGGCGGGGTGGGCGTGGCCAAGCAACGCCGGGCCCCAGGAGCACACCAGGTCCACGTAGTCCTTGCCGTCAGCGTCCGTGAGGTAGGCGCCTTTCGCGGAGACCATGAAACGCGGGGTGCCGCCCACGGAACCGAAGGCGCGAACAGGCGAGTTGACGCCCCCTGGCATCAGGGTCTGGGCATGGGCGAAGAGATCATCCGAACGAGTCATGCCCCTATTCTTTCATCCCGCAGGGGCAGGGATTGGCGCCCCTGCGGGATGAAAGGGGTCACTAGGCGAGCAATTCGGAGACCCGCGGGGCCACCTTGGAGCCGAAGAGTTCGATGGAGCGCAGCATCTTCGAGTGGGCCAGGGTGCCGTTGCTGTACTTGAGTTCGAAACGGTCGGCGCCGAGGGTCCCCTTGAGCCGGGCGATCTTGGCGGCCACGGTGTCCGGCGCACCCACGAACAGCGCGCCGTCCTCCTCCACGAGGGCCTCGAACTCACCCCGGCCGGCAGGACCCCAGCCGCGTTCGGCGCCGATCCGGTTGCGGGTGGCGAGCCAGTGCGGGAAGTATTCCTCGCGGGCCTGTTCATCGGTATCGGCGACGTAGCCGGGAGAATGCACGGCGAGCTGCCTGGGCTCATGGCCAGCTTCGGCGAGGCTGCGCCGGTAGAGCTGCGCGAAGGGCACGAAGCGCTCGGGCTGCCCGCCGATGATCGCCAGCACCATCGGGTAGCCGTAGGCGGCGGTGCGGACCACGGACTGCGGGGTGCCGCCGACGCCGATCCAGGTGGGCAGCAGGCGGTTCTCCAAGTGCGGATAGACCATCTGGCCGTGCAGCCCGGCGCGGGTGCGGCCGTCCCAGTTCACCGGTTTCTGGGAACGGACCCGGTGGTAGAGGTCCAGCTTCTCCTCGAAGAGGACCTCATAGTCGGCCAGGTCGTAACCGAAGAGCGGGAAGGATTCGGTGAAGGAGCCCCGTCCCAGGATCACCTCGGCGCGGCCGTTGGAGACGGCGTCGAGCGTGGAGAAACGCTGGAACACGCGGATGGGATCGTCCGAGCTCAGCACCGTGACGGCGCTGCCCAGACGGATGTTTTCCGTCGCCGAGGCGACGGCGGCCAGCAGGACCTCGGGGGCGCTGACGGCGAAGTCCCGGCGGTGGTGCTCCCCCACGCCGAAGGAATGCAGCCCGACGGCGTCGGCCAGTTTGGCCTGTTCCACCACCTGGCGCAACACGAGGGCGTGGTGCTTGGGTTCGCCGGCGTCGTCGAGGTCGACGTCGCCGAAGGTGCTGACGCCCAGCAACATGATGTCGGCCGCGACGGGTGCTGTCGGATCAAAAGCGGTGGGATCGGACGTGGAGCCGGTTTCGGGAGCTTCGCTATTTTCATGCATACGCATACAAACCGCGAAGTTCCCGGAATCATTCCCGGCCGGCCGGGTCAGTTCTCCCGGAGCCAGCCCGCGAGCTCGGACGCCCAGTAGGTCAGGACCATGTTGGCCCCGGCACGCTTGATGCCCAGCACGGATTCGGTGATGGCGCCGCGGCGGTCGATCCAGCCGTTGGCCGCGGCGGCTTCGATCATCGCGTACTCGCCGGAGATCTGGTACGCGGCCACCGGCACGGGGCTCATGGCGGCGACGTCGGCCAGGATGTCCAGGTAGCTCATGGCCGGCTTGACCATGACCATGTCCGCGCCTTCCTCGAGATCCAGTTCCACCTCGATGATGGCTTCGCGGCGGTTGGCGGCATCCATTTGGTAGGTCCGGCGGTCGCCCGTGAGCTGGGAGTCCACGGCTTCGCGGAAGGGGCCGTAGAACGCCGACGCGTACTTGGCGGCGTAGGCCAGGACGGCGGTGTTCTTGTGTCCGGCTTCCTCGAGGGCCTGGCGGATGACGGCGATCTGGCCGTCCATCATGCCGGAGGGTCCCAGCACGTGCGCGCCGGCATCGGCCTGGGCCACGGCCATCTGCCCGTAGATCTCCAGGGTGGCATCGTTGTCCACGTAGCCGCTGGCGTCGAGCACACCGCAGTGGCCGTGGTCGGTGAACTCGTCCAGGCACACGTCGCTCATGACCACGAGTTCGTCGCCCACTTCGGCACGCACGTCGCGGATGGCCTTGTTCAGCACGCCCTCGGGATCCAGCGAGGCGGAGCCGCTGGCGTCCCGCACCTCGGGAACACCGAACAGCATGATGCCGCCGACGCCCAGTTCCACGGCCTCCGCGGCCGCCCGCTTGAGGGACTCGGTAGTGTGCTGCACGACGCCGGGCATGGAGCCGATCGGCGCGGGCTCGCTAAGGCCTTCGCGGATGAAGGCCGGCAGGATCAGTTCCGCGGGGGCCAGGCGGTGTTCGGCCGTCAGGCGGCGCATGGCCGGAGTGGTACGGAGGCGCCGGGGGCGGTGGTTGGGGAAGCTCATGTCTTACGTCCTTTCCGGGGCTTACGGCTGAACGGTGGAGAACAGTTCGGTGAGGGCGGCGACGATGCCGCCCGGGGTGGGTTCCTTGGCGGTCGCCGCGACGGGGATGCCGAGCTCCCCCGCCTCCGCCGCCGTCGAGCGTCCGATCGCGATGAAGCGGCAGTCCCGCAGCGGCAGCAGGGTTGCGGCAATGCGCCGCGCGGCGCTGGGCGAGGCGGCGACGACGGCGGCCAGGGCGCCGTCGTCGATCATTGCCCGGGCACGTGCGGGCTCAAGCAGTGGCAGCTCCTGCTCCCCCGTCACCTCGGCGCCCGCGGCGGACCAGGCGGCAGCCTTGGCCAGTTCCGTGTCCAGGCGTTCCTCCGGCCGGGCCGGGAAATCGACCGTGCGGTAGGCAGTGACGGCGGCGACCTCCGCGCCCTTGCCGGCCAGTCCGTCCGAAAGCAGGGAATCGGCGATGTCCGCCTGCGGCAGCAGGACCCGGCCGGGACCGGCGGGCCACACCTCGAGCAGCCCCGCGGCGGACTGGCTGCCTTCCGGTGCCAGGTCCACCCGGATGCCCTCGGCCTCCAGGATCCGGCGCGAGGACGGACCGATGGTCGCCACCCGGACACCGGACGGCAGGAGCGATGACAGTTCCAGGCCCTGCTCCGCGGCCTTGGCCTTCAGGGCACGGACCGTGGTGATGCTGCTAACCACCAGCCAGTCGAAGTGTCCGCCGGAAAGTCCGGACAGGGCCTCCGCCAGGGCGTCCTGGTCGGCCGCGCGTTCGAAGTCGATCAGCGGCAGCAGCAGCGGTTCGGCGCCGGCCGCGGACAGGGACCGCGCCAGGGAACCGGCGCGGTCGGGACTCCTCGTAATAAGGATTTTCCGGCCAAGCAACGCACGGTCTCCGGCAGCACCGGACACGGGCCCGTCCACGGACTCAGGAAGCGGCAAGGTCGGTGATCTCCGCAGCGCCCGCCGCCAGCAGCAGTTCCGCCACCTCGATGCCCAGCAGGGTGGCGCCCACCTCGTTCAGTCCGTCGGTGGCCTTCTTCTCGCGCAGGGTCTTGAGTCCGTCGACAGAGCAGACCACAGCCTCGAGGTACAGCATGCTGCCCTTGCGGTGGGCGAAGGCGCCCACCGGGGCGGCACAGCCGGCTTCAAGTCGGGCCAGGACAGCGCGCTCGGCGGTCACAGCCAGGCGGGTGTCCTCGTCATTCAACGCGGACAGCGCCTGGGCGAGCGCTTCCTGCGAGCCGCCGGCCGCGGCGTCGGCCGTGCGGCATTCGATCGCCAGGGACCCCTGCCCCGGGGCCGGAAGCATGGCGTCGCTCTCGAAGAACTCACTGGCCGTGTCCAGGCGGCCCATGCGCTCCAGGCCGGCGGCGGCGAGCACGACGGCGTCGAGGTCGTTGCTCTTGCCGGGAACCACGGCGTCGGTGGAATTGCCGGGCAAGCCGGGGACGCGGCCCAGGCGGGTGTCCACGTTGCCGCGAATATCGATGACCTCGATGTCCTGGCGCAGCGCCCGGAGCTGGGCGGCGCGGCGCGGTGACCCGGTACCGACCTTGGCCCCGGCCGGCAGCTGGGCCAGGGTGAGACCGTCGCGGGCGCACAGCACATCGCGCACATCCACCCGCGTGGGGGTGGCGGCGATAGTGAGGCCGGCCTCGGCACCCGTAGGCAGGTCCTTGAGCGAGTGCACGGCGACGTCGCAGCGCTGGTCCAGCAGGGCCTCGCGCAGGGCCGCCACGAACACCCCGGTGCCGCCCATCTGGGACAGCGAACCGGTCTTGACGTCGCCTTCGGTGGTGATGTGCACCAGTTCGACGTCGAAGCCTCCCACGGCGGCCAGGCGGTCCGCCGTCTGCTGGGTCTGGGTCAGCGCAAGCTTGCTGGCGCGCGTGCCGATCCGGACGGTCACTTGCCGGGCTCCGCGGGGTACGGATCGTGCGAGGTGCCGGTGCCGACGCCCGCTTCGGCGATCACGGGCTTGGCCCCGCGGAAGTTCTCGCAGCAGCCGGGGCGGCAGACGTCGTACCACGGGCCGAGGTCCGTCACGTGCGGGCGGTCGGGGATGTTGTTGTTCACCGTGCGTTCGCAGATGAGGTCCACCAGGCCGGAGACGAAGGCCGCGTGGGTGCCGGGCGTCGGAACGCGGGTGGCTTCGATCCCCAGGTTGGCGCAGGTTTCGAGGGCCTCGGTGTCCAGGTCCCAGGCGACTTCCATGTGGTCGCTCACGAAGCCGAGTGGAACGATCACCACGCCGCGCACGCCTTCGGGGGCAATCGCTTCGAGGTGGTCGTTGATGTCCGGTTCCAGCCACGGGATGTGAGGGGCACCGGAGCGGGACTGGTACACGAGGTCCCAGGCGACGTCCGGGGCAACGGCCTGCATGATGGCGGTGGCGTTGGCCAGGTGCTGTGCCGCGTAGGCGGAGCCTTCGGCGAATTCGCGGGGTTCGTCCCCGGACTTCCCGGCCGCCTCGGCGTCCCGCGTGGGGATGGAGTGGGTTGCGAAGAGGACGCGGATCTTGGAGTCCGGGTCCTCGACGCCCGCGGCGGAGAGCTTGCCGCGGACCTCTTCGAGGCCTGCGGCCGTTCCTTCAAGGAACGGCTGCACGACGCCGGGGTGGTCGAAGTACTGCCGGATCTTGTCGACCTGGAGCTTGCCGTCGAGCCCGGTTTCGGTCAGGGCGATGCCGATGTCCTCGCGGTACTGGCGGCAGCTGGAGTAACAGGAGTAGATGCTCGTGGTGAGCATCAGCAGGCGGCGGTGGCCGGCGTCGTACGCGTCCTGCAGCACCGGCGCGATGTACGGATCCCAGTTGCGGTTGCCCCACAGCACCGGCAGTTCGATGCCGCGGGCGGCGAGCTCGGCCTCGAGCGCGGCCTTCAGTTCGCGGTTCTGCTGGTTGATGGGGCTGATGCCGCCAAAGGCGCGGTAGTGGTGCGAAACCTCTTCAAGACGCTCGTCCGGGATGCCGCGGCCGCGGGTCACGTTGCGCAGGAACGGAATGACGTCATCCTGGCCCTCGGGGCCGCCGAAGGAGGCCAGCAGGACTGCGTCGTACTCCTGGGGCGCCTGGCGTCCCTGCTCGGTGACGTTGTTCAGTTCCGTGGAGGCAGCAAGTTCTACGTTCGGACTGCTCACGCGAGGACCTCGGCGATCTCGGCGGCGCTGATGCGGCGGCCGGTGTAGAACGGGATCTCTTCGCGCACGTGGTTGCGGGCGTCGGTGGCGCGCAGGTGGCGCATGAGGTCCACGAGGTCAACCAGTTCCGGGGCTTCCAGGCCCAGGATCCATTCCCAGTCGCCCAGGGCGAAGGAGGACACGGTGTTGGAAATGACCTGCGGGAAATCGCGGCCCAGCAGGCCGTGGTCGCGGAGCATCTTGCCGCGCTCGTCAGCGGGCAGCAGGTACCACTCGTAGGAGCGCACGAAGGGGTAGACGCAGAGCCAGGTGCTGGGCTCGACGCCGCGGGAGAAGGCCGGGGTGTGGCTCTTGGCGAATTCCGCCTCGCGGTGCACGCCCATGGCGGACCAGACGATGTCGGTGCCTTCGAAAAGGGCGCTGCGGCGGATGTCGCGGACCGCGGACTGCAGGGCCTCGGGCTTGGCGCCGTGGAGCCACACCATCACGTCGGCGTCCGCACGCATCGCGGAGACATCGTAGCTGCCGCGCAGGACAACGCCGTCCTCGGCAAGCTTGGCGGTCAGTTTCTCAAACTCGGCGACAGCATCGGCGCTGCGCTCGAGGACTGCCGAACGCTTGAAAACAGTCCACAGGGTAAAGAACTGTTCCTCGTTCTCAGCAGTTTTAGTGACAGATTCGGCAGAAGTGTGGCTCATGGTTCAAGTTTGCCCCCTGCGGGGCACTAAGTCGAAACGGAGCACTTCTACAACGCGTAGAAGTGCGTCATCTCACGTTTTCAGCGCGATTTGGGCGCCGGCACACCGGCGCGGAGCTCCGCCTCGAGCTGGCGCGCGGTGTCAGCAACGACCGCCGCGAGGCCATTGCCGGCGAGCCAGCCGCCCACTAGGAGCAGGCCTCCGGCGCGGCCGCTGATTTTCCGGACCTCGGCGACGCGCTGCCTGTGGCCCACCGCGGCAAACGGCAGGGCTCCGGCCCAGCGGACCACATCCCAGTCCAGGACGTCATCCTTGCCGAGGGGCACGCCCAGGAGGGCGGAAGCATCGCGGAGGGCTGCGTCGAAGAGGTCCGCATCGTTCAGGGCCGCGGGATCATCCGCGTTCTCTGCAGCGGTCCCGCCGTGCGCGCGGCCGTAGGACAGCCTGAGCACGTGCGTTCCCGGGCCGGCCTCCCCGGCGAGCCAGTCCCATTTCGCGGTGGCATGGGTCAGGGCCTTGGCCTGGAAGCCCGGGGCCTGCGGGGCGACGAGGATTCCGGTGCCGCGCGGGCGGGAATCGAGTTCGGGCTTGTCCACCACCAGGCTCACCAGGCTGACCAGCGGCCCGGAGGCCGGGCGCAGTGCGGCCAGTTCCGGCAGCGCTGGCTCCAGCAGCCCGACGGCGGCCGGGCCGTCCAGCGCGACGACGAGCCGCCCGGCGTCGTACTCCCGTTGTTCGCCGCCGGCGACGGCGCTGACGTGCCAGCCGCCTTCGGTGCGCACAACGGCCTCCACCCGGGTTCCTGGCAGCAGGGTGACGCCGCGGGAGCGCAGATCGGCCACGAGTGCAGAGACCAGCGTGTTCATGCCCCCGGCGAGCCCGGCGACGGCGGAGCCCGCCTTCTTGGTCCCGGCGGGGTCGGGAGCACCGACCACCCTGCGCTGCTGCGCGACGGCGGCGGCCAGGGAACCCGTGGACCGCATCGCCGCGCGGAGGCCGGGGGCCACCATGTCGACGTCGAGGAGTCCTGGGTCGGCAGAATGCACGCCGCCGACCACCGGCGACACCAGACGGTCCAGGACGCGGCGGCCCATCCGGGCACGGACAAGGGAGGCCACGCTGGTCACATCGCCGCCGGCGCCCACCGCGGCGGGCAGCCAGCGGTCGAGGGAAGCGCGGAGGGCGCCCGCCAGGCCCAGCGAACGCCGCACCTCCGGGTCCCAGGGGTTCGCCGGGATGCCAAGGACCCCGGTCTTGGGAAGTTCCTGCGGCCCGTCCGGAAGCTGCACCCAGGCGCCGCCCGGATGCGGAGCCACAATGTTCTCCCCCAGCCCGAGATCGCGGGCGAGGTCGGCCACCGCGGTGGAGCGGGTGGCGAAGGATTCCGCGCCGCTGTCCAGCGCAAGGCCGCCGAGTACGTGCCTGCCGACGCAGCCGCCCCATTCCTCCCGGGCTTCCAGGACGGTAACGGCCAGGCCGGCCGCGGCGAGCCCGCGGGCCGCGAGCAGCCCGGAAATGCCGCCGCCGACGACGACGGCCGTCGCCTTGGGGTCAGGGGTCGCCGGCGCTGCCGGCCGGCTGCGCACGGGTTACTCCGCCGGAATCGAGTGGATGAGTTCCACCACGCGGGTCAGCACGGTGGGGTCGGTTTCGGGCGGCACGCCGTGGCCGAGGTTGAGCACGTGGCCCGGAGCTCCCGCACCGGCAGCGATGACCGAGCGCACGTGGGCTTCGAGGATCTCCCAGGGCGCCGAGAGCAGCGCGGGGTCGATGTTGCCCTGCAGCGGGACGGTGCCGCCGAGGCGCCGGTTGGCTTCGTCCAGGGGCAGGCGGTAGTCCACGCCCACCACATCGACGCCGACGTCGCGCATGGCCACGAGGAGCTCGGAAGTTCCGGTGCCGAAATGCACCAAGGGGGCGCCGAGGTGCCGGACGTGGTCCAGGGCGCGGGCCGAGGCCGGAGCGACGTAGGTGCTGTAGTCGGCCAGGCCCAGCGAGCCGGCCCAGGAGTCGAAGAGCTGGCCGGCGGAGGCACCGGCTTCGAGCTGGGCGCGCAGGAACATGCCGGAAGCGTCGGCGGCCCAGTTGGCCAGGGCGGCCCAGGTCTCCGGGTCGGCATGCATCATGGTGCGCGGGCCGAGGTGGTCGCGGGACGGCTTGCCTTCCACCATGTAGGCGGCCAGGGTGAACGGGGCTCCGGCGAAGCCGATCAACGGAGTGCTCCCGAGCTCGGCCACGGTCAGGCGCACGGCTTCGCGGATGGGTTCCAGGGATTCCCAGGTCAGCTGCGGCAGGGCGGCAACGTCGGCGGCGGTGCGGACGGGCTTGTCCAGCACGGGACCGACGCCGGGGACGATGTCCACGCCCACACCGGCGAGCTTGAGCGGGATGACGATGTCGGAGAAGAAGATCCCGGCGTCGACGTCGTGCCGGCGGACCGGCTGCAGGGTAATTTCGGAGGCCAGCTCCGGGCGCAGGCAGGAGTCCAGCATGGCCACGCCCTCGCGCACCTTGAGGTACTCCGGCAGCGAACGGCCAGCCTGGCGCATGAACCACACCGGACGCCGGCTGGGCTTGCCGCCGCGGTACGCCTGGATCAGGGGTGAATCCGCGGTGCGGCCGTCCATCAGGGGGTGGCCGGCGTCGAGTCCGGGGGCCACGGCGTCCCCGGCGGCAGAACCGGCAGTGGTGGGGGCAGGTTGGGCGGAACCCGGCAGGGCAGAGCTGGAAGTCATGCCTTCGATTGTGCCGAAAATCGGGGGCAAAAGATAACGACAGAGTGTCGCCGCCCGCCCGCGTGGCGCACATCACCGCTGACTATGAACGGAACCATTGCGTGCCCGTTGTTCTACGGGGCACCGAAAAAGCTATGATGGGTCTGCTGTGGTTCTTTTTTCTCTGGTGGCTACCCATGCCGACATCGACCTCGAGACCGTTGCTCAGCTGAGCAACGGTTCTTCTGCGCTTGCCTCCGCGGCCCTGGCAGAGACCGGCCTCGTCTCCGGCGCCGTTGTCCTCGCCACCTGCAACCGCTACGAAATCTACGGTGAAACCGCGCACGCCGAGGACCTGGAAGCGGCGCGTTCCGCCCTGGTCGGCAAGATCAGCGGACTGAGCGGCCTCAACGAACAGCTCGTCTCCAAGGCCTTCAGCACCAACAGCGGCCCCGACGTCAGCCGGCACCTCTTCGCCGTCAGCGCCGGCCTGGACTCCGCGGTTGTGGGCGAACGCGAAATCGCCGGGCAGGTCCGCCGCGCCCTCATCACCGCCCAGCACGAAGGCACCGCCAGCCCGGGCCTTGTCCGCCTGTTCCAGGCGGCGTCGAAGACCGCGAAGGACGTCGGCGCGCAGACCGCCCTCGGCTCGCGGGGCCTCTCGATCGTGTCGGTCGCCCTTGACCTCGCCACCGACCTCTCGGACGACGCCGACTGGAGCGGCAAGAAGGTGGTCGTCTTCGGCACGGGCGCCTACGCCGGGGCCACCATGTCCCTGCTGCGCGAACGCGGCTGCACCGACATCTCCGTGTACTCCTCCTCCGGCCGCGCGGAAACCTTCGTGGCCACCCGCGGCGGCACGGCGCTCGACGCCAACAAGCTGCCCGCCGCCGTCGCCGCGGCCGATGTGATGATCGGCTGCAGCGGTTCGGACAACCGTGTCGAGGCCGCCGAGCTGGCGCGCATCCGCGAGTCGTCCGCCGGTCCGCTGATCGCGATCGACCTCGCGTTGACGCATGACTTCGACCCCGCCGTCGGCGAGCTCGACGGCGTGGAGCTGCTGACGCTCGAATCGGTCCGGCTCGCTGCCCCGCAGGAACAGGCGGAGTCCCTGGCGCAGGCCAGCACGATCGTGTCCGGCGCCGCGGCAGCCTTCGAGCAGGAGCGCGAAGCCCGCTCTGTCGACGCCGCGATCGTGGCGCTGCGCCGGCACACCATGAGCGTGCTGGACTCCGAAATGGAGAAGGTCCGGGCCCGCCACGGCTGCACGGCCGCCGCCGAAGAAGTGGAGTTTGCACTGCGCCGGATGGTCAAGCAACTGCTCCACATCCCCACCGTCCGCGCCCGCGAACTCGCGGCCAACGGCCAGCAGGACGACTACGTGTCCGCCCTCGAAGCCCTGTACGGAATCCAGGTGGAGCAGCCCGCCGCGCCGGCCCGGCAGTCCGGATGCCCGGTGGACCACGACTCAGCGGAAGGCAGGAGCGTCCCGCTTCCCCACGCGGAAAGCGCCTGAGGGCATACCTTTGGATTGAAGCGCCGCGATCCCGGGGGTGCTGCACTGACGGATTCTGGGAGGGTCGTCAATGGTGCTGGATGTTTCAAGCCTGAAGCTCACGCTGGGAATCGTCGCGCTGACGTTGAGCATCCTGTTCTTCAGTTCGTTCCGCCGCACCCGTTCGCCCTACAGCGGCTGGTGGTGCCTTGCCCTGGGCCTGTTGATGGCCGGGAACATCATGTACCTGATGACGGGAACCCCCCAGCAGGTCTGGGCGAACCCGGCAGGGAACGCCCTGCTGGTGGCCGGGGCGTTCAGCGTCTGGGCCGGTTCCCGGTCCCTGCGGCTGCGTCCAACGCCCCGGTGGCTGCTCCTGTCCGGGCCGGCTTTCACGGCCGTCTCGGCCGCGATCGAGAACCCCGGCTCCGATGCCTGGGCCGGAGGTTTCGTCTACCTGCTCATGATGACTGCCGGCATGGCCCTCGCCACCAGGGAACTGGCGCTGCTGAGGACCACCGACTACCAGGCCCACCGGGAACTGGCCCTGGCCGCGGGAATCCTGGCCGGGTACTACCTGTTGCGGGCATGCGTCTATACGATCGAGGGGCCGGAGGGTCCCGTATTCACCACATACTTCAGCTCGGCGTTCACGAGCATGCTCACCATCGTGATGCTGGTGACCGTGTCGTTCAGCATGACGGCGCTGAGCAACGAACAGCTCATCGCCAGGCTCAACGAACGGGCCAGCCGTGACGGACTGACCGGGCTGCTCAACCACACCACCTTCATGGAACAGGCAGCACAGGAAGTCCGTCGGCTGCACAACGCCGGCTCCGTCTCGACCGTGATCCTCGCCGACCTGGACAACTTCAAGGCCATCAACGACGCCCACGGCCACGCCGTGGGCGACACCGCCATCCGGGCCTTCGCCGCCGCGTGCCGGGCCGCCATCCGGCACACGGACCTCGCCGGCAGGTACGGCGGGGAGGAGTTCGTCGTGCTGCTCCCGGGTGCCGGCCACGAGAGCGCCCGGGTCATCGCCGAGGCCATCAACCGCAACCTGGCGGCGGCCGAACCTCCCGAAGGGGTGTCTTTCCCCACCGTGAGTTACGGCATTGCGACCACCACGGCCGGTGACCTTGCCGAGACAATCGGCGCCGCGGACGGCGCCCTGTACGAGGCCAAACGGCTGGGACGGAACCGCATCGTCACCGCCCGGCTCCCGAAACGCTAGCCGGAGCCCAGGACGGCGCCGCCTCAGTACACCGCCTTGTGCGGTTCCACCTCCCGCACCCAGGCCAGGATGCCGCCGTCGAGGTGCCTGATCCGCGTGTAGCCTGCCTTGCGGGCCGCCGCCATCACCGAAGCGGAGCGGGCCCCGCTCTTGCAGTGGAACACAATGTCCCTGTCCTGCGGCAGTTCCGCCCAGGCCTCGCCGGCCAGGATCCGGCCCTGCGGGATCAGCACGGAGCCGTCGATATTCACGATGTCATGCTCACCGGTTTCCCGGACATCCACCAGCTCGAAGTCCCGCTCCCCCGCTTCCCGGGCTTCGAGCATGCCTGCCAGTTCGGAGGCGCTCACGGTGGGCACGCTGCCGGCGTCCGCCGCGGGCGTGATGCCGCAGAAAGCTTCGTAGTCGGTGAGTGCGGTGACCGGCTCCGCTTCGGGGTCCTTTGCCACCTTGATCTCGCGCCAGCTGCCTCCCAGGGCGTCAAAGAGTGCCACGCGGCCCAGCAGGGAACGCCCGACGCCGGTAATCAGCTTGATTGCCTCGGTCACCATCAGGGAGCCGACGGCGGCGCACAGCATCCCGAAGACGCCTCCCTCGCCGCAGGACGGCACGGAACCGGCCGGAGGAGCCTCGGGGTACAGGTCACGGTAGCTGGGGCCGTGCTTGGCCCAGAACACGCTGACTTGGCCGTCGAAACGGAAGATCGAGCCCCACACATAGGGTTTGCCGAGGATCTCGGCGGCGTCGTTGACGAGGTAGCGGGTAGCAAAGTTGTCCGCGCCGTCCAGGATGAGGTCGTATCCGGCGAAGAGGTCCAAGGCGTTGGAGGAGTCCAGGCGTTCCTTGTGGAGCTGGACAGTGACCAGCGGGTTCAGTTCCAGGATGGCGTCCCGGGCGGACTCGATCTTGGGGCGGCCGACGTCGGACACCCCGTGGATGATCTGGCGCTGCAGGTTGCTCAGGTCCACGTCGTCGTCGTCGATGATGCCGATGGTGCCCACACCGGCCGCTGCGAGGTAGAGCAGGGCCGGCGAGCCGAGGCCGCCCGCGCCGATCACCAGCACTTTTGCGTTCTTGAGGCGGCGCTGACCCACCGATCCGATCTCCGGAATAATGAGATGGCGCGAGTAGCGCTCAACCTCGTCGGTGCTCAATTCCGCGGCGGCTTCCACCAGGGGAGGCAGCGGGGCGGGCGCGGTGGGGGCAGCAATTGCATTGGCCATACTTCAATCTATGCCTGCCGCTGCCGACAGGTCATATTACCGCCGCGTAAAGTGGTCATAACTGCAAAGGAAAGGCGGCAGACAAGTGGCTGAAAGCGCACGCACACAGCAGGCGGTACCGGCAAAGCAGGAGCGGGGCGGGGCCGCGCGCTCGGCCAGGCTTCCGCGGGATGAACGCCGCGCGCAGCTGCTTAATGCCGCCCTCGAGGTGTTCGTGGCCAACGGTTTCCATGGCGCGGCCATGGACGAGATCGCCGAGACCGCCCGGGTCAGCAAACCGGTCCTCTACCAGCATTTCCCGTCCAAGCGCGAGCTCTACATGGCCCTGCTGGACAGCCATCTGGCCACGCTTACGGAACTCATGCTCGGCGCCCTGAATTCCACCACGGACAACAAGCAGCGTGTGCAGGCGGTGATGCGCGCCTACTACCAGTTCATCGCTGCCGACGACCAGGCCCACCGGCTGGTGTTCGAATCAGACCTGATCAACGATCCGGATGTGAGTTCCCGGCTGGAGACGTTCAACCGCACCTTTGCCGACGCCGTCGCGAAAGTCATCGCCGAGGACACCAAGCTGCCGCCGATGGAAGCCCAGCTGCTGGGCCGCGGCCTGGCCGGAATGGCCCAGGTCAGCGCCCGGTACTGGCTGGAGACCGACGGCGGGCTGGACCTCGATGTGGCCAGCGAGCTGATCTACCGTTTAGCTTGGCGCGGAATCAGTCGCTTCCCCAAAGAGTCCTAAGCTAAGAATGAAGTACTAGTAACCCCTTTTACCGGCTGGGAGGCCTTGCTGTGGAAGTAAAGATCGGCATTCAGAACGTTGGCCGTGAGATCGTGCTGGAATCTGCGCTCGATGCCGAGTCCGTTGCGAAGATCGTCGGCGAGGCCATCTCCAAGGGCACCGACCTGCGCCTGAGCGACGAAAAGGGCCGCCAGGTCATCGTCCCGGGCAGCGTCCTGGGCTATGTGGAGATCGGCGCCGAGGAAGTGCGCCGCGTGGGCTTCGGCGCCCTCTAGACCTTTCAGCGAACCAGCCAGCCGGGAGTATCCATGCTTTCTCTTGTCATCGTCGCCTTGGTCACCGTTGCCGCGGGCTTCATCGTGTGGGCGAACGACAGGCGCCACAGCAAGTACGGCATCACCCTCCCGGCCGGCGTGGCGCTGGCGGTCGGCATGCTGAGCTGGATCGTCTTCATCCTGCTCGGGTTCGGCTACCAGCCGGGGCTGACCTGGATCCCGTGGGTTCTGCCCATGGTGCTGGGCACGGCGGCCGCCATCGCCGTCGTCGTATATCTGGGCCGGATCCGCACTGCACGGGATACAACGAAACTGACCGCGGCGCTGCGTCTTTAGGCACCTTGGCATAACTGTGGCCACCAACCGGACGGTTGGTGGCCACAGAGCGTTAAAGCTCAGCCGGCGGGCGGGAAGCGGTCCGGCTGGGCCGTGGCTCCCGCGGCCGCGGCCGCGTCGCTGCACCGCCGTGCCGCGGTGACGTCGCGTGCGGTGACGGCCGTGCCGGCGTCGTGCGAGGTGAAGAGCAGGAACACCCGGTTGTAGCGCCAGTCCAGGTCCGGGTGGTGGTTCAGCTCCTCAGCAATCCGTCCGACGGCGGCAATCAGCTCCAGCGCCGCCGCGGACGTGGGCAATTTGTACACAGTGACGAGCCCGCCGGAACGGTACTTCCAGTCCGGCAGCCCGGCCAGGGCCTCGTCGATCCCTGCCTGGTCCAGGACGTCTTTCGCTTCGCTCATGGCACTCCTTGCAGAACCCGTCAGAGGAATTCGGCGCGGCCTTCCATCGCCGAGGAAGCCAGTGCGTGTTCGCGGCGCGGGATCCGGCCGGCCTGTTTCGCCAGCCTACCGGCCACCACCGCGTGTTTGAAGGCCTCCCCCATCTGCACCGGGTTCTGGGCCCGGGTGACGGCGGTGGCCAGGAGCACGGCGTCGCAGCCGAGTTCCATGGCCAGGGCGGCGTCGGAGGCCGTTCCGATGCCGGCGTCGAGCACCACCGGAACGGAGGCGCGGGAGACGATGAGTTCGATGTTGTGCGGGTTCAGGATGCCCAGGCCGGTGCCGATCGGCGAACCGAGGGGCATCACGGCGGTGGCTCCGAGGTTCTCCAGGCGCAGGGCCAGCACGGGATCATCGTTCGTGTAGGCGAAGACCTTGAAACCGCGGTCGACCAGTTGCTCGGTGGCGTCGACCAGTTCGACGGCGTCCGGCAGCAGGGTGTGTTCGTCGGCGATCACTTCCAGCTTCACCCAGTCCGTTTCGAGGGCTTCGCGGGCCAGTTCGGCAGTCAACACGGCGTCCTTGGCAGTGAAACAGCCGGCCGTGTTCGGCAGCACGCGGATGCCGTTGTCCAGGAGCAGCTGGAACAGGGACCCCGTTTCCGCGGGCGAGTACCGCCGCATGGCCACGGTGGTCAGTTCGGTGCCGGAGGCGATCAGGGCGGCGCCCAGGCCATCCAGGCTCGGTGCCCCGCCGGTGCCCATGATGAGCCGGGAGCCGAATTCGACGCCGTCGATCACCAGGGGATCGTTGTGTGTCCGGATGCTTGTGGTGGTCATGGTTCAGCCTCCCTGTACCGCGGTGACGATTTCCAGTTCGTCGCCCTCTGCGAGCGCCGTGGCAGCCCACTGGCTGCGCGGCACCACCGCGGAGTTGCGGGCGACGGCGACGCCGATCTTGCGTCCGTCCGTCGCCTGGCCGCTGGGGTCCAAGGCGCGCCCGGTGAGTTCGGTGACGAGGGTGGTGACCGAGGCGCCGTCGCCGATGGAACGGTGGTCCCCGTTGAGTTTGATGTTCATGCGTGGTCCTTGATGGTGGCTGGTGCCGGGGTGGGGTGGGTGTGGGTGAAGCGGTCGGGCCGGAACCTGGTCCAGCGTTCGTCGTGGCGGTGGTCCATGAGGCCCACGCAGATCTTCGCGGCAGCGGGGGTGAGCAGGACGCCGTGCCGGAAGAAGCCGGTAGCGACGATCAGCCCGGGCAGCTGCCCGCCGTCGTGATCCGTTGCAGCACGTCCGGTGCCGACGCGGCCCAGCAGGGGTGCGTTGTCGGGGGTACCGGGGCGGGCCCGGGCGGTGCATTCGAGCAGTTCCAGTTCGGCGACGGCGGGCAGCAGCACCTGGGCGTCCCGGAGCAGCTGGTACACGCCGCCGGCCGAGACGGCGCTGGCGGAGCTCGGCCCGTCTTCGCGTTGGCTCGCCCCGATCACCACGGTCCCGTCCTCCCGCGGGACGATGTATACGGGCACGCCGCGGACCAGGCCGCGGACTGTGGCTGTCAGCAGGGGCCGCAGGTGCGCGGGCACGCGAAGGCGCAGGATGTCGCCGTACACCGGCCGCAGGGGCAGGGCGAGGCCGTCAGGCAGGCCGCTCAGTCCGGCGGCATCCAGGCCGTTCGCAATGACGGTTTCGGTGGCCCGGATCCGGG
This sequence comes from Arthrobacter cupressi, assembly GCF_900099975.1. Taxonomy (GTDB): domain Bacteria; phylum Actinomycetota; class Actinomycetes; order Actinomycetales; family Micrococcaceae; genus Arthrobacter; species Arthrobacter cupressi. The sequence goes on from NZ_FNEI01000005.1 coordinate 135,488, forward strand.
TGCCGTCCGCCAGCTGCACTCCGGCCACCCCGCTGTCCTCCCACAGGAGCCCGGCGGCCGGCATGCTGAGCCGGAAACCCTCGCTCAGGCCATTGAACCCTGCGCCGTCCACCCAGCTGGGGTCCCCCGGCGTGTGCGCGCCAAGGCTTTCGAGGATGGCTGCGGCAAGCCGCCGCGGGTCGACCTGATGGTCCCCGGGAATTTCGAAAGCGCAGGAGATCTGCGGGCTGAGCAGGGGTTCGCGGTCCCGGGCCTCGCGCAGCGGCAACGCCCTGATCTGCAGGCCGAGGCCCAACTGCAGGTCCCGGAGGTCGGCAAAGGCGCGGCGGTCGGCGGCGTCGGCGCCCACGGCGAGGGTCGGCGTCGTGCGGTATCCGGTGCCCTGCGCCCCGGGCCGGATTCCTTCGACGAAGGCGGGCCATAGCTCCGAGGAGGCCAGCATGAGTTCGAGGAGGTCTTCCTCCTGGTAATGCAGTTCGCTCACGGGGGCCAGCATCCCGGCCGCGGCGAAGGTGGCGCCGCTGGCGGGCGCGGGGTCGATCACGACGACGGAGCGGCCCGAGCGGCGGGCCTCCTGGGCGATGCCGAGGCCTATGACGCCGGCGCCGATCACCGCGACATCCGCGGTGATGCACGGATTCGGGAGTTCCGGTTGAAGTGGGTCCATGGGGTCCTTCCCTACGCCGGCATTAACCGGATCAGGTCAAGCGGTCGGCGCTGAAGCCCTCTCAGCCGGACGGTCTTATTACGACCAGTCGCGGCTCCCGCAGTACCAGCCCAGTTTAGGGGAACTACTCTGGTTTCCATGACCCAGCACGTTCTGCACACCACTGCCCGTCTCTACCTGTGCACTGACGCCCGGAAGCAGCAAGGCGACTTCGAGCAATTTGTCGACGCCGCGTTCGAGGGCGGTGTGGACATCATCCAGCTCCGCGACAAGACGATCGAAGCGGCCGAGGAACTGGAACTGCTGGAGGTGCTGCACGCCGTGGCCCATCGCCACGGCCGCCTCTGGGCGGTCAACGACAGGGCCGACATCGCCTCCCTTTCGGGTGCACCGGTCTTTCACATCGGCCAGAAGGACCTGCCGCTGCGTTCGGCCCGGAAACTGCTGCATGACCCAACCGTGATCGGCCTTTCGACCCACACGCCCGAGCAGGTCGATGCCGCAATCGCGGCGTCCCCGGGCCGCAGCGGACTGGACTACTTCTGCGTCGGCCCGGTCTGGGCGACGCCCACCAAGCCGGGCCGGGACGCCGTCGGACTGGATCTGGTGAAGTACGCCGCAAGCGCCGTGCGGGCCGCGGACGAGGAACGCGTGGGCGGGGTAAACCTGCCGTGGTTCGCGATCGGCGGCATCGACCACGGCAACGTGGAGCAGGTGGTGCAGGCCGGCGCCAGCCGCATCGTGGTGGTGCGGGCCATCACCGAAGCCAGCGACCCGACGGCGGCGGCGCAGGCTCTGCTGGCGGCCCTCCCGTAACGTCGTCCCGGAGCCGGTCACAAACGGTTAGCAGGCGACGGCGGCCGCCGCCCGGGTGCTTGGGGCACCAAGGCGACGGCCGCCGTCGTTGTTTCAGCAGAGGCGCTCAGGCGCCGTAGCGTGCGCCTTCGGGCTTGGACTCGATGACCGTCAGGACCAGCAGGATGATGCCGCCGGCGAACGGGATCAGGCCCAGCAGGATGAACCAGCCGCTGCGCCCGGTATCGTGCAGTCGCCGCACGGTCACGGCGAGGTTCGGCACCAGGTGGGCAAGGGCCCAGATGCCACCGAGCGCGCCAAAGATCAGGGCGGCGGCGGGGAAGCTCTGGCTCGCAAGCTGTTGCTCGGCCAGCGTGCTGGCAGAGGCAACGGACGCCGTGTAGCCGCCCAGCGCGATGGAATAGGGAATCCACAGCACAAAGCTGACGATCGCCTGGTAAAGGGCGACCCACCAGTATTCGCTGCGGTTGGAGCGGCCGGTGAATTCGGCGTAGCGCCGGTAGTACTGCTTGATGGCCTCGACGAAGCCGACCTGTGCGCGCGGGGCAAACGTCCGCGGCTGTGCATACGGCGAAGCCTGGCCGCTGTAAGCCTGGCCCGCCGGATTCTCGTAACTCATTGAAAGATCCCCCTCGAAGAATGAATGCGATGTGGCGGGGGCGCTGCTCATATCCCCCACGGGCAACATTAGGCGCACACGCATCAGGAGGAAACCACCAGTGCTCCCCATTGACGCGAAGCGCAACATGCGTCCCGGGGCGGCCGGCAGCTGGCTTTCGTTTTCAGCCCAAACCGGATCGATTACGCTGACTTTTGTGCCACATCATCGGATAGCCCCGAATGTCAGCGATACATCGAACCAGCTGGCGGCGGCACTGGCTGCCCTGCGGACGGAACTAGAGCTGCCGGAGGCCTATCCCCTCGATGCACTTGCGGAAGCCCGGAACGCCGTGGCGTCGCACGCGCTGCCGGCACTTGACCTCGACCACCTTCCCTTCGTGACCATCGATCCCGCCAGTTCAACGGACCTGGACCAGGCGCTGCACATCGAACGCGCCGGCGACGGTTACAAAGTCTTCTACGCCATCACCGACGTGCCGTCCTTCGTCGCCCCCGGCGGCGCATTGGACGAGGAGACGCGGCGGCGCGGCCAAACCTTCTACGCCCCGGACGGCCGCATTCCCCTGCACCCGGAAGTCATCAGCGAGCAGGCCGGCAGCCTGCTCGCCGGGCAGCGCTGCGGCGCCTTCGTCTGGGAGTTCGCCCTGGATGCCGCCGCGGAAGTCCAGTCGGCGTCGGTCCGGCGGGCCAGCGTCCGCAGCCGCGCGAAGCTCAACTACCGCGACGTCCAGGCGGAGATCGACGCCGGAACGGCCGCACCCGTCCTGCAATTACTCAAGGAGGTGGGACTGAAGCGCGTGGAACTGGAACGCCGGCGCGGCGGTGCCAGCCTGAACATGCCGGAGCAGGAAATCGCGCCCCTGCCGCTGGGCGGCTACCGGATCGTGGCGGCGCCGTCGCTGCCGGTGGAGGACTGGAACGCCCAGATCTCGCTGATGACCGGCATGGCGGCCGCGGAAATGATGCTGGACGGCAAGGTGGGCATCCTGCGTACCATGCCGTCGCCGGACGAACGCTCCCTCCTGCATTTCAAGCGCCAGACGGCGGCCCTCGGCAAGCCCTGGAACAACGGCGACGGCGGCATCAGCTACGGCGAGTACCTGCGCACCCTGGACGCCTCGGACCCCAAGCAGCTTGCCATCCTGCATTCGGCGGGCATGCTGTTCCGCGGCGCCGGCTACACTCCCTTCGACGGCGATGTCCCCGAGGATGTGCAGCAGTCCGCGATCGGCGCCCCCTATGCCCACGCGACTGCACCGCTCCGGCGCCTCATCGACCGCTTCGTCCTGGTCATCTGTGAGGCCCTGAGCAGCGGCAACGGGATTCCCGCCTGGGCCCGCGAGGCACTGCCCGCCCTGCCGGCGATCATGGCCGCATCCGATCAGCTGGCCGGCAGGCTCGAGCGGCTGGCCCTGGACACTGTGGAGGCGGCGCTGCTGGTAAGCCATGTGGGCGAGGAGTTCGACGCCGTCGTCATTTCCGGCTCCAAACCAAACGGCTCCAAACCAAACGGAAGCAAGGCGAACGGCGGAAACGGCAACGGGAACGGCAACGGCCGCCCCTCCGGCATCGTGCAGATCGCCGAACCGGCGGTTACCGCCCGCTGCGAGGGCGAGATGGAGGCCGGCACCAAGGTGCGCGTGCGACTGCTGGCCGCCGACATCAACACCCGGCAGATTTCCCTCGAACTGATCGGCTGAGGCGGCGTCTTCAGCGGGCAAGCCGGAGAAACCGTTACACTTGACCCGTAGTAATGGATGCCCGGTCGTTGATTCATTTCCTTTTTGACTCAACAAGCCCGCACCTACGCGATCTTGAGATTTGCCCGCTGGTCACCAGTGCCAGTATTCAGATAGCCCGCGATCGGCTTCCACTGGACCTGCTTGCGCCCGTCCGTGCTCCGGAACGGCCCCGCCGCAACCGTTGAGCATGCAGCGCAGCCCAAATGAATAAGGAAACTCCCCTGTGAGTGAATTGCACACCCATGAAGTCCTGAGCGACGGCAATGAATCGATCGAGCCCGAGGAGACCATCACCTCGGACGAAACTCCCCACGAGATCGAAGAAAAGTCCTTCGCCGACTTCAACGTCCGTGCCGACATCGTGGAATCGCTGGCCGACGCCGGCATCACCCACCCCTTCCCCATCCAGGCCATGACCCTCCCGGTCGCCCTCGGCGGCCATGACATCATCGGGCAGGCCAAGACCGGTACGGGCAAGACGCTTGGCTTCGGCATCCCGGCCCTGCAGCGCGTTGTGGGCCAGGACGACCCCGGCTTCGACAAGCTTCCCGTCCCGGGCGCCCCGCAGGCGCTGGTCATCGTACCCACCCGTGAGCTCGCGGTGCAGGTGGCCAACGATCTCCAGACCGCGTCCCGCAAGCGCAATGCACGCATCGCCACCATCTACGGCGGCCGCGCCTACGAGCCGCAGATCGAGGCCCTGCAGAAGGGCGTCGAGCTCGTGGTCGGCACCCCGGGCCGCCTGATCGACCTCTACAAGCAGCGGCACCTGAGCCTGAAGAACGTCCGGATCGTGGTCCTGGATGAGGCCGACGAGATGCTGGACCTCGGCTTCCTGCCCGACGTCGAAACGCTGATCGCCGGCACACCCGCGGTCCGCCAGACCCTGCTATTCTCGGCCACCATGCCCGGCCCGGTCATTGCGATGGCCCGCCGCTACATGACGCAGCCCACGCACATCCGTGCGGCCGACCCGAACGACGAGGGCCTGACCAAGCGGGACATCCGCCAGCTCATCTACCGTGCGCACAGCATGGACAAGACCGAGGTCGTCTCCCGCATCCTGCAGGCCCGTGGCCGCGGCCGCACCGTCATCTTCACCAAGACCAAGCGCACCGCCGCGAAGGTGGCCGAGGAACTGGTGGACCGCGGCTTCGCGGCCGCCGCCATCCACGGCGACCTCGGCCAGGGCGCCCGTGAACAGGCGCTGCGTGCCTTCCGCAACAACAAGGTGGACGTGCTCGTGGCCACCGACGTCGCTGCCCGCGGCATCGACGTCGAGGACGTCACCCATGTCATCAACTACCAGTGCGTGGAAGACGAGAAGATCTACCTGCACCGCGTGGGCCGCACCGGCCGCGCCGGCAACAAGGGCACCGCCGTCACTTTCGTTGACTGGGACGACGTTCCGCGCTGGGCCCTCATCAACAAGGCCCTGGGCCTGAACGTGCCCGAACCGGTGGAGACCTACTCCTCGTCCCCGCACCTGTACACGGACCTGGACATCCCCGAGGGCACCAAGGGCCGCCTGCCGCGGGACAAGCGCGTGCTGGCCGGCGTCGACGCCGAAGTCCTGGAGGACCTCGGCGAGACCGGCAAGAAGAACTCCCGTTCCGGAGGCCGCGGCGGAAGGCGCGACGGCGGACGCCGCCAAGGCGGTTCCGGCAGCTCCGCATCCGGCGAAGGACGGTCCGGCGAAGGTCGGTCCGCCGGCGAGGGCGGCCGCACCCGCACCCGTCGCCGCCGCAGTGAGGGGGAGGCAGCACATGCCGAAGGCGCAGCCCGCTCCGCCTCGTCGTCCGACGCCACGCAGTCCGGTGAGGCCGCCGGCGAGAAGCCGGCCCGCACCCGGCGCACCCGTACCCGCCGCCGCAACGGCGAGGTTGTCTCCACCGCGGCCGAGAACGCCGAGGCATAACGCCGTCAATGACTGACACTGTTTGGGCGCCGGACGGCAGCAACCTGGTGGTGCATGCGGACAACGCCGCGTTCCTCCCTACGCTGCCGGACGGCGCCTTCACACTGATCTACGTTGACCCGCCCTTCAACACGGGCAGGGTGCAGCGCCGCCAGGAAACGCGCATGGTCCGCAACTCCGACGGCGAAGGTGACCGGTTCGGGTTCAAGGGCCGCTCCTACGACACCATCAAGGGTGCCCTGCACAGCTACGACGACGCCTTCAGCGACTACTGGTCCTTCCTGGAGCCCCGGTTGCTCGAAGCCTGGCGTCTGCTCTCGGACGACGGCACGCTGTACCTTCACCTGGACTACCGCGAAGTGCACTATGCCAAGGTCATGCTGGATGCGATCTTCGGCCGGGAATGCTTCCTCAACGAGATCATCTGGGCCTACGACTACGGCGCCCGGGCCAGGAACCGCTGGCCCACGAAGCACGACAACATTCTCGTCTACGTGAAAAACCCGGCGAAGTACCATTTCGACAACGACGAAGTGGATCGGGAGCCCTACATGGCCCCCGGCCTGGTCACCGAGGCCAAGCGGAAAAAAGGCAAGCTGCCCACCGACGTCTGGTGGCACACCATCGTCTCCCCCACCGGCAAGGAAAAGACCGGCTATCCGACGCAGAAGCCCGAAGGGCTGGTGCGCCGGATCGTTTCGGCCTCAAGCCGGCCCGGGGACTGGTGCCTGGACTTCTTCGCCGGTTCCGGCACGCTCGGCGCGGTCGCCGGGAAGCTCGGCCGCAGGTTCGTCTGCGTGGACCAGAACGCCCCGGCGATCGAGATCATGCGCACGCGGCTGGACGGCAAAGCCGAATTCGCCGAACTCCTTCCCGTCGAGCAGGTTCCCGCGGACTGACCGTCCATTGGCCGGACCCGAAGGGCCACACCTAACCGCAGCCGTGCATCAACTGGATGCCGTGCTCGGTCTGGCGGTTCTCAAAACCGGCGCCGGCCGAGTCGCAGAGCGCGTTCACCAGCAGCGCGAAGCCTTCGCCGTTCTGGTAGTTTCCGCCGCTGCCGGGCACGCCGGGAACGGTGCCCGGAGGCAGGAAGACCCAGGCTCCCCAAGCCTCCACGAACGCCCAGTTTCCGTTGAAATGGACGTTGCTGCTGATATCCGGGATGAACACCCATTCGGTGCCCGTGTACGCCGGCCGGCTGACGTTGTTACAGTCCAGCGCGTTCGCTGCGGCCGGAACAAACATGAGGGCTGCGGCAAGGGTCGCGGCAGCCAGGGATTTCCTGAACATGGTTTCTCCATCGACGAGTACGTAAACAGCGTTGCGATGAGACCTCGATCAATGCGGCGGCTGGCCGCTCCCCAGCACCGGAAACACTACTCGGGCACGCCGGGTAGTCAAGACACTTCCGCTATGCCCGCACAACCCCGCAGCCGGTGCCCAGTTCCTCGATCCGGGCCAGCACCGCCGGGCTGGTGACGTTCTCGCCCAGCAGGTTCACCTTGCCCGCGCCGTGGTAGTCGGAGGAGCCGGTCATGAACAGCCCGTTCTCGGCGGCGAAGCGGCGCAGGAACTCCCTGCCCTGTTCGGGGTTGTCCCGGTGCTCGACCTCCAGGCCCAGCAGGCCGGCGTCGACCATTTCCCGGTAGGTGCGTTCGCCCACCACCCGTCCGCGGGCGGATGCCACCGGGTGGGCGAACACCGGCACGCCGCCTGCGGCCCTGACGAGTTCGACGGCGAGCGCAGGCTCGGGCGCGTAATGCTGCACGAAATAGCGCGAACGGGAACTCAGGATGGCGGTGAAGGCCTCAGTGCGATCGGCGACGGCGCCCGCGGCCACCAGCGCGTCGGCAATATGCGGCCGGCCCACGGTGGCGCCCGGTGCCACGTGATGGATGACGTCGTCCCAGCTCAGCGGGTAGTCCTCGGCCAGCAGGCTGACCATCCGCTGGGCGCGGGTCAACCGCGCGTCCTTGGACTTGGTGATCTCCTCCAGCAAGCCGGGGTGTGCGGGGTCGTGCAGGTAACTCAGCAGGTGGACGCTGATTCCTTCTTCCGTGCGGCAGGAAATCTCCATGCCGGGCACCAAGGCCACGCCGTGCTCCAGGGCTGCCGCGGAAGCCTGAGCCCACCCGTCGGTGGAATCGTGATCGGTCAACGCCACCACGTCCAATCCGGCGGCCGCAGCGGAGCGGATCAGCTCGCCCGGCGTCTCGGTTCCGTCCGAAACATTGGAATGGGTGTGCAGGTCGATCTTCACTTTCCCAGCGTAGTCCCCACCGGCTCCCAAACCTCGCTGCGCTCGGCGCGGGTCCCTCGCCGGCGTGGGCCCAACCACCGGCTCCCAAACCTCGCTGCGCTCGGCGCGGGTCCCTCGCCGGCGTGGGCCCAACCACCGGCTCCCAAACCTCGCTGCGCTCGGCGCGGGTCCCTCGCCGGCGTGGGCCCAACCAGCCCCGGCCCGGCCGGAACGCCGCGTTGGCCGGGGCCGTGAACTGATGGGAACATGGGAGCGTGAACGATGCAGAAACCACCCAAAATTCAGCTGAACAGCCCCTGGAAGACCGCGTCAACAACCGGTCCCAGCGGCCCGCCTCCGATGCCTTCAAGGCTTTCATGGCCAGCAATTGGGCTCCCGCCGCGCAGGTGACCCCCGTGCGCGATGCCGTTGCCGACCATGCCGCCGCCCGCCGTCGGGCGATCTCCGACAAGTTCCCGGGCGTCCGGCTCGTCATCCCGGCCGGACCGCTGAAGGTCCGCTCGAACGACACCGACTACCGCTTCCGCCCCCACTCAGCTTTCGCCCACCTGACCGGCCTGGGCCTGGACCACGAGCCCGACGCCGTGCTCATCCTGGAACCTGTCGAGGAAGGTACCGGCGACGACGGCGGCAACCACCGCGCGGCCCTCTACTTCCGCCCGCTGGCCGGCCGGGACACCGAACAGTTCTACGCCGACGCCCGCTCGGGTGAATTCTGGATCGGCGCCCGCCCCACGCTCGCCGAGTTCGAAGCGCGCCTTGGCCTGCCCACCGCGCACATCGACGAGCTCGAGGTGGCCATCACCAAGAATGTTGGCGCCCCGGAAATCGGCGGCATCTCCATCCGCCTGGTCCGCAAGGTCGACGAAAACATCGACGCGCTCGTGGACACCGCCCGCTACAACACGGCCAAGGACCCGGAAAACCTGGACCTCGCCGAACTGGACGCCCTGGACGAGCTCCTCAGCGAAGCCCTCTCCGAACTGCGTCTGCTCAAGGATGAGTGGGAGATCGAGCAGATGAAGACCGCCGTGGCCGCCACCGTGGAAGGCTTCTCCGACGTCGTCCGGGCCCTGCCTCGCGCCCTGACCCACGAGCGCGGGGAACGCGTCGTCGAAGGCGCCTTCTTCGCCCGCGCCCGCGAGGAAGGCAACGAGCTCGGCTACGACACCATCGCCGCTTCCGGCAACAACGCCACCGTGCTGCACTGGACCCGCAACAACGGCAAGGTCAATGCCGGCGAACTGCTGCTCCTGGACGCGGGTGTGGAGGCCGAATCGCTCTACACCGCGGACATCACCCGCACCCTGCCGGCCAACGGCACCTTCTCGGACGTCCAGCGCAAGGTCTACGAGGCTGTCCTCGACGCCGCCGACGCCGGGTTCGCCGCCGCCCAGCCGGGCGCGAAGTTCCGTGACATCCACGCCGCGGCCACCAAGGTCCTGGCCGAGCGCCTCGCCGAGTGGGGCCTGCTGCCGGTCTCCGTGGAGGAAGCCATCAGCCCGGAGGGCCAGCAGCACCGCCGCTGGATGCCGCACGGCACCAGCCACCACCTGGGCCTTGACGTCCACGACTGCGCGCAGGCCAAGCGCGAACTGTACTTGGACGGCATCCTCACCGAGGGCATGGTGTTCACGATCGAACCCGGCCTGTACTTCAAGAACGAGGACCTCGCCATTCCGGCGGAGTACCGCGGCATCGGGGTCCGGATCGAGGACGACATCCTCATGACTGCAGACGGTCCGGTCAACTTGAGCGCGGCCCTGCCCCGCAAGGCTGCGGACGTCGAAGCCTGGATGGCCGGCATCTACGAGGACGCCGAGTAGTCCCAGCCGCAGTCCCGACGTACGAAAAGGGGCGGGTCACCGGAAGCTTTCCGGTGACCCGCCCCTTTTGCCGTGCATTCCCGCCGGGGAAAGGCCCGACGGCGGCTACTGCTGCCGGCGGGCGTCCTCGCCCTCGGCGTTGCTGCGTTTGTCATGGCGGGCGCTGCCGTCGTGAGCGGTGCCGTCGTCATGAACGGTACCGTTTTCCTGCAGGTGCTCCGCTTCGGCGGGCGCCGGGGAAACCTCCCCGGGTTCCACGCGAACGCCGTACTGGGGCCGGCCGTCCGGAAGGTCCGCGTAATGCGGGTGGGCCGGTGCCACAGGGACCTGCACGGCGGGCGGTGTTTCCGGCTGCGGTGCGGCACCGCCGTCGTTGGCGCGCTGGCCGTATTCGGCGCTGCGCTGGCCGTACGGATCGTGCCATCCCGCGGGACGTTCCGGGGCCTGGCCGGGCTGCTGGTACGGGGGCTGCTGCGGCTGCTGGTAGGGCTGGTGCTGGCCCTGGTGGCCGTAAGGCTGCGGGGCACCGGCGGCCTGGGCCGGGTTCATCGGCAGTTGATGGAGCAGGCGTCGGGCCTCCTGTGCCGCTTCGAAGGCCACGATGACGTCGTAGTTGCTGGCGACCACCTGGCTGGTGGAGGTGAAGTCGCGCTTGCCACGCTGCATGGCATAGGTGACGATCCCGAACAGCATGAAGAAAGCAGCACCCATCAGCACCGAGGTGATGATGGAGAACGCACCGCCGGTCGGCGAGAAGAAGGACAGCATAACACCGACGAACAGGCCGAACCACATGCCGCTCAACGCACCGGACAGCGCCACCCGGGGGTAGCTCAGCCGGCCGGTCACCCGTTCCACCATCTTGAGGTCGTTTCCCACGATGGAAACGTGCTGGACGGGGAACTGCTGGTCCGCCAGGTAGTCCACTGCCTTTTGGGCATCAAGATATGAGGTGTAAGAGCCGACGGTGTCGCCCTGGGGGACGCTCCGGGACTCCTCCGTAGCCTTGGGTGCACCGAAAATGTTTGCCATAGCCCCATTCTGTCGCATGCACATGTGCGTCGGCTGAAATTCAGCTAAAAGAGAGCAGACTCGGTAGCCTGTAGAGGTGAGCACACAACCATCCCGCGTCTTCGTTGCGCGCCTGCTCGGCCTCGATGTTTTCGACCCCTTGGGCGATCGTCTGGGCCGCCTGCGCGACGTCGTCGTGCTCTCCCGCGGAACCCGGGGTGCACCGCACGTGGTGGGCATCGTCGTCGAGGTTCCCGGCAAGAAGCGGGTCTTCGTGCCGATGACCCGCATCACCTCCATCGACCAGACCCAGATCATCTGCACGGGCCTGGTGAACCTGCGCCGCTTCGAGCAACGCGGCGCCGAAACCCTCGTGGTCGCCGAAATGTTCGACCGCCGCGTCACGCTCGCCGACGGCAGCGGCGACGCCACCATCGAAGACATCGGGATGGACCAGCACCGCTCCAAGGACTGGTTCGTCAGCAAGCTGTTCGTCCGCCGCGGCCACTCGCTGTCGCCGCTCAGCCGGCTGCGCCGGAACGAGACCATGATCATCGACTGGGCCGACGCCCAGCAGGGTGCCCGCACGGAACCGCAGGCCGCCACCCAGTTCGTGGCCACCCACGAGGACCTTAAGCCGGCCGACTTCGCCGAAGCCCTCCAGGAGATGAGCGACAAGCGCCGCCTCGAGGTGGCCAGCGAACTGCAGGACGAACGTCTTGCCGACGTCCTCCAGGAACTCCCGGAAGACGACCAGGTGGAGATCCTTTCCGCCCTCGACGTCGAACGCGCCGCCGACGTCCTCGAAGAGATGGACCCGGACGACGCCGCCGACCTCCTCGCCGAGCTGCCCTCCGCCCAGGCTGAGGAACTGCTGCAGCTTATGGAACCGGACGAGGCCGAGGACGTCCGACGCCTGCTCGAATACGACGAGGACACCGCCGGCGGCCTCATGACCCCGGTTCCGGTGATCCTGCCACCCGAGGCCACCGTGGCCGAGGCCCTCGCCCATGTGCGCCGCGAGGAACTCTCACCAGCCCTGGCGTCCTCGATCTTCATCACCCGCCCGCCGCTGGAGACGCCCACGGGCCGTTTCCTCGGCGTCGTGCACATCCAGCAACTGCTGCGCTTCCCGCCGCCGGAACCGCTCGGCAACCTCGTGGACAAAAACCTGGAGCCCCTGTCGGACCACGCCCACATCAGCGAGGTCGCCCGGACCCTGGCCACCTATGACCTCAATTCCCTTCCGGTCGTTGACGACGCCGGCCGCCTCGTGGGGGCGGTGACTGTTGATGACGTGCTGGATCACCTGTTGCCCGATGACTGGCGCGCCCATGAGGATGACGCCCCCGTAAAGAAGCTTGGAGGCCGGATTGGCTGACAACACACCGCCCAAGCCCGGCACCCGCAGCAGCAAGCTGCCCTCCTTCGGCGGCCTCGACACCCCGCTGAGCGGCCGCAAGCGGATCTTCCCCAAGTTCTCCCCCAACCCGGACGCCTTCGGCAACGCCACCGAAGGCTTCGCCCGGTTCATGGGCACGCCGCAGTTCCTCGTCTACATGACCATCTTCTGTGTGGCCTGGCTGGCCTGGAACAGCTTCGCGCCAAAGGAGTGGCAGTTCGACTCCCAGGCACTCGGCTTCACCCTGCTCACCCTCATGCTGTCCCTGCAGGCTTCCTACGCTGCTCCCCTGCTGCTCCTTGCGCAGAACCGGCAGGACGACCGGGACCGCGTTTCGCTCCAGCAGGACCGTCAACAGGCGGCACGCAACCTGGCCGACACCGAATATCTCACCCGGGAACTGGCATCGCTGCGTATCACGCTGCGCGAGGTCGCCACCCGCGACTACGTCCGCGCCGAACTGCGCTCCATGCTGGAGGACCTGCTCGAGGCGCAGGAAGAACTGCTCGCAAGCGACACCGCGGAAGGCGGCGACGGCGAAGCCCCGCGCGAGAAGGTGCGGGAAAAGCTGAAGGAAAAGCGGGACAAGCAGCGCAACCCGCGCACCCAGCAGATCCCCAAGATCCGCCCGCAGACGCAATCCACCGGCCAGCCGTCCGGCAAGAACCAGCCCGAAAGCCGCAACTGAACACATGAGCTCCCCCTCCCAAGAGGCACTCGAGGCCGCCCTGGCCACCGTCATCGACCCCGAACTCCGCCGCCCCATCACCGAACTCGGAATGCTGGAATCCGTCAGCGCCGATGCCTCCGGCGTTGTCCGCGTGGCCGTGCTGCTGACCATCGCCGGCTGCCCGCTGCGGGACACCATCACGGCCGACGCCACGGCTGCCCTTTCGAAGGTTCCCGGCGTCACCGGCGTGGACGTCGAACTCAAGGTCATGGACCAGGCCCAGCGCGACGCCCTCAAGGAGCGGCTCCGCGGCCCCGGCGGGCAGCGCGGCGTCCCGTTCAACCAGCCCGGCTCGCTCACCAAGGTGTACGCCGTCGCAAGCGGCAAGGGCGGCGTCGGGAAGTCCTCCGTGACCGTCAACCTCGCCTGCGCCCTGGCGGCCCGCGGCCTGCGGGTGGGCATCGTGGACGCCGACGTCCATGGCTTCTCCGTACCCTCCCTCATGGGCATCACCCAGCCGCCCACCCGCGTGGACGACATGATCCTGCCTCCCGTGGCTTACGGGGTGAAGGTGATCTCGATCGGCATGTTCGTCGAGGGCAACAAGCCCGTGGCCTGGCGCGGCCCCATGCTGCACCGCGCGCTCGAGCAGTTCCTCACGGACGTCTACTTCGGCGACCTGGACGTCCTGTTCCTGGACCTCCCGCCCGGCACCGGCGACATCGCGATTTCCGTCGCCCAGCTGCTGCCGGGTGCGGAAATCCTGGTGGTCACCACGCCGCAGGCGGCTGCCGCGGAAGTCGCCGAGCGCGCCGGCACCATCGCCGCGCAGACAGGCCAGAAGGTGGCCGGGGTCGTGGAAAACATGTCATTCCTGGAAATGCCCGACGGCGGCCGGATGGAACTGTTCGGAAGCGGCGGTGGGGAGCTGCTCGCCAAGCGGCTGGGCGCCGTGGTTGAAAGCGACGTGCCGCTGCTGGGCCAGATTCCGTTGGACATCCGCCTGCGCGAAGGCGGGGACGCGGGACGGCCCGTGGTGTTGGCGGCTCCGGAGACGGCGGCTGCACAGGCCCTTCAGGACATCGCCGGCAGGATCCAGTCCCGGCCGCGCGGACTGGCGGGCATGCCCCTGGGAATACAGCCCCGCTAGCCGGAAACCCGGGGGCTGCTTGGGCTAGGTGGCTTCGCTGTCGAAGGGAGCGGCTTCGCCCTCGGCGAGGCGTTCCACCACGCGCGCGGGCGGGTGCGGAGCCGACTCGGCCGCGACGGCGGCGGCCGCAGCGGCAGGGGCACCCGCGCTGACCGGCTTCGTGTCGTCGTCGAGCAGCGCTTCCTTGATGATGCGGCGCGGGTCGTACTGGCGCGGATCGTATTTCTTCCAGTCGACCTCATCGATGTCGATGCCGACTTCTTCCTTGATCTGCTCCCGGGCGCCGGACGCCATGCGGCGCACCTCCTTGACCAGGTTCGCCAGTTTCTGGGTGTATTCGGGCAAACGGCTCGGGCCGATCACCAGCACACCGATGATCAGCAGGAGCAGGAACTCCGGGCCATTGATTCCAAACACGCTACGAAGATTACCCTGTCCGTTGCCCCGCCCAGAAACCAGCTCAGAATCCGGCGAGGTTGGCCAGGGTGCGAAGGCCGCGCCGCACCCGGTCCTGCCAGTTCTCCGGTGTTCCGGGAGCCGGGGAGAGCAGCGAATCACCGACGCGCACGAGCTCCGGGACGGCATCGTCGGCCTTTTCCGCGGGCAGGTCGGAGGCATAGCTCAGCACAGCGGCCGGAGAGCGGTAGACGGCCTCCCAGCGGCTCCCATGGCTAAGCGAGAGGCGGGCACCGGAGGACGTGTCCCCCTGGAGGTGCTGCTCCACCACCGTTGCGTGATGCGTGCCGTCAGTCAGCTCAAGTTCGACGGCGGGATGGCCGTCCTGCATGATGGCGCGTGCGGAGACCACCCGGAAGCCCAGGCCGGAAAGTTCCGGGCAGGCCCATCCCTTGCTGCGCAGTTTGGCCAACTGGGCAGGGCTGAGCTCCACGCTGCCGTCCGCCGCGCCGGTGTTGCCGGGAAGCGCCGGCTCAAAGGCAAGGTTGCCGGACAGGGAAGTTCCCACGAGGCTTCGCACTTCACGGTCGGCCGCACCGGCGGCGTCAGCCTGTACGTCGCCGCCGACCACATAGGCGGCAGCGGCGAGGGCGCCGGCGCTGATCAGGAGGCCGCCGGCGGCAATCCCCGCCGCCCGGAAAACCGGCATGACGCGGCGCGGGCCGCCTCCCGTTTCAGGGCCGGCATCGCTCGATTCGGCAATTCTGCGTGTCTGTTCAATGAGCCGCGCGGTCAGTTCCTGGCTGGCTTCGGGCACGCTCGCTTTGCGCAGCCGTTCGATGTACTGGCGTTCCCGGCGCACCTCGGCCTGGCATTGCGCACAGTCCTTGAGGTGCTCCGGTGTCCGCTTGTGCCGAAGGCCACGCCCGGACGCCGCCTGCCGCCCGTTCAGCAAACCCATGGCAACCTCAATGCAGGCCGGCGATCCGGGGCATCTTCAGCCGCGGCGCGCGCGCCTTGGCGGGTCGGGGGTCCCTGTGCGCGAGTTTTTCGCGCAGCATGGTGCGGCCACGGTGGATCCGGGACCTGACGGTGCCGAGCTTCACGCCCAGCGCCTCGGCGACCTCGTCGTAGGACAGGCCTTCAAGATCGCACAGTACGACGGCGGCCCGGAAGTCGGGCGGGAGTTCCTCCAGTGCGCGCTGCACATCGAGATCCAGGTTGTTCAGTTCAAAGCTCTGCTCCGGGCCCGGTTCCTGGCCGGGAAGGCGAGACTCGGCGTCCTCGGCCAAGGCGTCGAAACGGATGCGGCTCTTGCGCCGGGCCTGGTCCAGGAAAAGGTTCGTGGTGATGCGGTGGAGCCAGCCGTCCAGCGTGCCCGGCTTGAAGTTCTCCAGGGAACGGAACACCCTGACAAAAACCTCCTGGGTGAGGTCTTCGGCGTCGAACTTGTTGCCCGTGAGCCGGTAGGCAAGGCGGAAGACCTTGGCCGAGTGGTTCTGCACCACTTCTTCCCAGGTGGGCGCGACCCATTCTGCGGTTGCTTGTTGCTCTGCGCCGGTAGTCTCCACGGCCGTTGTACGGGATGGCGCAGCAATTGATGCCGGCATCGTCCGCTCCCCTCGCACCCTTTCTTCACCCGGTGCTATGGTGCCGCCACCGCTCGGATGGCCGGACAAACATCATCGCAGGGTTCGCTGGGAGTTTCCTGACCGCGGCCGCTTTTACCCTCAGGGCTGATTTTCGCGCCCGACGTGCCGGACACAGCGGCGCCGCAGCCCCGCGGAGCCGGTTCCGCGGCCCCGCACCAAGTAGGCTTGGAAGGACAATCCCCCTTTGCCCGGAAAGCGAATTTCGATGAGTGCCGACAAGTCAAGCAGCTGGTCCTACGCAGAAGACTTTCCTGCCGAGGACGAGGTGCTCCTGCGCGCCCGGGAACGGTCGTTCGAGCTCGGTGTGACGGCCGTCAGCGCAGGTGTCGGTGCGATGCTGACTGTGCTGGCCGCGGCTTCCAAGGCACAGACCGTGGTGGAGGTCGGTTCCGGGGCCGGGGTCTCCGGCGTCTGCCTCCTGCGGGGCCTTGGTCCGCAGGGCGTCCTGACGACCATTGACACCGACGTCGAGCACCTCAAGGCGGCGCGTGAGGCCTTCCTCGAATCCGGCAGCCCGGCCAACCGCACCCGGACCATTTCCGGCCGGGCGGCCGACGTGCTCCCCCGGCTGACCGACGCGGCATACGACCTGGTGTTCATCGACGCCGACAAGGCAAACTTTCCTGTCTATGTCGAGCAGGCCGTGCGGCTCCTGAAGCGGGGCGGAACCCTGGTGGTCAACGACGCCCTCGACAAGGACCGTGTCTCCAACCCTGCGGCCCGGGATGCCACTACCGTGGTCCTGCGGCAGATCGCCAAGGCGGTCCGCGACGACGACCGGCTCGCGGCCGCGATGCTGCCCACCGGGGACGGCCTGCTGGTGGCCGTGAAGAAGTAAGACCGGAATCATCCGGCAGCCAGGAACAGGGCGACAGGAACTAGGGCAACAAAAAAGCAGGGCACCGGCGCTTTCGCCGGGCCCTGCCCTGTAAAACTACTCGGTAACGCCGACCAGGCATTCCTTGAGGTTCGCCGCTTCCGCTGCGTTGAGCTCGACAACAAGCCGTCCTCCGCCTTCGAGCGGCACACGCATGATCAGGCTGCGGCCCTCTTTGGTTACTTCCATAGGGCCGTCGCCTGTACGTGGTTTCATAGCCGCCATTAGGAAAATCCCCTCCAGTTGTCCCAAATCTGCCAGCCCGGCCGGACTGGCTCCGCGCGGCAAGTGCAGCTACGGCGGCCACGGTTTCAGGGCCGTCGTCGCCGGATGCCCGGAGGCATCCCTGACCTTGCTTGTGTCCATTATCCCGTAATTACCCGTGCGTAGCTAATCGATTGGATTTACTGCCTGCGCCGCGGGCGCGGGGCAGAGGCCGGAATCGGGGCGGTTCCTACGGCGGGTAGTCGCCTCCGCCGGGCAATTGCGCCCACGCCCAGAGCCACACGATCCAGACGATCTGCAAGAGGGTAAACATGACAGTCACAGTGCCCCGGTAGGCCCGGGAACGGGAGAGCAGCGCGGCGCCGAGCGCCAGGGGAAACAACGGAAGCAGCAGCCGGAAGGTGCTGGTCTGCGGATGCAGGAACACCAGCAGGTAGCCCATGTAGCAGGCGCACCAAAGCCGCAGTTCTGTGCCGATTGCCCGCACCGGCGGGCTCATCAGCAGCAGCGCGAAGAGCCCCGCGAAAAGGAACGGCGCCATGACGCCGAGCACCGGCCCGAACAGCATCTGGCCGGTGTCAAACCAGGGCTTGAACGGCACCAGGTCATCGCCGCGCCATGCGGTCTCGGTGCGGGTGTAGGCCCGCAGGTCCCCGGTCCGCACCCACGCCAGCAGGGGCCACGCAAGCGCCGCGGCAACGCTCACCACGGTGAGCCCGGCGAGCGCCGCCAGTTCCTTGTTGCCCGGGGGACCTCCCGGGACACCTCCCGCGGCCCCCCGCCCTGCGGGCGTTTCCGCCCGCCCGCGCACGAACTTCAGCCAGCACTGGCGCACCAGGAAGATCCCCGCCATCGCTGCGAAGGGCACGCCGGTGGGGCGCGACAGGCACATGAGCACCACCACGGGCATCGCGGCCAGGTATCTGCGCCGCACCACCAGCAGGAGTGCCGCGGCCAGCAGCAACAGGTTCAGCGGTTCGGCGTAGGGCACCTGCAGCACGGCCGACACGGGGAACGCCGCAAAGAACACCACACCCCACAGGGCGGTGCCGCGGTCAGCGAATTCCCGGAACAGCAGGAATACAACCAGGGCGGCGCCGAGCCCGGCCAGCATCGCGACGATGGTGAGTGCGGGCAGGGTCTCCAGGCCGGTGAGCAGCGACAGGCCCCGGCCCAGGGCAGGAAACAGCGCGTAGAAGGCCCAAGTGTTTTCCGCCACCGAGCCGTCGCTGTTGAGCGGCAGCACCGAGGGGTAGCCGTTGTCCGCGGCCTGCGCGTACCAGTGGCCGTCCCAGATGGCGATGAATTCCCAGTATCCGGGCGACGGCGAATACCAGGGGTTGACCCCCTGATGCAGGGCCGCGGCCATGAAGATGCAGGCGCTGACGATCCGGGCGGCGATGTAGATCAAGGAGACCTGCAGCCACCACGGCCATGCGGCGGCACGCTCCGCAAGGCCGCTTCCCGGCAGTTCCGTCCGGAAGGATCGGCTCACGCTTCGGTGTCCCGCCCGCGGTCGGCCGCCGCGTCAAGGGCCTGCCTGAGGCCCGTGATTTCAGCGTCCTTTGCCGCGAGCTGGTCCCGCAGCTCGTCGAGCACCTCGTCCACCTGGTCCATGCGGTAGCCCCGCAGGCCGAGGCCGAAACGCACGGCGTCGACGTCGGACGGGCGCGCGTTCGGCGGCAACAGCACGGGCGGCAGATTGGGTACCGTTTCGTCCAGCCCGACGGCGGTCCGGCCGCCGCCGCGCAGCGTACCGGTAGCCAGGAACGCGGCGGCGCCCACGACCACTACCGCCAGGAAGACCAGGAAGAAGCTCACAACCCCCATCGTGCCAGACCCTGGCCGGGCCTACTCCGGCCGCTGGTCGCCGTTGTTCGACGGCGGCCGCGGAATGCCGTGCAACACGCGGTGGACGGCGTCGGCGGGATCGTCGACCAGTTGGATGAGGTCCAGGTCCTTCTCGGACACCATCCCTTCCTTCACCAGCGTTTCCCGGATCCATTCGATCATCGGGCTCCAGAAGTCGACGCCCAGCAGTACGATCGGGAACGAGGTGACCTTGCGGGTCTGCACCAGCACCATTGCCTCGAACAGTTCGTCCAGGGTCCCCAGTCCGCCGGGCAGGACGATGAAGCCCTGGGCGTATTTGACGAACATGGTCTTGCGGGCGAAGAAGTACCGGAAGTTGATTCCCAGGTCCACCCAACGGTTCAGGCCCTGCTCGAACGGCAGTTCGATGCCCAGGCCGACCGAAACGCCGTTGCCCTCGACCGCGCCCTTGTTCGCCGCTTCCATGGACCCCGGGCCACCACCAGTGATCACCGCGACGCCGGCCTCGGCCAGGTGGCGGCCCACTTCGACGCCCATTTCGTAGAAGGAACTGCCGGGCTTGGTGCGGGCCGAACCGAAGACGCTCACTGCCGGTCCGAGTTCGGCGAGCGCCCCGAAGCCTTCAACAAACTCGCTCTGGATCCGCAGGACGCGCCAAGGGTCCGTGTGGATGAACTGGTCGGGACCGCGGGTGTCCAGCAGCCGCTGGTCCGACATCGGCGCCGCAGCCTGTTTCCGGCGGAGCTCCAGGGGGCCTTTGTGCTTGGCGGGCGCTTCGGCGATGAAGGTCTGCGCGGGCACGACTGCGCCCTGTTTGCCGTTCGCGTCCGGGGCCGGAGGCGGTGTCTGTCCTGAAGGCTGGCTGGTGCTCATTGACCAAGGCTATTACTTCTTCCAGCCCGGCAAGTCCCGGCGAGCCGGGGGTGTTGCGGCGCGCCCGGAACGGAGGTATCTGTTCAGTCACGATCTGCGGAAAGTTGTTGTGAGCTGGATCATCTTTGGTGAATTCTTCGCTAGATTCGTCCTATGACTACTCAAGCGTCCGGCGATGCGCTCGTCTCACTGAACGGCGTCAACAAGCACTACGGCCAGCTGCACGTCCTCAAAGACATCAACCTCCAGGTCCGTAAGGGCGAGGTGGTGGTGGTCATCGGACCGTCGGGGTCGGGCAAGTCCACCCTGTGCAGGGCCATCAACCGCCTGGAAACGATCGACAACGGTGACATCTCGATTGACGGCAAGCACCTCCCGGAGGAAGGCAAGCAGCTCGCGAACCTCCGCGCCGACGTCGGAATGGTCTTCCAGTCCTTCAACCTCTTCGCTCACAAGACGATTCTGGAGAACGTCACGCTCGGCCCCATCAAGGTCAAGGGCGTCAGCAAGGCGGAGGCGGAGAAGGAGGCCATGAAGCTGCTCGAACGCGTCGGCGTCGGGCACCAGGCACCCAAGCTGCCCGCGCAGCTTTCCGGCGGCCAGCAGCAGCGCGTTGCGATCGCCCGTGCCCTGGCCATGAAGCCAAAGGTCATGCTGTTCGACGAACCGACCTCGGCCCTGGACCCCGAAATGATCAACGAGGTCCTGGATGTCATGGTCCAGCTCGCCAAGGAGGGCATGACCATGATCGTGGTCACCCACGAGATGGGCTTCGCCCGCAAGGCGGCCGACCGTGTGGTCTTCATGGCTGACGGCCAGATCGTCGAAGACTCCCGGCCCGAGGAATTCTTCACCAACCCGCAGAGCAACCGGGCGAAGGACTTCCTCTCCAAGCTGCTGACCCACTAGGACAAAGCAACACACTGATCCGTTCCACATTCGCACCCCGGCCGCATCCCCGGCCCAATGAAAGGAATGTCATGAAGTCTCTCATCACCCGGAGGAAATCCCTCCTGGTCGCTGCCGGTGCAGCCCTCGCCCTCACCATGAGCGCCTGCGGCGGCGGCACCCCTGGCGGTACGTCTTCCGAAAGTGCCGCTCCGTACAAGGTTGCCGAAAACGTCTCGCTCACGGGCAGCCCCACCTTCGACAAGATCAAGGCGGCGGGCAAGGTCCGGATCGGTGTCAAGCAGGACCAGCCCGGGCTGGGCTTCAAGGACGCAGCCACCGGCGAATACAGCGGTTTCGACATCGAAATCGCCAAGTGGGTTGCCGCTTCCCTGGGCTTCTCGAAGGACAAGATCGAGTTCAAGCCGATCCCTTCCGCAAACCGTGAGTCGGCCATCACCAACGGCGACATCGACTACTACGTGGGCACCTACTCCATCACGGACAAGCGCAAGCAGCAGATCGACTTCGCCGGACCGTACTTCATCACCGGGCAGGGCCTGCTGGTGAAGAAGGACAACACCACCATCAACAGCGAGAAGGATATCGACGGCAAGAAGGTTTGCTCCGCCACCGGATCCACCCCGATCCAGAACATCAAGGCGAACTTCCCCAAGGCCGTTCCCCAGGAATTCGAGACCTACTCGCAGTGCGTCGATTCCCTCAAGAGCGGCACGGTTGACGCCGTCACCACCGACCAGGCCATCCTGATCGGCTACGCAGCCCAGGATCCCGACAACCTGAAGGTGGTCGGCGAACCGTTCACCACCGAGAAGTACGGTGTCGGCCTGCCCAAGGGTGACAAGGCGCTGCGCACGTTCATCAACGACATGTTCACGAACGGCAAGGACACCTGGCAGAAGATCTACGACTCCACCCTCGGTACCTCCGGCACCAAGGTTGAACAGCCGGCCGTAGACAACTACTAAAAGTCCGACGGCGGTGGCGTGGCCGGACCGGCCACGCCACCGTTTCTTCCCCTGAGCGAAAGCGATTAGCTCGTGAGTACTCTGCTCGACAACATGGACCTGTTTGTCACCGGGTTCCAAAACACTCTGATTCTGTTCTTCATCTCGGCGATCGCGGCTCTCATCCTGGGGACCGTCGTCGGTGCAATGCGGGTCTCCCCCGTCCCAGCCGCCCGCGCGACCGGCACCCTGTACGTTAACATCGTCCGCAACACCCCCCTGACGCTGGTGTTGTTCTTCTTCGCCCTCGGCTACCCGAAACTCGGCCTGCCTCCCATCGACTTCATGACTGCGGCAATCATTGGCCTCAGCCTGTACACCGCCACATACGTTGCCGAGACGCTGCGTTCAGGCATCAACACGGTGCCGCTGGGACAAGCGGAAGCGGCCCGCGCCATTGGGCTCACCTTCGGCCAGACCCTCAGCCTCGTGGTGCTCCCCCAGGCCTTCCGCTCCGTGATCCCGCCGCTTTTCAGTGTCCTGATCGCCCTGCTCAAGAACACCACGGTTGCGGCCGGCTTCTCCGTGGCCGAGGCCGGAGCCATCCGCGCCAACCTCTCCGAACGCGGTGAGCCGGCGCTGGTCGGCCTGCTATGGGTCGCACTAATCTTCGTCATCCTCGTGGCCGGACTCTCGGTGCTCCAGCGCTACTTCGAGAACAAGTGGAGGGTTGCACGATGACCTCGGTACTCTTTGACGCCCCCGGTCCGAAGGCGAAGTCCCGCTACCTCGGATTCGGTGTCCTCGCAACGCTCGTGGTCCTGGGGATCCTCGCGTTCATCATCATCCGCCTCATCGAGTCCGGCCAGTTCACCGCGGCCAAGTGGCAGATCTTCACCTTCCCGCTGGTCCAACGGACCATCCTGGAGGCGACCGTCGCCACGCTAAGCGCCTTCGCGACAGCCGCGGTTCTCAGCCTGGTCGTCGGCGTCGTCCTGGCTGTGGGCAAGCTGTCGGATCACAAGTGGGTTTCGGTCCCGTGCTATTGGTTCGTCGAACTGTTCCGGGCCATTCCGCTGCTCATCCTCATGATGATCATCTACTACGGCCTGCCCACGATCGGAGTCCAGGGCATCTCGCCGTTCACCGCGGTGGTCGCCGGCCTGACCCTCTACAACGGTTCCGTCCTCGCCGAGGCCTTCCGTGCCGGCATCGAATCCCTGCCCAAGGGCCAGCGCGAGGCCGGCATGGCGATCGGCCTCCGCAAGTCCGGGGTCATGATCAACATCCTGTTCCCGCAGGCCTCCCGGGCCATGCTTCCGGTGATCATCTCCCAGCTCGTGGTGATCCTCAAGGACACTGCACTTGGCTTCATCGTGACCTACAACGAGGTCCTCTTCCAGGCCAAGTTCTTCGGTTCCCAGGCCCAGTACGGCTCGCCCATCGTACCCGCGGCGATGGTGGCGGCAGTCATCTACGTCGGGCTCTGCCTGATCCTCGCCGGCATCGCAAAGCTGGTGGAGAAGCGGCTCAGCCACAGCAAGAAGCTCGCAGGCCCGGTCGTGCCGGCGGCGCCAGCCTCGGTCGATATCCAAGGCGGAGGGGCATAGGCAACCCCGGCTCATTCCGTTGTCTATTCCCTAATGCAACAGCTCCCCGCCATGGTTATGGCGGGGAGCTGTTGCATTAGGGGCGGGCTGTCAGTCAGCCAGCCACAGCCGCAACGCGCGGAAGCACTCGCGGATCGCGTCGGCGTCCACGTGTTCGTTGTCCTTGTGCGCCAGGAGCGCATCGCCGGGGCCGAAGTTCACCGCCGGGACGCCCAGCTCGCTGAAGCGCGCGACGTCGGTCCAGCCGTACTTGGGCTTGGGCTCGGCACCGACGGCGGCCACGAAGGACGCGGCGGCGGGGTGGTTCAGCCCGGGCCGGGCGCCGGCGGCGGCGTCGGTGCGGACAACGTCGAAACCTTGCAGGAGTTCACGGACGTGGGCTTCGGCCTGGTCCGGGTTCTTGTCCGGGGCGAAGCGGTAGTTGATCTCCACCACGCAGCGGTCCGGGATCACGTTGCCCGCGGTGCCGCCGTGGATCTTCACCGCGTTGAGGCTCTCGCGGTAATCCAGCCCGTCCACGGTGATGGTGCGGGGCTCATAGGCGGCCAGCCTGCCCAGGATGGGGGCGGCGTCATGGATGGCGTTGTGGCCCATCCAGGCGCGGGCGGAGTGGGCGGCCTCCCCCACCGTCGTGACGTCGAAGCGCATGGTGCCGTTACAGCCACCTTCGACCGTGCCGTCGGTCGGCTCCAGGAGGATGGCAAAGTCGCCGCGCAGCAGCTCAGGATAGTTGCGGACCAGACGGCCCAGGCCGCTCTTCTCGGCTTCCACTTCCTCGTGGTCGTAGAACACGAAGGTGACATCCTTCGCCGGCTCCGCGCCGCCGTCGAACATGCTCGCCGCCAGGGCGAGCTGCACGGCGACGCCGCCCTTCATGTCGGTGGCGCCGCGGCCGTACAGGAGGCCGCTGCCCGGGACGCCGGAGTCCCAGGTAGAGGGGACGGTGCCGCGTGCGCCTTCGGTGACAGGCAGCGGAACGGTGTCCAGGTGGCCTGCGAGGATGACACGTTCGGGACGGCCGAGCTCGGTACGGGCGACGATCGCGTCACCGTCCCGGACGACGTGCAGTCCCGGGATGGCGCGCAGGCCGTCCTCGACTGCGTCGGCGAGGGCGGTTTCGTTTCCGGACACACTGTTGATGTCCATGAGCGCGGCGGTGAGCAAAGCGACGTCTTGTCGCAGATCAAGAACAGGAACGGATTTAACAGTCACCCATCCACTGTATCCGGAGAAATACAACCACCCCCGCGGTTTCACGGTTTCTGGCGGGCGAGCCCCCTTGACTAGACTTGTCGCCATGACTGAAACCGCCGCGCCTGCCGTCCCCGACCACACTTCCGCCGCTGACCGTGCCGCCTACGGCTTCGGTCTGGCCACCATCGCCACCAACGCTGCTGGCGAGGCCACCGTCCTGGACGCCTGGTTCCCGGCACCTGCCCTGGGCGTGGCAGCGGAGTCCCTGCGTTCGGTCGAGAACGCCGACGAATCCCTGACCGCGCTCGCTGCCGACGGCGACGACGCCGCCCGCGGCACCCAGCAGAAGGTGGTCTTCGCCCAGATCAACCTGGATGAAGCTCCTGCGGACACCGTGGACGCCTACCTGCGCCTGCACCTGCTCTCCCACCGCCTGGTCAAGCCGAACAGCATCAACCTGGACGGCATCTTCGGCAAGCTCCCCAACGTTGTGTGGACCAACTTCGGCCCGGCCGCCGTCGAAGGCTTCGAACTGACCCGCGCCCGCCTGCGCAAGCGCGGCCCGGTCACGGTCTACGGCGTCGACAAGTTCCCGCGCATGGTGGACTACGTTGTCCCTGCCGGTGTCCGCATCGCCGACGCCGACCGTGTCCGTCTGGGCGCCCATCTGGCTGAAGGCACCACCGTTATGCACGAAGGCTTCGTGAACTTCAACGCCGGAACCCTGGGCACCTCCATGGTGGAGGGCCGCATCTCCGCGGGCGTCGTGGCCGGTAACGGCACCGACGTCGGCGGCGGCGCCTCAATCATGGGCACCCTGTCCGGCGGGGGCAAGGAACGGATCGCCCTGGGCGAACGCGTGCTCCTGGGCGCCAACTCCGGCGTGGGCATCAGCATCGGCGACGACTCCGTGGTCGAGGCCGGCCTCTACGTCACCGCCGGAACCCGGGTCCGCATCCCCGGCCCCAAGGACGAGAACGGCGAGGACACTTCCAGCATCGTCAAGGCCGTGGAACTCTCCGGCATGCCTAACCTGCTGTTCCGCCGCAACTCCACCACCGGCGAAGTGGAGGTGCTTCCCCGCAAGGGCCAGACCGTGGAACTCAACGAAGCACTCCACGCCAACTGACCGGACCGGATGCGCCGCCTCCGACGCACCCTCACACTGCTGCTGGCGCTGGCCCTCGCGGCCGGCGCCATCTACGCAGTCACAACGGTCCTGCAGCGCTCCGAGACCCTGGTCACGGAGCGCTGCACCGCCGTCGTCGGCACTGCCACTTTTGAACTGGCAACCGACCAGGCCGCCAACGCGGCACTCATCACCTCGGTGGCCGTGCGCCGCAATCTCCCGCCGCGTGCAGCCACCATCGCTCTGGCCACCGCCATGCAGGAGTCCAGCCTCCGGAACATCGACTACGGGGACCAGGCCGGCCCCGATTCGCGCGGATTGTTCCAGCAGCGGCCATCCCAGGGCTGGGGCACGGAGGCCCAGGTCATGGACCCGGTCTACTCAAGCAACGCCTTCTACAACGGCCTGGTCAAGGTTCCCAACTACCAGTCCATGGAAATCACCGAAGCGGCCCAGACCGTGCAGCGTTCTGCCTTCCCCCGCGCCTACGCCCAGCATGAAGCCATGGGCCGCGCCTTCGCATCCTCCCTCACCGGGCAGTCCTCCGCGGCATTGGATTGCACCCTGCGAGCCGCCGACAGCGCCGGCAACCCGGACAACGTCGTATCAGCCCTGACGAAGACGTTCGGTGCCGTTCCGGCGAAGAGCCAGGGGCGCACTGTGCGGGTGGACTCGGGACGCTACTCCACCGGTCCCGCCGCGTGGGCGCTGGCCCACTGGACCGTGGCAAACGCGAAGTCCCTTTCGGTCACCCAGGTGGAACTGGACGGGCACACCTGGAACAGGGACAGCCACAAAGGCTGGCAGGAATCCGGGGCATCCGCAGGCTCAGTGACGATCACCGTCTCAGCGCCGCGCAGCTGATCCTCTCCCACCGGCTGCTGCTCAGGCGAGCATCTCCACAACAGGCTGCACGTAGCTGCGGAAAACCTCCGGCTGGGACAGCAGCTTGTGGCTCATGATCATCTTGTCCGGCTCCAGGTACCAGGCCCGCGGTTCGTTCAAGGGCAGCTCGATGATGCTGAGCCGGAAGTCCCGGGAACTGCGCCCAACCTCAAGCAGCCGGTCCTGGACCAGATCCCCCAGCATCAGGGTGGCGCCGCTGGCCTCGCGTTCGGCCTCGATCTCCTGGTATTCCGCCACGCGTTCACGCGCCCAGCTCAACGCGGCACCGAAGTGCGCCTGCAGCACCCGCTGCAGCGCGGGGGAATTCGCGAAGGCCTTGAAGTCAGGCGGCGAAAGTCTCGGCGCCTCTTCGGGGTAGGCCTTGAGGAGCTGGTGCCACCAGGCTTCCCATTCGGTCTTAAGGGCGCTGAAGCCCCCGACCTCCGCCGTCAGGTGGCTGTGGTCCGCATGCCGGACCTTCGGGGTGGCATGGGAAAGGGCGGGCGTTCCCGCACCGTCCAGTCCTGCGACATCCCTCAGATACAAGGCAATGAGAATCGGGGATGACGTATCCATCGTTATCCGCCACCCCTGACCGCCTGCGTCGTGCATCCGAATGCCTCCTTTGGCCGGTGCCTGTCCGGACTTCCAGTCTATTCCTGTTGGCGGCGGAGGTTAACGGCCGCGGTGAAGCCCGCCCAGGCCCGCCAGGTGTGCTTCCAGGACGTCCCGGCACATCTGCGCGGTCATCCATTCGGATTGCAGCAGGGCGTGCATGCACAAGCCGTCCAGCGTGGCGAGCAGCCGCTCGGCTTCCGTGACGAGGATGTCCTGCTGCTCCGCACTGCCGGGCAACAGTTCCATGATCAACTGCCCGACGACGGCGGCCACCGCCCGGTGGCTGCGCGCTGCTTCCGGTGCGAACACCGGTTTGATCCGGGCGGCATTGCGGAAGGCCAGCCAGACGCAGACATCGACGGCCCGCTCCTCGTCCAGCGGCAGGAACTGCTCCAGGAGCAGCACCGCCGCCCCGTGATGGGCGGGCGTACCGGGAGCCTGGCCCTGCACGGCTTCCAACGCGAGCTCAAGCCGTCCGGCGATGCGGTCAATCACCACGGAGAAGGAGTGCACCAGCAGTTCGTCGCTGCTGGCGAAGTAATGCCGTACCGAGCCGACGGCAAGCCCCGCTTCCTCAGCCACTTCCCGCAGGGAAGCCCGCTCCAGTCCATCGGAGGCAATGATCCTGAAAACGGCGTCAACCACATCCTGGCGCCGGGCTCCGGCGTCTACAATTTTTGGCACATGTCTTTTTAGCACGATCGTGCTTCAACTGCTGACGCGCCACACGGCACCCGGGCTGTGGTGCGCGACACAGGAAATGGAGCGCTCCCCGGGTTCGGATAGCGTTGAACCCATGAGAATTCTTGTTACCGGTGGCACGGGCTATATCGGTTCGCATACGGTGCTGTCCCTGCTGGAGTCCGGCCACGAGGTCATCGTGGTGGACAATCTGGCCAATTCGTCCGAGGAGTCCTTGCGCCGGGTCGCGGAACTGGCCGGCCGTCCGGCGGTGTTCGTGCAGGCGGACCTGCTGGACGAACCGGCCCTGGAAGAGGTGTTCAGCGCCCACCCGGTGGACGCGGTGATCCATTTCGCCGGGCTCAAGGCCGTGGGCGAGTCGGTGCAGGAACCGCTGAACTACTACTACAACAACATCGTGGGCACCCTGAACCTGCTGCGGGCCATGGACTCCCATGGCGTGCGCACGATCGTGTTCTCCTCCTCGGCCACCGTGTACGGCGAGCACAACCCCGTCCCGTACATCGAGAAAATGGAAATCGGGGCCAACAACCCCTACGGGCGCACGAAGGAACAGATCGAGGACATCCTCAGCGACCTCGGCGCCGCGGACGAACGCTGGCACGTGGCCCTGCTGCGCTACTTCAACCCCGTCGGCGCCCACCCCTCGGGCCGGATCGGCGAGGACCCGCAGGGCATTCCGAACAACCTGGTCCCCTTCATCGCCCAGGTCGCGGTGGGCCGGCGGGAGAAACTGCTGGTCTTCGGCGGGGACTACGACACCCCGGACGGGACCTGCCTGCGGGACTACATCCACGTCGTGGACCTGGCCGAGGGCCACGTCGCGGCCCTGGACCACATCGCCGCCCGCCCCGGCGTGCACCGCTGGAACCTGGGCTCGGGCAAGGGCACTTCCGTGCTGGAAATGCTGCACGCCTTCGAACAGGCCGTGGGCCACGCCCTGCCCTACGAAATCACCGGCCGCCGCGCCGGGGACCTGCCCGCGTTCTGGGCCGACGCGTCCTCCGCCCTGGCCGACCTGGGCTGGTCCACCACCAAAACCATCGACCAAATGTGCGAAGACCACTGGCGCTGGCAGAAAAGCAACCCCCACGGCTACAACGCCCCCTGATACCGGTAAAGACCGGGCACAAAACAAAGCGGCCGCCCACCTCGAAAGGTGGGCGGCCGCCGTCGTCCGGTGCTTATTGCGCTACCGGCTACACGGCCGGGTAGTCGCGCTCCGGTTCCCCGGTGTAGAGCTGCCGCGGACGGCCGATCTTCGTGGCGGGGTCGGTGATCATTTCGCGCCACTGGGCGATCCAGCCGGGCAGGCGGCCGATGGCAAACAGCACGGTGAACATCTTCTCCGGGAAGCCCATGGCTTTGTAGATCAGGCCGGTGTAGAAGTCGACGTTCGGGTAGAGCTTGCGCTGGATGAAGTAGTCGTCAGCCAGGGCCTTCTCTTCGAGGCGCAGGGCGATGTCCAGCAGTTCGTCGTTGCCGCCGAGCTTGCCGAGGATCTCGTGGGCGGTGGCCTTGATGATCTTGGCCCGGGGGTCGTAGTTCTTGTAGACGCGGTGCCCGAAGCCCATGAGGCGGACGCCGTCTTCCTTGTTCTTGACCTTCTCCATGTAGTCCTCGGGCTTGACGCCGTCGGCCTGGATCTGGCGCAGCATCTTCAGCACGGCTTCGTTCGCGCCGCCGTGGGCGGGGCCGAAGAGGGCGTTGATGCCGGCGGAGACGGACGCGAAGAGGTTCGCGTTGGCGGAACCCACGAGGCGGACCGTGGAGGTGGAACAGTTCTGTTCGTGGTCGGCGTGCAGGATGAGCAGCAGATCCAGCGCCTTGACGATGATCGGGTCCAGCTCATACTGCTCGGCGGGCAGGCCGAAGCTCAGGCGCAGGAAGTTCTCCACGAGGTTCATGGAGTTGTCCGGGTACAGCATGGGCTGGCCGATGGACTTCTTGTGCGCATAGGCGGCAATGACCGGGAGCTTCGCCATGAGGCGGATGGTGGAAACTTCCACGTGGTCCTGGTTGAACGGGTCCAGGGAATCCTGGTAGAAGGTGGACAGCGCCGAGACGGCCGAGGACAGCACCGGCATCGGGTGCGCGTCCCGCGGGAAGCCGCCGAAGAAGCCCTTCAGGTCTTCGTGCAGCAGGGTGTGGCGACGGATCTTCTGGTCGAATTCTTCCAGTTCCGTGGGGGTCGGCAGGTTGCCGTAGATCAGCAGGTAGGAAACCTCCAGGAAGCTGGAGTGTTCCGCGAGCTGCTCAATCGGGTACCCGCGGTAGCGCAGGATCCCGGCATCTCCGTCGATGTAGGTGATCGCAGAGGTGGTGGCCGCGGTGTTCATGAAACCGGGGTCGTAGGCGACGGCGCCTGTCTGCTTCAGCAGCTTGGAAACGTCGTAACCTTCGTTTCCTTCAACAACCTTGATCCGCGGAAGTTCGAGTTCGCCGCCGTCGTGGCGCAGGGTAGCGCTGGTGGTCTCAGTCATGGAGTCCCCTTCATGAGGCTCTTGGCCTCCGTAGAAAGCTTGATCCAACCAACTTCAGGTGGCGCCCGGCGGGCGTATCCTGCCGGTTGTAGTCCGGGCGGTTGGATTGCTTTCCGTGGAAAGCCACCATCAATAGTCAGTAATAAGCTACCCCCAGCGCCCGGGAGGAACTAATCCGGGAAGCCCGGTTACCCCCGCAAACACGCTGAATGTGCCGCAGCTCACACGGCAGGCATGCCGTTAACCGCGGATCGTCTCGGACGGATCAGCCCCGTGCGGCGAGGCGTTCCACCGCGGCGTCGATCCGCTCGTCCGAGCCGGTCAGTGCCACCCGGACGAAGCCGTTGCCGGCGTCGCCGTAGAAGACGCCGGGCCCGACGACGATGCCGAGTTCCGCGAAACGCTGCACCGTGTCCCAGGTGGCTTCGCCCGCGGTCACCCAGAGGTAGAGGCCCGCCTTCGATTCGTGGATCTTCAGGCCGAATCCTTCGAGGGCCGGAAGCAGCCGTTCGCGGCGGGAACGATAGAGATCCTTCTGCGCCAGGACGTGCCCGGCGTCGCCGAGGGCCACGCGCATGGCTTCCTGCACCGGGTACGGCACGATCATGCCGGCGTGCTTGCGGCTGTTGACGAGGTTCGCCACGATGGCGGAGTCCCCCGCCACGAACGCGGCGCGGTAGCCGGCCAGGTTGGACTGTTTGCTCAGCGAGTAGACGCTTAGCAGGCCGTCGTTGGAGCCGCCGCTGACCCGGGGATCGAGGATGCTGGGCACGGCCTCGCCCCCGCGCTGGGCATCCCATTCCCCCCAGCCGAGTTCCGCGTAACATTCGTCGGAGGCGACAACCGCACCGACTTGGCGGGCCTGCTCGACGATCGCTTTCAGGGACGCGGCGTCACGGACACTGCCGGTTGGGTTGCCCGGCGAGTTGACCCAGACCAGGCGCACCTTGGCGCGAGTTGCGGCGTCGAGCTCATCGAGGTCGTCCGCGGCGACGGCGGTGGCGCCCGCCAGGGTCGCGCCGATGTCGTAGGTGGGATACGCAACCGTGGGCCGGACGACGACGTCACCGGGACGCAGCCCCAGCAGGAACGGCAGCCAGGCCACCAGTTCCTTGGAACCAACGGTGGGCAGCACATCCTTGGGGTCGAGGCCGGGCACGCCGCGGCGGGCGGCGAACCAGTCGGACACCGCCTGGCGGAGCCCTTCGGTGCCGTGGACGGTCGGGTAGCCGTGGGCGTCCGAGGCTGCGGCCAGGGCATCCCGGATCAGGTCCGGTGTCGGGTCCACGGGTGTTCCGATGGAGAGGTTGACGACTCCCCCCGGGTGCTCCGAAGCCTTGGCAAGGTACGGTGCCATGGCTTCCCACGGGTAATCGGGCAGGTCAAGGCCGAACGACGGCGCCGCGGAGATCAAGGAATTAACCGGTCCTAGTGGTCTTGGTTCTGCGGGGGCAGTGCAGCGATGAACGGGTGGTCCTTACCGGTGTTGCCGATCTTGGCGGCGCCGCCGGGCGAACCGAGGTCATCGAAGAACTCCACGTTGGCCTTGTAGTAGTCCGCCCACTCTTCCGGGGTGTCGTCCTCGTAGTAGATGGCCTCCACCGGGCACACCGGCTCGCATGCGCCACAGTCCACGCACTCGTCCGGGTGGATGTAGAGGGACCGCTCGCCTTCGTAGATGCAGTCGACCGGGCATTCCTCGATACATGCCTTGTCCTTGACGTCCACACACGGCTGCGCGATTACGTAAGTCACGTCCCTTGCCTCTCCCAGAGTTGCTCCGGGCGGCTGCCCGGATGGTGCATCCGGCCTTGTCCGCCGGACTTGTTGAATTCTGAGCCTATTATCCAACAGGGCCAAGGCACCAACCTAGCCAGCGTCTTACTATGAACTGGTGAACCCCACCCGTCCCCAGGATTTTCTGCTGTCCGCCGCCGCAGGAACCCGCGTTGTTGTGCGCTACCGGATCGAGGGAGGCTTTACGGACGCCCTCGGCGACCTCTTGTCCGCCGCCGCCGGTTCCTGCACCGTCCGCACCCGGCAGTCCGACGTCGTAATCCCCTTGGAACTGGTGGTGGCGGCAAAGGCCGTGCCTCCGCCCCCGCCCCGGCGGAGCGCGCGCAGCGTGCTGTGACTTCGCTGCGCAGCCGCGCCAGCTGCGCAATGAAAGTCATGCTGATTGCGCCCTGCGGTAACGGAGCACAGCTTTGCGCACCATTGCAAGGAACTCGTCCTGCTGGCCCATCACCATTTCGTAGGTGATCCGGAGAGTGGGTACGCCATAGACAACCGTGATGTTCCAGCGCCGACGGTCGTCGCGGTAGTCCTTACGGCTGCTGTGCGAGGCGTAGCCGTCCGTTTCAATGCCAAGAACGCTGTCCACCATCAAGTCCAGATGCCCCATTCCCGGAATGCTTACCTGTGTCTCAACCACGAAACCCGCTTCTTCGAGCAAGTAGCGGGCCATGGTCTCGACAATTGAGCCGGATTGCGGACGCACCCGCGACAGGAGACGGCGTACCGATTGTTCGCGCGCGGCAGGAAACCTGAGACGCAGCTCCTCAAGATCCACCTTGCCGCGTTTCACGGCCGACTCAGCAATCGTTAGTGCCTCCAGCGGGGGAAGGCAACGAAGGCACTGGCACACAACGTCCAGGACGCTGGCCGGCACAGCGCCACGGTGCACCACGCAGCCAGGCACCGGACGCCCGTGGCGGGCCGTCAAATGCGGCTGTTCCGGCGACCGGACCACCCAGAGTCCCAGCTTTCCGGCGGCCGTGACGCAGCCGGGCACGGCATGGTAGGTGCCTGCATGAACGGCCACGGGATCAGCGTCCGGCAGGGCGTAAACGCCGCGTGCCACCTTCACAAGCGAGCTGCCACGCAGTGCCAGATCCAAGGCGTGTCGGGTAACTCCAGCGCGAAGGAGCGTGCCTGAGGCCGCCACTCCGCCAAGGCGCCTCAAGACTTCAATGGTGGTATCCATGCGCACCACATTGGCGGAACCCAGAGAGTCCCGCAGCCGCGCGGAACCGCTATGTGGACAACCCGGCGGCGCAACGCCCGGCAACTTCGCTGCGCAGCTGTGACGGCTGCGCGACGAACTGCGACTTGTTTTCGCTTCCGGTCAGCTCCGGCGCGCATACCCCCGGCATGCCACCAGCATCGCCAGCGTGACCCCGGCGATCCCGTACACCCAGACGTTGCCCGGCAGATCACCCAGAATGAGTTGCTTCCCGGCTCCGGCGGCCGAGATGGCACCCACCAGGACGTAGCAGAGAATGCCGGCCACCGCCGTCGGGAGTACGGAGCGGTAACGGGCGGCAAGCAGCAGTTCGAGTCCGGCAAGCAGCAGCAGGGCGGCCGCTGGTCCCCAGAAGAGCTCGACGCCGGCAATCTGCACCGACTGCCTGTGCAGGCCGGTGCCGGCCAGGGCAGCAAAAAGGGCCACCGGAAGCGCTGCGGCAATGCCGCGGAACGCTCCGGTGACCCTCTTGCTCATGGCTCCTGCCGGACTGCCGCCGGGCCCTTAGGCCTTGGCGCGGGCGCGCGCAGCCTTGGCACGCTCGTTGGAGTCCAGGATGACCTTGCGGATGCGGATGTCCTCGGGGGTGACCTCGACGCACTCGTCTTCGCGGGCGAACTCGAGCGATTCCTCGAGGGTCAGCTCGCGCGGCGGGGTCAGGTTCTCGAAGGAGTCCGAGGAAGCGGCACGCATGTTGGTGAGCTTCTTTTCCTTGGTGATGTTCACGTCCATGTCGTCGGCGCGGGAGTTCTCGCCCACGATCATGCCCTCGTACACCTCGGAGGTGGGCTTGACGAAGAAGGAACCGCGTTCCTGCAGGTTGATCATGGCGAACGGGGTCACGACGCCCGCGCGGTCGGCAACCATCGAACCATTGGTGCGGTACTCGATGGGGCCGGCCCACGGCTCGTAGCCCTCGGCGATGGAGGAGGCGATGCCGGCGCCGCGGGTGTCGGTCAGGAACTTGGTCCGGAACCCGATCAGGCCACGGGCCGGGACGATGAACTCCATGCGGCACCAGCCGGTGCCGTGGTTGGCCATGTTGGTCATGCGGCCCTTGCGGGCGGCCATGAGCTGCGTGACGGCGCCCAGGTATTCCTCGGGCACGTCGATGGTCATGTGCTCCATCGGTTCGTGGACCTTGCCGTCGATGGTCCTGGTGACCACCTGAGGCTTGCCCACGGTGAGCTCGAAGCCTTCGCGGCGCATCTGCTCCACGAGGATGGCCAGGGCGAGCTCGCCACGGCCCTGGACTTCCCAGGCGTCCGGACGCTCGGTGGGGAGGACCTTGATGGAGACGTTACCGATCAGTTCCTTGTCGAGGCGGTCCTTGACCTGGCGGGCCGTGACCTTGGCGCCCTTGACCTTGCCGGCCAGCGGGGAGGTGTTGATACCGATGGTCATGGAGATCGCGGGATCGTCCACCGTGATGAGCGGCAGCGGCTGCGGGTTCTCGACGTCGGTGAGGGTTTCACCGATGGTGATGTCTTCGATGCCGGCGACGGCGACGATCTCACCCGGGCCGGCGGATTCGGCCGGCACGCGGTCCAGGGCCTTGGTGGCCAGGAGTTCGGTGATCTTGACGGTCTTCAGCTCGCCGTCCTGGCGGGCCCAGGCAACCTGCTGGCCCTTGCGGAGGGTGCCGTTGTAAATACGGAGCAGGGCCAGACGGCCAAGGAACGGCGAGGCGTCCAAGTTGGTGACGTGTGCCTGGAGGACACCCTCGGGGTTGAACGTGGGAGCCGGGATGTGCTCGATGATGGTCTTGAAGAGCGGCTCGAGGTCCTCGTTGTCCGGGGCCGAACCGTCGGCCGGCTGCTCCAGGGAGGCACGGCCGACCTTGGCGGCGGCGTAGACGACGGGAACTTCCAGGACCTTGTCCAGGTCCAGGTCCGGCACCTCGTCGGCCAGGTCGGAGGCCAGGCCCAGGAGCAGGTCCATGGACTCGTGGACGACTTCCTCGATGCGGGCGTCCGGGCGGTCGGTCTTGTTGACCAACAGGATCACGGGAAGGTGCGCGGCGAGGGCCTTGCGGAGCACGAAGCGGGTCTGCGGGAGCGGACCCTCGGAGGAGTCCACCAGCAGCACGACGCCGTCAACCATGGACAGGCCGCGCTCCACCTCGCCGCCGAAGTCGGCGTGGCCGGGGGTGTCGATCACGTTGATGGTGATGGTTTCGCCGTTGGACGACGGGCCGTTGTAGGCGACCGTGGTGTTCTTGGCGAGGATGGTGATGCCCTTTTCGCGTTCCAGGTCGCCGGAGTCCATGACCCGGTCTTCAACCTCGCCGTGCGCTGCGAAGGAGTTGGTCTGCTTGAGCATGGCGTCGACCAAAGTGGTCTTGCCGTGGTCAACGTGGGCCACAATCGCTACGTTGCGGAGATCACTGCGCGAGGCAATGTTCGCGGCAGTTTGGGTGGTGGTTTCAGACATGCGTAATGGCTCGATTCAGTGGTGAAGTCAGCTGTGGTATCGCGCCATTTCCAATGCGGAACGCACGACGGATCAGACCCTTTGCACAGGGCACCTCCCTAGATTCTAAATGGTGTGGCAATGGTTGGCCTAACGGCAGCAGGGCTGCCGGCCCAAAAGTGTCTGCCGTCACAGCCCCGCGCTGCAGTTTGTTGCAGAACAGAAATCTCCAGCCCCTGTCATTCGGGATTCCGATGCCCCAGCATTGCTATGAAGATCGCAGCAAGCCGCCAGGAGACTCCCCATGCGACCACGAAGCGCCGCTCTTTTCGGTTCGGCTTCCCTGCTCGCCGTCGCTTTGATTTGTTCCGGCTGCACCCAGCCGTCCGGAGCTGCCGCCGGCGATGCCGTCAAGCGAACCCCTGTACCGGTGGCCGCGTCCGGCCAACCAGTGGCTGCCCCGAAGCCTGCGTCGGGACTGTCCCAGCCCGACCCCGCCAGCCTCCCCGAAGGCTCCGTATACCGGAACCCGCGCAGCAACCGGGACGAGATCGTCCTCGCCGATGTGCGGCACACAGCGGTACTCATCGGCGATTCGCAGTCGGAACCGGAAGGTTCCTGGCCCCGGAGCGCACTCGCGGCCCTTGGCTACACGGTGTATTACGCAGGCAAAAGCGGGACCGGTTTCGTGGGTTCAAACGGCAGCACCGGCAATTACATCGACGCGCTGGTGAACGGCGACTGGATGCTGCCCTACGGCTCCCCTCCCCTCATCGTGGTCCAGGGTGGCGGCAACGACGCCCGCCAGGGCGCGGACGATGCCCGCATCACCGAGAACGCCAACCGCTTGCTCGACGCCCTGCGGACCCGTTACCCGGGCAGCCGCCTGCTGATGATCGGCACCCTGTCCCGCGGCGAGGCAAACGGCGGCGGACGGCGCGCGGAAGTCGATGCGCTGCTGGGCCGGATCGCCCACAAGGCAGACATTCCGTTCGTCAGTGTCGGCGACTGGATTACCCGCTACGGCGCCGAAGGGGACCTGGTCGATGGCGTGCATCTCGCCGCGCCGGGTCACCGGAAACTCGCCGCGGTCCTCGCGCGGCGGCTGTCCGAATTGGGCCTCGCGGACGACGTCACGGAATCCGGTCTTTCCTGACCGCTTTCCTGGCGGCTTTCCCGACAACGTACGACGGCGACCTTCCGCCTGGTAGCGGAAGGTCGCCGTCGTCTTCAGCCGCAGTTTTCGGGCCGCCTCGCGGCGGGCCTTACTCGATGCCTGCCGCCTGGAGCTGGGCGCGGAGTTCGCGGCGTTCCCGCTGCCTTTCCGGATCCGGAAGCGGCACGGCGGCGAGCAGCCGCTGGGTGTAGGCTTCCTGCGGGTTCCGGAGAATCTGGTCGCGGGTGCCCTGCTCGACGATCCGGCCCCGCTGCATCACGCAGATCCGGTCCGCGAGCACATCGACCACCGCCAGGTCATGCGTGACGAAAAGGCAGGCGAAACCGAGCTCCCGCTGCAGGCCCTGGAAGAGTTCCAGCACTTTGGCCTGGACCGAAACGTCCAGGGCCGACGTCGGCTCGTCAGCGACCATCAACTTTGGCTGCAGGGACAGCGCCCGTGCAATGCCTACGCGCTGCTTCTGGCCACCGGAGAGCTCGTGCGGGTAGCGGTTGCGGTAGCCGCGCGGGAGTTCCACCTGGTCAAGGAGCTTTTCGATCCTGCTCTGCAGTTCCGCACCCTTGGCGACTCCTGCGAGGAACATGGGTTCGCCAATGCTCTCGCCGATGGGCAGCCGTGGGTTCAGGGACGACGAGGGGTCCTGGAAGACCATGCCGATGTCCCGGCGGATCCGGTGGAGCTGCTTGCCGTTGCGCTTCGCTGCCGAAATGTCCTGCCCGACCACCCGCATGGTGCCCTCGGCCACCGGAAGGAGTCCGACGGCGGCACGGCCGATGGTGGTCTTGCCGGAGCCTGACTCCCCCACCAGCCCCAGCACCTCGCCGGGGTAGATCACCAAGTTGGCGCCCTCCACGGCACGGAAGGCCGGGACACGGCCCTGCTTGGGGTATTCGATCGCAACGTCCGTCAGCTCGAGGACCGGTTCGCCCTTCCGCTTTCCGGCTTCCTCCGCCGCGGCCTTCAGGGCTTCTTCGTTTTCGCGTTCCCGGCGGGCCAGTTCCTCCGGGTCCACCGATTCGAGTTCGGTGTTGGTGGCTGCTGCCAGCGCAGCCGTGACATCCACGTCGGCGGTGTCTGCACCTTGGCCAAGGTGCGGAACAGCGGCCAGGAGGGCCTGGGTGTATTCGTGCTGCGGGTTGCTGAAGATCTGCTGGGCGGTGCCGGTTTCAACAATCACGCCCTTGCGCATGACGGCGATCCGGTCGGCGAGGTCGGCCACCACGCCCATGTCGTGCGTGATCAGGATGATCGCGCTGTCCAGCTTGTTGCGCAGGTGCCGCATGAGGTCCAGGATTTCGGCCTGGACGGTGACGTCGAGGGCCGTGGTGGGCTCGTCGGCGATCAGCAGCTTCGGGTCGCAGGAGAGGGACTGGGCGATCATGGCGCGCTGGCGCTGGCCGCCGGAGAGCTGGTGCGGGTAGGACTTGAAGGCCTTCTCCGGATCCGGAAGCTCAACGAGGTCCAGCATGCGCAAGGCCCGTTCCTTGGCTTCGTCCGGCGAGATCTCGTTGTGCAGCCGGAGCGTTTCCACGATCTGCGCACCCACGGTGTACACCGGGTTGAGCGCCGTCATGGGCTCCTGGAAGATCACCGCAACATCCTTGCCGCGTACTTCGCGGATCCGGCCGGCGTCGGGTCCGATGAGTTCCCGCCCGGAGAGCTTGACGCTGCCGCGCACCCGGCTGTTGCTGGGCAGCAGGCCCAGCAATGCCATGGAACTGGCGCTCTTGCCCGAGCCGGATTCCCCGACGATCGCCAGGACCTCGCCGGCGCGGACCTCGTAGTTCAGGCCGATGGCCGCGGGCACCCATTTCTTTTCCACGCCGAAATCGACGCTGAGGTCCCGCACTTCCAGGACCTTCGCGCCGGGAGCGGTCTTGTCCGATTCTGTTTCCAAGGGGATTGCCCCGGAGTTGTCAGTCATTGTTCTGGGTCTTCCCTTCCAGCCGGACGGTGCGCCGCGGGGTGATTAGTGCAGCGGCCCGGAATCCTGAATCATTGGGGGCATGAGCCGAGAGTCCCATGCCGGAAATACCGAAATCTTCACAGCCCGCAGCAGTCGGGTATTCGCCGGAATCTGCTGGGGCACCGCGGCCATCGGCATCGCCGCCACCTTGGTGGCAGCGGGGCCGGCCGGCCTGCCGGGCACGGCTCCCCTGCTGTTCATCGCCTACATGGGCTGGCTGCTCTTCTGGCGCCCCGCCGTCGTGGTACGCGATGCGGGGGTGACGCTGGAGAATCCCTTCCGTACCATCACCGTCCCCTGGGAGGCACTGGCCACGGTGGACACCCGGTACGCCCTGACGCTGGTGACCCCGCGCGGCAAGTACGCGGCCTGGGCCGCGCCGGCTCCCGGAATCTGGGGCGGACGCAACGCCCGTCCCGAACACCTCAAGGGACTCCCCGGCGGCAGCTACGGCCCGGGACAGTCGGTCCGGCCGGGCGACCTGCGGAACACCGATTCCGGCGCGGCCGCCCTCATGGTTCGCTCCCGCTGGGAGCGGCTGGTTGAGGCCGGACGGGTCGAAGCCGGGCGCGCGGCGGAGACGCCGGTGGTGGTGGCTTTTGCCTGGCAGCGGATCGCGGTCACCGTGGTGCTGGCGGCCGCGGGCTGCTGGGCTGTGTTCGTTCTGTAGCTTCACGGTTCCGCGCTCAGCTTTCCCCGGCGTCGGCGGGGGATCCGCTCACGGCGGAGCCTGTCGAGGTAGCTCCCGGCGCGGCGGACGAAGGTGCGGTCTCGCTGGAGTGCCGCCCGGTTTCCACGGCGCTCTTCGCACGGAACTTCTTCTGCCGGGGGTCGAAGGCGTCACGCAGGCCGTCGCCGATGAAGTTGATGCTCAGGCAGATCGCGACGATGAACAGGCCCGGGTACCAGAACAGCCACGGCCTGGTGGCGAAGGCTTCCTGGTTCTGCGAGATGAGCAGGCCGAGTGACGTGTCCGGGGACTTTACGCCGACGCCGAGGTAGCTGAGCGCGGTTTCCAGCAGGATGGCCGCGGACATCGTGAGGGTCACGTTCACGATGAGCACGCCGATGGCGTTGGGAAGGATGTGCTTGAAGATGATGCGCGCGTTGCTGGCTCCCGAGATCCGGGCCGCGTCCACGAACTCGCGTTCGCGCAGCGTCAGGAACTCGCCGCGGACCAGGCGGGCCAGGCCCACCCAACTGACCAGGCCCAGGAAAATGCCCAGGACCACGACGCCGTTGCTCGCCGCGAAAGCGGAAAACCATCCGGCCGCGTCGCGCCGGTTGGCCATCTGGGCCACCACGGCGGCCAGCAGCAGCACCGGAATGATGATGATGACGTCGGTCAGGCGCATCAGGATGGCCTCGACCCAGCCGCGGAAGTAGCCGGCCAGGCCGCCGACGACGGCCCCGATCAGGCCGGCGATGGCGCCGATGATCACCATGATGATGATGGACTGCTGGGCACCGCGCATGGTCATCGCGAACAGGTCACGGCCGATCCGGTCCTGCCCGAAGGGGTGTTCGCCCCAGGCCAGCGGCCACAGCGAAACCGAAGGGACGCCGTCGTTGACCAGCGGCGAAACGTCCACGTGGTTGTACTTCCACCAGCCGGGGATGCCGGCGAAGCCCACGGAGGTAAAGGCCATGATGAAGATCAGGGCGAACACTGCCAGGCCCACCAGGGCGCCGCTGTGGCCGAAGAAGCGTTTACGGACAATCTGGCCCTGGCTGAGGCCTTGGTATTCGGTCTCGGGGCCGGGTGCGGCCTCCTTCTTGGCCTGCTCGGCCAGGATGACTTCCTCTTGGGTTGGCTGGCTCATGCTTTGATCCTTACGCGCGGGTCGAGTGCGGAGTACGCAAGGTCCGCAATGAGGTTGAACACCATGGCGGTGATGGCCACGCACAGGAACACGCCCATGACCGGGTTGGGGTCAATGTGGGTGATGCCGTCAAGGAACAGGAAGCCCATGCCGTGGACCGAGAACACGGACTCTGTGATGACGGCGCCACCGATGAGTGCGCCGATGTCAAAGGCCACGATGGTGGCCAGCGGGATCAGGGCGTTGCGGAAAGCGTGCCCCATGATCACGGAGCGTTCGGAGAGACCCTTCGCGCGTGCGGTCCGGATGTAGTCCATGTTCATGATTTCCAGCATCGAGGAGCGGGTGAACCGGGTGTAGCTGGCGAGGGAGACAAGGATCAGGGCGATGGTCGGCAGGATCAGGTGGGTGAAGGTGTCAATGGTCATGATCCAGTAGTCACCCTGAAGGTTGGGGGTGCCCGCGCCGATCGTGGCAATGGGACGCCCTCGCACGCGGCTGTTGCTGAAGTAGGCGGGCCAGGCCTGCATGAAGCGGTCCACGGTCACCAGCCCGCCCATCAGGAATGCGGTGATGCCGGCGGCACGCATGGACTGGCCGCGGTCGTAGCCGCCCATGAGGTAGCCGACGCCGACGCCGACGAGGACAGTCGCGATCGCCAGCAGGAAGATCATCAGGCCGGTCGCCTGGTCCAGAAGCGGTTGGACCGCGAAGTACGCAATCAGTCCGAGTCCGACGGTGATCAGGGCGGACTGCAGCGCCTTGCGGTTCTTCAGGCCCGAAACCAGGGTGGTCACGGCGAACGCCATTCCGACGCCTGCGATGGCGATCACGACGGGGCCGAGGCCCGGGGTCTTGAACCACAGCGTGGCGGAGAAATACACCATGACGGCGGTAACCAGGGCGAACACCACCCCGCCGGAGATCAACCGGCGTTTGAGTTCACCGCCCACCGCCACCGCGACCACAACGCCGAGGACGAGCCCCGTACCGATCGACACGGGCAGGGGTATGACGGGGTTCCGGAGGAAGTTGTTGAAGCCGATGGCTCCGAACTCCTTCAGCAGCACGGCCACCCAGAAGATGGGGAGGGAGAAGAAGAGGAAAGCCATGAAGGTCACGCCGTAGTCCAAGGCGCTGTACTGGCGCAGGGCCGTCACGATGCCCAGGGTGATGCCGATGAGGATGGCAAGCACGGTGGCTCCGGTGACCAGTGTCAGGGTCTGGATCAGGGCGATGCCCAGGGCTTCGGTGATTGGTTGCCCGGTGACGCTCCTGCCGAGGTCACAGCTGCCGGCGAAGGGAACGAGGCATTGGGCAGCCCCTCCCAGCCATTTGAAGTAGCGCAACGGAGCGGGGGTATCCAGATCGAGCAGCTGGCTGCGCGCGTCCATGAGTTGTTGTCTGTTCGGGGCATTGCTGGCACGGAGGTCTGCCAGCGGATCACCTGACGACGCTGTCAGGAGATACACCAGGAACGACGCCCCGAGGAGAATGAGAGCGGCGGTTGCCAATCGCCTTACGACATAGCTCAGCATTTTGTGTATGAACCTCAATATCCGGCCCGGGGTTGACCCTGGCCTGTCGCAGGGACCGGCGGATTACCCCTCGACTTGGTGGAGGTGCCGCCGGTGCACTGCTTTGCTTGGCAGAAAGCGCCGGGACCATGTTGCCCGGTCCCGGCGCCTGCTGCATGTGGATTTCTAAGGAGCGGGCCTACTTACGTGCCCAGTCCCAAACGTTCCACCAGACACCAGTCTGGTTCGGCATGGCGGTCACACCCGTGATCTGGTCGGAGTATGCCTTCACGTCGGGAGACTGGAACAGCGGCAGACCGTAGCTGGTGGACCAGATCGCGGCATCGATCTTGGTCTGGAGCTCGTCCTGCTTTGCCTTGTCCGTGGTGACGATCAGTTCATCCATCAGCTTGTCAGCTTCCGGATCGGAGAGGCCGTTGAAGTTGGAACCGCCCGCGGTCTTGAAGATCTGCGGGGTGCCGGTTACGCCAACGCCCGAGTTGATCCAGCCGAAGATGGTCGCATCGTAGGAGCCGTCACCGAGGTGGGCGCTCCAGTCGGCCTTGCCGAGGCCGCCATCGACGATCTTGAAGCCGGCCTTGGTGGCGGATTCGCGGATCAGCGAGAAGGCGTCAACACGGTTCGGGTTGTCCTTGTTGTACATGATGCGGATCGTCGGGGTCTTGCCGGCAAGGAGCTGCTTGGCCTTGTCGATGTCGACCTCCTGGTACGCGGAGGAGCCGTTGTTCTTGACCGAGTCAGCGTAGGCGGCCTGGGCCGGAACGAAGATCTGCGAATCCAGCGGGGTTGCTTCCGGATCGATCTTCTTGATGATCTTGTCCACGATGTCCTTGCGCGGCACGGTCAGCATGAACGCGGTGCGCACATCCTTGTCGGCAAACGGGCCGGAGTAGTTCAGGTCGAGGTGGTCGTAGGACAACTGCTTGCCCTGGAGCAACTCAACGCCGTCGAGAGCCTTGATCTGGTCCA
This sequence comes from Arthrobacter cupressi, assembly GCF_900099975.1. GTDB lineage: Bacteria > Actinomycetota > Actinomycetes > Actinomycetales > Micrococcaceae > Arthrobacter > Arthrobacter cupressi. Next base: position 178,817 of record NZ_FNEI01000005.1, read on the forward strand.
CAGTGTCAGCCGATGCCTGCGGGTTGATGATGTCGACTTCACCGTTCTTCAGGGCCTGGACCTGTGCCGGGGCGCTGCCGATGGTGCGGACGACAATTTCGTCAGCGTGCGGGGTGGGGCCCCAGTTGTAGTCCTTGTTCCGCACGAGGGTCAGGGACTGCTCGGCGACGACGTCCTTCACGACGTACGGGCCGTTGGAGAGGAACAGGCTCGGGTCAGACGGAAGGGTCTTGGAATCGAAGCCGGTGCTCCAGAAGTCGGCGACCTTCTTAAGCTGGGCATTGACGGGCTTCGGTGCTGCCGCATCGCCCCGCGGGACGCTCTTGAAAAGGTCGACCAGTGCCTGTGCATCCTTCAGACCGGCCTTCTGGGCAACCACGTGGGCCGGGATGTCGATGCCGCCGTTACCCGCGAAGCCAAGCGCCAGTTCCCAGTCGGCGAAAGGCTTGGAGTACTTCAGCGTAATGCTTCGGTTGTCGCTGCCGACCTCGGGGAAGTCTGTCAGGTTCAGGCCCGAAGTATCGGCCGCGGTGAGGAAGTAGGTGGTGCCCGTCTTCTTCTCCGGGTTCGCGTCGTCGTAGTAAGCAGAGCCGGAAGCCCAGGTCAGAAGCAGGTCTGCTGCACTTACCTGCGTTCCGTCGGACCACTTGACGCCCTCGTTGACGGTGTACTTGACCGTCAGAGGATCGTCGGAAAGCTTTTCGTACTTGCCGAACTTTTCGTTCTTGACGATGTTGAGCTTGTCGTCGATGTACAGGAAGTTCGAGTGGGTGGCGTACCCGATGTGGCCGTTGACGTCGGAGTTGCCATCCGCCGTTCCCGAGTTGAAGCTGCTGAAACCGTTGGTCTCGGCAACACCGATGGTTCCGCCTTCTTGGGCCCCGCCCGTGGTCGTGCTGGGGCTGCCGGTGTTTCCGGCGCAGGCGCTAAGTGCGAGCGTGGCGATTGCCATGACCCCCACCGCTTTGGAAATACGTCCGAAACGCATTCCGCCTCCTCTTATTAGTGTGGAAAGCCGGCGTTGTTGACCCCGGCGGACAGGACGATACCCAGATAGCAGCTGTGTCCCGTCTCACATGGTCAGTAGCCTAGTCTCCGCAGGGTGGCTTTGGAATGAAAGTAACCTCTCAGAACCGGATGTTTATCGAACTGCAACAGTTGCTTCATTTCTATTTCATCCGGGTACACAGTTCGACGCCGGCGGGCCAGTTTGGGCGGCACGCGGCGGCGGTCCCGGGCGGCGTCGAATGCGTGCGCGTCGTATCTGATTCCCATTCGCCAAGCATCGCCGTGTTGCCGACTGCGCGGAACCGTCGGGTTCGGCTATGTGGATAACCCGGCGGAACTAGCGCGGCCGGACACGACAAAGCCCCCTGGACATCAGATGCTCAGAGGGCTTCGGCCGCCGTGGACTCAACCAGGCTGGTGCTAGACGTTGAAGCGGAACTCCACTACGTCGCCGTCAGCCATAACGTATTCCTTGCCTTCGATCCGGACCTTGCCGCGGGACTTTGCTTCGGACATCGAACCGGCGTCGATGAGGTCGTCGAAGGAGACGACTTCGGCCTTGATGAAGCCGCGCTGGAAGTCGCTGTGGATCACGCCGGCGGCCTGGGGGGCGGTGTCGCCTTGGTGGATGGTCCAGGCGCGGGTTTCCTTCGGGCCGGCGGTGAGGTAGGTCTGCAGGCCGAGGGTGTGGAATCCGACGCGGGCCAGCTGGTCCAGGCCGGATTCTTCCTGGCCGTTCATTTCCAGCATTTCGCGGGCTTCTTCTTCGGAGAGCTCCACGAGGTCGGACTCCAGCTTCGCGTCGAGGAAGATGCAGTCCGCCGGCGCCACGAGGGCACGCAGTTCGTCCTGCTTCTCCGTGCTGCCGAGGATGCCTTCGTCCGCGTTGAAGACGTAGATAAAGGGCTTGGCCGTCAGCAGACCGAGCTCCTTGAGGTGCTCCATCTCGAGCTTGTCGCTCTTGATGGAGGAGAAGACGGTGTCGCCGCGTTCCAGGACCGCCTGGGCCGCCTTGACCGCCGCCAGTTCCGCGGCGTCCCGCTTCTTGATCTTGACTTCTTTTTCGATCCGCGGGATGGCCTTCTCAATGGTCTGCAGATCGGCCAGGATCAGTTCGGTGTTGATGGTCTCCATGTCGGACCGCGGATCCACCTTGCCATCGACGTGGATCACGTCGGGATCATCGAACACGCGCACCACCTGGGCGATCGCTTCGGCCTCGCGGATGTTGGCCAGGAACTGGTTGCCCAGGCCTTCGCCCTCGGAAGCGCCCTTGACTATGCCCGCGATGTCCACGAAGGAAACCGTCGCCGGCAGGAGCCGCTGCGAGCCGAAGATATCGGCGAGCTGCTGGAGCCGGGGATCGGGCAGGCTCACGACGCCGACGTTCGGTTCGATTGTTGCGAACGGGTAGTTCGCCGCGAGGACCTGGTTGCGGGTCAGTGCGTTGAAAAGGGTTGATTTGCCGACGTTGGGCAGTCCGACGATGCCAATAGTAAGAGCCACGAGCATTGATTCTACCTGTTTCACGGGCCGCCTCGCGTTGCCGTTGCCCGGCCCGGAACGCCGATCCCAAAAATGTCGGAGCCTTCTGCCAAGGTGGGGACATGGATGGATTTGTGGTCTTGTTGGCGTTGTTCATGCTGCTGCTCGGGGCGGCACTCGGCATGGCGGGCGGCTTTGTCGTCTACCGGCGGCGCAGTGCCGCGCTGGAAGCGGACTTCGACGGCGTCTCCGCGCGTTTGTCGGAAGTCTCCGCCAATTACGCGGCAGCCGACGCCGAACGGAAGCTGTTGCTGTCGCAGAACCGCGAGCTCGGTGCGGCCCGGAACCAGGACGGCAGTGTGCTGCGCGCCCTGGCGCCGGTGGCCGAGAAGCTCTCGGCGGTCCAGCAGCAGGTCTCCCTGCTCGAGCGGGACCGGCTGGAACAGTACGGACAGCTGGCCCAGCAATTGCAGGAGGCGCGCCTATCCGATCAGCAGCTCCTGCGCTCCACGCACGCCTTGGCTTCGGCACTGCGTTCCAACAGTGCCCGCGGGCAGTGGGGTGAGGTCCAGTTGCGGCGCGTGGTGGAGGCCGCGGGCATGCTCCGGCACGTCGATTTCCAGGAGCAGTTCCATGCCGTGTCCGGCGACTCCTCGCTGCGGCCTGACCTGGTGGTGCAGCTCCCGGGCGGGAAGCAACTGGTGGTTGACGCCAAGGTTCCGCTCGCCGCCTACCTGGCCGCGCAGGAGGCAACCCCGTCCGGCGCGCAAAGCGGCACCGGACCTGTGCCGGTCGGCAGCGACCTGCTGGCGGCACATGCCAAGGCCCTGAAGTCCCACGTAGATGCCCTGAGCTCCAAGAAGTACTGGGACATTCCGGGCAACTCTCCCGAGCTCGTGGTGTGCTTCCTGCCCGCCGAATCGATCCTCGCCGCGGCGCTGGAAGCGGATCCCGCGCTGCTGGACCACGCTCTGTCCCGGAACGTGGTGCTGGCCTCCCCCGGCACCCTGCTGGCTGTGCTGAAGTCCGTGGCCTTCACCTGGCGGCAAGACGTCCTGACGGACAACGCGCGGCAGCTGTTCGATCTGGCCCAGCAGCTCTACGACCGCATGGGCACCCTCGGCGAAAACGTCGGCCGGCTGGGGAGCTCGTTGAAGACCTCCGTGGACAGGTACAACGCCCTGGTCGGAACGCTGGAAGCCAGGGTCCTTCCCACGGCACGGAAGCTCAACGCCCTGGACACGGAGGGGCTGACGGTGCCCGCCGCCGTCGAAGCGGTTCCACGTGCCCTCGCCGCACCGGAGCTGCGTGAAACCAGGCAAACTTCGGACTTTAGGGAGAGCGACGACGAATCCGCCGCCTAGGAGGCAGAAGAAGACTAGGAGTTCGGGCGGTTCCCGCGTCCACCGAGGGCGCGGGAAACGTCTCCGGCGGCCTTGAGCGTGGCGCGCAGTTCCTTCGGCAGGGAGAAAAGCAGGTCTTCCTCGGCCGTGACGACCTCTTCCACCGCGCCGTAGCCGTATTCGGCGAGCAAGCGGAGGACCTCCTGTACCAGGACTTCGGGAACGGAGGCACCCGAAGTGACGCCGACCGTGGCAACCCCTTCGAACCAGGCCTCGTCCACCTCGTTGGCGAAGTCCACGCGGTACGAGGCCTTCGCGCCGTATTCGAGGGCGACCTCAACGAGGCGGACCGAGTTGGAGGAGTTCGCGGACCCCACCACGATCACCAAGTCGGCTTGGGGAGCGATCTTCTTGATGGCCACCTGGCGGTTGGTGGTGGCGTAGCAGATGTCGTCGCTGGGCGGGTCCTGCAGCGTGGGGAACCGTTCCTTGAGCAGGCGCACGGTTTCCATGGTCTCGTCCACGCTGAGCGTCGTCTGGGACAGCCAGATGGTCTTTTCTGGATTGCGGACCGTCACCTGGTCCACCTCGTGCGGACCGTTGATGATCTGGATGTGGTCCGGGGCTTCACCTGCGGTGCCTTCGACTTCCTCGTGGCCGTCGTGGCCGATCAGCAGGATGTCGTAGTCCTCCTTGGCGAAACGCACGGCTTCGCGGTGGACCTTGGTGACGAGGGGGCAGGTCGCGTCGATGGTGCGCAGGCCGCGGTCTTCGGCGGACTGCACCACTGCGGGCGAGACACCGTGGGCGGAGAAAATCACCAGGGCGCCCTCGGGCACCTCGTCGGTTTCGTCGACGAAGATTGCGCCTTTTTCCTCCAGCGAGGTGACGACGTGGACGTTGTGGACGATCTGCTTGCGGACATAGACGGGAGGACCGTAGTGCTCCAGGGCCTTCTCGACCGCGATGACGGCACGGTCGACGCCGGCGCAGTAGCCCCGCGGCGCGGCGAGAAGGACGCGCTTCGGTCCCGAAACGGGAGCGGCAGCCAGCACATCTTCCGGGGACCTCCGCCGGCGCGGGATGGTGGGCATCGGTACGGACACTGCAGAGCTGCTCATTCCTCCATGCTACCGGGAGCGGGAGCAGCGACCGGCGCGGTCAGAGGCGCCCGGGACGATCCCCCCGGCAGGATCGCCGGCGCCGGTACCCTTCCGGATCAACCGGTGTCTTCCCGGATCAACCGGTACCCTTCCGGATCAACCGGTGTCTTCCCGGATCAACCGGTACCCGCTCAATCAACGGGGCCGCCCCGGATCAACCGGCCGGTGCGGTGCGCGGCTTCCTCCGGCCAAGCAGGACGAGGCCGAGAAGACCCATGAGGAAGAGCACGCCGCCAGCCACCGCCGTCGCGCCGATCCACGGCGCAAAGCCTGCAGCCGAGGCCGCAATGAGTTCCCGGGCGAAGAGGGCGCCCATGGCGCTTTCCCCGAGCCCGGCTCCGGCAAGGCCGGAGAACAACACGGTTGCGGCCTGCCATACACCGGCGAGCACCGCCAGGCCAATGCCCGTGCACAGCAGCACCGCCGAGCGGCGCCTGGCCGCCAGCACCGCCAGGGCCAGGGCCATGACGGCACCCAGTGCTGCCGGCCACCACATCGGAGCAAAAGCGGCGAGCCTGTCCACCACCTGCCGCTGGGAGGGGCCGCCGATGGCGACCACTGCTGTGTCCGGCACGGTGAGCTGCACTCCGGTGGCGGCCTGCAGCTTGTCCTTGAGGAGGTTCACGAACGGTCCGAGGTCGAGCACAAGGGAAGTTCCGGCGGCGCCCGGCGTGGGCTGATCGGTGGCCTGTGCTGTCGATTGGTCGCTCGCCTGCCCGGCGGGCGGGGCTGACTGGCTGGCCGGATCCCCGGCTGGGTCCGCGAAATTCAGGCGGTGGCTCCGGCGGACCGTCTCGTTCCAGGCGTGCGGGTATTCCGGCCAGCTGCTCATGTTCCGGGCTGCGTCCTGGAGCAGGGACGCCCCGAGTTCTTCGGCGGGGGCGGGCAGTTCGAGTGCCGCTTCGATGTTGTTGACGGCGATTCCGGCGAGCCTGGCCTGGAACGCAGGGTCCTTTCCGAGCCCGTCCGTCAGCTGAACGAAGCCGTCTTCCCGGACGATATTGCGTTCGGTCCACGCCGCCGGGACGGCGAATCCGGTCAACAGCAGGGCAAGTATCACTGCGAGTGCAGAGACAAAGGTACGCAACAGGAATTCCTCGGGTCGGGGCCAACTGCCATCCTACGGGCCCATGGCGGCGCCGAGCGGCCAACGCCGGGGCCGAGGAGTCGCTGAATCCGCCGGCGGGGTCGGCCGGTGCCTAGGGTTCAATGTAGGTGCTGCCTGCGAGGGTATGGATAGAGTTGAAAAGCACGGCGGACCATCCGCCGCCAGGCTGGCGGGCAACCACCAAGCCACCGGAACAACGAGGACGGAACCCATGCATCAGGCATCACCCGGCCGTGGAAACGCCCATGGCTGCTGAGGATACGGGAACCGCCGTTCCGGGCGGCGCCGCATCCGGGGATGCCCACGCGGCGGATGCCCAGCCGGAAAACCAGCCGTCGACCCTGCCGGCGACGGCGGCCGAGACAAGCCCGGACCGGCCCTGGCCGCTGCACCTGCTGTCCCGGAAATTGAAGGCGCACATCGAACGGGCGCCGGCCGTCTGGATCGAAGCGCAGGTTATTGAGCTCAACCGCCGCGGCGGCAGCGCGTTCGCCACCCTCCGGGACACCGACGCCGAAATCTCGCTGCCGGCGTCGCTCTGGTCAAAGGTCCTCGACCGCCAGAAAACGCCGCTGGAACGCGGCTCGCGCGTCGTGGCGCTGGTGAAGCCGGAATTTTGGATGAAGACGGGGCGGCTGAACATGTCCGTCCGGGACATCCGGCCCGTGGGCCTCGGCGATCTGCTGGCCAGAATCGAGCGGCTGCGCCAGGCCCTGGGCGCGGAAGGACTCTTCGCCGACGCGAGGAAGAAGCAGCTGCCCCTCCTGCCGCACCGCATCGGGCTCATCACCGGCCGGGATTCCGATGCCAAGAAGGACGTCATGCGGAACGCAGCGCTCCGCTGGCCGGCCGTGGAATTCGACGTGCGCGAGGTGGCGGTCCAGGGGAACACGGCGGTGGGCCAACTGCTCGCGGCGCTCCGGAAACTCGACGCCGACCCGCACGTTGACGTTATCGTCATCGCCCGCGGCGGCGGCGCCCTGGAGGACCTGCTGCCGTTCAGCAACGAGGAGCTCATCCGGGCGGTGTCCGCGGCCAGCACTCCCGTGGTCAGCGCGATCGGACACGAGGCGGACCGGCCGATCCTCGACGACGTCGCGGACCTCCGGGCGTCCACCCCCACCGACGCGGCGAAGCGCATTGTGCCGGACGTTTCGGAGGAACTGGCCAAGGTGCGCCTGGCGCGCGAGCACCTGAACCGCTGCATCGTCAGGCTGGTCGACCGCGAAAACGACCGGCTCCATGCCCTGCGCTCCCGGCCGGTCATGGCGTTTCCGGAGATCATGGTGACGGCGCGGGAAGAGGACATCGCCAGGCTCCGGAAGCATGCGCACACCGCGGTGAGCTCCGCCGTCGTGCGCGCCCTGGACCAGGTCCACCACCTCAAGGCGCGGGTGCGGGCACTGTCCCCGCAGAAAACACTGGACCGCGGTTACGCCGTGGTCCAGGTGACAGGACCCGACGGCGCCGGCCACGACGTCGTGCGAAGTCCCGGCCAGGCACCGCACGGCACTGCCCTGACCGTCCGGGTGGCCGAAGGGCGCTTCGCAGCGGTCGCCGACGGCAGCAACCCGCCCGCCCCGTCCGAAACAACAGAACTACCCGCAGCAGAGCGAGGATCCCGATGACAACAGAGAACCACTCCCCCGGCGCCGGCCAGGAACCGGGCTCGCCGGCCCCGGACTCGCTGGGTTATGAGGAAGCCCGCGAGCAACTGGCCGCCATCGTTGCCCGGCTGGAAGCAGGCGGTGCGAGCCTGGAAGAGTCGCTGGCGCTCTGGGAACGCGGCGAGGCGCTGGCAAAGCAATGCGAAGAATGGCTGGAGGGTGCGCGCCGGCGGCTCGCCAGTGCGAAGGAAACCGCCAACAGCGACGAGGACAGCTAGGACCTGCCTGTCAGGAAGCGGCGACGCGTTCGCGCTCCGCGGCGACATCGAACTCGGCCTCGGGCCACTCGAGTGACAGCCCCTCGAGGGCGGCGATGAGCAGCCCCTGCACAGCGATCCGGGCGTACCATTTCTTGTTCGCCGGGACCACATGCCAGGGGGCGACGGCGGTGGACGTCTTGTCAAAGACTTTCTGGAAGGCATCCATGTAGGCGTCCCAATGGGCGCGTTCCTGGACGTCGCCGGGGCTGTACTTCCAGTGCTTTGCGGGATCATCCAGGCGGGCGAGCAGGCGCTTCTTCTGTTCGTCCCGGCTGATGTGCAGCATGACCTTGACGATCGCCGTGCCTTGGGCGGCGAGCCGGGCTTCGAAGTCGTTGATGGCCCCGTACCGGCGGGCAAGTTCGGCGTCGTCGGCCCAGCCGTGGACCCGGTGGATCAGCACGTCCTCGTAGTGCGAACGGTCGAAGACCCCCACCATCCCGGCGCCGGGGACCGCTTTTTCGATCCGCCACAGGAAGTCGTGCGACTTTTCCTCGTCCGTGGGAGCCTTGAAGGCCGTCAGCTGCACGCCTTGGGGATCCATGGCGCCCACCACGTGGCCCACGATGCCGCCCTTGCCCGCGGTGTCCATGGCCTGCAGGATCAGCAGGATGCGCTTGTTGCTGCCGAACTTGCCCTCCGCGAAGAGCTTTTCCTGCAGTTCCTTGAGGCGGCTGTCCTGGGCGGCCAGCAGCGACCCGCCGTCGGCCTTGGCGCCGGGGTAGCCGGGTGTGGATTCCGGGTCCACGGAGGACAGCCGGAACCCTGGCGTGATGGCCAGGGTTCCTGCAGGGTCCTGTTCGAATTCCACCGCACTGGATTTCTCGGCACCGGCCACGCGCTCTCCCTGGGTTCAGGCCGCCCCGACGGCGGCAGGTCCCCTCAGGCTAGTTGCCCGGGTAGCGCCCGAGGAAGTCCGCCATGCGACCGATCGCCTCTTCGATGTCTTTGACGTTGGGCAGCGTGACCATTCGGAAGTGGTCCGGGCGGACCCAGTTGAATGCCCGGCCGTGGGAGACCAGGATCTTCTGTTCCTTCAGCAGGTCCAGGACAAACTTCTCGTCATCGCGGATGTGGTAGACCTCGGGATCCAGCCTGGGGAACAGGTACAACGCGCCCTTGGCCTGCTGCGTGCTGACGCCGGGGATGGCGTTGAGCAGTTCGTAGGCTTTGTTGCGCTGTTCGAGCAGCCGGCCGCCGGGCAGGATAAGGTCGTTGATGCTCTGGTAGCCACCGAGCGCCGTCTGGATGGCATGCTGCGCGGGCACGTTGGCACACAGCCGCATGTTGGCGAGCAGGTTGATGCCTTCGAGGTAGTCGGCGGCTTCCTTCTTGGGTCCGGAGATGGCCATCCAGCCTGCCCGGTAGCCGCACACCCGGTACGCCTTGGAGAGCCCGCTGAAGGTCAGGCACAGGACGTCGTCGCCGGTGAGACCGGCGAGGTTCACATGGGCGGCGTCGTCGTAGAGGATCTTTTCGTAGATCTCGTCGGCGAAGAGCACCAGTCCGTGTTTCTCGGCCAGGGCCACGATCTTCCGGAGGGTTTCCTCCGGGTAGACGGCGCCCGTGGGGTTGTTCGGGTTGATGACCACGATGCCCTTGGTGCGCGGGGTGATCTTGGCTTCCAGGTCGTCCAGGTCCGGCTGCCAGCCGGAGTCCTCGTTGCACAGGTAGTGAACCGGGCGTCCGCCGGCCAGGGACACGGACGCGGTCCACAGCGGGTAGTCGGGCGACGGGATGAGGACCTCGTCGCCGTCTTCGAGCAGCGCCATGAGGGACATGGTGATGAGTTCGCTGACGCCGTTGCCGAGGTAGATGTCGTCGACGTGGATGTTCTGGATGCCGCGGGTCTGGTAGTACTGCGAGACGGCGGTGCGGGCGGAGAAGATGCCGCGGGAATCGCTGTAGCCCTGGGCGTTCGGCAGGTGGCGGATCATGTCCACCAGGATCGCGTCCGGCGCTTCAAAGCCAAACGGTGCCGGGTTTCCGATGTTCAGTTTGAGGATGCGGTGCCCCTCTGCCTCCATCTGCTGGGCGGCCTGAAGAATCGGTCCACGGATGTCGTAAAGGACATTATGAAGCTTGGTGGACTGCTTGAATTCTGCCATCCATCAAATATGCCACACCGGTGATGGACTTCCCGTGAGAGCTGCCTCACACAAGCACGACGGCGGCGTGAAGCTCCCGGGGAGGCTCCCCGCGGTGCCGCCCGCCGCCGTCGACCGTTGCTATTTAACGAGCCCTTTGTCTTTCAGCCAGGCCGCCGCGGCGTCCTTGGGGTTCTGCTTCTGGTCGCCGCTGACCGCCCGGTTCAGGTTGATCAGGTCCTCGGTGCTGAGGGCCCTGGACACGGCGTTGAGGGCGTCCCTGGCCTTGTCCGTCATCTTTGCCTTGTTGTAGAGGGGCAGCACCTGCTGGGCCTTGAAGTTGTTCTTCGGGTCCTCCAACACCACGAGGTCGTTGTCCTGGATGGACGGGGTGGTGGTGTAGATGTCCGCCACCTGGACCTCGTCGCTGAGCAGCGCCCGCAGGGTCAGGTTGCCGCCGCCGTCGTTGAAGGGCTTCAGTCCCTTCAGCACGCAGTTGTAGTTGCTCTTCAGGCCGGGGAAGCCGTAGGCGCGCGTTTCGAAGGTTGCCGGTGCGCCCATGGTGAGGTCCTTGCAGACCTTGGCCAGGTCAGTGATGGACTTCAGTTGGTACTTCTCGGCGGTGGCCTTGGTGACCACCATGGCGTCCTTGTTCTCGGCCTTCGCCGCGTCCAGTACGCCCAGGCCTTCGGGCAGCTTGCCCGGCAGTGCCTTGTAGACATCGTCTGCGGAGACCTCAGGCGCGTTGGCGTCCAGGTAGGACAGCAGGTTGCCGGAATAGTCCGGGGCGAGGTCGATCGATCCGTCCTGTACGGCCTTGAAGTAGATTTCCCGGGACCCGATGTTCAGCTTGGTGCTGGCTGTGACGCCGGCGGCGTTGAGGGCGCCGGCATAGATTTCGGCGATGATCTGGCTTTCAGGGAAGTCCGCCGATCCCACTACAAGTGCCCCGCCGCCGGACGCCGGTGCACTGGAGCTCGGGGTGGCCAGCGGAGTGCCGCCGCACGCACTCAGTGCAAAGGCCAGGCCGACGCCGGCAGCCAGGCCGCCGAGCATGCGGCGGGTGAGCGTGCGGTGCTTTGATGCGTGGATGCTGCTGTTCTTCATGCGGTTCCTCCTTGAAGGTCAGCGTCGGCCGGTGCCGCCGCTGCGAGGTCTCCGGCGGACTTGCGGCCGCCGCGGGAATCGGTGGACAGCCCCGGGGAGAGGATCATCCTCTGCACGGCGGCCAGAATGAGGTCGACGGCGATGGCCAGCGCCGCGATAAGCAGGGATCCGCCGAGCATCCGCGGGAAGTCCTGGAGGACCAGGCCATCAAAAAGGTAACGCCCCAGTCCGCCCAGCGGAAGGTAGGCGACCACCGATACCGTGGCGATGACCTGCAGCACCGCGGTCCGGATCCCGCCGGCCAATACCGGAAGGCCGTTGGGAATCTCCACCCGGAAGAGGATCTGCAGTTCAGTCATCCCCACGGCGCGTGCACCGTCCACTACTGTGCGGTCCACGCTGGCGACGCCGGCGTAGCTTCCGGCCAGCAGCGGCGGGACGGTCAGGATCACCAGCGCCCACACCGGTGGCATGAGCCCGCTGCCGGCCAGGAGGGCGAAGAGGACCAGCAGGCCGAGGGTGGGCAGCGCACGCAGGGCGCCGGCGGCGGCGACGGCGGCAACCCGGCCCCTGCCGGTGTGGCCGATCAGCATCCCGAGGGGCAGGGCAACAGCAGCCGCGATGAGCAGCACCAGTGCCGAGTACTGGAGGTGTTCGAAGAGCCTCGTCGGGATGCCCCCGCTGCCGCTCCAGTTGGCAGGGGAGGTCAGCCAGATGAAGGTGTCGGCGAAAACGTCCATCAGCCGGCCCCCTCATGGATCCGGATTGTGGACATCGCCGTGGCACCGGTTCCCGCCGCCGGTTTCGCGGCGGCCCGGGTCCACGGGGTGAGGACCCGCTCCAGCAGTACCAGCAGTGCGTCCATGAGCAGGGCGAGCACCAGGATGCCGATGATGCCCACCACCACCTCGGTGACGAAGGAGCGCTGCAGGCCGTCGGTGAAGAGCATGCCGAGGTTCCCCACACCCAGCAGTGCGGCCACGCTGACGAGGGAGATGTTGCTGACCGACACCACCCGCAGGCCCGCGAAGAGCACCGGCAGGGAGAGCGGAATGTCGATCCGCAGGAACCGTGCGTACGGTGTGAAGCCCATGGCCGTTGCCGCGAGCCGGAACTCTTCGTCCACGGAATCGAAGGCGTCCATTGCCGCGCGGACCAGCAGCGCCACCGCGTAGATGGTCAGCGCAACCACCACATTCAGCGGGTCCAGGATCCGGGTGCCGAGCACGGGCGGCAGGATGATGAACAGGGCCAGGGATGGAATGGTGTACAGCAGCGAACTGGCAGTGGTCACGGCCGTCCTGAGCGCACGCCTGCCCCGGACAAGCTCGGCCAGCGGCACGGAAATTAGCAGGCCCAGCACCATCGGCACCACCGCGAGCACAAAATGCTGCCCCGCAAGCCCGAACACCATGGCGCTGTTGGCGAGGAACCATTCCATCAGGCCGGCTCCTCCCGCTGCCGCCGGCTCGCCTCGATCAGCGCGAGGATTTCCTCCCCTTTAAGGACGCCGGCGAGACGTCCGTCGCCGTCTACCGCCACGCCGAGGCCCGACGGCGAGGACAGCGCCGCGTCGAGGGCACGGCGCAGGCTGTCCCCCGGCCGGAACAGCGAACCTCCCGGAACCAGCCCGCCGCCGTCGCGCGGTGAAGCCCAGCCCAGCGGCCGGGAGTCGTCGTCGAGTACCAAGGCCCATTCGCTGTTTCCGCCGACCGCTTCGGCAGCATCGACGGTCTTGACCGGGTGCAGGCGGACGGACTCGGCGGGGTTGAAGGACAGCCGCCGGAATCCGCGGTCCCGGCCGACGAAGGACGCCACGAAGTCATTGGCCGGGGCGCGCAGGATCTCCTCCGGCGTGGCGTACTGGGCTAGCCTGCCGCCGACGGCGAAGACCGCCACCTTGTCCCCCAGCACCGTGGCCTCGTCGATGTCGTGGGTGACGAACACGATGGTCTTGGCCAGTTCCCTCTGCAGCCGCAGGAGTTCCTGCTGCAGTTCCTCACGGACCACCGGATCGACGGCGCTGAACGGCTCGTCCATCAGCAGCACCGGAGGATCGGCCGCGAGGGCCCGGGCAACCCCGACCCGCTGCTGCTGCCCTCCGGACAGCTGCGAGGGGTACCGCCGGCCGAGCCCGGAGGCCAGCCCGACGACGTCGAGCAGTTCGGCCGCGCGCTGCCGGGCCTTTGCTTTGGGGACGCCGTTTAGTCGCGGCACCGTGGCGATGTTGTCCAGCACCGTGCGGTGCGGCATGAGGCCGGCGGACTGCATGACGTAGCCCATGGACCGCCGGAGCTGGGCTGCCGGTTCCGCCGAGATGTCCCGGCCCGCCACCGTAATGGTCCCTGAAGTCGGCTCCACCATCCTGTTGATCATGCGCAAGGACGTGGTCTTTCCGCAGCCCGAAGGTCCCACGAACACCGTGATGGCGCCCTGATCGATGGACATGCTCAAATTGTCCACTGCAGGCTGGCCGCCCTGATACTGCTTGGTGACGCTCTGGAACTCAATCATGGCTTCAGCCATTTCCGGGCTTACCTCGCTGTCGGCGCAATCGGTGGAGCGGTCGGGCGGAGCATTGAAATCAGCCTAGTCAGCGGCACCGACAAAGTCAGCCGCGGCGCGGGGTCCGTAAGGGATCGGCAAGATTCAGCCGGACTTCCTGCCCCGTCCCTTGCCCCGCACTTCACCTCCTTCGTGACGGTACCGTTCGGCCGCGCGCTGGCTCAGCCCGGCCCGCGCGATGCTTTGGTGCCACTCCCGCTGGTAGGCCCGCCGCGCGGCCGCATCATGTTTCCGGGCGAGGACGGCGAGCTCGTTTTGCAGCTTGCGGTAGCTTTCCCAGTGCCGCAATTCCACCCGGCCGTCCGCGAGCGCGGCCTGCACGGCACAGCCGGGCTCGCGGTCGTGGGCGCAGTCCGCGAAGCGGCACTGGGCGAAGAGCTCCTCCAGGTCCGCGAACATGTCCTGCAGCCCGTTTTCCGCGTCGAACAGGCCAAAGCCGCGCACCCCGGGAGTGTCCATCAGGACCGCCCCGCCGGGCAGTGGCACCAGTTCCCGGGAGGTGGTGGTGTGCCGGCCCTTTCCGTCGCCGGCGCGGACAGGTCCCGTTTCCTGGACGTCACGGCCTGCCAGCGCGTTGATGAGGCTGGACTTCCCGGCACCGGAGGGGCCCAGCAGCACCACGGTGCCGCCCGCCGGAACGTGCTGCATCAGCGCGTCGAGTCCGTCGCCGTATTCGGCGGACGTGGTGACCACCTCCACCGCCCGCCGCGTGAAGCATGACTTGCCCGACGACGTCGTCCGCCAGATCGGCGAGGTCCGCTTTCGTGATGATCACCAGCGGCGTGGCACCCGAGTCCCAAGCCGCGACGAGCGTGCGTTCGAGGCGGTTGGGGCTGAGTGGACGGTCGACCGGGACCACGACGCCGACCACGTCGATGTTGGCTCCGAGGACCTGTTCTTCGGTGGAGGACGCCAGTGCCCGTTTGCGGCCCAGCGAGGTGCGCCGGGGCAGGATCCCGACGACGGCGGGTTCCCCGGCGCGGTTGCGGCCGAGCCAGACCCAGTCGCCGGTGACCGGCGCGGGGCCATGGCTCGGGTAGGGCAGGTGTTGCAGCCCGGCCGGACCGGCAACCAGGACCCGGTTCCGGTCGAGCCGGACCACCCGGCCGGGATGTTCGTCGTCCCCGACTTCGTCATGGCCCGACGGCGGGTGGTTGCGGAAGTACTCCGCGGTTTCGGGAGTGAAACCGTAGTGGTGCGGTCCCTCAAGGACGGTGGTGTCAGGTGTTGCTGGACCCTCTGCGGGTCCGGAAATGAATGTCAAGGTTCAGCCTCTTGTGAGGCCCGGTCGCCGTTCGCGGAATCGCAGGAAAGGTCTCAGCGTGCGGCAGGCGCCGGGGCAGGAATGATGATGTGCTGGGCGCGCGGTGCGCGCGGGAATTCGGCAATCATGGTTCCACCTCCTCGGCATGCGGCCGGCAGACTGTGTCTGTTCGTCAGGTGACTGTTCGTCAGAGGCCGGCGGTGTGTTCAGCGTAGCGAGCGGGACGCGGCTTGGCCAGACCTCGCTCGGCGGGTTTTCAGCCGAGCTGGCCGTTGAGCGGGCGTTCCCGGTGCAGGCGCAAGCCGACGTCCACCAGGGAGACCCTGTCCAGGCCGGGAACGACGTCAAGCGGAATCCAGGCGGCGTGGGTGGTGCTGCCGTCCACTTCGTGGGTGAGTTCCCCGCCCGTGATCCGCGCTTCGAAAATCATCCTCAATGCCTGGAACGGGCGGTCCTTCCCGTCGAAGCGGGGCTCATCCGGCCAGTACCCCACGTCCGTTCCGAGCATCACCCCGATCTCGGCGTCGTAGCCCGTCTCTTCCAGGATTTCCCGCCTGCACCCGTCCACCGGATGCTCGGCGAGATCGAGCCCGCCGCCGGGCAGCGTCCAGCCTTCCTTGCCGTTCTCCTTCCAGTACGCCAGGAGGACGGCACCGTCCCGGACGATGACTCCGTAGGCGGCTGGACGGGTGTCGAATCGCATACTCACGAGGGACAGCTTAGGCCCGGAAGGCAGGGCACCGCACGGTTGCCCGGGCGGCGCACCACGGCAGTCGGTGCGTTTTGTCAGGACAGGACCGCCGCCTCGATTTCGGACAAGTCCGCGGTGCCGAGGTCGGCGGCTTCCCGGAGTTCGACGACGGTTCCGGGCATGTCGAGTGCGAGGACCTTGATCGTGTTGCGGCCGGCGCGGACCAGGGGTGCCGGGACGTACAGAGTGCGCTGCGGGCCTGCTTCCCAGTAGCGGCCGAGCAGGAAGCCGTTGATCCAGAGGAATCCCTTGCCCGAATCCGGGAGGGCAACATAGGTGTCGGCGGGTTCGGCGGCGTCGAAGTCCACACCGGGCAGCGGGTCCAGTTCCGCGGCACCCCATTCCGCCAGTGGGACCGGCGTCTGGGTCCAGTGGAAGGTGTAGCGCTGGTTGACCAGCACGCCGCCCAGGATTCCCTTGCCTTGCCCCGTGAGGGGGCCGTAGTTGATCCGTCCCAGGTTCTCCACCAGGATCTCCAGCCGCGCGGGCTGTCCGGTGCCGGTGACCGTAAGGCCTTCGGCGCCCGTGGCGTCGTCGAGGATGCCGGCCAGGACGCCGTCCACCCAGACGTGGGCCCGGTCGTGCACGCCGGTGATCTTCAACTTCGCCTCAGCAGGTGCGTCCGGGCGGCCGGGAAGCACTGCCTCGGCCGAGTACAGCACCAGGCCGGAGTCCAGGCCCAGGTCCTCGAAAGACAGCGGTTTGACGCTGCGCACGGGGGTCCCGGAACCGCGCAGAACGGCCCGGAGGTCCGGTGCGGGTCCCAGGGGCAGCGTGGCTGCAGGGAGCACGGGCACCTCGGCCAACAGATCCGGATCCAGCACCGGCGCGGCGGTCCCCTGGGCCCGGAAGAATTCGGCGCGCAGGGCATGGAACTTCTCCGTCAGGGTGCCGTTTTCGGCGATCGGTGCGTCCGAGTCGTAGCTGGTGACGGTGGGCTGGAGTCGGGTGCCGTCGTGGTTGGCGCCGGAGCCGAGGCCGAAGTTACTGCCGCCGTGGGCCATGTAGATGCACACCGAACCGTCCAGGTCCAGGATCTTCCGGACTTCGGCAGCCGCCTCGGCCGCATCGCGCACGTGGTGTTCCTCGCCCCAGTGGTCGAACCAGCCGCCCCAGAACTCGACGTTGAAGAAGGGCTCGCCGGGCCGTCGGCGCTGCCAGGTGGCCACGGCCTCGTCGCCCCGGCTGCCGAGCGTCGCCGTCGCCCAGGTGCCTTCCACGGCGCCGCCGTCGAGGAAGTAGTCCGTGCCGCCGTCGGCGGTGAACAGCAGTTCGCTGATGCCGCGCTGTTCGAGGGCGTCGCGGTTCCAGCGGATGTAGTCGTGGTCGTCGCCGTAGCTGCCGTATTCGTTTTCGATCTGCACGGCCACCACGGGTCCGCCGTTGCAGGCCTGCCGGGAAGCGATGATGGGCAGGAGCTGGTCGAACCACTCTTCGACGGCTGCGGTGAACACGGGGTCCAGGCAGCGCAGGCCGATGCCCGGCGTGCCGGTGAGCCAGGCGGGGAAGCCGCCGTTGTCCCATTCGGCGCAGATGTACGGCCCGGGCCGTACGATGACGTCGAGCCCTTCTTCCGCGGCGAGGTCAATGAAGCGGCCCAGGTCCCGCCAGCCGGTGAAGTCCGGGGCCTGTCCGCGGTGCGGCTGGTGGAAGTTCCACGCGACGTAGGTGTCCACGGTGTTGGCGCCCATGGCCCTGAGCTTACGGAGCCTGTCCCGCCAGTGGTCGGGGTGGACCCGGAAGTAGTGGATGGCTCCGGCAAGGATGCGATAGCGTTCCCCCGAGCGGTAAAGGACGGCGTCACGGTAGCTCAAAACGGCGTTGTTCACGAAAACAGAATAGTACATTAATTAACAAATCAGCACATGGAGTTGTCTTGTGACCAACTTGGAAACGGCCCCGGCCCAAGAACTGTGTCCTGCCGGGCACCCCGGCCAGGGACCGTGCGTCCAGTTGTGGCCGGAGCGGGAAGTGCCGCTGGGCGGGGTCCGTGCCATGAATGTGTCGCGCACTCTTCCCCAGCGCGGCCTGCCGACCGTGGGCGCATGGTGTTTCCTGGACAGCTTCGGCCCGGACCGGGTGGCCATGAGCGTGCTGCCGCACCCGCACATCGGACTCCAGACGGTCACCTGGCCGCTGGAGGGCGAAGTGCGGCACCGTGACAGCGTGGGCAGCGAGGTGGTGGTACGCCCGGGCCAGTTGAACATCATGACGGCGGGCCGCGGCATTTCGCACTCCGAGTTCGCGGTGCTGCCGGGGCCGGACGCCGACGGCGTAGTGGAGGTTCCGCTGTCCCGCGGGCTGCAGCTGTGGGTGGCGCTGCCGGACGCCGAACGGCACCGGGCGCCGTCGTTCGAACAGGTGGTGGACCTGCCCTCCATCAACGGGGACGGTTACACGGCCAGGGTGCTGGTGGGCGAATTCGCCGGGCAGCGCTCCCCCGCCACCATGTTCAGCCCGATCGTCGGCGCGGAAATCAGCGCCGCGGGCGGGATCGGCTTTCCCCTGGATCCGGCGTTCGAGCACGCCATCCTGGTCCTGGATGGTTCGCTGACCGTGGACGGCCAGGAGATCGTTGCCGGGCCCCTGGCCTACCTGGGCTCCGGACGGGACTCGCTTGCAGCGACGGCCGCGCCGGACACCCGCTTCATGCTGCTCGGCGGTGAGCCCTTCGAAGAGGACATCCTCATGTGGTGGAACTTTGTGGGCCGCACCCACGAGGAAATCGAGGAAGCCCGCGAGGACTGGGAAGCGCAGGCCGGACTCGCCGACGCCGATGCCCGGGCAGCACGCTTCGGCCTGGTTGAGGGGCACGGGCCCGACGCCGGCGCCGAGGCCGGGCGCATCCCGGCCCCGCCGTTGCCGGGCGTGCGGCTCAAGCCGCGCACCCGCGGCGGGAAGCCGGAATAGGGACGCCGCAGGAAGTCAGCCGCGTTCGGCGATGATCTGCGGCACCCCGAACACGGGGTCCTGGTCCAGCACGCGCACGTCCGTCACGCCGTGGGCCGCGAGGCCGGCACGGAAGGCGGACTGCAGCGCGGCCACGTTCATGCCCAGCCCGCTGCCCAGGATGGCCGGCCCCGGAATTCCCAGCTGCCGCAGCACCTGAGCCGCGAGCTCGGCCAGGTCCCGGCCCGCCTGGTCCAGGAGTTGCTTGCTTACCTCCAGGCCCGCGTCAGCGGTCTGCACCACGACGGCGGCCCGCTGCGCCCAGTAGCGGCGACCGGTGTCCGTGGAGTGGAAGAGGGCGATGAGCTTGTTGGGGTCGTCCAGCCCACAGGATTCCAGCAGGGCAAGGGTGAGGGCGTCGGGTTCCAGGCCTTTGTTCATCCGGCGCAGGCTGTGGCGGACGGCTTCGCGCCCCAGCCAGTAGCCGCTCCCTTCGTCGCCCAGCAGATATCCCCAGCCGCCGGCGCGGGCTTCCTGCCCGGCTGCGTTCTTCCCCCAGGCCGCGGAGCCGGTGCCTGCAATGACGGCGACGCCGGTGCTCGTCCGCCCGGCGGCGAGCAGCAGGCGGGAGTCGTGGACCACCGAGACCGCGGCGCCCGGCACGTGCGGTTCGATAAGCGCGGCGAGCGCGCGGGCGTCGTCGTCGGTGTCAATGCCGCCGGCGCCGGCAAGCACTGTGTCCACCCGTCCGCCGCCGATCCTGCCGAACAGTTCGGCCAGGTTGGCGGACGCGGTCTCACGGCTGACGTTCTGCACATTGGCGCTGCCGACGGATTCGTCGCGGACTACTACCCCGTCTTCGAAGCGGACGCCGCGCGTCTTGGTGCCGCCGATGTCCAGGCCGATGACCACGCCGGGAATAGCCGGCAGTACGGCGCCGGAGCCTGACGGAGACTTCTCAGGATTTTCCACCTGCACAGCCTAGCGCGAGGAGCCCGGCGGAATGCCTGTGACGCAGCGGGGCCTTCAGCCCCGGCCCTTGATGAAACCGGCGAGCAACTCGGGCCCCTCGGCGAGGACCATTTCACGGAAGAGCCGGACCGGTTCGGCTTCGGCGCCCTGCCCACCGCTGCCTTTCCCGGCGCCCCTCCGCTCGCGCCAGGCAATGCCGATCTCCCGGTAGGCCAGCCGGGACTGGATGGCCACTTCCACCCACCCCAGCCCGGCCCCCTGGGGACCGTGGATTCCGGGCCCCAGTCCGCCCGGCGGGAGGATGCTGTAGCCCAGACCTGCGGACACCAGCCCGCGGGCGGTGTGGGTGTCCTGGCTTTCAAACGCGGTGCGGGGCCGGATGCCGGCGTCCCGGAAGATCGCATCCGTCAGGGAGCGCAGCCCGTATCCGGACCCCATCGCGACAAACGGCTCGTGCTTGAGCTCCTCAAGACGGAGTCGCTTCCGGCCGGCCGCAGGGTGCTGGTGGTGCAGGACCAACCGCAGCGGCTCGCGGTAGAGCGTTGCGGACGCGAGCTCCCGGCCGGGCGTGGCGACCGGCGCGGTCAACGCAATGTCGGCGTCGCCCGCCGCGAGTTCATCGAGGCAGGCTGCCCGGGCGCCCTGGCTCAGCTCAAAGGCGGTGAGCGGATGGCGTTCCCGGAATGCACCGATCAGCACGGGCAGGGTGGCCTCGCCGAAGGTGTGCTGGAAGCTCACCGCGATCCGGCCACGAACCGCGTCCTGTTCCTGCCGCACCAGGTCCAGGCCCCGGCGGAACTCGGCGAGCGCTGCGTCCACATGGGGCAGCAGCATCCGCGCGGCGGCGCTGAGCCGCACCCCGCGGCCGTCCCGGACCAACAGTTCGGCCCCGACGACGGCGCCCGCCCGGGCGAGCGCCCGGCTCACCGTCGACTGCGGCACCCCGAGGAGTTCGGCCGTCGCGGTGACGTGTTCGGTCCGCGCGAGCTCGGAGAGGATGGGCAGAAGGGGCAACAGTTGGACGAGCTGCTTGTGATCCGGATCCACGCGACACCCTCCACCGATGCGAATTTGCTATGGAAATTATCTCATTCATGCATTGGATACATCACTCACCGGCGGCATACCGTGGCAGGGTGATGACGCAAACGGCCCCGGACGCCACCGACGGACACCCCAAGGGCTCCCCCGGCTACCGGAGGATCCTCGCCGGACTGGCGATGGCCGGCGTCGCGACCTTCGCCCAGCTTTACTCCACCCAGGCGGTCCTGCCGCTGATGTCGAAGGAACTCGGCATCACCGCCGCGGACGCCGCGCTGAGCGTTTCCCTTGCCACGGCCGGCCTCGCAGCCTCGGTGCTGCCGTGGTCCTTCGTCGCCGACCGCATCGGACGGGTCCGCGCCATGGCGGTCGCTATCGGAGCGGCGACGGTCCTCGGCCTGCTGGTTCCGTTCGCTTCGGGGCTTCCCGTGCTGCTCGGACTGCGGGCGCTGGAGGGCGTGGCCCTCGGCGGCATTCCGGCGGTGGCCATCGCCTACCTCAACGAGGAAATCGGCAAGGCCCATGCGTCGCTCGCGGCCGGCAGCTACGTGGCCGGTACCACGCTGGGCGGACTGGCGGGCCGACTCCTGGCGGGCCCCCTCGGTGAGGTCTGGGGCTGGCGGGCAGGCACGCTCGCAGTGTCGGTTCTGGCCGCGGCATCCGCCGCCATGTTCCTGCTGCTGGTCCCAAAACCCCGCCGCTTCGCCCCCGCACCCGCCCAGGGACTGGGCGGGGCCGCCCGGATCCTGCTGGGCCACCTTCGCAACCCGCGCCTCCTGGCCATCTACCTGCAGGCGTTCGTGCTGATGGGCGGCTTCGTGGCTGTCTACAACTACCTGGGCTTCCGGCTGCATGCGGAACCGTTCGCCCTTCCGGCCTCGGTGGTCAGCCTGCTCTTCCTGGCCTATCTCTCGGGCACCGTGAGTTCCCGCTGGGGTGCTGCCCTGTCCCTGCGTTTCAGCCGGCGCAATGTGCTCCTGGCCGGGATCGGCTGCATGGCCGCGGGCATGGTCCTGACCCTGTGGGATTTCCTGCCCGCGGTGCTCGCGGGCCTGCTGCTCTTCACCGCCGGATTCTTCGCAGCCCACAGCATCGGGGCCGGGTGGAGCGGCACCATCCCGGCCGGCGCCAGGGCACAGGCCGCCTCGCTGTACAACCTCTTCTACTACCTGGGGTCGAGCGTCCTTGGCTGGCTGGGCGGGCTCCTCTTCCAGTCCGCGGGGTGGCCCGCCCTCGCCTGGGGCGTGATCGCCCTGGCGTGCACGACGGCGGCGGTCACCGCCGTCGTGCACCCTGCGGCCAGGCCCGTGCCCGCCGTCGTCGTTTCCGCTTCCTGAATCAGTCCCGCCCTGTCAGCGGGTCGTTTCGATGGCGTGCACCAGGTCCGCGATGAGGTCGGCCGGGTCTTCCAGGCCGACCGAGAGCCGGAGCATCCGCGCGTGCGGCTTCGCCTCGGGGGCCACGGGGCGGTGCGTGAGGCCGGCCGGGTGCTGGATCAGGGTGTCGATCCCGCCCAGGGACACCGCGTGGGTCATCAGCCGGACGGCCCCAGGGATCCGCTCGGCGTGCTCCGCGGAATTTACCTCGAAGGCGAGCAGCGAGCCCGGGCCGGACATCTGGCTGCCCACCAGGCCGAGCGGATCGCATTCCGGCAGCCCGGGGTAATGGACCTTGCCGACGAGTTCGTGGCCGGCGAGCGCCGAGGCGACCTTGTGGGCGTGGTCCTGCTGGGCCCGGACCCGCACGGGCAGCGTTGCCAGGCCGCGGTGCAGCAGGTACGCCGGCCACGGGGTGAGGATGCCGCCGGTGACCGCGCGCACCCTGCGCAGCCGCGCTGCCCATTCGGCATCCGTCGCCACCACGCCGCCCATGGCGTCTCCGTGCCCGCCAAGGAACTTCGTGGCGCTGTGCAGGACCATCGCCGCCCCGTGTTTGAGCGGCTGCTGGAGCACAGGGGTGGCGAAGGTATTGTCGACCAGCACGGGAACCCCGCCGGCGTCGGCGGCGAGCTTCTTCAGGTCCACGAGCTGGAGGTTGGGGTTCGCCGGCGTCTCCACCATCACCAGCGCCGTGTCCGGGCGGATGACGCCGCGGACCTCTTCGGGCCGGGCGAAGGTGGCCTCGGTGCCAAGCAGCCCGCTCGCCAGCACGTGGTCGGTGCCGCCGTACAAGGGACGGACCGCCACGACATGCCTCCGGCCCTCGGCCGCCGCGGCGAGCAGGACAGCGCTGAGGGCAGCCATTCCGGTGGCGAAGGCGACCGCTTCCTGAGCCGATTCGAGCGCAGCGACCCCTTGTTCAAAACGGGCCACGGTGGGGTTCCACAGGCGCTGGTAGACGGTGCTGTCACCCTCCCTGTGGGCCCCGCCGCCGGCCATTTGTTCGTAGGCAAGGCCACCGTCATGCACCGACGGGAGCGGCGCGGTGGTAGAAAGGTCGATGGGTACCGCGTGTACGCCTTGTCCGGTGAGTCCTGAGCGGCCGGCGTGGACGGCGAGGGTGTCGATCGTGGTCACTGTGCTCCTTGAATTATTCGCCATTGAATGGCGCCAGTATTGGCCAATAATTCGGAAGTTCACAAGGTAGATGAATGGATTGCCGCGAAAATGCCGGATATGATGAACTCATTGCATCTCCAGGAGGATCCGTGAGTACAACCCCGAAGAATGTTCGGCCCCTCGGCGTCAGCGAACCGCTGGACGCCATCGACGAGCGGATCCTGGCCGCCCTGGTGGAGGATGCACGGATCTCCAACAAGCAGCTCGCCGAACTCGTGGGCATCGCCCCGTCCACGGCGTTGATGCGCACCCGCGCGCTCTCCGAACGCGGCATCATCGAAGGCTTCGAAGCCGTGCTGAGCCTGCCGGCGATCGGGCGGTCGGTCCAGGCGCTGATCGCCGTGCGGCTGCGTGCGCACGACCGCGACCAGATCGACCGCTTCACCTCCCGGGTGCCCGCGCTGCCCGCGGTCATCTCCACCTTCCATACCTCGGGCTCGGTGGACTACCTGCTGCACATCGCCGTCGCGAACACCGACGAGCTGCGCGACTGGGTGCTGGACAACCTCGCCACCGATCCCGTCGTAGGACACACCGAGACCACGCTGGTCTTCGAGCACATCCAGGGCAACCACGGGCCGCTGCCGGCCTAGCGGCTCCCCGGAACGGTCCTCAGGAGCGGAACTGTCCTCAGGAGCGGGGCAGTCCTCAGGAGCGGAGCAGTCCTCAGGAGCGGGGCTCCAGCCCGGAGTGTGCGGCCCCGAGGGCGTTGGCACGCAATTCGCCGAGCCGCTCCCGGCGCGCGATGGCTGCGATGCGCTGCGTGCGCCCGCCTGCCGGGATGAAGCGGCGGTTTTCGGACCAGGACAGCAGCCTGGCACCAATCCCGGCCGCCGCTGATTCGATGATGGACGGCTGGCGGTAGACGCCGCATGAAGCGGTGGCTGAGCTCATGGCTTCTTCCCTTCACTGCTTTGTGATTCTTTGCTTGCGGCTTTGCCGGCCGATGCCGGGACGCCGAGGATGGGGAATGCGTTGAAGTGGATCTGGACCGGGCGGGCATCCTCCGCTTCGGGTTCACTGCGGATTTCCTCCAGCAGCTTGTGGCCGAGGGCCTCCATGGCGTGCGCAAAGCGGGCCAGCTGTTCTGCCGACATCCGCGCGTTCATGGTGCTGACAGTTGCGACCTGGAGCCAGTCGGCATCCAGGACGTCGAGTCCGTGCTCCATGAAGTCGGCGAGTACGGTTTGCCGGGTGCGTTCGAATTCCCGGCTCACGAGCCTTGAGGCCTCCTGCGTGGCCGGGGACGTGGCGAGCTCGGGCGAGGTGATCTGGATGGCTCCCGGAGGGCGCTCCCACCAGCGCTCCCGGGCCGTTCCTTTGCCTTCGACCTCGCGCACGAAGTCGAACTTGGCTAGTTGGCGCAAGTGGTAACTGGTGGCGCCGCTGGACTCGTTCAGCAGGTCCGCAAGGCCGCAGGCTGTCTGCGCACCGTAGCGGGAGAGCATCTCGAGGATCTGGACCCGCAGGGGGTGCGCGAGCGCCTTGAGTGACGCCGTATCGACTTTGCGGAGCGGGAACTCCGGCTCGCGGACTGTGACCATGGCTCAAGCATAAGCTTGCAAAGAAGTCTTTGCAATGGTTTCTTTGCAACTAGTTCTTTGCAAACAATCCTTTGTATCTTTGCGGGGCAGGAGCGGCGGGATCAGTGCGGCCGTGGGGCGCAGCGAAGCCGGGTTGCATTGCGCAGCAGTCACGGCTGCGCGGCGAACTCAGGGATCAGCGCGCAGCTTCGCCACGGGATGCCCGCATCGAAACCCGCACTGAAACCGCCGCCAGGCCCAGCGCCGCGGCGCCGCAGAGCACGGCGAACCCGGCGACGGCAGGCGCCAGTCCGAACGCGGTCGAGGCCAGGCCCAAGCCGATGACGGGCACGGCGCTGCCCAGGTAGGTGATGACGTACACGGTGCTGATGACTTGGGCGTGCCGGGCAGGATCCGCTTTGGTGGCGAGGTCGTTGAAGACGAGGCGGAATGCGCTGCCTTGGCCGACGCCGGCGGCGAGGCCAGTGGCGACCAGCAGTACCGGGTTGTGCCAGGCAGCGGCAGTAGCCATGAGCATGACGGCGGCACCCAGCACCGCCAGTCCGGCCGGCAGCAGCATCCTGCCCCGCAGCGGGAAGAGCTGGCTCAGGGCCGAGGCGCCCAGTGTGAGCCCGGCCAGCAGGCCCGCGAGGGGACGCGAGTCCGTGCCCACGACGGCGGAAAAGTAGCCCGGGCCCAGGGACAGGCAGAAACCGAACACCGCGAAGCTGAGGAAACCCACCGCGGCGGCCAGGATGAAGGCCCCCTTTGCTTCCCGGGAGACTGCGGGGCGCCTGGGCGCGAGCACCGCGTACGGGCGCGGGCCGGCGGAGGGCCTGATGGCAGGGCGGGCGTCCAGCAGCCAGAGCGGGACCAACAGGAGCAGCAGAACCGCGCAGTGCACCAGGAAAGGGGTGCTGAGCGGGCCGGGAAAGAGCGAGAGCAGTCCGCCGATGAACGGTCCGGCGGCCACTCCGCCGGAGGAGGCCAGGAGGGTGAAGCGGGAGGCCCATTCCGGGCGGGACGGCAGGAGCTCACGCAGCGCCGCGGAACTCGCGCCGGTGGCCAGGCCGACGGCGACGCCCTGCAAGGCCCTGCCCGCACACAGCATCCACAGGCTCCCGGCACCGGCAAAGACCAGGCTTCCGGCCAGGCCCAGCATAACGGCAAGCACCAGGGCGGCCCGGCGGCCGATATGGTCGGACCAATGCCCGGCCAGCATCAGCACGGCCACGAGGGCGAGGACATAGCTGGCGAACGCCACCGTGACGCCCAGCGGACCCAGCGCGAGCTGCACCTGAAGCAACGGGTACAGGGGCGTGGCCAGGTTCGCGCCGAGCAACAGGGTAAACATCACGACGCCGGCCAGCACGAGCCGTGCGGTGGTGGAGGCGTTCCAGCCGCGGCGGACAGCCGTGGCCGGGCGCATGCGCAGTTCATTGAAGACGGTCATCGTGGGGCCTTTGCCTTGGCGGGCGCGGGACGGCTGCCTTGTGGGCCCTGCCGCCACCGCCCGGATGTGGATGGCAACAGAATGCCGCAGAAGTGTCCGAAGGCTCAGGACTTGGTGGGAGAATTGAGCAGAATAGTCAATAGTTCCCCAGCAGACTGCGCCGGAGTGATGATTTGAACAATCTGGACCCCACGGACCTGAAGATCCTGCTCGAACTGCTTCGCGACCCGCGGATCCAGATCGGCGAACTCAGCGACGCCCTCGGCATCGCCCGCAACACCGCCCAGAGCCGGCTGCGGCGCCTGCTGCGCTCCGGCGTCCTGAACGACGGCGGCCGCGAGGTCGACCTCGAAAAGCTGGGGTACGACGTCGTCGGCTTCGTCACGCTCGAGGTGACCCACCGGGAACTGGACGGCGTCATCGGGGCGTTGCGCCTCATCCCGCAGATCCTGGAGGTCCACGAAATCTCCGGCCGTGGCGACCTGCTGTGCCGGGTGGTGGCCACGGACACGCACAGCCTCCAATCCGCGCTGCGCGCCATCCTGAAGGTCAAGGGCGTGATCCGCAGCGAGACTGTCCTGGCGCTGCACACCCACCTCGCCTACCGCAGCGCGCCGCTGATCGAACGGCTTGCCGGGGCCGCCGGAGCGGCGCCGGCCCGGCGGCCTACGCGGCCGGTTGCCAGCCTCGGGGACTAGGATGCGGCCATGGAATGGTTGTCACATATCCTGCACATCAACTGGCTGGCCGTGCTTCTCGCGTTCGTTTCCAGCCTGGTAATCGGCTTCCTCTGGTACATGCCCGCCGTCTTCGGGCGGAAATGGATGGAGGCCATCGCCCGGACCGAAAAGGAGCTGAAAGCGCTCGACGGCGGGGCCGCCGTTTGGGTTCCGATGGTCGCCGCGGCGGCACTCAGCAGCATCCTGCTGGCAGTGCTGTCCGGCGCGCTGGGCCTGGACACGCCGCTTGCCGCCGGCTTCTTCGCCTTCGTGGCGGCTGTGGTTTTCCGTGCGGGCGGGCATCTCATCCACAATGGTTTTGCCGGACGGGCCGCGGCGGTGACGCTGATCGATTCCGGCCACGACGTCCTGGCCCTGACGGTTGCCGGAGCCATCATAGGAGCCCTCCCCTAGGGCGGAAGGAACGCCCATGACCATCATCGACAACGCGTTCTCGTGGTCGGCCATCCTGTTCGCCCCGTTCTTTGTGGCCGGCGTGTGCGGCATGAACTTCGAATTCATGCCGGATCTGCAATGGCTCCTGGGCTACCCGATGGCGAGCCTCATGGTGTTCGGGGCGGCCCTGCTCATGTACGGGATCTTCAGGCGGAAGGGCTGGCTGTGACGCTTGCCCCGGCCGGGGTCCTGCTGATGGCGGGTATCGAAGCCGAAGCTGCTGCCGCGGGGTTCGCACTGGAGACCAGCCAGGCAGCCGCCGCCCGCCGACTCTGCGAGCTGGGGGCCGCCGTCGGGCACGCCCAAGGGACGCCGCTCCGCAGCTTTCCGCCAAGGCTTCGGCGCCGTGAAGCCCCCCGGAGCGTCTACTTGCATGGCCCGGTGGGGCGCGGCAAGAGCTGGGTGATGGACAGCTTCTACCGCCAGCTTCCCGGCCGCAAGCGGCGGGTCCACTTCCACGACTTCTTCCGCAAGCTGCACGCGGGCGTGCGCACTGCTGCCGTTTCCGGGTCCAACGGGACGGCCGTCCAGCAAGCCGTGGATTGGCTGCTCGCCGGCATCGACGTCCTGTGCTTCGACGAGTTCCACGTCCACGACGTGGGCGACGGAATGTTCATTGCCCGCCTGCTGCGGACCGCGGCCGAACGGCGGGTCCCTTTGGTGGTCACGTCGAACTATCCGCCGGAGCAGCTGTTGCCGAACCCCTTGTGGCACGATCATTTTGTGCCCACCATTGCGGTGATCAAGGAGATGATGGACATCGTGGAGATCAACGGGAGCACCGATTTCCGGCGCCATCCGGCCGTGCCCGGCAACGACGGCGGAGCGAAGGATGGATTCCGCCGTGGCCGGGTCATTAGCCCGGGAACGCCGCAGCAGCTCGGGGCTTTCGGCCTTTTCCCGCCGCCGCCCTCGGAGCGGCGCACCCTGGTGCCTACCACCCAGCCGCTGACCGTCAAGGCCGCCGGGGATGTGCTGTGGGTAGCTTTCGCGGAGCTGTGCGGCGGGCTGATGTCGACGGCGGACTACCTGGCGCTGTCGGCGGAGTACGGGGTGTGGGTGGTCGACGGCGTCCCCTCCCCCGGGCATGAATCCGCGGAGGGTTCGGCGGCGGCGTGGCAACGCTTCAGCAACGCGGTGGATGTCCTCTACGACGAGGACGTCACCCTGTTCCTCGTCGGCCGCGGCCCGCTCGACTGGGATGCGGGCGGCGGGCCCGGTTCGACCCTGCCCGTGGACATGGCGCGGATCGCCAGCAGGCTATCCCTGCTGGAGCGCGTTGTGCCCGCCGCCGGAACTCCAGACGACGAAGCCGCGGACTTCGAGGAAACCCGCGGCTCCTGACGCCGTCCTGTTACAGTGCCCCGCCGGCGGTGGGCGGCGCGCTGGAGTCCCGGCCGCCGTCGCCCACGTGTTCGCGGGCCACATAGTTCTCGATATCGAACAGGTTGTCCGCGCGTTCGGCGATATTGAGCAGGGTGGTCATGGACGCGACTTCTTCCACCTGTTCCTTCAGGAACCACAGCATGAACTGTTCACCAAGGGGATCGTTCTGTGTGCGTGCGGCGCGGAACAGTTCCTCGATGTTGGTGGTCACCTGCTTCTCCTGGGCCAGGGCCAAGGCGATCGGTTCCCGGACATTGGAGAAGTCGTTGCGGACCTCCTGGACGCCGGGGATGGTGATGGGCAGGTTCCGGTCCAGCATGTACTGGACCATCATCATGGCGTGGTTGCGTTCCTCCAGGGACTGCCGGTAGAAATGCGCCGCGAGCTGCGGCAGGTCTTCGCCGTCGAAATAGACCGCCACGGCGATGTATTGCTGGGACGCGGCAAACTCGTTGCCGATCTGTTCGGACAGGAGCTCATGGAATGTCTTGGCCATGGACCGATCCTAGTCCGCGTCCGCGGCGCCCACTAGCCGCGGGGACTTGGACGAAAGGGGCGGTGCTAGCCCCCGAGCGAACCGAGGGCGAAGCCGGCGGCGGCGGCGCCCACCCCGGCGGCCATCGTGCCCAGGGCGTTCAGCAGGGCCAGGCCGGTGCGGCCGGACTGCACCAGCCGCACGGTTTCGACGCTGGCCGTGCTGAAGGTGGTGTAGCCGCCGAGGAAGCCCGTGCCAAGGATGGCCTGGAGTGGGGACGGGACGTGGTGGCGCATGACGAGCCCGGCGAGCAAGCCGAGCAGCAGCGAACCCGACACGTTGATCACGATGGTCCCCCAAGGAAGCGCGGTCCGGAACCGTGCCCGGACCAGTCCGTCCACCAGGAACCGCGCCGCCGCCCCTGCCCCGCCGGCAAGGGCGAGCAGCAGCACGGTCACAGCACACCCTCGGGGCCGGTTCCCCGGACCCGCTGCCGATTGCCCAGGGCGATGCCCAGGAACGTCGCCAGGGTTCCTCCGAGCAGGGACCCGGCGAGGTAGCCGAACGCGTCGCCGGTGCGGCCGGCGTCTAACAGCTGCACGGTTTCCAAGCTGAAGGTGCTGTAGGTGGTGAACGCTCCGAGGAATCCGGTGCCGGCCGTGAGCCTGATGAGGCGGCGGGTTCCGGCGTCGGGACCCCGCCGGGCGAGGGATTCGAGCAGCCAGCCGAGCGCGAAGGCGCCGGAGACATTGATCAGCAGGGTGGGCAGCGGCCACTGTCCCGGTGACGGGACGGCGAGGCCGACGGCGTAGCGTGCCAAGGCTCCCACGACTCCCCCGGCGGCCACCAGTGCGAGGTACCGCGGGTGCAGGTGAAGGGGCCGGCTCATGCGGTTCCGCTCCGGCCGTGCGTTACCGCGGCAGGCGGGACGACCAGGACGGGGGCGCCGGCATGCCGCGCAAGCCGCTCCGCGAGCGATCCCCCGGTCAGGGCAGCAAAATGCCGGCCCGGACCGTGCTCCGTGCTGCCGACCACGATGGTGGAGGCGTCGACCGCTGCCGCGTGGCGCGCCAGTTCGCGGACGGGATCGCCGGCGAGGACCACAAACGACCATGCGACGCCGGAGCCCGCCAACCGTGCGGCGGCCTGGTCCCGGAGCGCGGCGGCGATGTCCTCGGCGTCGTCGTCCACGCCGTCGGGGTCGATCGGCTGCCGCGAGCGGTCGAGGGTGGGGTCCACGTAGGCAACGACCAGCGGCGCACCGGTGCCCAGGGCGAGGCCGGCGGCCCGCTGCAGCACTTCTCCGGGCTGGCCGGGAACGACGCCGGCCAGGACGGGCCCGGCAAGGCCGGGGTCCGGGGAATTCGGTGGTGAAGCCGTCACTGCTGCCCTCCGGATCGATGTGCTGAACTATGACGATCCTAGACGCAGGCCACGGCGCAGCCGGGGAACGAAAACAAGAAGGCCCTCCGACTCCACGTTGCCGCGGGCTGGAAGGCCTTCCAATGAAGACTGTGGAGCTAAGGAGATTCGAACTCCTGACCTCTTCGATGCGAACGAAGCGCTCTACCAACTGAGCTATAGCCCCCTGGGCGGCGGTTCCGGGTGCCCGGTCCGTGCCAGTGCATCCTACGCTACAAAGTATCGGGCCGCTTTGCCAACCAGGACTCGAACGTCTCCGTTCCGTGTCGTTCCTCCGGGGCAAGGTTGAGGCCCTCCCTGAGGTAGGCACCCATGGCTCCCGGCAGCGGGAACTCCAGGATGATGCCCTTCCGCCCGGTGATGCGGCGCCAGCTTTCGGCGAGCTCCCGCATCGTGCGGACCTCCGGTCCGGCGATGGTCACTGTGCGGTGCCGCTGACCGGGCGAGCCCTCATCGGGCGCCAAGGCTTGGGCCAGCAGGGAGGTGGCGACGTCGCCGGGAGAGATGGTCTGGAAGGACGCTCCCTTGATAACGGGCAGCACTCCCACCTTCGAACCGGCCGCGAACACAGACGCGAGGAGGCTGTGGAACTGCGTGGCACGCACCGTGACTGTGTCCAGCCCGGAGGCCGCGTACACCCTTTCCTTCGCGGCCTTGGAAGCGTAGAAGGCGGCGGTGCTCGCATCGCAGTTGATGATCGACAAGGAAACCGCACGCCGGACTCCCCCCGCCGCGGCCGCTGCGAGGAGGCGTGCCCCGGCGTCGGCGTATTGTTTGCGGGCTGCGCCGGTGCGCCCCTCAAGGCAGTCGATCACGACGTCGGCGCCGTGCAACGCCTCTGCCAGCCCCTCACCCGTGGTGGCGTCCGCGCGGACGTGCCTCACGCCGTCGGGCGCCCCAACAGGCGGGTTGCGGCTGAACGCGGTGACAGCATGGCCCTGGGCGGCCGCAAGGCGGGCGAGCAGCCGGCCGACCTGCCCCGTGCCGCCCGCGATGCACAACGCCGTCATGTCAGCACAACGCCGTCATGTCAGGCGCGGCGGCGCTGCAGGACGTCGTCCAGGTTGCCCAGGGCGTTGGTCCTGCCCGCTGCGGGAGCCTTGCCGAACGGTGTCTGGGCGGCGGGCAACGCGGGCGCTGCAGCGGAGTTCTTCAGGATCGGCTTGCCGACGGGCTTCGGCTGGGCCGGGAGGTCCAACGGTTCGGGGGCGGGGCGGCTGGCCTTCGCCGCGTCCACGTACACGGGCTTGGGCACTTCCACGGGCTGCCATCGGGCGCCCGAGAGGGCACCGGGAGCGGCGGTGTCGCCGGCGGCTTCGGCCACCTTCAGGGCGGCCTGGCGGAGCTCGACGGCGGTCAGCCGGGCGGCTTCGCGGCTGTGGGCTTCGGCGTCGAACACCGCGGTGTCGCGCGGCTCCGCGGGAACCCTCGCCGGGGCGTCCTTTCGGACGGGGGCCATCGCCGAACGGAAGGCCGCCTCCATTTTTGCCCGCCGGTCCCGCACGGCCAGCCGGCGCAGCACAACGATGGTTCCGGCGGCGCCGAGCAGGGAAAACACGGGAAGCCAGGACGGGGCCAGGATGAAGAGACGGAGCACACCGGACACGACGGCGGTGAGCAGCAGGAGCAGGCCGGCCAGGGCCAACGCGCAGCGCCCGTATCTGGGCTTGAACGCCGGTTCCCGTACGGCAGCGCCCAGGTGCCCGGCGTCGCCGGTTCCGGTGCTCGGTGCGGGTTCGGTGCTCTGCATCGTCTCCATCGCTTTCTCCTGCTGGGGGGCCGCTTTCACACCCGTCACGGCCTGCAGCCGGGGCGTTTCCGGGGCCTCGTCGTCCACGGGAACCACCACGGCCGGAAGAAGCTGGGCCCTGTGGTTCCGCAGTACGTATGGCGCAACCCAAACAATCCACAGCGCAACAGTGACAACAAGGATCACTGAGCTGCTGAGAGGGAAGTCCACACTCAAAACCGTAGAAGGAAACACAGGGGCGCCGCCGCATTAGGCGCGGTGTGTCGCACCACTGGCATCAAATGAATGGATTAGGTGCCCGCTCAGTTCTCCCGGGTGCGCAGCCAGGCGCTGAGCAGGCCTTCGGGAACTTCTTCCGCGGTCAGCGCGAAGCTGCGGTGGTCCGCCCATTGGCCGTTGATGTGGAGGTAGCGTTCCCGGTAACCCTCGTCCCGGAATCCCAGCTTCTCAACCACCCGCAGGCTCGCCCGGTTCTCGGGGCGGATGTTGATCTCCATGCGGTGCAGTCCCAAGTGCCGGAAGCAGTGGTCCGTAGCCATCGCCACCGCGGTGGGGGCGATTCCCTTGCCCGCCCGGTCCCGGTCCACCCAGTAGCCAAGGGTTGCCATCATGGCCGAACCCCAGATGATCGAGGACACGGTCAACTGCCCCACGATCCTGGGCTCCCGGAACCCGGGAATGCGTTCCGTGATGACGAAGGGCAGGGCGGAGGCCTGGCGGGCCTGGGAATTCAGGGATGCCACCATCTGCCGGTAGTTCGGCAGCGCTCCGCCTGGCGCCGGGTTCGAGGCTTCCCACGGTGCCAGCCATTCACTGTTGCGTGACCGGACCTCGGTCCACTCATTCTTGTCCCGGTACCGGATGGGGCGAAGCAGCAGGTCGCCGCTTTCCAGAGTCACCGGCCAGATGGCCGAACCCCACACGGGAGGTTACTTGCCAAGCCGGGAGGCGAATCCCGGAAGCCAGTCACGCAGGCCGGGGCCGAGGTCGTCGCTGTCGCAGGCCAGTTCGACACACGCCTTGAGGTAGCTCAGCTTGTCGCCGGTGTCGTAGCGGCGGCCGCGGAACACGACGCCGTAGACGCCGCTGCCTTCGCCGTCGCTTTCCGCGAGGACCTGGAGGGCATCGGTCAGCTGGATTTCGCCACCGCGGCCGGGTTCGGTCTTTTCGAGCACTTCGAACACCGCGGGGTGCAGCACGTAGCGTCCGATCACGGCAAGGTTGGAGGGCGCCTCGCCCACGGCGGGCTTTTCCACGAGTCCCTTGACCCGGACGAAGCCGTCTTCCCCGAAGGGTTCGACGTCGGCGCAGCCGTAAGCGCTGATCTGTGAGGGTTCGACCTCAATCAGTGCCACGACGGACCCGCCCGTGCGGGCCTGGAGATCGATCATGTCGCTCAGCAGGGAGTCCTGGGCGTTGATGAGGTCATCACCGAGGAGCACGGCGAAGGGCTCGTCGCCCACGTGCTGCTTGGCCCGCAACACTGCGTGGCCCAGGCCCTTGGGGTCTCCCTGGCGGACGTAGTGGATGTCACCGAGGTTGCTGGCCGCCTGGATCGATTCCAGCTTGGCGGTATCTCCCTTGGCTTCCAGGGTGGCTTCCAGCGCCGGCACGCGGTCGAAGTGGTCTTCGAGGGCACGCTTGTTGCGGCCGGTGATCATCAGGACGTCGTGGAGGCCGACGTTGACGGCTTCTTCGACGACGTATTGGATTGCCGGCTTGTCGACGACAGGCAGCATCTCCTTGGGCATCGCCTTGGTGGCGGGCAGGAACCTGGTGCCGAGCCCGGCAACGGGAATGACGGCCTTGCGGACGGTGCAGTTATTGGAAGTCACCGCTCTAATCTAACGGAATGCGTCACACAATGGGCAACAACCGTCGTGCACCGGTGCGCCATAATCGGTGCCAGAGACGGTTTATTTGCTTCGGGGAATCCGGGACGGGAATTGGATGGCGATGACTTTGAAGGATGAAATCCGTGCCGGGCACCGGGCACGCCGCAGGGCACTGAGCGACTCGCAACTCGAGGAGGCCGGGCAGGGCATTGCCCGGCACGGGATGGCGTGGGCCGCCGCGCTTCCGGGCGGGGCTTCAAAGACGTTCGCGGTCTATCTGGGGGTGGGCCGGGAGCCGCGGACCATGCCGTTGATGGAGGCGCTCCATGACGCCGGGCACCGCGTGCTCCTTCCCGTGTGCGAGGACGACCGCCAGCTCAGCTGGGTGGAATGGACCCCGCGTACGGTCTTCCACCGTTCGCGTTTCGCGCCGATCGATGAGCCCGACGGCGAGAGGCTGGACAGCTCGGCGGTGGCCGGAGCGGACGGCATCTTCCTCCCCGCGACGGCGGTGGACGGCAGCGGCAGCCGGATCGGCCAGGGCGGCGGGTATTACGACCGCCTGCTGGCGTGGCTGGACGCGGCAGGACAGCGCCCGCCCGCCGTCGCCGTCGTCTATGCCGAGGAGGTCCTTCCCGCCGGGACCATTCCGGCCGAGCCGTTCGACAGGCCGGTTGCCGGTGTTCTGACCCCCGACGGCGAGATTCGCTTCGCGGGGTCCTGAACCGGACGCCATTCTGCGGTGCGGACGCCCGCTGCCGGTGTTGGCCGCGCCACAAACACTGGTTGTCCCGGCAGCGGTCGATGATAGAATTGGCACTCAGGCCCTGGGACTGCTAAGGAACCACGAAGGTTCCGGACGCGGACAGGACCTGATGTTTGTCCCTGAGGAGGATCACCAGTGCCCACATACGCTTATGCCTGCAAGGACTGCAGCCACGCCTTCGACATCGTTCAGGCTTTCTCGGACAGCTCCCTGACCGAGTGCCCGGAGTGCCAGGGTTCCCTGCGCAAGAAGTTCAACAGTGTGGGCGTGGTCTTCAAGGGCTCGGGCTTCTACCGCACCGATTCCCGCGATTCCAAGGGCAGCACTGTTTCCGCCGCGCCCTCGGCACCGTCCGCCCCTGCCGCCTCTGCGGCACCGGCGCCGGCTCCTGCCGCCGCGGCCAGTTAGGCTGTTCCGCTCCCGGTTCCGGGGTCATCCGTTTTTCCACATAGGAATCTTGTCCACATGGCGTGATGCCTGTGTTCTGCAGCCGTGGCGGGCTGGCTAGCGTGGCTTCATGCCAACCAAGCCAGCCTCAAAGTTCCTGCGGGGACGCTCCGCAAATACGTCCCCGAAGCGCGGTTACCCAACGGCCCCTTCATTTCCCGTCCGCCGGTCGTTCCGCACACGCACGGGAGCGTGGTTGCTGCGCAACCGGCGCCTTGCCGTAGCCCTGCTGCTGTGCCTTGCCGCAGGCATCGCGGTCCACCAGCTCACGCCCGCCTCGGAGCGGAAAGTCCAGGTCCTGGTTGCGGCCAGGGACCTCCCGGCCGGCCTGGCCATCGGAAAATCGGACCTGGTTCCACGGGCCGTTCCGCCGGACATGATTCCCGCCGGCGCCCTGACCAGCGGGCAGCAGGTGCAGGGCCGGCAGCTTGCCGCGCCGCTGAGCAGCGGCCAGATCCCCACGGACGCCCAGCTGCTGGGTCCCGGCCTCCTCACCGGCGCGGAGGCGGGAGCGGCGGCCGTGCCTGTCCGGCTGGCCGATCCGTCATCCATCCAGCTGGTCTCTGCCGGGCAGCTGGTCAACATTGTGCTCACGGCATCGGACGGGCTGGGCGGAACCGGCGCCAAGCCGGAAACACTGGCCACAGGGGTTCCGGTGCTGTGGACCTCGGCGCAGGGCGGCAAGACCGGAGACTGGCTGGGAACACCGGACACCGAAGGACTCATGGTGGTTGCGGCGAACCCGGAGCAGGCCGGGAAGCTCGCCGGAGCCTCGACCCGGGGAAAGCTGTTCTTCGTCCTGGTTCCGAGCCCGGGTGCCTAGCCCCTAGCCCCGGTGCCTCAGCCCCAGTGCGGGGGCCTTTGTTCCTTCAGCCAGGCGTCGTGGTCGTAGCCACCATGGTCGCCCCAGCTTCCGGGCTCGTCCTCCGAGGCCACCTTGGGCAGGATCCCGCCGGAAGAGGGCTTCCGACGCGCGGCAGGTTTCCGCGCAGACCGCCCTTCCGGACTTTCCTGGACTTCTCCGGTGGCCCGGCCTGTCCCGGCGCCCTGGACTTCTTCCGGGCTTTCCTGGTTCATCCCGGCGCCCCGGTCGTCTTCCTTGCCGTGGGCTTCGGCGTCCATGCTGGGCTACTCCGCTTCCTGTTGCTTTTCCGGCCCTGGCTGCGCTTCCGCGGCCGGGCCCGGGGAGGACTGTGCGTGCTCCTCCTCCAATTGTCCATCCAGCTGACCGCCGCCAGCCTCGCCGCCCTCCGGTTCTTCGGCGTCCGGTTCTTCAGCGTCGGGGTCATCCACCTGCTGGTCCAGGAAGCCCTGTTCCGCTTCGGTGAACTTCCGCCCCACATTCTCCAGGCCCAGGTACGAAGCGATCCTATCCGCACACGAGGACGGGTCGGTGAAGACTTCGATGGTCCACAGGGACATGTAGCGCCAGCCCATGCGTTCGAGCAACTGGGGGCGCAGCCGGCTGCGTTCCCGGACGCTCATGCGCCGGTAGCGTTCCGTGCCGTCCGATTCGATCGCCACGGGGGTGGGAATTTCGCTGTCATCCCGTCCGATGGTGAGCACCGGGTCGGCCGCCGCGGCAATGTCCAAGGCTCCGTCGTAGTGGTGCCACACCCGGGCGCCGCGGGCGCGCAGGCGTTCGCCGAGGTCCGCGACGAGAGGATCCTCGCCGAGGGCTTGTTCGCTGGCGGCGGCCCTGATGGCGGGGGTGCCAAGGGTGGAGTTGCCGGAGACTTCACGGTCCAGCAGTTCGTGGAAGTCCACGGCCCCGTGTGACAGCCGGTCAAGGTCCAGGTCTTCCGGGCGGAAGCAGCTCAGGACGTGCAGGGAGCGCCTGGAACGGGTCATCGCGAGGGCGAACTTGTTCCGTCCGCCCTCCACCGAGAGCGGACCGAAGCTGTGCAGGGCGCGGCCGTGCGGGGTGCGGCCGTAGCCCAGGGAGAAGATCACGTGGTCCCGGACCAGGCCCTGGGCGCGCTCGAGGTCCACCACCCGGAAGGACTCCGGGCCGGCGCTGAAGAACCCGGCAAGGAGCGGGTGGTTCGGCAGCTGGAGACGGATGGCTTCACCGATCCTGGCGGCGTGGCGCAAGCTTGCGGTGACGACTGCCAGGCTGGTCCGCGGGCGCAGGGTGGCGTGTTCGAACACGAGGTCGACCACCCGGTTGACCTCCGCGGCCACGGACTCCACACCCTCATGGTCGGAGCTGGGCAGGCCTGTTCCGTCCGGGATGTATTCGACCACCACGGAACGGTCGAGCCCAGTGACGGACTGCCCGTCGGGCAGGCGGCGGAGGGCGCCGTCGTAATGATTCTTGCTCAGCTGCAAGACCAAATCCTCGTCCACGGCACGGTAGATCCAGTTCAGCTGCCAGGTGGGAAGGACCGAGGCCAAGGCGCTGAAGGCGCTGTCCACCGTTTCCTGTCCGTTTGTCCCGGGGATCCGTGGTTCGACGGCCACGCTGAAGCTGCGTGCGATGGCCGTCTTGGGGTCGCCGAACGCGATGACCTGCTTGGCCCGGGCGATTGCCGGCAGTGCCGCCTGCAGCGACATGGAAGCGGCGTCCAGGATGACGACGGCGTCGAAGGACTGTTCCGCGGGCAGCAGGCCGGTCAGCAGGTGCGGACTGAGCGACCAGACGGGCACGAGCAGCGGCACGAGGTCGGGCGCCTGCGCGCTCAGCGCGGGCAGGGTGATGCGGCCGTCCTTGATGAGGTTCCGGAGGAGTTCCGCCTGCCGGGGTTGCTCTGCGATGCCTGCGCGCCAGCGTTCGGCGAGCTGCCACCGCAGGCGCGCCGCGCCGCTGGCCACGTGGGCCTGGTCCGCAAGGCGGTACTCCGCCTCGAGCTTGCGCAGGGATTCGCCGTCGGACATCGCCAGATAGTCGTCACCGCTGATCATGGCCTCCAGCGCGGACTGCCACCAGGCCAGGTCCAGCTCCGCCGCGACCGAGTCGGGGCCCACCTCCCGGGCGGCGAGGTCGGCCAGCAGTTCTCCGAGGCCGTGCTCGCGCATGTCCTCGATGAGCAGGGTGCGCTCCGGGAGAGTTTCCAGCGTTTCCGAGTCCGCAACGAGGGATTCCAGGCGCGCCATGAGCTCCGGGTAGGGCGTCTCCCGGAGCTTGCCGCCGTCGCGGGTGTGCCTGAGGCGCTCCCCGAGCCTGGTGAGTTCACCGTCGAGTTCCTTATACGCGGTTCCCAGCTCCGCAAGTCCGGACGGGACTGCCGGGTGGCGCTGGCTCGTGGCATAGTCGGCCCAGAGGGTGCGCTGTTCCTGCACCAGGACCAAGGAGCTGTGCAGGTCGGCGATGTGGACGCCTGGCCGGACGTATTCCTTGGCCACGCGGCGCAGCCGGGAACGTTGCATGGAGGGCATCTCCAAGCCACGCTCGCGGCGCCATGCCGACGAGGCGGTGGCGGAAATCAGGTCGTGCACGGGGCGGTCGAAGATGTCCGGGGTGAACTTGTCCAGGCTTTCGCGCACGGCCATCAGCAGGTCGAGCTGGGCCCCCCATTCGGCGAAGGTTGTTCCCAGCCTGATCTCGGAATGGCCCGCCAGGGACTCCATGCGCTCCCTGAGGACCGGGAGCTGTTCGTGCGCGGCGCGGGCCAGTTCCTGCGCCTCCTCGGTCTCTTTGCGGGTCACCAGCCGGGCGCCGTACCACGGGCTGTTGACCGCTGCACTGCTGAAGCTGCCCAGTTCCGCCGCGCGGCGCAAGCGTCCTGCGAGCTCCTCACGGTCCTTGATGCTGTCCAGGACGCTGCGCTTCAGGCGGACGGTGGTGGCCGGTGCCGGGTGGATCGAAGTCAGCTCGGCCAGGGACTGCATGGCCTGGTAGGGCGAGCAACCCCACCGTTCCCGGACGTTGTGCAGGGATGCAACGTGGTCCAGGAGGGCGTGGCGGTGCTCCACGAGGGTGGTGTGCAGGTTGTCGAGCTGGGGTTCAAGGGATTTTTCGTTGCGGATGATCGCGCTCACCAGCTGCGTCTTGAGCTGTTGTGCGGGAACGCCGTAGCCCGGCCGGAACAGCAGGGACTCGAGGCCCAGCGCCTCCATGCCGGCGGCGAGGCCGTTGAGGCTGGTCCTCCGCTCCCCCACGACCAGGACCGAGCGTCCCTCTCCGACCAGTGCACCGATGGTGTTGATCGCGGTCTGCGTCTGGCCGCTGCCCGGAGGAGTGCTGACTGCAAGGGAGTCTCCGGCGCGGGCGGCGTCGATGACGTACTGCTGGTCGGTGTCTGCGTCCAGGAGCAGCAGTTCGTCGGCGGGATCGCGTTCGTCCAGTCCCGGAAAGCGGCCCGCCTGCACGGCAAGCGGCGCAACGTCCCCGCCGTTGGCCCGCGCCGACAGGGCGGCAACAACCGGATTGCCTTCATTGATCCACGGGTCGTCAAGGTTGCCCGAGAGGTCCGCCAGGGTGGTCACCAGCAGGTTCGGGGAAACCTCGGCGCCGTGGATCGGCTTGACGAGGGTGCCGATCCGGTCGAGCACGGGCAGCGGATCCAGCCGCGCCGTGTTGTATGCCATGCGTCCAACCGCCGCGGCGTCGAACACGATGCCATGGACGGTCTTCAGGTGCCGCACCAGTGCGGGGTTGATGGTGGCGGCCTCGGTGAGCTGCAGTTCGTAGTCGTCTTCGCCGGGACGCGCCGTCAGGGAAATGCCGGCGAGCATGACGGGTGCGGAAACACGCTGCGGTTTCCCGCCCACGGCGGAGGTC
Source organism: Arthrobacter cupressi (assembly GCF_900099975.1). Taxonomy (GTDB): domain Bacteria; phylum Actinomycetota; class Actinomycetes; order Actinomycetales; family Micrococcaceae; genus Arthrobacter; species Arthrobacter cupressi. The sequence goes on from NZ_FNEI01000005.1 coordinate 219,040, forward strand.
CAGACGACGGTCCCGCAGGAAAGGTAGCCGGCATCGACACCGCGGTCGTTGGAAAGCTCGAAGATCTTTGAACGCAGGTTGCGGGCGGCACGTGCGGCCACGAGGTACTGCTGGCGGTCACGGATCAGGGTCGACAGCCGGGTGCGGCGTCCCGCCAAAAGCTGGGCGAGCCCGGAGGGGTGGCCGCTGCTGAGGTCGATCGATCCCTCCGGCGTCTTCACGAAGCGCAGCATGGTGTCCGCACCGGTCACCGATTTCAGCCCGGAGAGCCATTTCCTGAGCTCCGCGGAGCTCTCTTCCTGGCTATGACCTACAGACACCGCTGCCTTCTTTTCTGTACTAGCGTGAGACGACTTGGACCAAATCGGCATACTTTCGAGGGTATCGGGAATCGGCCCTGGCTGAGGGACCGCAACACTGGCCGCAGGGCAAAAAATCCCGTGTTTCAGCCGCAAAAAGCAAGTGGCCGGCCTCCCTGAAGAGGCCGGCCACTCAGGACCTTATTCCCACTCGATGGTTCCCGGCGGCTTGCTGGTGACATCGAGCACCACCCGGTTGACGCCGTCGACCTCGTTGGTGATCCGGTTGGAAATCCGGGCCAGGAGTTCGTAGGGCAGGCGCGACCAGTCGGCCGTCATGGCGTCCTCGGAGGACACAGGGCGCAGCACGATCGGGTGGCCGTAGGTACGGCCGTCGCCCTGGACACCGACGCTGCGGACATCGGCCAGCAGGACGACCGGCATCTGCCACACCTCGTTGTCGAGGCCGGCGGCGGTCAGTTCCGCGCGGGCGATCGCGTCGGCCTTGCGCAGCAGGTCCAGGCGTTCCTTGGTGACCTCGCCGACGATGCGGATGCCGAGGCCCGGGCCCGGGAAGGGCTGGCGGCCGACGATTTCCTGGGGCAGGCCGAGCTGGGCGCCGACGGCGCGCACCTCGTCCTTGAACAGGGCGCGGAGCGGTTCGACCAGTTCGAACTGCAGGTCCTCGGGCAGGCCGCCCACGTTGTGGTGGCTCTTGATGTTCGCCGCACCTTCGCCGCCGCCGGATTCGACGACGTCCGGGTACAGGGTGCCCTGGACGAGGAACTTGATCTTTTCGCCTTCGGCCGCGGCCTGGGCGATGATGGCCCGCTCGGCTTCCTCGAACGCGCGGATGAATTCGCGGCCGATGATCTTGCGCTTGGTTTCGGGATCGCTCACGCCGGCGAGGGCGTTCAGGAAGCGCTCCTGTTCGTTGGCGACATAGAGGTTCACGCCGGTGGCGGCGACGAAGTCGCGTTCGACCTGCTCGGCCTCGCCCTCGCGCAGCAGACCGTGGTCAACGAACACGCAGGTGAGCTGGTCGCCGACGGCGCGCTGCACCAGTGCGGCGGCCACGGCGGAGTCAACGCCGCCGGACAGGCCGCAGATGACCTTGGAATCGCCGATCTGCTGGCGGATCCGCTCCACCTGCTCTTCGACGATGTTGCCGGTGGTCCAGTTGGGCTCGAGCCTGGCGCCCTTGAAGAGGAAGTTTTCCAGGACCTGCTGGCCGTTGGTGGAGTGCTTCACCTCGGGGTGCCACTGCACGCCGTACAGGGCCTTCTCCTCGTTGGCGAAGGCCGCCACGGGAGCGCCTGCGGTGGTTGCCAGGACCTCGAAGCCGGCGGGTGCTTCATGTACGGAGTCGCCGTGGCTCATCCAGGTGTTCTGGGACTCGGGGGTGCCCTCGAGGATGGAGCGTGCGCCGCCGCCCACGGTCGTGGCCTCGGTGGCACCGTATTCGCGCAGGCCGGTCTGGGCTACCTTGCCGCCCAGCGCGTTGGCCATGGCCTGGAAGCCGTAGCAGATGCCGAAGACCGGGACACCGGCTTCGAACAGGTCGGCTCCAACGCTGGGAGCACCCTCGGCGTAAACGCTGGAGGGGCCGCCGGAAAGGATGATCGCTGCCGGGTTCTTGGCCAGGAGCTGCTCGGTGGTGAAGGTGTGCGGAACGATTTCCGAATACACGTTTGCTTCACGGACGCGGCGGGCAATCAGCTGCGCGTACTGGGCACCGTAGTCAACAACCAGCACCGGCTTCTGGGAAGTCTGGGGCGCGGTGGGAGTAGTCACCAGAACAGCCTACTTTGCCCGGCTGCCCCGGTGCATCTTCGCTCCAGCCAACGGGCGCCCAAAACGGGTCGCACGTCAGCAATCTCACACCGGGAAGGACTCAGTAGCGCTTGGACGCCTGCGGGTTGGCGGCCAGTTCGGCCTCGACCTCGGCGTGGAACTTCTTCTCCACGATGAAGGACATCAGCGGCACTACACCGCCCAGCGCGAGCAGGATGAACTTGGTGAAGGGCCAGCGCATGAGGGACCACAGCCTGAAGTCCGAGATGAGGTACACCACGTACATCCATCCGTGGACAATCAGCACGGTCACGGACAGGTTCACGCCGCCGATGACCCCCTTGGGTTCGGAGGCTGCCAAGCCGAAGCCGAAGGGCCGTCCGGTCAGCGCATCGGTACCGCCGGCGTAGAGCGAGACACCGAAGGCGTACCGGGCGATCAGTTCGACGCACAGCAACAGCAGCATGATGCCGGTGAGGTAGGCCATCACCTTGTAGAACTTCAACGCCGAGCGGATCTGCGCCTCGGTCCCGCCGAAGCGGCGCTTCTTGGAGGCCGGGCGGCCGTCCGAGGCACCGGACTGCGAGGTACCGGACTCGTTGGAGGGGACTGCCGGTTTCGGCTCAATCATGGCTGCACCTTTTGTTCTGGGCTTGCTGTTGGCGTTTCGTCGTCCGGGACGTTCTCGTCCGGGAGATCCTCTTCGAGGTCACGGCGGTGGTCGTCGGCCACCAAGCGCCACCAAATGTAGAGCGCGAAGCCGGCGAAGACCACCCACTCCACGGAGTAGAAGAGGTTCAGCCAGTTGATCTGCTGTGCCGGCGGCTGGGCCGGGATGTTCAGGGCCTTCATTTCCGCGGGAAGGGCCACGGCCTTCCCGCCGCTGTTTTCAGCGGTGGCGGCGACGAACCCCGGGTAGCTGGAGATCTCCCAGCGGTTGATGAGCTCGGCGACGGACACCGCCGAAGCCCGCCCCGCACCGGCGTCGACGTTGGGCAGGGGCGCTTCCGAAGGAAGGAGCCGCCCGGTCAGCTCAATAGTGCCCGACGGCGGCGGGCCGGCTTGGCCGGGTTCCTCCACCCATGCGCGGGCCACCGGGATCCAGGTCTTCGCGGAGGCGCCGGCGCCGCGGAGGGCGGGTGCGCCGTCGACGGCGAAAGCCGAGACGATCCAGTAACCCTTCTTGCCGTCCTTGAGCCGGTTTTCGACGAGGAGCTGTTTCGCGGGGTCGTAGCTGCCGGTGGCACTGACCATCTGGTCCGCGACGGCGCCGGGAAAGTAGGTGCCGGGCCGCAGGAGGGTGGTGAGGGCCTTGGTTTCCTCGATCTGCGGCGAGACGGGAACCTCGCTCTGGGTGGACCGTCCGAACTGCCACTGGCTCAGCAGCACGAACACCCCGGAAAGCAGGAGCGCAAAGACAAGCCCTGCGATCCAGCGGGGTTTCAGAGCGGTTTTCAACACCCCTTAACCGTACTTCGTCAGGCTGTAGAACAGCTAAACGGGAGGGGGCAAGAGGCCTTTAGTGGTCGAAGAACACCAGGCTGGAGTTGATCAGCTCGGCGATGACTTCCGCGTCGTGGGCGCGGCGCAGGGATTCCCGGAAGGATTCCTTGGACAGCGAGCGGGCCATGGTTGCCAGGACTTCGAGGTGGTCGGAGAAGGAGCTGGGCGGGGTGGCGATCAGCAGGACCAGGGTGGCCGGACCGTCCGCGGCGCCGAAGTCCAGGGAGTGGCCGAACTTGGTGACGCCCACGGCGATCGAGATGCGGGAGACGAACTCGCTGCGGGCGTGGGGCAGGCCGATGCCGCCGGGCAGGCCTGTGGCCATCTGGTGTTCGCGGGCGTTGACCTGGCCCAGGAAGCCGTCGAGGTCAGTGATCCGGCCATGGGCGTGGAGGCGTTCGGCAAGCTGTGCGGTGGCTTCGCCCTTGTCCGCGGCTTCCAGTTCAAGGATGACCAGGTCCGGTGTGGTCAGGTCCGCATCATACGGGTCCAGTGTTTCCGCCAAAGTTGATTCCCTCCAGTGTTCGTCCCCCGGGTGTACTTCCCCGGCCCGGGTTCAGCGCAGGGGAACGATGTCATCCACCCCCATGCGGGCAGCGTCCGCGGACTCGTCGTCGGGCTGCTCCTGGCTGAGCCGTTCCGCTTCGACGCGGGCAAGGTAGTGCTTGATTTCGCTTTCCCGCTGGGTATCGCTCCAGCCGAGGATTTCACCCATCAGCTTAGCGACTACGGGGACCGCGGACACTCCCCGGTCCCACGCCTCGATGGAAATGCGGGTCCGGCGGGTCAGCACGTCATGCACGTGCCTGGCACCTTCGTGGGTGGTGGCGTAGACGACCTCGGCCGCCAGGTAGTCGTCGGCACCCGGCAGGGGCTCGGCGAGTTCCGGGAGCTCCCTGATCAGCGCCAGGACGTCGGTGGCCATGGATCCGTACCGGTTCAGCAGGTGTTCGACGCGGGCCACGTGCACGCCGAATTCCTCCGCCAGGCGGGACCGGCGGTTCCAGGCGGCTTTGAACCCTTCGGCCCCCAGCAGCGGGATGGTCTCGGTGCAACTGGCCGCAACGCGCTCGTCCATGGCCCGGGTGGCTTCGTCCACGGCGTCCTTGGCCATGACGCGGTAGGTGGTGAACTTTCCGCCGGCCACGACCACCAGGCCCGGCACCGGGTGCGCCACCACGTGTTCGCGGGAGAGCTTGGCGGTGGAGTCGCTCTCCCCCGCCAGCAGGGGCCGCAGGCCGGCGTAGACGCCTTCGACGTCTTCCCTGGTCAAAGGGCGCTTCAGCACTTTGTTGACGCGTTCCAGCACGTAGTCGATGTCTTTCGAGGACGCCGCCGGGTGCGCCTTGTCCAGCGTCCAGTCGGTGTCTGTGGTGCCGATGATCCAGTGCCGGCCCCACGGAATGACGAACAGCACGGATTTCTCGGTCCGCAGGATCAGGCCCACGGTGGACTGGAAACGGTCCCGCGGCACCACCAGGTGGATGCCCTTGGATGCTCGCACTTTGAGCTGGCCGCGGTCGGTCACCATGGCCTGGGTTTCATCCGTCCAGACGCCGGTGGCGTTGACCACCTGCTTGGCGCGGATTTCGAAGGTGCTGCCGTCCTCCTGGTTCTCCACCTTCGCGCCCACCACCCGCTCGCCTTCCCGCAGGAAAGAGACCACGCGCATCCGGTTCACGGCGTGTGCACCGTAACGGGCCGCCGTCCGGACGACGTTGACCACCAGCCGGGCGTCGTCCACCTGGGCGTCGTAGTACCGGATGGATCCAACGAAGGCGTCGTTCTTCAGGCTGGGCGCGGCCCGCAGGGTGCCGCGCCGGAAGAAGTGCTTGTGCCGGGGGACACCGCGGCTGTGGCCGGAGGTCAGGCCGAGGGTGTCGTACAGGAAGATGCCGGCACCCACATAGGGCCGCTCCCAGAAGCGCCGCGTGAGCGGGTACAGGAACGGAACCGGCCGGACCAGGTGCGGGGCGATCTGCTGGATGAGCAGGCCCCGCTCCTGCAGGGCCTCCTGCACCAGGGCGAAGTCGAGCATCTCCAGGTAACGCAGGCCGCCGTGGATGAGTTTGGACGAACGGGACGAGGTCCCCGATGCCCAGTCCCGGGTTTCCACAATGCCCACGGAGAGGCCGCGGGTCACGGCGTCCAGGGCAGCACCGGCGCCCACCACCCCGCCGCCCACAATGAGGATGTCCAGTTCCTTGCCGGGCTCGGTGGTGGCTTTGAGCACGTCAATGGATTCGGTCCTCGCCTGCGGACTCAGTGCACCGTCCGGTGCGTTGAATGCCTGCGAACCACCTGCTGCCCTGCCCATTGGACGCCTCCCATCGCGCGTTCAGCCCGTCAATCCCCCCAGACTACTTGCTGAGTCCGGGCTTGGGCAGAGAATGCGGTGCGACTGCGGGAGGCTCAGCCGAGGTAAGGAGAGACGACGACGTCGACCCGCTGGAATTCCTTCAGGTCCGAGTAGCCGGTGGTCGCCATCGAGCGGCGCAGCGCACCGATGAGGTTGGAGGTGCCGTTGGTGTGGTGGCCCGGGCCGAAGAGCACTTCCTCGAGCGGGCCGACGGTGCCGACGTTGACGCGGTCGCCGCGCGGCAGTTCGAGGTGGTGGGCCTCCTGCCCCCAGTGCCAGCCCTTGCCGGGCGCCTCTTCGGCGCGTGCCAGGGCGCTGCCGAGCATGACGGCGTCGGCGCCCATCGCGATGGCCTTGACGATGTCTCCCGAGCTGCCCATGCCGCCGTCGGCGATGACGTGCACGTAGCGGCCGCCGGACTCGTCAAGGTAGTCGCGGCGGGCGGCTGCGACGTCGCTGATGGCAGAGGCCAGGGGCGAGTGGATGCCCAGCGCGCGCCGGGTGGTGGTCGTGGCGCCGCCGCCGAAGCCGACCAGGACGCCGGCCGCGCCAGTGCGCATGAGGTGCAGTGCCGGGGTGTAGCCGGCGGCACCGCCCACGATGACGGGGACGTCGAGTTCGTAGATGAACTTCTTCAGGTTCAGCGGTTCGTGATTCTTCGAGACATGCTCGGCGGACACGGTGGTGCCACGGATGACGAAAATGTCGACGCCGGCGGCGACCACGGTCTTGTAGTGCTCCTGCGTGCGCTGCGGCGTCAGGGAGCCGGCCACGGTGACGCCGGAAGCGCGGATCTCGGCGAGCCGGCTGGTGATGAGTTCGGGCTGGATGGGCGCCTTGTACAGCTCCTGCATGCGCCGGGTGACGGCGGGGCTGGCCGTTTCGTCGGCGAGCGCGGCGATTTCATCCAGGACCGACTGCGGGTCCTCGTACCGGGTCCAGAGGCCTTCCAGGTCCAGCACGCCCAGCCCGCCGAGGCGGCCCAGCGCGATGGCGGTTTCGGGGGACATGGCCGAGTCCATCGGTGCGGCGATCACCGGCATTTCGAACTTATAGGCGTCGATCTGCCAGGAGACGGAGACGTCCTTGGGGTCGCGGGTCCTGCGGTTGGGGACGATCGCAATGTCATCCAGGGAGTAGGCACGACGCCCACGCTTGCCACGGCCAATCTCAATCTCATAAGTCACGCGCCCTACTTTACTGGACCCCCTTCGCGGAACCGATTCGACCGAATGAGTAAAGGCTTCACAAAATGTGAAAGAACTCTTTACAAATATTGACACGACCAATAGATTTCTCTCGGTTGCGGAAACCCTCTGCGCCAGCCTCCTTATTTTCATCGCCCGGGACCACACGCGCCCGGAGACAGGAACACCATGGAGAAGACCCTTTCGAGCCGCCGGAAGTACAGCGGCCTTGCGTTATCGACCGCCGTGCTGGCCGGACTTATGTCCTTCGGCACGGCACCGGCCGGCGCCACCACGCCTTCCCCCTCCGGCACGGGAACAGCCGCTGTCGGGACCGTGCAGCCGGGCGAGCAGTACTCGCAGTTCATCGTCCAGTACAAGGCCGGCGCACAGGGCGCCACACCTGCTGCCCGGGCTAACGCGTGGGGCAAAGCCGCCAAGGACCTTGGCATCACCGCCCGTGAAGTCCGCGGCCTGGCCACCGGCGCCACACTCGTCGCCAGTTCCCGGGCCCTGGACGCCCGGCAATCGGCGGAATTCATGAACGGGCTGGCAGCCTCAGGTGCCGTCGAGTACGTCGAACCGGACGCGCGGATGCGGGCCAGCCTGACTCCCAACGATCCCCGCTACGGCGAGCAGTGGGACTTCACCGGCACCAACGGCATGCGGATTCCGGGCGCGTGGACCACCTCCACCGGTTCCGGATCTGTGGTCGCCGTGATCGACACCGGCATCACCGCCCACCCCGATCTGGACGCCAACATCCTCCCGGGCTACGACTTCATCGCCGACTCCGCCGCGGCCCGTGACGGCAACGGCCGCGACGCCAACCCGCAGGACCAGGGTGACTGGTACACCAGCGGTGAATGCGGGGATTCCAGCAGCTCGAACTCCTCCTGGCACGGCACGCACGTTGCCGGCACCGTTGCCGCCGTCACCGGGAACGCGACCGGCGTGGCCGGCGTCGCCCCCGACGCGAAGGTGGTGCCCGTCCGCGTGCTGGGCAAGTGCGGCGGCATGCTCTCGGACATCGCCGACGCGATCGTCTGGGCCTCGGGCGGCACGGTAACCGGCGTCCCCGCCAACGCCAACCCGGCCAAGGTGATCAACATGAGCCTTGGAGGTTCGGGGAGCTGCGCCACCACCTACCAGAACGCCATCAACAGTGCCGTGAACCGCGGCACCACCGTGGTGGTGGCCGCTGGAAACGAGGGCGCCAACGCCTCCACCGCGCAGCCCGCCAACTGCGGGAGCGTGGTTACGGTCGCCGCCAGCAACAACAGCGGCGGCCTGTCCTACTACTCGAACTACGGCAGTGCCGTCGACCTCACCGCCCCCGGAGGCGATACCCGCCAGAGCGGTGGCGGCATCCTCTCCACCCTGAACACGGGCACCACCACGCCGTCCTCGGCCGGCTACGCCTGGTACCAGGGCACTTCCATGGCCACCCCGCACGTTGCCGGCCTCGTGGCGCTGATGAAGTCGGCCGACCCCTCCCTGACCCCGGCTCAGGTCGAATCGACCCTGAAGCAGGGCACCCGCCCCATGCCGGCCGGCTGCACCCTCGGCTGCGGCGCCGGGCTCTCGGACGCCACCGCCACCCTGGCGCTGCTCGGCGGAACCACCCCGCCGCCGTCGGGCAATGTCCTGCTCAACCCGGGCTTCGAATCCGGTTCCGCGTCCTGGACATCTAACAAGAGCGACACCTTCGAAAGTGGCAGCTCGGCCCGCACGGGCACCGGCTACGCGGCCCTGAACGGCTGGGGCCAGTCCACCAGCTACACGCTCGACCAGAAAGTGACAGTGCCCGGCGGCAGCGGCGCGGGCTCGTTGTCCTTCTACCTGCGCGTGCTCAGCAATGAAGGCACCACCACGGCCTACGACACCCTCAAGGTCCAGGTCATCGACGGCGCCACCACCACGACGCTGGCCACCTACTCCAACAAGGACAAGGGCAGCAGCTACGTGCAGCGCGCACTGGACATGTCCGCCTACAAGGGCAAGACCGTCACTGTGCGCTTCCTGGGCACCGAGGACTACTCGTACTCCACCACGTTCCAGCTGGACGACACCTCGGTGGCGGTCTCCTGACCGCTCACTGAGCCGGCTGCGTAACAGCACGACGGCGGTGTCCCCACCTCAACGGGGGCGCCGCCGTCGCGCGTTTTGGAAGCTCCTCAGGAGTCGTCCTGGATGCTCCCGTCCAGGCTGAGCTGGGATTCGAACATCCGGAAGTAGCGTCCGCGCAGGGCCACGAGTTCCTTGTGGGTCCCCTGTTCCACGATCCTGCCGTCTTCGAGCATGTAGACGATGTCGGCCTTTTCGATGGTGGCGAGGCGGTGGCTGATGGCGATGATCGTGCTGCGGCGGTCGGCGAAAAGCCGGGTGAAGATGCGGTGTTCGGCGAGGGCGTCGATGGCCGACGTGGGTTCGTCCATGACCATGAAGGCCGCCCGGCGGTAGAAGTTCCGGGCCATGGCGAGCCGCTGCCACTGGCCGCCGGACAAGCCGCTGCCCTTGCGCCCGCGCGGATCCTCCATCCAGTTGCTCACGTGGTTATCGAGGCCGTTGGGCAGCTTGTTGATGAAGTCCAGGGCTTCGGCGTCGGCGGCGGCTTTGCTGACCCGGGCGTCGTCACGGGCCTCGTCGACGTCACCGTAGTAGATGTTGTCCGCGGCCGTGGCGAACTCGTACTTGAGGAACTCCTGGCTGAGCACAGCGAGGTGCCGGTGCCAGCTCTTGACGTCCAGGGTGGCAAGGTCGACGCCGTCGAGCAGGACCTGCCCCGAGTCGGGGCTGTACAGTCCCGCGAGGATCCGGATGAGCGTCGATTTCCCGGCGCCGTTCTCCCCCACGATGGCGATGTGCTGCCCCTGACCGATGGTGAGGGAAACACCCTTGATGACCTCGATGTCGCTTCCGGTGTAGCTGAAGCGGATGTCCCGCAGTTCGACGGTCCGCGGCGCGGCGGCCAGCGCCGGGGCCTGGCCGGAGTGAACCGGGAGGGTCATGAAGAGCTCGTAGTCCTTCAGGTTGGCGAGGTCCTCGTCAATGGAGCTCAGCGAGGAGACCAGGTTGTTCGCCGTGGACAGCGCGCGGCTGACGATCTGCTGCACGTAGAGGAACTGGCCCACCGGCTGGGCCCGGGCAATGATCTGCCCCACCACCCAGATCAGGGAGACGACTTCCGCGCCGTACTGCAGGGCGTCAGCGGCCAGTTGCTTGGGGATGTAGCGCTTCTGGAAATCCAGGCGGCGCCGTTCATCGGCGTCGCGCAGCCGCGAGCGCAGCTCCATGAGGAACCCGACGATCCCGTACAGGCGCATCTCGGCGATGTGCTGCGGGCGGAGCAGGTTTGTTTCGATCATCCGCCGCTGCCTGCGGGAATCCACCTGGGTGTTCCAGTGGGCGATCTGTTCCCGGGAGAGCTTGAACTGCAGGTACACGCTGGGAACGATCGCCACCAGCACGATCGCGGCGATCCACCAGCTGACCAGCAGCAACGCCCCGACGGCCAGCACCACGGAGACGAGTTGGGTGAAGATGGCCGCGATCCGGTCCAGCACGCGCGCGTAGGAATCGGAGAAGCGCTTGGCGCGGTCGTAGAGATCCACTGTCTCTTTGTCGTCGTAGCGCCAGAATTCCAGGGCCAGGAAGCGCTCGTACATCTGGTCGCCCACAATGGCCCCGACACGGAAGCTCATGAGTTGCTGGATGTAGCGGTCAACGCTGCTGAAGGCGCCCCAGAACAGTCCCAGCGCCGCAGTGATGATGACGTACAGGACGGCCTGCGGGCCGGCGTCGGGATCCCCGGCATAGCCGGCGGCCAGCGCCGTGGTGGTGAGCGAGGCGAAGTAGGTGGTGACGAGCGGCAGGAGCGCCGAAACCAGCGAGCCGGCCACCTTCATGATGACCGCGGCGGGCGAAGCCTGGAAGCTCACCTTGAGGACCTGCCCGACGGCGCGGGCGTACGGCCGGAGCGCAAGCCTGCGGGGCGGGTCCTTGCTTAGCCGGACCGAGGCCGGGTGCCGCGGTTCCGCGGGCCTTTCAGACATGCGTCCAGCCTAACGCGCCCTTAAACAGCTGTTCCCCGCGGATTTCTCCACGGGGAACAGCAACGGGTGTTAGCGGGAACCGTAGTTCGGCGCCTCAACCGTCATCTGGATGTCGTGCGGGTGCGATTCCTTCAGGCCGGCGGCCGTGATGCGGACGAACTTTCCGCGGGCCTTGAGCTCGGGGATGGTGGGGGCACCGGTGTAGAACATGGTCTGGCGCAGGCCGCCGACCAGCTGGTAGGCCACCGAGGACAGCGGGCCGCGGTAGGCGACGCGGCCCTCGATGCCTTCGGGGATGAGCTTGTCGTCACCGGAGACATCCGCCTGGAAGTAGCGGTCCTTGGAGTACGAGGTGTTCTTGCCGCGGGACTGCATGGCGCCCAGCGAACCCATGCCGCGGTAGCTCTTGTACTGCTTGCCGTTGACGAAGATCAGGTCGCCCGGGGACTCGTCGCAGCCGGCCAGGAGGGAGCCAAGCATCACGGTGTCGGCGCCCGCCACGAGGGCCTTGCCGATGTCGCCCGAGTACTGCAGGCCGCCGTCGGCGATCAGCGGGACGCCGGCCGGGATGGCGGCCTTGGCGGATTCGTAAATGGCGGTGATCTGCGGGACGCCGACGCCGGCCACCACGCGGGTGGTGCAGATGGAGCCGGGGCCCACGCCCACCTTGATGCCGTCCGCGCCGGCGTCGATCAGTGCCTGCGCGCCTTCGCGGGTGGCTGCCTGGCCACCGATGATGTCCACGTGCGCGGCGGCCTTCTCGGCCTTCAGGCGGGCGATCATGGTCAGCACGCCCTGCGAGTGACCGTTGGCGGTGTCCACGAAGAGCGCGTCCACGCCGGCGTCGATCAGGGTCATGGCCCGTTCCCAGCCGTCGCCGAAGAAGCCGATCGCCGCACCGACGCGCAGGCGGCCTTCGTCGTCCTTGGTGGCCAGCGGGTACTGCTCCGCCTTGGTGAAGTCCTTGGTGGTGATAAGGCCCTGGAGGCGGCCCAGCTCGTCGACGAGCGGGAGCTTTTCGATCTTGTTCTTGGCCAGGAGGTCGGAGGCCTCTTCACGGCTGATGCCCACACGGCCGGTGATCAGCGGCATCTTGGTCATGACTTCGCTGACCAGGCGCGACGGGTATTCGCTCTCCGGGACGAAGCGGGTGTCGCGGTTGGTGATGATGCCCAGCAGGCGGTTGTCGGCGTCGACGACCGGCAGGCCGGAAACCCGGTAGCGGGCACAGAGCTGGTCCAGTTCCTGCAGGGTGGCTTCGGGGCCGATGACCAGCGGGTTGGTGATCATGCCGGATTCGGAACGCTTCACGCGGTCCACGTGGTCCGCCTGGTCGGCAATGGAGAGGTTCCGGTGGATGACGCCGAGGCCACCCTGGCGGGCCATGGCAATCGCCATGCGGGACTCGGTGACAGTGTCCATCGCGGCCGACAGCAGCGGGGTCTGGACCGTGATTCGCTTGGAGATGCGGGAGGAAGTGTCCGCGTCGGACGGGATGACGTCGGTGTGGCCCGGCAGGAGCAGGACGTCGTCGTAGGTCAGGCCTACAAAGCCGAAGGGATCGTGTTCGGGCTGGGTCATGAGTGCGCCTCTTACCGTGTTTCGTGGGGTCTAAAGGGTAGGGGTTGCAACAGATGACCAACCCGTCATTACGGGACTGGCCTGTGCAGGTGTTGAGTAAATATTAGAACCTTGGGGACGATCCCCATATTCCACGGCGGCAATGTGAGCAAGCGCACCCGGCCGCGCGCCGCCGTCAGGCATTCAGCCCGGTTATTTCCATTTGGTGGCGGCCAGCAGGCGGCGCTCGAACATCGGAATCATTGTCTCGACGTAGGTGCGCGTCAGGTGGTTTTCGTCCTTGTAGACATAGACGTTTCCGACCACGGCAGGGCAGACGCCTTCGGCGCAGATGAAGTCGCTCATGTCCATCAGGTAGAGCCCCTTCACCTTGCCGCGGTAATCGTCCAGCGGCGAGGACGCGGCCAAGGATTCCGCCAGCGGGGTGTTGCAGTCCGGGGAATCCGGGCCCTTCTTCTGCACGCATTCGGGCATGTTGATGGCAAAGCGGGGGTTGTCGCGGATCCCCACGACGTCAATGCCGGCGTCGGCGAACGGCTTGATGCCTTCCAGGTACCCGGGGACCTCGGTCTCGAACGGCGCCTCGACATGGGTCAGGGACGCCACCGTGAACACCGCATCCGGTTTATGCTCCAGCACGTACGCCGCGCTTGCCTTGTTGAAGTCGTTGCAGTCCTGGGTGCGTTCGGGCGTCTCGGCACCGAAACGGCAGTTTCCCTTGAAGAGGGTGACGATTTCCCAGCCGTGCTGCTTGGCAATAGGGCCGAGCGCGGCCATGTATTGCTGGGCGTGCGAGTCGCCGAGCGCCACGATGTGCTTGGTGGGCTTGGCGTCCGGGCTGATCTGCAGGCAGCCTTGGAGCAGAGGATCGGTGGGCACGTTGGCCCCCGTGCACAGCCCGTCCACGTGGGCCCATTCATCGTCCATCGCCGAGGGGCCGGGGATGATCCGGGCCTCCGGCGTGGGCTTGCCGGCGTTCTCCGGTTTGAGGGCAGCCGCACCCGGGGTCAGTTCCTTGGGCTGTGCGGCGATGGCCGCGTTTTCCGCGGCGATCATGCCCTGCCAGGCGCTCAGCGGCACCGCGAGGAGGGTGCCGCAGGCGGCAATCACGACGGCGGTGCGCCAGGTCCGCAACTTCGGCCAGTGCCACTCGCGCAGCGGTGCCTCGACGTAGCGGCTGGTGCCGACCGCCAGGAGCAGGGAGACCGCGAGGATGCCCAGGCCCAACCACAGGTCCGGCGCGGCCAGGCCCGTGGCGAGGAGGGTGAACACCAGCAGCGGCCAGTGCCAGAGGTAGAGCGCGTAGGAGTGACCGCCCAGCCAGACGAGCGGTTTGGAACCGAGCAGGCGGTCCACGCCGAAACGGCTGCCGCTCTGCCCCGCCACGATGATCGCGGCCGCGGCAAGGGTGGGCCAGAGGGCAACGAAACCCGGGAAGGAACGGTCCACGGTGAGCAGCAGTCCGCAGGAGAGCATCGCGGCCAGGCCCGTCCAGCCCAGCAGCACCCGCAGCCAGCGTCGCGGGGAAAGGTACGGCAGGGCCAGGGCAAGCAGCGAGCCGAGCGCGAATTCCCAGAGCCGCGCCCGGGTGTCGAAGTACGCGTAGGCCTGGTTGGACGCCGTCTGCTCCACCGAGTAGGCCAGGGACACAGCGAAAACCGCACCAAAGACGATGAAGAGGGTGCCGCGGTAGCCCAGTCGGCACAGCGGGGCGAGGGCGCCGCGGAACGGCACCCTGCGCAGGAGCGGCACCACAACGGCCACGGCTGCGAAGATGAGCGGCCACAGGATGAAGACCTGGCCCTGGATGGACAGCGACCAGAAGTGCTGCAATGGGCTCGCGCCGGAGTGGTTCTGCGCGTAGTAGTCGACGGCGGCATCCGCCAGCTGCCAGTTCTGCCGGTAGAACAGCGTGGCCCAGGCCTCGTCCAGGAGGCTGCCCCAGCGGGTCTGCGGGACCAGGATCCACATTCCGGCGAGGACGCCGAGGATCACCACCACCACGGCCGGAAGGAGGCGGGTGAAGACGTGGAGCCAGTGCTTGAGCAAGCGCAGTTCCCGGCCTTGCTCGAGCTTGCGGGTGAAGGACAGGGTGAGGAAGAAGGCCGAGACGAGAAGGAAGACATCGACGCCGCCGGAAACCTTGCCGAGCCAGATGTGGTAGCTGGCGACCATGAGGACCGCCAGGGCACGCAGCCCCTGGACCTCGGGACGGAAATCGCTTTTCGCCCCGCTGCCGCCCTGTTTCGTGGCAGCCTTCGGTGCCGTGTTTCCCATAGTCATGACCTGTACAGATTCCTCAACGCTCGTAACCCTGACCCTTCATGTTACCAATCCGTTACCTGCCGCGGCGAATCACAAGCAGGCTGACCAAGGTGCGGGACCTAAGCTGGGGCGAGAATTGCGCACACATCGACAGGGGTCCAGGTGATTGTCCAGCTCCGCATCTGCGTCCCGGCGGAGTTGTCCGCCGCCGTCGTGGACCAATGCATGGCCCACGCCGGCAGCGCCGAGATCTCCATCGATCGGGGTTCCTCCGTGGTTCCCGCCGGCGACGTCATCACAGTGCAGCTTGCCCGCGAGGCCGTGGAAGGCCTCATGGAGGAACTCCACGGCCTGAGGGTTCCGGAGCTCGGTTCGATTTCAGCCAGCACACCGGAACTGGTCCTGTCGAAACGGGCGGACAAGGCAGCGGCGGCAGTCCCGGGCGAGGGTTCGGATGCCATCATCTGGGACGAAGTGTCACGCCAGACGGGCGAGGACTCGCGGTTGACCTGGAGCTACCTGGCGTTCCTGGTGATCGCCACCCAGCTGGCCGGGATCGGGATCGTCACCGATTCCACCATCGCGATCGTCGGCGCAATGGTGGTGGGCCCGGAGTTCGGCCCGCTCGCAGCCCTGGCCTTCGGGCTCGTCGAGCGCAAATGGACCATGGTGCGCGCCGCGGCTGCGGCCCTGGCCGTGGGCTTTCCCGTGGCCATGATGGTCACGGCCGCCGCGGCCTGGTCCTCCTTGCCGCTGGGCCTCTTCGCCGACGACGCCCTGGACAAGGGCTCGGCCGTGGAGTTCATCTACCACCCCGGGCCGTACTCGCTCATCGTGGCCGCCCTGGCCGGCGCCGCGGGAATGCTCTCGATGATCAGCCGGCGCTCGTCCGCCCTGATCGGAGTCTTCATTTCGGTGACGACTGTGCCGGCGGCCGGGTACGTCGCCGTCGCCCTGGTCATGGGCGAGACCGGCAAGGCCGCCGGATCGGCAATGCAACTGCTGCTGAACCTCGCCGGGATCGTGCTGGCGGCCGCGGCAGTGCTCCTGTTCTTCAAATTCACCCAGCGGCGCACCGAATCCAGGCGCATCGATGCCAGGCGTGCCGCGGACCGCAGGAAACCTGGCGCTCCCCGCCCCGAGCGGCGCTAGGAACAACAAATGGCCCGGTTCCCTTGGGAACCGGGCCATTTGCTACGCAATTAGTGGCTGTGGCCTGCGTGGGCGTCCTCTTCCTCGGCCGGCTTCTCGGCAACCAGGGTCTCGGTGGTGAGAACCAGGGCTGCGATGGAAGCGGCGTTGCGGAGGGCGGAGCGGGTGACCTTGACGGGGTCGATCACGCCGGCGGCGATCAGGTCCTCGTACTCACCGGACTTGGCGTTGAAGCCGTGGTTCTCGGCCTGCTCGGACACCTTGGCGACGACGACGTAGCCGTCGAAGCCGGCGTTCTGGGCGATCCAGCGCAGCGGCTGGGTCAGGGCGCGGCGGACGATGCCGACGGCGGCAGCCGCGTCACCTTCCAGCTTGTTGACCTGGCGGTCGTCATCCAGTGCCTTGAGGGCGTGGATGAGGGCCGAACCGCCGCCGGAGACGATGCCTTCTTCAAGGGCGGCACGCGTGGAGGACACGGCGTCCTCGATGCGGTGCTTCTTTTCCTTGAGTTCGACCTCGGTGGCAGCGCCGACCTTGATGACGCCGATGCCGCCGGCCAGCTTGGCCAGGCGTTCCTGCAGCTTCTCGCGGTCCCAGTCGGAATCGGTGCGGGACAGTTCGGCACGCAACTGGGCAACACGGCCGGCCACGTCTTCGGCAGAGCCTGCGCCGTCGACGATGGTGGTGTTGTCCTTGGTGACCGTGATCCGGCGGGCGGTGCCGAGGACCTCGAGGCCCACCTGGTCCAGGCTCAGGCCAAGCTCCGGGGAGACAACCTGGGCTCCGGTGAGGGTGGCGATGTCCTGCAGCATGGCCTTGCGGCGGTCGCCGAAGCCGGGAGCCTTGACGGCCACGACGTTCAGGGTGCCGCGGATGCGGTTCACGATCAGGGTGGACAGGGCCTCGCCGTCGATGTCTTCGGCAATGATGAAGAGCGGCTTGGCGGCCTGGAGGGCCTTCTCCAGCAGCGGCAGGAATTCCTGCAGGGAGGAGATCTTGCCCTGGTTGATCAGGATGAGGGCGTCCTCGAGTACCGCTTCCTGGCGTTCTGCGTCGGTGACGAAGTACGGGGACAGGTAGCCCTTGTCGAACTGCATGCCCTCGGTGAGGACCAGTTCGGTCTGGGTGGTGGAGGATTCCTCGATGGTGATGACGCCATCCTTGCCCACCTTGCCGAAAGCCTCGGCCAGGAGCTCACCGACCTCTTCGCTCTGGGCGGAGATGGCGGCGACGTTGGCGACCTGGGTGCCTTCGACTTCGCGGGCGTTCGCCAGCAGGCGGGCGGCCACGGCCTCGACGGCGACCTCGATGCCGCGCTTGATCTCGCCCGGGGCGGCGCCGGCGGCTACGTTGCGCAGGCCTTCCTTGACGAGTGCCTGGGCGAGCACGGTGGCGGTGGTGGTGCCGTCACCGGCGACGTCGTTGGTCTTGGTGGCGACTTCCTTGGCCAGCTGTGCGCCAAGGTTTTCGTAGGGGTCGTCCAGTTCGACTTCGCGGGCGATGGTGACGCCGTCGTTCGTGATGGTGGGGGCGCCCCACTTCTTGTCCAGCACGACATTGCGGCCGCGCGGACCAAGGGTCACCTTGACGGTGTTGGCGAGCTTGTCGATGCCGGCTTCGAGCGAGCGGCGGGCAGCGTCATTGAACGCAAGCTGCTTTGCCATGGTTGTGTCCTTTCAAGACGGAAAACCCGCACCGCGGGCGGCCGGGAAAACCGGTCCGGCCTGCGGTGCGGGGTCCAGGGAATTACTTGACGACGATCGCGAGGACGTCGCGGGCGGACAGCACGAGGTACTCGGAGCCACCGGTCTTGACTTCGGTTCCGCCGTACTTGGAGTAGATGACGACGTCGCCAACAGCGACGTCCACCGGCACGCGGTTGCCGTTGTCGTCGAAGCGGCCGGGGCCTACTGCG
This sequence comes from Arthrobacter cupressi, assembly GCF_900099975.1. Taxonomy (GTDB): domain Bacteria; phylum Actinomycetota; class Actinomycetes; order Actinomycetales; family Micrococcaceae; genus Arthrobacter; species Arthrobacter cupressi. The sequence goes on from NZ_FNEI01000005.1 coordinate 237,150, forward strand.
ACAACTTCGCCTTCCTGCGGCTTTTCCTGGGCGGAGTCCGGGATGACCAGGCCGGAAGCGGTGGTCTGCTCTGCTTCGAGCGGGCGGACAACGATACGATCCTCGAGAGGCTTAATGGAGACCGACACTCGGATCTCTCCTTTACGTGAGGTAGTGCATGGACTATCAAACCAGGGGTGCCGTAGCGGGCTTGCCGTCGTCGCGGTGCCGGCAAGTGCCTGCGGCATGATTAGCACCCTCCATGGGAGAGTGCTAACTCAGACTCTATGCAAGCGTTAGCACTCGGTCAAGGTGAGTGCCAGCGTTTCGTCCTTGGTGAACGGACGCAGCCTCCCGGCCGCGACCGCGGAACGATTCACTGGCCGGCCAGGTCCTCGAAATCCACGTCCTCGCCGTTCTCCTCGTCGCCTTCCTGCGCGGCGCCGCGGTTCAGGTAGAGGACCACTCCCCCGGCCAGGGCTGCGACCGCGGAGAGCACCAGCACAACGAGCGCACCAATCCGGACCCCCGAGTAGCTTTCGCGGATCTCCCGGGCTTCCTCGGTGGCGTCCTGGACACTCTTTCCGGTCATCGAATAGGCGGCGGCGTTGAAGGAATCGAGGAAGAAGACGATGATCAGCAGGACGACGCAGACGACCGCGACCGAAACGCCGGCGATGACGGCGGGACGCGCATAGGCGGCGAGCCGGGCAGGAATCCTGCGGCCCTGGCGGGAGGTCGGAGTAGGGTCTTCGGACTGGCGGCTAATGCTGTCTTCCATGCATTCAACCCTAGCCTTCCGACCACGCAGCCGCCCGCGCAGCAGGGAACCCGAGGGGATTCCACGGCGGCACGGCAAGTAGGCTGGATGGCATGCCCCACAGCCCCCAGGCACCGAACGCCACGGCCCCCCAGGACCAGATTGCCCCCTTGCTGACCACCGAAGGCTGGGAACTGCTCGCCTCCCTGGGTCCGTACCGTGAAAGCGAATCCCTGGCGCTGAACTCGAGCCTCCGGAAGGCCGGGCACTCCCCCGAACTGGTCTCCGCCGTCCTCACCCAGTCAAGGCTGCGGACCCGCGCCGAGGCCAAGTTCGGCGAGTTCGCCCGGCAGTTGCTCTTCACCCAGGCCGGGCTGGAGCAGGCCACGCGCCTGGCCGTGGCCGCCCGCCACGCCGAACGTTTCGCCGCCGCCGGCACTTCCCACGTGGCAGACCTGGGCTGCGGCCTGGGCGCCGACTCGATGGCCCTGGCCTCCCTGGACATCCCGGTCACCGCCGTCGAATTCGATGAGACCACGGCGGCCTGCGCCACGATCAACCTGATGCCGTTCCCGCATGCTTCAGTGGTCCACGCGGACGCCACCTCGGTGCCGCTGGACGGGATCGACGGCGTGTGGCTGGACCCGGCACGGCGCACCACCTCGACGTCGGGAACCACCCGGATCTGGGATCCGGAGGAATTCTCGCCGCCCCTGTCCTTCGTGGAGTCGCTGGCCGCGTCCGGCAAGTCCGTGGGCGTCAAGATGGGTCCCGGCATGCCGCACGATTCCGTCCCCGCGGGCTGCGAGGCACAGTGGGTCTCGGTGGGCGGGGACGTCACCGAGGTGACCTTGTGGTTCAACAAGGTGGCCCGTCCGGGAATCCGCCGCGCCGCCTTGCTGCTTGGCCCGCGCGGCGCCGCCGAGATCACCAGCGCCGAAGACTTCGGCGCCGGCCCGGTTCCTGACATCGGGCCCGTGGACGGCTACCTGTACGAGCCGGACGGCGCGGTGATCCGCGCCGGCCTGGTGGCAGACCTCGCGCTCCGCCTTGGCGGGCACCTGCTCGACGAGCACATCGCCTACATCTGCGCCCCCGAACTGGCGGACACGCCGTTCGCACGGGCCTACAAGGTCCTCGAGACCATGCCGCTGAACGTCAAGGTGCTCAAAGCCTGGGTGAAGGCGCAGGGCATCACCACCCTGGAGATCAAGAAGCGCGGCGTATCCACTACGCCCGAGGAACTCCGCAAGCAACTGCTGCCCGGTGCCTCAAAGTCGAAATCCGCCGCTAAAGGCAAGCCCGGCAAAGCCGCCACGCTGGTCCTGACCCGGATCGGCGACGAGCGGACCGCCGTCGTCGTCGAACCGGTCTGAACCGGAACCCCGCCTTACTGCTCCCGGACGAACGCTTCCGCCGCGGCCACCTGCTCGGCGCTCGGCGTGATGCCGGTGTACAGGACGAACTGCTCGAGGGCCTGGATGGTGGCGACTTCGGCACCGCTGATCACCGTCTTGCCGGCGGCGCGGCCGGCCTTGATGAGCGGCGTTTCGGCAGGGAGTGCGACGACGTCGAACACTACCTGCGCGGCGGCGACGGCAGTCTCCGGGAAGGACAGCGCGGCCGCGTCGGGCCCGCCGGCCATGCCGACCGGGGTGACGTTGACGATGACGTCCGCGGTGCTGTCACCCGGTTCGGCCTGCCAGGCGAAGCCGTAGAGATCCGCGAGCGCCCGGCCGGTCTCTTCGTTGCGGGCCACGACGGTAACTTTGGTGAATCCGGCGTCGCGGAAAGCGGCGGCGGTGGCCTTGGCCATGCCGCCCGCACCGCGCAGGAGCACCGTTGAGTCCGGGCTGATGGCGTTGCGTTCGATCAGCTGGGCGATTGCCGTGTAGTCCGTGTTGTAGGCGGTCAGCACGCCGGAATCGTTCACGATCGTGTTGACGGAGTCGATGGCCGAGGCGGAGGCGTCCATCCGGTCCACCAGGGCGATCACGTCCTCCTTGTACGGCATTGACACCGCGCAGCCGCGGATGCCCAGGCCCCGCACGCCTGCAATGGCGTTGCCGAGGTCCGTGGGGGCGAAGGCCTTGTAGATCCAGTTCAGGCCGAGTTTCTCGTACAGGAAGTTGTGGAACCGCGTCCCGTTGTTGCTCGGCCGGGCCGAGAGCGAGATGCAGAGGGTCATGTCCTTGTTGAGGATCGGCACGGGAACTTCCTTTGGATCGCGGGGCTGTAGACCTAGCGTAAGCCGTGCCCAACGGCCGGGGCTCCGCGATCGGTGCCCCGGCCGCCCCCATGCCGCCGGACGCTAGCCCTGGCGAGCCTTGAAGCGCGGGTTCAGCTTGTTGATGACAAAGGTTTTCCCGCGGCGCCGCACCACCTGGGCGCCCGGGATTTTCTTCAATGCGCGCAGCGAGTTCCTGACCTTCATGTTTCTCCTTCGATTGCAGTTGTTACAGGGTGGCTTCTGTTAGAGGGTGGCTTCGAGCTCGAACGGATCCTCCAGTTCCCGGAAGTCCCGCAGCATCTCCTCTTCGCTGAGTGCGCAGCCATCCAGCAGTTCGCGGATTTCCGCCGCGTCCACGTCCTCGCCGCGCCCGGTTACCGCAAGTACCGTCCCGCGATCGCCGAAGCGCGGATGCCAGTCGAGGGCGGCGTCGACGTCGGACATCCCGGCCGGCACCGGCGCCTCCTGGTCGGCGATCCACTGGCCGGTGCTTTCCAGCCAGACCCGCGGGCCCACGCCCTGGACCGCAATCCGGGTCCGGGCGGCGGACGCGATCCACAGGCGGCCACGCATCCAGTGCGATCCGGCCGCCAGCTGCGGCAGCGCCGCCCGGAAGCGGCCCGGATGCAGGGGCCGCTCCACCTTGTGAAGGACTGTGAGGAAGCAGCCGGATTCGCTCTCCAGCGGGACCCGCACCGAGCCTCGCCGTGTCCGCGCCAACGCCTCGCTGCCGTCGTAGCAACCGGGACGGAACGTCCCTGATGGCCCGACGACGGCGGCGTGCGGGGCCAGCTGTGCCAGCAGTTCGGTGCCCTGCCGCCAGGGTTCTCCCTGTTCCCGGTCCCCTGCGGCGAGCGCGGCGCCCACGCCCGGATGGGCCAGGACGGTGTCGGCGTGGGCGAGCTCTCCGATAAGGAATTCGCCGCTGGTCCGGTTATCGTCCGGAATGGCCGTGAAGCCGGATTCGTACAGGGTGTGCTTGTCCCAGATGTGGTCCTCGAGCTCGGCGGGATCAATGGCCAGGACTGCGTTGTCGATGACTACGGCCGCGCCGAGTCCGTGCCCGAGTTCCGCCACGGCCATTTCCACGGACACCCCCGGCGGCAGCGCCAGCACCGCATGCTGGTAGCCGAGGCCGGCCAGCCGCTCGACGGTGGGCACAACGTCCAGCTTGACGGTGCAGCTGAGGCAGCCGTGCTCCAGGACACTTTCCGCCTGCTCCAGCAGGCGGCCGCCGCGGAGGATCCGGCGCAGAACCAGGGAGCCATCGAGGAGGTCGTGGAAGACGGTGACGGAATCGGGATGCCCCTGGTCGAGCCGGGCGGCCGCAGCTTCACGGCAGCGGCTGTCCAGGGAACTGACAACGGAAAGATGCATTGCTTCAGCCTACATGCAAATCATTCTCATTAGCAAGGGGTTGGATTGTCTTCGCATTACTCCTGACGGCGGAGGAATCCCCTTGCTGCACTAGACTTGGTGCATCCGCTGAGGGGCCCCGCAGTGGGCATGGCCCGGGGGACTTGGACACACTAGAGGGGACCTTCGTGCAGATTGATTTCGCTTCATCCAGGCAGTCGACCCTGGGAGTGGAATGGGAGCTCGCGCTCGTCAACGGGCGCACCGGCGAACTGGTTTCCGTCGCCAACGATGTCCTTCGGGGCGTCGCCGCACAGCATCCCGAGCTGAACGAGGACGACGAACACCCGCACATCAAGCGAGAACTGCTCCTGAACACCGTGGAACTCGTCACCGGAATCTGCACCACGGTCCGCGAAGCCAAGGAAGACCTGGCCCGTTCCCTGAAGGCCGTCCGGGAAATCACCGACCCCATGGGCGTGGAACTGTTCTGCGCCGGCAGCCACCCCTTCAGCCCGCCGCAGCTCCAGCCCGTCACGGACAAGGAACGCTACGCCAAGCTGATCGACCGCACCCAGTGGTGGGGGCGGCAGATGGTCATCTACGGGGTCCACGTCCATGTCGGCCTGGACAGCCGGGACAAGGTCCTTCCGGTCCTCGACGGACTGGTCAACTATTTCCCGCACTTCCAGGCATTGTCCGCCTCCAGCCCGTTCTGGGGCGGCGAGGACACCGGCTACGCCTCGCAGCGCGCCCTCATGTTCCAGCAGCTGCCCACCGCGGGCCTGCCCTTCCAGTTCCCGGACTGGGCAGAATACGAGTCCTACGTGCAGGACATGTTCACCACCGGCGTGATCGATACCCTGTCCGAAATCCGCTGGGACATCCGCCCCGTGCCGAACCTCGGCACCATCGAGATGCGGATCTGCGACGGCCTGGCCAGCCTGGAGGAAGTGGGCGCGATCGCCGCGCTGACCCAGTGCCTGGTGCACGAATTCGCCATGATCCTGGACAACGGCGGCACCATCCCCACCATGCCGCCCTGGCACGTCCAGGAGAACAAGTGGCGCGCCGCGCGCTACGGCATGGACGCCATCATCATCCTGGACGCCGAGGGCAACGAGCAGCTGGTCACGGACCACCTCAAGGAAACCCTGGTCCGCCTGGCCCCGGTGGCAGCGAAGCTCGGCTGCGAAGAGGAACTGGCCGACGTCGGGAAAATCATCGCCCGAGGTGCCGGCTACCAGCGCCAGCGCCGCGTCGCCGCAGAGCACGACGGCGACCTGCAGGCCGTGGTCCTGGACCTCGTCCAGCAGATGCGGGCCGGCTAAACCCCTCCCCCTTTCGCACCGGAGTCGCCGGAGAGCTGCCCGGTCGCTGGAATTTTCCGGCGACCCCGCAGGCCTCCGGCGACTTCGGCGTTTAAGCCCCTTGCGCTTCCACTACTTAGCGCTACTATGCACTGGTAGCTAGTAACACTGAGTACTAGTAGTTAGTAACACCAAGTAGTTAGGAGGTGGCCGATGGGCAAGCAGATGACGGAGATGCTCAAGGGCACTCTGGAAGGCATCGTCCTCGCCCTGTTGACCGGAAAAGCGGCCTACGGCTACGAGATCACCACCCTGCTCCGGGACCAGGGCTTCACGGACATCGCCGAGGGCACCGTGTACGCACTGCTGGTCCGGATCGAGCAGAAGGGTCTTGTCGACGTCGAGAAGCGGCCGTCCGAGAAGGGACCGCCGCGCAAGGTGTATTCGCTCAACGGGCAGGGCAGGCAGGAACTCGAAGAGTTCTGGAGGACCTGGAGCTTCCTCGCAGAACGCATCGCGCAGCTCCACATCACCGACCACATCAAGGGAGAGAAATGACCATGGCCGCCAAATGGATCGAAGCACTCACCGGCCCGCTCGAGCAGAAGAAGCAGTACAAGCAGGCGAAGGCACGCCTGGATGCCCTGCCGGAGCCCTACCTCGGCGCAGCCAACGCCTTCAACCGGTACCTCATGTACTACGGCGGTGTCACCGACGGCGACACCATCGTGCAGATGTTCGCCGACTTCGCCGACCTCTGGGAGCGCGCCGCCGTCGACGGCACACCGGTGGCCGACATCGTCGGGGAGGATCCGGTCGAATTCGCCGAAACCTTCGCCCAGGCATACGGCGGAAAGCGCTGGATCGACAAGGAACGTGCCCGCCTCATCGAGGCGGTCGAGAACGCGAAAAGGAAGGAGGCAGGATCATGACAACTACAGCCATCCGGGTACAGGGCATCGAGAAATCGTTCAAGGACCTGCGGGTACTGCGGGGCGTCGACTTCGAGGTCGCGCGGGGCAGCATCTTCGCCCTGCTCGGCTCAAACGGCGCGGGGAAGACCACGCTCGTGCGGATCCTCTCCACGCTGTTGAAGGCCGACGCTGGAACCGCGACGGTTCTCGGCCACGACGTCGGGGCGAACCCCGGCGAGGTGCGCGAATCGATCAGCCTGACCGGGCAGTTCGCCGCCGTCGACGAAGTGCTCACCGGCCGGGAAAACCTCGTGCTGGTGGCGAAACTGAGGCACTTGGCGAATCCGGGCGCGATCGCGGACGGACTACTGGAACGCTTCTCGCTCACCGAGGCGGGCGGCCGCAAGGCCGCCGAGTACTCGGGCGGCATGCGGCGCCGGCTCGACATTGCGATGAGCCTGATCGGCAACCCGCCAGTCATTTTCCTCGATGAACCGACCACCGGCCTCGACCCGCAGGCGCGCATCGAGGTGTGGCAGACCGTCAAGGAACTGGCCGGCCACGGCACCACGGTGCTGCTCACCACGCAGTATCTCGACGAGGCCGAGCATCTCGCCGACCGGATCGCGATCCTGCACAAGGGCACGATCATCCAGAACGGCACGCTCGGCGAGCTCAAGCGACTGCTGCCGCCGGCCGAGGTCGAGTACGTCGAGAAGCAGCCTTCGCTTGAGGACGTCTTCCTGGCGCTCGTCGGGGAACCGGCTGGGGAAGCTGAAGAACAGGAAAAGAAGGAGGCATCACGATGACCACGCACATCCTTGGCGACACCGGCGTCCTCACGGGCCGCTCGCTACGCCACATCCTCCGCAGCCCCGACACGATCATCACCACGGCGGTCACGCCGATCGCGCTGATGCTGCTGTTCGTGTACGTGCTCGGCGGCGCGATCAACACCGGATCCGGCGGCTCGTACATCAACTACATGCTTCCCGGCATCCTGCTGATTACGATCGCCTCCGGCATCGCGTACACCGCCTACCGGCTGTTCCTGGACATGCAGGGCGGCATCTTCGAGCGCTTCCAGTCCATGCCGATCGCCCGCTCCAGCGTGCTCTGGGCGCACGTGCTGACCTCGGTGGTGTCGAACCTCGTCTCGGTGGCGCTCGTTGTCGGTGTTGCCCTTCTCATGGGGTTTCGCACCGGAGCATCCGTGGGCGCCTGGCTCGCGGTCGCCGGAATCCTTGTCCTGTTCACCCTGGCGCTGACCTGGCTGGCCGTGATCGCCGGGCTTTCCGCGAAGACTGTCGACGGCGCGAGCGCGTTCAGCTACCCGCTGATCTTCCTGCCGTTCATCAGTTCGGCCTTCGTGCCCACCGGCACCATGCCCGGCCCGGTGGCCTGGTTCGCGGAGAACCAGCCGGTGACGTCGATCGTGAACTCCATCCGGGCGCTGTTCGCCCAGCAGCCGGTGGGCAACGACCTCTGGATCGCGCTGGCGTGGTGCCTGGGCCTCCTGGGCTTCGCCTACGCGCTGGCGGCGTCCGCCTACCGGCGCAAGGTCAGCTGAGACCTATACCGAGACCGTGGTGACCGGCAGCGAGGAATCCGGGGCGAAGGCAACCCCGCTCGGCGCGATGCCGGCCATCACCAACTGGGCACCGAGGGCGGCCACCATGGCACCGTTGTCGGTGCACAGTTGCAGGGGCGGAACGTGCAGGGTGATCCCGGCGGAGCGGCAGCGCTGCCCCGTCAGTTCCCGCAGCCGCGAGTTCGCCGCCACTCCCCCGCCCAGCAGCAGCTCGGTAATGCCGTTCTCCCGGCAGGCCAGCACGGCTTTCGAGGTGATGATGTCCACCACCGCTTCCTGGAAGGCAGCCGCGATGTCCGCCACCGGGACCTCCTCGCCGCGTGCCTCGAACTGTTCCACACAGCGGGCGACGGCGGTCTTGAGTCCGCTGAATGACCAGTCGTAGCGGTGCGGGCCGGGTTCCTCCGCGGTGCCCATGTACTTGGGCTGGCTGAGACCGCGCGGGAAGCGGATCGCCTTGGGATTTCCGGTCCGGGCGATCTTGTCGATGGCCGGCCCGCCCGGGTAGCCGAGCCCGAGGAGCCGGGCCACCTTGTCGTAGGCTTCCCCGGCGGCGTCGTCGATGGTGGAACCCAGCAATTCGACGTCGTCGGTAATGCTGCGGATCCGCAGGATCTCCGTGTGTCCGCCGGACACCAGCAGTGCGCCAAGGTTTTCGGGCAAGCGGTTTTCGGGCAAGCGCTTTTCAGGCAGGCGGTTTTCGGGCATGTCCAGCAGCCCGACACCGACATGCGCCACCAGGTGGTTGATCGCGTACAGCGGTTTGCCGCTGGCCAGGGCCAGGGCCTTGGCGGCGCAGACACCCACCATGAGGGCTCCGGCCAGGCCGGGTCCGGAGGTGACGGCGATCGCGTCCACGTCCTCCAGGGTGACGCCGGCGGTGCGCAGGGATTCCTGCAGCGTGGGCACGAAGGCGTCGAGGTGGGCGCGGGAGGCGATCTCCGGGATCACCCCGCCGAAGCGCACGTGTTCGTCCATGGAGGAGGAGACCGTGTTGCTGAGCAGGGTGGTGCCTCTGACGATGCCCACGCCGGTCTCGTCGCAGGAGGATTCGATCCCGAGGACGAGCGGGCCGGCTTGGCGGGGGTCGCTGGCGGGGGCGGAGTTCACGCGGTGGGTCCTTCTGTGGTGGGTCCTTCGGTGAGTGGCAGCCTCATGATGAGGGCGTCCGTGCCGTCACGGTAGTAGCGCGGCCGGGTGTGGATCTGTGTGAAGCCGAAGCGCAGGTAGAGCTGCTGAGCGCGGGGGTTGTCCGCCCGCACTTCCAGCAGGACGTCGTCCGCGCCGCGGCGGCGTGCCTCGGCGATCAGCTCGGCGAGCACGGCCGAGCCGATGCCGCGGCCTTCGAATTCGGGAACGACGGCGATCGTCTGGATGTCCGCGATCGGCTGGACGCACATCAGCCCCGCGTAGGCCACGATCCCGCCGTCGGCTTCGGCCACCACATAGCGGCGCGTTTCCGGCTGGGAAAGCTCGTCGATGAACATCTGAAGCGGCCACGCATCCACCGGGAACAGCCGGCGTTCCAGCCGTTCGACGGCGGCCAGGTCGCCGTCGTTCATGTCCCGCAGCACCACGCCCGCCGGCAGCCGGGCGGGCGCCAGGAACTCTTCGGGGGCGCTCACAGGGCACGCTTCCGGGGTCCGGGCACCTGCGCGTCCGATTCGCGCAGGTAGAGCGGGGTGGAGTCCGGCAGCTCCCGGCCGGCGGAGAGCAGGGCGAGGGCGAACTGGCCGAGGGACGCCGCGCTGGGCTGGGTGTCCTGGAAGTCCTCGTCGGCTTTGACCACGTCGGCGTAGATCCCGGCGCCGGCGCCGTACACCGGAAGGTCCGGCAGTTCGGAAGCGAAGCCGACGTGCGGGCCGTCCGCGAGTTCCGGAAGCTGGCCGTCGAGCAGGGTGTAGCGGGCCCAGTAGACCTCCTTACGGCGGGCATCGGTGGCCACTAGGAATTCGGCGGGCGCGCCGGTGGACTCGGCCACTTCAAGGGCAATCGCGTCCAGGCTCATGAGGCCGTACAGCGGCTTGTTCCAGGCGAAGGCCAGGGTGCGGGCCGTGGCGATCCCTGATCGCAGGCCGGTGAACGGGCCCGGGCCCACGCCGGTGACGATCAGGTCGATGTCCGCTCCACTGACGCCCGCACCGGCGAGCAACTGCTCGATGCCGGGAACAAGGACCTCCGCGTGGCTGCGGGTGTCCTCAGTGGCGAAGGAATCCACCACGCCCTCCATGGCGTCGTCGGAGATGAGGGCGGCACTTGCCACGGCCGAGGTGTCGATGGCCAGGATCAGCATCAGTTGTTCTCCTCCGGAAGAGCGGGAGCCTCGTGAAGGGCGGTGGCCCCATCAAGGGCGGGCGCAAGGACGTCGGGCACGGTGGCCCAGCGCGGACCGAAGCCGCGGAACACAATGGCGCGGGGTTCGTCGTCATCGTCGGTGTCGAAGTCCAGGACGGCGTCTCCGGCAGCCGCCTCGCCGGCCGCTCCCCCAACAGGCCGGTGGAGTTCGACGTCGAGGCGGCTTTCGGCCAGGTGCTCCACCCGGCCGCGGCCCCACTCCACCACCGTCACGGACGAGTCCATGGTGTTTTCCAGGTCGATGTCGTCGATTTCCGCGGCAGATTCGAGGCGGTAGGCGTCCACGTGCACCAGGTCCGGGCCGCCGGGGCGCGGACCGTCCGGCAGGTTCGGGTGGATCCGCACCAGCACGAAGGTGGGTGAGATGACCCCGGCACGCACGCCCAGGCCTTCGGCGAGGCCCTGGGTGAAGGTCGTCTTTCCGGCACCAAGCTCGCCGGTGAGCACCAGCAGGTCCCCCGCCTCCAGCACCCGCCCCAGGGCTGCGCCGAGCGCGTGGGTGCCATCCGCGGTCGGGATGCTGACCGAACGCTCCCAGGACGGGCCGCTGCCCTGGTCCACTGGATTCTCCAGGCTCACAGCGCAGCCCCTTCCACGGGCGCAAGCTCGTTGATGTAGCTGCGCGGAACGCGCGGGCTGATGCGGGTGACGATCTCATAGTTGATGGTGCCGGCCGCCGCGGCCCAGTCGTCCGCCGTCGGGCCGCCGTCGGCGCCGTCACCGAACATGACCACCTCCGAGCCGGGCAGCGCTGCGGCCTGCTCCGGGTCCAGGTCGCCGAAGTCGACCACCATCTGGTCCATGGCGATCTGTCCCACCACCGGGTAGCTGGTGCCCTTGATCCGGACCGGACCCCCGGTGGCCACCCGGGGAACGCCGTCGGCATAGCCCAGCGGAATGAGCCCGAGGGAGCTTTCGCCTTCCGTGCGGTATTTCAGGCCGTAGGACACCCCCTGGCCTTTCGGGACGCGCTTGCAGTTGGAGAGCAGGGTGCGCACGGTCATGGCCGGGCGCAAGCCAAGTTCGGAAGAAGGCTGGCCGTCGAACGGGGAGAGCCCGTACAAGCCCAGGCCCACCCGGACGAGGTCGAAATGCGCGTCCGGCCGGGACAGCGTGGCCGGGGTGTTGGCGATGTGCCGCACCTCGGGGTCCACGCCGGAATCCTCGGCCATCGCCAGCGCCTCGCGGAACACGGCAAGCTGTTCGTCAGTTTCCGGACGATGCGGTTCGTCGGCCACCGCGAGGTGCGAGAAGATGCCCACCACCCGCAGCAGGCCCTCGTCCTGGTGCTCCATGGCCTTGCCGAGCAGCTTGTCCCAGTCGTCGATGGTGCAGCCGTTGCGGCCCAGGCCTGTATCGACCTTCAGGTGGATGCGGGCGGGACGCTCCTGTTCCCGGGCGGCGGCCACCACGGCGTCCAGTTCCCAGCCGGAGATCCCGATGTCGACGCCGGCGGCCACTGCCGCGGCGAAGTTGCTTTCGCTGGTGTGCAGCCAGGCGAGCAGCGGAGCGTCGATGCCTGCGGCACGGAGCCCGAGGGCTTCGGAGATGTGGGCCACGCCAAGCCAGCGGGCCCCGGCGTCAAGGGCCGCGCGGGCCACCTGGACGGCGCCGTGGCCGTAGGCATCGGCTTTCACCACGGCCATGACCTTGGCGGGGGATGCGATGGCCACAAACTGCCGGACGTTATGCCTGATGGCCTCGAGATCGATGACGGCCGAGCGTTCCAAGACGGAGGGGGTTGGAGAATCAGGGCGTCCGGATACTTCGTAGCTCACCCAACGATTCTAATGCTGGGCGGGGAGCGCGCTTGACGGCGGGCGCAGCGCGGAGCGGCGGAGTGCCCCGTCAGGGACCCTGCTGACAATGTCCTCGAGGAAGGCGAAGCGCCGGAGCCACTGGCTGGACTGGCGTTCGGGCCGGGCGTTGGCCCGGTGCCACCAGTCGGCGATGTCCCCCCAGCCCGGAGCCGAGAAAGAGCCGCCCAGTTCCTGCACGGACAGCGAGGCGCAGAGATTGGCGAAGCGCAGCCGGTCCCCCAGCGGCCAGCCGGCCAGGCAGCCGACAATGAAGGCGGCGCCGAAGCAGTCCCCTGCCCCCGTGGGGTCGTGGGCTGTCACGGGCAGGGCCGGCACCCATTCCTCCTCGCCGCTTTCGGAATCCACCGCCATGGCGCCCTGCGCGCCCAGGGTCACCACCGCCACGGGGACCCGCTCGGCCAGCATGTACAGCGCGGACCACGGGTTGTCCGTTCCGGTGAACGCCATGGCCTCGCGCTGGTTGGGCATGAAGGCGTGGAAGTAGCCCAGCTGCTCCAGGCGTTTTGCCGACCAGGCCCCGCTCGGGTCCCAGCCGGCGTCGCCGAAGATCTTCACCCCGGCGCCGTGCGCGGCCAGCACCCAGGGCTCGGCTTCCTCGGCGAGGTCGGCGACGGCGGCGAGCGCCCTGGGCGGTGTGCCGATCAGTTCCGATCCGCTCAAGGGTGCCGGCAAGCCATGGGTGACCATCGAACGGTCCTGTTCGACGCACAGCGACACCGTCACCGGCGAAGGCCAGCCCGCGAAGCGCCGGGACAGCGAGAGGTCCACCTCTTCCTGGCTTTCGAGGATCTTCCAGTTCACGTCGCCGTAGCCGTCATCGCCGAAAGCGGCGGCCAGGCTCGTGCGCAGCCCGAGCCTGGCCGCCGCGATGGCCTGGTTCGCGACCCCGCCCGGGCAGCTTCCCATCCCCTGGCTCCACACTTCGGTTCCCGGCTCGGGGCGCTGCCCCAGCCCCGTGAAAATGATGTCCTGGAAGACGGTTCCGCTCAGCAGCAGGTCGCAGCCGCCGTCGTCCGCTGCTCCGGCGGGCCGCACGGCGGCGAGGGGATCAAAATGCTCCCGGCCGTTGTGTTCCCGGCGTGCCTCCATGCACGGCAGACTACGCCGCCCCGGGTGGCAGGAGTAGTGTTTTCTTCGGCAGGGGTTTGTTCGGGCCGGTGCGGTTCCGCCGCCTGCGGCAGAGAGTGTTGTGCAGGAGGTGTGGCGTGTCCCTGATCCGCCGTGTGGCCTTCCTTTCCCTGCATACCTCCCCCATGGAACAGCCCGGAAGCGGCGACGCGGGCGGTATGAACGTCTACATCCGCAACCTGGCCGCGGCGCTCGCGGACCAGGGTGTGGAGGTGGAGATCTTCACCCGGTCCACCGTGGACGGGCAGCCCGCCATTGAACATCCGGCGCCCGGGGTCTGCGTCCACAACGTACTGGCCGGCCCGCCCCGGAAACTGCCCAAGGAACACCTCCCCGAGCTGCTGCACGCCATGGTGGTCCAGATCGAAAAGATCCGCCAGCGCCAGCCGCACGGACGCTACGACCTCGTCCATTCGCACTATTGGGTCTCGGGCGTGGCGGGGCTGGAACTCTCCCGCATGTGGGGCGTTCCGCTGGTGCACACCATGCACACCATGGCGAAGGTGAAGAACCTGGTCCTGGCCTCCGGCGAACGTCCGGAGCCTCGGCGCCGGGAGGAGGGCGAGCAGCGGATCGTCGACGGCGCCGCCCGGCTGGTTGCCAACACCGCGGCCGAAGCCGAGGAACTGGTGTCCCACTACCATGCCGACTTCGACCGGATCGACGTGGCCCCGCCGGGTGTGGACCTGTCCGTCTTCACCCCGGCGTTCCGGAGCCGCTCCCGGCGCGAACTGGGGGTACGGCCCGGAAGTTTCCACCTTCTCTTCGCCGGCCGGATCCAGCGGCTGAAGGGCCCGCAGGTCTTCCTGGCCGCCGTCGCGCTGCTGCGGGCACGGCGCCCGGACATCGATCTCGAACTCACCGTCCTGGGGGCCCTGAGCGGGGCGAAGGACTTCAACCTCCGTTCCATCATCAGCGAGGCGGGACTGGACGACGTCGTCACGCACCGCCCGCCGGTGGACGCGCCGGAGCTGGCGGGCTGGTTCCGTTCAGCGGACGTGGTGGTGATGCCTTCCTACAGTGAGTCCTTCGGGCTGGTGGCCTTGGAGGCACAGGCGTGCGGCACCCCGGTGGTGGCGACGCAGGTGGGCGGGCTGAGCCGGGCAGTGCAGCACGGGCGCACGGGCCTGCTGGTCGACGGGCATGACCCGGCGGACTGGGCCGACGCCCTCGAGGCCCTGTACGACGACCCGCAGACCCGGCAGGACATGGGCCGGGCCGCCGCAGTCCACGCAGAAGATTTCGGCTGGCAGCGGACGGCGCTGCGGAGCCTGGACAGTTACCAGGCCGCGGTGGGCGGGCTGGTGTTGCCGGGGGCGTGAAACGGCGTGGCCGCCTTCGCTTGTCCGGCGCGCCGGCTGGTAGATTCCGGACATAGCTGGATAGCAGGCCGTTCCGGACCGGAAGGACAATGATGTCTGAAAGCAAGGCTCCTGGAAGCATGAGCGATCTCGAGATCGCCCTCAAAGCGACGCTCCGGCCGATCGAGGAGATCGCCGCGGAAGCCGGAATCCCGCCCGAAGCTCTGGAACTCTACGGCCGTTTCAAGGCCAAGATCG
Source organism: Arthrobacter cupressi (assembly GCF_900099975.1). Taxonomy (GTDB): domain Bacteria; phylum Actinomycetota; class Actinomycetes; order Actinomycetales; family Micrococcaceae; genus Arthrobacter; species Arthrobacter cupressi. Next base: position 252,152 of record NZ_FNEI01000005.1, read on the forward strand.
ATCCCGCCAAGCTCACGCCGCGGCCGGGCAAGGCCCCGGGAAAGGTGGTCCTGGTCTCGGCGATGTCCCCCACCCCGGCCGGCGAAGGAAAGTCCACCACCACCGTGGGCCTGGCCGATTCGCTGGCCCGGGCCGGCCACAAGGTGATGATTGCGCTGCGGGAACCGTCGCTGGGCCCGGTGCTCGGTATGAAGGGCGGCGCCACTGGCGGCGGCTATTCGCAGGTGCTGCCGATGGACGAAATCAACCTGCATTTCACCGGCGACTTCCATGCCATCACCGCGGCGAACAACGCCCTCATGGCCCTCGTGGACAACCACATTTTCCAGGGCAACGAACTGGGCATCGATCCCCGGCGCATGACCTTCAAGCGGGTCATGGACATGAACGACCGCTCCCTGCGCGAGGTGGTGATCGGGCTCGGCGGCCCCGTGCAGGGCGTGCCCCGGCAGGACGGCTTCGACATCACCGTGGCCTCGGAAATCATGGCCGTGTTCTGCCTGGCCCGGAACCTCGCGGACCTGCGGGAGCGCCTGGGCCGGATCACCTTCGGATACCGTTACGACCGCTCGCCGGTGACCGTGGCGGACCTTGGCATCCAGGGCGCCCTCGCCCTGCTGCTGAAGGACGCCATCAAACCGAACCTGGTGCAGACGATCGCGGGAACGCCGGCCCTGGTGCACGGCGGGCCGTTCGCGAACATCGCGCACGGCTGCAATTCCCTGATCGCCACTGAAACCGCCCGGCAGCTGGCCGACATCGTGGTCACCGAGGCCGGCTTCGGGGCCGATCTCGGCGCGGAGAAGTTCATGGACATCAAGGCGCGGATCGGCGATGTGGCTCCCTCCGCCGTCGTGGTCGTGGCGACCATCCGGGCGTTGAAGATGCACGGCGGAGTCCCCAGGGAGCAGCTCACCGAACCCAACGCCGAAGCCCTCGCCGCCGGCGTCGAGAACCTGCGCCGGCACTTGCACAACGTGGAGAAGTTCGGGATTACGCCCGTGGTGGCCATCAACCGCTTCGGCAGCGACTCCGCCGCGGAGCTCGACTGGCTCCTGGACTGGTGCGCCCGGGAGGGCGTCCAGGCGGCGGTCGCCGATGTGTGGGGCCGGGGCGGCGGGGGCGACGGCGGCGACGAGCTCGCGGCGAAGGTCGCCGCTGCGGTCGCGTCGCCGTCGTCCTTCCGCCACCTGTACCCGCTGGAACTGTCCGTGGAGGGCAAGATCCGGACCATCGCGCAGGAGATCTACGGTGCGGACGGCGTCGAGTTTTCCGTTCCCGCGCAGCGGCGGCTGGCGGACATCCGGAGGAATGGCTGGGCGGGCCTGCCCGTGTGCATGGCCAAGACCCAGTACTCCTTCACGGACGACGCCACGGTCCTCGGCGCGCCCAAGGGCTTCACCATCCACGTGCGGGACCTCATCCCGAAAACCGGCGCCGGCTTCATTGTGGCCCTCACCGGCGCGGTCATGACCATGCCCGGCCTGCCCAAGGAACCCGCCGCGATGCGGATGGACGTGGACGCGGACGGCAACGCGGTGGGGCTGTTCTAAGACTTGGTTACGGACTAACGCGTGTCTTCCGGGCTGCGGCACGGGTTCGATGCGGCGGGGCCGTGTTTGGGCGGGCGGTGGGCACTGCTTTGCGGGGCGGTACCGGGCGGCGCGCTGACCGGCAGTGTTCGGGCAGGCGCATGACGGCGGGGTGGCCGCTGGGCGCGGGCGCGCACCGGACGGGTCCGGGCCGGGCGCTGACACCGCCGGCGCATCTCGCCGCACATTTTGCCTCCTGGCATCAGCGCCAGGGGCCGGCCGAAAGATAGCGCTCCGGAGGAGCTCTCGCCGTCGGAAAAATGTCGGACCCCCTTGCTTGAATGGGTTCATGGAGATCACCACTGCTTTGGAGGAGAGGGCACCGCGAACCGACGCGGTGACCGATCCCTTGCTGGTGCTTGATGGACTGGTCTCTACCTTGCAGTCCGTGGAGTCGGCGATCGCAGGTTTGCAGGCCTTGCGGGAGTACACGTTGGCCCTGGCGTCCCGCGTCGCGGAGGTGCTGGCCGATGAGGACATGCACGACGGCGGCGCGCTGCCGCCGGGCGCCGGCGCGGTACCGCCGGGGCTCAAGGACGCAGGGCGGTGGGACGCGGCAGAGCTGGCGCAGCGTGCCGTCGCAGCCGAGATCGCCACGGCGACCCGCGCGAACGACCGCACCATACAACGACAGATGGGCCAGGCCGTCGAACTCCTCGACCGGTTCCCTTTGACGTTCCGTGCCTTGGCGCACGGCCGGATCAGCCTGGCACATGCCCGCGTGATCCAGGACGCCGGGACAGCACTCGCCGACCCTGCCGCATTGTCCCGGTACGAGGCCGTCGTGGTGGCCTGCGCGGAACAGCAAGCCCCCGGCCGGGTGCGGCGCCTGGCCGTCCGGGAAGCCGAGAAAGCCCAGCCCGAACCATTGGCCGCCCGGCATGAACGCGCCAGCGCAGAACGGCGCGTCTGGGTGAACCCGCTGCCCGACGGCATGGCCGAACTCGCCGCCGTCCTGCCCGCAGCCGTGGCCTACGGCATCCACGACCGCCTCACCCAAATGGCCAAGACGCACGCCGACCTGGCACAACAACACGCAGCAGCAGCCGACCGGACCACCGAAACTACCTGCGGCGTTGACCAGTGCACCACAGACCAACGCACCGATCAACGCTGCACCAACCAGCGCACCGCCGATCAATGCAGCACCAACCAGCCCACCGCCGATCAGCGCACCGATCAACGCTGCACCAACCAGCGCACCGCCGATCAATGCAGCATTGACCAGCTCCGGGCCGACCTCCTGTCGGACCTGCTGCTTCGCGGCGCCCCCGCCGGCCACGACACCCCGGACGGTCTCCTCGCAGCGATCACCGCCCGTGTGGATGTCACTGTCCCCGTCTTGACCCTGATCGAGACGGCGGACCCGTCCTGCGGGCCGAATCTGTCCGGCGGCCACCCCACCGCCTCCATGGACACCACCGTGAAGGCCGGGGCCTCCGGCGCCCCATCCGCCCAGAGTCGGGCCACCGAAGACCCGTCCACACAGATCCGGTACGACCAGGTCCCCGCCGAGCTGGACGGGCGCCACCCCATCGACCCCTCCACCGCCATCATCCTCGCCGGCCAGGCCACCGCCTGGAACCGGGTCCTCACCGACCCGGTCTCCGGAGCTGTGCTGGCCGTGGACAGGTACCGGCCCGGCGAAGACCTCAAACGCCTCCTCACCGCCCGCGACACCAGATGCCGCTTCCCCGGCTGCGGAATCAAAGCCCGGGATCTTGACCTGGACCACACCCACGACGCCGCACTGGGCGGACCCACCGAAACCGGCAACCTCGCCGGACTCTGCCGGCGCCACCACATGCTCAAGCACCACTCACGATGGAAACCCCGGCAAACCGGGGCCGGGGTCCTCGAATGGACCAGCCCCACCGGCCGAAAACACACCGACCACCCACCCATACCCGCGAC
>NZ_FNEI01000021.1 GCF_900099975.1 Arthrobacter cupressi
GAGACCGTCAACGATGTCCCGCCACAGCAGTCAACTATCACCCGTCAACGATGTCCCGCCACAGGTGTAAACGATGTCCTGAAATCACACACCTCCCGGGGCGCTTTTGTGGTGTAACGAAAAAAACATAGGCACCCCCGGTCTTCGGACCGGGGGTGTTTTCCTGTGGTTGCGGACTGGTCCTCCACAGCGCGGGATTTTCCGCTCGCTGTCCACATACGGGGACCGGTGCCTGCCAAGGCCTCAAAGCCGGCGTGATGCTGGAGGAGCCGTACAGGCTTGCCAACCACGTTAGGACGCATCATGAACGACATCATCACTATCCGTGGCTTCGTTGCCTCGGACGTCAAGAGTTCCACCACGCCGGGCGGAACCGCCACCGCCTCCTTCAGGATCGGGTCCACCGAGCGGCGCTTCGACCGCGCCAACAACGTATGGATCGACGGAAACACCAACTGGTTCACAGTCCAGAGTTACAGGCACCTTGCCGGACATGTGGGCTGCAGCATCAAGAAGGGCCAGCGCGTCATTGTCCTGGGCAAACTCAAGCTCCGGCAATGGGAACGCGACGGCCGCATCTACCACGTGGCGGAGATCGACGCCGAGTCCGTGGGGCATGACCTTATGTGGGGTTCCGCGAACTTCACCCGCATGGCAAGCAATTCGGCCCAGCCCCAGGCCCCGGCTCCCGCCGGCTCGGAGCAGGCGGCCGGTAACCCATGGCCCGAGGGCTCCGGCGACAACGAGCCTCCGCTTCCGGAAGACGACGAGGAGGGCAGCAACGGGGACCCCGGCGGGAGCCTGCAGGTCCTCCCGGGCGGCGACAACGGCGACGACGCCCTGGTGGACACTGCGACGGGGGAACTCCTGGATGCCTCTGCATAAGCCCGTGCGGGAGGACCTGCGCCGTCCGGTCCTCCCGGCACAGCCTTCCCCTGCGATTGGCTCCGAATGTGAGTTCTGACCTGCCACCCATTAGATTTAAGGGCATGGCGGAATTCATTTACACGATGACCAAGGCCCGCAAGGCCGTTGGTGACAAACTTATCCTGGACGATGTCAGCATGTCGTTCTTCCCCGGTGCGAAGATCGGCGTCGTCGGCCCCAACGGTGCCGGTAAGTCCACGATCCTGAAGATCATGGCGGGGCTCGACACCCCCTCCAACGGCGAGGCCCGACTCAGCCCCGGTTACTCCGTGGGCATCCTCCTGCAGGAGCCGCCCCTGAACGAGGAAAAGACCGTCCTGGGCAATGTCCAGGAAGGCGTCGGCGAGATCTACGGCAAGATCCAGCGGTTCAACGAAATCTCCGAAGAGATGGCCAACCCTGACGCGGACTACGACACCCTGCTCGACGAAATGGGCAAGCTCCAGGAGGCCATCGACGCCGCCGACGCGTGGGACATCGACTCCCAGCTGGAGCAGGCCATGGACGCGCTGCGCTGCCCGCCGGGCGATTCCGACGTCACGGTGCTCTCCGGTGGTGAGCGCCGCCGCGTGGCGCTCTGCAAGCTCCTGCTGCAGAAGCCGGACCTGCTGCTGCTCGACGAACCTACCAACCACCTCGACGCCGAAAGCGTGCTCTGGCTCGAACAGCACCTTTCCAGCTACCCGGGCGCTGTTCTCGCCATCACCCACGACCGGTACTTCCTCGACCACGTCGCGGAATGGATCTGTGAAGTGGACCGCGGCCGGCTGTACCCGTACGAAGGCAACTACTCCACCTACCTGGAGAAGAAGCGCGCCCGCTTGGAAATCCAGGGCAAGAAGGACGCCAAGCAGGCCAAGCGCCTCAGCGAAGAACTCGAGTGGGTCCGCTCCAACGCCAAGGGCCGCCAGACCAAGTCCAAGGCGCGTCTGGCACGTTACGAGGAAATGGCAGCCGAAGCCGAACGCACGCGCAAGCTCGACTTCGAAGAGATCCAGATCCCGCCGGGACCGCGCCTGGGCAGCATGGTCATCGAAGCCACCGACCTGAAGAAGGGCTTCGACGACCGCGTCCTGATCGAGGACCTGTCCTTCTCCCTGCCCCGCAACGGCATCGTCGGCGTCATCGGCCCCAACGGCGTGGGCAAGTCCACCCTCTTCAAGACGATCGTCGGGCTGGAACCGCTGGACGGCGGCAACCTGAAGATCGGCGAGTCCGTCAAGATTTCCTACGTGGACCAGTCCCGTGGCGGCATCGACCCCAACAAGACCCTTTGGGAGGTCGTCTCGGACGGCCTGGACCACATCCAGGTTGGCCAGGTCGAAATGCCGTCGCGCGCCTACGTCTCGGCGTTCGGCTTCAAGGGCCCGGACCAGCAAAAGAAGGCCGGGGTGCTCTCCGGCGGTGAGCGCAACCGGTTGAACCTCGCCCTCACTCTCAAGCAGGGCGGCAACCTGCTGCTCCTCGACGAACCCACCAACGACCTCGACGTCGAAACCCTGAGCAGCCTGGAAAACGCGCTGCTCGACTTCCCGGGCTGCGCCGTGGTCGTCTCCCACGACCGCTGGTTCCTGGACCGTGTGGCGACCCACATCCTCGCCTACGAGGGCGACGACGAGAACCCCTCCAAGTGGTACTGGTTCGAAGGCAACTTCGAGTCCTACGAGGAGAACAAGATCGAACGGCTGGGCCCCGACGCCGCCAAGCCGCACCGGGTCACGCACCGCAAGCTGACCCGCGACTAACACCGCCAAACACCGGAAGGCCGGCCCCTCGGGGCCGGCCTTCCGGTGTTAGCCGCTGTTGCTCGGCACGCCGGCTACTCGGGAAGCCGGAGCATGCCCTCCTGCGCCACGGTGGCGACGTGTACGCCGTCGCGGTTGAAGATCTTCCCGGTGGACAGTCCGCGGGCACCCTGGGCGCTGGGGGACTCCTGGACGTAGAGCAGCCACTCGTCCACCCGCACCGGCCGATGCCACCACATTGCATGGTCCAGGCTCGCGACGCTCATCCCCGGAGTCATCCAGCTCAGGCCGTTCCCCCGCAGGATGGGTTCCAGGATCGTGTAATCGCTCGCGTACGCAAGGGCAGCCCGGTGGAAGTCCGGGTCGTCCGGCATGGGGCCCAGGGTCTTCATCCAGACCGCGTTCCTGGCCACGTTCTCTTTCGGGGGCTCCACATACAGCGCCGAGTCGACATGCCGCACGTCGAAGGGCCGTTCGAAGGACATGTGGCGGGCCAGCGGATGGTCGTACTTCCGCAGCAGGTCCGCCGTGCTCGGCAGGCTCTCCGGGTCGGGGATGCCCTCGGGCATGGCCGACTGGTGTTCAACACCCTCGGCGTCGGTCTGGAACGACGCGATCATGGACAGGATCGGCTGCCCGTTCTGGTAGGCGTGCACGCGCCGTGCGGAAAAGGAGCGGCCGTCGCGCAGGCGCTGCACACCGAAGGTGATCGGCTGGTTGGCGTCGCCGGGACGCAGGAAGTAACCGTGCATCGAATGGACCACCCGGTCTTCGTCGACGGTCCGCATGCCGGCGATGAGCGACTGCGCCAGGACTTGCCCGCCGAACACCCGGTGCCGCGGCTGTTTCTGCGATGGTCCAAGGAAGATGTCCTCGTCCGTCCGGGCGCCGTCGAAATCGGCCAGGGAAAGCAAGTCAATGAGGGTGGCTGTGGGGTCCTCGGGGACGGCCTGATCCACGAGGCCGGCGTGCGCGTCAGTCATGGTTCGACTCTAGTCCCCACCGGCTCCCAAATCCCGCTCTGCGGGATCAGGGTCCCTCGCCGGCGTGGGCCCTCCCGACCTTGCCCCGGGGCGTCTTATTACCGGACTAGCCGGTAGAGTCGTTGGTGTGACTGATGTTCTGACCCGTCCTCTCCGTTTCGCTGATCCCCGGGATCTGGCGGATCTGCGCACCTACGTCACGCGCGCCAAGAGCATCGACGACGGCGCGGTCCGCCTCCAGGCTGCCGGCTCCGTCCTCGCGGCCTATGTGTGTGTCCTCCGCCCCCGGGCGCTCGGCGACGCGACCCCCACCATCCTCGGCCTGCGCACCAGCGCCCTCGCCGAGGAAGCGGAAACGGATGTGACGGTCACCCTCGCCTCGGTGCTGGACCGGTTGGCCCGTTCGGGGACGGATGACGTGGAACTCCCGCTACCGCCGTCGACCGTCTCGGAATCCTGGGCGGGAGTGGGTGCGCCGCGTGGCGGCTGGGAACCGCTGGGCGAGGTCTCCGACGCCGAACTGAAGACAGTTGCCGAAGCAGGCATCGCGGAGGTGGCCGGGGTCGTTCCCGAGCAGGCCGGTGCGCACATGGTGGCCGCCGCCAGGGCAGCTGTCTGGGGCCGTGAGATGCCCGGACACCCTGGCGTGCCCGCAGGCGCGGCCTTCGGGGCCTTCGCTCTAGGCTTCCTGGGAGACGGCGAACACCGGCTCTTCCGCAACGGACGCTGGTTCCGGCTCAGCGGAAGCCGCGGCCACATCCTGGTTCGCGCCGGCGCGGGCCTCGGACTGAACCTCGCCCCGGCCGGTTAGCAAGGCCCCTCCCGTCGCTCCGGGGTGCCCCGGGATTGTACTCATGGTCATGGTCCGATGAAGGCCGGCACGATCCCCTGATCCCCACCGGGGCAGGACCGCACCCGCCCCAGTGGACCCGCCCTACGGCTGTGCAGGGGAGGGGCTGTTCACCATGGTGAGCGCGGCCCGCTCCATGTAGTCCCACAGGGTGCCTTCGTACAGGGCGGGGAGCTGGAGCGCGTCCACGGCCGCCCTCATGTGGAACAGCCAGCGGTCCTTGGCCTCCGGCGTCACCCGGAACGGCATGTGCCGCATCCGCAGGCGGGGGTGCCCGCGTTCCTGGCTGTACGTCGTCGGGCCGCCCCAGTACTGCTCCAGGAACATCAGGAAGCGGCGCTTCGCCGGACCGAGGTCCTCCTCCGGGTACATCGGACGCAGGAGGGGATCGCCCGCCACGCCGTCGTAGAAGACATCGATCAGCTTCACGAAAGTCTCGTGGCCGCCCACGGCGTCATAGAAGCTGTCCGTGTAGGCGGGCTGGCTGAAGGGGTCGTTGCGCATCAGCTGCGGACGGTCGCCGGCCGCTGGGGCCGCGTTGGCCGGGGTCGCGGGGGACTGCTGCCCGTTCGCCGTGTCACTCACTGGATTTCTCCTCCGCGGAACCGATGCCGCCGTTGTCCTTGTCTTCCGCCGGGACATAGTCGCCCTGCGACCGGTTGCCCACGCGCAGGATCTCGCCGTTCCGCAGGTACCAGATGGCGCCGTCTTCGGCGCGGAGCCGGGTGATCCGCAGCCCCACGGATTCAACGGTACCAACCACTTCGGCGGTAACGATCACATCGCCGATCCCGTACTGGTCTTCGATGGTGATAAAGATCCCGGCAAGGAAGTCTCGGATCAACTGCTGGGCGCCAAAACCGATCACCACACCCAGGATTCCCACGCTCGTCAGCAGCGGGGCGATGTCCACGTTGAGGAACTTGAGCACGTAGATGATCACGATCACCGCGACCACCACGCTCAGCACACTGGTCAGCAGCGAGCCGATAGTGTGCGCCCGCTGCGAACGACGTTCGTGGTCCAGCGCGCGGAAGGCCGGTTGCACCCATTTGAAAGGCGCGTTCCGGAAGAAACTGCTCCCTTCGGCGACTCGCTTGGTGATGCGCAGGATGGTGAAACGCAGCACGATCCAGATCACCACGCCGATTCCGACGGTCAGCAGTATGGCCCCTAGGTCAATTTTCGCGGCTTCTTCGGCTGCATCCAGGATCGCGGGGGTGCTTGCGTTCATCGGCAGGGCTGCTCCTCAAGGGTCTGGGGGCGCCGGACGCTGTTCGCCGGGCGCTGAACACTCTGTCCGTCACCAACCCTATCGTCGTAGCGTGACGGCATGCGCATCCTGATCCTTGGTGGTACCGCGTTCCTGTCGGCCGAGCTTGCCCGCCAAGGGCTCGACGCCGGACACGACGTCACGTGCCTGGCGCGCGGCACCGCAGCGGAGCCGCCGTCGGGCGTCCTCTGGGTCAGGGCGGACCGGGAGGCGGGACCCGAAGCCTATGCCGGGCTCGACGGCGGGTGGGACGCCGTCGTCGATGTCACCCGCGATCCGGCCCAGGCCCGCGAGGCGCTGGCGGCACTGGGTTCCCGGAGCGGGCACTGGAGCTTCGTGTCCAGTTGTTCCGTGTATGCCCGCCACGACCAGCCGGGCGCGGATGAAAGTGCGGCGCTCCTTGCGCCGCTGCCGCCGGAGCAAGAGGCGTCGCCGGAGACGTATGGCGAGGCGAAGTCCGCCATCGAAAAGCTGACCATGGACCTGGCAGGGGAGAAGTCCCATATTGTGCGGGCCGGCCTCATCGGCGGCCCGGGAGACAGCAGCGACCGCTACGGCTACTGGCCGGCCAGGCTCGCGCTCGGCGGAGACGCGGTGCTCGTGCCGGACATCCCCGGCGATCCGGTCCAGGTGATCGACGTCCGGGACCTTGCCGCATGGATCCTTTCGGCGGCGGGCAAGGGACTCACCGGGGCTTTCAACGCGGTCGGAGAAGTGGTGCCCTTCGGCGAATACATCGGCGAATGCCGGAAAATTACGGGGACAGCCCCCGAGGTCGTGACGGCAGGTACTGCCTGGCTTGAAAGCCAGGGGGTCAACCCCTGGTCCGGCGAGGATTCGCTGCCGCTGTGGCTTCCGCCGGAGCACGAGGGCTTCATGGCCCGCTCGAATGCTGCAGCCCTCGCACTTGGGCTCCGGCTGCGTCCGTGGCAGGAAACCCTGAGGGACACCCTCGCCGATGAGCTGGCCAGGGGATTGCACCGGCCCCGGAAGGCCGGGCTTCGGCCGGAAACCGAAAAGAAGCTGCTGGCTAGTCTTCGGCCTGCGTGACCGGTTCGTGGAGCACCGGGAAATTCACGCTGCGGGCGATAAAGCAGAGCTGGTTCGCCGTGTGGTGGAGTTCGTCCATCAGGGGAAGGTGCTCTGCGCCCGCTACGGTGACCCGGGGCTTGAGCGTCACGCTTTCGAACTGCCCGCTGCCGTCCCGGTTGGTGCGCATCAGGCCTTCGGCTTCATCGATGTAGCGTGTCACCACCACGCCGTTCATCACCGCTACGTGCAGGAAGGACAGCATGTGGCATTGGGAAAGCGCGGCGAGGAGCAGTTGCTCGGGGTTGTATCTGGTGCGGTCGCCGCGGAAGGTGGGGTCCGAGGAGCCTTTGAGCACCGGGAGGCCCGGGATTTCGACGTCGTGGTCCCGGGAGTAGCCCCGGTAGCTTGAAGTGCCCTCGCCCAAGTTTCCGGTCCATCGGACGGTGAGTGCGTAGCGGTGTTCGTCCAGGCTCATGGGCACAGTCTAAACGGCTGCGCCTCCCGTCCGGCCGGAAGGCCGGGACGGGAGGCGCAGGAGCACGCGGGACGGCCTAGATGTCCGCGGCCCGGGCGCGCAGGGCGCGGGCCACGCCGTCGCGGTTCTCGAGCATCATGCGGCGCAGTGCGGCGCTATCCTCCGGCAGGGATTCCAGGAACGCGTCAGTGCGGTCCACGGTGTCCTGCGTGGTGAGCTGAGCCGGATACAGGCCCACGATGATCTGCTGGGCCAGGGCGTGCGTGCGCTTGGCGAAGATATCCGGGACGGCGTCGAAGTACTTCTCGGCGTACGGTTCCAGCAGGGCGGTGTCCAGCACCCGGACGAAGCCGGCGACGGCGGAGCCCTGCAGTGCGTTGGACAGCTCGCCGGTGACCACGATCTTCTCCCACGCGGCGGCCTTGGCCTCGGGGGTCGGCAGTGCCGCCGTCGCCAGGGCCGCGGCGTTCTGGCCGTTGGAGGTGTGGTCGCGTTCGAGCTCGGCGTCGATGCGTGCCTGGTCTGCACGGCCGCCGACCACCAGGGAGGTCAGCAGTTCCCAGCGCAGGTCCTGGTCGACGGTGAGGCCTTCGAGTGAACCGGCGCCATCCAGCAGCCCCTGGACAGTGTCCAGCTGGCTTCCGCTGCGGGCAAGCAGGGCGAAGGACTTCACGAACTGCAGCTGGGCGTCGGACCCTGCCGCTACCGAGGACGCCAGGTCCCACAGCCGGTCAGCGGCGGCTTCGGCAGTGGCGTCCTTGTGCCCGGCGGCAACGTAGAAGTTCAGGGTCGTGGCGAGCTGGCGGAGCTGGGTCTGGATCACCGAGGAGTCGGTCTCAGCGGCGATGTTGGCCAGGATCAGTTCGACGTAGCCGCGGGCCGGGGTCTCGCCGTCGCGGGCTGCATCCCAGGCCGAGCCCCACACGAGCGTCCGTGGCAGGCTGGAGGCGAAGTCCTTCAGGTGCGCCGTCGCGCCGGCCAGGGATGCGGGGTCGAGTCGGACCTTCGCGTAGGCGAGGTCGTCGTCGTTGAGTAGGATCAGCGCCGGCCGCTTCCTGCCCAGCAGGGCCGGAACCTCCGTGGCCGGCCCGTCGACGTCGAGCTCCTCGCGGTGCACCCGCTCGAGCTTGCCGGCGTCGGACAGTTCGTAGAACCCGACGGCGAGGCGGTGCGGGCGCAAAACGGGCTGCTCTGCGATCGCGGTCTGCCGGATCGAGAACGAGGTGATCACGCCGTCGTCGTCCACCTCGATCTCAGGGGAGAGGGTGTTGACGCCCGCGGTCTCGAGCCAGAGCTTGCCCCACTGGTCCAGCTCGCGGCCGCTGGCCGCCTCCAGTTCGACCATGAGGTCGGACAGCTCGGTGTTCTTCCAGGCATGTTTTTTGAAGTACTCGCGGACGCCGGCCATGAACTGTTCCGGACCGACCCAGGCAACGAGCTGGCGGAGCACCGACGCGCCCTTGGCGTAGGTGATGCCGTCGAAATTGACCTCCACGTCCTGCAGGTCGTTGATATCCGCGAAGATCGGGTGCGTGGTGGGCAGCTGGTCCTGCCGGTACGCCCAGGACTTCTCCACGGAGGCGAAGGTGGTCCACGCGTGGTCGAAGGCGGTGTTCTCGACGGCGGCCAGGTGGGACATGTACTCGGCAAAGGATTCGTTGAGCCAGAGGTCGTTCCACCAGCGCATCGTCACCAGGTCGCCGAACCACATGTGCGCGAGCTCGTGCAGGACCGTGATGGCCCGCCGCTCCACCTGGGCTTCGGCCACCTTGCCGCGGAAGACGTAGCCCTCCAGGATGGTCACCGCACCGGCGTTCTCCATGGCGCCGGCGTTGAATTCGGGAACAAACAGCTGGTCGTATTTCTCGAACGGGTAAGGGAAGCCGAACTGGGCCTCGAAGAACTCAAAGCCCTGGCGGGTCAGTTCGAAGATGTTCTCCGCGTCGAGGTACTGCATGAGGGATTTGCGGGCGAAAACGCCGAGCGGGATCACCCTGCCGTCGGCGCTCGCCACTTCGCTGCGCACGGACTGGTAGGGCCCGGCGATCAGCGCGGTGACATACGAGGACAGCCGCGGGGTGGGGGCGAAGCTCCACACCGAGCGGGCCTCCCCGCTTTCGCCGGGGGCTGCTTCGGCGGGCAGCGGCGTGGGGGAGTTGGAGATGACATCCCAGTGCGACGGCGCCGTGACCGTGAACGCGAACGTGGCCTTCAGGTCCGGCTGTTCGAAGACGGCGAACATCCGGCGGGAATCCGGCACCTCGAACTGGGTGTAGAGGTAGACCTCGCCGTCCACGGGGTCCACGAAGCGGTGCAGGCCTTCGCCCGTGTTCATGTAAGGAGCGTCCGCCACGACCGTGAGTTCGTTCTCCGCGGCCAGGTCAGGCAGCTGGATCCGCACGCCGTCGGACACATCCCCCGGATCCAGGTCCCTGCCGTTCAGCGTGACGCTGTGCACCTTGTCGGTGATGGCGTCGATGAACGTGGACGAACCCGGTTCGGCGGTGAATTTCACCACCGTGGTCGAACCGAAGACCTTCGCGCCCTTCGTCAGGTCGAGGGCGACGTGATAGGACTCGACGGCGAGCAGTTCCGCGCGCTCCGCGGCTTCGGCGCGGGTGAGGTTCAGGCCTGGCAAGGGGTGCCTCCAAGAAGTGGTGTGCAGAAAAGCCGGACCGGCCGAGCCGGTTCCGGCGCTGTGAAATTATTCTTTCATTTCTTTCCCGCTTGGCAAGGAGCGTCACAAAGTGTCGCGGGCCGGGAGTAGCGTTAAGCCATGGGCAAGCTGCGCGATTCTCTCGATTTCCGGGCGCTGCGTTTTGCGGTGGCGTTCCCCGTCCTCCTGGCCGCAGCGTTCGTGGTCTGTGCCCTCATGCTCCGTCCTGACCTTCCGGACCCATTGGCCATCACCTGGAACGCCGACGGCGGCAGCAACTTTGCGCCCTTTGCCGCCTATGTGGCGGGCGGGACTTCCCTGATGGTCCTGGCGGGTTGGCTGGTCTTCCTGCAGGCGGTGCCTATTTCCCGGCCGGTCATCATGCGGCGGCTGATGATGGGGCTCGGCCTGATGGTGAGTCTCTTCATCACCGCCGTGCTCGCCGCCGGGCTGGTGGGCCAGGCCGGGCTGACGGACGCCCGCAGTTCCCACGTCGATGCCATCGTGCTGGCACTCGGTGCAGGCGCCGCACTGTCCCTCGGGGTGGTGATGGTGTTCGCCTTCAAGCCCGATCCGCGGTGGACCACGGAGGACGACGCCGCCCTCGAAGCCGAACGCGTCCTGCGTGAAGATCCCGGGCTGGCCGATGACTCCCTGAAGCTCTGGGTCCATGCGCGAAGTTCGGTGTTCGTCATGATCTGTGTGGCCGCGGTGTTTCCCGCGATGCTGATCTCGGTGGCGGTCCCGTGGCTCGGGGCATTGGTGTTCGGGATCGCCGTCCTGGGGGCCTGCTTCCTCTTCGTCCGGGTCAAGGCGGACCGGGGCGGACTCGAGGTCTTTCTTGCCGGCGTGCTTCGCGTGCTCAGGGTGCCTGCCGTGGACATCGCCGCCGCCACGCCCGCTGACGTCAAGGCCGCCGACTTCGGCGGCTGGGGCTTGCGGCACCACGGCGCTGCCACGGCCATGCTCGTCAGCAGCGGACCCGCCGTCGTCGTGCGGCAACTCAACGGACGGCAGCTCGCGCTGAGCGCGGGCAGCCCGGCCACCGCCGACCGGCTTGCCGGCTTGCTGAACAGGGTGGCCGACCGCGCGCACGGGCAGTGAACGCCGCGACTTAAAGCGCGCCCGGCCGGGGTCCCTAGTACCCTAGTACCGCATCCCCTCACCGCCGCGGCCCGGCTAATGCCGTCCCGCGCCCCAGACCGAACGGACTTCCAGTGACCACACCCCGCGTCCACATTGCCACGGATCATGCCGGCATGGAGCTCAGCGCCCACCTTGTCAGCCACCTCACGGCCAAGGGCTACGAGGTGGTTGACCACGGCCCCAAGGTGTACGACGCCCTGGACGACTACCCCTCCTTCTGCATCAACGCCGCACGGGCTGTCGTCGCGGACCAGGAAGCCGGCGTCCACGCCCTCGGCATCGTCCTGGGCGGCTCCGGCAATGGCGAGCAGATTGCCGCGAACAAGGTCAAGGGCGTGCGCGCGGCCCTGGCGTGGAACGAGTCCACCGCCAAGCTGGCCCGCGAACACAATGACGCCAATGTGATCGCCGTCGGCGGACGCCAGCACAGCGTCGAGGAAGCCACCAAGCTGATCGAGTTCTTCCTTGAGGAGCCCTTCAGCAACGACGAACGCCATGTCCGCCGCATCGGCAAGATCGCCACGTACGAGACCACCGGCGAAATCGTCGAATAGTGCCGGAAGGGCATTCGGTCCACCGGCTGGCACGCCAGTTCCAGGACGTCTTCGGCGGCAGCGCCCTGCGGGTTTCGAGCCCGCAGGGCCGCTTCGCTGCGGGCGCGGCGCTGCTGGACGGGCAATGCCTGCTTGAAGCCACCGCGCACGGCAAGCAGCTCTTCCTTCGTTTCGCCAACGGTCTCTACCTGCACGTCCACCTCGGCCTCTACGGGGCGTGGGACTTCGGTGGCGACGACACCTTCCGCGGATCCTCCAGCATCGGAGCGCCGCGCCGGATCGGCGAACGGGAGTCCGGATCAGTGGAGAACTCCGGAAGTTACTCCGGGCCGCCCGAACCCGTCGGCGCCGTGCGCGTCCGGCTTGTCTCCGCCCACGGCTGGGCCGATCTGCGCGGCGCCAGCACCTGCGCGGCCATCACGGGAGAGGAAGCCCGCGCCGCCCGCGCGAAGCTCGGCCCGGATCCGTTGCACCTGGCGCCGGGGGACAGGGAAGAATTCATCGCGCGGCTGCTTCGCCGCAAGACCGCCGTCGGCCTGCTGCTCATGGACCAGTCGGTGCTGGCGGGCGTCGGCAACATCTACCGGGCCGAGGTCCTGTTCCGGCAGGGCATCGATCCCTGGACTCCGGGAAACACGCTCAGCGTGGAGTCGGCCGGCCTCCTGTGGGACGACACCGTTGCCGCTATGTCCGACGGCGTCCGGGACGGCCGGATCATTACGACGCCGGCAGCCTTGTGGAGCGGGGGTGATGCCGGTCCGCTCGACGGCGAGGCGCACTACGTCTACCAGCGTGCCGGGCAGGAGTGCCGGCGTTGCGGTGCCGCGGTTGCGCTGACCGAGATCGGCGCCCGCAAGCTGTACTGGTGTCCTGGCTGCCAAAACTAGGCTGACGGAGCAAAAAGAAAGGGCCCCTCGCTGGAGGGGCCCTTTCTTGTATCGGAGGGGACGACGGGAATCGAACCCGCGTAATCAGTTTGGAAGACTGAGGCTCTACCATTGAGCTACGTCCCCGGAGTAGTGCAGGATTGATACGTCCGTGCATTTCCCGGCGGCTGTTCAAGCCGGATATAACTAAACCCAATTCAGGTGCCAAGTGTCAAATGTGCAAACTGGCGATTCTTGGCCGTAGACTGTCCTGTGCACTCACGGGGTGTAGCTCAGCTTGGCTAGAGCGCCTGCTTTGGGAGCAGGAAGTCGCAGGTTCAAATCCTGTCACCCCGACTCTGTGAGTCTGTTCCGATCCGGGAACGCAGCAGAAACCCATCCCACAAAACCAGGAGTACTTAGACTGTGAAGAGCGCTGTCGAGAACCTCACCGCCACGCGGGTCAAGCTCAATGTTGAGGTTCCGTTTGAAGAACTGAAGCCGAGCATCGATGCCGCTTACAAGACCGTTGCTTCGCAGATCCAGGTTCCCGGGTTCCGCAAGGGCAAGGTTCCCTCCAAGCTGATCGACCAGCGCGTTGGCCGCGGCTACGTCCTGGAGACCGCCATCAACGACGGCCTCAACGGCTGGTACCAGGCCGCCGTGCAGGAAACCGGCGTCCGCCCGCTGAGCCGTCCCGAGGTCGAGATCACCGAGGTTCCGGATCCCTCCTCCACCGACGGTGAACTGAAGTTCCAGGTCGAGGTCGACGTCCGTCCCGAGGTCGAGCTTCCCGACTACGCCGGCATCAAGGTCGAGGTTGCCGCCGCCGAGTCTTCCGACGCCGACGTCGACAAGGCCCTGGACGAGCTCCGCGGCCGTTTCGGCACGCTGAAGTCCGTTGACCGCCCGGCCAAGAACGACGACTTCCTGACCATCGACATCACCGCCGTCATCGACGGCGCCGAGGTTGACTCCGCGTCCGGCCTGTCCTACCAGGTGGGCGCCGGCACCATGCTTGAGGGCCTGGACGAGGCCGTGTCCGGCCTCTCGGCCGACGAAGAGGCAATCTTCGACACCACGCTGGTCGGCGGTGAGCACGCCGGCGAGGCTGCCCAGGTGAAGGTTGTCGTCAAGGCCGTCAAGGAGCGCGAGCTGCCGGAAGCCAACGATGACTTTGCCCAGCTGGCTTCCGAGTTCGACACCCTCGCTGAACTGCGCGAAGACCTCGCCAAGCAGGCTGCTGAGTCCAAGGTCGTCGGCCAGGGCGTCGAGGCTCGCGACAAGGTCCTGGACAAGCTGGTCGAACTGATCGAGGTTCCCGTTCCCGACTCCGTCATCGAAGAGCAGCTCGAGCAGCACTTCAGCCCGGAGAACTCCCACGGCGAGGGCGAGCACGACACCGAAGAGCACCGCGAAGAGGTCAAGGCCAACACCGCCCGCGCCTTCCAGAACGAAATCATCCTGGACGCCATCGCGGACAAGGAAGAGGTCGGAGTCAGCCAGAACGAGCTGATCGACTACATCGTCACCACGGCCAGCCAGTACGGCATGGACCCGAACCAGTTCGCCCAGATCATTGATCAGAGCGGCCAGGTTCCGATGATGGTTTCCGAGGTCCGCCGCCGCAAGGCGCTGGCCGTCGTCCTGGGCCAGGCCGAGGTTGTCGACTCCGAAGGCAACAAGGTGGACCTGAGCGACTTCGTCCGCCCCGCCGGTGAAGTTGCCGAGGCTCCCGCAGCCGAAGAAGCTGAGGAAGCCGGGACCGTCCCCAGCGACGATCCCGCCGCAGTGAAGTTCTAATCTGGCTTCAGCACACCCCCGGATCCGCCGATCCGGGGGTGTGCTTTTTAAGCCCGGATTGCTGCCGAATACCGGCCCGCCGGGCAATCGTGCGCCGTCAGCGAACAGTGCGATTCCGGAGAACAAAACAGCTTCGAAACCGGTTAGTGTCCAAGTAGTGAAGATCAGGGATGGCAACTTCAGCAACGGCCCTGTCACCAGCGAGAGGTAAGTACTTATGTCACAGCACGCAGAGGCGCCCCGGATGGCAACTGTCGATCCGGCAGCCCAGGACAACTACATCTACAACCGTCTGCTGAAAGAGCGCATCATCTGGCTCGGCTCCGAGGTCCGTGACGAGAACGCCAACGCGATCTGCTCCCAGCTCCTCCTGCTCTCCGCCGAGGACCCGGAGAAGGACATCTACCTCTACATCAATTCCCCTGGCGGTTCGGTGACCGCAGGCATGGCCATCTACGACACCATGCAGTTCATCCCGAACGACGTCGTCACTGTTGCCACCGGCCTGGCGGCCTCCATGGGCCAGTTCCTGCTCTCCTCGGGCACCAAGGGCAAGCGCTACGCCACCCCCAACGCCCGCATCCTGATGCACCAGCCTTCGGGCGGCATCGGCGGCACCGCCTCGGACATCAAGATCCAGGCCGAGCTCATCCTGCACATGAAGAAGGTCATGGCGGAGCTGACCGCGGACCAGACCGGCCAGACCGTGGATACCATCCTGAAGGACAACGACCGCGACAAGTGGTTCACGGCCACCGAAGCGCTGGAATACGGCTTCTTCGACAAGATTTCGGCCCACGCAGGCTCCGTGGCCGGTGGGGGCGGAACCCAGAATGCCTCCAACTCCGAGAAGTAACCGGCAGCAAGACCCACTGAACACCAGGAGCAATGAAATGAACTACAACTTCGGATGGTCCGCCGGTAATCTCCCGTCCAGCCGCTATGTCCTCCCGCAGTTCGAGGAGCGCACGCCCTACGGCTTCAAGCGCCAGGACCCGTACACCAAGCTCTTCGAAGACCGCATCATCTTCCTCGGCGTACAGGTGGACGACGCCTCGGCTGATGACATCATGGCGCAGTTGCTGGTCCTCGAGTCAACGGACCCGGACCGCGACATCACCTTGTACATCAACTCGCCCGGCGGGTCCTTCACGGCGATGACCGCGATCTACGACACCATGCAGTACATCCGCCCCGAAATCCAGACCGTGTGCCTCGGCCAGGCGGCCAGCGCGGCGGCGGTCCTGCTGGCGGCCGGTACGCCCGGCAAGCGCCTCGCGCTGCCGAACGCCCGCGTGCTGATCCACCAGCCGGCGCTGTCCGGCGGCCAGGGCGGCCAGGCCTCGGACCTTGAGATCCAGGCCGCCGAGGTCATGCGCATGCGGACCTGGCTGGAAGACACGCTGGCCCACCATTCGGGCCGGACGTCCGAGCAGGTCAACAATGACATCGAACGCGACAAGATCCTCACCGCGGCCGAGGCCCAGGATTACGGCCTGATCGACCAGGTCCTCGACTCGCGCAAGATCAAGCCGCAGGCTATCGCCCGCTAGCCAGGCAGCACCGGGACGCCGGTGCGGTCCAAGGAAATATGGACCGCACCGGCGTTCTGTTTCAACCCAAGCAGCCCATTGTGTCCTACAGTGGAAGTTGTCATGGTGGCGCCCGCCTTGGCTCCTCACGCAGGAGCAGGCAGCAATGGGCGGCACCCGCAAGGAACGAAGGGATTCCCACATGGCCCGGATTGGCGAGAGCACGGATCTGCTGAAGTGTTCTTTCTGTGGAAAGAGCCAGAAGCAGGTGCGGAAGCTGATCGCCGGGCCCGGCGTCTACATTTGCGACGAGTGCATTGAACTCTGCAACGAGATCATCGAAGAAGAACTCGCCGAAGTGTCGGATCTGGGTAGCTTCGAGTTGCCCAAGCCCCGGGAAATTTTCGACTTTCTGCAGGAATACGTCATCGGGCAGGAACCTGCCAAGCGCTCCCTTGCGGTCGCCGTCTACAACCATTACAAGCGTATCCAGGCAGGCCACGCTCCCAAGGGCGGCCTCGGCGAGGGCGGCCACCACGAGGACGTGGAAATCGCCAAGTCCAACATCCTCCTGATCGGTCCCACGGGCTGCGGCAAGACGTATCTCGCCCAGACCCTCGCCCGCCGGCTGAACGTTCCTTTCGCCGTCGCCGATGCCACCGCCCTGACTGAAGCCGGCTACGTCGGCGAGGATGTCGAGAACATCCTGCTCAAGCTCATCCAGGCCGCGGACTACGACGTCAAGAAGGCTGAACAGGGCATCATCTACATCGACGAGATCGACAAGATCTCTCGCAAGAGCGAAAACCCCTCCATCACGCGGGATGTGTCCGGCGAGGGCGTGCAGCAGGCCCTCCTGAAGATTCTCGAAGGCACCGTGGCATCGGTGCCGCCGCAGGGCGGGCGCAAGCATCCGCACCAGGAATTCATCCAGATCGACACCACCAATGTGCTCTTCATCGTGGCCGGCGCGTTCGCCGGCCTCGAGGAGATCATCGGTTCCCGCTCCGGACGCAAGGGCATCGGCTTCGGCGCTCCGCTGAACGAGGTCAAGGAAAACGTCGACAGCTACGGCGACGTCATGCCCGAGGACCTGCTCAAGTTCGGCCTCATTCCCGAATTCATCGGCCGCCTGCCGGTCATCACCACGGTCTCCAACCTTGACCGGCCGGCACTGATCCAGATCCTCTCCAAGCCGAAGAACGCCCTGATCAAGCAGTACCAGAAGATGTTCCAGCTGGACGGCGTGGAACTGCTGTTCGACGACGAAGCGCTGGATGCCATCGCGGACCAGGCCTTGGAGCGGGGCACCGGAGCCCGCGGCCTGCGCGCCATCATGGAGGAAGTGCTGCTTCCGGTCATGTTCGATCTTCCCAGCCGGGACGACATCGCCAGCGTGGTCATCACTGCCGACGCCGTCGCCAAGAAGGCACCGCCCACCATGATCGCCCACGAAGTGGTGGCTAAGCGGCGGAACAAATCCGCCTGACCGCTTTCCCGTTTCCCATCCAAGGAGTATCCCTGTGCCTGAAACCGTCAACAAGGTCGATTTCTGGTTCGATCCGATCTGCCCCTTCGCCTGGGTGACTTCGCGCTGGATCGGGGAGGTCGAGGCAGTGCGTGACATCGAAGCCAGCTGGAACGTCATGAGCCTTTCCGTCCTGAACCATGGCCGGGACCTCCCCGCGGACTACCGCGCCATGATGGATGACTCCTGGGGACCGGTGCGCGTGATCATCGCGGCGAAGGAACTGCACGGCAGCGAGTTCATCAAGCCCCTCTACGACGCCATGGGCGAAGAATTCCATCACGAAGGAAACAAGGACCGCGCCGCTGTCATCGAGAAGGCGCTGGCCCAGACCGGCCTGCCCGCCGACCTGGCCCGTTTCGCGGACAGCGACGAGTACGACGAGCAGCTGCGCAGCAGCCACGAGGCCGGGATCTCGCTGGTGGGCCAGGACGTCGGCACCCCGGTGGTGTCGGTGAACGGCGCTGCCTTCTTCGGCCCGGTGCTGACCCGCATTCCGCGCGGCGAGGAAGCCGGCCGGA
The DNA here is from genome assembly GCF_900099975.1 of Arthrobacter cupressi. Lineage (GTDB taxonomy): Bacteria > Actinomycetota > Actinomycetes > Actinomycetales > Micrococcaceae > Arthrobacter > Arthrobacter cupressi. Next base: position 17,892 of record NZ_FNEI01000021.1, read on the forward strand.
TCTGGGACGCCTCGGTGACCCTGGCCGGGTACCCGCATTTCTTTGAGCTCAAGCGCAGCCGCACGGAAAGCCCCGAGTTCAACTAGTCTCCCTGGCGGACCCACTCCTACTTCAGGAAACGGGAAGTCCTGCGGTCCGCGAGGATCTTCCCATTCGTCTGGCAGCCGGGGCAGTACTGCAGGGCGGTGTCCGCGAAGGAGACCTCCCGGACGGTGTCCCCGCACACCGGGCACTGCTGACCCGTGCGCCCGTGCACCCTCATGGTGGTCCGCTTGCTGTCCTTGAGCTCTCCCGGTGCTTTCCCGACGGCGGACTCCACGGCCTGGCCCAATATCCCGCCGATGGCGGCGAACAAGCGGTCCCGGCTGTCGCCGTCGAGCGTTTTCGCGATGGCGAACGGCGAGATCCTGGCCGCGTGCAGGATCTCATCGCTGTAGGCGTTGCCGATGCCGGCGACCACGGACTGGCTGCGGAGCAGCCCCTTGATCTGCTGGGCCGCCGAGAGAATGCCGTCGAAGACCTCCCTCGTGAATTCCGGGGCGAGCGGATCGGGTCCGAGGGACGCGATGCCGGCGACCTCCTGCGGATCACGGACGACGTACACGGCAAGGCTTTTCTTGCTGCCGGCCTCCGTGAGGTCGAAACCCATCAGGAAGCCGCCGCCGTCGGAAGACTCTGTGCGCCGGGCCGAAAATGCGAGGCGCGCCGCGATCGGACCCGCGCCGGGGCGGAGCGGGGCCGGGGAAGGATCTTCCGTAAAGCGCAGCCAGCCGGCCTTGGCCAGGTGGAAGACGAAATGGACGCCGTCCAGGTCGAGGCACAGGAACTTGCCGAAGCGCCGCACACCGTCCACGGTCCGGCCCTCCAGAACCGCGTACGGCGGGTCGGCGGTCTTCAGGACCGCGAAGGAGGTGATCTGGACCTTGGCCAGGACGGTTCCCCGCAGTTTCGCGTCGAGGAAGGCGCGCAGCCCCGCGACCTCTGGAAGTTCCGGCATGGCTTTACTGTGCCACACAGCGGGCCTGCTGCGCAGACCTGCAGGCATGATCCCGGCACGCTCAAAACAGGGCAGCGGAATTACAGGCTAGTAGTTCTGCCCGGGGCCTTGCGCTGCCCCCGGGGCGGGTCAAGAATAGTACTTACCCACTTCGAAAGAAGAGGGACGCGGAAACCAAAGATTCAGTGATATGCATCTGACGCAGCCTTCGGCAAAGTCAGAAGCAAGCTACCGGTGATGAGGTAGGAAGACCTGAAACTCCAAGGATTCCGCCAGACTGTCAAGACATCACCAGACAGCCGAAAGTCGAAGCCCCACCAACGGCAAAACGCTGATGGGGCTTCCCCTTTGCCCAAAACTTGCCCAAGAACCTTTAGGGCCCGGAACGTCCAGCCCCCGGAAACTTCCCTGCGGAAGTGTCCGGGGGCCGTTCCGTTTTCCTAGCTCTGTGCGTCCTCCGCGGGTGCCAGGACGACGTCGCTGACCGTCAGCTCGCCGTCGGCGGCCACCAGCGAAACCTCCCGGGCGTTCGCCGCAGCTTTCAGGTCACCCAGCCCGGCCTTCAGCTGAGCCACGAAGGACTCGTTCGCCGAAATCGCCGCGGACAGCACCTCGGTGCGCTGCTTGACCTTTGCCTCGGACTTGGCCTTGCGGATGCCGCTCAGGGCCAGGCCCACGGTGCCCAGCATGCCGGTGTCGCCGTCGGCGATCTCCAACGGAGCCGGCCACGCGGCGCGGTGCACCGAACCGGCGCGCCACCAGCTCCAGACCTCTTCGGTGGCGAAGGGCAGGAACGGGGCGAACAGGCGGAGCAGGGAGTCCAGCGTGGTCGCCAGCGCGGCGAGCACCGAGGCCTGTTCGGCTTCGCCGGCGGCACCGTAGGCGCGGTCCTTGATCAGCTCGACGTAGTCGTCGGTGAACTGCCAGAAGAACGTTTCCGCGATCTGCAGGGCACGTGCGTGGTCGTAGCTTTCGAAGGCCTTGGTGGCCTGCGCGACGACGTCGGCCAGCTGGGCGAGCAGGGCACGGTCCAGCGGGTTGCTGAGAACGGACAGGTCACCGGACAGCACGGAGTTCTCCGTGGCGCCCAGGTTGAGCACGAACTTCGAGGCGTTGAGCAGCTTGATGGCCAGGCGGCGGCCGATCTTCATCTGCGCGATCTCGTAGGCAGTGTCCGCACCGAGCTTCGCCGAGGCAGCCCAGTAGCGCACTGCGTCGGAGCCGAACTCGTTGAGCACGTCGGTGGGAACCACCACGTTTCCCTTGGACTTGGACATCTTCTTGCGGTCCGGGTCCAGGATCCAGCCCGAAATCGCCGCGTGCTTCCACGGGGCGACGGCCTGCAGCGCGTCGGCACGCACGGCCGAGGAGAACAGCCAGGTGCGGATGATGTCGTGGCCCTGCGGGCGCAGGTCGAAGGGGAAGACCTTGCCGAAGAGTTCTTCGTCGCGGCTCCACCCACCCACGATCTGCGGGGTCAGCGAGGACGTGGCCCAGGTGTCCAGGACGTCGGCGTCGCCGGTGAAGCCGCCGGGCTGTTCGCGCTGCGATTCTTCGTAGCCCGGGGCAGCGTCGGCTGCCGGATCCACCGGGAGCATGTCGTCCGAAGGCAGGATCGGGTTCTCGTAATCCGGGTTGCCCTCGGCATCCAGCGGGTACCAGACCGGGATCGGCACGCCGAAGAAGCGCTGGCGGGAGACCAACCAGTCGCCGTTCAGGCCTTCGATCCAGTTCTCGTACCGTGAGCGCATGAAGGCCGGGTGGAAGTCGATGTCGCGGCCGCGGCCGATCAGGCGTTCGCGGCGGTCTTCGTCGCGGCCGCCGTTGCGGATGTACCACTGGCGGGAGGTGACCACTTCGAGGGGCTTGTCGCCCTTCTCGAAGAAGTTCACCGGGTGCATGATCTTTTTCGGCTCGCCGTCGAGCAGGCCGGCGGCGCCGAGCTGTTCCACCACGGCTTCCTTGGCGCTGAACACCGTCTTGCCGGCGATCGCGGCGTAGGCCTCGCGGCCGGCGTCGGTGGTGATCCACTCGGGTGTGTCGCCCACGATACGGCCGTCGCGGCCGACGATCGCGCGGGTGGGCAGCTGCAGCTCGCGCCACCAGGTGACGTCGGTGAGGTCACCGAAGGTGCAGACCATGGCGATGCCGGAACCCTTGTCCGCCTTGGCGAGCGGGTGGGCCTTGACCTCCACCTCGACCCCGAACAGCGGGGACGTGACGGTCTTGCCGAACAGCGGCTGGTAGCGCTCGTCGTCGGGGTTCGCCACCAGGGCGGCACAGGCGGCCAGCAGTTCGGGGCGGGTGGTCTCGATGAAGATCTTCTCGCCGTCGGCGGTGAAGAAGGGGTAGCGGTAGTAGGCGCCGGGCATTTCCCGGTCCTCCAGCTCGGCCTGTGCGACGGCGGTGCGGAACGTCACGTCCCACAGGGTCGGGGCCTCGGCCATGTACGCGTCTCCGGAGGAGAGGTTGGCCAGGAAGGCCCGCTGGGAGACGGCGCGGGAGGTGTCGTCGATGGTCCGGTAGGTCAGGTTCCAGTCCACGGAGAGGCCCAGGGTCTGGAATAGGTTCTCGAAGACCTTCTCATCCTCCACCGCGAGTTCTTCGCAGAGTTCTATGAAGTTACGGCGGGAAATCACATCGAAGTCGCGCTGGTTCTTCGCAGGCGCTGCCGGCGGTCGGTAGTCGGCGTTGTAGGGGATGGCCGGATCGCAGCGCACACCGTAGTAGTTCTGGACGCGGCGCTCGGTGGGGAGGCCGTTGTCGTCCCAGCCCATGGGGTAAAAGACGTTCTTGCCGCGCATGCGCTGGTAGCGGGCCACGACGTCGGTGTGGGTGAACGAGAACATATGGCCCACGTGGAGGGAGCCCGACGCGGTGGGCGGGGGAGTGTCGATCGAGTAGACCGCCTCCCGGGTGGTGTCCGGGTTGAACTTGTACGTGCCGTCCTGGAGCCAGCGCTGCGTGAGGGCCGTTTCCAGGCCTTCCAGGGCCGGCTTGTCCGGAACGTTGATGGGGGTGGGAGCGGGCGTGTCTGTACCCTGCGTTGATTCAGCCATGGGCCAATTGTTTCATGGTCTTTCAGCCACTTTCGGCAGTAGCATCCGCCTATGGCGGATCAGCCCACGCAATTGGTGACCAAACGCATCTATGACGAACCCTCCGACGACGACGGCTGCCGGGTTCTCGTGGACCGCTTATGGCCGCGCGGGGTCAGTAAGGAAAGCGCCGGCCTTGACCTTTGGCTCAAGGAGATCGCACCCTCGCCGCCCCTGCGCACGGAGTTTGCCCACATGCAGGAGCGCTTCGCCGATTTCCGGAAAGCCTACCTGGCCGAACTGGAACAGAACCCGGCCGTGGACACCCTCCTGGACCTGGCCGGGAAGCATTCGAGGGTGACCCTGCTGTACGCGGCCCGGGACGCCGACGTCAACCATGCCCGGGTGTTGCTGGAGTTCCTGGCCCCGCTCCTGAAGCGCAGCCGTCGTGGAAGGAAAGAACACTGAGCGGGCCCCGATACAGTGGTGGCATGACTGAGGGAATCCAGGGCGCAGCGAAGATCCAGCCGGCAACGAAGACCGCCGTCGTCACCGGGGCGAGCACGGGCATCGGGGAAGCGACAGTGCGGGCCTTGGCCGCCGACGGCTGGAAGGTCTACGCCGTCGCGCGGCGCGCGGACCGTCTCTCCGCGCTCGCCGAGGACACCGGTGCCGTCGCCGTCCCGGCGGACATCAGCAAGGACGAGGACGTCGACATCCTGCTCCGGCTCGTCGAGCGCCACGGTGGGGCGGACACGCTGATCAACATCGCCGGTGGAGCGCGCGGAGCGGACACCCTGGCCAACGCCAAGACGGATGACTGGGACTGGATGTACCAGGTCAATGTGTTGGGCACCATGAAGATGATCCGCGCCTTCCTGCCGATGCTCCGCAGCAATGGCGAAGGCACCGTCCTTAACCTGACGTCCACCGCCGGCCTGGCGGTTTACGAAGGCGGTGGCGGCTACAACGCGGCCAAGTATGCCCAGCACGCGCTCACGGGCGCACTGCGCCTGGAGGAGGCGGAAAACAACGTGCGCGTCATCGAGGTCGCCCCCGGCCTGGTGCACACCGAGGAATTCGCCCTCAACCGCCTCGGCAGCGCCGAGGCCGCAGCGAAGGTGTACGCCGGCGTCGAGAAGCCCCTGACCGCGGAGGACGTGGCCGAAGTGGTTCGCTACGCAGTATCGGTGCCGCACCACATCAACCTGGACCACATCACCATCCGCCCCGTGGCGCAGGCCGCCAACCACAAGCTGATCCGCAAGGGCTGAGGACCCACACGGCTAGCCGCCGGCAGGCACCGCGAGGAGCGCGATGACAGCGGCGTGGTCGCTGCCAGGAACCCGGTGGACCGAATAGCCGGAACTGCCGATGTCCGCGCCGGTGACGATATGGTCCAGGACCACGCCCGGCAGATTCATGCCTTCCATGGGCCAGGTGGGAAGCAGCCGGCTGTTGTTCGCAATCCCCGCATCCACCAACTTTGATCCGTCCGGCCGGGTGCCGGAGACCCCGTCCAGGAGTTCCTGGAACTCGCGATGGTCGTAGCTCGCATTGAAGTCGCCCATGAGCACGCGGTGTCCTGGCCGAGCCCCTACGCGCCCCACTGCCGCAAGGTCATGCCGCCACTGGGCGATCCTCGAATCGACCGGCGGAAGCGTGTGCACGTTGGTCAGCTCGAAGCTCGCGGACAGGCCGCCGGACGTCGCCGTGACCCGGACTGTCGGCATGTGGAACGGCGTGTCCGGAATCAGGCCCACCGCCTCCAACGGGAACGCGGAGTACACGGCGCTGCCGGCGGCGTCGTCCGTCGGACTGCTGATCCGGTGCGGGAGCAACTGCCCGACGCCGGCCCGGGCAAGTTCCAGCTCAAAGGATGCCGAATGCTCCTGGACCGCCAGCAGTTGCACACGGTTCTCCCGCACGAGCCGGACTACCTCATCGGCATCAGCCTGTCCGTACTCGGAGTTCAGGCTCATCACCGGCAGCACCACCGAATCAGCTGTCGACGCCGCAGGCCTGCCGAAATCCAGCGGGAACAGCCAGAACACCTGAGCCAGCAGCAGGGCAGAAGCCGCCACCGCCAGCCAGCGGCGCCGGCTGAACACCGACAGCCCGGCCGCCATGGCTGCCGGAAGCGCTACCCAGGGCATGAACGCCAGCATCTGGACCGCCGTCGTCGGCCATTCCACCGGAAGAGCCCGCAGCAGCGACATCACCGCCACCGGCACCACCAGAAGAAGGGTAACGATCAGGACGGTCAGGCGCCGGGAGCGCGGCTTGCGGACAGCGGTGAGGGTCATGAACCCGAGTCTAGGCACGCGCCGTTCCGGTCACCTCATACCGAGGGCGGAAGCTCCGGGTGGAGGGCAGCCTCCGGCTGCCGCTAGACTTGGGAGACAAGCATCGACCCGGCCATCACCGGTGAGCTTCCGGAAGAACACCCGGCCCCAGAACCCTCTGGCGGCCAGGCCAGTAGAACCGGACGGGTAAGCCCGTCACAGCAGCAATGAGCGGCCGACGCCGGTCCCTCCGCAGGAGGGCGGGTGCCGGTAAGTGAGGTGGTACCGCGGTACCGGTGCAGCGCAAGCGGCACGGGCGCCGTCCTCGCATCCTGACAGACCAACAGTCCCACCAGCTCACCCAGGATTCGAGATGACCTTTTATCCCAAGGCCGCAACGGCCTCTTCCGGCGACGGCTCGGCCGCCGGTGTTTCCGCTTCCGTGAAGTTCCCGGAAATCGAAGAGCGCATCCTCAAGTACTGGGATGAGGACGGGACCTTCCAGGCCAGCATCGACCAGCGCGACGCCGGCACGGACGGCAGCAACGAGTTCGTCTTCTACGACGGCCCGCCCTTCGCCAACGGCCTGCCGCACTACGGCCACCTCCTCACCGGCTACGCCAAGGACCTGGTGGGCCGCTACCAGACCCAGCGCGGCAAGCGCGTGGAGCGCCGCTTCGGCTGGGACACCCACGGCCTGCCCGCCGAGCTGGAAGCGATGAAGCAGTTGGGCATGACGGACAAGACGCAGATCGAAGCCATGGGCATCGACAAGTTCAACGACGCGTGCCGCGCCTCCGTCATGAAGTACGCCAACGAGTGGAAGGCCTACGTCACCCGACAGGCCCGCTGGGTGGATTTCGACAACGACTACAAGACCCTCAACGTCGAGTACATGGAATCGGTGCTCTGGGCCTTCAAGCAGCTGCACGAAAAGGGCCTCACCTACAACGGCTACCGCGTGCTTCCGTACTGCTGGAAGGACGAGACTCCTCTGTCCAACCATGAGCTGCGCATGGATGACGACGTCTACAAGAACCGGCAGGATCAGACCGTCACGGTCACCTTCCCGGTCAAGGCGGGGGAGTCCGAACTCTCCCAGGCGCTCGAAGGCGTGCAGGCGCTCGCCTGGACCACCACGCCCTGGACGCTGCCCACCAACCTGGCGCTCGCCGTCGGGCCGGAGATCTCCTACGCCGTCGTGCCGGCTGGTCCCAACGGCGTGAAGGCCGCGTCCTCGGAGGCTCCGGTGACCGGCCGCTTCCTGCTGGCCGCTGACCTGCTGGGGGCGTACGCCAAGGACCTCGGGTACGACGACGCCGCTGCCGCCACCGCCGCGGTCGAGGCCAGCTACACCGGCGCCGAGCTCGCCGGGCTTGAATACGAGCCGCTGTGGGGCGACTTCGCCGACGCCGAAAAGTACGGCACGCAGAACGCCTGGCGCATCCTCGTTGCCGACTACGTGACCACCAGCGACGGTACCGGTATCGTCCACCAGGCCCCGGCCTATGGTGAAGACGACCAGAAGGTCTGTGAAGACGCCGGCATCCCTGTGGTGCTTTCCGTGGACGAAGGCGCCAAGTTCCTGCCGCTGTTCTCGCACGGCAAGCTGGCGGAAATTGTGGGTCTGCAGGTCTTCGACGCCAACAAGCCCATCACCCAAGTGCTGCGCGCCGGCGGTCGCTTGGTCCGACAGGCCAGCTACGAGCACAGCTACCCGCACTGCTGGCGCTGCCGCAACCCGCTGATCTACCGCGCCGTGTCTTCCTGGTACGTGGAGGTCACCAAGTTCAAGGACCGGATGTCCGAGCTGAACCAGGAGATCAACTGGATCCCCGGGAACGTCAAGGACGGCCAGTTCGGCAAGTGGCTGGAAAACGCCCGCGACTGGTCCATCAGCCGCAACCGCTACTGGGGCTCGCCCATCCCGGTGTGGCAGTCCGACGATCCCGAGTACCCGCGCACCGACGTCTACGGTTCACTCGCCGACCTTGAGGCGGACTTCGGACGCCTGCCGGTGAACAACGAGGGCGAGGTGGACCTGCACCGCCCGTTCATCGACGAGCTGACGCGCCCGAACCCGGACGACCCCACCGGCAAGTCCACCATGCGCCGCGTGGAGGACGTGCTGGACGTCTGGTTCGACTCCGGTTCCATGCCGTACGGCCAGGTGCATTACCCGTTCGAGAACGGCGACTGGTTCGACACGCACAACCCTGCCGACTTCATCGTGGAGTACATCGGGCAGACTCGCGGCTGGTTCTACATGCTGCACATCCTCTCCACCGCGCTGTTCGACCGACCGGCCTTCCGCAACGTCATCAGCCACGGCATCGTGCTCGGCTCGGACGGGCAGAAAATGTCCAAATCCCTGCGCAACTACCCGGACGTCTCCGAAGTCCTGGACCGTGACGGCTCCGACGCCATGCGCTGGTTCCTGATGTCCAGCCCCATCCTGCGCGGCGGCAACCTGATCGTCACCGAACAGGGCATCCGCGACGGCGTCCGCCAGGTGATCCTGCCCCTGTGGAACGTGTACAGCTTCTTCACCCTGTACACCAACGCCGCGAACGGCGGCGCCGGCTACGACGCGAAGCTGCGCTACGACGGCTACGCCGAGGAACTGGACCAGTACCTGCTGGCCAACACCGGCGACCTGGTGCGCTCGGTGACGGAGAACCTCGACAACTACGACATTTCCGGTGCCTGCGACGAGCTGCGCAGCTACCTGGACATGCTCACCAACTGGTACGTACGCCGTAGCCGCCAGCGCTTCTTCGACGAAAACACCGACGCCTTCGACGCTCTGTACACGGCGCTCGAGGCCGTGTGCCGGGTGGCAGCCTCCCTGTTGCCGCTGGTCACGGAGGAGATCTGGCGCGGCCTCACCGGCGGCCGCTCGGTGCACCTGGCCGACTGGCCGGACGCCTCGCTCTTCCCCGCCAAGCCGGAGCTCGTCGCCGCCATGGACCGTGTGCAGCAGATCTGCTCCACCGGCTCGTCGCTGCGCAAGGCCGCCAAGCTGCGTGTCCGCCTGCCGCTGCGGGAACTCACTGTCGTGGCACCGGGTGCGGACGCGCTGGAAGGCTTCGCCGCCGTCGTCGCCGATGAACTGAACCTGCGTTCGGTCCGCCTCCTCGACGCCGCCGAGGCGTCCCCGGAGGAGTTCGGCATCGAGCAGAAGCTCGTGGTCAACGCCCGGGCCGCCGGCCCGCGCCTGGGCAAGAACGTCCAGCAGGCCATCAAGGGCTCCAAGTCCGGCGACTGGTCGGTCAGCGACGCCGGCGTAGTGACGGCGGGCGGGCTTGAGCTTGAGCCGCAGGAATACACCCTGGAGACGGTAGTGGCGGAATCGGCCGACGGCGGTTCGGCCTCCGTGGCGATGCTGCCCGGCGGCGGTTTCGTGGTGCTGAACACCGAGGTCACCCCCGAACTGGAGGCCGAAGGCCTGGCCCGCGACATGGTCCGCGCCATCCAGCAGGCCCGCAAGGACGCCGGACTGAACGTCAGCGACCGGATCCGCACCACCGTGCAGGCCAGCCAGGACGTGCTGGACGCCCTGGAGGCCAATGCCGACCTGGTGAAGGGCGAAACCCTCTCCCTCGAACTGGAAACCGTGCCTGCCGCCGCTTCCGCGGAACCGGCAGTGACTGTAGCGAAGGTGGACGCATGAGCGACGAATTCTCCGTGGAAAGCGTCTATGCCGAACTCCTGGGCCGTGCCCCGGAGAACAAGATGGAACCGCGGCTGGCGCCGCTGTTCCGCGCCATGGATGTGCTGGGCGAGCCCAACAAGGCGTACCCGATCATCCACATCACCGGAACCAACGGCAAGACCTCCACGGCCCGCATGATTGAACGCGGGCTCATCGCCCACGGCCTCAGCACCGGCCGCTACACCAGCCCGCACCTGTCCAAGGTGACCGAGCGCATCAGCCTCAACGGCGAACCCGTGGACGACGCCACCTTCGTGCGGATCTGGGACGAGATCCGGCCGTACCTGGAGATCGTGGACAAGGAACTCGAGACGGAGGGCCAGCCCCGGCTGACCTACTTCGAGTGCCTGACGATCCTGGGCTTCGCCGTCTTCGCCGACCAGCCCGTGGACGTGGCGGTGTTCGAAGTGGGCCTGGGCGGCATCACCGACGCCACCAACGTGGGCGACGGCCAGGTTTCCGTGGTGACACCGATTTCGCTGGACCACACCGATCTGCTGGGTGAAACGACGGCGGACATCGCCTACGAGAAGTCCGGCATAATCAAGCCCGGCGGCTTCCTCGTCAGCGCCGCCCAGCCGGTGGACGCCGCCCAGGTGCTCCTGGACAAGGCCCGCGAGCTGGACGTGCCGTTCCGTTTCGAAGGCGTGGAGTTCGGCGTCGAATCCCGCAGTGTCGCCGTCGGCGGCCAGGTGCTGACGATCCATGGCCTCGCCGGCCGCTACGAGGACATCCTGCTGCCGCTGCACGGCGCGCACCAGGCTGAGAACGCCGCCGTCGCAATTGCGGCTCTGGAGGCGTTCTTCGGCGGGGGAGAGAAGGAGCTCGACGGCGAGGTGCTGCGTGAGGCGTTCGGCAACGTCACCTCGCCGGGCCGCCTCGAAGTGGTGCGCACCGCGCCGACCATCATCGTGGACGCCGGCCACAACCCGGACGGCATCCGGGTCTCCGCCGAGGCCATCCACGAGGCGTTCAACTTCAGCAAGCTCGTCGTCGTGATCGGTGTGCTGCGGGAAAAGGACGCAGAGGAAATCCTGCGCCAGCTCAAGGAATCCCTGGGCGACCTCGCCGAGGAGTTCTGCTTCACGCAATCGAACTCGCCCCGCGCCATCCCTGCCGCGGAACTCGCCGAGCTCGCCGTGGACCTGGGCTTCGGCGAAGAGAACGTGCACATCGCCGAGCAGTTGGACGATGCCATCGAATGGGCCGTCGAACGCTCCGAGGCCAATGACGACCTGGCCGGCGGCGTCCTCATCACCGGCTCGATCACGGTAGTGGCCGAGGCCCGCATCCTCCTGGGAAAGGCCGGTGCCTGAGATGGCGAAGCTGAGCAAGGCCCAGCGCGAATGGCGCCCCGGCATGCCGAAAAAGCGGCGCTCCACGAAAGTCATGTTCGCCTCCACCGTGCTGCTGCTTGAAGCCTTCGTGGCGTTCTTCGCCACCCTCGCGGTGTTCGGGCTCAAGCGCGGCGAGGTGCCCCCGGTGCTGATCCTGGGCTTCGGCATCGCCCTGAGCGTCGTGCTGGTGCTCGCGTGCGCCGTGCTCCGCAAGCCCTGGGGGATCGGACTCGGCTGGGCCCTGCAGATCGTGCTGATCCTCACCGGATTCGCCGAGCCCATGATGTTCATCGTCGGCGTGCTGTTCGCGGCGTGCTGGTGGTACGGCATCCGTGCCGGCATGCGTATCGACCGCGAGAACGCCCAGCGCGACCGGGAGCAGGCGGCATGGGAGGCCGAGCACGGCGCGGACGGCGGGCAGCCTGCCTAGGCCTGCGACTGGACCCCGTAAACTGGCAGGGAAACCCACCTTTAACGCATTGGAGCAACTCTGTGAGCATCGAGCGCACCCTCGTCCTGATCAAGCCCGACGGCGTCGCCCGCAACCTCAGCGGCAACATCCTGGCCCGCATCGAAGCCAAGGGTTACACCCTGGCCGAACTGAAGAAGGTCAACGCCAGCCGCGAACTGCTGGAACAGCACTACGAAGAGCACGTCGGAAAGCCCTTCTACGAACCGCTGGTCGAATTCATGCTCTCCGGCCCCGTGGTTGTCGCGATCTTCGAAGGCCACCGTGTGATTGAAGGCTTCCGGTCGCTGGCCGGGACCACGGACCCGACGACGGCGGCCCCGGGCACCATCCGCGGCGACTTCGGCCGCGACTGGGGCCTGGCAGTCCAGCAGAACCTGGTTCACGGCTCCGACTCCGTGGAATCCGCCGAGCGCGAGATCAAGATCTGGTTCCAGGACTAATCTGAAGACCCGCGAACGTACAGTTGAGGCCCCGAAATCGCCGATTCCGGGGCCTCAACTGTACGTTCGCGGGATGCTCCGGGGCCGGGCTCAGTACCCGGAAGTGCCGACGAAGACGTTGATGAACGCGAAGAAGATGCTCGCTGCCACGGCAACGTAGAGCAGCGCAACGATGATCCAGCCGTAGTCGCCCAGGACCTTCACCAGGCCGGCGGGCGCCGGGATGACTCCCTGCACTAGGTTCCGGATGGTCACGAACACGAACAACGGAATCATGCACGCCCAGACCACCATGCAGAACGGGCACAGGATGTGGATGACGTAGAGCGCCTGGGACCAGAGCCAGACGATGAACACGAAGCCCAGTGTCACGCCTGCCTGCAGGCCGATCCAGTACCAGCGCGCCAGCTTGGCACCCGCGAACAGGACCATCGCCGTCGTGATGATCACAGCGAACGCCACGATTCCAATGAACATGTTGGGGAAACCGAACACCGAACTCTGCGGAGTCTTCATCACGTCCCCGCAGGAGATCCAGGGGTTGATGTCGCAGACGGTCGCGTGGTTGGGGTCGGCCAGGACCTGGAGCTTTTCCAGGACGAGGGCGCCCGATGCCAGCCAGGCGATGGCGCCCGTCAGGAGCAGCAGCCAGGCAAACGGCACGTCGCGGGCCATCCGCGGCAACTGAACCCCGGTCCGGGGGGTGCTGCCGGATGCGGTGTCTGCAGGGGCCAGATTGTCGCTGGCGGGGCTTGGCATGGGTGATGGTCCCTTTCTGGGTTGCCGCGCGGCGTGCCGGTCCTGTTCGGTGCCGGTGCCGGTCTTTGGGAGGATTCTAACGCTGCTGCCTTGGCGAAACGTCCAGGCAAGCACGGACACTTCCGCCCAACACTGCGGGGGTGTGAGAGAATGAACGTGGTCGGAGCCCGTTCCACATGCGGGATCCGGTCCGGCATCTTGCTCGCAAGACCGCCAGCCCTGAGCAGGGCATGCCCGGAACAGAGATCCCCGGCACGCCCGCCATGGCATGGGACGGCACCTGGTTGTGGTACTAGAACAACGGGTCCCAGCAGAGCCGGCTTTCCGTGTTTGCCGCACCCCCACGCTGGTGCGAACCGGAAAGACACCTGATGACTTCTGTCAACGCCTGCGGGTTTTGACAATATGTGCCCCACTGGGCGCCGGATGTGGCGGTTGCACAAGGGCAGGAGTGTTGCCACTTATGGATAACGATCAAGCAGTACCCGCCGTCGAGGATGCGGCAGCGGCAGAGGCCGTGGAAGCGCCGAAGAAGGCTACCAGGACACGACGCAAGGCCGCCCCGAAGACGGAAGCGGCAGCCGAAACCGCCGCTGCCGAAGCCGGCACCGGCGAAAGCGCAGCGGCCGCTGAAGCAGCCGACGCGCCCAAGGCCCCCGTGCGCCGCAGCCGGGCGAAGAAGAAGACCGACGACGCCGAGCCCCTTCCCGCGTTCGCAGAGACTGCCCCGGAAACCCCGGCCTCACCGGACACCGCTGCCACCACCGAAACGGCGGCCGCGGCCGGAGGCGCCGCTGAAAACGCAGTCGCGGAAGAGCCCGCCACGGAGCCGGCCCCCGAAAAGGCGGTCCGCCGCCGTCGGACGAGCAAGGCCAAGGCCGCCACCGAGGAAACCGCGGAAGCGCCGGCAGAGGAATCCAAGGCTCCGGAGACCGTGGAAGCCGAATCTGCCGGGCCCGCGGCCGAAGAAACCGCCGTGGCAGAGCCAACTGCGGAAACTCCCGCCGAGGAGGAAGGCCTTGCCGCCGAGCCGGCCAAGGAAGAAGCCGAAGCCGTCAGCCCCGTGGCCTCGCTCTTCCTGGAGCCGGCATCCATCACCTCCGTGATTTTCCAGGCCCCGGACCTGAGCACGGTCACCACACGCCCGGCGCCCGCGGCCGAGGAAGGAAGCGGTGACGAGGAAGGCGACGAGGACAACGAACTCGACGAGGGCGGCAACCGCCGTCGCCGCCGCAGCCGGGGCCGGCGCGGCCGCCGCAGCACCGAGCGCGAAGACGTCACCGACGAAGAAACCGCCGGTGTCGAGGGCGAGGCCGAGGCCGGCGAGCCCCTCGAAGAAGGCGTCACCTCGCGCCGCCGGCGTCGCCGCCGCCGTGGCGACCAGGATCTCGAGCTGAGCGGCGGCGGGGATGACGACCCGCCCAACACCGTGACCCGCGTCCGCGCTCCCCGCGCCCACGCAGAAAGCGCCGGACCTGACCGCGTCACCAGTGTCAAGGGCTCCACCCGTCTTGAGGCGAAGAAGCAGCGCCGCCGCGAATCCCGCGAAACCGGACGCCGCCGCCAGGTCATCACGGAAGCCGAGTTCCTGGCCCGCCGCGAATCCGTGGACCGCCAGATGATCGTGCGCCAGCGCGACGACAGGATCCAGATCGGTGTCCTGGAAGACGGCGTGCTGGCAGAGCATTTCGTGTCCAAGACGCAGCAGGACTCCCTGATCGGCAACGTCTACCTGGGCAAGGTACAGAACGTGCTGCCGTCGATGGAAGCGGCTTTCGTGGACATCGGACGGGGCCGCAACGCCGTGCTTTACGCCGGCGAGGTCAACTGGGACGCCGTCACGCTGGAAGGCAAGCCGCGCCGCATCGAGAACGCCCTGAAGTCCGGCGACTCGGTCCTTGTACAGGTCACCAAGGACCCGGTGGGCCACAAGGGCGCCCGCCTGACCAGCCAGATCTCCCTTCCGGGACGCTACCTTGTGTACGTGCCCGGCGGCTCGATGACCGGCATCTCACGCAAGCTGCCCGACGTCGAACGCAACCGGCTCAAGCGGATCCTGAAAGACCGCCTGCCGGAGAACGCCGGTGTGATCGTCCGCACCGCGGCCGAAGGGGCTTCCGAGGAAGAGCTGACGCACGACATCAACCGCCTCCGCGCCCAGTGGGAAGGCATCGAGGGCCAGTCGAGCTCCAACAAGGTCCTCGCGCCCGAACTGCTGTACGGCGAACCGGACCTCACCATCAAGGTTGTCCGCGACGTCTTCAACGAGGACTTCTCCAAGCTGATCGTCTCCGGCGAGGAAGCCTGGGACACCATCGAGGCCTACGTCACCTACGTGGCGCCGGACCTGGTGGGCCGCCTGGAAAAGTGGACTTCGGACCAGGACATCTTCGCCGCCTGGCGGGTTGACGAGCAGATCCACAAGGCCCTGGAGCGTAAAGTGTTCCTGCCTTCCGGCGGCTCCCTGGTGATCGACCGGACCGAAGCCATGACCGTGGTTGACGTCAACACCGGCAAGTTCACCGGCAGCGGCGGCAACCTGGAAGAGACTGTCACCAAGAACAACCTGGAAGCGGCCGAGGAAGTGGTCCGCCAGCTGCGTTTGCGCGACATCGGCGGCATCATCGTGATCGACTTCATCGACATGGTGCTCGAATCCAACCGCGACCTCGTGCTGCGCCGCTTGGTCGAATGCCTGGGCCGCGACCGCACCAAGCACCAGGTGGCCGAAGTGACATCCCTGGGCCTGGTCCAGATGACCCGCAAGCGCATGGGCACCGGCCTGCTCGAGGTCTTCGGCGAACAGTGTGAAACCTGTGCCGGCCGCGGCGTGGTCACCCACGACGAACCGGTGGAGCACCGCCGGGCCAATGTGGTAGCCGCCGAACACCACCGCCCGCACAGCGAATCCCAGCCCCCTGCCCGCACCGAGCGCAAGCGCCGCCGCGGCAAGGGCGGGGGACAGGTCCCCGCCGAGGCTCCGGCCGCGACGCCTGCACCGGAGGCCGTGGATGCGCAACGCCAGGCCAAGGCCGACGCAACCCGCGCCGCGCTGGCCAACATCGCCGCCGCAGCGCATGCCGCGCACCTTCACGACGATGAGCTCCAGCACGCCGCCGAGGCCCTGGCCGCTGCGGCGGCTGCGGAAGCGGCCGGCGGCTCCGCTGGCGGTCCCGCCGACGCCGGTGCCACCGGGTCGGCCGCCCCTGCGGGCTCCGGCGCTGCGACAGCTTCCGGTACCGCTACGCCCACCGGCACCGCACTGCCGGTGCTGCGTTTCGGCGGGGAGGAAGTAGCCCTGCCGCTCGCGGTCCATCACGAGGAGCCGGTGCGGAATGAACCGTCGATGAGCCTTGATCTGCTCGCCCAGGCCTTCGCCGGCCTCGGCCGGGCTTCCGGAGACACGGCCGCTGATGCGCCGGAATCCCCGGCAGGCAGCGACGCCGGAGACCGTCCCCGCGGGCGCCGGAGCCGCCGCAGCAGGAGCGCGAGCCGCGCCCAGGGCGCCGCCAACGCCACCACGGTGGAGCAGCATGCGAGCACCGAGGCCAGCGGCGGAACCGCCCACGAAGCCAAGGCGCCGGCGAAGCAGCCGGACACCGCGCAGCCGGATAAGAAGGCCGCCGATCAGCCGATCATCCTCGGCGTGGGCGTTCCCAAGTCCGAACTCTAGGAAGCAGGTTCCGGGACCCGTCCCGGGAAAAGGGAAGGCCCCGGCGTCTCCGCACAGGTGCGGAGACGCCGGGGCCTTCCGTGCTCCTGTGGTTTCATTTCCCGGGGGCCGCGGCCGCGGTAGGGTGTGCCCGTGGGCAGCACAGAAGTTGATCATCTGGTCGTCGCCGCGGCCAGCCTCGAACAGGGCGCGGCCTGGTGCGAGGCCGTGCTCGGCATCACCCCCGGGCCAGGCGGCAAACACCTGCTGATGGGCACGCACAACCAGGTGTTCAGCATCGCGTCGGCTGCGTTCCCGGGCACCTACTTTGAGATCATCGCCATCGACCCGGAAGCTTCGCCGCCACCGCGCCGGCGTTGGTTCGGCCTTGACGACGCGGGGCTGCAGCGGCGCATCGCCGATGCACCGCGCCTTGTGCACATGGTGGCGCGCAGCCGCATGCTGGACATGCACCGAAAGGGCCTGGCCGACGCCGGAATCGACCCGGGACCGCCGCTGACCATGTCCCGCGACACGCCACAGGGGCCGCTGGCCTGGCAGATTTTGGTGCGTGACGACGGCGTGTTGCAGCTCGGCGGCGCCCTGCCCACCCTAATCCAGTGGGACGGTACGCATCCCACCGAGCGCATGCCGGCCAGCGGTGTTGCGTTGCGCGGGCTGCAGCTGGGTGGCCTGCCGCCGGAGGTACGCCAGCTGCTGGCGTTGCAGGGCGTGGCACATGCACCGGCGCCCGCGCTGCGGGCCGTCCTGTCCACGCCCCTGGGCGACGTGACACTGGAGACGGCGTAACGAATTGTTCAGGCGGACCCTCACCCAACTGCGTCGGCGGGCCGGGCAAGGCAGGCCGCTAGACTTGGAAGCCTGACACGGGGTGCCGCGCACCGATGCCGGCTGAGACCAGACCCGTTGAACCTGCCCGGTTAGTACCGGCGAAGGGATGTCCGTTCCATGGCACTTGCACCGCTGACCCCCGTCTACCCTCTTGCCCCCCGTGCTGTGCGGCCGCCCCGGGTCCTGAGCATCGCGGGGTCCGATCCTTCCGGCGGCGCCGGCATCCAGGCTGACCTGAAAAGCATTGCCGCCAGCGGCGGCTACGGCATGGCCGCGATCACCGCGCTCACCGCCCAGAACACCAAGGGCGTGCACGGTGTCCACGTGCCGCCGGTCGAGTTCCTGCGCGCACAACTGGACGCGATCAGCGACGACATCACGGTGGACGCCGTCAAGATCGGCATGCTGGGCGACGCCTCCGTGATCGAGGAAGTCCGCAGCTGGCTCGGCAAGGTGCAACCCGCTGTCGTCGTCCTGGACCCGGTGATGATTGCCACCAGCGGTGACCGGCTCCTGGAAGCCTCCGCCGAGGAAGCCCTCCGCGGCCTGCTCCCGCTGGCCGGCCTCATCACCCCGAACCTGCCCGAACTTGCCATGCTGCTCGGCGAAGAGGAAGCCCGCGACTGGGGCGAGGCCCTGGCCCAAGGCAAGCGCCTGGCCGCCGCCACCGGCAGCACTGTGCTGGTCAAGGGCGGGCATCTGGCAGGCGAAGACTGCCCCGACGCCCTGGTGAACACCACGGGACTGCTCAGCCAGGACGTGGTGGAGGTTCCGGGGCCGCGGGTGGCCACCAACAACAGCCACGGCACCGGATGTTCGCTCTCGTCCGCGATGGCCACCGCCAAGGCCCGCCTGGGCAGCTGGGAGGAGGCCCTGCGCGAGGTGAAGCCCTGGCTGCAGGGGGCACTGGCCAATTCGGAGGTGCTCGAAGTGGGTCAGGGAAACGGTCCCGTCCACCATTTCCACCGGCAGGACCAGCTGCGCCCCGGAGCGTTCGCGGCACAGCTATGGGACGCCGCGGAGCTGGAACTGGCCGAGATCCACGCCCTGGACTTCATTGCAGGCCTGCAGTCCGGCATGCTGTCCCGGGAACATTTCGGCTACTACCTGGCCCAGGACGCCCTCTACCTCAACGGCTACTCCCGGGTCCTGGCCCGCGCGGGGGCGCTTGCGCCCAATGAGGACGAACAGCTGTTCTGGGCCAAAGGCTCCCAGCAGTGCCTGGAAGTCGAATCGGAGCTGCATCGCAACTGGCTCGGCGGCCTGATGGCCACAGCGTCCGGCCCCGTCACGAAAGCCTATGTGGACCACCTGCTCGCGGCGTCCGCGTCGGGCAGCTACGGGGTGCTGGTCGCGGCGATCCTGCCGTGCTACTGGCTGTACGCGGAGGTTGGACAGCGCCTGCACCACGAATTCGTCACCGCCGGCGAACCGGCCGGGCACCCGTACGCCGACTGGCTGCGGACCTATGCGGACGAAGCGTTCGCCGAGGCGACCCGGAAAGCGATCGACGTCGTCGACGGCGCCGCCCGCGCGGCGTCCGCCGCTGAACGTGCCGCCATGCACGAGGCCTTCGTGCAGTCCTGCCGCTACGAAACGGCGTTCTTCGACGCCCCGAGGCTGCACGCCTGAGCGTGTCGAACTCCGCCTGCGCGGCCGGACTGTCCGGAAAAGGTAAGCTTGACGGGCACGGTACCGGAAGGCGGCATCGCCGCTGTGGCGGCCATCACAAGGTCCGCTCCGGTCCCGCCTCATTTGCGGCCGAAGGCGAAACTAGCGTAATCTAGATCTTCGGTGCTTACGCCAACACTTGGGTTATGCCCCCTGGATCTGTTCAGGGATGACTCATGGGCTTCTTTCCGGAGTTCACGGCGTTGAGGCACAGCGTGAATCAGGGCCACAACGGCTCCGCAGGTTCCGCACGCAAATTTTGTAAGAAACGTCGAGAGAAGTGAGTGCCCAAGTGGTGTACGCGATTGTCCGCGCAGGCGGCCGCCAAGAAAAGGTTTCCGTTGGAGACTACGTAACCCTCAACCGCGTCCCCGGTGAAGTCGGAAGCACCCTCGAGCTGCCCGCACTGCTCCTGGTAGACGGCGACAAGGTCACCTCCGCTGCTGCGGACCTGGCCAAGGTCAAGGTTACGGCTGAGATCCTCGAAGACCTCCGTGGTCCGAAGATCGTCATCCAGAAGTTCAAGAACAAGACCGGCTACAAGAAGCGCCAGGGTCACCGTCAGGAACTGACCAAGATCAAGATCACCGGCATCAAGTAACCACTGGTTGCTTTCCGGGTTTCACCAGATTTCCCAAGAACCTTAAAGGCAGGCATTTCAAATGGCACATAAAAAGGGCGCGAGCTCCACTCGCAACGGTCGTGACTCCAACGCACAGCGCCTCGGCGTGAAGCGCTTCGGCGGCCAGGTTGTTTCCGCCGGCGAGATCATCGTTCGCCAGCGCGGCACCCACTTCCACCCGGGCGCCGGTGTCGGCCGCGGTGGCGACGACACCCTGTTCGCACTGCAGGCCGGTGCCGTCGAATTCGGCACCCGTCGCGGCCGCCGTGTCGTGAACATCGTTGCTGCTGCAGCTGCAGAGTAACAACACATTCTGAACGGGTGGAGCGGGCCAGGCGGCCCGCTCCACTTGTCTTTTAACAGCATTAGAATCTTTTAGAGTTTTTGCCTACACAGAGGAGAAAATCGTGGCCACCTTCGTAGACCGGGTAGTACTTCACGTATCCGGCGGAACAGGCGGCCACGGCTGTGTATCGGTCAAGCGGGAGAAGTTCAAGCCGCTCGGCGGTCCCGACGGCGGCAACGGCGGCAACGGCGGCGACGTCATCCTGCGCGTCGACGGCCAGACCACCACGCTGCTCGACTATCACCACGCCCCGCACAGGCATGCCACCAACGGCGGCCCCGGCATGGGTGACTGGCGCGGCGGCAAGAACGGCGAAACCCTGGTCCTCTCTGTACCGGACGGCACCGTGGTCAAGAGCAAGGACGGCACTGTGCTGGCCGACCTCGTGGGCATCGGCGCCGAATACCTGGCCGCGGCCGGCGGTATCGGCGGGCTCGGGAACGCTGCGTTGTCCTCCCAGAAGCGCCGGGCACCCGGCTTTGCACTGCTCGGCATTGAAGGCGATTCGCGCGACATCGTCCTGGAACTGAAGTCGATCGCGGACATCGCCCTGGTCGGTTTCCCGTCCGCAGGCAAGTCCAGCCTGATCGCCGCCATGTCAGCGGCCCGGCCCAAGATTGCCGACTACCCGTTCACCACCCTTGTGCCCAACCTCGGCGTGGTCCAGGCGGGCGACGTCCGCTTCACCATCGCCGACGTGCCCGGCCTGATCGAGGGCGCCAGTGAAGGCAGGGGACTGGGCCACAACTTCCTGCGCCACGTGGAGCGCTGTGCCGCGCTCGTCCACGTCCTGGACTGCGGCACCCTGGAATCCGACCGTGATCCGCTCTCCGACTTGGCCATCATCGAGAACGAACTCGAAAAGTACGCGGTCGATATGAGCTACGCCGGCACCGACGGCGAGGTTGTCCCGCTGAACGAACGTCCCAAGCTCGTGGTCCTGAACAAGGTGGACCTGCCCGACGGCCGCGATATGGCCGAATTCGTGCGACCGGACCTCGAGGCCCGCGGCTACCGTGTGTTCGAAGTGTCCGCCACCAGCCATGAAGGCCTGCGGGCCCTGAGCTTCGCGATGGCCGAGATCGTCCATGCTGCGCGCGACGCCGCGAAGGCCGCGCCGCCGAAGGTCGCCGCCCCGGTGCTGCGCCCGCGTGCCGTGAACGAAACCGGATTCACCATCCGCCGCGAAGAAAAGAACCTGGAGCCGCTCTTCCGGGTGCAGGGCGAGAAGCCCGAGCGCTGGGTCAAGCAGACCGACTTTAACAACGAAGAAGCCATCGGCTACCTTGCGGACCGTCTCGCCAAGCTCGGCATCGAAACCGAGCTGTACAAGATGGGCGCCAAGCCGGGCGACACCGTGGTGATCGGCGGCGAGGACGGCGTCGTCTTCGACTGGGAGCCCACCATCATGGCCGGCGCGGAACTCCTGGCCACTCCGCGCGGCACCGACATCCGCATCGCGGATATCGGCGAGCGGCCCACCCGTTCGCAGAAGCGCGAAGAACAGATCGAGCGCCGTGAAGCCAAAGCCGCCGCCCGCGCCGAACTCGAGGCCGAGCGCAAGGCGGGCATCTGGACGGAATCCGTCAGCCGCCGTCGTGCCGGCCGCCCGGTGACCGAACACGGCCTGGAAGACGGCAATGACGACTAGCACCGAAGCGGTTCCGGCCGGGGCAGACACCGCGGAACGCGAGGCGCTGGCGACCGCGCGGCGCATCGTGGTCAAGGTTGGTTCCTCGTCGCTCACCAGCATCAAGGGCGGCATTTCGGAGCGCTCGTTGTCCGCGCTTGTGGATGCCCTCGCGCGCAAGCGGAACGCCGGCAGCGAAATCATCCTGGTCTCCTCGGGGGCCATCGCCGCCGGGCTCGCCCCGCTTGGCCTGGCCAAACGGCCCAAGGACCTCGCCACCCAGCAGGCAGCCGCCAGCGTGGGGCAAGGCTTGCTGATGGCCCGCTACACGCAGGCATTTTCGGCCCACGGCGTCACCGTGAGCCAGGTGCTGCTGACCGCCGACGACCTGATGCGCCGCACCCAGCACAGCAACGCCTACCGTGCCCTGGACCGGCTGCTCAACCTCGGCGTGGTGCCGGTGGTGAACGAAAACGACACCGTCGCCACCCACGAGATCCGCTTTGGTGACAACGACCGCCTGGCCGCACTGGTGGCGCACTTGGTGCGGGCGGACGCACTCGTGCTGCTGTCCGACGTCGACGCCCTCTACGACGGCCCGCCCGCGAAGGGTGCCAAGCGCATCCCGCTGGTCACCGGACCCGCCGACCTTGAAGGCGTGACCATCGGCAAGGCCGGCAAGGCCGGCGTCGGAACGGGCGGCATGATGACCAAGGTGGAAGCCGCCAGTATCGCCGCAGGCTCCGGGATCCATGCCCTCGTCACCTCCACGGCCAACGCCGCCGCGGCGCTTGCCGGCGAGGACGTCGGCACGTGGTTCGCGGTCAACGGCGCGCGCAAGCCCGTCCGGCTGCTGTGGCTGGCCCACCTGGCCAGCGTGCGCGGCCGCCTTGTGCTCGACGACGGCGCCGTGCGGGCTGTGCGCGACCGCCACACTTCGCTGCTGCCGGCCGGTGTTTCTTCCGTGGCCGGGGACTTCGAACCCGGGGACCCCGTGGAAATGGTGGCCGGCGACGGAACCGTGATCGCGCGGGGCCTGGTCAACTACTCCGCCGACGAGCTTCCGCGGATGCTCGGCCGTTCCACGAAGGAGCTCGCCAAGGAACTGGGCAGCGGATATGACCGTGTTGTTGTCCATGTTGACGACCTCGTTCTGGTCCCGTCGGCACGCTCCACTAAACTTGGAGCATGACTGAAGCACTGACTCCCCACGCCGTTTCCGACGCCGCAACCACCGGAACCCTTTCCGGTGCCGTTCCGCCGGCGGAAACCCCGGAGTCGTTGGCGCCCCAGGAGCTCGAAGCGGCAGTGCATGCCATCGCGGACCGCTCGCGGAAGGCGGCCCGGCGCATGGCGCAGGCAAACCGGGCGTGGAAGGACAGTGCGCTGCGCGCTATCGCCGACGCCCTGGTTGAACGCCAGGCCGCGGTGCTTGCAGCCAACGCCAAGGACGTGGAGGCCGGCCGGGCCAACGGCACCTCCAAGGCCCTGCTGGACCGGCTCACCCTGAACCCTGCCCGCATCGAGGGCCTCGTGGCCGCCCTGGAAAACCTTGCAGGACTGCCCGATCCCGTGGGCAACGTGGTGCGCGGCCAGACGCTGCCCAACGGCCTGCGCCTGCGCCAGGTCAACGTGCCGATGGGAGTCGTCGCGGCAATCTATGAAGCCCGGCCCAACGTCACGGTGGACATCGCCGGGCTGGCCCTGAAGAGCGGCAACGCCGTCATCCTGCGCGGCGGTTCTGCCGCTGCCCACACCAACGCCGCCCTCGTGTCCATCCTGCGCGAAGCCCTGGAGTCGGTCGGCCTGCCCGCCGACGCCGTCCAGACGGTGGACCAGTTCGGCCGTGACGGCGCCAACGTACTGATGCGCGCCCGTGGACGGGTTGATGTCCTTATTCCGCGCGGCGGACGCGACCTCATCCAGACGGTCGTGAACAACTCTTCTGTGCCGGTGATCGAAACCGGCGAGGGCAACGTTCACATTTTCATCGACGAATCCGCCGGCGAGGAAATGGCCGTGGAAATCCTGCTCAACGCCAAGACCCAGCGGCCCAGCGTCTGCAACACGGTGGAGACCCTGCTGGTCCACTCCGGATCCACGGTACTGCCGGCCGTCGCGTCCGCGCTGCGCTCCGCAGGCGTCACCTTGCACGTTGACGCCCGCGTTGCCAAGGCCCTTGCCGGGACCGTCGAGACCGTGCCGGCCGACGACGACGACTGGGCCACCGAATACATGGACCTGGACCTCGCCGTGGCCATGGTGGACGACCTCGACGCCGCCGTCAGCCACATCCGCAAGTGGACCACCGGCCACACCGAGGCGATCCTGACGAACAACCTCGCCAACGCCGAAAAGTTCATCGCCGAGATCGACTCCGCCGCCGTGATCGTCAACGCCTCCACCCGTTTCACCGACGGCGGGGAACTCGGCCTGGGCGCCGAGGTCGGCATTTCCACCCAGAAGCTGCACGCCCGCGGCCCCATGGGTCTGACCGAACTGACCACCACCAAGTGGATCGTCCAGGGCGAAGGCCAGGTCCGCGCCTGAGCACCCGCAAGGGGCCAACGGCGGGCAACGCCGTAACGCCAACGCTGTAACATAGAACAGAAGTCCGGGCGGCGGGAGGATCCGCCGTCGAAAACCTTTTGAACCAGTAGGGGAGAACATGCAGTTTCAACAGATCGCCGTTTCCATTGCCGCGCAGGGCGGCGAAGGTGGCCACGAGGAACTGGCTCCGCTGTGGGCCGAGCCGTGGGTCTTCGGCATCGTCATGTTCGCGATCCTGTGCGTCCTGATGTTCGTGACCGTGTCCTACACCAACCTGGGAAACCGCCACGAGCCCGTTGACGAACACTCGGACCCGCACCGCCAGCACCCGGCCAAGCACTCAGGGTTTGGCCACTAAGATTTCTGCTGCAAAACCCTTCGGCGACACGGGGCGCAGGATCCGCCTTGGCGTGATGGGTGGGACGTTCGATCCCATCCATCACGGCCACTTGGTTGCCGCCAGTGAGGTCGCCGCCAAGTTCAGGCTGGACGAGGTGGTCTTCGTGCCCACCGGGCAACCCTGGCAGAAATCCAGCAAAGCGGTCAGCGAGCCCGAGCACCGGTACCTGATGACGGTGATCGCCACCGCGTCGAACCCCAACTTCACTGTCAGCCGCGTGGACGTGGACCGCCCCGGCCCCACCTTCACCATTGACACCCTGCGGGACCTGCGCGCCCAGCGCCCGGACGCCGACCTCTTCTTCATCACCGGCGCCGACGCCCTGGCCCAGATCCTGTCTTGGAAGGACGTGGACGAGCTCTGGAAGCTGGCGCACTTTGTGGGCGTCACCAGGCCCGGCCACGAGCTTGACGATATGGGCAGGGAGGACGTCAGCTTGCTCGAAGTGCCGGCCATGGCGATTTCCTCGACCGATTGCCGTGCCCGCGTGGCAGTCGGAAACCCTGTCTGGTACCTCGTCCCTGACGGCGTGGTGCAGTACATCGCCAAGTACGGCCTCTACGCGGAAAAGCAGCATCCAGAGTCCGCGCCGTCATTGACCGGAACAGACCGCCGAGCACTTACTGAGTGAGTTTTGAATGAGCCAGGAACAGCCCCCCATCCGCAGCCGGCGTGAGCTTCGTCGAGCCCGGGAACAGCACCTGGAACAGGCGGCGCCGTCCGGAGCCGCGGCAAATTCAAACGGCCACGCTGCGCGGCCCGCTGCCCAGGCCCTCGCCGCCGACGCCCCGGCTGCTGAGACGCGGAAGGCGCCCGGCCCCGATACCAGGCGCATGCGGCGGGTTTCCGACGCCCCCGTGGACGCCGAGCCCAGCGCCGAACGCTCCTCCCAGGCCCGGGCCAGGGACCGTGCCGCGCTGCGCGCCATCAAGGAGCTCGCGGACAAGGAAGGCCAGCTGTCCAAGGGCGGCCCGCCGACCCGCAGGCAGCTTCGTCTCCAGCAACTGCAGGAGGAACTCGCTCCGGGGACCTCCATGATCCCGGTGGTCCCGCCGGCGGCCGCGGCTTCCGCCGACGTGCCGGCCCCGGGTGCCGCTGCTCCTGCGCCCGGCAAGCCAGCCCCTGCCGGACCGTACCGCACTGCTCCCGACGGCGCCATCAGGGTCACCGCCGGACCCTCGGCGCCCGCCGCGGAGACTTCCGCGCAGCCGGCGGAGATGTCCGTGGAACAGGCCCTCGCGGCCCGGGAGCTGCTCAGCGCACAGGCCCGCAATCAAGCCAATAAGCTCGCACACATCGCCTCCTTGGACGCCGCCCCCGCGGAAGGGGAGGCCCCGGAAGCGGCCGGAGCGCAGAACGCCGGGGACGAAGAAGCCGAGGACCAGCAGGCCCTCGCCAGGCAGATCGCCGAGGCAGAACGGGAAGCGGTCCTCAACAAACGCGCCGAGGCCAAGCAGAAGCTTGCCGAACAGGCCGGGCGGCCCCCGGCGGCCAAGACCGGGCCGGCAACAGCGAACAACCTGGCCATGGTCACGCCGCTCGAATTCGTCAAGGTGCCGGGTGTCGACCGGCCCATGATGAAGCCGCCGGCTACCAGCTTCGTTCCCTTGGTGACCTCGGCCGGCCCCAAAGTGGGCAAGGAGCCGGCAATCGCGGCAAAGCAGCGCAGCAAGCGCGGCCGCGCGGCCGTACTGGCCCGGGCCGAAGCCGCTGCGAAGGCGGCCGGCAAGCGGCCGGCAGGGGACGCCGTCGTCGGCTCCGAGGAAACTTCGCCGGCAGCCCCAGTCGCCGCACGCACCGCGTACGGACTGGAACCGCTCGACGCCGCCACCGCCGGGCTTGCCCGTGCCCGCCGCCAGCAACTGCTCATCCTCTGCCTGGCCGTCATCGCCGTTGCCGCCGTCATTGCCGGCATCGTGTTCTTTGCCAGCGGTACCTCCCGCTGACCACCACAACGTTCGCAGGCCGCTGGCCTGCACCGGATTAACACCACCCAAGGAGTCCCGTGACTGCACATGAATCATCCATCGTCCTGGCCCGCCACGCCGCCCGCGCGGCAGCGGACAAGCTCGCCGAGGACATCATCGCCCTGGACGTGAGCGAACGCCTCGCCCTCACCGATGTCTTCCTGATCGCTTCGGCGCCCACCGAGCGCCAGGTGAACGCCATCGTCGACAGCATCGAGGAGGAACTGCTCAAGAAGGACCTGCGGCCCGTGCGCCGTGAAGGCCGCTCTGAAGGCCGCTGGGTCCTGCTGGACTACGCGGACATCGTGGTGCACGTCCAGCACACTGAAGACCGGGTGTTCTACGCCCTCGAACGCCTCTGGAAGGACTGCCCGGTGGTGGACCTGGAACTCGCCGGCGAGGACGGCGCCAAGGCCGCCATCCAGGAAGGCGCGTAGGCCCGAAGCCCGTGTTTCCGGGCCAGGACAGCCAAAATATGCCCGATTTGGAATTTTCGGAAAGGCTGTTCTAAGATATTGGAGTTGCTTCGCCGCAAGGCAGGGCGGGAAAGGCTAAACCAAGCTTTTCCTCGCTCGTGAGGCAGCGAAAATACGGGGGTATGGCGCAGTTGGTAGCGCGTCTGCATGGCATGCAGAAGGTCAGGGGTTCGAATCCCCTTACCTCCACCAATGTGATGTAGCGGGACATCCTTTACGGATGTGTCGGGACATCGTTGACACCCCCGGTCTTCGGACCGGGGGTGTTTTGTTTTTTCGGCTGGT
>NZ_FNEI01000016.1 GCF_900099975.1 Arthrobacter cupressi
CCAGGATCCTGTCCCGGGTTGGCGCCGGGGTGGCGTGCGGACTCGTGCGCGGACGCCTGGAGCGGGGCGCGAGTCCTGAGTCACCGGCCTGGGCATGGCGCCTGAGGAGTTCGTGGACCCATTGCCGGCTGACCCCGTAACGGCGGGCAGCCTCGGATTTCGACATTCCGCCCTCGAGTACGGCCAGGACGATGACCTTGTTCTTCGACATGGCCCAGCCCATCAGGCCAGCTGTCGTCTATGTCCCGCGACATGCCGAGACCGTCAACGATGTCCCGCCACAGCAGTCAACTATCACCCGTCAACGATGTCCCGCCACAGGTGTAAACGATGTCCTGAAATCACACACCCTTACCTCCACCAAGAGAAGGTCCCGCGGATGGAAATCCGCGGGATCTTTTGTTTTCCGGGGCGTCGGTTCCGGCGAAATGCGAACGGTTAGGAGCCCTGTCCTTCGGGACGGGGCTCCTATTTGTTTCCGGGTTGCCGGATCAAACGGGGGGAGCGAAACGGGGGAGCGACCTGCGGGAGCGGACTCCCGGTGGCCATACCGGAGGGCCTACCCAAAAGAATGGGTGCCTCTGCCCGGTAGGGGCGTTGAGCGCTCTGCCGCGCAACAGGATACTCAGGTGGGTGGTACACGCCGCATGACAGGAAGGACATAGATGTCTGGGAACAAGGCAGTCGCCTACAAGGAGCCCGGTGTCGTCGAGGTAATCGACACCGACTACCCGACCTTCGAGCTGAAGGATGGACCCGGGGTGAACCCGGCCAATGTCGGGCGCAAGGTGCCGCACGGTGCGATTCTGCGTACCGTGAGCACGAACATCTGCGGCTCGGACCAGCACATGGTGCGCGGCCGGACCACTGCGCCTCAAGGGCTTGTGCTCGGTCACGAAATCACCGGCGAGGTGGTCGAGGTCGGCCCCGACGTCGAGTTCATCAAGGTGGGCGACATCGTCTCGGTGCCGTTCAACATTTCGTGCGGACGCTGCCGCAACTGCAAGGAAGGCAAGACCGGAATCTGCCTCAACGTCAACCCTGACCGACCCGGCAGCGCCTACGGTTATGTCGACATGGGCGGCTGGGTCGGCGGGCAGGCCGAGTACGTACTCGTCCCCTACGCGGACTGGAACCTGCTGAAGTTCCCGGACCGTGACCAGGCGCTGGAGAAGATCCTCGATCTGACAATGCTGTCGGATATCTTCCCCACCGGGTTCCACGGCGCGGTGACGGCCGGGGTCGGTCCGGGCTCGACGGTGTACATCGCAGGCGCCGGTCCCGTCGGTATCGCCGCTGCCGTCGGCGCGCAGCTGCTTGGCGCGGCGGCCGTGATCGTTGGCGACCTCAACGAGGACCGCCTCGCGCAGGCGCGCTCGTTCGGCTGTGAGACCGTCGACGTGTCGAAGGGTGATCCGAAGCTGCAGATCGAGCAGATCCTCGGTGTCCCCGAGGTCGACTCCGCGGTCGACGCAGTCGGCTTCGAAGCCCGCGGACACGGAGCGGATGCCGGACACGAGGCGCCCGCGACCGTGCTGAACTCGCTCATGGACATCACCGCCGCCGGCGGCGGCATCGGCATTCCCGGGCTGTACGTGACGGGCGACCCGGGCGGCATCGACGAAGCCGCGCAGGTCGGCTCGCTGTCCCTTCGCCTCGGCCTCGGCTGGGCAAAGTCGCTCTCGTTCGCCACCGGCCAGTGCCCCGTGATGCGCTACAACCGGCAGCTGATGATGGCCATCCTGCACGACAAGGTGCAGATCGCAAAGGCCGTCAACGCCACCCCGATCTCGCTCGAGGACGCGCCGCGCGGCTACGCCGAGTTCGACCAGGGCGCCGCCAAGAAGTACGTGCTGAACCCCAACGGCTACATCAAGGCCTGACCGGCTGAAGTCCGGTTCGGGCGGGTGGATCCCGTCCGAACCGGGCGCCTCACAATCCACAAAGAAGATCCCGCGGATGAAAGAATCCGCGGGATCTTCTTTTTGCCGGAAGCCTTCCAAATGCGGGAGCGGTCGCCGGCCGCCTAAGGCTGGGACTTAAAAGACTATGGGCCCCGTCCATCCGGACGGGGCCCATAGTGGGCTACTTGACGATCGGTGTGGGTGGCTGTTCGCCGCGGAGCACGGCGAGCGTGTTCTCGGCGGCGAGGACGGCCATCGCAGTGCGGGTCTCGACCGTGGCCGAGCCGAGGTGCGGGACGAGGACAACGTTCTCCAGCTCGAGCAGTTCCGGGTAGACCTGCGGTTCCTTTTCGAAGACGTCCAGGCCGGCGCCGGCGATGACGCCGGTGCGCAATGCGGTGGCGAGGGCGGCTTCGTCGATGATGGGTCCGCGGGCGGTGTTGACCAGGTAGGCGGTGTCCTTCATCGCTGCGAGCTCTTCGGGACCGATCAGGTGGTGCGTGGCGGGTCCGTAGGGGCAGTGCAGGGACACGACGTCGGACACGGCCAGCAGTTCGTCCAGTTCGACCCGGCGGGCGCCGAGCTCGGCGGCGATGGCGGGGTCGATCTCGCTGCGGGACTGGTAGACGATCTCCATGCCGAAGGCCTTGGCCCGGCGTGCGGTGGCCTGGCCGATGCCGCCCATGCCCACGACGCCGAGGGTCTTGCCCTGCAGGCTGGAGCCGAGCAGGAAGAACATGCCCCATTTCCAGGACTGGCCGGCGCGGATGAGCCGTTCGCCCTCGCCGAGGCGGCGGGTGGCCATTAGGATGAGCCCGAACGCGATGTCGGCGGTGGCCTCGGTCAGCACGCCGGGGGTGTTGGTGGCGGTGATCCCGCGCCCGGTGCAGGCCGGGACATCGATGTTGTCGTAGCCCACGGCGACGTTGGAGACGACCTTGAGCTGC
The DNA here is from genome assembly GCF_900099975.1 of Arthrobacter cupressi. GTDB lineage: Bacteria > Actinomycetota > Actinomycetes > Actinomycetales > Micrococcaceae > Arthrobacter > Arthrobacter cupressi. The sequence goes on from NZ_FNEI01000016.1 coordinate 2,852, forward strand.
GGCCCGGCGGCGTCGAGCAGTTCATCATCGATGCGTTCGGTGAGCAGGCTGACGATCGCCTCGGCCCCGGCCACGCGGGCGAGGAGTTCCTCGCGGCTGATGGACTCGGTGCCGGTCCAGGCGTCGACGTCGTGTTCGGCGCGGAGCCTGTCGAGGGCGGCTTCCGGGATCCGCCCGGTGACAACGACGCGGCTCATGCTTCGATCCAATCGCGCAGGCGGCCCAGGCCGTCGCGGATGGCGTCCGCTTCGATGCCGGAGTAGGCCAGGCGGATGTACTGGCGCTCCTCGCCGGGCAGGCGGCGGCCGAAGTGTTCGCGGGTACAGAAGGACACCCCGGTGTTGTGCAGGGCCGCGGTGGCGAAGTCGCCGACCGCCGTGTAGCCCAGGCGTTCCATGGCCCCGGTGACGTCGGGGAACAGGTAGAACGTGGACTGCGGCACCGCGACGCTCATGCCCGGGATGGAGTTGACGAGTTCGCAGGCGGTGTCGCGGCGCTTCTGCAGGATGTCGAGCATCTGCTGCACGGAATCCTGGGGGCCGCGGAGCGCTTCGATGCCGGCCCACTGCACGTAGTGCGTGGTGCAAGACTCATCGTTGGTGTTGAGCTTGCTCAGCACCTGGGCGATCTCCAGCGGAGCGACGGCACAGCCCAGGCGCGAACCGGTCATCGCGAACTTCTTGCTGAAGGTGTAGAGGATGACCGTGCGTTCGGCCATGCCCGGCAGGGACACGATCGAGCTGGAGACGCCTTCGTAGCGGGTCTCGAAGTAGGCCTCGTCGGAGAGGACCCAGAGGTCGTGTTCGATCGCGATCTGCGCGATGGCCTCGCGCTCGGCGGCGGTCGATTCGGCCGAGATCGGGTTCTGCAGGTCGTTGTAGATGATCGCGGTGGTGTTCGGGGTGATCGAGGCACGGATCTGGTCCAGGTCGATCGCGAAGCCGGTGCTGGTGGGCACGTAGCGGTAGGGCACGGCGGTGCCGCCCAGGTACTCGATCTGCGATTCGTAGATCGGGAAGCCCGGGTTGGGGTAGAGCACTTCCTGGCCCGGGTTCATGACCGCCTGCAGGAACTTCGTGATGACAGGCTTGCCGCCGGTCATGACCACCACGTTGTCCGGGGAAAAGGTGACGCCGCGCCGCGATCCGAGGTCCTCGGCGAGGGCCTCGCGCAGCTGGGGGATGCCGGGTCCGGGGCAGTAGCCCGTGTAGCCGTCGGCGATCGCCTTGTTCATCGCTTCCACGATGTTCGCGGCGGTGGGGATATTGATATCGCCCAGATGGAAGGGGTACACCAGGTTCCCCTGCGCCTTCCAGGATGCGGCGGCCTGCGCCACGCTGAAGGCGGTTTCGGTGCCCAGGCGTTCGAGCCGGTTCGCGAGTTTCTGCATGTTGTTTCACTCCTCGTCGAGTTGGAGAGCGATCCTGCGACGGATCCGGTCTAGTATATGATTGATATATCAGAGGGCAAAGGTGTTTTTCGTCACATTTCGTGACTTGCTCTTCGCGGTCCGCAGCGGCTATCTGAAATCCCGCGACTTCGGAGCGGCCGGCAGGCCAAGGGCTTCCAGCCTGTCCGCCACCAGGTTGGTGACGCCGTCCGGCGAGCGCTCCAGGAATCCGCGCACCACCAGGGCCACCGCCTCCCGGGCCACCCGGCGGTGCCGTTTCCAGAGACCGACACTGCAGATCACGTTGAGGATCCCGCTTTCGTCTTCGAGGTTGACGAAGGTGATGCCCTGCGCTGTCTGGGGCCGCTGCCGGTGCGTGACCAGCCCGGCGGCCTTAATCCGGGTACCGGAGGCAATGTCCGCCAGTCCGTCGATCCGCAGCACCCCGCGCTTTTCCAGGATGTCGCGCACGTGCCGCATCGGATGGTCGTCCGTGCTGACCCCGGTGGACCAGAGATCCTGGATGACGCTCTCCTGGGGCGAGAGTTCCGGCAACAGCGGCAACTGGACGGGCACCTGCGTTCCCGGCAATTGCCCCTGCCGCTCCAAAGCCGCGCTGCCCGCCTGCCACAGCGCTTCGCGGCGGCTCAGCCCCAGGGAATCGAGGGCCCCGGAGGAGGCTAGCGCTTCCAGTTGTTCGGAGCCAAGATCCGCCCGGCGGGAAAGGTCCGCCATGTCCCGGTAGGGGCCGTTCTCCTCCCGTTCTGCAACGATCCGTTTTGCTACTTCGGTTCCGATGTTCGTCACTCCGTCCAGGCCGAGGCGCACCGCATGGGAAGCGTCCCTGCGGTGCAGGTGGTCTTCTTTCGGCAGTTCGGGACGGAACGGTCCGGGCTCGGGCTGTTCGGGGAGCAGGCAGGAGTCCATCCCGCCGGGGCGGGAGGCGGCCGGCGCACCCGCTTCCGGGCCGCCGTCGTACTCTTGCTCCACCGGTTCGAGCGTCGCTTCGGCCCGGGAGTGGAGGATGTCCGGCCGGAGCACCGTGACGCCGTGCCGCCGGGCGTCGGCCACCAGGCTCTGCGGGGAGTAGAAACCCATGGGCTGGGCCCGGAGCAGTGCCGCGAGGAACGCCCCCGGGTAGTGCAGCTTCAACCAGGAGCTCGCATAGACCAGCACCGCGAAACTGAGCGAGTGCGATTCCGCGAAGCCGAAGTTCGCGAAGGCCTCGATCTTGGCGTAGATCTGGTCGGCGTCGTCCGGGCTGATTCCGTTGGCGGCCATTCCGTCGTACAGCTTGGCTTTGAGTGACTCAATCCTCTCCACCCCGCGCTTGGACCCCATCGCCCGGCGCAGCAAATCGGCGTCTTCGGCGGTGCAGCCGCCCACGGCGACGGCCATCTGCATCAGCTGTTCCTGGAACAAGGGGACACCGAGGGTCCGCTCCAGCACGGGTTCCAGCAGCGGGTGGAGGTAGGTGACGTCCTCTTCCCCGGAGCGGCGGCGGATGTAGGGATGCACGGCGCCGCCCTGCACGGGGCCGGGGCGGATCAGGGCAATCTCCACCACGAGGTCGTAGTACCTCCGTGGCTTCAACCGGGGCAGGGTGCTGATCTGGGCCCGGGACTCCACCTGGAACACTCCGATCGAATCGGCGCGGCAGAGCATGTCGTACACCCCTGGTTCTTCCTTGGGGATGGTTCCGATTTCCCAGTGCTCCCCGAAGTTGTCCCGGATCAGGTCGAAACAGTACTGCAGGGCAGCGAGCATTCCCAGGCCCAGGAGGTCGAACTTGACCAGGCCCATCCATTCGCAGTCGTCCTTGTCCCACTGCAGCACCGTGCGGTCCTCCATCCGGGCATGTTCAATGGGCACTACCTCGCCCACCGGCCGCTCCGTCAGGACCATCCCGCCCGAATGGATGCCCAGGTGGCGGGGGAAGCCCATGATCCGCTCGGCCAGTTCCAGGACGGGACCCGGAATGCCGTCCTCCTTGCCTTCCTCGACGCCGTTCCAGCGGTCGATCCGTTTGGACCAGGCATCCTGCTGGCCCTGGCTGTAGCCCAGGGCCTTGGCCATGTCCCGCACGGCGTTCTTAGGCCGGTAGCTGATGACGTTCGCCACCTGTGCCGCGTTGAACCTCCCATACTTGCCGTAGACGTACTGGATGACTTCCTCCCGGCGGTCGGAATCAAAGTCGACGTCGATGTCCGGTTCCTCCTCCCGGAGGCTTGAGAGGAACCGTTCGAACGGCAGCTTGTAGAAGATGCTGTCGACGGCGGTGATCCCCAGGGCGAAGCAGACGGCGGAATTCGCCGCCGAACCGCGGCCCTGGCAGAGGATGCCGCGGGAACGGGCAAACTGGACGATGTCGTGGACGATCAGGAAGTAGCCGGGAAAGTCCTTCGCCTCGATCACGGCGAGTTCCTGTTCGATCCGGGAGTGGACATCCTCCCCGGCGCCCGGATACTTCGCAGCGACCCCCTGCCTGACGAGTTCCCGGAGCCAGGAGATGGGGGTGTGGCCCCGGGGGACATCGAGTTTCGGAAGTTTCGGCCGGGCGGCCCGCAGCTGGAAGGCAAGGTCGTCGGCCAGTTCCACGGTGCGCTCCACGGCGCCGGGGTAGCGGGCGAAGCGTGCGGCCATCTCCGCCCCGCTGCGCAAGTGCGCGCCGGAACTGGCCGGAAGCCAGGCATCCAGTTCGTCCAGGCTCCGCCGGGCCCGGACCGCGGCGAGCGCCGTGGCCACGGGATACTGCTCAGGGGCCGCGTAATGCACGGCGTTGCTGGCGATCAGGGGAACCCCGGCACGCTCCGCGATCCTGGCAAGGGCATCGTTGTGGTCCGTGTCCAGCGGGTTGCCGTGGTCGAAAAGCTCCACCGCCACGTTCCCTCGCCCGAAACGCTCCAGCAGGACATCGAGCGCCCGGGCCGCGGCCGGCTCACCCCCGTCCACCAGGGCCCGGCGCACGGATCCCTTGCGGCAGCCTGTCAGGACCAGGCAGTGACCGCTGAGCGTTTCGGCCAGGGAGTCGAGGCTGTAGACCGGCCTGCCTTTTTCCGCCCCGGGAGCCAGGTGGGCCGCCGTCAGTGCGGAGGCCAGCCGGTGGTAGCCCTCCTCCTTCCGGGCAAGGACCAGCAGGTGGTCGCCTTCGGGATCGGGTTCGCCGTGCTGGGGTTTGCTCAAGGCGAGGGAGAGTTCGCTGCCGAACACGGTTTTCAGCTGGTAGGCCTCCGCGGCCTCGGCCATCCGCACGATCCCGTAGAACCCGTCGTGGTCGCTGAGTGCGAGAGCGTGCAGGCCCAACCGTACGGCTTCCTCCACCAGTTCCTCCGGCGAGGAGGCGCCATCGAGGAAACTGTAGTGCGAGTGGGCATGCAGTTCCGCGTACGGAACGGTTCCCGGCTCCGGGTGAAGCGCCCGGGCGGGCAGCGGACGGTAGGGGCCGCGTTTGCGGGACCAGGCGGGGCTGTCCCCGCCGTCGCCTTTGCGCCCCTGGTCTCCTGCGGGAAGCCTGCCGGAGAGGGTGCCTTCGAACTGTGCCCAGGTGAGGGGTGAATTGTGCCAGCCCATGTCGGTCTTTCGGTGCTTGGTGTTGCAGGGGTCGTGGGGGAGCGGAGCCGTCAGTCGTAGCGGGCCTCGGCCCACCAGCGGTCCCCGGTCAGGAGCAGGAGCCAGGCGTCGCCGTCGCCGTCGACGATCTGGAAACGTTCAGCATGACGACGGCGGCCCTCGTCCCACCAGCGCTGCCGCAGCGGCCACGGGCCGGTCCATTCGGCCACCGGCCGGCGCGGCGCGTTGCTTTCGTTGCCGGCGTCCGGACAGAACCAGGCCGGCGGGGCTACCAGGGTGCCGCGCTGGTCCGTGCGGACTGTTTCGCCGTCGGCGTCCAGCAGCAGGACCGGAACGGGGGAGGCGAAGACCGTGGCAGGCTGCGGATCCGGAATGCTCCCGGGCCAGGGCCTGGCCGCCTGGACGGCAGCCTCCCGCGGAACGGGGTCGCCCCACGGGGTGAGCAGCCGCCGTTCGTTCAGGACCCTGCCGCCGGAGACGGCCGGAACCAGCACGGCTTCCTGCCCCAGCATGCTCTGGAGCCGGCTCAGGCCGTGATGGATCTTTTCCTCGGCGCCTTCGCCGAACAGGGCCTGGCCGTGGCCGGTAATGGATTCCACCCGCCCGGGGATCAGCTCCACCCGGATGATCGCCGACGTGATGCCGCCCGCGCCGAAGCCGCCGGACGGGTCAGCCGAGCGGGGCTGAAGCTGCCAGCGGACGCGGTCGACGACGTCGTTCGCCGTGAAATGGCGCGGATGGCCCCATAGCCGCTCCGACCGGGCGCCGGAATCGTCCAGGAGGGCGACTTTGAGTTCGGTGCACACCAGTCCCGCGTCCTGCAGCGCCGCAATGAACTCCCCGGCGGGGGCCCGCAGTTGGAAGGCAATTTGGTCGATGCGGTCCAGCCCGGGTTCGAAATCCACCTGCCGGTCCAGTTTCCGCGGCGGGACCCGGGGCACCACCGTTTTGGGGTCTTCGCCGCCGGCCATGGCATGGGCCAGGGCGCCGGCGTCGCCGAAACGGGCACGGACATCGGACAGGGGGAGCCGGGTGAAATCCCCGAGGGTGTGGATGCCGAGCCGTTTCAACAAGGAGGCCAGTTTCGGCTGCTCCAGTGCCTCCACCGGGAACGGGGCCAAGAAGTCCCGTGATGTGGACGGCGGCAGCACCAGGAGGGCGACGCTTTCGGTGGTGCTCCGGGCCGCCTGCACGGCGGCAAAGACGGAATCGGCAATCCCTACCCGGGCCTCAATGCCCAGGGAATCGGCGGCGTCGAGCACGGCGCCGGCCGCTGACTCCTCGCTGCCGTAATACCGGGCCGCGCCACGGACCCGGGTGGCGCACAGGCCGGGACGCAGCACCTCCACCCCCGGGCTCCGCTCTTCAAGCGAGGCGAGGACGGGTTCGAATTCCCGGGCATCCCGCAACGGGTCCGCCGGGCACACCGCCAGGGAGGTGCACCGGGTCTGGGCTTCCCGGAGCCGCAGGCCCCGGACCACCCCCTCCGCGCGGGCCTCCGCCGAACAGGCCGCCACCCTGCCCTGGGAAATGACTGCCGCGGGGACACCGGCCGGAAGCTCATCCGCCAGGCGGGCCGCCACCAGAGGCCAGTCCGGGAACCAGGCCACCATCACCCTGGAGGCCGTTCGGCCAGGCATGTGCTCAGGCCCCTATCCGGTACGCGGAGGCGTCTTCCGGGATGGTGCCGGAAAGGTCCACGACGGCGGACCGGGAAGCACCCCGCAAGGCCACTTCGAGCAGGAGCTCCTGGCGGGCAAGGTGTCCGTGCCCCTTGCCCAGGCCTTCCCATTCGTGGCTGCTGACCCGCAGGATTGCCTCGCTTTGCGGCCAGTGCCCTGCCACGAGCAGAACGGAGCCGCGCTCGCGGAGCCGGGCCCCCAGGCGGGCGGCTTCTGCAGGGGCGGTCCGGGCCGGGGCGCGGGAAAGGACTACCGGCAGGACATCGGCCAAGGCGGCGAGCGCCTGCATCCAGCGCTCGCCGGGATCGGGGACCAGGACCAGCCGTTCCAGCGCGATGCCGAACCCTGCGGCCGCTTCGATCCCGAAGTCGGGAAGCCCCACGACTCCGCACCAGGCGCCCTGCTGTGACGGGCCGGCCAGCAGGGCCATGGCCAGGGACATGGAACCCTGCAGCGAGTACACGGCTCCCGGCCGGAGACCTCCCGGCAGGACTCCCTTGAGTACGGGAAGCACCGGGAAGGAATGCTCCCGGGTGCGCCTGCCTTGCATGAGGTGGATTTTGGCCTGCAGGTCCTCGCCCGGCGAAGAGCGCAAGGGGCCGGGAGGAAGATCGGGCAGTGCTGCTGGCATACTTCAATATTCGAATATATGTTCGAATACGTCAATTGCCGCAGGGTTGCCGGGAGGAGGGTTCCGTTCCCGCCTTTGTCTTGGCATGGTTGGGGGCAAGCGCAAGCCACTTGTTTGAAAGAGTGGGGAAACCGATAGAATTCTTGGGGCATTGCGAGTCGAGAATATGGGGCATATCGAGTTGGATGAGCAGAATGCGGGCAACGGCCCGGGGTATGCCGAAGCGCTGTTCGAATCCTCCGTGCGGCGTGCCCTGGTCCATAAACTTTCCCTTTCGGAAGTCTTCCTCACGGATTTCGTCCAGACCGGGCCGGAACATTTCGCGGCCGGGGCGCAATGGCCGCGCTGGCATGTCTTCTACGGATCCGGAGACGGACTGCCGGACTCGGCACTGATGGCCGAGACGCTCCGGCAGTCGGTGATCCTGCTGGCCCACAGCAGCGGCGTCCCCATGGACCACAAGTTCCTGATGCCCAGGCTCGGCGTGTCCATGGAAGAAGTCAGGCTGGACCCCTTGACCCCCACGCAGCTCTCGATGGACCTGGAACTCCGTGATGTGAAATTCAGCGGGAGCAGTCCTGCGGCGCTTAGCGTGGAAGCGCGATTCGCCGTGGACGGCGAGAACATCGGCTCGGGCAGTGCCGGTGCCCGGATCGTGACCCCGGCCGGCTACGAGCGTTTCCGCCGCTCGGCCGTGATTGGAGAGCCGCCGCGGGTGGGAACGCCGCTTGACCCTTCGGTGGTAGGCCATTCCACCCCCCGGAACGTCATGCTGGGGGAGGAAGTCCGGCCCTCCGTCTGGCCGCTGCGCGTGGACACGAGCCATCCGATCTTCTTCGACCATCCCCTGGACCATGTGCCGGGGATGCTCCTGATCGAAGCCGCCAGGCAGGCCGTACGGGCCGCCACTGGCCGCCCGGCCGCGGATTTCTCCCGCTTCGAAGCGGAGTTCGTGAAGATCGCCGAGCTCGCCGACCCGATTGAGCTTGCTGTCACCCTGCCCGGCCCGAGGGACCGCGAAGCAGCGCCGGAAACAGCCGGAAAAGCACGCCGAAACCCCTTGGAGGTCAGGGTGCTCAGCGGCGAGGATGTCCTGATGATCCTGCAGGCGGCCGTCTGGAACTGAGCCGGCCGGCGCCGGGGTTCGGGCCGGGACTTTCGAGAGGGACTTCAGCTCCGCTGGTCCTGGTGCTGCCGGGGAACGATGGCGGGCATCATGAAGTCCCACATGTCATCGATCCGCTTCAGCACATCCTGCCGCCCGGTCATGACGTTGGAGACCATCTGGCTTCCCGTGAACGAGGCCACCAGGTAATGGGCGAAGTCGCTGGCGTTGAGGTCTTCGCGGATGTCCCCTTCACGCTGGGCCTGCTGCGTCAGGAACTCCATGGTGGCCATCCAGTCCTGGTAGGGGCCCTTGACGTCTCCGTTGAAAGCCGAGGCTTCGAAGGTCAGGCGGATGCCGGCGCGCACCACCGGCTCGTCGAGGAGCTGCTGCCCGAAGGTCTTGCACATGGTGACCATGGTTTCCAGCGCCGGAAGCCCCGCGGCCGCGATCTTCTCGCCGGCGATCCGCACGATGTTGTGCTGTTCGGCGATGACCGCCAGGGCGAGGTCTTCCTTGGACTTGAAGTGGAAATAGAGTGCGCCTTTGGTGACGTTGGCGCGTTTGGTGACATCACTGAGGCTCGCATTTCCGTAGCCGACTTCCTCGAAGATGGAAGCGGCTCCCTCGATGACGGCCGTTCGGGTGGCTTTGGCTCGTTGCTGCATAGTCTGCGTCAGGACCTCTCCGGTTCCCCGTCCGGGATACTTGGGTTCATGATTCCATCGATAGCCGGAGTCCGGGCAACATGACAACTGGCGTTGACGCACTCCCCGGAGTCGTAGTGCTGGGCTCGTCGGGGTTCATCGGCCGCCGCATCGCCGCGTCGCTGGACGGGAAAGCCCGGGTGGCCGCGCTCTCCCGGAAACCCGGTCTTCGGAATGCCGATGGCCCCGCCGGGCCGCAGGGACATAACGCTACCAGCACTGTGGCGGACAATACCCTGCAGCACGGCCTTGTCGGGCACGGCACCATTGACCACATCGCCGCCCGGGACATCAGGGTTCCGGGGACGCTCCTGCCCGTCCTGCGTGCCCCGGGCCTGAGTACGGTGGTCCATGCTGTTTCCTATGTGGGCTCCGATCCTGTGCTGGCTCGGGAAGTCAATGAGGACGGCACCCGCAACGTCGTCGAGCAATGCCGGCAGTCCGGAAATCCCCGCCTGATCTACCTCGGCACGGCCAGCGTCCACGGCATGGGCCCGCACCGCGGCGGCGGCGCCCATCCGCTGCGGCCGGCATCGGCGGCCAGTGCGGCCCGTGCCGCGGCCGAGCGAATGGTCCTGGACTACGGCGGCGAGGTGGTGCGCCCCAACCTGGTGTTCGGCGACGGCGACCGCTGGCTGGCGCCTGGGCTGCTGCGCATCATCGACGCAGCCGGCGGATGGCCCGGCGACGGGACCGCCCGTCTGTCGATCATCGACGCCGGAAGCCTGGGGGCGCTGGTCGCCGGGCTGGCGCTCGCGCAAGCGCAGCCCGGGCAGGCCTTCTATGCCGCCTACCCGGACCCCGTGCCGGTCTCCGAACTGGTGGAATCGCTCTGCCGTGCCGCCGGCCGCCCGCTGCCGCGTCTTCTGGGTGACGTCCCCGAAGCATGGCAGGCCCTGCTGGATGCCGGGTTCAGCAGGCACCAGATCGACCTGGTCACGGTGGATCATTTCTATCCTTCCGAGCGGCTGTGGCGGATCGGCGGCCTGGTGCCCGGCGGAGTGGCCGCCGCGGGGATGTTCCGGTCATGATCCGCCCGAGCGGCGGAAGATGGCCAAAACCGGTTGCATGGTTTGTTTAACTACGATTATGAACCTACACTGGAAGTCAGGCCAGTGGCGGTTGCGCGTCAGGCTTGAGAGCAGAAATGGGGGGAGGTGCGGCCGATTCGTCGACCGCACCTTATCTGCGTCACCGTCCCGCGCACCGCCGCGACGCCTTTCCGGTGGTCGATTTCCTATCTCACACGGTTGTGGTTTAGTATTGACGAGTTGCTTCGGCGGGAACGAAAGAATCCCTGCCGGGTGATTTCCGGGGCTGTGGCGCAGCTGGTAGCGCACCTGCATGGCATGCAGGGGGTCAGGGGTTCGAGTCCCCTCAGCTCCACTCCGACAAAACACCCCGTCCAACCGGACGGGGTGTTTTTCTGTCTCCGAGGGAAGGTGGACGGCCTGATGCAGGACATGGAGCTGGACCGCGTGTTCGCCGGGCTCAGAAGGTTCCCGGACGTCGAGGCGCCGAATCTCTTCGCCCATGACGCCAGCGACAGGCTGCTCCTGGAAACCGCGGCGGAGCACGCCCGCGCCGGGATGCGGGTCACCGTCCTCGGGGACCGGTACGGCGCCTTGACCCTGGGCGCGCTCGCCGTCCTCGACCCAGGCGGAATCCGGGTTTCCCAGGATCTCCACTCCGGCCGCAGCGCCTTGCAGCGCAACGCCGCCGCGGCCGGCCTCGAGGCGCGGTTCGAATCCGTCCCGCCCGGTCCCGGGCTGTTCGGTCCGGAGCTGTTCGACGGCGCGGGGCTGGTCCTGCTGCAGCTGCCGCGTTCGCTCGCGGAACTGGAGGAGATCGCCGACGCCGTCGCCCGGCACGCGCCCGGGGATGCGGTCCTGCTGGCGGGCGGCAGGGTCAAGCACATGTCCCTCGGAATGAACGCCGTCCTGGAACGCTACTTCGACAGCGTCCAGCCACAGCTCGCCCGGCGGAAGTCGCGGGTGCTCGTGGCCCGCGGCCCGAAGCGGCCGGCCGCCGCCCCGCCCTTTCCCGTCCTGGAGCAGGTGCCAGAGCTCGGCATCACCGTGGCCTCCCACGGTGCCGCCTTCTCCGGCGGGAAGCTGGACATCGGGACCCGGTTCCTGCTGTCCTTCCTGGACCGGATGCCCGATGCCGCGCACGCCGTCGACCTCGGCTGCGGCACCGGGATCCTCGCCGCGATGTACGCGCGCAGCCATCCCGCCGCCCGGGTCACCGCAACGGACCAGTCCGCGGCGGCCGTTGCCTCGACCGAAGCCACCGCCGCGGCCAACGGTTTGGCGGACCGCATCACGGTGGTGCATGACGACGCCATGTCGGGCTTAGAGGCGGGCAGTGCGGACCTCATCCTGCTCAACCCGCCCTTCCATCTCGGGGCAAGCGTCCATGCCGGGGCCGCCTTCAAGATGTTCGAGGCCGCTTCCCGGGTCCTGGCGGCCGGCGGTGAGCTGTGGACGGTCTACAACAGCCACCTCCAGTACCGTCCCGCCCTGGAGCGGCTGATTGGGTCCACCACGGAAATCGGCAGGAACCCGAAGTTCACCGTGACCCGCAGCGTCAAGGCCTGAGCAACTGCCGCACGGCAAAGCGGCCGGTTTCCAGCATCACGGGATTGTCATCGGAATTGCTGAGCATCGCCGTGGCGAGGACCAGCGCCCAGCCCCTGGCCCGCTCCCAACCGCCCCGCTCCCAACCGCCCCGTTGCCCTGACCCGGCGGCACTGTACGCCGCCATGAGACGCCGCCGCCCGGCGCCGTCGAACATCAACCAGGCGACGGCGAGGTCGACGGCGGGATCCCCGGCGCCGAGGTCGCCGAAATCGATCACCGCCGCCAGCGCGGCGGGCCCGTCCGGGGAATCCCGCAGCAGCACGTTCGCCGGATGCAGGTCGCCGTGGAACCACACTGCGGGCCCGGAATGCGGCGGCGCCTCCAACGCCGCTGCCCACAGGCTCCGGAGCCGGGCAGCCTCCGGGTAGCCGTGCGTGTCCTCCAGCCGTTCCAGCACTGCCGCCGAGCGGGAAGCCAGGGGTACGCCGCGCACCGGATTGACCGGCGCAGCCGCCGGGGCCGGTACATGGATGGCCGTGAGGAAGGCGGCCAGCTGCTCGGCGGCAGGGGTCCGCTTCTCCGGGGACACCTGCGTTGCGGAGGTGCCCTCGAGCCAGGGGATGACGCTCCAGTGCCAGGGGTATCCGGCGTCCGGCCGGCCGGCGTACACGGGAGCAGGGACAGGCACAGGGGAGCGGCGTGCATACCCTGGAAGCCAGCGCTGTTCCCGCAGTACCAGTTCCGCCGCGGCCTCCCTGCGCGGGAGCCGCACCGCGCGGGTGCTGCCCAGGCGGTAGACGGCGTTGTCCCAGCCGTTCGCGGCGAGCTCCAGCGGTTCGGCGGCGAGGGCGGGTGCCTGGGCGGCGAGAAGGCGCCGGACGAGGTCTTCGGTGATATCGACGTCGGCCGCCGGCATCAGTGCCATGGCGTGCGCACTGCCCCGCCCCCGGCGGCTTCGCAGGGACCCGCGTGTGAACATACCGGCGGGAGCGTGCGTGACGTACGATGCAGATGCAAGTACCGCATCCGAATGAGTTTAGGGGAATCCTTGACTGAGATCCGCCAGCCCACCCCGAGGCGCGGAACGAATCTGCCACGTATGGGTGATTTCAACCTCACGGTCATTCTGGATGCGATCCGTCGTTCCACCGGCGGGCTCAGCCGGGTGGAACTTGCCCAGATCGTCGGCCTGTCCCCGCAGACAATCTCGAACATCTCGCGCCGGCTGCTGGACCAGAACCTGATTGTCGAAGCCGGCAAGGAAGGCAGCGGGCCGGGAAAGCCCCGCACCATCCTGCGGCTTAACCCGGACGGCATGTACGCGGTCGGCGTGCACCTGGACCCGGCCGTCATCACCTTCGTGGTGCTCGACCTGGTGGGCGACGTGGTGAAGCATTCACGGATCGCCACTCCGGCGGGCCCGCCGCCGGTGGTCATCGCCGCCATCGCCGACGAGATCAAGTCCCTCATCAGGGAATCCGGGGTGGACGCCGGCAGGATCGCAGGACTCGGGGTCGCCGCTCCCGGTCCGATCGACCTTGACGAAGGGGCGGTCGTCGACCCGCCGCTGCTTAGCGGCTGGCACCGGGTGCACCTGCGCGACGCGCTCGCCGAGGCCACCGGCCTGGAAACCCTGGTGGACAAGGATGTCACCAGCGCCGCCGTCGCCGAGACCTGGGCCGGAGGTGCCAGCGGGACCGGCAGCTTCATTTTCATGTACATGGGCACCGGCATCGGCTGCGGGATCGTCATGAACGACGAGGTGGTCCGGGGGACCTCGGGCAATGCCGGCGAAATCGGCCACATCATCGTGGACCCGGGCGGCCCCGCCTGCGATTGCGGTCTCAACGGCTGCGTTAAGTCGTCGGCGATCCCGCAGGTCCTGGTGTCCGCCGCCGAGGAGCAAGGCGTGATCGACGGCGGCCGCCAAGGCAGCGACGGGCCGGAAGTGCAGGAGAGCTTCGCCCGGCTGTGCGACGCCGCCGACGCCGGGGACGAGCGTGCCCTGGCCATTATCGACAGGTCGGCGGTGCTCGTGTCCCGCGCGGTCGCCGTCGTGACGAACACGCTGGACGTGGAGCGCGTGGTCTTCGGCGGGCCGTTCTGGGGCCGCCTGGCCTCCCGCTACTTGGACCTGGTGCCGCCGCTGCTCGCATCCAACAGCGCGGCCAACAGCATCCATGGAATCGAGGTCGTGGGAACCGGCGTGGGCGAGGACGTGGGTGCCATCGGCGCGGCATGCCTCGTGCTGGAACACACGCTGGCGCCCCGGGCGCAGCGCCTCCTGCTGGAAGGCTGACAACCGCCCGCTGCGCCGGACGGCGCATGACTTGTTGAATACCGGAAAATGGCTGGGCCGACTGGAGTGTGGGGGCTGCAGCCGCATGAAGATCGGAGCGCCATGCCCAGACAAGCCCAGCCCGGACAAGCCCAGCCTAAACGGGCAGCAACCACCCGGGCCCTGACCGGCCTGCTGGCGGCCGCCGCCCTGCTGCTCCTGCCTGCCTGCTCACCCGCCGCGCCGCAGGGCACGGAAGCCAAGACGCTGAAGGTGGCCTACCAGAAGACCGATTCCTTCACCGCCCTGGACGATGTCCTGACCGCGGCCAAGGCCGAGTTCGAGGCCGCCAACAGCGGCGTCACCGTCGAGCTGCAGCCCATCCAGGCCAACGATGACGACTACGGGACCAAGCTCGCCCTGTCCCACCGTTCCGCCGGAACGGCGCCCGACGTATTCTACGAGGACACCTTCAAGGTCCGCTCCGACGTCGACGCCGGATACCTGCTGAAACTGGACGAGCACCTGGCCTCCTGGCCGGACTGGGCAAACTTCACCGAAGCAGCGAAGGCGGCCGGGCGCGCCGACGACGGCGGCATCTACGCCGTTCCGCTGGGCACCGACACCCGGGCCATCTGGTACAACAAGACCGTGCTGCAGAAGGCCGGCATCGCCGTGCCCTGGCAACCGAAGACCTGGGACGACATCCTCGCGGCGGCCCGGAAGATGAAGGCCGCCGATCCCTCGGTGGTGCCGTTCAACATGTACGCGGGCAAAGCCACGGGTGAAGGCACCGTGATGCAGGGCTTCTACCAGCTCCTGTACGGCACGGGCAGCACGCTCTACGACGAGCAGGAAAAGAAGTGGGTGGTCGGGTCCCGCGGCTTCACCGATTCCCTGCGGTTCCTGAAGACCCTGTACGACGAGAAACTCGCCGTCACCCCGGCCGAGGCACTGGACGCGAACGTCTGGAAGAAGGTCTTCGGCGAATGGCTGCCCAAGGGCAAAATGGGCGCCACCGTGGAAGGCTCCTACACGCCGTCGTTCTGGCAGAAGGGCGGCGCCTACGAATGGCCCGGCTACGCCAAGGACATGGGCGTGGCAATGTTCCCCACCCAGCACGGGCAGGCGCCCGGCGGGGTGAGCATGTCCGGCGGCTGGACCCTGGCCGTCGGCGCGAAGACGAAGAACCCGGACCTCGCCTTCAAGTTCCTGTCCACGGCCCTGAACCGCAAGAACGCCCTGGCGTACGACGTCGACAACTCCCAGATCGCGGTGCGCAGCGACGTCGCCGCGGACCCCGCCTACCAGGCCGCCAACCCCTTCGTAAAGGACGTCTCCGAACTGGTGGAGGTCACGCACTTCCGTCCGGCGACGGCGGACTACCCGCGCATTTCCAGCGCCGTGCAGGAAGCCACCGAAGCCGTGATCACCGGCAAACAGGGCCCGGCCGAAGCAGCCGCGGCCTATGACGCCGCGGTCCGGAAGCTCGTCGGCGAGGACAAGGTCATCCAGAAGTGATCCATGCACGTCCCTGAGGCCACTCCAGGGAGGCTGTCCCGTGCGCGCCGCAGGCACCTGTTCCGGCTGCTGCCTGTCCTTCCCTCGGTCCTCCTCCTCGGCCTCTTCCTGCTGGCGCCGGTGGCATGGTCCTTCTATGCCTCCTTCACCGATGTGGCCCTGAGCGGCAAGGCGGCCCGCGAGCCGTCGTGGCTCGGGCTCGACAACTACGCCCGGATGGTCAGCGAACCGGGGTTCCCGCTCGCGCTCTGGCTCACCGTCGTGTTCGTGGGGGCCTCCGCCATCGTCGGCCAGAACGCGCTTGGTTTGGCCCTTGCCCTTCTGATGGCCCGGGGAAACCGGGCGCTCGCCCGCACGGTGGGGACCGCCGTCGTCGCCGCCTGGGTGCTGCCGGAGATCGTGGCGGCCTTCGCCGCCTATGCATACTTCAGCCGTGACGGCACGCTCAACCAGCTGCTGGGCGTCGCCGGCGCGCAGGGGACGGACTGGCTGTACGCGTTCCCGATGGCCGCCGTCGTCCTGGCGAACACCTGGCGCGGGACGGCCTTCTCGATGCTGGTCTACCGCGCGGCGCTCGCCGAAGTGCCGGGCGAGATCCAGGAAGCGGCGCTGATGGACGGCGCCGGCGGGTGGCAGCGGCTGCGGCTGATCACCTTGCCGATGATCCGCAACAGCATCGCGAGCAATCTCATGCTCATCACCCTGCAGACGCTTGCCGTGTTCACCCTCGTCTGGGTCATGACCGCAGGCGGCCCGGCCGGGGCGAGCACCACCCTGCCGGTGCTCGCCTACCAGGAGGCGTTCAAGTTCGGCGACATCGGCTACGGCACCGCAATCGCCTCGGTGCTGGTCCTGATCGGCATGGTCTTCGGGCTCGCCTACGTCCGGCTGCTCCGCGGGGCGGCACGGTGAGCCCGTCACCGCGTGCGCGGACCACCGCACGCAAAGGGACGACGGCGGCCCCGCTGCCGGGCGGACGCCGCACGGTGCGCTGGGCTACCAACGCCGCGCTCGCCGTCGTCGGTGTCAGCTTCCTGTTGCCGCTGCTGTGGCTTGTTTTCGCATCCCTCGACGCCGAGGCGGGGCACGCCACCCGGGTGCCCCGGCAGCTTTCGCTGGCGAACTTCGCCGCGGTCCTGACCCCCGAGCTGCTGTTCGTGCCCCTGTTCAACAGCTTCCTGCTCGCCGCCGGCACGGCAGCCGTGACCCTCCTCGCGGCGGTGCTGGCCGCGTACCCGCTGTCCCGGCACCCTTCGCGCTTCACCCGGCCGTTCATGTACTCGGTGCTGTTCGGCACGTCGCTGCCGGTTACCGCGATCATGGTCCCGGTGTACGGGCTGTTCGTCCAGCTGAACTTCCTGGATTCCGTTCCCGCCACCATCTTCTTCATGGCCACCACCACGCTGCCGATGGCGATCTGGATGACCAGGAACTTCATGGACTCGGTCCCGCGCGAGGTGGAGGAAGCAGCCTGGATGGACGGGGCCTCCGGCATGGCGGCCCTGCGCACCGTGGTGCTTCCGCTGATGCGCCGGGGCCTGGGGGTGGTGTTCATCTTCGTGTTCATCCAGGCCTGGGGAAACTTCTTCGTCCCGTTCATCCTGCTGCTGTCCCCGTCCAAGCAGCCGGCGGCCGTGTCCATCTTCAGCTTCTTCGGCCAGCACGGCGCCATTGCCTACGGCGAACTGGCCGCCTTCTCCATCCTCTATTCGCTGCCCGTCCTGGTGCTGTACACGGTCATGTCCCGCGGCTCCGGCCACGGCTTCGCGATGTCCGGCGCGATGAAAGGCTGACTATGCGATCCGGCCTACGGAACTGTGGCCTGCAGGTTGTCCAGCAGCACCGTCACCGGGGCGTTGGTAGCGGAGCCGGAGAGGTAGCTTGTGAAGCCGACGGCGCCCGGTCCCTGGAGCGCCGCCGACGTATCCGTGGCGCTGCGCTGCCACGTTGCTGGTTCCGGGGTGCCGGTTTCCCAGACCCGGGCCCGGACAGTCGTTGTGCCTGTACCCGTGACCTGGAGCCGCACCGAGAGTTTGTCACCCACCGCGTAGTTCACGCCCGCCACGGCAACCGAGGCCTGGATGGTGGTTTCCGCACCGGTCGAGTTGGTGCGGACCAGGGACAGGTTCACGGCGCCCGAGGCAGCGACGACCACCTTGCAGCGGTATTCCCCGGCGCCGGCGATCCTGCGGCCGATTACGGAGAGGTACAGCCCGGAGCCGCTGGCAGGCTTGTCGCTGGCGGCTTCCAGGTACAGCTCCGTCGCAGCGGAGGACACCGAAGGCAGGTAGGCGTAGTTGCCGTTCCCGGCCGCGGGCAAGCGCAGCCGTCCCGTGCCGGCGGCGACGGAGTAGTTCGCGGTGTTTCCCGTCGTCGCCCAGGCGCCGCCGGTGTCGGCGGTGCCGAGGCTGTTGCTGACGGTCCTGCCGAAGGCGTCCGCCGCGAGGATCCCCGGCGCGGTGACGGTGACCCCCTGGCTGGTGGCCGCCGTCGCGCCGTCATTATCGGTGACCGTGAGGCTCACCGTACGGCTGCCGGCCGAGGCGTAGGTCTTAGTGGCGGGCTGGGCGGTGGAGGACGTCCCGTCACCGAAGTCCCACAGGTAACCCGTGATGCTGCCATCGGGATCCTGGGAGGCGGCGCCGTCGAAAGTACAGGTGAGTCCCGTGCAGTTGCTGGTGAAGGATGCCTGCGGCGGGGTGTTGCTCCCCGCCGGAGCAATGCTGAAGGAGTCGGTGAAGCTGCCGTCCGTGGCGAGGAAGCCGGCCGTAAGGGTGGTGGCCGTGAACTGCAAATCCAGCAGGCCGTGGCTGGGGTTCGAGTTCAGCCCCGACCAGGCAGCGAAGTACGGCGCTTCCGGATCGGCCGGGTTGACGTCGCGCAAGGCCACGCCGCCGGTGCCCAGGGTCGTGAAGACCGTGCCTGCGCCCTTGGCCAGGGAGTTGTCGGCATCGCGTACGCAGGCCGGGTTGTAGACATCGGTGGCGATCCCGGTGCAGCCCGCGGCCGTGGCGAGTTGCTTGGAGCGCTGGTATATGTGCTCATGGCCGTTCAGGACCAGGTCCACCTTCTTGGTGAGCAGCAGGTTGGCGATGGCTTCGCCGGAGGCGCAGGCGTACTGTCCCACGGACAGGCAGGGGGTGTGCATGTTCACCACCACCCAGGGAATGCCGGAGGCCCGGGCGGAATCGACGGCGTTGGACGTCCAGGTGTAGTTGCTGCTCCCGGGCGAGTAGTTGAGGTTGCCCGCCTCGAAGGGGATGCCGGGGGAGATGACGATGAAGCGGGCCAGCGGGTTCTCTTCGGGGACGTCAACGTAGTACTGGCGGCCGTAGGTGCCCACGACGCCGGGAAGCTGGTTGGGCAGGCAGGCGGAGAAATTGTTGATGTAGCCGTTCTGCCCGTTGCTTTCGTGGTTCCCGGCCACCAGTTCGAAGGGGAACCCCGCGCCCGTGCGCGTGGTGACGAAGTCGCACCAGACCTGCTCCGGGGTGCCAGTGGCGTAGGAAAGGTCGCCCAATGCGAAATGCAGGTCCGGCTGGACTGTGCCGATCCGGGAGAGCACGCCTGCGGCGGCACTGGAACCGGAGTAGTCCCCGGCGGCCGTGACGTGGAGCTGGCCCGGCACCGCGGGTACCACGCCCTGGAGGTTGCCGGTCAGGCCGGTCAACGCCTGCGGCGCAGTCGGTGGGACGCTGCCTAACATCAGGATGACGCCGGCCGCAGCCGCTGCCAGGATCCGTGCAGGTCTCATCGCGCACTCCTTCGGCCCGCTGTTCCGGACGGCGTGGTCCGGCGCCAAGGCCCTGGAGGGGCGATGCCATCACGGAAGTCCGGGGCGGCGGACGTACCGTGGCGTGAGACCGCACGAGGCGTTTGTGGCGGCAGTGCCGCCGGTATTCAGTCGATGTCCTCCACGATTGTCCCGAAGGGGAGGTTCTCGTCGAGGTGGGCCTGGTGGCCGGTAGGTCCGGGGTTGTAGGAGATCCGGACGCCGTGGAGCCGGTCCGCGGCTGATTGCATCAGAACAGGGCGGATCGTCTGGACGACCCTCTCGCTCTTGCCTTCAAGATACGCCTGGTAACTGTCTGGGAGCTCAATCATGGCTAAAGGATAGCCCTGCGGCCCGTTCATGGGGAGGTCTCCCCATTGCCGCTTCGGGCCAGGACGGCTTGGCTGTTAAGGCCGGTCTCCAGCCCGCCCGCGGCCGGGAGCGCCGGGCCGCCCGGCTGTCATCCGGACGGGAAATCCAGGGGAGGGGACCACGGGTGCTTCAGAACACCGCCACCGTCAGCATTGAGGCGAACGAGATGGCCCGGGCCCAGCAGTTGGTGGCCGCCATTTCGCGGCGTTTCGAAGCCCAGGTAGTGGGCCAGGCCAGGCTGCGGGAGACCCTCCTGATCGCCCTGCTGACCGGTGGACATGTCCTGCTGGAGAGCGTTCCGGGACTGGCCAAGACCACCGCGGCGCAGGCCATCGCGGAGTCCGTCAGCGCCGACTTCCGGCGCATCCAGTGCACCCCGGACCTGCTTCCGAGCGACATCGCCGGCACCCAGATCTACGACGCCGCCCAGGGCACCTTCGTCACGCAGGTCGGCCCCGTCCACGCCAACATCGTGCTCCTCGACGAAATCAACCGCTCCAGCGCCAAGACCCAGAGCGCCATGCTCGAAGCCATGCAGGAACGCCAGACGTCCATCGGCGGGCAGAGCCACCCCCTGCCGTCTCCGTTCCTTGTCCTGGCCACCCAGAACCCGATCGAGCAGGAAGGCACCTACCGCCTGCCCGAAGCCCAGATGGACCGCTTCATGCTCAAGGACGTCCTCGACTACCCGGACCCGGCCGAGGAAGCGGAAATCATCCGGAGGATCGACGCCGGGATTTACAGCGCGACCCGGAAACCACCCGCAGCGGCTTCCCTGGCCGCCGTGGTGGAGGCACAGGAACTGGTGGGCAGGATCTACATCGACCCCGCGATCGTGCGCTACATCGTGGGGATCGCCTATGTGACGCGGAACGCCGCGCAGTATCTGGAACCGCGGTTGGCTTCACTGGTGGAATTCGGCGCGAGCCCGCGGGCCAGCATCGCCTTCAGCCAAGCCGCCCGTGCCCTGGCGCTGCTCAACGGGCGGGGCCACGTGATCCCGGAAGACGTGAAGAACCTCGCCCACCGGGTGCTGCGCCATCGCGTGGTTCTGGGCTTTGACGCTGTCGTGGAAAACATCCCGGTGGAAACAGTCATCGACGCCGTGCTCGCCTCGGTGCAGACCCCCTGAAACGCCCGTGGCCAGCCTTCTCACACGCGTGCAGTCGAAGATGTTCATCTTCGCGCACCGCAAGACCCTCGGCCTGCTCGACGGCGAATACGGCTCCGTTTTCAAGGGCCGGAGCCTGGACTTCGACGAACTCCGTGCCTACACGCCCGGGGACGAGGTCCGCGACATCGACTGGAAAGCGACCGCCCGGCACGGGGCGCCCCTCGTGAAGCGCTACGTCGCCGTGCGGCGGCAGACCGTGCTGCTGGTGGCGGACACCGGACGGAACATGGCGGCGCTCGCGGCCTCGGGGGAATGCAAACGCGACATCGCCGTCCAGGTCCTTGGTGTGCTCGGCTACCTCGCGCACCGGCACGGCGACGTAGTGGGGCTCGTGCACGGCGACGCCGCAGGATCCCGCTCCGTGCCGGCCCGCAGCGGCGAAGACCACCTCGAAAGGCTCCTGCAGGACGTTCACCGCGGCACCGTCCTTGATGGCGGCCCCAGCAGTATCGAACACCAGTTCGACTATGTGCTGCGCAACTTCACGCGGCGGATGCTGCTGGTGGTGGTCGCCGACGAAGTGCTGCCCGACGCCGCCATGGAACTGCAACTGCGCCGCCTCCAGGCCCGGCACGAGGTCCTCTGGTTCACCGTCCACGACACCGAACTGGCAAATCGCGCGGATGCCGACGCCGTCGAGGTGGCAGACGGCTCGGGCATCCCGGAGGCCGTCTCCGCCGACCCAGCGGTCCGTGCCGCCTACCGGCAGGCGATGCTTGAACGCGAACACCGCCGGCAGGAACTCTTCCGGCGTCTCGGGATCGCCGAAGGCGGGGCGGGCAGCAGTGCACAGGTGCTGCCTGAGCTGTTCGCGCTGCTGGCACGCCACAGGTCCCGGCGCAGGGCAGCTTCCAGGGGGCAACGGCATGCGGGATGACGCCGGCTTCTATGCGCCGCTGCACTACGGCGCGCAGTGGATGTGGCTGGGCATTCTGCTGCTCGTGCTGCTGGCCGCAACCTTGGCATGGTTGTTCCGCCCGGCCCGGAAAGCACGACCGGCAGCCAAGCCGGCGGGACAGACGCCGGAGCTGTCCGTCCTCCGGGCGCGCTACCTGGCAGCCATCGATGCCGTCACCGCCGACGCCGCCTCCGGCCGCCTCCCGCACCGCGAGGCCCACCAGCGGCTCAGCCTGCTCCTGCGCGGCTTCGCCGGGGAGGTGCGCGGCATCCCGGCAACGCACATGACTGCCCAGGAACTCCGTGCCCACGGCCTCGGCACGCTCGCCGAGGCCGTTGCCGCCCTGTACCCGGCCCAATTCGCCGCCGCCATGCCCGCCGCCGTGGAAGACTCCGCCGCGTTTGCCCGCCAGGCGGTGCGCACATGGAACTGACCTTCTGGTGGGTCCTTCCCCTCGCCGCTGCAGCGGCCGTGCTCGTCCACTGGCTGGCCGGCCGGCGCACCGGCGGCACCCACGCCCGGCCCGTCGCCCACAGCGAACGCCTCACCACCCTCCCCGAATACCGGCGCGCCCTGCGCCGACACCGCCGCTGGCTCGCAACCGCCGTCGTCTCCGGCTTCCTGCTCTTGGCAGCGACGGCGCTCGCCGCTGCCCGCCCGGCCGAACGCAGCACCACCCAGCCGGAGCTGCGCAACCGGGACATCGTCCTGTGCCTGGACGTCTCCGGCTCAATGGCAAGCACCGACGCCGCCATCACCGGGGTGTTCGAAAAGCTCGCCCGGGAGTTCGACGGCGAACGCATCGGCATGGTCATGTTCGACAGCCGTGCAGTGCAGCTCTTCCCGCTCACCGACGACTACGACTACATCGCCGGCGAACTCGGCGCCGCCCGCAGGGCCTTCGACGACGGCGGCGACGGCTTCTTCAGCGGCACCTGGGGAGGCAGGGGCTCTTCACTCATCGGCGACGGGCTGGCCGGCTGCCTCCGCAGCTTCACTGAGTCGGACAGCAGCTTAGGCGGGAACGGCGCCGCCGAACGTTCACGCAGCGTCATTCTCGCCACGGACAACTACGTATCCGGCGCACCGATCTTCACCCTCGAGCAAGCCGCACAACTGGCAAAGCCCAAAAACGTGAAGATCCACGCACTCAACCCCGGCGACCTCGACTACGGGGAGGACAGGGACCAACCCGGGGCCCGGCTCAGGGCGGTCGCCGAGGGGAGCGGAGGAAGCTACTTTGCGCCCGACAGCCCGGAGGCCGTGCCCGCCATCGTGCAGCAGGTCCAGGAAAGCGAAGCTACCGCCTACCGGGGCGCCGCACAGCTGATCGTTTCGGACCGGCCGGAGGCGCCGCTCCTGGCCGCCCTGCTTGCCGGCGCCGTGTTCCTGGCCGCCGGATGGAGGCTGGAACGGTGAACCCGCTGCCCTTGACCTTCGCTCCCGTGCTGCCGTGGTGGGTCATCGCGGCCCTGGCGCTCGCAGTCGTCGGGTCCGCCGCCGTGATGCTGTCACGCCGGCTGGCGGTGTCCGGAAAAACGGGCGAACGGCGTTCAGTGCTGCTGCGTTCCGCGGCCGCACTGTTCCTACTGGCCGCCGCCCTGCGGCCGGGCTGGCCCGGAGGGGACGCACGCACCGCCACCACCGAACTCGACGTCTTTTTCGTGGTGGACGCCAGCACCAGCATGGCGGCCGAAGACTATGGACGCGCTCCGCGGCTGGACGGCGTCCGCAACGACATCACCGCCATCGCGCGGGAGCTGGCCGGGGCCAAATTCGCTCTCCTGGCCTTTGACGGCACTGCCGGAGTGCGCATGCCGCTGAGCCAGGACGCCGACGCCCTGGCCACGGCCGTGGAGGTGCTGCAGCCGCAGGCTGCCGTGTACGCCCGGGGAAGCAGCGTCACCGCGGCAGGCCCGCTGCTCGGGGAACGGCTCAAGGCCGCCGGGGAACAGCATCCCGGGCGGCCCGCCGTCGTCTTCTACCTGGGCGACGGCGAGAACACCGCCGCACAGCCAACCGCGCCGGATCTGGGCATTGACGCCGGGCTCGTCGCCGGCGGCGCTGTGCTCGGGTACGGCAGCAGCCAGGGCGGGCGGATGAAGGATGCTTCCGGGGACGGCACGTACCTCAGGGAAAACACCGACGGCGGCGCCCGGGACGCGCTGTCACGGATCGACGAGGGGCAGCTCCGCCGGATCGCGGACGGACTCGGAGTCCCGTACGCACACCGGGAACCGGGGGCCGCCCTGGACCCGGCGCTCGGCACCGCCAGGCCGGGGACCCTCAACGCCACGCAGGAAGGCGGCGGGGACCGCACGGAGCTGTACTGGATCTTCGCGCTCCTGGCCTTCGCGGCCGCCCTGCCCGAGCCGGTGCGGCACACCCTGGCATTGAAGCGTCTCCGCGTGCGCCGGCCGGGAGGTGCTGCGTGAGCGCCGTCCGGCAGGTCCGTGGAACGGCCGGGCGAAGGAAGCGCCGGCTGCTGTGGACCGCGTTGCCGGCCGCCGTTGTGCTGGCTGCTTCCGTCAAGCTGCTCTCCCTGGCGCCCCTGGGTGCAGCCGCGGAGGATGCCTTCGGGGACGGCAACGCGCCTGCCCTCGCCGCGGCCGCGGACTGGCTCGGAATTCTCAATCTGGTTGAGCCCTACAAGGCGGACTTCGCCAGGGGAGACGCGTACGCGCTCCGGGGCGATTTCGAGGCGGCCAGGACGTCCTTCGAAACGGCACTGCGGGGCGCACCGGAAAGCGACGGCTGCCGGATCCGCGTCAACCTTGCCCTCAGCATCGAGAAGCTTGGTGATGCACGCCGAAACACGGACGGCGTGGCCGCCAAGGCGTTCTACCTCGACGCGCTGGCCGTCATCAAGGCCGCGCCGCCGGGTTGCTTCGCAGCCGGCGGACGAGGCAACGCCGACGGCGAAGGGAAGCGTCTGTCCGAGGCCGGGGAGCGGCTGCGCGCCAAGACGGACGAACACGGAAGCAAGGGAAACGACGACGGCGACGAACAGGCCGGGGATCCCGCGGCGCGGGAGCAACTGGAACGGCTCGAAGAATCGGAAAGGCAAGCCCAGGAAGAACGCAGGCAGAGCCGCGAACGCAGCGAGTACCTGCAGGACACGGGGCCCGGAGGCCAGGTTGAGCGCCCCTGGTGAGGCCGTCGCGCCGAACTGCTGGAAACCGCCAAGTAGGGAATAGCACCACAGCGAAACGTCGGCCGCTCACCGGAAGGTGGGCGGCCGACGTCGTGGTTTCACGTCTACTTAGGATTCCCAGAGGATTTCGTCGTCCACTACTCCGTCTTCATCGGCGGCCGCCACCAGGATCTCGTCCGTGAAGTGGGAGCCGAGGGTGAAATCGAGGACGAAGTAGCGCTCCGGTTGCCCGGGGTAGATGGCTACATGCCCGAGCTTGAGTGCCTTGAGGAATACGTCATGGGTCAGTTCCTCCTTGTCGCGGACGCCGAACACGGCCTCCAGCTGCTCTTCCTTGAGCTGCGTGGAGTGGAAATGCAGGAACTGCTGCGAGTTGGTGCCCTCCTGCTCGAGTTCGTCGGCGATCATGTCGCGGACCTGCTCGACCAGTTCGGAAAGATAGCCCAGACGGTAGTCCACCTTGTGCAGGGCACGCTCGTCGAAGTGGTCGTGCGCCCCCACATTCAGGTCAAGTTCCAGGGGAGTTCCAGCGAGCTCGTGCGAGGCCACATAGCAGTGTTCACGCCCGTGGTTGAGCTCAATCTCCCCGAAATGTTTGCTCGCTACCTTGCTCATGCCAACAATCTAGACCCAAGGACCAGCCGGTTCCAGCATCCTGCCGGAATTCACTGAGGACGCTGCGGCCGTGACTTTCCGCCCGGCCGCCGGGCCGCCGTCTGCGCCTTGGCCGCCGCACCCAGGGAGGTGCCGCGCAGCGTATCGGCCAGCAATTCCGTGAAGAGTTGCACCTGCGCGGTGCGCTTTTCGTTGATGAGCAGGGCGAAGACGTTGCGGGCCAGCCGGATGTCCGGCACATCCAGGACGACGACGCCGGCCGGCCGGTGCCGCAGCGCAAGTTCCGGTACCAGCGCCGCACCCAGGCCCGCTGCCGCCATTTCGAGGCTGGCGTGGAAGTCGTCACTGTACGCCACGACCCGCGGGTGCAGGTTGCAGCTGGCGAACAATCGCTCGATCACCAAGGCGTCGCTGGTGCCGGGGTGGTGGATGATCCAGGGCATGTCCGAAAGCTGGGATGCCTGCATTTCGGCGTCCTCGCGGATACCCCAGGACGCGGGCAACACCACCCGGAAGTCGTCGTCGCCGATCCACTGGCGGTCCAGGGTATGCGGCCAGGCCAGGCCCGACTGGCCCACCTGGTAAACGAGCGCCACGTCCAGCTCGCCGCCGGTGCGCAGGCCTTGGATTGTCTGGGCGGGCTCAGCCACGGACACCCGCAGTTCGATCCCGAGGTCGTTCCAGCGCGGGTTCCGCAGGATGTCCGGCAGCACGTAGGTGGCCAGGCTGGGGAAGATGCCCAGCCTGAGCTCCTGGGCGGGGGAGTCCTGGCTGCGGGACGCCGCGGCGAGCAGCGCCTCCACGTCGGTGAGGACCTTCGAGGCGTGCCGCACCATGGTGAAGGCGGCCTCGGTGGGCACCACGCTACGGGCGGAACGGTGGAAGAGTTCCACCCCGGTATCGCGCTCCAGCGCCGCCATCTGCTGGGACACCGCCGACGCCGTGTACCCGAGCCGCGTAGCCGCGGCCGCGAAGGATCCAAGCCGCGTCACTTCGAGCAGCGTGCGCAGGTGGAGGAGGTTGACCATCAGGGATCCTTCGGACGGGTCAGGCGTATTTCCGTGCCAAGCCAGTGTAGCCGGGGCACCCCCTCCGAAGCTCCGCTTGGCCGGTGGCCGGGTGGCGCTTTCGCGGGCTTGGCAGGGCCGGGGGGTGATCGCATCCGCCACCTGCCGCGACACGCCCGGCGCGCCGCGACACGCGGGGAGCGAAATGTGATTAACCCATCCACAGGGTGTGGATGGAACGGTCGCTTTTGGCGGATTTCCGGCCATTTTCAGCACCCCTGCCTGTGGACTACCGGTGAGTTAAATGACATACTTGTAATACATCATCTTGGGGTCCGCGCCAGCCGCTTGCACTACATGTAGTATCGATTTACGGATTGGGCGGGAAACCTGCGCAAGACGGACCTAAGACAAAACAGAGCATTGGCTGCCATTGCAGCAAGTGGGCCGGCATCGGATTCAGTTAGTGACCGACACGGGCCTGCCGCATACGAAGAGCATCAGACTTCAACTGAGGGGACAGGGATCATGACCGTCACGGTTTACACGAAGCCGGCCTGTGTTCAGTGCAACGCGACCTACCGGGCGCTGGACAAGAAGGGCATCGCCTACCAGAGCGTTGACATCTCCCAGGATGCCGAGGCCCTCGAGCGGCTGAAGGCCCTTGGCTACATGCAGGCCCCCGTTGTGGTGACCGAGCAGGACCACTGGTCGGGTTTCCGTCCTGACAAGATCGAAGAACTGGCCGTCGCGGCCGCTTCGGTGGCCTAGTTACCGCGACCGGTTCCTGGTATCGGCCGCCACCATGAACTGACAAAGATGAGGTGACCCCATGGCAGCGCTGGCAACAGCACCTGCACGTACCGACGGCGGAGCCGTCAGCACGAGGAGTCACCTCATCTATTTTTCCTCCACATCGGAGAACACCCGGCGCTTTGTCCAGAAACTGGGCAGGGACGCGGCCAGGATCCCCCTGTACGCCAAGGACGCTCCGCTGCTTGCGCTGGAACCCTATGTGCTGGTGGTACCTACGTATGGCGGTACCAACGGGGAAGGCTCGGTGCCCAAGCAGGTCATCAGGTTCCTGAACAACCCGCAGAACAGGGCCCTGATCCGCGGCGTCATCGGAGCCGGGAACACGAACTTCGCGGACAACTACTGCGCTGCCGGCGACATCATCGCCGCAAAATGCAAGGTTCCGCACCTCTATAAATTCGAACTCATGGGAACCCCGGAAGACGTTGACCGGGTGAGCCAAGGATTGGACAAGTTTTGGACACTACTGTCGCAGAAACAGAAGTAACGCCGTCCGTGGAAACCGGCCAGGACAAGAAGCCGCTTCCCCAGGCCTACAAGGGCCTGGGCTATCACGAGCTCAACGCGATGCTGAACCTCTACGGCGCGGACGGCAGGATCCAGTTCGAAGCCGACCGCGAGGCTGCCCACCAGTACTTCCTGCAGCACGTCAACAACAACACCGTGTTCTTCCACGACCTGGAAGAGAAGCTCGACTACCTGGTGAAGAACCAGTACTACGAGCGCGAGACCCTCGACCAGTACACGATGAACTTCATCCGTGAGCTGTTCAACCGCGCCTACAAGAAGAAGTTCCGCTTCGAGACCTTCCTGGGCGCCTTCAAGTTCTACACCTCCTACACGCTGAAGACCTTCGACGGCAAGCGCTTCCTGGAGCGCTACGAAGACCGCGTCTGCATGGTGGCCCTGCACCTGGGCCGCGGCAACGAAGAGCTCGCCACCCGCCTGGTGGACGAGATCATCGACGGCCGCTTCCAGCCGGCCACCCCCACCTTCCTCAACGCCGGCAAGGCCCAGCGCGGCGAGCTGGTCTCCTGCTTCCTGCTGCGCATCGAGGACAACATGGAGTCGATCGCCCGCGGCATCAACTCCGCCCTGCAGCTCTCCAAGCGCGGCGGCGGCGTGGCGCTGTCCCTGACCAACATCCGCGAGCACGGCGCGCCGATCAAGCAGATCGAGAACCAGTCCTCCGGCGTCATCCCGGTCATGAAGCTCCTCGAAGACAGCTTCTCCTACGCCAACCAGCTCGGTGCCCGCCAGGGTGCCGGTGCCGTGTACCTGCACGCCCACCACCCGGACATCTACCGCTTCCTGGACACCAAGCGCGAGAACGCGGACGAAAAGATCCGCATCAAGACCCTCTCGCTGGGCGTCGTGATCCCGGACATCACCTTCGAACTGGCCAAGAAGAACGAGGACATGTACCTGTTCTCGCCGTACGACGTCGAACGCGTCTACGGCGTGCCGTTCTCCGACGTCTCGGTCACCGAGAAGTACTACGAGATGGTGGACGACTCCCGGATCAAGAAGACCAAGATCAACGCCCGCGAGTTCTTCCAGACCCTTGCGGAGATCCAGTTCGAATCCGGCTACCCGTACATCATGTTCGAGGACACTGTGAACCGGGCCAACCCGATCGCCGGCAAGATCACCATGAGCAACCTGTGCTCGGAGATCCTGCAGGTGTCCACGCCGTCCATCTACGGCGAGGACCTCAGCTACGAGACCGTGGGCAAGGACATCTCCTGCAACCTGGGCTCGATGAACATCGCCAAGACCATGGACTCCCCGGACTTCGGCGCCTCGATCGAGACATCCATCCGTGCCCTGTCCGCGGTGTCGGACATGTCCTACATCAACTCGGTGCCGTCCATCGCCCAGGGCAACGCCCAGAGCCACGCGATCGGCCTCGGCCAGATGAACCTGCACGGCTACCTGGCCCGCGAGCGGGTCCACTACGGTTCCGAAGAGGGCCTGGACTTCACCAACATCTACTTCTACACGGTGCTGTTCCACGCCCTGCGCGCGTCCAACAAGCTCGCCATCGAAACGGGGGAGAAGTTCGGCGGTTTCGAGGACTCCAAGTACGCCAGCGGCGAGTTCTTCGACAAGTACACCGAGCAGGAATGGGCTCCGGAAACCGAGCGCGTCCGCGAGCTCTTCGCCGGCCACCACATCCCCACCCAGGATGACTGGCGCGAGCTGAAGGCCTCCGTCATGGAGCACGGCATCTACAACCAGAACCTGCAGGCCGTGCCGCCCACCGGTTCCATCAGCTACATCAACAACTCCACCTCGTCGATCCACCCGGTGGCCGCCAAGATCGAAATCCGCAAGGAAGGCAAGATCGGCCGCGTCTACTACCCGGCGCCGTACCTCACCAACGACAACCTGGACTACTACCAGGACGCGTACGAGATCGGCTACGAGAAGATCATCGACACCTACGCCGCCGCCACGCAGCACGTGGACCAGGGCCTGTCCCTGACGCTGTTCTTCAAGGACACCGCCACCACGCGTGACATCAACAAGGCGCAGATCTACGCCTGGCGCAAGGGCATCAAGACGCTCTATTACATCCGCCTCCGCCAGCTCGCGCTGGAAGGGACCGAGGTTGAGGGTTGCGTTTCGTGCATGCTCTGACCCTCCCGCAAGCGGGGAACCAAAACTGAAGAGTACGACGCCGGGTGAGCGCCCGGCGTCGTACGCTTACCTTAAAGAACACATACGTTAAGGGGACGAAATGACCGAAAAGGTCAAGCTGCTCAGCCACGTCGAAGCGATCAACTGGAACCGCATCCAGGATGACAAGGACGTGGAGGTGTGGAACCGCCTGGTCAACAACTTCTGGCTGCCTGAGAAGGTGCCGCTGTCCAATGACGTCCAGTCCTGGCACACGCTCACCCCGGAGGAGCAGCAGCTCACCATGCGCGTGTTCACGGGCCTGACGCTGCTGGACACCATCCAGGGCACCGTTGGCGCCGTGTCGCTCATCCCGGACGCGCTCACCCCGCACGAGGAGGCCGTGTACACGAACATCGCCTTCATGGAATCGGTGCACGCCAAGAGCTACTCCTCGATCTTCTCCACCCTGTGCTCCACCAAGGAGATCGACGACGCCTTCCGCTGGTCCCTCGAGAACGAGAACCTGCAGAAGAAGGCGCAGATCGTCATGGACTACTACCAGGGCGACGACCCCCTGAAGCGCAAGGTGGCCTCCACCCTGCTGGAGAGCTTCCTGTTCTACTCGGGCTTCTACCTGCCCATGTACTGGTCCTCGCGCGCCAAGCTCACGAACACCGCCGACCTGATCCGCCTCATCATCCGCGACGAGGCCGTTCACGGCTACTACATCGGCTACAAGTTCCAGAAGGGCCTGGAGAAGGTCTCCGAGGAGAAGCGCCAGGAAATCAAGGACTACACCTTCGAACTGCTCTTCGAGCTATACGAAAACGAAGTCCAGTACACGCACGACCTCTACGACGGCGTCGGCCTGGCCGAGGACGTCAAGAAGTTCCTGCACTACAACGCCAACAAGGCCCTCATGAACCTCGGCTACGAGGCCATGTTCCCGGCCTCCGTCACCGACGTGAACCCGGCCATCCTCTCGGCGCTGTCCCCGAACGCGGACGAGAACCACGACTTCTTCTCCGGTTCCGGCTCCTCCTACGTGATCGGCAAGGCCGTGAACACCGAGGACGAGGACTGGGAGTTCTAAGCTCCTCACTTGAGTCAGCCGAAGTGCTGGCGAATGCTTGACGATAACTAAATCGGTGTGGCTGGCTGCCCTTGGCAGCCGGCCACATTGCGTTCCGGCAGTCGTGGCCATGCGGCCCTGTCCGGTGGTGTGCTTCCCCAGAGCCCGGAAAACAGCCGGTGGTCTTAAAGAAACCAAGCGGTGACATTCTCGCGCACATTCTTGACCCGGCAATGTGCATCATGTCAGGCTCGAGACATGAGCAACCTGTTGGACAGCTGGACAGCCGATCAGGGGCCGCTGGTGCGGGTGGGAGCCGCAGAAGGGGTCCTTGCGGCCCTGCGTTCGGCCATCGAGAGCGGGAAGCTCCCGGTGGGAACGAAGCTTGAATCCGAGGCCATGCTGGCGCAGCGGTTCGGGGTGTCCCGGACGATGGTCCGGGAGGCTCTCCGGTCATTGGCGTCGCTTGGCCTGACGGCGACTCAGACCGGCAAGGGAACGTTCGTGGTCGCCGACCAAGCGGAGCAGGACCTTCGGCTCGGCAGGTATTCGGCGCGTCAGTTGATGGAGGCGAGGCCGCACATTGAGATTCCGGCTGCCGGCCTGGCCGCGCAGCGCCGGAGTTCCGAGGACCTCGAAGGCCTCCGGGAGATCCTGGACGCCATGGACGCCGAGGAGGAGCTCTCCCAATGGGTGGTGCTGAATTCGGAGTTCCATGCCCGGATCGCCAGGGCCAGCGGGAACGGCGTGTTCGCCACCATGCAGGCAGACATCGAAGACGCGATGTCCAAGCAGTCCAACACCCTGAACCAGGTCCTTGACCGCAGGAAGGAATCAGGGGCCGAGCACCACGCCATTTTCGAAGCGATTGAGCGCGGTTCCGCGGACGAGGCAACTCTGGCCATGATGCTGCACCTGCAGGGAGTCGAAATCGCCGTCGAGACCGTTACCGGTAAGGACACTCAGGACCTTTAGCACGCTTCGTGCCAGCGCCACCCGCACCGCCTGAATTTCCCGGAACTGAAACGCACAGTCCCGGGGGCAATTCGCCATGCCCGAAACCGCGAACAGGCACAATGACGTGCTGTTTGCGGCAGAAACCAAGGAGTAGGAAACCGTGACCCAAGCAACCATCCAGGAGCCGGAACCACAAACCGCCCGCCCGGTCCCCGCAGCGAAGACCAGGCACACCCGGCTGCACGCCCAGATCATCAGCTATCTTGCCCGCCACGGGGCCAGCAGGCTCTCGCATATCCTCACCGAGGTCGACGTCTGCCGGGAGACCCTCCTTGTGCACTTGGCTCTTCTCGAGGAATCGGGAATCATCCAGTGCGACCGTCCCAAAGGCGCCCGACGCCGTTCCACTCCGTTCTATTCGCTCCGCCGGCCCGCGTCCCGCCACAGTCTCCGGAAAGACCCCCAGATGAACCTCACAGCACGCATCAAGGAAGCCTCCGACGGGAAAATCGCCGTGACCGTGGACGAGATGCCGGAAATGCTGGTCCATTCGCGCACCTTCGAAGGCATCCCGGCCGCCGTCGTGACGGCTGCCCGGGCGCGTCACGAAGCGGAGGACGGCTTCACTGTGCAGGTCGTGATCTAGGTCCGCCACCCGGCGGGTGAGGTGCAAGGCGGGGCGGGGGTTATGCCGTGAGTGTCTGCGGCCTAGACTGAAGCACGAGACCAATGTCTCCGGGACAGGCCTGAGTAAGCCAAGTAGCTGACGGAAGGAACTGAACCATGCCAGGGAAAAAGACCCCGAGCCTGAAAGACCCAGAGCTCTACGAGGAGCTGCGCGACGAGGGCGCCTCAAAGGAGAAGGCAGCCCGCATCTCGAACGCCGCCGCCAAAGAAGGCCGGAAAAAGGTAGGCAGCCGCGGCGGCAACGCCACCGACTATGAGGACCGCACTGTCCCGGAGCTGAAGGCCCGGGCCAAGGAACTGGGCCTGAAGGGCTACTCCTCCAAGACCAAAGCCCAACTCATCGACGCAATTCGCAACCATTAGCCGTACGCCCCTGAGCCACCAGCCAGGGCTAGCGGAACAGTCCCGGCCCGCGAAAGCCGCGGGCCGCCGTCGGACGGTCACAATCCGCCCGGCAAACCCCAAAGGAAGCGAGAACATCATGGGATTCTTCGGATTCCTCCTGCTCGGCCTGATCGCCGGCGCGATCGCCAAACTGCTCATTCCCGGAAGGCAGGGCGGCGGCTGGTTCATCACCTTGATCCTGGGCGTGCTCGGGGCAATACTGGGTGGCTGGATCGGCGGGCTCATCTTCAACTCCGGGCTGCAGGAGTTCTTCTCACTGCAGACCTGGCTGCTCGCGATCGGCGGCTCCGTGATCGTCCTATTGATCTACGGCCTGATCGTCGGGCGTAGAAGCCATGTCTGAGGAAGCAACCACCGGAGACCGGCGGGATATCCCGCCGGAGGACGAGGAGCGGGGCCGCTACACCGAAGGCAACTACGGTGACGGCGGGGCGGTCGCAGCCGAAGACGGAGATGCCGCGCGGGATGAAAACGACTACACCGCTGCCGAGTACCCGGAGGACAGGGAAGAAAGCGCGCGGGAAAGCAATCCCGGCAACGAGCCGGTGGGGGAGGACCCCGACCTCGCGCCCCGGGCTCCAGACGAATAACCCGGGCGAAGGTACGAGTAAGGAGTACGGGTAGGATGGTCAGCGCTGCGGCGCCTGTCCCGGTCCTGCACCCTGCAGGCCGGGATGGTAGGCGGTGAACCCTTCACGCAGCCTGACCGTCTCCGGCCCCATGATTTCGATGTCCTCCCACAGGACAAGGAATGATCCCCGGTGCCACCACTTCAGTATCTGGGCGATCGGCCACGGCCGGGTGACATCGTTGCGCTCATAGCCCATGAATGACCCGGCGGAATGCGGGCTGACGATCAGCCCTTGGAGGCGCGCCCCGGCCAGCAACTGTCCGGGCGGTTGGTCCAGTACGAAGCGGGCGTCCGCCACGCGGCCCAGGAGATCCCCCTCGGAGTTCAGCACACGTGAGCCGAGGACGTCAGTCAGGATCATGCTTCCCCCCAGGTATCCGCCGGATGATCTTGTCCCGGACCCAGCGCTCCACCCAACTCGCGGAAAGGCTTTCACTGCGCACGCCCAGCCGGACGGTGACATCGACCGCGGACACGTCGTGCCACGGCAGGCGGATGAGACGGCTCGACGGCGGCCGCCCGCCGAAAATCCGCGTGCCAAGGACCGGTCCCGTCAGGAGGGCCGAGATCACCGGCGCCCTGGCGCCGAGGGAAATCGGGAGATCCGCCTCGACGCCCTCCAGTTCGATGTCGTCGACGGTGGTGACGGGAAGTCCGTCGACGTCGATCACCTGCCGGTCCAGCAGATGGAGCTGGGCGTCGAGCACCGGGCCGCCAACTGAGGGCGGAGACTTCAATGAAGTGGGCGTATTCCGCGGTCTGTTCATGCGCCGGCTCCGGTAATGATCAGGAGGGGAATCGCGGCCAGGGAAGCTACAAGGATGATCACCAGGTAGACGTTGGCAGCCAGGTTGACGGCGCGGCTGTTGACGTGTTTGCCCATGTATTGCGGGTCGTTGGCAACGATGAGGATCGGTAGATAGGTGAGGGGCAGGGCCACGGCCGAGAAGACCACCGAATACTCGGTGATGAGAATTGGGTCCGCGCCCGTGGCCAGCACCCCTATCGCCACCACCAGGCAGATGATCATCGACAGGTGGAAGCGGGCTGCACGTACGGGACGGCGGAACTTCCCCCACGACCAGCCGAAGAACTGGGCCAGCGTGTAGCCGCTGGACAGGGTGGTTTCGAGGGCGGCGCCGAAGGTCGCGGCCAGGATGCCGATCAGCGCGAGAGCCAGGGCGAGTTTTCCGCCTGCCTCAGCCACCGGCAGGACGATCTGCGACAACGACGTCACCTCGATGCCCGCCGGCAGCAGGACGACGGCGGCGCACCCGGCGATGGCCACGGAGAGGAGGCCGCCAAGGGGGAACCCGGCCAGCACATTGATGCGCGACTGGACCAGGTCCTTGACCTTCCACCCTTCCTCGACGGCGCCGGAGGAGAAGAAGAACACTTCGTACGGCGTCATGGCTGCGCCGAACAAGGCGATCGCGTAGAACCAGTACACCGCAGCGCTCTCGGTCTGGGGGACGGCGGGGGCCATGGCTTGTCCGGCAAGCTGGCCCCAGTCCGGCTGCAGCAGGAACAGCGCCACGCCGAACACCACCAAGCAGAGTCCCAGCAGGCCGGCAACGTTCTCCATGATCTTGAAGCGCACCCGCCAGATCACCAGCCACACCGCGAAGGCCCCCACGGGAATCCAAAGCAGGTGGTGGATGCTCGTGACCAGTTGCAGCGCCAGGGCGATGCCGCCGATTTCGGCCGTGACAGTCATCAGGTTGATGAAAAAGGAAGCGCCGAGGTTGGCCAGCCCGGCGCGTGGCCCGAGCCGCTCGCGGATAACCTCGAAGGTTGCCCTCCCCGATACGGCCGCCACCCTGCCGGACATGTTCGCGAATAGGCAGATGCCCACCACGCCAACGCCCACCACCCAGATGAGCGACAGGCCAAAACGGGAGCCGACGACGGCGTTGGTCACCAGATCGCCGATATCGACGAACCCGCCGATCGCCGTCAGGATCCCGAGGGCGACGCCCAGGAGCCGTTTCACCGGCCCGTCCCGAGGCGTTGCCGGAGCGTTTCAAGCTCTTTTGCGGAGGCGGCCAACGCCGCGCGGGCATTGGCCAGGGAAGGCGGGTTGTCGGGGCCGGCGGACGTGTCCTTCGACGCCAACGTCTGGCGGGCAAGGCTGAGTGCGCCCTGCGCGCGCTCCAGTGCTGCGTCCACTTCGCGGTGCAAAGCCCGTTCATCGGTGGTGGCGGGCACGTTGTCGAGGAATTCTTTCCGGACCGTGTCTAGTTCTTCGGCCATGTCCTCCAGGCCAGTCTCGACGACCGGGGTTCCTGCGCGTTCCTTCGCCAGGAGGTCGAGCGAGAGGACGCCGGTGCCTACCGCGGAGGCGCCCTGGTTGACCGCGGACGCTGCGGCCTGGTCCACCGGCGCCGAGCAGGCAATCACGGACTGGCTCAAGGCGCAGAGCAGGACGGCCGCGGACACGAAGCGTCCGAGCGGCCGTCCTGGCATTTGGTGGGGTTCAGTGCTGCTCACGAACGATCCTCAGCGTCGCGGGAGCGGGTCGTCCCGGTCAGGGGGAGGGTTGCGGCAGTTCGCACCCCATCCGGGGATTCACGCCCAGGTAGTTCAGGGGGCCGGTAACTATCACCACCGCGATGGTCGCGGCCTGTGAACAGCGTTCCGGCGGTTCCCGGAAGTAACCACGCTGGGCTGCCGCGACAACCCCCAGGACCAGCCACAGAATGACCAGGATCCCGAGGGCGCCGCGGAACATGCGCACGGGTGCCTCGCTACGGAACCCGGCTGCCCCTGGAACGGCCGAGGATCCAGCCCAGCAGGGCGAGGACCAGCAGGATCACGCCGACCCAGAGGAGGAAGCTGAGGGCCTGGTTGAACCCTCCGACAAGCAGCAGAACGATCGCGATGATGCCCGCGATAACCAACAAAGTATTCATGACCGGTGTTCCTTTCGGATGGGGGATGGTCGGCTGCGTTCCCGATGCAACGGGATGCAGAACCTAGTCCCGATCGAACGCATCCTTCGCGGCGTCCTTGACCTTCTCCCCGGCCTGCTTCACGTTCGCTTTCATCTGGTCGGCCTGGCCCTCGGCTTCGAGTTCTTCGTTGTCCGTGGCGTCTCCGGCCTTTTCCTTGACCTTGCCGGCTGCCTCTTCGGCGGCATTCCTGATCTTGTCATCCAGTCCCATGGGGTACTCCTATGGTCTCTTTGAACAGTCGGTGCTTTTTGCACCCAGTAGATATTATAAGCCTGCTTAGTAATTATGGGGAAGGCTGCACGTGCGCTGCGGGCGATTCGCGGCGGGGCCGGGGCTTCGGCATCCGGAGGCTGCGCCAGGTAATCACGGCGAGCAGGAGGGCTGCTATAAGGATGGCGGCGGGCAGCCACTTTCGCTTGAGTCTTCGGGTTTTGAGAGATGGGCGTTGGCGCATATGGTCTCCGAACCGAGGTTGGGTTCAGGGTACGCCGGGATGCCGGACGGCCGGAACGCCTGACGCCGGAGCCCGGGTTTGGAGGGAATCGCGGTTCAGCGGCGGGCCGCTGCCTCCGGGAGGTGGGTTCCGCCGTCGCCTGCTTGTTCTTCCCGTCGGCGCCCTGGGGCGGGGAGCGTCAGAACGAAGAGGCTCCCGGTGATGAGCGCGGCGCCCGTCCACGCCACCGGGGCAAGCCGCTCACCTACTACTACGACAGCCAGGATGGCGGCCACCACGATTTCGGAAAGCGTCAGCGTGGTGGCGGTGCTGGCCGTGACACGTGCCAGGCCCCAGCCAAACAGTACGTAGCCAATGAACATCGGCACCGCCGCCATGTAGGCGCCAACCGCCAGGTTTTGCCAGGAAGCCACCAGCGGAGCACCCGTCACCGCCAGCACAGGCATCAGGAGCATGCCTCCCGCACCGAAGACCGCACCCATGGCCGCCGCCGAAGGGATTCCCGTGGTGATCAGGCGGTGGGCGGCCCAGGAATAGGCCGCATAGCTGAGCCCCGCGAGCAACCCCAAGCAGATGCCGAGGCCGGGCGTCCAGCCCGGGCTCTCCATCCCGGGTGCGGCGTGGGCTGGTCCGGCCAGGCACAAGAGCAGCGCTCCGCCCAGGCCGAGAGCCGCACCGAACGCCCAGCGGACGGTGAACGGCCGCTTGTCCGCGATGCGTTCGATGACGGCTGATGCGAGGGGAGCGGAACCCAGCGAAACCACGGTCCCGATCGCCACCCCGGCCAGCCGCATGGAGGAATAGAAGGCCAGTGGGTACACGGCGACGGCGACGGCGCCAAGGGCCAGGACGGGCCGGCCTCGGGTGAGTGCTGAACGGAAGGCGGCGATAGGCCGGGCGGCGATCCCTGCCTGAAGCAAGCCGCCGATACCCATCGCGGCCGCGCCGATGGCAAGCGAACCCACCTCGGGGGCGAAGCTTGCAGCCGTTCCGGTGGTGCCCCACAGGACGGACGCAAGGAGGATTGCGAGGGCGCCCCATCCCGGGCCGGCGAAACCCGGGGTCCTCACGATGCGCCGATCAGGTCCGCAGCGAGCCGCCGTGCATCCCGGATGCATTGGTCATTGCCTTCGAGTCCGGCCCGGGCCATTGCCCCTTCCAGCAGGAACGCGAGGTGCCGCGCGAGCGGGGCTGCATTGGCGGCCTCCGGATGGAGCTCCGAGAGGTGCGCCGAAAGCAAGGCTTCAACCTCTTCCTTGTGGCGGCGGACCGTTTCCCGGCCGGGATCGCCTGCGGGCAGTTCGGCGGCGGCATTGAGCAGTCCGCAGCCGCGGAAGCCGCGGTCGTAAGCCAGGCCGGCATGGTCGGCGTAGGCATCGAACACGGCAAGGACCCGTTCCGTGGCGTTGCCGGCGCGCCCGAGCCGTGCGCGGTAGAGCGCCAGCCACTCCGCGTGCCGGGCCTCCAAATAGGCACCAACCAATTCGGCCTTCGAGGCGAAATTGTTGTAGAGGCTCTTCTTGGCGACCCCGGCCTCGGCCGTGATCGCGTCGATGCCGGTCCCGGCCAGGCCGTCGGCGTAGAAGCGCCGGGCGGCTGCCTGGAGCAGGGCTTCGCGCGCCCACCTGCGGGGCTGAGTGCCTGATGGCCGATCCTGACCTGCTGCCGTCATCGCTACGGATCCCTCCCAGTTGGTAGGTAGACCAGTCTACCTACCAACTGACGGCGGTGGCCAGGCCCTATTCGGCTCCCTGGCGGCGGAGCTCGGTTTCCAGCAGGCTGATGCTCGGCAGCGTGGAGGCGAATTCCTCGGGGAGGGAAGCAACGATTTCGGCCTCCCACTCCGCTACGCCGATCGGTTTGCTGAAGCCCCGCAGCGCGTACTCGGCCACCACGTTGTTCTTCGTCCTGCACAACAAGAGGCCGATGGTCGGCTGGTCGTCCGGATGCCCCAGCAAGTCATCGACGGCGGACATGTACAGGTTGATCTGCCCCAGGTATTCGGGCTTGAACGCGGTGGCCTTGAGCTCGACGACGACGAAGGAGCGCAGCTTGAAGTTGTAGAAGAGCAGATCGGCATAGAACTCGTCGCCGTCGACGGTGAGGCGGACCTGGCGGCCCACGAACGCGAAACCGCGGCCCAGTTCCAGCAGGAACTTTTCGACGTGCACGATCAGCTGGTGCTCCAGGTCCCGTTCGTTCCGCTTTCCGGTCATCGCCACGAAGTCGAAGACATACGGGTCCTTGAAGGACTGCACCGCCAGGTCCGATCCCGGCGGGGGAAGGGTCTCCCTGAAGTTGGTGACCGCCTTGCCCGAACGCTTGTGGGCCTTGCTGTCGATCTGCAATGCCAGGACGCTGCGCGACCAGCCTTCCGTGAGGGCCTGTTCGGCGTACCAGAGGCGGCTCTCCCGTTGGTCCAGTTTGTCGATCAGGAGGACGTTGTGGCCCCACGGCAATGTTGCAACAGGCTGTTGCAAGATCGGGAAGTCAGGCCACGCCTGGGCGAAGGACTTCATGTAGCGCAGGTTGCGGGGGGAGAACCCCTTTGCCTCGGGGAACGCGGCGCGCACATCCGCCGAGAGCCGGGTGACGACCTTGCTGCCCCATCCTTCCGCGGATTCGCGCTGGGACAGTTCGTTGCCGATGTTCCAGTAGGCCAGCAGCATTTCCCGGTTGGCCGCGGAGATGGCCCGCGACCGGCCGCCGTGGACCTGCCGCGACACCGAGGCGAGCAACTCCGGGTACCAGGCGGGCATGGCGGTCGCGGCGGGGGTGGCTTCGAAATGCGCTGTTTCAGTCATGCAGGCGGTTCCTTCCGGGAATCGGGTTCACCGGGAAAGCTAGCGCGCACCACTGACAATCACCGCCGTCGGATAAAGGCGGCGCTTCCCCTGGGCTCCCCGAGACTCCTGAGCCGATGCCATTCCCTCGGCGCCCCGAGACTCCTACGCTGATGTACGGAGGTGGTTGCCGTGGAGGCTTCGCAGGGAGACCGGATCATCATCCGGGGCAGGACCGTAGGATCACATGACCGTCACGGGGAGATTCTTGAGGTCAAAGGCGAGAACGGAGCGCCGCCGTATTTCGTGCGCTTTGACGACGGGCACGAAACGATGTTGTATCCCGGCGGTGATTTCGCCGTCGAACGCAAGACCGGCAGCTAATAGCTGCGCAGTCTCCGGGCGCAAAGGAGCGGGTTAACCGGCCAGGACTGCCGGTTCCCGCCCGTACTCGGCCGTGACCATGATCGGCAGATGGTCCGACCTGCCCTGGGGGAGGGTCTCCACTTTGCTGATGTCCAGCCCGAGGGACGTGGCGAAGTCGAAGTGGCCGCGGAAGACCTTGTACCTCAGGTAGGTCTTGCGGTCGCTCAGGGAAACGGAGTAGCCCGAATTCTTGACGTGCGCGTGCAGCTTGTCCTTGAAGAAGGGGTAGTTGAAGTCGCCCACCATCAGCGTCATCAGGTTGTCGCCCATGGCCATCAGCTCCGAATGGGCCGCGTGGATCTGTTTGCGGCGCAGCGAGTTCGACGCCGTCAGCGGAGCGGCGTGGAATGACGCGATCACCAGTTCGTGCCCGGTGCTGTGGTCTGTCACCTTGGTGCCCAGCAGCCGTTCGTGGGCGGGCGCCAGGACCCGGTCGTGAATGGATTTCTGCAGCGCGAAGGACCTGCTCTCCAGCGGGCTGAAGCGCTCGGCACGGTAGTAGACGGCCAGGCCCAGGCGGTTTCCCTTGGTGGCATCGGCCAGGCGCAACGGTCCCAGCACCTCGGGGAGCTCGGCGGCGTCGCACTCTTGCAGGCACAGCGCGTCGAGCTCGAACTCACGGGCAAGCTGGTTCAGTTCGTTGCTTGCCCGGTGCTTTCGGAGGTTGTAGCTGATGACCCGGATCAGAAGAAGACCTCCTTGGACGTGCAGCAGCGGATTTGTCCCTGCGCCAAAGTTAGCAGCTTTCCCCGGCTAACCCGGGAAACCGAAGCAAGGGAAAAATTCTTCCACCCCGGGCCGGGCCACCTCGACGCAGCGCGATTTCACCCTCTCGAGCACGGCATTGGGATCGGTCCCGGACACCGAATACGGTCCCGCTGCAACGCTCACCGTCGCAACTGCGGCCCTGCGCAGGTTGTTGTCCGTTGCGCTCACGTTCCCGACGCCGGGGAAGAGTTCGTGGCTGTTCACGGTGCTGTGTTCCAAAGGTCCGACGCCGGTCCAGGACGCGCTGACCCGGATTGTCACCGGGTTGCCGTCCCCGTCCGTTCCGGGCAGCTCCGCGTCGATAGACGCCGTTTCCAGCCGCGGATCGATGGTCAACGGGGCAAGGCTCTGTCCGTCCGCCTGGAACAGCACGGAACCGCCGGGGGCGGCTGCTGCCGCAAGACCAGCGCACACGTCCGAAATCCGGAGAAAGACCCCGGTGAGGCCCTGTTTGTTGACCGGTCCCGGCTGGCTTGCAAAAGCTGCGACACTGGAGGAGAGAAAGATTTCCACCCGCTCGCACCCGTCCGTCCGGTCCACGTTCGCCGAACCGTGGCTGGAATAGATGGTGTGGTAGATGTTGGGCTGGGCCCCGGCCGGGG
Source organism: Arthrobacter cupressi (assembly GCF_900099975.1). Classification (GTDB taxonomy): domain Bacteria; phylum Actinomycetota; class Actinomycetes; order Actinomycetales; family Micrococcaceae; genus Arthrobacter; species Arthrobacter cupressi. Next base: position 44,490 of record NZ_FNEI01000016.1, read on the forward strand.
GAGCAGTCAGTGTAAGCAAAGCGAGGGCTGCCAGAATGGCAGCATGGCGTTTCATGGTGACTCCTTTGTCCTGACACCTCAGGGTAGGCCCGGCCAACAGGGCGGTCAACGGAATCCGCAGGCACGACGTGACACGCTTGATTGGCTGGGAGGCCGGACCATGGACGACATTCTGAAGCTGCCTTTCGGCGTGGCCCTGGCCATCCTGTTCGGCATCGTGATGCTCCGGGTCAACGTCACCTACTGGCTGGGCAGGGGAGCCGCGGCCGGCGTCGAACGGAGCCGCTTCGCCGCCCGGTTCCACACCTCCAAGGCCGCCAGCGCGCAGGCGCTCATCCGGCGGTGGGGACCGCTCGCCGTCCTCCTCTCGTTCCTCACGGTCGGGGTCCAAACCGCCATCAACTTCGCCGCGGGCGCCGCGGTGATGCCCCTGCGGCGCTACCTGCCTGCCGCCGTCGTCGGCTCCGCGGCCTGGGCCCTGCTGTACGCGACGATCGGCTTTGCCGCAATCGACGCCTGGCTGGCCCTGGCGGCAGCTTCGCCGGTGACCGGCGTGCTGCTCCTCGCGTTCGCCGCCGCAGCGGTGCTGTTCCTGATTGTGCGGCGCCGGCGCCGGGCCGCCAGCGCGGCTGATGCCGCCCCGCCAGGGGATACAGTGGTCTGAGTTCCACCAACGACGAGGATCCCCCCAACGGGCGGCGCTGAAAGGGCACGCGTGAGCACTGAGCTTCCTGAACTCGCGGAAGGCAATTTCTACTACCAGACCCTTGGCGGCGGGCGTTACCGTTCAACGATCCACGTCCAAGGTGCCTGGAACGCGCACGAACAGCACATGGCACCTGCCTCCGGCATCCTTGCCGAAGCCCTGCTGCGACACGAACCCCGCGAGGACATGCGGATTGCCCGGATCAGTTACGAGATCCTCGGCCTGATTCCCGGCGGGGAATTCACGATCGCCACCACCACGCTGCGACCCGGCCGGACCATCGAGCTGATCCAGGCCGAGCTTTCCGCCGGCGGCCGGACCGCCATCCGGGCCTCCGCCTGGCGGATGGCCACCAGCGACACCAGCGCCGTGGCCGCCGTCGAGGATGAAACCATGCCGCCGCCGGACGAATGCAAGCCCTGGGACGGCGCCAGCGTGTGGCCGGGTGGCTACATCCGGTCCTTGGAGATGCGCATTGCCGAAGGCCACCGTGCAGGATCAGGCAAAGTGTGGATTCACACGGACCTGCCCTTGACGGACGCCGCCGACAGTCGTGACGTCGCCCGCCTGATAGGACTTGTTGACACGGCCAACGGGATCGCCGCGCGCGTCTCGCCCGGCAAGAACAGCTACCTGTTCCCCAACCTGGACCTGCAGGTCCACATGTACCGGGAACCGGCAGGGGCCTGGCTTGGCCTGGACAACAAGGTCTCCTTCGGCAGCGACGGGATCGGCCTGACTTCGACGGTGCTGCATGACCTTCAGGGCCCCTTCGGCAGGGCCGAACAGATCCTGACTCTGAGGCGCAGCTGATGACCGCCCCGATTACCGATGCTAGGACCCTGACCGTGATGCGGCAGGACGCATCCCTCGGCGCGGCCGAGGACCTCGACTTCGGCATCGAGTTGCTGAACCGGGCCCGCCGCGGACAACTCGAACCGACCCTGCGGCTGTACCGTCCGCAGCCGACCGTCGCCTTCGGGCAACGCGACGCGAAACTGCCCGGCTTCGAGGCCGCCGCGCGGGCCTGCCGCACGCTTGGCTTCGAGCCGCTCGTGCGCAAGGCCGGTGGACGGGCCGCGGCATACCACCAGGGCACCCTCGTGGTGGACCATGTGGAACCGCACCACGATGCGATCGCCGGCGCGAAGTCGCGCTTCGACTACTTCGGGCAGATGCTGGCCGGTGCGCTGCGCAGCGTGGGGCTCCATGCCGCCGTCGGGGAAATCCCCGGGGAGTACTGCCCCGGCGAGTTCAGCGTGCACGGCGTGGACCCGGAATTTCCCGCCCACCGCGTGAAGCTGGTCGGCACCGCACAGCGCGTCGTCTCCGGGGCCTGGCTGTTCAGTTCCGTGGTGGTGGTCCAGGACTCCGCACCGATCCGCGAGGTGCTGACAGCGAGTTACGAGGCGCTCGGCCTCGACTGGGATCCCGTCACGGCCGGCGCCGCGGACGACCTCCTGCCCGGCCTGGACGTTCCCGCCGTCGAGGAGGCCATCGTCAAGGCCTACGCCGGCCACGCGGAACTGCGCGAGGGCGACTTCCGGACGCTGTTGGGCTGAGGCGCCGGGCGTTGTCGCCTGGTTCCGCCGGGACTAGGCTTGATGACGCCAAGGGAGGTGGTGCTCCGTGAAGCGGAAGGCACCCGAAGTCCACGACTCCGATGTGCGCCTGGCACTCGGCCGTCCTGAACGCTCGGCGGCGGGGTTGCCGAGCCTGGCCGAGACGATACCCCGGGCCTTCGGCGAGATGGGAGCCGGGCGGGGCTGGAAAGCGCTGCGCGCCGTCAACCAGAAAGACGGTTACGACTGCATGGGCTGCGCCTGGCCGGATCCGGCAGAGCGCAAGGCTGCCGAATTCTGTGAGAACGGCGCCAAGGCGATCGGCTGGGAGGCCGGCATGCTCACCGTTCCCACGGCGTTCTGGGCAGAGCACGACGCCGGTTCACTCGCCTCCCGCACGGAATACTGGCTCGGCCAGCAGGGCCGGCTGACAGAACCCGTCTACAAACCGGAAGGCTCGGACCACTACCGGCCCGTCACCTGGGACGAGGCCTTCGGCATCATCGCCCGCGAACTCAACGGCCTCGACTCGCCCGACGAGGCTGCGTTCTACACGAGCGGCCGCACGAGCAACGAAGCCGCGTTCGTCTATCAACTCTTCGCCCGGGCGTACGGCAGCAACAACCTGCCGGACTGCTCGAACATGTGCCACGAATCGTCCGGCCTGGCGATGACGGAAACCATCGGCATCGGAAAGTCCGCAGTCAGCTACGCCGACTTCGCGAAGGCGGAGCTGATCATCGTCATGGGCCAGAACCCGGGCACGTGCCACCCCCGGATGCTGACGGCGCTCGAAGAAGCGAAACAGGCCGGTGCGGCCATCGTGGCCGTGAATCCGCTCCCGGAGGCAGGGCTGATCAACTTCAGGAATCCGCAGCGGGTACGAGGCTTGATTGGGCGTGGCACGGATCTGGCGGACCAGTTCCTGCAGATCCGCCTGGCCGGGGACATGGCCCTGCTCCAGGCCGTCTCCAAGCGGGTGCTCGACGCCGAGGACGCCGCACCCGGCACCGTGCTGGACCACCGGTTCATCCGCCAGCACTGCCGGGGTTTTGAGGCGTTCCGGGAACACCTGGCGAAGCTCGACGACGAGGAGGTGCTGGCCGCGACCGGTCTGGGCGCCGGGGAGATCGACGAACTGGCACAACGGTACATACATGCGAACCGCGTGATCATCACCTGGGCCATGGGCCTGACCCAGCACCGGAAAGCCGTCGATACCATCAAGGAGATCATCAACCTCCTGTTGCTGCGCGGAAACATCGGAAAGCCGGGAGCAGGGCCGTCCCCCATCCGCGGGCACAGCAACGTCCAAGGCGACAGGACCATGGGAATCTGGGAGAAAATGCCAGCATGGTTCTTGGAAGCGATCCGGGGCGAATTCGGCTTTGACCCGCCGGCCAGGGACGGTCTTGACGCCGTGGACAGCATCCGGGCAATGCGCGACGGCAAGGTCAAAGTGCTTGTGGCGCTTGGCGGGAACCTGGTCCACGCCATATCCGACACCGAGGCGGCCGAAGAGGCAATGCGCAGGACCCGGCTTTCCGTGCAGATTTCCACCAAACTCAACCGCTCCCATGCCATCACCGGGGCCCAGGCGCTGATACTGCCAACCCTTGGCCGCACCGAGATCGACCGGCAGGCCACGGGGGAGCAGTTCGTCACCGTGGAGGACACCGTCTGCGCCGTGCACCGTTCCCAGGGAAACCTTGCACCCGTCCCGGCCGACGCCCTGTCCGAGGTAGCCATCGTCTGCCGGATGGCGCGGTCGGTCCTGGGCGGAAAGGTGTCTGTGGATTGGGAAGGGCTGGCCGCCGACTACGACCGCATCCGTGAACACATTTCCCGGGTTGTCCCCGGATTTGAAAACTTCAATGCGCGGATCCGTGCGAAGGACGGCTTCGTGCTTCCCCACGGCCCCCGGGATTCACGCACGTTCCCCACCCCGGACGGAGAAGCCCATTTCACGGTCAGCAGGCTGGAGACCATCACGGTGCCGCCGGGTCGCCTGCTTCTGCAGACCGTCCGCTCGCACGATCAGTTCAATACGACCACGTACAGCATGAACGACCGCTACCGCGGGGTCCACAAAGGGCGGATGGTGCTCTTCGTGCACCCGGACGACCTTGCGGAACTGGGCTTGGACGACGGCGGATATGTGGACGTCCACAGCGAAGCCGCCGACGGCCGGGACCGGGTGCTGCGCCAGCTCCGCCTCGTTGCCTACCCCAGCGCGAAGGGGTGCGCCACGGCCTACTACCCGGAAGCGAACGTGCTGGTTCCCCTGGACTCGACTGCCGAGGGAAGCAACACCCCGGCGTCGAAATCCGTGGTCATCCGCCTGGAGCCGGCGGCAGCGCCCGCGTTTGGCGCCTAGGCCGCGAGCCGCTCCGCGATCTCGGCGGCGGAGGGGTTGGTGGCGGCGGATCCGTCCGGGAACAGGACCGTGGGAACGGTGCGGTTGCCCCCATTGATCTGCTCCACGATTTCGGCGGTGCCGTGGACCTCTTCAATGTTGATCTCGGTGTAGCCGATGCCCTGGGCATCCAACTGCTTCTTCAGCCTCTTGCAGTAGCCACACCAGGTGGTCGAGAACATGGTGATGCTGCCGGAATCGGGGGTGAAGTCCACAGAATGCTCCTGTCGCCGTTTGTTATGAACTACTCGCATCAACGGTACCCCGGGACAGGCTATTCCCCACGCGCAACGGCGGGCGCCGGACGTCACATGACGTCCGGCGCAGCAGGCCGGCGGTTCAGAGGGTTTCGGCGACGGCAACGCCTGACTGGAACTCGCGGCCGTCCGCCTCGCTGAACGCAGTGATCACATGGCCTTCACCGAGGCCGTTGATGGCCGAAAGCGGGAAGTTGGCGGTGATCGTGCTGCCGGAGTGCTCAACGTCCTTGAGGTCGTAGTTCTCCTCAGTGCCTTGGTCGTGGTTGAAGGCGAAGAACGCGATCGCTTCGCCATTCATGAACTCGACGCCGAGCCTGCGCTGCGAAGAATAGTCCGGGGTTGCGGCCACGAGGCCCACTACATAGGCTCCCGAACCGGGAATATCGCCGTTGATCTCAAAACGGGCCACCAGCGTGGCCTCACTTGCCGTGATGCTTGCCTGCTTCAGGAGTGCGTCATGGGTGCTCATGGCTCAATCCTGCTCCGCGGCTTCCTTGCCGTCCACCCCTGAAAGCATCCCCGGCACCCTTTTCGGCAGCCTGAACGACGGACTGCCGGACGGCCGTGCGGCAGCTTTGGACGCCTCCGGCCGAGCGGATACGATGGACGGTGGCTGGCTGTGGTCCCCGTACGCCACAAGCTATGAAGCCTCAACAATGAATAGGAGACCCCCGTGTCAGATGCCCAGCAGATCACCCTCATCGTCGATGGCGAAGAGACCAAGGTGACGGAGGGGACTACCGGGGCGGAGCTCTTCTTCGAACGGCGCGACGTCGTCGTGGCCCGGGTCAACGGTGAACTCAAGGACCTGGACCAGGTACTGCCCGAAGGTGCAGACATCGAAGGCGTCACCATCGACTCACCGGACGGACTCAACGTCCTCCGGCACTCCACCGCCCACGTCATGGCACAGGCCGTGCAGCAGCTGCGTCCCGACGCCAAGCTCGGCATCGGCCCGTACATCACCGACGGCTTCTACTTCGACTTCGACGTCGCCGAGCCCTTCACCCCGGAGGACCTGCGCACCCTCGAAAAGATGATGCAGAAAATCATCAACCAGAACCAGAAGTTCGTCCGCCGCGTGGTCAACGAGGACGAAGCCCGGGACGCGATGAAGAACGAGCCCTACAAGCTCGAACTGCTCGGCAAGAAGAATGACGCCTCAGACGCCGGAGAGGGCGTCAACGTCGAGGTCGGTGCCGGAGACATCACCATCTACGACAACGTGGACCGCAAGAGCGGCGACACCGTGTGGTGCGATCTCTGCCGCGGCCCGCACCTGCCCAACACCAAGCTCATTTCCAATGCCTTCGCGCTGACCCGTTCCTCCGCCGCCTACTGGCTGGGCAACCAGAACAACCAGCAGCTGCAGCGCATCTACGGCACCGCCTGGCCCACCAAGGATGCCCTCAAGGCCTACCAGGAGCGGATTGCCGAGGCCGAACGCCGCGACCACCGCAAGCTCGGCGCCGAACTGGACCTGTTCTCCTTCCCGGACGAGCTGGGCTCCGGCCTGCCCGTGTTCCACCCCAAGGGCGGCATCATCCGCAAGGCCATGGAGGACTACTCCCGGCAGCGCCACGTGGACGCCGGCTACGAGTTCGTCTACACCCCGCACATCACCAAGGGCCACCTCTACGAGGTCTCCGGGCACCTTGACTGGTACCGCGACGGCATGTTCCCCGCAATGCACATCGATGCCGAACTGAACGAGGACGGCACCGTGCGCAAGCCCGGGCAGGACTACTACCTGAAGCCGATGAACTGCCCCATGCACAACCTGATCTTCCGCTCCCGCGGCCGGTCCTACCGCGAGCTGCCGCTCCGGCTTTTCGAGTTCGGTTCCGTGTACCGCTATGAGAAATCCGGCGTGGTGCACGGCCTGACCCGCGTGCGCGGGATGACACAGGACGACGCCCACATCTACTGCACCAAAGAGCAGATGAAGGACGAACTCACCTCCACCCTGAACTTCGTCCTGGGCCTCCTCAAGGACTACGGGCTGGACGATTTCTACCTGGAACTCTCCACCAGGAACGAAGACAAGTTCGTCGGCGACGACGCCATCTGGGAAGAGGCAACCCGCACCCTGGCCGAGGTGGCCGAGGCCTCCGGGCTGGAGCTCGTCCCGGATCCGGGCGGCGCGGCCTTCTACGGCCCGAAGATTTCGGTGCAGGCGAAGGACGCGCTGGGCCGGACCTGGCAGATGTCCACCATCCAGCTGGACTTCAACCTGCCGGAGCGCTTCGAACTCGAATACCAGGCCGCCGACGGCACCCGCCAGCGCCCGGTCATGATCCACCGCGCGCTCTTCGGATCGGTGGAGCGGTTCATGGGCGTGCTCACCGAGCACTATGCCGGTGCCTTCCCGGCCTGGCTGGCGCCGGTCCAGGTGGTCGGCATTCCGGTTGCCGAGGCGTTCAACGATTACATGTTCGACGTCGTGGACCAGCTCAAGGCTGCGGGTATCCGTGCCGAGGTGGATATTTCTTCGGACCGCTTCCCGAAGAAGATCCGCACCGCCAGCAAGGACAAGATTCCCTTCGTCCTGATTGCCGGTGGCGAGGACGCCGAAGCCGGGGCGGTGTCGTTCCGCTTCCGGGACGGCAGCCAGGACAATGGCGTGCCGGTTGCCGAAGCCGTTCGCCGGATCGTCGACGCCGTCGCGAACCGCGACAGCTGACAGGCCGCCAGCGTCCAGATCAGGAGAACAGTGCAGGAGGACACAGGCGTGAGCCCTGAATATCCCGGCGATGCCGAAGTTACCGACGACTTCGGCCTGGCAGGCGTTCCCGACGCCTTCCAGCGCCTGTGGACTCCGCACCGCATGGCCTACATCAAGGGCGGGCAGCAGCAGTTCAAGAACCAGGACGACTGCCCCTTCTGCGTGGCACCGGCCCGCAGCGACGAAGAGTCGCTGATCGTGTACCGCGGCAGGACCTGCTTTGTGGTCCTCAATCTCTTCCCGTACAACCCGGGGCATCTGCTGGTCTGCCCCTACCGCCATGTCCCCGACTACACGGACATCACGGTTGAGGAAACGGCGGAGATGTCCGAGCTCACGCAGACCGCGATGCGGGTGCTGCGGAAAGTGGCAAACCCGAGCGGATTCAACCTGGGCATGAACCAGGGCGTCACGGGCGGCGCGGGAATCGCGGCGCATTTGCATCAGCACGTGGTTCCCCGTTGGGGCGGGGACGGAAACTTCTTCCCGATCATCGCCCAGACCAAGGCCATCACCCAGACGCTCGACGAAGTCCGGCAGCAAGTGGCCGACGCCTGGCCGGGGGAGTCGGATGCTCAATAGGCACGCCCGCGGTTTCTTCACCGCGCTCTTCGCGCCCATAGCCCGCTTCCTCCTCAGGCGCGGCGTCTCGCCGGACTCCGTGACCATTGTCGGCACTGCCGGCGTTGTGCTGGGTGCCCTGGCGCTCTACCCCGTCGGCGAGCTCTGGTGGGGCTCCCTGGTGATCGCGGTCTTCGCGCTGTCAGACGTCGTGGACGGCATCATGGCGCGCGAGCAGGGCCGCAATGGCACGTGGGGGAATTTCCTTGATTCCACGCTGGACAGGATTGCGGACGGCGCGATCTTCGCCGGCGTTTCGATCTGGTTCTTTACGGGCGGGGCCGACCGGCCCATCGCCCTGGCCTCGCTCGCCTGCCTCGTGCTGGGCATGCTGGTCTCTTACGCCAGAGCCAAGGCCGAGTCCCTAGGCTTCCAGGCCAACGTGGGCATCGCCGAGCGCGCCGAACGCCTGATTTCGGTGCTCCTGGTCACCGGCCTCACCGGTCTCGGCCTGCCGCCGGTGGTGCTGTTCGTAACGCTCGTTGCCCTCGCCATCGCCACCGCTGTCACCGTCGTGCAGCGCATGGCGGCGGTCCGGCGCCAGTCCCTCGAACCCGTCGACGGCGGCACGCCCGCCTGAGCCTGACTGCCCGCCTGCCGTCGCGGTACCGGGTCGCGGGGCACCGCACAGGGTCCCGGGTCACGAAGTTCAAGCGCCCCGCCGCAGGGACTAGTATTGGAAGTACTTGGTCAAATACGACCTGGAAATCCGGCGCGCTTTGAGTGGCTCCCATCCGCGTGCGCCCCGGGCAGAAGGTCTTCTATCTACCCATAGGGGTTTTTGTGTCTACACCTGATGTAAGCAACGAAGCCGGCTCGTCCGCAGCATCCGTGACGGGCAGCAGCCGCGTTAAGCGGGGCATGGCTGAGATGCTCAAGGGCGGCGTCATCATGGACGTTGTCAACGTCGAGCAGGCCCGCATCGCCGAAGATGCCGGTGCCGTGGCCGTCATGGCCCTCGAGCGCGTGCCCGCTGACATCCGCGCCCAGGGCGGCGTGTCCCGCATGTCCGATCCCGACATGATCGATCAGATCATCGAAGCCGTGTCCATCCCGGTCATGGCCAAGGCCCGCATCGGCCACTTCGTCGAAGCCCAGGTCCTGCAGTCCCTGGGTGTGGACTACATCGACGAGTCCGAGGTCCTGACCCCGGCCGACTACATCAACCACATCGACAAGTGGAACTTCACCGTTCCCTTCGTCTGCGGTGCCACCAACCTCGGTGAGGCCCTGCGCCGCATCAACGAGGGCGCGGCCATGATCCGCTCCAAGGGCGAGGCCGGCACCGGCGACGTCTCCAACGCCACGGGCCACATGCGCCAGATCCGCGCGGAAATCGCCAAGCTCTCGGCACTGCCCGAGGACGAGCTGTACGTTGCCGCCAAGGAACTACAGGCCCCGTACGAACTGGTCAAGGAAGTTGCCGCCACCGGCAAGCTCCCGGTGGTGCTGTTCACCGCTGGTGGCATCGCGACCCCGGCTGATGCTGCGATGATGATGCAGCTGGGCGCGGACGGCGTGTTCGTTGGCTCGGGCATCTTCAAGTCCGGCAACCCGGCCCAGCGTGCCGCCGCCGTCGTCAAGGCCACCACCTTCTACGACGACCCGGACGTTATCGCCAAGGTCTCCCGCGGACTGGGTGAGGCCATGGTGGGCATCAACGTGGACGAGATCCCCCAGCCGCACCGCCTCGCTGAGCGCGGCTGGTAAGCCTGCGGCACTGAATTACGACGGCGGCCGGTCACCTTCCCGCGAAGGTGACCGGCCGCCGTCGTTTGCATCGATTGCTGAGTAGCTGTCGTTATGAGTCCTCAAAACGACAGTTACGGAGCAACCGCTATGAGACGGCGTTGTTGCGCGGGAGCGAGACAACGCCCGCCTGACGCCACCGCAGTCGAAGCGGTCCTTAGAGCCGGCGCTTCGGGACTAGCGTGGCACCCGTGAGCATCGAAATACCGTTTCAGCCGGTGCAGATCGATCAATCCGATGTCCGATACCTTTGTGGACCTGATTCGGCCTCGCGTGCGGGTGTTCCCGCAGAGGTAACGCATGAATTCGAGTGGGTGCAGAGCACGCAGTACGCCGGGACGTCGAGGACGCCAAACCAGGCCGGTGTCCTGCTCCCGGACGCCTTGAGATGGCACTCTGGAGGGCATAGTTTACGCACGCCGCCGTTTTCGATCGATCGCTCCGTAAGTGTCGTTATGGGCGTCCAAAACGACACTTCTGGAGCAATCGATGAGGACTTACTCCAGGCCTCGGCGCTTTAGCAGCGGTTCCAGTTCGGCGTCGCGGCCTCGGAAGGCGCGGAAGGAGTCCAGGGGGTCCCGGCTGTTTCCGCGTGATAGCAGTTCTGCCCGGAAGGTGTCACCGTTGGCGCGGGTGAGGCCGCCGTTCTCCTTGAACCACTCCACTGTGTCCGCGTCCAGGACCTCGCTCCAGATGTAGGAGTAGTAGCCTGCCGCGTAGCCGTCGCCGGCGAAGATGTGCTGGAAATAGCCCGTGCGGTAGCGCGGCGGGATCAGGGCGTGGGCCACCCCGGCCGAGGCAAGCGCCTTGGCTTCGAAGTCCAGGACATCCGAGGGAACGCCGGCTTCGTCGAGGACATGCCACGCCAGGTCCAGCAGTGCCGCACCGAGGTATTCGGTGGTGGCGAAGCCCTCGCCCCAGAGGCGGGATTCCTCGAGGCGCGTCACTGTTTCCTGGTGGAGTGGCTCGCCCGTGCGGTAGTGGCGTGCATAGTTGGCCAGGACCTCCGGCCAGATGATCCACATTTCGTTGACCTGCGAGGGATACTCCACGAAGTCCCGCGGGACCTCCGGCCCGGAAAACCGCGGGTAGGTGACGTCGGAAAGCAGCCCGTGCAGGGCGTGGCCGAACTCGTGGAACACGGTGCGGACCTCGTCGAGGGTCAGGAGCGTGGCCTCGCCCGCCGGCGGCTTGGAAATGTTCAGGGTGTTGATCACCACGGGTCTTGCATCGAGCAGCGCAGACTGCTCCACCAGCGAGTTCATCCAGGCGCCGCCACGCTTGGTTTCCCTCGCGTAGTAGTCGCCCAGGAACAAGCCCAGGCCTGCACCGTCGGCGTCGAAGACTTCCCAGACCCGCACATCGGGGTGGTACCCCGTGAGATCGGCGCGCTCCCGGAAGTCCAGGCCGTAGAGCCGGTTTGCGGCGAAGAAGACCCCGTCCGTGAGCACGCGGTCGAGTTCGAAGTACGGCCGCAGCGCCTGTTCGTCCACCTCGTAGCGTTCGCGCCGCACCTTGGCGGAGTAGAACGCCCAGTCCCAGGCTTCCAGCTGGTGCCCGGCGCTTTCGGCCAGCGCGGCTGCCTCAGCGTCGGCATTGCGGACGGCGGCCGGCGCCAGCCGGTTGAGCATCCGTTCGACGGCGGCGAAGTCCGGTGCGGTCTGCCGTTCCACCACCAGCTCCGCGTAGTTCGCGGAGCCAAGCAGGGCAGCCTTCTCCGAGCGCAGCCGCACCAATGCCAGCACGAGGTCCCGGACGTCCAGCGCGCTGCCGTCGGTGCCCCGGCAGATCGACGCCTCATAGAGGCGGCGCCGAAGCTCCCGGTTCTCCAGCGAAGCCATCGCGGCCTGGTTGCTCGGCTGGATCAATGTCAGCAGGTACTTGCCGTCGTGTCCGGCCGCACGCGCGGCCTCGGCGGCGCTGGCGACATCGTCCTGCGGGAGCCCCGCCAGCTCCGCCGCATCCTCCACCAACACCGCGCCGCTCTTCATCGCTTCCTTGGTCCGCTGGCCGAACTCCGTGCCGAGCGTCGACAGTTCGGCGTTGAGCTTCCGGAGCCGTTCCTGGCCGGCCTCATCCAGCTGGATCCCGGACTGCCTGAACTCGCGCAGGTGCTCTTCCACCAAGCGCAGCGATTCGGCGTCGAGGCCGTCGGTGTCAATCGCGGCAAAACGCTCGTACAGGGCCCTGTTGAGGTAGATCGCGTCCCGGTGCGCCGCCAGCCTGGGCATGAGCGCAGTCTCCAGTTCCCGGATCGCTTCCGTGGCGTCGGCGGAGACCAGGGTGAAGAAGGAATTGACCGCGCGGCCCAGGAGCTGACCGGAGCGTTCCATGGCTACGGCTGTATTCGCGAAGTCAGCCGGCTCCTGGACGGCGAGGATCGCCTCGATTTCGGCAAGCTGTTCTGCCAGCCCGGCCTCGATGGCTTCCGCGTAATGGTCGACCCCGATCGCCGCGAAAGGCGGCAACTGATAGGGGAGTTCGCTGGGAGTGAGCAGGGGGTTGGGGCTGGAGGTCATCATGAAGCAACACTTTCACGAATGTGGCCGCCCTCACAAGGCGTGACGGCTGGATGCAAGAATTGTGCCGGAAAGCTCCATGGAAAGGGGCAGCAATGAGGATTGCCGTGATCGGCGGCGGAATCGCCGGACTCGCCACGGCGGCAGGGATCGCACGGGCGGGGGCCGCCGTCGAGGTTTTCGAACGTTCCTCCCGGGGTGCCGCACCCGGGGCCGGGATCTCGCTGTTCCCGAACTCGCGGGCGGCAATGCGGACGCTCGGCCTGCTGGACGGGTACGACAGGCGGCCCCACGGCCCCGCGCCCGGAACCCGCACGGTCATGCGGCGCCCCAATGGAAAGGTGGCACTGGCGTTTCCGGCCTGGGCCCGGCCAAAGGTGCGCATGTTCCACCGCAATGACCTCCGGGAGTTCCTGCTGGACTCCTGCCGCGGGGTCCCCATCCACTGGGACACCGCCGTCGCCCTGGACGACGACGGCGATACCGTTCGCCCCGCTGTGCTCACCACGGCTGACGGCCGGCAGAGCGCCTGGGACCTGGTGGTGGCGGCCGACGGGGTGCGCAGCGCAACACGCGGCTTCCTCTCGCTCGACCCGGGCCTGCGCTACGCGGGATACACGGCGTGGCGGGGAGTGACCCGCGGCCCCGCCGATACCGGAGGGATGGCCGGTGAGGACTGGGGTAGCCGGCAGCGTTTCGGCACCGTGCCCCTGGCCGATGGCCGGGTTTACTGGTTCGCCGTCGCCAGCAAGCAAGTGGGCAGGACGGCCGCCGCCGAGGGGCTGGGCTCCGAAAAGGAGGCAGCGGAACAGGAGTTCGCGTCGTGGTATCCCGCAGCGCGGGCCCTCATCGCCGGCACGGACGCAGCAGAAGTATTGCGGCATGACCTCTACGACCTCGCCCGGCCGCTGCACGTCTTCCACCGCGGGCGGGTGGCCCTGGCCGGAGACGCTGCACACGCCATGACCCCGGATCTCGGGCAGGGTGCCGGATGCGGACTGGAAGACGCCGCCGCGCTCACCTCGCTGCTGCGCGGCACCGCCGGGCCGGACGCCGACGTCGGCGGGCTGCTTGAGCGGTACTCCCGCCGCCGTGCGCCGAAGGCCGCGCGGCTGCTCCGCGCCTCCAGGCTCATGGGCCGGCTGGCCCAGCGTGAACGGAAAGCCTGGAGGCCCGGCAGTTAGCCCCGTTTGAAGGACCTAGCCCTGCTTGAACGCTAGTTCTGCTTGAACACCAGGGACATCGGGGTTGCCTGGGCGCCCTGGCCCTGCGGGTTGTCCTTGAAGATCGCCTGGATGGTGTCCTTCGTCAAGTCGGTGTCGTGGCCCATCGCCACCACGCCGAGATCGTTGGCGTCCATGATCGAGGTGCCGGCGAAGTTCGCGGCGTACTCGGCGGGGACCGACTCGCGGACCAGCGCACTGATCCGGCGCGCCACCGCCTCGGGATCCTTCGGAGCAAGCTTCACCGAGTTCGCCGAGGAACCCAGGCTGTAGGGCGTGGCGCCGTCGATCGCGTTGATGTTGTGGCCCACCACGTCGTAGAAGACGCCGCTCTTGCCCTGCAGCTTGCCCACAACACTTGCGGCCGCGGCCTTCACGATCAGCGGCAGGCCCACCTCGTTGATGGCGATCTGCATCGACCACGGGCTGCCCAGGCCGATCCCGGCAGGGGTCCGCTTGACGAACTTGCTCAGCACACGCGCCGCCGGGGAGACCTTGATTTCCCACACCGGGAACGAACGGCCCTGGGTGATGGCCACGATCTTCTCGCTCACCAGCAGGTACCAAGGGGTGGACGTGACGGCCTTGCGGGTTGCTTCATCTGCCGAGTCCAGGCCGTCGAAGAAGCGCTTTACGTAGGACAGGACTTCCGGGTCGAGGTCCGTTTCCCGCTTGAACACACCGGTCTGCAGCGGATAGCGGCGGAAGGTTTCCCCGCCGGCTTCGGCGGGAACGGTGATGTCCAGTTCCTTGCCCGGGTTCGGCTCGTAGTCGCTCTTGTTTTCCTTCACGTCCGCCGGAGTCTCGTTGTTGTCGATGAACTCCCGGAACCACAGCTCGACGTTCAGCAGGCGCCAGAAAATCATGGTGTCGGCGTCGTTCTTGTCGTTGAGGTACTCCTCGAACGCCGTCAGCACGGCTTCGCGGTTCCAGTACGGGCGCTCGGCGAAGGAGTTGGACATGAAGATCTTGTACAGGCGCTCCTTCATCAGCTTGAACCACTCGGCCTCGGGAGTGGTGAAGCCGATCTTGTTCCGGCGGTTGCTGATCTTCTCCGGCAGCAGGCCGCGGGTGGCATCACGCAGGATCCGCTTGTTCCAGCCGCCCTTGATGATGGCTTCATCGGACAGGCTGAAGAGGAACTTGACCACTTCCTTGTCCAGGAACGGCACGCGGCCCTCCAGGGAGAAGCGCATGGTGTTCTTGTCCTCGTAACGCAGGAGCGAGGGCAGCGACTTGTGGAAGAGGTCGTCGATCAGGCGCAGCTTCATGTTGTCCGGGATGTTGCTGAAGTTTTCGCCCTTGTACTTGCCGGTGAAGCTCTTGTTCAGCAGGGAGGACATGGCCACTGTCTTCTTCGCCGTGAGTTTGCCCTGCAGGCGGAAGCGGCCGAGGCGGTAGAAGATGTCCAGGGAGGACGTGGCTTCCTTCAGGAGCGTCTTGTAGTCGCCCTTGGCCTTGAGCTGGCGCAGGTAGGCGAAGTAGTAGGGGATATAGCCGGCCATCATTTCGTCCGCGCCCTGGCCGTCCAGGAGCACCGTGACGTGCTTGGACGCTTCCTTCATCACGCAATACTGGGCGTACGGGCCCGAGGAGATGATGGGCTCCTCCATGGTGCGCACGAAGTCGTCCAGGTCCGCGGCGAAACCGTCCGGCGTCGGCAGGATCTTGTGCGCCTGGATGTTGCCGCTGCATTTGGCGATGGCGGCGTCGGCGTAGTGCTCCTCGTCGTTGATCGAGTTCGGGAACACGGCGCTGAAGGTGTTCTGCTTGGCGCCCAGCGAATCGGTGGCTTCGGCCTTTTCCTGCATGAGCTTGTTGATCGTCACCACGACCGCGGAGGAATCCAGTCCGCCGGACAGGGCCGAGCCGAGCGGAACCTCGGACTTCAGGCGCATCCGGATGGCCTCGGTGAAGCGTGTCCGGTACTCCTCGGTGACCTCGGGCGTGTACGGGCGGTTGACCTTGGACAGCTCTTCGAGCTCCTCGCGCAGCCTGGTGAAGGCGCTGATGCTGTAGGTGCCCGTGGCGTTGTCGATGGCCATCATCTCGCCGGGCTGCAGCTTGAAGACGCCGTCGAAGAAGGTCTCCGCGGAGTCGTCGTGGATGCGGTACTGCAGGTAGCGGTAAAGGATGCGCTCGTTGGGCTTGCGTTCGATCTTGCCGCTCTGCAGCAGGGGCTTGATCTCGGACGCGAAGATGATCTTCGGCGCCTCGGCCGTGCCGGCATTGGCCCAGTACACGGGCTTGATGCCGAAGTGGTCGCGGGCCAGGACGGTGACGTTCTTCTTCTTGTCCAGGATGGCCAGGCCGAACATGCCGTTGAAGCGGTCGAACGCCTCGGTGCCCCACTGCTCGTAGGACTGCAGTACAACTTCAGTGTCCGACTGGGTGCGGAAGGCGCGGCCCAGGCCTTCGAGTTCGGCACGGAGTTCGAGGTAGTTGTAAACCTCGCCGTTGTAGACCAGGACGGTGTCGCCGTCGGCACTGATCATCGGCTCCTGGCCGTGCGCGACGTCGATGATGGACAGCCGCCGGTGGGCGAGTCCCACGTTGCCTTCGGTGAAGTAGCCCTCGCCGTCGGGGCCGCGATGCTCGATGCAGTCATTCATGACCTTCAGCAGAGCTTCGTCTTCCCCAAAACCGTGGTAACCGGCGATTCCGCACATAGTGCCTACCTCTTCAATCGTCCTCTGAATCCTTGTCCATGCTACTTGCTGAGCGTCGGCGGGCCTCCCGGAGGCGGGTCCGGGCGCTCTCCACCCCTAGAATGTTCTGGTGAACAATCCGCAGACTTCCTCCCCGCTGGTCGGTGTGCTCGCGCTGCAGGGCGACGTGCGCGAACACCTGCACGCCCTCGAAGCCGTGGGCGCACGCGCAGTCGGCGTCCGCCGCCCGTCGGAACTGGCCGCCGTCGACGGCTTGGTGATTCCCGGCGGGGAATCGACCACTATCGACAAGCTCGCCCGCATCTTCGAACTCGCCGAACCGATCAAGGAACGGATCGCCGCCGGGATGCCGGTGTACGGCTCGTGCGCAGGCATGATCCTGCTCGCCAAAGAGATCGCAGACCCCGCCAAGGACCTGGAGGGCCGGCCCCAGCAGAGCTTCGGCGGCCTGGACATCACGGTCCGCCGCAACGCCTTCGGCCGGCAGCGCGAATCCTTCGAAACCGACCTTGACTTCAAGGGCCTGGACTTCAGTGCGGGCGAGGCCGGCGTGGACCCGGTGCACGCCGTGTTCATCCGCGGACCCTGGGTGGAACGGGTGGGCCCCGAGGTCGAAATCCTGGCCCAAGTGGACCCGGACAAGGCCCGCCACACGGACACTTTGCATGGGTTGGCTAGAATTGTTGCCGTGCGCTCCGGCAAGTTGCTGGCCACCTCCTTCCATCCGGAAGTGACGGGCGAGAAGCGCATCCACGAACTTTTCATTCGAATGATCAGAGGAGAAGCGTAAGAGCATGTCAGGCCACTCCAAATGGGCGACCACCAAGCACAAGAAAGCCGTCATTGACGCCAAACGTGCAAAGTCGTTCGCCAAGCTGATCAAGAACATCGAAGTCGCAGCCCGCATGGGTGGCCCGGACCTCGCCGGAAACCCGGGCCTGGAACTGGCTGTCACCAAGGCCAAGAAAACCTCGGTTCCCAACGACAACATCGACCGCGCCATCAAGCGCGGTGCCGGCCTCACCGGCGAGGTCGTCGACTACACCGAGATCATGTACGAAGCCCGCGGCCCGCAGGGTTCGGCACTGCTTATCGAGTGTCTGACGGACAACAAGAACCGCGCGGCGTCCGAAGTCCGCCTGGCGATTTCCCGTAACGGCGGCACGATCGCCGACCCGGGCAGCGTGAGTTACCTCTTCACCCGCAAGGGCGTCGTCAGCCTGCCGAAGAACGGCCTGGGCGAAGACGACATCCTCATGGCTGTGCTGGAGGCCGGTGCGGAGGAAGTCAAGGACAGCGGCGACAACTGGGAAGTCCACTCCGAGCCCGGTGACCTGCAGGCCATCCGCGACGCCCTCACCGAGGCCGGCATCGAGTATGAAAGCGACGAAGCCGAATTCGTGCCGTCCATGGAGGTCCAGCTCGACCTCGACGGCGCCAAGAAGTTCCTGAAGCTCGTCGACGCGCTCGAAGAACTGGACGACGTCCAGAACGTCTACACCAACGCAGACATGAGCGATGAGGTCCAGGCGGCCCTCGACGCCGAATAAGCTGGGAGCTCCAGCACGAACCAACAGGAAGGCCCGGACTTGACTCTTCGCGTATTGGGAGTCGATCCGGGCCTTACCCGTTGCGGTATCGGAGTGGTCGACGTCGAACGGAACCGGCGGGCGACCATGGTCGCCGTCGGTGTGGTGGGGACGTCCCCCGAAGAGACGATCGACCGCCGGCTGCTGGTGATCGCCGAGGCGATCGACGAATGGCTCGAGCTGCACAAACCGGATGTGATGGCCGTGGAACGCGTGTTCTCGCAGCTCAACGTCAGCACGGTGATGGGCGTGGCCCAGGCCTCCGGCGTCGTGATCGCTGCCGCGGCGCGCCGGGGGATCCCGGTGGCACTGCACACCCCTTCCGAAGTGAAGGCAGCCGTGACAGGCAGCGGCGGTGCCAACAAGGACGCCGTCACGAAACTGATCACCAAGATCCTGCGCCTTGACGCGCCGCCGAAGCCCGCCGACGCCGCAGACGCCCTGGCCCTGGCGGTGACACACGCCTGGCGGGCGGGCAGCGGCGCCGCTGCCGCGACCACCGGACCGGGCAGCAACGCCCTGACCCCTGCCCAGCGCGCCTGGGCCGAAGCCGAGGCCAAAGCGCGCCGCGGCCGCTGAATGTCGCCGGCCCTTGTTAGGGTATTCGTAGATATGTTCGGATCGTCAGTACCTGGAACCACGTTTTGATTGGCAACAGGTTTGACAGCGAGTTTGGGTTCAGGAGCCGGCTTTGATCAGTTTTCTTCGCGGAACGGTGGCGCATGTGGGTCTGTCCACGGCGGTCATCGACCTCAACGGCGCCGGTATGGCCGTGTTCGCCACCCCGCAGACCCTCAGCCGCCTGCACGTCGGTGAGGAAGCGAAGCTGTTCACCTCCCTGATCGTCCGGGAAGATTCCCTCACGCTGTTCGCCTTTGCCGACGACGACGAACGCGAGGTTTTCGAGGTCCTGCTCAGTGTGAGCGGGGTTGGGCCGCGGCTGGCCCTCGCCGTGCTCGCCGTGCACGATCCCGAGACGATCCGGGTGGCCGCGCACAGCGGCGACGGGAAGGCCTTTACCAAGGTCCCGGGCATCGGCCCGAAGGTGGCCGGCCGGATCGTCCTGGAACTCTCCGGCAAACTGGTGCCGCACGGCACGGGCCCGGCCCCCGTCCAGGCGGCAGCCTCCGCGGCAGACTGGAAGCCGCAGGTCGTGGCGGCGATGACGAGCCTCGGCTGGTCCGAGAAGGACGCCGGCGGAAGCATCGACAAGGCCATGGCCGACTCCCCGGACCTCGCCCAGGCCGGGGACGTCGCGCAGATCCTGCGCGCCACGCTGCGCTGGCTCGGCCAGGACGGCGCGCGCGCCGGCAACAGGGTAGGCAGCCGTGGCTGAGCCGTCCCTCGTCTCCGGCGGCGAGGAACCGGAAGAGCGCGTCATCGAGGCCGCCCTCCGCCCGAAGAACCTGCACGACTTCGTCGGCCAGCACCGAGTTCGCAAGCAACTCGCGCTGGTGCTGGAAGCCTCCCGGATCCGCGGCCGCAGCGCGGACCACGTGCTGCTCTCCGGCCCGCCCGGCCTCGGAAAAACCACCCTGTCGATGATCATCGCCGCGGAAATGAACGTGCCCCTGCGGATCAGCAGCGGCCCGGCCATCCAGCACGCAGGGGACCTCGCCGCGATCCTGTCTTCCCTCTCCGAGGGCGAGGTCCTGTTCCTGGACGAAATCCACCGGATGTCCCGGCCCGCGGAGGAAATGCTCTACATGGCCATGGAGGACTTCCGGGTGGACATCGTGGTGGGCAAGGGAGCCGGCGCCACGGCCATCCCGCTGGAACTGCCGCCCTTCACCCTGGTCGGCGCCACCACCCGCGCGGGCCTTCTGCCCGGACCGCTGCGCGACCGCTTCGGGTTCACCGGACACCTGGAGTTCTATTCCGTCGAAGAACTCGAACTCGTCCTCCGCCGCTCGGCCGGCCTGCTCGACCTCAAGGTGACCTCGGCAGGCTTCGCCGAAATCGCCGGCCGCTCGCGGGGCACGCCCCGCATCGCCAACCGCCTGCTCCGCCGCGTCCGCGACTGGGCGCTGGTGCACGCCGTCGAGCAGATCGATGCCCGCGCCGCATCGGCGGCCCTGGATATGTATGAGGTGGACCAGCGCGGGCTGGACCGCCTGGACCGTTCGGTCCTCGATGCCCTCATCACCAAGTTCAACGGCGGCCCGGTGGGGCTCTCCACCCTGGCGATCGCCGTCGGCGAAGAACCCGAGACCGTGGAAACCGTGGCCGAACCGTTCCTGGTGCGCGAGGGCCTGCTGGGCCGGACTCCGCGGGGCAGGATCGCCCTGGCCCCGGCGTGGACGCACCTTGGCTACGCCGTGCCCGCCGGCGTCTTCGGACAGGATCCGCTGGACCTGTTCAGCGAGGAAGACAACACGGACCAGCCCGTCGAATCCGGTTTGTAACCCTGCTCCCAGCTTTTCCCCCTAGACTGGTATGACGCTCGGCACGTTCGAGCCCATGGAGCCATGCCCGCCATCCGGCGGTGCACTCCGGCCTGTCGGGGGATTTCTCCGCTGCCGGATCCACCAGGGGAGCGATGCCGTGAACCTCAACGTATGCAAAGAAATGGAACTTCCCCGTGGATGTAATGAACATTCTGCTGTTTGTCCTTCTTGGCGTCTTCATCTTCATGATGTTCCGCCGCAACAAGAAGGCCCGGGAGCAGCAGGCCGAATTGCAGTCGAAGTTTGCCCCGGGCGTGGACGTGATGACCAGCTTCGGTTTGTTCGGCCGCATCGTGTCGATCGACGAAGCCGAGAACAAGGTCGTCCTTGAGCTTTCCCCCGGAAACCTCGCCACCGTCCACCGCCAGGCCGTCACCAAGGTTGTTGACGCTCCCGTGGTGGCCGACGACGCCGTCGAGGTCCCGGACGACGCCTCCTCGCTGAGCGCCCAGCCGGAGTCCGGCTCCACGGTCGATTCCACCGAAACCCCGGAAGAGACCATCAAGCGGCTCAACGGAGAAGACAAGAAGGACAGCTAGTCCCGCGCCTCTTCAAGGCGGACACGTTTCCCCGGCAAAGACCTGCCGCCGGCCGGCGCTTACAAGCGAGGGCCGGCGGTAGTTCCGTCACAACAGGAAGATCGAACATGGCACGAACCGGCCGCAAGAACCCAGCCCGCAGGGTGCTGATCTGGCTTGTCGCAATATTCGCTGCGCTGACCGCCGTCCTTGGCGGCGGCGTCATCGCGGGCCAGGCAAGCTGGGCTCCGAAGCTCGCCCTTGACCTCGAGGGTGGTACCCAGATGATCCTGGCGCCCAAGGTTGAAGGCTCCTCGGAAATCAATGAGGACCAACTGAACCAGGCCGTGGCAATCATCCGCCAGCGCGTGGACGGTTCCGGCGTCGCCGAAGCCGAAATCAGCACCCAGTCCGGCCGCAACGTGGTGGTCAGCCTCCCGGGTACCCCCTCCAAGGAGACCCGCGCCCTGATCCAGGCCTCTGCCGACATGAACTTCCGCCCGGTCATTGCGGCCAGCGACGGTGCCGCGGTTCCCGTGGAATCCCGCACCAAGGACGCGGACCTGCCCAAGCCGACAGCGAAGCCCACCAACGCAAGCGACAACAACTGGGTAACCGCCGACGTCTACAAGGCCTTTGAAGCGCTGGACTGCAACAACCCGGCCCAGGACAAGCAGGAACGCTCCGACCCGGCCAAGCCTCTGGTCACCTGTGAAGCAGCCACGGCCGAGACGCCTGCCATCAAGTACATCCTTGGACCGGTCGAGGTGAAGGGCCAGGACATCACGTCCTCCAGCTTCAGCCCCGTCCAGGGCGCACAGGGTTCCGTGACCAACGACTGGGGCGTGAACATCACCTTTAACGATGCCGCCACCAAGACCTTCAAGTCGGTCACCGAGCGCCTCAACCAGTACTACGTGGCCTCCCAGGCGCAGGGCGGCAATGACCCGAAGGCGCAGTTCGCCATTGTCCTTGACGACCAGGTCATCTCCGCACCCCGTTCCCTTGCCGTCATCACCGACGGCCGCCCGCAGATCACCGGCAACTTCACGGAACAGACCGCCAAGGCACTTTCCGACCAGCTGCGTTACGGCGCGCTGCCCATCAGTTTCGATATCCAGTCCGAAGAGCAGATCTCGGCCACCCTCGGCGGCGAGCAGCTCCGCCTGGGCCTGCTGGCCGGCATCATCGGCCTGCTGCTCGTGGTGGTGTACTCGCTGTTCCAGTACCGGGCGCTCGGCTTCGTCACCATCGCCTCGCTCGTCGTCGCGGGCGGCCTGACCTACCTCGCCATTGCCATCCTCGGCTGGACCGAGAACTACCGACTGTCCCTGGCCGGCGTCGCGGGCCTCATCGTCGCGATCGGCCAGACGGCGGACTCCTTCATCGTCTACTTCGAACGCATCCGCGACGAACTGCGCGAAGGCAAGGGCCTGGTCTCCGCCGTCGAGAACGGCTGGAAGCGCGCCAAGCGTACCGTGCTGGCGTCCAAGGCGGTCAACCTGCTCGCCGCATTGGTGCTGTACTTCGTGGCCGTCGGCAACGTCCGCGGCTTCGCGTTCACCCTCGGCCTGACGGCGCTGGCGGACCTCTTGGTGGTCTTCATGTTCACGCATCCCACCCTGCAGGTGCTCGCCCGCACGAAGTTCTTCGGCGAGGGCCACCGGTTCTCCGGCCTGGACCCGGCCCGGCTCGGCGCCGTCCCGTTGTACCGTGGAGCCGGCCGGCTCCGGACTCCTGCGGAAAAGCCGGCAGTCGTTCGCCCCCGCAACACTGGCGCGGCTGCGGAGGCCGAGCGCCGCATGACCATTGCCGAACGCCGGCTCGCCGAGAAGCAGGGCGAACTGTCCGGATCTTCGAAGGGCAACCGTTCTTCCGGCGGAACCAAGGAAGGCAAGTAATGACCAGCAGCTTTGCACGCTTCGGCAACGAGCTCTACACCGGGAAGCGTTCCTACGACTTCGTCGGCACCAAGAAAATCTGGTTCCTGATCGCCGTGGTGGCGATGGCCGTGTCCATCTTGCTGCCGGCGGTCAAGGGCGGCTTCAACCTTGGCATCGAGTTCCGCGGCGGGTCCGAATTCACGGTCTCGAACGTCAAGACCACCGACTCGACGCTGGGCGAGAAAGCCGTGCACGACGTCGTCGCCGGCGCCGTGCCGCGCGTGGCGAACGTCGCCGGCAACACCATGCGGATCCAGACCGACAAGCTGACCGACGACGAGACCCTGCGTATCAAGGAAGGCCTGACCTCCGCCTACGGGGTCACGGACAACGAGGTCACCTCGACCTTCATCGGTCCCACCTGGGGCCAGGACGTCACCAAGCAGGCACTGATCGGCCTGACGGTGTTCGTCGGCCTCGCGGCGGTCCTCATGGCTTTGTACTTCCGGACCTGGAAGATGTCCGTGTCCGCCCTCGCCGGCATGGTGGTCACCATGGTCATCACCGCCGGCGTGTACTCCGCCAGTGACTTCGAGGTCACGCCGTCGGCGATCATCGGGTTCCTCACGGTCCTGAGCTATTCGCTCTACGACACCGTGGTGGTGTTCGACAAGATCCGCGAAAACACCTCGGACATCGGCACCTCCACGCGGCGGACCTTTGCCGGGGAAGTGAACCTCGCGGTTAACCAGACCCTGGTCCGCTCGATCAACACCATGATGGTGGCTGTCCTCCCGGTCGCAGCGATCCTGTTCATCGGTGCCGGCCTGCTCGGCGCCGGCACTTTGCGGGACCTGTCCCTGGCCCTGTTCGTCGGCATCCTGATCGGCACCGCGGCCACGATCTTCATCGCCGCGCCGCTGTACGCCTGGCTGCGCCAGGGCGAACCGGAACTGGTCAAGCAGGCCAAGAAGGTCGCCTCCCGCCACGCTTCAGGAAACGCCACGGCGGACGAGCCCGCCACCGCCTGAGCCAGTCACGCCGCCGGAGGGCCGGCCGCCGCATTACACGGCGGCCGGCCCTCCGGCGTTTGTCATGTTCCCGGAGGTTCCCGACGGATGCCACGGCAGGAATACACTGGGTTAATTGATTCGTCCGTGAGGGGAGATCTGTGGAGGAACGTACGACGTCGGCGCCACCGGCGGGCGGGGACAACGGCCTGGGCCGTGCCTCCGGAACCGGTTCCGCGCTGTCGGCAAGTACTACAGGCAGCGTGCCTGTAGACAGCTTTGGCATCCGGCCGACCTTCCCCGGACGGCGCGAACGAACGCGCTCCCGTCTGGCCCGGCTGACCGGACGCGGCGTCGCCACCTACTCGCCGATCCTCGAACCCCTCCTGCGGACCGTGCGGGCGAACAACCCCAAGGAAGACTTCGACCTCATCCAGCGGGCCTTCGCCATAGCAGAACGCAGCCACCAGGGGCAGAAGCGCAAGAGCGGCGACCCCTACATCACCCACCCCGTCGCCGTCGCCACCATCCTGGCGGAACTGGGCATGACCGGGACAACGCTCGCTGCAGCCCTGCTCCACGACACCGTGGAGGACACCCCCTACACGCTGGCCGACCTCACCCGGGACTTCGGTCCGGAAGTCGCCATGCTGGTGGACGGCGTGACCAAGCTGGACAAGGTGCAGTTTGGCGACGCCGCCCAGTCGGAAACCGTTCGCAAAATGGTCGTGGCCATGGCGAAGGACATCCGGGTCCTGATGATCAAGCTCGCCGACCGCCTGCACAATGCGCGGACCTGGCGCTTCGTCTCCGCGGAGTCCTCCTCCCGGAAGGCCCGCGAAACCCTGGAGATCTTCGCGCCGCTGGCCCACCGCCTGGGCATGAACACCATCAAATGGGAACTCGAGGACCTGTCCTTCGCGGCGCTGTATCCCAAGGTGTACGAGGAAATCGTCCGGATGGTGGGCGACCGCACCCCGGAACGCGAGAAGAGCCTCAGCGTCATCCGCAACCAGATCGCCGACGACCTGCGCCTGGCGAAAATCAAGGCCACCATCACCGGCCGGCCCAAGCACTACTACTCCATCTACCAGAAGATGGTGGTTCGCGATAAGGACTTTGACGACATCAACGACCTGATGGGCGTGCGCGTCCTGGTCGACACCGTCCGGGACTGTTACGCGGCGCTCGGCACCCTGCACGCGCGCTGGAACCCGCTGCCCGGCCGGTTCAAGGACTACATCGCGATGCCGAAGTTCAACATGTACCAGTCCCTGCACACCACGGTGATCGGGCCCGGCGGCAAGCCGGTGGAAATCCAGATCCGCACGCACGAGATGCACCGCCGCGCCGAATACGGTGTGGCCGCCCACTGGAAGTACAAGGACCAGCCCAACCGGACCGCCGTCGGACCCGGCAGCCCCCGCGACGGCGACATGGGCTGGCTGCGCTCCCTGGTCGACTGGCAGCAGGAAACCTCGGATCCGGGCGAGTTCCTCGATTCCCTGCGCTTCGAGATCAACGCCCGCGAAGTCTTCGTGTTCACTCCCAAGGGTGAGGTCATGGCGCTTCCGGCTGGTTCCACACCCGTGGACTTTGCCTACGCCGTGCACACCGAGGTGGGGCACCGGACCATCGGCGCCCGGGTGAACGGCAAGCTGGTGCCGCTCAACAGCGAACTCAACCACGGCGACTGGGTGGAGATCTTCACCTCCAAGGCCGAAGGCGCGGGTCCGAGCCAGGACTGGCAGCACTTCGTCAAGAGCGCCCGGGCGCGCAACAAGATCCGCCAGTGGTTCAGCAAGGAACGCCGCGAGGAAGCGATCGAGCGCGGCAAGGACCTGCTCACCCGCGCGATGCGCAAGCAGAACCTGCCGCTGCAGCGACTCATGACCCACGACGCGCTCTCCGCGGTGGCGGAAGACTTCCACTACGTGGATATCTCCGGCCTGTACGCCGGGGTGGGGGACGGGCACACCTCCGCGCAGTCCGTCATGGAAAAGCTCGTGGAGCACCTTGGCGGGCAGGAAACCCCTGATGAGGAACTGGACGAAGTCAGTGTTCCCACCCAGGTGGCGAAGACCCGATACTCCGACTCAGGCGTCATCGTCCGCGGCGTGGGGGACGTGTGGGTGAAGCTCGCCCGCTGTTGTACACCGGTTCCGCCGGACCCCATCCTGGGCTTCGTCACCCGCGGTTCGGGCGTGTCGGTGCACCGCACGGACTGCACGAACGTGGCCGGGCTCCGCGACCAGCCGGACCGGATCGTCGAAGTCGAATGGGCGCCCACCCAGTCCAGCGTGTTCCTCGTGGAAATCCAGGTGGAAGCCCTGGACCGGAAGTCCCTGCTGTCCGATGTGACCCGGGTGCTCTCGGACAACCACGTCAACATCCTGGCCGCTTCCGTGCACACCTCCAGCGACCGCGTGGCGATCTCCCGTTTTGCCTTTGAGATGGGCGACCCGAAGTACCTGCACCACGTCCTAAGCGCGGTCCGCAGGATCGACGGCGTGTTCGACGTGTACCGGACCACCGGGAACCGGCGCCGCAGCTAGGAGCACGGCGGGCGCAAGGCACATCACGCGGCGGACCGTCATGCCGCCGAAGGTCCCGACAGCACCGCGAGCTTGGCCAGTGCCGCCTTCTTGTGCGGCACCCGCGGGGTCGCCTCCACGGCCAGGACCAGCAGGCGTAGCCGGATCCCCAGGTCGGCCCGGTCCAGCAGCGCCTGCAGCGCCGGGACCGCGCGCTCGGCCTCCACGTGAAGGGCGACGTCGACGGCGGTGCGCAGCGGACTGGTGACCAGAAGCCCGCCGATGCTCATCACGTCCAGCGGGCCAAGCCGGACTTCGTGCAGGATGCAGCCCCGCGTCGACCGGAGGCTCGAGATCCGGTGCTTGGCGTCCACCAGCAGCGAGAGTCTCTCCGGGGCGTTGCCGCAGCCGTAGATCCACGCCGCCGTCATTCGGCCGGCCACCACCTTCTGCCGGATATGCTCCGGAACCACGAGTCCGGCCGCCCTGGCGCGCAGCCGCGGCGTCACGCTCTCTCCCGGGGCGGTGAAGCTTTCGCCGTACAGCGGCTGCAGGACGCCGTCGAACGCCATGGACTGCAGTTCGGCGTGACTGAACACGTCGCCGGGGGAGTACAGCTCCTGGAGCGGGAGCCCCGGCTCCGTGGGCGTTGGTGTGGCGGTCATTGAGCCATCATGGCCCGCCGGCTTAAACGCGTACAGGCCCGGTCCGGGTTATGTGGATAACCGGAACCGGGCCTGCACGGGCGGTGCGTAGCTCAGGCGTTCGGAGCCTTAGCCGAGGTCGCTGGCCGAGCGCTGGATCTGGTCCAGCCAGGCCTGGCGCGCCTCGAGGGCTTCGCGTGCTTCCTTGATGCCGCGGGCGTCGCCGGATTTCTCCGCCTCCGCCAGGTCGTCCTTCAACCCGGCGATGGCGGCTTCAAGCTGCGCGAGGGCGCTGTTGGTGCGTGCCTTGGTTTCGGGGTTGCTGCGGCGCCACTTGTCGTCTTCGGCTTCGCGGACGGCGTCCTCGACCTTCCGCAGGCCCGCTTCGATCCGGCCCATGTCGGCACGCGGAACCTTGCCGGCCTCGTCCCAGCGGTCGCGGATGGACTGCAGGGCCTTCTTGGCAGCGCCGAGGTCGGTGATCGGCAGCAGGGCCTGTGCCTCGGCGATCAATTCCTCCTTGACCACGAGGTTCGCCGCGTACTGCTGGTCGATTTCCTCGTTGGCGGCCTGGCGCTTGCTGAAGAAGACATCCTGGGCGGCGCGGAAGCGCAGCCACAGCGCGTCGTCGTCCTTCCGGCTCGCCCGCGGGGTGGCCTTCCACTGGTCCATCAGGCGGCGGTACTCGCCCGCGGTGTAACCCCAGTCGGTGGAGTCTGACAGGGCCTCGGCCTCGGCGATGAGCTTCTCCTTGGCGGCCTTGGCCGCGGAGTTGGTGCTGTCCAGCTGCGAGAAGTAAGCGCGGCGGTGCCTGTCGAACACGGTGCGGGCCGCACGGAAGCGCTTCCACAGGGCGTCTTCGTTGCTGCGGCCGAGGCGGATGCCGTTCTTTTGTGCCGTCTTCCAGCTTTCGAAAAGCTCGTTCATGCGGGCGCTGGAGGTCTTCCACTGCACCTGGGCCGGGTCCTGGCCGGAGATGGCTTCCGCCTCCGCCACGATCGCCTCGCGGGCAGCGAGTTCGGCGGTGCGCGCGGCGTCGTGCGCGGCCTTCTCAGCCTTTTCAAGCTCGGTGATCTGCTCAGTCAGAGTGTCGAGGCGTCCCTCCGCAGAGCGGATGTCGCCCACCATGTTGCGTTCGGCGAGCTGCTCGCGCAGGTGGTTTACGGTCTTCTGCATGTCCGTGGCCGGAGCCTTGGATTCGACGCGGTGCTCCAGCAGCACGATCTGCGCCAGCACGTCCTCGAACTTCCGCGCGAAATAGCCCAGGGCTTCCTCGCGGCTCACTCCCGGATACTGGCCCACCGGCTGCTCGCCGCCGTCGATGGTCAGGAAGACGTGGCCGTCCTCCTCGGCGCGGCCCCACTTGGAAGCCTCCGCCAGCGAAACGGCCGAGGGCGCAGGTGCGGGCGCTGCGGGAATGACGCTCGGTGCGGCCTTCGGGCGGGCTGCGAACGCCGCCGGGGAGGGGGCGGCGGGACGCGGCGCCGGGGCAGCCCCGGGCTCAGGCGTTTCCGTTGCAGCGAGCTGCTCTTCTTCGTTGGCCGTTACTGCAGTTTCGTCGGATTGCTGACTGTGTGTCACCGCTAAAAGTCTTTCGCTTGGAGGGATTACTAAGGTAAGGCGCCGCGCGGGGTGGCCCGGCTGTTTACTTCAGGGAAAACGAGTCTATCGTGACTGTTGCCACAGGGGCGCCGTCGGTGCCCGAACTGCCGGCTTTGAGACCTGCCGCGGCGATCTTCGCCACCGCGTCCAGCCCGCTGGTCACCTTGCCCACAATGGTGTAGCCGCCGGCGCTGTCCGCGGGAATGACGGTGTCTTTGTAGACGATGAAGAACTGGTGCCCGTTCCCGTAGGCGTTATCGCCGCTGCGTGCCACCGCGATGGTGCCGGCCGGGTATTTGTTGTCCGCCGGAGTGTTTTCCAGGGGGCCCCAGCGGTAACCGCTGTCGTCGCCGGTGTCGGTGGGGTTCGTGCCGCCGCACTGCAGCAGGGCGAAGGTGCTGCCCGTGGTGACCCGCGGGCAGAACAGGCCCTTGTAGTAGGACGAGTCGGCCAGGGATTTGAACACCGCGGCAGCCTGCGGGGCCTTGGTGCCGTCGAGGGAAACGCCGACGGCGGCACCGTTGAGCTTGAGCTCGCCGGTAAAGGTCTTGCCCGCAGCAGTTTCCGGTTTGGGGATGTCCGGCCCGTTCGACGGCGACGGGCTGGCGCTGGGCGAGCTCAGGCCGGCCTGGGCGGCGGCGTACTCGGCCTCCGTCGGGTTGGAATTGAACACGGTGAGCTGGAGGACGACGGCGACAGCCAGGACGGCGGCACCGCCGGCGGTCGCGACAATATTGTCGAAGCGGCGGCGCTTGCCTTGTTCCTGCCGCAGCTCTCGCTTGGCCTCCATCTGCCGGATGCGCCGTTTGGCTTCACGCGTCTCCCGCGGCCTAGTTGCCAAGAGTCCTCCTGCTTGTTTGAACAGCTTCCATTCGCGGCCGCCTGACCCGGCCCGGCCACATTGGATGTGGGGGCGCCGGGAAGCATAAACTGGCTGCCGCACATAGTTTATGCATGACTGACTGGGCGCAGGCAGGACACGGCAGCCGAATTGGCCCGGGTTCCTGGCCCGTCCTGCTGCGCGCAACCTTTGAGGAGAAAATTCCACCATGGCACGTACCGCCTCCCTGTCCGGATTCCCCGAGTGGCTTCCCCAGGAACGGTTGGTGGAACTGCATGTGCTGGACACCCTGCGCCGCGTCTTTGAACTCCACGGCTTTTCCTCCATCGAGACCCGTGCCGTGGAAACTGTGGGCCAGCTGCTGCGCAAGGGCGAAATCGACAAAGAGGTCTATGGCCTCAGCCGCCTGCAGGAAGACGAAGAGGAAGCCCGCGCCGCGAAGGGTGACCACCACGCCCTTGCACTGCACTTCGACCTGACGGTGCCGTTCGCCCGTTACGTCGTCGAGAACGCCGGATACCTGAGCTTCCCGTTCCGCCGCTACCAGATCCAGAAGGTGTGGCGCGGCGAACGCCCGCAGGAGGGCCGCGCCCGCGAGTTCACCCAGGCGGACATCGACGTCGTCGGCGACGGCGAGCTGCCCTTCCGCTACGACGTCGAGATCGCCCTGGTGATCGCCGAGGCCCTGAGCGCCCTGCCCATCCCCGACTTCCGCCTGCGGATCAACAACCGCAAGCTCGCCGAAGGTTTCTACCGCGGCATCGGCCTGGACGACACCGCCGGGGTGCTGCGCAGCATTGACAAGCTCGAAAAGATTGGCGCGGAGAAGGTGGCCGAACTGCTCAAGAGCGAACTGGGCGCCAGCGACGAACAGGCGCGGCTCGCCCTCAGCCTCGCGACGATCCGCACCGAAGACACCTCCTTCGTGGACCAGGTCCGCGCCCTCGGCGTCAGCCACGAGCTGCTTGAGGAAGGCCTCAGCGAACTGGAACAGGTCATCGAAGCCGCGGTGCAGCGTGCGCCGGGCAAAGTCCTCGCCGACCTCAGCATCGCCCGCGGCCTGGACTACTACACCGGCACCGTCGTCGAAACCGTGCTGGTCGGCCACGATCAGCTGGGGTCCATCTGCTCCGGCGGCCGCTACGACGCCCTCGCCCGCAAGGGCAACCGCACGTTCCCGGGCGTCGGCCTGTCCATCGGGGTCACGCGACTGGTGTCCCGCATCCTCAGCCAGGAACTCGCCGCGGCATCGCGCTCCGTTCCGACCGCCGTGCTCGTTGCGCTAAACAACGATGACAGTTGGACCGGCGCCCAGGACGTGGCCGCGCAGCTGCGCGCCCGGGGGATCGCCACCGAGGTGGCCGCGAAGGCCGAGAAGTTCGGCAAGCAAATCAAGTTCGCCGACCGCCGCGGCATCCCCTTCGTCTGGTTCACCGACGACGACGGCAAGCACCAGGTCAAGGACATCCGCAGCGGCGAGCAGACCGACGCGGACCCGGCCAGCTGGTCGCCCCCCGCCGAAGACCTCAACGTCCGCATCACCACTGCCTGACGCGGCGCGGCGGCAATGGCAGACAACAAGGGCGGGGCCCTGGCCCGCAGGCTGGGCACCGTTGACGCCGTGACCATCGGCCTGGGGTCCATGATCGGCGCCGGGGTGTTTGCCGCCTTCACCCCGGCCGCGCAGTCTGCAGGCGCCGGGCTGCTCGCCGGGCTGCTGATCGCCGCCTTCGTGGCGTACTGCAATGCCACCTCCTCGGCCCAGCTCGCCGCGGCCTACCCGTCCTCCGGCGGCACCTATTTGTACGGGCGGCAGCAGCTCGGAGAGTGGCCGGGCTTCCTGGCCGGCTGGGGTTTCGTGATCGGCAAGACCGCCAGCAGCGCGGCCATGGCACTCACCTTCGCCGCCTACCTGGCACCTCCGGGCTGGGAGCGGCCCCTCGCCATCGCCGCAGTGCTTGGCCTGGCCGCCGTCAATTACCGCGGCGTGACCCGCACGGCCCGGCTCGCCCGGATCATCGTCGCCGCCGTGCTGCTGGTGCTGCTGCTGCTCGTGGCGGCCTGCATCGCCGGCGCGGCCGGTTCCCCGGGCGCGGGGTTGGGCCGGATGTTCGACGGCGGCCTGCTCACCGGGGGTTGGTACGGGATCCTCCAGTCGGCGGGCCTGCTGTTCTTCGCGTTCGCCGGCTACGCCCGGATCGCAACACTGGGCGAGGAGGTCATCAGGCCTGAGCGCACCATCCCGCGGGCGATCGGCATTTCCCTCGGCATCGCCGTGCTGGTGTATGTGGCCGTGGCCTCCGGCATCCTCGCGGTGCTCGGGCCCGGGGGAGTGGCCGGCACGGCCACTCCGCTGGCTTCCGCGGTCGCCGCCGGTCCCTGGGCCTGGCTTGTCCCGTTCGTGTCCGTCGCGGCCGCCCTCGCTGCACTCGGCGCCCTCCTCGCCCTGATCGCCGGCATCGGCCGCACCACGCTGGCCATGGCCCGCGATGCTGAACTACCGGTGTGGCTCGCCGCCGTCCACCCCCGCTTCAAGGTGCCGCACCGCGCGGAGGTGGTCCTCGCCGTCGTGGTCTGCCTGGTCATTGCGGTGGCGGACCTGCGCGGGGCGATCGGGTTCTCCTCTTTCGGCGTGCTGCTGTACTACCTCGTGGCAAATCTCGCCGCGTTCACCCAAAAGGGGGAACAGCGGCGCTATCCGAAGGCCCTGCAGGTCCTGGGGGCGCTGGCGTGCGTGCTGCTCGTGACGACACTTCCACCGTCGTCCCTGCTGGCCGGGGTGGCGGTGTTCGCCGCCGGAATCCTGTACCGGCTGGTTCGGCTGCGGCTCGTGGCCGCCCGTTCCTGAGCCCAGTGGCTGCCGGCCCGCATCCGGGCGGGTAAACTCAGACGGGATCGTTTCGCCACGATCGGCCAAAAATCATGCTGAAAGGAATGCTGTGCTGCGCACACATGACCTCGGATCGCTGCGTTCCGAGCACATTGGACAGACCGTTACCCTGGCAGGCTGGGTGGGCCGCCGCCGTGACCACGGTGGTGTGGCCTTCGTCGACCTGCGTGACGCTTCCGGTGTCGCCCAGGTGGTCGTCCGCGAGGAAGAGGTCTTCCACGGGCTCCGCAACGAGTACGTGCTGCAGGTCATCGGCACAGTCAACAAGCGCCCTGAAGGCAATGAGAACCCGGCACTGGCCACCGGTGAGATCGAGGTCATCGCCGAAAAGGTCGTGATCCTCAACACCTCGGACCCGCTGCCCTTCCAGATCGACGAGCACGTCGAGGTCGGGGAGGAAGCCCGCCTCAAGCACCGTTACCTGGACCTGCGCCGTCCCGGCCCGGCCCGTAACCTGCGCCTGCGTTCCGAAGCGAACCGTGTTGCCCGCGAGCTGCTGCACCAGCAGGGGTACGTGGAGATCGAAACCCCCACCCTGACGCGTTCGACGCCGGAAGGCGCCCGCGACTTCGTCGTCCCCGCCCGCCTGGCCCCGGGTTCCTGGTACGCACTGCCGCAGTCCCCGCAGCTCTTCAAGCAGCTGCTGCAGGTGGGCGGCTTCGAAAAGTACTACCAGATCGCCCGCTGCTACCGCGACGAGGACTTCCGTGCGGACCGCCAGCCGGAGTTCACCCAGCTGGACATCGAGGCGAGTTTCGTTGAGCAGGACGACATCATCGAACTCGGCGAAGCCCTGATCAAGGTGCTCTGGCAGCTGATCGACGTCGAGGTTCCCACCCCGATCCGCCGCATGACCTACTGGGACGCGATGGCCAAGTACGGTTCCGACAAGCCGGACCTGCGCTTCGGCCTCGAGCTGACGGAGCTGACCGAATTCTTCAAGGACACCAACTTCGGTGTCTTCAAGGCGCCCTACGTTGGTGCCGTCGTCATGCCCGGTGGCGCCTCGCAGCCCCGCCGCACCCTGGACGCCTGGCAGGAATGGGCCAAGCAGCGCGGCGCGAAGGGCCTGGCCTACGTGCTGTACAAGGAAGACGGCGAGCTCGCCGGCCCTGTGGCGAAGAACCTGACCGACACCGAGCGTGCCGGCCTGGCCGACGCCGTCGGCGCCAAGCCCGGCGACTGCATCTTCTTCGCCGCCGGCGAAGCGTCCCCGTCCCGTGCGCTGCTCGGCGCCGCCCGTGTGGAGATCGGCCACCGCACCGGCCTGATCGACCCCAAGGACTGGGCCTTCGTCTGGATCGTTGACGCCCCGATGTTCGAACCCGCCGCCCAGGCAACGGCTTCCGGTGACGTGGCCCTCGGCTACTCCGCCTGGACGGCCGTGCACCACGCCTTCACCTCGCCGAAGCCGGAGTTCCTGGACAACTTCGACGAGAACCCGGATGCCGCCCTGGCGTACGCCTACGACATCGTCTGCAACGGCAACGAGATCGGCGGCGGGTCCATCCGTATCCACCAGAGCGACATCCAGGAACGCGTCTTCAAGGTCATGGGCATCAGCCATGAAGAAGCCCAGGAGAAGTTCGGCTTCCTGCTCGAGGGCTTCAAGTACGGCGCGCCCCCGCACGGCGGCATCGCCCTCGGCTGGGACCGTGTTGTCTCGCTGCTGGCCGGCGTGGACTCGATCCGCGACGTCATCGCCTTCCCGAAGTCGGGCGGCGGCTTCGACCCGCTGACCGCCGCTCCGGCGCCCATCACGGCCCAGCAGCGCAAGGAAGCCGGCGTGGACTTCAAGCCTGAATCCAAGCCCGCACCCAAGGCGGAATAACGAACAATCCAAGGCTCCCCGCCCCGCATCCGCGGAACGGGGAGCCTTGGGTTTCTGCGGGGGAGTGTCGATGACAGCGGAGATGCGTGCGGTGGAAGCCGGGCTGCTTGAGGAACTGATGGACCGCGCCTGGCCGTCCCCTGTGCGCGAGGAACTGGACGGCTGGGTGATGCGCGCGGCGGGTGGTGTCACCCAGCGTGCCAACTCGGTGTGGCCGCGTGCCGGCGCAGCTGGTACAGCCGCGCTGAGCGCCGCGACCCTCTGGTACCGGCACCGGCGGTTGCCGCTGATCTTCCAGGTGTTCGACGGCCCGCGCAGCGCGGAGCTGAATGCCCTGCTCGACGCCGGGCGCTTCACCCGGCAATCGGAAACCCTCATCATGACGCGCACAGCGGCCGGCGCACCGGATGCGCCTGGCGGCGTCGAAATCTCCGCGGTGGCCTCGGCGGAATGGCTCAGCCTCTGGTGGTCCGTGGACGGCCGGGGCGGTGCGGCGGAACTGGAGATCGCCCGCGACATCCTCGCCGGCTGTCCTTCGCTTTACGCATTGGTGAGGGACGACGACGGCGAACCGGCCGCCGTCGGGCGCCTCGCCTTGCCCCCGGGTCCGGCAGCATGGGGCGGGCTGTACTGCATGGCGACCGGCACGGACCATCGCCGCAAGGGCTATGCCCGGAAGATCCTGGATGCGCTGCTCGCCGCCGGTGCTGCCGGGGGCGCCGGGAGCTTCTGGCTCATGGTGACGGCCGGCAACGCCCCGGCGCAGGCGCTGTATACCGGAGCGGGGTTCTCCGAACAGGGCAGGTACCTGTATCGCCAGGCGCCGCTGCAACGGGCCTTGTCCGGCTGCTGACACAGTCCGGCTGCTAGCAGGGGCACCGATCACCGCGGCACGTTGACGGTCAGGGCGAACTGCTCGCGGCTGTCCGGTTCTCCCGCGAATCCGCTGAGCAGAAGTTTGCCGTGCTGGACGGTGGCCGCATTGATGGCGACGCTGCCGTTGCCAAATGCCCCGTGTTTGAGCTCCTTGGCCTGGAATTCCTTGCCGTCGGGGCTGGTGTACAGGAACGGCTTTTGCTCCTGCGGTGTGCCCATTGTTCCGGTAACGGCGAATCCGTCACCGTTTTGGAGCAGATGGACCGGACCGTAGGCTTCCCTGCCGAGTGCCTCCGGCAGGGCGGTGCCCGATGTCCAGGTCTTGCCCTGGTCGGTGCTGCCATAGAGGACATACCGGCTTCCCTTGCCTTCCTGCTCCGCATAGACCAAGGCCACCGTCATGGTCCGGCCAACGGCCAGCCCGAGAACTTTGGAATCGGTAAAGCCTTTCACCTTGGCCAATGCCACGGGCGTCCATGACTTCGCATCGGCGGAGCGCCACACTACCGGGGCATTTTTGATGTCCTTTTCCATGAAGCCGCCCGCCAGGAAGGTCTTTCCGGGCGTTTCCATCAATACGTGGATGGCGCGGTCGTTATCCTCTTTGCCCGCAAAGGACGGCGCGTCAATACGCTTCCAGCTCCGGCCGTCTTTGGACATTGCCAGGCCCGCGCTCGTTGAAGATCCGTCCTCGTCCGCGTAGCTTCCGGCAACGAGGAATCCATGGACGGTGGACAAAGTGGATTCGACAGCCGCGTGGTCCACGCCGGCTTCGGCGCTGAAAATGTCTCCGCTGTGACCGCTCCACGCCCCGCCGGGTTTTCGGGACCAGATCAACGTGTCGCTGTTGTTCCAGGCGTCTTCCATGCCGGACATGATGTCGCCGTGAGGAGTACTGCTCATGCTGGTGAACATTTGCGTGGCACCGAGAGTCAGGACGGTGTGCCGGGAAAAGTCCTTTCCGTCAGTCGATTCCCACAGGGCGGTCTGACGGCCGATCGAACCGAGCGCGAACGTCTTGCCCTCAGCGGAGACAAAACGGGAAACTACGGGCGCACCGGGTGCGAGCGGTTGAAGCTGCGGGCTGCGCTCCTGCGCTGTTCCATTCCCGGAAAACAAGTAGATCCGCGGCCGGAATGTCCCATCGTCGCCGAAACTAGTGGCGAGTAGCGTGCCTTCCGGCACCTGTGCCGTATCTTCGGGATAGAGGAACTGTTCCCGGCCGATTTTGGGCAGGGCCGTTTCCTTCCAGCCCCCCGCAGTTGCGCGCTGCAGAAATTTGTATTCCGCTCCTCCGCCATTGCCGGCCACGGTAAGCATGCCCTGCCGGTTTGGCGCAGCTGATCGTCCAAAAACCCAGGGGAAGTCGTCCTCGCCGTCCGCCCACGAGGTATCAAGCGCAACGTTCCATTTGCCCTTGGACGCCCCGCCGGGCGCCCATGACGCGTCCAATCCCCGAGCGGTTTGGCCAGGCCATGAGTCTTCAGGCCAACCGAAGCCAAGGAACCGGAAGGCTTTGCCGTCCCAGGAAACCGAGCGGAAGCCGCTGTTTCGCGGGGCCGCTTTTGAAGCGTCGGGGCTGATGTCGCGCCAGGTTGTTCCGCCATCACCCGAGGCGAAGGCCCTTGCGCGGATTTTCCCGCCCGGCCCGTCTGTTTGCCCGCCCAAGACAAGAGTCGAAGCACTGGCCGCGGCTGCGTAGATGGATGTGTCTTCGGTGCCGGGGAGGCCTTTCGGCGTAATCGATGTCCAACCCGATCCATCGCCGCTTCGATGAATCGTAATGCGTGACTTCTTGGCGGTCACCACGGTCCACGCATTCCTGGTCCAAAGCGCGCCAAGTTTCGTGCTACCTTGCGGCAGCTCCAACGCACCCCCGGTCTTGCTGAAAGCGCGTCCGTCCTTGCTCGAATAGCCGCGCAGTCGATTGTCCTCGGGTATCAGGGCAAGCCATTGGCCGTTTCCACGAATGAAGGCGTAGGGACGCGAGTTGAGTTCCTTGCCGTCAAACAGGGCCGGCACCCAAGTCCGGCCTGCGTCGGAGGAGTTCCACACCAGACGCCGTGCGCCACCCGCGTCGCGGCCCCCGGCGGCAAGCATCACGTTCGTCCCGTCGCTCTTGAGCACATCGGTGCCCATGCGCAGGAACGGGGTCTTTGCTGCGTCCGAGTCCATGCCGCTGGTGTTGAATTCCAGGCGGCTCGGATCCTTGAACAATCCATCGGTGCACCCCGTGGCTGTTAGCAGCAGCAGGACCGCCAGGACGGCAAATGGGCGCTGTGTGGTCTTCATCGTGTTCCCCCAAGACTGATGGGGACGCACCGTCCCCGGCTTCCTGAAGTCTAGGCAGCAGCAGGCAGGGCCCGCCCGGGGAAGTTGCCGGCTTGTGGATAACTCCGCCGAAAACCAGATCTACACGGGGTCGGTGACCACAATCCGGAGCGAGCAGGCATCGGCTGCCGCCCTGCGGAGCACTGTTGCGTTGGGGTCCGGCACGGCCATGAACGGCAGTTTGCTCCGCTGTGCATACCCGCGCAGCGCGGGATCGGCGAAGACGGCAGCGGCCAGGGCGGCGTCACCGCCGGGCAGGAGGTATTCGACGGCGTGGCCCGCGAAAACAGCTTCGGCGTGCGTGGCTACGGCAGACGTCAGGGCGTCGGCCTGGTTCTCCCGACGCCGCGCAAAGCGCTGCTGCGAACTGCCGCCGGCCGCGGAGCGGGATTGCACGTAGCGGCTGCCGGTTTTGGATGCGAGGAGCTTTCCGCCGCTGGCGACGCCCACCGCAAACCCGCCGCGCCGCACGAGGATGAGGCCGATCTTCCGCTCCTGCGACGCCAGGGAGACCAGGCGCTGGACGCCGTCGGCGCCTCGCCCGGGCCGCCCGTCGTCGGGCCAGGGCGCCCGGAGCAGCGCGGTGGCGC
This sequence comes from Arthrobacter cupressi, assembly GCF_900099975.1. Taxonomy (GTDB): domain Bacteria; phylum Actinomycetota; class Actinomycetes; order Actinomycetales; family Micrococcaceae; genus Arthrobacter; species Arthrobacter cupressi. Next base: position 82,526 of record NZ_FNEI01000016.1, read on the forward strand.
CGTCGGACGCGCGCAGCAGCAGGCCGCCGTCGTGCGGTTCCTCCCGGACCTCGCCGTGGCTGGCGGCGAAACGCTCCACCCAGCCGGCGAACCTGGCCGCCGGAACGACGGCGGTCCTTGACTGTGCCGCCGGGGAGCGGGCGCTGTCCATCGCGATGCCTCCTTCGCCGGAATCCATGAGTAGCCTAGTCCGTGTGGAAGATCTCTTTGGTTCCGGCGCCGACAGCGTGGACGACACCGGCAGCCGCTTCACGGACCATGACACGAACGACAGCGGCCGGCAAGCCCCGCCGCTGGCCGTCCGCATGCGCCCGAAGAATCTCGACGAAGTGGTCGGCCAGCAGCACCTGCTGGGCCAAGGATCGCCGCTGCGGCAACTCGCCGCGGGTGCCGAGGCGGCCGGCCCTGCGGGGCCAAGCTCGGTGCTGCTTTGGGGGCCTCCCGGCACCGGCAAGACGACGCTCGCGCACGTGATTGCCCGCGGCCCCGGCCGGAAGTTCGTGGAGCTTTCCGCCATTACGGCCGGTGTGCGGGACGTTCGGCGGGTGATGGACGAGGCGCTGACCGCACGGGACCTGTACAAGACCACCACCGTGCTCTTCCTGGACGAGATCCACCGCTTCAACAAGGCCCAGCAGGACGCGCTGCTGCCCGGCGTCGAGAACCGCTGGGTGGTGCTGGTGGCCGCGACCACCGAGAACCCGTCCTTCTCCGTGGTCTCGCCGCTGCTGTCGAGGTCGCTGCTGCTGACCCTTAAACCGCTCACCGACCAGGACATCGAGGGGCTGCTCCTGCGCGCCGTCAGCGATCCGCGCGGCCTCGGCGGCACCGTGGAACTCAGCCCCGACGCGCTCGAGCACCTCGTCCGCCTCTCGGCCGGGGACGCCCGGCGCGCCCTGACCGCGCTCGAGGCGGCCGCCGGCGTCGCCTTCGGTGACAAGCACGACCACCCGGTGCCCGCCGCTGAGGGAACGGACGACGACGGCGGCAGTGCGGCGGGCGCCGGCGGGCAGGCCCCGCTCGTTGTCGAGCTCCGGCACACCGAACGGGCGCTGGATTCGGCGGCGGTGCGGTACGACCGGGCGGGGGACCAGCACTACGACGTGGCCAGCGCGTTCATCAAGTCCATCCGCGGTTCGGACGTCGACGCTGCCCTGCACTATCTGGCGCGGATGCTGGAAGCAGGCGAGGATCCGCGCTTCATCGCCCGACGCATCGTGATCTCCGCGGCCGAAGACATCGGTATGGCCGACCCGACGGCGCTGCAGACGGCGGTCGCCGCGGCACAGGCTGTCCAGCTCATCGGCATGCCCGAAGGCCGGATCATCCTCGCCGAAGCGGTGGTCCACCTGGCCACCGCGCCCAAATCCAACGCCGCCTATATGGGCATCAACGCGGCCATCGCCGATGTCCGGGCCGGCCTCGGCAGCGGGATCCCGATGCACCTGCGCGACGCCCACTACCAAGGGGCGAAGGGCCTGGGCCACGGCCAGGGCTACAAGTATGCCCACGACGCCCCGCACGGGGTGGCCAGCCAGCAGTATCCGCCGGACGATCTGGTGGGCAAGGACTACTACCAGCCCACCGCGAACGGTGCCGAGCGGGAGATCGCGCCACGGCTTGAGCGGCTGCGGAAGATCATCCGGGGAAAGTAGCCGCGCGCTCGGGTGCCCGCGCGCAAGCCGGGCGGCCGCCGTCGCCGCGGGATGCTAGGATGGATGTTTGTCTGGCATGGTCCGGGCGCAACCTCCTTCGAAGAATTCTTTGACGGTGCTGTGCCGCGGAGCAGCAGCAAAAGGCAGCGGTTGGCCGATGCTCTCCCACCTGGAGGCCAGTTACTTCAACACACCGCAGTAATTTGGAAGGACACAAGTGGCTAACAACACTCGTGCTCGCCGTACCGCACGCCTTTCGCGTTCGCTCGGCATCGCCCTGACTCCCAAGGCCGCCAAGTACATGGAACGCCGTCCCTACGGCCCCGGTGAACACGGCCGCGCCCGCAAGAAGCAGGACTCCGACTACGCCGTTCGTCTGCGCGAAAAGCAGCGTCTGCGCGCCCAGTACGGCATCCGTGAAGCCCAGATGACCCGTGCCTTCGAAGAAGCACGCCGCACCAAGGGCCTGACCGGTGAAAACCTGATCGAACTGCTCGAGATGCGTCTTGACGCCCTCGTGCTGCGCGCCGGTTTCGCCCGTACGATCGCCCAGGCCCGCCAGCTGGTTGTGCACCGCCACATCCTGGTTGACGGCGTCCGCGTGGACCGTCCGTCGTTCCGCGTTTCCGAAGGCCAGCTCGTCCACGTCCACAGCCGCAGCGAAACCATGGCCCCGTTCCAGGTTGCTGCAGCAGGTGCGCACCGCGACGTTCTGCCCCAGGTTCCGGCCTACCTGGACGTCAAGCTTGACGCCCTCCAGGCCCGCCTGGTTCGCCGCCCGAAGCGCTCTGAGGTCCCCGTGACCTGCGAAGAGCAGCTCGTCGTCGAATTCTACGCACGCTAAATTCCAGCGAACGTATACAAAGAAGCCCGTGGCACGCGCCGCGGGCTTCTTTGTATGTAAGGTACTTGGGGGAGACCAGCGGCCCGGCCGCGGAATATTCCGCCGCAGGCCCGCGAAACACGCGAAACAAGGAGATGAGAGAACATGACTGGTGGCGATATCGCAGGACTGATCGCGGCCGGGGTTTTCGCGCTCCTTGTCCTGCTGCTGGCCGTGCCGATCCTCAAGCTCGGACGCGTCTTCGACGAAGTCCGCACCTCCATCCGCAGCATCAGTGACGGCGCCACCCCGTTGATGGACGAAGTGACGGCGACCGTCTCCACCACGAACCAGCAGTTGAAGAAGGTCGACGGCATCGCTTCCAACGTCTCGGACGCGTCGGCCAACATTTCGGCACTCTCCTCCCTGGTCGCAGCGACGCTCGGCTCCCCGCTCATCAAAGTCGCGGCCTTCAGCTACGGCGTCCGCTCAGCGTTCACGTCCCGCCGCAAGCCCTCCTCCGGCCGCCGCAGCCGCTGAACTCCATAAGTCAGGAACATTGTGAAAAGAATCGTCTGGATGGGAATCGGGGTGGCGATCGGTGTGATCGCCTTCCGCAAAATCAGTGAAGCCAAGTCCGGGCTCGGAGCTGAAGGCCTCAACCGCGCCGTGGCGAGGCTGGCCGACGGCGTGTACGACTTTGCGGATGCCGTGCGGGCGGGAATGGGTGAACGCGAAAGCGAGCTCCGTGCCGCGCTGGGGCTGGAAGACGACGGCGCCGCCCGCCGCTAGCCGCCGCGGTTCGCCCTACCGTCAACAACAGGGCAGAATTGGAAGCTGCGGGAACGGCATCTGCCGCCCGCGCATTGAGTCAGGTTTCAGAAGGGTAAGTAATCAGCTAATGAAGTCGCAGGAGATCACCAAGCGCTGGGTGGACTTTTTTGTCAGCAAGGGCCACACCGCCGTTCCTTCGGCGTCGCTCGTGTCCAGCGACCCCTCGCTGCTCTTCACCGTGGCCGGCATGGTGCCCTTCATCCCGTACCTGACCGCACGCGAAGAGCCCGCGTTCACCCGTGCCACGAGCGTCCAGAAGTGCATCCGCACCGGCGACATCGAAGAAGTGGGCAAGACGGCCCGCCACGGCACCTTCTTCCAGATGTGCGGAAACTTCTCCTTCGGCGATTACTTCAAGGAAGACGCCATCAAGTTCGCCTTCGAACTGCTCACCAAGAGCGTCGACGACGGCGGCTACGGCCTGCCTGCCGAACGCCTCTGGGTGACCGTGTACGAAGAGGACGACGAAGCCAAGGAACTGTGGCTGAAGAACACCGGCATCCCGGCCGAGCGCATCCAGCGCATGGGCAAGGCGGACAACTACTGGTCCACCGGCCAGCCCGGCCCCGCCGGCCCGTGCTCGGAGATCTACTACGACCGCGGCCCCGCGTACGGTATTGAAGGCGGCCCCCTCGCGGACGAGACCCGCTACATCGAAATCTGGAACCTCGTGTTCATGCAGTACCAGATCGAGAACGTCCGCTCCAAGGTGGACTTCGACATCGTCGGTGAGCTGCCCAAGAAGAACATCGACACCGGCCTGGGCATGGAACGCCTTGCCATGATCCTGCAGGGTGTCGAAAACATGTACGAGACCGACCAGGTGCGCCCGGTCATCGACAAGGCCGCGGAGCTCTCCGGCAAGGAATACACCTCCGCAGAGTCCGACGACGACCCGCACCACACCGACGACGTGCGCATGCGCGTGGTGGCCGACCACATCCGCTCCGCCCTCATGCTGATCTCCGACGGCGTGGTCCCCTCCAACGAGGGCCGCGGCTACGTACTGCGCCGCCTGATCCGCCGCGCCGTGCGGGCCATGCGCCTGCTCGGCGTCGAAAAGGCCTGCCTGCCCGAACTGCTGCCCGCCTCCCGCGACGCCATGAAGGGCGTCTACCCGGTGGTGGAGACCGACTTCGAGCGCATCAGCCGCATCGCCTACGCCGAGGAAAAGGCCTTCCTGCGCACCATCGCCTCCGGCACCGCACGCCTCGAGGAGGCCGTCGTCGCCTCCAAGGCCGCCGGCACCCCGCTCTCCGGGGAGGACGCCTTCACCCTGCACGACACCTACGGCTTCCCGATCGACCTCACCCTCGAAATGGCCGAAGAAGCCGGGCTCAAGGTCGACGAAGCCGGCTTCCGCGGCTTGATGCTCGAACAGCGGCAGCGCGCCCAGGCAGACGCCAAGGCCAAGAAGGGCGGCCACGCCGACGTCGCCGTGTTCCAGGAACTGCTGGCCGAGGGCGCCACTGTCTTCACCGGCTACGGTGAACTGGAAAGTGAATCCCGCGTCCGCGGCATCGTCAGCGACGGCAAGCGCCTCGCCCACGCCTCCACCGGCGACGAAATCGAGCTTGTCCTCGCCGAGACCCCGTTCTACGCCGAGGCCGGCGGCCAGTCTGCCGACCAGGGCCTCATCACCGGCGACGGCTTCGTCGTCGAGGTCCTCGACGTGCAGCGCCCGGTCAAGGGCCTGAGCGTGCACAAGGCGATCGTCCGTGAAGGCGAGATCGCCGAAGCCTCGCTGGTGCGCGCCGCCGTCAACCGCGAACGCCGCCACGCCGCCGAGCAGGCCCACACGGGCACGCACATCGTGCACGCTGCCCTGCACCAGATCCTCGGCCCGGAAGCCACCCAGCGCGGCTCCTTCAACAAGGCCGGCTACCTGCGCTTCGACTTCGCCTGGGGCGAAGGCCTCAGCCCCGCCACGAAGTCCGAGATCGAAGAAGTCGCGAACATCGCGATCCGCAACAACTTCAGCGTGGACACGAAGGTCATGGGCCTGGCCGAAGCCAAGGCACTTGGCGCGATGGCCCTGTTCGGTGAGAACTACGGCAGCGAGGTGCGCGTTGTCGAGATCGACGGCGCCTGGTCCCGCGAACTCTGCGGCGGCACGCACGTGTCCAACACCTCCCTGATCGGCAGCCTGTCCCTGCTGGGCGAGCAGTCGGTGGGTTCCGGAAACCGCCGCGTGGAGGCTTTCGTCGGCCTTGACGCCTTCCGCCACCTCGCCGCCGAGCGCGCCCTGGTCACCGAGCTGACCGAAATGCTGAAGGTTCCGTCCGGCCAGCTGGCAGACCGGATCTCGGCCACCCTGAACAAGCTCAAGGCCACCGAGAAGGAACTCGACCGCCTCCGCAAGGAACAGCTGGCCGCCCAGGCCGCCAACCTGCTCGGCAGCGCCCGGGACGCTGCTGGCGTGCGCGTCATCGCGCACGACGCCGGCCAGGTCGGGGGAGCGGACGATCTCCGCGGCCTCGCGATGGACCTGCGCAACCGCCTCGGCTCGGAAGCTTCCACCGTTGCGGTGGCCGGCGTCAGCAATGACCGCCCGGTCATCATCGTGGCCACCAACGATGCCGCCCGTGCCGCCGGCGTGAAAGCCGGCGCGCTGGTGCGCGTCGCTGCCGGCATCCTCGGCGGCGGCGGCGGCGGCAAGGACGATGTCGCCCAGGGCGGCGGTACTGACGCAGCCAAGGTCGGAGCCGCTCTCGCCGCGGTCGTGGACGCGATCGCCACGCGGTGATTCCGGACTCCAAGCCGGACACCGGCACGTACCCCCGGGGCGTGAAGCTGGGGGTCGACGTCGGAACCGTCCGGGTCGGGCTTTCGGCCTGCGACCCGGACGGCATCCTGGCCAGCCCGGTCCGGACCCTGAAGCGGGACGCGAAGAGGAATTCCGACGTCGGCGTCATCGTCCGGCAGGCGGCCGAACGTGGCGCCGTGCAGATTTTCGTCGGGCTTCCGCGGACGCTGAGGGGTCAGGAAGGGCCATCCGCCGTAATGGCTGGCGAGTACGCGTCATTGCTTGTGGAGGCCCTTCACGACGCCGGACTGGATATTCCCGTCAACCTCATCGACGAACGCCTCAGCACGGTTTCGGCGCACCGGAACCTCCATGATGCTGGATTGAGCAGCAAGGAACACCGTAAAGTGGTGGATCAGCTTGCCGCGGCCGGAATTCTCCAGCACGCCATCGAGATGCAGAAATCCAGGGGACAGGATGTTGGCAGGCGCGTGCCCGCGCCTGCGCCGGTAGAGATGTCCGCTCGGCCCGGGGGAGCCGGCACGGACGATACCGGTCCAGCAAGTGAGACAGATTCCCATCGAGCGGAAGGCAATCGTGAGCCCGGTCAATCATGACCCCTCCGGTGAAACACCCGAGCCCGCCGGACGTCCCCTAACACGCCGGGAACTGCGTGCCAGGGAGCGCTTCCTGGAAACACAGCAGCAGTTGCTGGTTCCCTATCCTGGCCCGGTCCCGGACGCCTCCGACACGCCGGCCCGGGAAGTCCCCGACGCGGCCGACCTGCCGTTTGGCGTTTCTGACACCGCTGAGCGCCCGGAGTTGGTCGCGCCGAGCGAGTCGGTTCCGCCGGCTGAACCGGCTCTGCCTTCTGAGCCGGAATTGCCTTCTGAACCCGAAGCGCCAGCGGAGCCGGACGTGCACGCCGGGCCTGCAAGTCACGCTGAGCCCCTCGAAACCAGTGAGCCTGTTGGCCTTGCGGAACATGCAGGGCTCACGGAGCCCGCGCAGCACGACGAACACCCGGCAACCGCCGTGCACCCGGTAACCGCGGGGCATCCGGAGCTTTCCGATGAGACTGTGTCGCAGGACCACCCCGACTTCGAGCACCACGGCGCCCACACGGCGGACCCCACCTACACGTTTGCGGCCGCGCACGGTCACCACGAGGAAACCCACCACGCCGCCGGTTACGGCGGGCTCCACGAAGAAACCCACCACGACGACGACTACCATGAGCCGCACCCGGTCCTGGCCGCCGTCGACACCCGCCCCCAGCCCTCCAAGAAGGTCCGGCGCCGGCGCCGCGGCCTCGCGCTGTTCCTGACCTTCGCGGTCTTCGTCGCTGCTGTGGCCCTTGGCGCGCAGCTCCTCAAACCCCTGCTCGGCATGGACCGCCTCAAGGACTACCCCGGTCCCGGGACCGGTACGGTTTCGGTGACGGTGATGCCGGGCGCCGGGCCGAAGCAGGTTGCGGATCAGCTCCAAAGCGAGGGCGTGGTGGCGGATTCATCCTCCTTCCTGGAGGCGTTCTCCGCCTCCGGTGGTGAACTTTCGCCCGGCGATTTCACCTTCCGCAAGGAAATGAAGAACTCGGACGCCGTGGCGGTCCTCGTGGACAAAGGGGCCGGCGTTATCTACTTCGCCCTGAGCGCGGGCCTGCGCATCAACGAGTCGCTGGACGCCATCGCACAAGGCTCGGGCATCCCGGTGGACCAGCTCAAGGCCTTGAGCGACAGCCCGGCACAGTTCGGGGTACCGGGCAAGGCGAAGAACCTCGAGGGCTTCCTGGCCCCCGGAGAGTACCGCTTCCCGTTGGGGACCAGCGCCAAGGACATCCTGCAGAAGCTCGTCAAGGGCACTATGGACGAGCTCAAGGCTCAGGGAATCACGGACCCCACCAAGCAGTACCAGGCCATCATCGTGGCAAGCATCGTGCAGGCCGAGGGCGGCCAGGCCGACTACCGGAACGTCGCGGGCGCCATCTACAACAGGCTCAAGCCCAGCAACAAGGAAACTAACGGCCTGATCCAGTCCGACGCCACGGTCACCTACGGCCTGGGCACCAAGACCTTCCACCTCACGGATGAGCAGAAGGCGGACAAGGGCAACCCGTACAACACCTACGCCATCGCCGGGCTCCCGGTCGGGCCCATCGGTTCGCCCGGTAAGACTGCCATCGACGCCGCTGCCAAGCCCGCCGCGAACAACTATCTCTACTGGGTGACCATCAACCTGGACACCAAGGAGACGAAGTTCTCCAGCACGCTGGCCGAGCACAACAAGTACGTGGCGCTGTACACCGCGTGGTGCACCGACAACCCCGGGCGGTGCGTGTGAGCCGCCGCGCCGCAGTCCTGGGACACCCGATCGGCCATTCCAAGTCCCCGGCCCTGCACCGCGCCGCCTACGCGCAGCTCGGAGCGGACATCAGCTACACCGCCATCGACGTGACCGTCGAGCAACTGCCCGGCTTCATGGCCGGCGTCGCCGAACAGCCGGAATGGTGCGGCCTGTCCGTGACCATGCCGCTGAAGTCGGCCATGGTGGCCGAGGTGGACGAAGTCCGGGGCGCCGGAGCTCACCTCGGCGTCATCAACACCGTGGCGTTCGAGAACGACGGCGGGATTCCCCGCCGCGTGGGCTACAACACCGACGTCGCCGGCATTGTCGGCGCGGTCGGCTACGCCGGTGCCGCCGAGCGGCCGGACGCCGTCGTGCTCGGCGGCGGCGGTACCTCCGCGGCCGCGATCGCGGCGCTCCGCGAACTCGGCTGCGACAGTGCCCGGATCTATGTGCGCGACGCCGGACGGGCGGGCGAAGCGGTGAAGGCCGCCGACGCCGTCGGGCTGGCCATCGAACTGCTCCCCATGGAGCGTGCCGCCGAAGGCATCGCCGCGGCGGGGCTGGTGGTTTCCACCCTGCCGCCGCGGGCGGCCGACGGGATCGCCGACGGACTGGCCGGACCCGGCGTGGAAGGGGGCGGCGGGGTCCTGCTGGACGTCGCCTACGACCCCTGGCCCAGCCGGATCGCCGAAGTATGGCAGCGGCGCGGGGGAGCGGTGGTCCCCGGCCTGGAGATGCTCCTCTACCAGGCCGTGGAGCAGATCAAACTGTTCACCGGACGCGACGTCGGCGCCGATGTCATAGATGTGATGTGCGACTCAGTCGGGCTTCCCCGACGGGTCTACTAACCCCCTTACATGGCAGGATTGGATATATGTTGCGTTGGTTGACTGCCGGAGAATCCCATGGCCCGGCACTGCTCGGAATTGTTGAAGGCGTCCCCGCCGGTGTGGAACTCGCCAGTGATGACTTGCGCGAGGCCCTGGCCCGCCGCCGTCTCGGCTACGGCCGCGGCGCCCGCATGAAGTTCGAGCAGGACGAGGTCAGCATCCTCGGCGGTGTCCGCCATGGTGTCACCCAGGGCGGACCCGTGGCGATTCAGATCGGCAACACGGAATGGCCCAAGTGGGAGCAGATCATGTCCGCCGATCCGGTGGACCCGGAACTCCTTGCCGACCAGGCACGCAACGCCCCGCTGACCCGCCCGCGCCCCGGCCACGCCGACTTCACCGGCATGCAAAAGTACGGCTTCGACGAGGCCCGTCCCGTCCTGGAACGCGCCAGCGCCCGCGAAACGGCCACCCGCGTTGCCCTGGGCACCGTCGCCGCACGTTTCCTCAAGCAGCTTGGCATCGAACTCGTCAGCCACACCGTGTCCATCGCCAGTGTCTCGGTCCCGGAAGGCCGGCCCTTGCCGTTGCCGTCCGACGTCCTGGCCCTGGACGCGGACCCGCTGCGCTGTTTCGACCGTGAAACCTCGGACGCCATGGTGGCCGAGGTGGACGCGGCGCACAAGGAAGGCGAAACCCTCGGCGGCGTCGTCGAAGTCCTCGCCTACGGCCTGCCGCCCGGACTGGGCAGCTACGTGCACTGGGACCGCCGCCTCGACGCCCGCCTCGCTGCCGCCCTCATGGGCATCCAGGCCATCAAGGGCGTGGAAGTCGGCGACGGTTTCCGTACCGCGGCCCGCCGCGGATCTGCCGCCCACGACGAGATCGTCCGTGACGAGGACGGCCGGATCATCCGCAAGACCAACCGCGCCGGCGGCGTCGAAGGCGGCATGAGCATCGGCGAGGTACTCCGCGTCCGCGCCGCCATGAAGCCCATCGCCACGGTGCCGCGCGCCCTGAAGACTATCGACGTGCGCACCGGCGAACCCGCGAAGGCCCACCACCAGCGCTCGGACGTCTGTGCCGTGCCCGCCGCCGGGGTCGTCGCCGAGGCGATGGTTGCCCTGGTACTGGCCGAAGCCGTTACCGAGAAGTTCGGCGGCGACTCCGTGGCCGAGACCGCCCGCAACCTCAAGGGCTACCTGGAGAGCATCCCGGCGACCCTGGACACGGTTGGCAACTAGTGGTCGGCGGTAATACCGGCGGCTGGCCGGTGATCGTGCTGATGGGTCCGATGGCGGTGGGCAAGTCCGTCATCGGCCAGCAGCTCGCACAGCACCTGGGCCTGCCGTTCATCGACACCGACGCCGTCATCGTCGAACATCACGGCGCGATCGCCGACATCTTCGCCGGCCGCGGCGAGCACGCGTTCCGCGAAATCGAGGCACGCACGGTGGCGCGCGCCGTCGACGGTTCCCGGGACGGCGGTGCCGTCATCTCGCTCGGCGGCGGAGCGGTCCTCGACTCCGGCACGCAGCAGTTGCTCGGCGGGTGCACCACCGTCTACCTGGAGTGCGACGCCGACACGGTGGCCGAGCGCATCGCCCGGAACAGCGCCCGCCCGCTGCTCGCCGGTGACGCGATGGCCCGCTGGGAGACCCTGTTCGCGGCGCGG
>NZ_FNEI01000007.1 GCF_900099975.1 Arthrobacter cupressi
CCCTCAAATTTGAGGGGGTCATCCACGTTTCGGCCGGTAATCCGGCCGGAGCGGTTGTTGGCCGGAGGCGGTTGTTAGCCCTGGGAGGCCTGTTCCTGCTCGTTGGCGTTCTTGGTGGCCTTCTTGCCGGCTTCGTCCAGGGCCTGGGCGACCTTCTGGAGGGCGGTCATGTGCTGGGACTGCCATTCGTTGCGGAACTTGTCGGCGTCCGGGCCCTTCCAGTCCGTGCCGTGCAGGACCTTGTTCAGGGTGTTGCGCTGCTGCTCGATTTCGTTCGAGCCGGCGCTGAGCTTGCTGCCGAGGGTCTTGAGCTGCTGGACATCTGCGCCCCAAATAGCCATGGTGTGTCTCCTTGTGGATTCGCGGATCCGAACTCTTCGGCATCCCCAATACCTAGAAACTATCCCGGCGGCGCAAAAAGTGTCGATGGGGACGCCTCCCCATGAAGCAGTCCCCACCGGCACCCAGTGCCCCAACCGCTACTTCCCGAAGCCCCGCAGCCTCAGCGAATTGGCCACCACCAGCACCGAGCTGGCGGCCATGGCGGCACCGGCGATCATCGGGTTCAGCAGCCCCAGGGCCGCCACCGGAATGCCGATCGCGTTGTAGAAGAAAGCCCAGAACAGGTTGACCTTGATGGTCCGCAGCGTCCGCCTGGACAGTTCGATGGCCTGCACCAGCTGGCCAAGGTCGCTGCCCATCACCGTAAGGTCCGAGGCCTCGATCGCCACATCCGTGCCCGACCCCATCGCGATGCCCAGTTCCGCCTGCGCCAGCGCCGCGGCATCGTTCACGCCGTCGCCGGCCATCGCCACCGTTGCCCCCTTGGCCTGGAGTTGGCGGACAGCGTCCACCTTGCCTTCGGGCAGCACTCCGGCGAACACGTCCTCCGGGGCAATCCCGACGGCGTCCGCCACCTGGGCGGCCACCGCGGCGTTGTCGCCGGTCAGCAGCATGGGCCGGATCCCCATCTCCTTGAGCCTCGCGATCGCCGCCGCGGAGCCGTCCTTGATGGTGTCCCGCAGGGCCACGATCCCGGCCGGTGTGCCATCCACCGCAACCCAGATTGCGGTGGCGCCGCCGGCCTCGGAGTCCGCCAGCGCCTTGCGCTGCGCCTCGTCCGGGACGATCCCGTTCTCTTCCAGCCAGCCGGAGCGGCCCACGACGACGACCGTGCCCGGGTTCCCATTCAGCGCTACCGTTCCGCGGACCCCGCCGCCGGCGGCGGAACTGAAGTCCGACACCTTGGGGAGGCTGCCGCCGTCGAGCATTGCGTCCTTGGCGGCAGCGGCAATCGCGTGGGCGATCGGGTGCTCGGAGGCGGCCTCAACTGCGCCGGCGAGAGTAAGCACGTCCGCTTCCCGGTGTCCGTTGAGGGGAATCGTCCCGTCCACGGCCAGCTTGCCGCTGGTCACGGTGCCGGTCTTGTCCAGCAGGATGGTGTCCACGGTGCGGGTGTCCTCCAGGACCTGAGGGCCCTTGATGAGGATGCCGAGCTGCGCGCCGCGGCCGGTGCCTGTCAGCAGGCCCACAGGCGTTGCCAGGCCCAAGGCACAGGGGCAGGCGATCACCAGGACCGCGACGGCGGCCGTGAAGGAAGCGTTCAGCTCACCGGTCGTGAGGAACCAGGCGAAGAAGGTCAACACGGCGATGACCAGCACCACCGGGACGAACACCGCACTGATGCGGTCCGCGAGCCGGGCGATCGGTGCCTTACCGGTTTGCGCCTGGCTGACCAGCCGGCCCATTTGCGCCAGCGTGGTTTCCGAACCCACCCGGGTGGCCCTTACCAGCAGGCGGCCCGAGGTGTTGATGGTGGCGCCCGTGACAGGGCTGTCAGGGCCGACCTCCACCGGCACGGACTCGCCCGTCAGCAGTGACGCGTCGACGGCGGACGCGCCGTCCGTGACCACGCCGTCGGTGGCGATCTTCTCGCCCGGGCGGACCACGAACACATCTCCCACGCGGAGCTCGTCCGCCGGGATCTTGTGCTCGACGCCGTCCTTCAGCACCGTGGCATCCTTCGCGCCGAGGCTGAGGAGCGCCTTGAGGGCGTCGCCGGCCTTGGCCTTCGCGTTCGCCTCAAGGTAGCGGCCGAGCAGCAGGAAGGTTGTAACCACCGCGGCGACTTCGAAGTACAGGCCGCCGCCCATGCCCTCCATGGCTTCCATGCCCGGGTGCTCGGTCATCCGCGGATTGCTGATGAGCTGCCACGCCGAATACAGGTAGGCCGCCAGCACGCCGATCGATACCAGGGTGTCCATGGTGGAGGCGAAGTGCCGCGCATTGATCGCGGCGGCCCTGTGGAAGGGCCAGGCCGCCCAGCTCACCACCGGCAACGCCAGCGCGGCCGCCACCCAGCCCCAGTTCGCGAACTGCAACGCCGGGACCATCGAAATCGCGAACACCGGCACTGTCAGCACCGCGGCGACGATCAAGCGCGGGCGGAGCGTCTTGGCGCCGGGCCCATGGTGCATGTGGTCGCCTGTCGCGGCCCCACGACCCACATGCTCTGCATGCTCGCCATGCTCCTCGTGGGCGACGGCGTGGTGGTCGCCGGTCGCGACGGCATCGGCGCCATGCTCTGCATGCTCGCTCGTGCCTCGCTTAGACGCATGCTGCCGCATGCCACCGGCACCGCCGCTGTGATCGTGTTCCGTTCCGCTGTGGTCATCATGATGCTCAGCGTGCTCGACCTCGGTGTGCTCGTGCGTGGCCGGTTGGTTCTTGAGGTAGGCCTTGTAGCCCGTGGCGTTGACTGTGTCTACGATCTGCTGGTCCGTGATGTCCGCCGGGACCGTGACGCTGGCGGATTCGAGGGGGAGGTTGACGGAGGCTTCGACGCCCTCGAGCTTGCCGAGCTTGCGTTCCACCCGGGCTACGCAGGAGGCGCAGGTCATGCCCTCGATATCCAGTTCGACGATGCGGGTACCTTGCTGTTTGAGTAAGTCCTGGTTCCCCACGATGTCCCCCTATGCGTCGTTGGCCACTACCAGGTAGCCGGCTTCGGCAACGGCTTCGCCGATCTCCGAAGGCGAGAGCTCCTGGGTGGAAGTGATGGTCACAGTCGAGATGCCGCCCGCGTTGAGGTCGATCGCCACGGACTTCACGCCGTCGAGGGCTTCGATTTCCTCGCTGACCGCCGAGACGCAGTGCCCGCAAGTCATGCCCGAAACGCTGACGTTGGTCTGGATGCTGGCGGTGTTCTGTCCCATGGCGTGCTCCTTGGTGGTGAGTTGGATGGTGTGGTGAGGGTTCGTGGTGTTACCGCAGCAGGCGCCCGATGGCATCCGTGGCCTCCTTGACCTTGAAGTTGATGGCGTCGGCACGGGTCCCGGGATCAGGTTCCGAGGAAGCCCCCACCACGCAGTGCCCGATGTGCTCTTCCAGCAGGCCGAGGCTGACGGCGTGCAGCGCCTTATTGACGGCGGCGACCTGCGTGAGGATGTCGATGCAGTACTTGTCCTCGTCCACCATGCGGGCGATCCCGCGGACCTGTCCTTCGATCCGCTTCAGCCTGCGCAGGTAGGAGTCCTTGTTCGAGGTGTAGCCGTGCTGGGCGTGCGGCTCTTCGGGAATGTCCGAAGCAGGGGCAACGCCGGCCGGGGTGGTAAGGGGGTCTACCGTGCTCATGCCCCCAATGTATACCCCCGGGGGGTACTTCGCAAGTACCCCCCGGGGGTATATTCGGGATGTTGGGGGCATGCCGGCAACTATGATTGCGCTCGGCTTGGGAAGCTCGGAGAAAGGAAAGCCATGCAGAACCCGGCACAGGAGAACATCCCCGGCGGTCGGAACGCTTCCGAATACTTCCGCGCGAAACTGCGGTTCGAAATCGACGTGATGGACGTGGCGGAAGCCGCCCCTGGCTCATTGGTCGTCGTGGATACGCGGCGCCTCTCGTCCTGGGACCACGGACATATTCCCGGTGCCGTACATATCCCGACGGCGGAGATCCCGGCGCGTGCCCCGGAACTCATCCCGGCCGGCTGCCGCGTGGTGGTGTACTCCTGGGGTCCCGGCTGCAACGGCAGCACCTTCGCTGCGCTCGCGTTTGCCGAGCTTGGCTACCCGGTGCAGGAGATGATCGGCGGCATTGAGTACTGGATCCGCAACGGACTCCCGGTGGAAACGGAGGTCGGCGTGCGGACGGAGAAGCCCGACCCGCTGGTGACCGCGCACCAGGGGTGAGCCCGGAGCCTAAGGTGAGTCCCGCCGTCGGCGTCCGAATGCGCGCGCCGACGGCGGGACCCTAGCTCAGCCGCCCCACATAGCCGGGAACAGCGGAGTCACCGTCAGGCTCTCGAGCCGGGCGGTTCCGCCCTCGGAGAAGACGGAGATGCTGCTGGCGCCCGCCGCGGGGAACACCTGGTCCGTGAGGGTCGCCAGGCCGTCCTGGGCGAAGAGCTCCACGGAGGCCCGGTCAAGGTACAGGCGCAGGCGCAGGCGTCCGTTGACCAGGTCCACCCGGGCGTCTTCCACGGAACTGAACGCCGGGTGGAAGGCCACGTTGCCGGAGTTGCTCCTGTCGATGTAAAGCCGCTGCGTGGCGGTGGCGTAGCCGATCCTGGTTGACTGGCTGGCATTCCCAAGCACCTTCAGGCCGAACGACGATGCCGTGCCCGGTGTGAACTCGGCGTCGATCTGCACCACGTCCCCGGTCACGGGCAGCGTGGTGGTTCCCGGCTGGATGTCCTGGGCGGGCGCGGTGTAGCTGGCGGAGGTGTTCTTCAGCGCGTCCACCTGGGACACCACCTGCTGCCGCAGCCGCGGACCGGCGGGAGTCTGGGTCAGGACCACTTCCCGCGGCAGCGCCATGGTTCCGCGCCACGTGGTGGTGGGGGTGTCCTGGCCGTAGTCCCAGTTGTTCATCCAGCCCAGCATGATGCGCTTGCCGCCGGGGGCGTTGTTGAAGGACACCGTGGCGTAGTAGTCCCTGCCCTGGTCCAGCCAGTCGTGCGGCTCCAGGCGGGAGGTGTCCGAGGAAACGAACTCATCAGCCAGGATGTGCCCCCAGCCGCCACGGTTGTTGTCCACGATCCGGATGGTGGCCTGGCTGCCCTTGAAGGCGCTGACGTCCCAGGCCGTCCAGGCCAGGTGTTCGGTATTGCCTCCGGTAGCGGTCCGGACCGTCTGGCCGTTGACCACCAGGTTCACCGTGGTTTCGCTGCTCCGGGCTTTCGCCGGTTCGGACCCGAGCACCATGTTGTCCAGCGTCAGGTGCCCCCACGGGCCCGTCGCGTTGTCCACGATCCGGATCCGCGCGATCTGGCCGTACCACGGCGAAACGTCCCAGTTCTGCCAATTCAGGTCCCCGGAGTTCTTGCCCGTTGCGGTGCGGACCGGCACGCCGCCCACCAGCAGTTCCACCTGGAGTTGCCCGTCGCTCCGTGCGCCGCCGCCCAGGAGGAAGCCGATGTTGGTGTTGGTCAGGTAGAACTCGGGGGAGGTGATGGTGCCGACGTTGTTGTCCTGGTAGGGGCCGCCCTCGAAGGTGTTGATCCGTTTCCCGATGGCGAATTCACCGCCCGACGTCGAGGGGTTGAGTGCCGCCTGGAAGTCGCCGGTGAGCTGCCAGCCGGCCTGGGTGAGGGTTCCGGGATAGTCGAAACCGTCGAACAGGAGGTAACCCGGAGGGGCCTGGTTTCCGGACTGTTCGCCCGGGCCCTGCGGGTGCCTTCCGCCGGCCACCAGGAAGTTGAGGTAGTCCTTGTCCACGGTGAACGGTGCCGATTCCATGGAGCCTACGGGGTTGTCTCCGCCGTGGAATCCGTTCACCATCCCGGCGCCGATGTTTCCCGCCACCGGCATCTGTCCCGGGAGGCTTCCGGTGGCTGGGGCGCTTCCCCAGGGGCCGGCGCTGTTGGACGGATCGTTCTGGACGTTCCAGCCGCTGTAGGTGCCGCCGTTGAAGCCGGCAAGGACGTTGCCGGCCGGCAGCTGCCCGGCAGGATCAATGTTCTCGGCGGTGAAGGTGGTGCCGTTGAAGGTGCCCACGAAGTACTGTCCGCCGCTGCCGCCGGCCAGCGCTCCAGGGTTGATGTTGACGGCGAGGACCCACTTGATGTTGTTCGGGTCCCCGTCCACGGCGAGGGGGAAGAGATCCGGGCATTCCCATTGCCCGCCGAAGGCGTTTGCCGGTCCGAAGTCGTCCAGGTAGGTCCAGTCCTTCAGGTTGGTGCTCTTGTAGAACAGGACCCGGTGCTCGTCGGCTTCGACCGCGGCCATCACCCAGTAGTCCGCTCCGGAGGGGTTGTCGTACCAGAAGACCTTGGGGTCGCGGAAGCCCGAGGTGTTCCGGTTGAGGACCGGGTTGCTGCCGTACTTGGTCCAGCTCTGCCCGTCGTCGGTGCTGTACGCCAGTGATTGTGCCTGCTTGCCGGCGAGGATGGGGTGGGCGCCGGTGTAATTGCTGGTGTACACGGCAACCAGGGGCGGGTTCTGCAGGCTTCCGAAGCCGCTGCTGTTCAGGGTGTCCACCACCACGGACCCGGAAAAAATCTCCTCAATCACCTGGCCGTTTTCGTTGAGGCCGCGCGGAATGGCGAGGGGCTGCTCCTGCCAGTGGACGAGGTCCGTGGACGAAGCATGGCCCCAGCTCATGTCACCCCAGCGGGTCCCGGTGGGGTTGTACTGGTAATACATGTGGTACTTGCCGTTGTGGTAGACGAGCCCGTTGGGATCGTTCATCCAGTTCTTTTCCGGTGTGTAATGCAGGTAGGGCCGGTATTGCTGCGTCGCCGGATCGGGATCTGTTGCGCGGGCCGGGTTTGTGGCCAGGGCCAGGGAGGCGGCGGTGAGGGCCACGGCCGTCCCGAGTGACAGCAATGCTTTGGTGCGTCTGGTCATCTTTGACAGACCTTTCAAGAGTGCTCGCCTTGCAGTTCATCGAAGGTGCGGTACATCGAAAGTGCGGTACATCGAAAAAGCGGTACATCGAAAGCGCAGTTCAGCGAACGACGACGGCGGCCGTCACCTCAGGGGCGGCGTCCGCCGTCGTCGTTTTTTCCGGCAGCTGTGCGGCCGGTATTAGGGGCGGTAGCGGCTAGGGCGTCGCCCGGAACGAGTAGTTCGAGGCGTAGCGAACCACCTGGTTGCTGTCTCCGCTGTCCAGCACCTTGCAGCCGGACGTCGATGCATCCAGCACCACGGTGTGCACGGCGATCCCGGACACTGTGTTGTTCGTGGCGATGTAGTTGTTGTTCCCGGAGGCCACCAGGATGATCGTGGGGGTCTGGCCTGACGGGCTGACGGAACCTGAAGGCACGTCGAAGCTGAAGTGGTTGCCGATCACCGAGTTGCTGCCGCCGGCGATGTGGACCAGCCCGAAAAGGTCGTCCAGGCCGTTGTTGTAGGGCTTGAGCGGATCGAACGGCTCCATCTGGCGGAGGAAGTGGTTGTTACCTACAAGGTTTTCCGTGCAGCTTCCCTCGAAGTTGACCATGCCCGGATAGAACGCGTGCAAGCGGTTGGCGGTGATCGAGGAGCGGGTGCAGTTCTTGAAATGCACGCTGCTCTTGCCCCGCGGGAAGATGTTGTTCCCGGTGACGAGGAGGCCGAAGTGGCCCTCGGCGAAGATCGAGAATCCGACGTAGCCGGCGCCGATCAGGTTGTCCGTCACCTTTGAAGCCTGGCCGGAACCGGTGAGCTCCACGCAGGATCCGCACTCGGCCAGGAAGTTGCCGCTCACGCTGAGGGCGTCGGTGTCCTTCACCACCAGCCCTCGCTCCAGGTACACCATGCCCATGCCCTCGACCCGGCAGGAATCGTTGGCGGAGTCGAAGAGAATGCCCGTCTTGCCGTTGGTGTAGTCGTTTTCGTTGCTGCCGAAGGAGACCCCGTCCAGGCAGAAATTCTCGAACACCACGGAGCTCAGCCGCGGGTCGCCGGTGCGGTAGACCCGGAAGGCTTCGCCGTTTCCGTCGGTGTTTTCCACCCGGACGCGGCTGCCGCCGGGGTTGATCTCGTGCCAGCTGGAGGTGTTGCCGGCGTTGTAGCGGATGCTCAGCGAGGTGAAGCCGTGGCCCGAACCGCGGATGGTCAGAAAGCTGACGTCCACGTTCACCCGGGTCTTGAGGGAGTAATCTCCCGGCGGAATGTAGATCACGGCGCCGGGCTTGGAGGCTTGGCTGGTCTGCTGGCTCTTGATGTCGGCGATGATGCTGTTGATGATCAGCCCGATGTCGTTGTAGGGCGTGGCCGAAGGATTTCCCGGTACGGACCAGGTGGTGACGTCGTAAACGGTGGTCAAAGCGTGTTCTCCTCACATCGTTGGGGGGTGCTTCAGGTGCTGTGCTGCTGTGCCGCGGGATCGCCGGAAGGGTGCGGAGTCGCTGGAATTTTCCGGCGATCCGGCAGCGTTCCGGCGACTTCGAGGGGTGGGCGGGCCCACGCCGCGGGTGCTGCCTTACCGAGCGCAGCGACGTTGGGCTGCGGTGGGGCTTAGAGGACGCCGATCAGGTGCCGGTGTCCGGTGCCCGACGGCGGGTGGCTGGCCTCCGCCGTCGCGGGCGGTTCGGCCGGGGCTGCGTTCGCCGCGCCGCCGAAGGCTGTGATCGCGGCGGCGGTCCCCGCTGCTGTGGCGGCGGCCAGCACAGCGCGCAGCACTGTGCGGCGGCCGATCCCAGGGATGGGTTCCATCTGTTCTCCCTTGAACTGGATTTTCCTTACTGGATTCCGGTCCAGCCAAAATATGCCAAAACGTTTTATCGACTGCGACGATGACTTTAGGACCACGCAAACCTTCGCGTCAAGGATCAAACCGCTTGAAGTCGGCCGCCAAAACAATTTTTCTGTGACCCTTGACACGCCACCCCGTCGTCTCTACGGTTGTGCCAAGTCGTTTTGGCAAAACGATTCTTCACCCCGATCAATCTCGCCATTTCCGTTCGAGAGAAAGTGAGTCGACAGAGATGTCCACTCGAAAGACCATCACCAGGTTCGCCGTCGTCGGCGGCCTTTGCACCGCCGTCGCCCTTGCGGCCACCGGGTGCGGCGCAGGGGGCCCGTCCTCTACGGGTAGCGCCGCCAGCAGCACAGTGAACGTCCTCGTCGAGGCCGGCGGCCACGCGGAGCTCACCGGCGTAGCCGAACAGTGCAAGAAGGACACCGGCGTCACCGCCAACTTCGTCGAACTGCCCTACGACGGCATGTTTAACCGCCTGTCCAGCGAGTTCTCCTCCGGCAATGTCTCCTTCGACGTCGCGGCCCTGGACTCCGTCTGGCTGCCGAGCTTCAAGGATGCGGTCCAGCCCATTGACGAACTTTTCACCGACGAGGCCAAGAAGGATATCTTCCCGGCCCTGGTCAAGGAAGCCAACGTGGACGGCCACTTCATCGGCATGCCCGCCTGGACCAACGCGGAAATCATCCTCTACCGCAAGGACCTCTTCGAAGACCCCAAGAACAAGGCCGACTTCAAGGCCAAGTACGGCTACGAGCTCGCGGCACCCACCACCTGGAAGCAGTACCAGGAAATCTCCGCGTTCTTCACCAAGGACGGCATGTACGGCACCGACGTGAAGGGCGCCGTCGAAACCGAGTGGCTGGCCCACGTGCTGCAGGCCGGCTCGCCGATGGTCCTGGACGCCGACGGCAAGGTGATCGTGGACAACGCCGCCCACAAGGAGGCCCTGGACTTCTACACCAGCCTCTCCAAGTCCGCCCCGTCCGGCGCCGCGCAGGTGGACTGGGCCGCGGCGCAGAACCTGTTCAACCAGGGTAAGACGGCCATGACCCGCTTCTGGGCCCACGCCTACCGCCAGATCCCCAAGGATTCCCCGGTGGCAGGCAAGGTGGGCGCAGCAGCGATGATCGGCGGCAGCGCCGGCGTCGCGGGTGTTCCGGGACCGTGGTACCTCTCCGTACCCAAGGCCACCAAGAACACCGAGGCGGCCAAGAAGTTCATCAAGTGCGCCTACGACTACAACAACCTGGGCATCGAATCCAGCCTGGGCCTGGCAGCGCGCATCTCCGCCTTCGAGAAGTACCAGGACAAGCCGGGCTACGAGAGCTTCAAGCCGCTGATCGAAACCCTCAACGGCAAGGCCACGGCAACCCGTCCGTCGACGGCCAAGTGGCAGCAGATCGTGGACACCGTCCTGGTGCCGACGCTGCAGAAGGCCGTGGCCGGCGGTGACTCCGCCGCCCTCCTCGCCGACGCCAAGAAGCAGATCGAGGACCTCCTCAAGTAAGACTCCGCGGCCGGCACCTGCCGAGGCAGGCCCCGCCAAACGCGGCACCGCCACCGGTGCCGGCCGCGGCTCCAACCAGCGGAAGAGAAAACCGTGCGTATCTCCGATCGCCGCTTCGCATTGTTCCTGATGACCCCAGCGGCGCTGTTCCTGGCAGTATTTGTGGCCTACCCGCTGTTCCGCCTCGTGGCGGACAGCTTCTTCAAGATCTCGCCGATCGCCGGCGGCCCGCGGGACTTCGTGGGTCTCGAGAACTACTTCCGGGCCTTCGCGTCTGAAGCCTTCATGGGTGCCGGCTGGCGGACCCTGGCCTACACGGCCGTGGTGGTCACCCTCGAATTCGCCCTAGGCCTCGGCATGGCCCTGCTGTTCACCACCCTGGGCCGCAAGTCCCAGGTCTGGCGGACCGTCTTCATGTACCCGCTCATGATCGCCCCGATCGTGGCCGGCCTGCTGTGGAAGTTCCTGATGATCGACAACTTCGGCCTCATCGGCACCGTCCTGCACCAGGCGGGAATCCTCAGCAACCCCAACCAGATCGGCTGGCTCTCCGACCCGGACATCGTGCTGTTCTCGGTGGCCATCCCGGACATCTGGCTGACCACCTCCTTCATGTGCCTGGTCCTCTTCGCAGGCCTCCAGAACATCCCGGGGGACCTGATCGAGGCCGCCCGGCTGGACGGAGCCAGGGCCCCCGCCCTGCTGTTCCGGATCATCCTCCCGCTCCTGCGGCCCGTGATCGCGGTGGCGCTGGTGGTCCGCGGCATCGACGCGGCCCGGGCCTTTGACACCATCCTCATCCAGACCAACGGCGGGCCGCAGTCCGCCTCCGAAACCATGAGCCTGCTGATCTACCGGACCATGATCCGCTTCGGCGATCCCGGCCTGGCAAGCGCCATGGGCACCATCTACCTGCTGGCAATGCTCGGCGTCGCTTTCTTCGCCGTCGCCACCATCTGGCGGCCAGGAAAGGACAACTGATGCGCGTCGCCGAACGAACCAGGCCCGACGGCGGGAAGGCGGCTGCAGTGACTGCCGGCACCTCCCTGCCAAGCACCACGCAGGCCGGCGGCCGCAGGCGCCGGAGCGTCAACCGCGAAGGCCTCGAGGCCGGCAAGCGCAGCACCAGGACGCTGCTGTGGATCCTGCTCGCAGCCGCGATGGTCCTCTACGGTTTCCCGTTCCTCTACCTGCTGTTCACGTCCTTCAAGACCCCGATCGACACCATCGCAGTTCCTCCCACCATCCTCCCCAAGGAATGGACACTGGAGAACTACGCCAACGCCCTGGGGCGGAACGGCGTGCTGGCCTCGTTCATCAACAGTGCGCAGACCGCCGTGATCAGCACCGTGCTGTCCCTGGTGCTGGCGGTCCCGGCGGCCTACGGGATCACCCGGTACAAGACCCCCAGCGGGCGTGTGTTCATCATGGCCGCACTGGTGACCCGCATGGTCCCGCCGGTGGCCATCGGCATCCCGCTGGCCACCATGATGGCCTCGGTGGGCCTGGCCGATACGCCGATCGCGCTCTCGATCGCCCACACCACCATTTCCCTGCCGCTCTCGATCTGGCTGATGTCCAGCTTCTTCGAGGCCGTGCCCCGGGACCTGGAGGAAGCCGCGACCGTGGACGGCTGCAGCCGGCTTGGAGCCTTGTGGCGGGTGGTGATCCCGGTGGTGTCCGGAGGCATCGCGGTGACGGCGATCTTCGCCTTCCTGGCCTCCTGGAACGAGTTCCTGTTCGCGCTGCTGATGACGGCGATCCGCTCGCAGACAACGCCGGTGGTGATCGCGAACTTCCAGACGCAGTTCGGACTCGACTGGGGATCCATGACAGCGCTCGCGGCGGTCTACTCGATCCCGGTCATCCTGCTGACGCTTCTTCTGCAGCGCAAGATCGTCGCAGGGATGACTCTCGGTGCGGTCAAGGGCTAGCGCGGTCAAGGTACGGACCCGGAATCAACCAGTAGCCTACTGATAGCCCCAGGGGCATCAGCAACCATAAGGACGTGGGAAGACAGATGAGCAACAAGACCATCGGCATCAAGGACGTGGCCCTCGCCGCCGGCGTCTCCGTGACAACGGTCTCCCACGTCCTCAACGAAGTTGCCTACGCCCGGATCAGCCCCGAAACCAGGGACAAGGTCAGGACCGTTGCGGAGCAGCTGGGGTATGGCCCCAACCGGCTTGCCCAGGCGCTCCGCACCCAGCGGACCGGCATGCTTGGCCTGGTCAGCGAGGAAATCGCCACCACGCCCCACGCCGGCCGGATCATCCTCGGCGCCGACGAGGCCGCGAAGGCCCGGGGATACAACCTCATGATCATCAACACCCCCGGCTCGGCCAGCCTCGAATCCCGCCAGGCCGACGTCCAGGCCCTCCTGGAACGCCGGGTGGACGGAATCCTCTACGCCACCATGTACCACCGCAATGTGAAGCTTCCCGCCAATCTCGGCAGCGTGCCCTCCGTCCTCGTCGACTCGGTGGCCACGGGCGGGAACATCACCGCCGTGATCCCGGACGAGGAAGGCGGCGCCCGTGCCGCCGTCGGTGCTCTCCTCGACGCGGGGCACACCCGGGTGGGCTTCATCAACAACACCGATGACGTCCCCGCGACCCACGAACGGCTCCAGGCCTTCCGGTCCGTGCTGACCGAAGCAGGGCTCGACGGCGACGCGGCCCCCGTCGAGTCCGAGGTCTCCGAGGTGCACGGCGGCTACGAGGCGGCCATGCGGATCCTGGCAGGCGGGAACCCGCCCACAGGCTTGTTCTGCTACAACGACCGGATGGCCATGGGTGCCTACCGCGCCGCCGCGGAGCTGGGACTGTCCATCCCCGGGGACCTTTCGGTGGTGGGCTTCGATGACCAGGAGCTGATCGCCGCCAACCTCTACCCGGGCCTCACCACCGTGGCCCTGCCCCACTACGAGATGGGTGCCTGGGCCACCGAGCACCTGATAGACGCCATCGAGGGAAAGACCGACCTCGCCCTCATGGCAACCCACCCGACCATCCTGGGCTGCCCCCTGGTGAGCCGCGAGTCCATCGCCGCTCCCCGGCAATAGCAGCCAGCCCTCCCACACACCAAGAGGAAACGCCAGACATGTCCAGTCGCCTTGATGCCGCACGCCCGGAAACGGCCCGGGCCGTCACTTCCAGGTTCCGGCCCGCCATCCACTTCACGGCGAGGAACACCTGGCTGAACGATCCCAACGGCCTGGTTTTCCATGAGGGCCTGTACCACCTCTTCTTCCAGAACAACCCGTTCGGCAACGTCTGGGGCAACATGTCCTGGGGCCACGCCACCTCCCCGGACCTGCTGCACTGGACGGAACACCCTGTTGCCATTGCCTGCGACGAAACGGAGGACATCTTCTCGGGAAGCGTCGTGGTCGACCACGGCAACACCTCCGGCTTCGGCACGGCGGACGCACCTGCACTCGTGGCCATCTACACCAGCGCCTTCAAGGGTGCGTCCGAACACGGCGGCACGCAGGCCCAGTCCCTGGCCTACAGCACGGACGCCGGAATGACGTGGCGGAAGTACCAGGGAAACCCCGTCCTTACCCGGAACTCCGCGAACTTCCGCGACCCCAAGGTCTTCCGCTACCAAGGGGAGCAGGGTTCCTTCTGGGTCATGGCCGCCGTCGAAGCGCAGCAGCAACAGGTGCTCTTCTACCGATCCGATGACCTCAAGTCCTGGGACTTCCTGAGCGGCTTCGGCCCGGCCAACGCCGACGCCGGCGAATGGGAATGCCCCGACCTTTTTCCGCTGCCGGTGGACGGCGACCCGGACAACGTCAAGTGGGTGCTGATCGTCAACATCAACCCCGGCGCGGTGGCGGGAGGATCCGGCGGCCAGTACTTCGTGGGCCAGTTCGACGGCGTCCGGTTCGTTCCGGACCCCGGTACCCTCGCGGCCCCGGCCGGAGTGTCCTCGCTCGCCGACCCCGAAGCCGCCGCTGCCGCCTTGCGGCAATGCCTGTGGCTCGACTGGGGACGCGACTGCTACGCCTCCGTCTCCTTCAGCGACGCTCCGGGGGACCGGCGCATCATCATCGGCTGGATGAGCAACTGGGACTACGCCAACGAACTGCCCACCGCGCCCTGGCGGTCCTCGATGACGCTCGCGCGCGAACTCAGCCTCACCTCCGTCGACGGCTCCGCCCGCCTGATCCAGCAGCCGGTCCTCGCCGGCACCGGCGGGCAGCTGGATGCCGGCACCTTCGAACTGCGTGATTCAGCCTTCCGCCTGCCGGACGCGGTACCCGGCGGGGCCCAGGTCATCGAGGCGGAGGTCTTGCCCGGCAGCGCCGGCCGTGTCGAATTCCGGCTGCTCGGAAGCGGCGACGATAGCGAGGGGACCGTGCTCAGCTACGAACCGGACGGCCCGGACACAGACAGCGGCACACTTATCCTGGACCGCAGGCAGTCGGGAAACACGGGCTTCCACGGGAAATTCGCGTCGGCGGAGTCAGCCCCGCTGGTCCTTGAGGACGGCGTACTCAAGCTGCTCCTCGTCGTCGACCACTGCTCGGTGGAGGTCTTCGCCCAGGGCGGCAGGGTGGTCCTGACGGATCTCGTCTTCCCCTCCGAGGGGAGCCGGGAGAACCGGCTCTCGGCGGAGGGCGGCCCGGCAACCATACTGAAACTCGCAGTCTCAACTCTCGCCTAACGGGACACAAAGGAAGAAGCCATGTCCAGCAGCAACTACTACGACGTCACCACCTGGCCCGTCGGCAACGCGTCCAAGGACGTCGGTGAAGTCATCAACAGCATCATTGCCGACATCAAGGAGCGGCAGGCCGCCAGTGATGTGAACGACGGCGGTAAGCCGGGCGCGGTGATCTACCTTCCGCCGGGGGACTACCACCTTCGCACGCAGGTGGTGATCGACATCAGCTTCCTCAGGATCGAGGGTTCGGGACACGGCTTCACGTCCTCAAGCATCCGGTTCAACGTTCCCGAAGACGAATGGCCCGGCCTGCACGAGCTGTGGCCCGGAGGGAGCCGCATTCTCGTCGACCTGCCCGTCCGGGAAGGCGGTGAGGAGGCCAGGGGAGCCGCGTTTTACATCGAGCGGACCGGGAGTCCGCGGATCAGTTCGGTGGAGTTCTCCAACTTCTGCATCGACGGCCTGCACTTCACCGCGGACGGGTCCGGACTGCATCCGGAAAACACGTACGTCAACGGCAAGACCGGCATCTACGTGGCGAATGCCAACGACTCCTTCCGCGTGAACGGCATGGGGTTCGTCTACCTCGAGAACGCGCTCACCATCTATCACGCGGACGCACTGTCCATCCATGACAACTTCATCGCCGAATGCGGAAGCTGCATCGAACTGCGCGGCTGGGGACAGGCCTCAAAGGTCACCGACAACCTGATCGGAGCAGGCTTCAAGGGCCACTCGATCTACGCCGAGAACCACGGCGGACTCCTTATCACCGCGAACAACGTCTTCCCCCGCGGTGCCAGCAGCGTCCATCTCAGCGGTGTCACGCGGTCAAGCGTCACCAACAACCGCCTGCACTCGTTCTACCCGGGAATGGTGGTGCTGGACGCCAACAGTTCGGAAAACCTCGTGGCCACAAACCACTTCCTGCGCGACCACGAGCCCTGGACGCCCTTCCTCGGAATCGGCAACGGACTGGACGACCTCACCGGGCTCCTCCGTGTGAGCGGCAGCCACAACTCCCTCGTCGCCAACCATTTCTCCGAGGTGGTCGACGCGGAGAGCATCCGGCCCGAAGGTGCCGCGCCTGTGATCATCCGGCTGGTGGAGGGGGCGGGCAACTTCGTCTCCAACAACCACACGGTGGCGCTGGACGTCCGCGCGGCATCCAGCGACTCCTGCTTCGCCGCGCAGGTGGACGCCCTCTTGACCACGGAGGCTTCGGACGCCCTCGCGGTGACGGCAGTGATGGTGGATCCCGCATCGGCCCGGAACACGATCCTCGATTCCGGAACCGACGCCCAGGTCGTGGCAGACAGGGCAGTCAACGCCTTCAGGGCCACACCCACGGTCGGGAGTTAGCGCACCGGCCCTGGGAAGCACGACGGCGGCTGGCGTCTTCCTGCGCGCTGAACCGGGGGCCTGGAACTCCAGGATTTCGGGGCCGGCTCCCGGGCGGAGCTCCCGTTAGTTCTGCCGGCCCGCGCAGACCACGCGGTTCCTGCCGAGGGCCTTGGCCTCGTAGAGCGCGGCGTCGGCCGCCTTGATCATCCGCGGCAGGTCGGCGTCGGCGATCGCGCTCGCCGCCACGCCGTAGCTCACGGTGGGGAACACGACGCCGGGAGGAGTCGGGGCGGCGGCCAGGGCCCGGCTGATCACCCCGGCGATGATCTCTCCGGTTTCCTGCTCGGCACCGGGAAGCAGGATGAGGAATTCCTCGCCGCCGTACCGGCCCACCAGGTCGGTGGAACGGATCGAGGCCACACAGGCCGAGGCGAACGCCTGGATGGCGGCGTCGCCGGCGGCATGGCCGTGCTTGTCGTTGAGGGACTTGAAATGGTCAAGATCGGCCATGATCAGCGTGGAGGCGGTGCCGCTGGAGTCCATGCGGTGTACCTCGCGGGCGGCCAGTTCCATGAAGGCCCTGCGGTTGAGGACACCGGTGAGGCCGTCCCGGTTGGCCCGCTCGTTGAGGCCGTTGATCAGCTGTTCGTTGCTGAGGGCCGTCATGCTGAAGGAGACCGTGACCAGCAGCCCCACGATGAGGAGGCTGGTAACCGCGGGGCTGAAGAAGGTGCGGAAACCCGGGCCTTCGGGGCCCTCCATCAGGTACACCGGCCAGCGGCAGGCGTAGAAGAGGGTTAGGACCCCCGCAGCGAGAGCCAGCGAGCGGTTGATGTAGGAACTGCGGGGTTCCAGGAGCACCAGTTCGCGCGTGGCCAGGCCCATGCCGACGGCCATGAGCGCCAGATACACCAGGCCGCCCGACCACTCATTGGATGCCGGATTCTCCAGGGCCGAGGCCACCGCGGTGATGGCCGGCGCTGCGAGGACCTGCCACAGCGGGGTGGGCAGCAGCCGCAACGAACGTGCGCCGGCCCAGACGCAGAACGCACCTCCAACAACCAAGCCGTTGCCAAGCGGGTCGGCCCAGACCTGATGCGGGGTCCCGGTGAGAAGGTAGACCAAGTTTCCCGCCAGGAAGGCCACGAGCGAAAGGCACCACCAGCCGCTGTACGCGGAGCGGGTCTGGCGGTACGAGGCATAGAACAAGAGACACAGGATCACTGTGACAACCCCGAGAACCAACCTCAGGCTTAACGTATCGAGCTCCATGTCCTACCCCCCTAGCCGCGGCACAAGCTTAAGGCATTTGCGGCGTCCACTGCTGTCAAGTTACATCACCGGGACGCAAGGGTCTGCTGGGGCGAAAGGGAGAGGGCTGTGCCGGGAGTCAAACGGGCTGCCCGGGCGTTGAATTTAAGAAGAGGAAAGTTTCCAGATCAAAGCCTCCCGCTCGAGGTTTTCAATGCGGGGTCGGCGACGTGAGAGCCCACGGGGCCCGGGGCCCGGGCTCTCCCCCCAGCCGTCGTCGGCCCCCCGGAACGTCCGACGGCGGCACCGGCCTTTGCGTTGCGAAGGTGCGGTGCCGCCGTCGGGCTGTTTGCTTATGCCGTCAGTCTGTTATGCCGTGCGGCTCACGAGCTGGATGAGGTTCCCGCAGGTGTCGTCCAGCACCGCGGTGACCACGGGGCCCATGGGGGTGGGCGGCTGCGTGAAGGTGACGCCCTGGGCGAGCAGCTCCTGGTGGGCGGCCTCGACGTCGTCCACGGCGAAAGACGCGGCGGGAATGCCGTCGGCGGTGATTGCCTGCTTGTAGGCCTGGGCCGCGGGGTGCTGGTCCGGCTCGAGGAGCAGTTGGGTGCCGTCGGGTTCGCCGGCGCCCACCACTGTCAGCCACCGGTAGTCCCCCACGGGCACGTCCTCCTTGGGAACGAAGCCCAGTTTCTCTGTGTAGAAGGCGAGGGCCTTGGCTTGGTCGTCGACAAAGACGCTCGTCACGTGGATCCTGGCCTGCATGGGCATCTCCTGCTCGGTTTGTTCGGTGTGCTTGTTCCGGCTGCTGCCGATCCTACCGGCGGAGAGGAACCGGTTTAAGAGCCCGACGCCGGCCTCCGCACCAAAGGCGGGGACCGGCGTCGGGCGCTAAAACAGGAAGCGAAAAGCTACGCGGTGACGGCGAGGGCGTCGATCTCCACCAGCATGACTTCGTGCGGGAGGTCGACGAATACGGTGGTGCGGCTGGGGAGCTGGCCGCTGGGGACGTTCTCGTTGATGAACTCGCCGTAGACCTCGTTCATGGCGGCGAAGTCGTCGCGGGTGGTGAGGTAGACGCGGAACATGATGACGTCCTCCACGGAGGAGCCGCCGGCTTCGAGGATGGCCTTGACGTTCTCCAGGGTGCGGCGGGTCTGGACGCGGACGTCGCCGTCGCCGATGTACTGGTTGGTGGCGGGGTCCATGGGGCCCTGGCCGGACACCTGGAACATGCCGCCCTTCTTCACGCCCTGGGAAAAGGTGTGGGCCGGTGCGGGGGCGTTCTCGGTGCGGACGATGGTCTTGGCGCTCATACTGCGTTCCTTTCAATGGGGGTCCAGCCCAGATCTTGTGAAATGGCTGCGGTGGTTTCTGTCAGTTCGGGGAGCAGGCCCATCAGGCCTTCGTAGTCGAGCATGACGATCGGCACGGAGCAGGACGCCGCGGCCACCACGGCGCCGCTCGCGTCACGGATGGGGGCCGCGATGCAGTGCACGAACGCTTCGTGCTCGGCGTTGTCGTGGGCCCAGCCCTGCTTCCTGACCACGTCCAGTTCGGCGAGCAGGGCCTCGGGGGTGGTGATGGTGTTATCGGTGACCTTGACGTAGTCCAGTCCCGCGGCGATTTTCTCCTGCCGGGCGCGCGGCATGTCCGCCAGCAGCACCTTCGCGACGGCGGCCGAGTGCAGCGACGCCGTGAGGCCGATCCGCGAGTACATCCGCACGGGATGGTGGGACTCGAATTTGTCGATGTACACCACGTCCTTGCCTTCGAAGGCCGCCAGGTGCACGGTGTGCCCGGTGCGGGAATTCAGCTCGGCCAGGTGCGGGCGCGCCACCTCGCGGATGTCCCGCTGTTCCAGGGCGAGGGAGGACAGCTCGAACAGCTTCGAGCCGAGCCGGAAGCGCTGTTCGTCGTCGCGCACCACCATCCGCTTCTCCTCCATGGCGTGCAGCAGGCGCATCACGGTGGTCTTGTGCACGGAGGAGCTGCGGGCGAGCTCGTCCAGGGTGGCCGGCTTCGCGGCGAGCTCGTTGAGCAGCTCGATTGCGCGCATCAGGCTCTGGCTCACGGCGCCACGCTCCCTTCCGCCGGCACGTCGAAATGCCCGGCGCTGACCCGGATCCCGGCCCACTGGGCATCGCTGCAATCAAGGATTGACGCGAGTTCGTCCGCCGGGGGAAGCGGGCCGCGGTCCCCGTGCACGGTCAGGGTGCAGGCTGCGGCGGCGTGCCCGCGGCGCAGGCTCGCCTTCTGGCTGAGCCCGAACAGCACGCCGCTGAGGAAGCCGGCGGCGAAGGAATCGCCCGCACCCACCGGTTCCACGACCTCCACGGACAGGGCGGGCACTTCGTCCCGGCGGCCGTCGCGGTGCAGGGCAATGGCGCTGATCGCTTCGTTCTTGATGACGACGACGGCGGGATCCGGCAGGAGCGCGCGGAGCTCGCCTTCGTCCGTGGTGCCGAAGGCATGCCCGGCTTCGTCCTTGCCCACCAGCACGATGTCCGCGAGGTTGGCCAGCTGCCGCAGCACGGATTTGTCCTGGCCTGCGGTGTTCGGGCCGGCCCAGAGGGCGGCGCGCCAGTTGACGTCGAAGGTGATGAGCCGGCCGTTTCGCGGGGCCTTGAGCAGGATTTCCAGGAGGGCCCGGCAGTCAGCGGAGAGGGCCGCGGTGATGCCGCTGAGGTGGATGAGCCCGGCTTTCGCGATCAGCTCCGCGACCGCCGGGTTCGCCAAAGTGGCCGGGGCCATGGCGGAAGCGGCGGAACCTTGCCGGTAGTAGAGGACCGAGCTGCCGGCGTCGGGATCCGTCTCCTGGGCCGGGACCTTCACGTACAGGCCGGTAGGCAGTCCGGGATCCAGTTCCACACCGCTAACGCCGACGCCGTGGTCCCGGAGGTCCTCGATGATCCGGGTGCCGAAGCCGTCATGGCCCACGCGGCCCACCCAGTGGGCATCCAGGCCCATCGCGGCCAGGCCCATGGCGACGTTTGATTCGGCTCCACCGATGCTGCAGTGCAGCTCGTCCGCCCGGTGCAGCGGCACCCCGTTCACGGGGGTCAGCATGGCCATGGTCTCGCCTATGCAGACAGCTGTTGGCACGAAAGCTCCCCTAACTCCAGGTATACCGAAGGCCTTGACGCCCAATCAGGGACCATGTTAGACATATCTGCAACAACTTTGCAACCAGCGTTGCAAAATACGCAACGCAGACCCCGGGGTGCCGGTCAACGTCCGACCGGCCCCGTGAAGGGAACAGATTGGTGAACATGTCCACCTCCGACGCCGGATCAACAGCTCCCGCCATCGCCGCCGACGCTGTCGCGCGGCTTTCTTCGGTTCCGCTGAGCTGGCGGCACAAGGCCGTGCCCGCCGCCGCGAACGGAACCACCACGGGCGAGTTCATCGCCGGCCGCCACACCCTGGCGGAATTGCAGACGCCGCTGCTTACGCTCGACGGCCGCGCGCTGGAAGGCAACGCCGACCGGATGGCCGCCTGGTGTGCCGAAAAGGGCGTCCGCCTCGCGCCGCATGGCAAGACCACCATGGCCCCGCAGCTCTGGGCCGAACAGCTCGAGCGCGGCGCCTGGGGCATCACCCTGGCCAATTTCGCCCAGCTTCGGGTGGCCCGTGAGTTCGGCGTCCGCCGCCTGCAACTGGCCAACAGCCTCACCGATCCGCACGCCATCGAGTGGGTGGCCTCGGTGGTGGGACCCGAACAGACCATCCTGTCCTGGGTGGACTCCGTGGCCACCGTGGAACTGATCGGCCGCACCCTGGACGCGGCCGGCAGCAGCGCCGTGCTGGACGTCCTGGTGGAACTCGGCGCCCACGGAGGGCGCACCGGCGCCCGCGGCATCGACGCCGCGCTCGAGGTGGCCCGCGCCGCCGCGGCCTCCCCGCACGTGCGCCTGGTGGGCGTCAGCGGTTACGAAGGCTCACTGGCCCACACCGCGGACGCCGACGCCCTCGGCGCCATCCGCAGCTACCTCGGCCAGCTGCTGGAACTGCACCGGCAGCTGCTGGCGGACGGCCTGTACGGCTCCGACGAGCTGATCGTCACCGCGGGCGGCAGCGCCTACTTTGACGACGTCGTCGACGTCCTCTCGCCGGCCATCAGCGCCGGCGACGGCGGCACGACGGTGGAGCTGCTCATCCGCAGCGGCGCCTACATCATCCACGACGACGGCTTCTACCGCGTGATCTCGCCGTTCTCACGCGAGGGCGGGCAGCCCTTCACTTCCGCCATGCACGGCTGGGCCCGCGTGGTATCCCAGCCGGAGCCGGGCCTGGCCCTGCTCGACGCCGGCAAGCGGGACCTGCCCGTGGACGAGGGCCTGCCGGTCCCGCAGCTGATCGGGCCCGCGCTCGGCGGCCCCATGACCCCGCTGGAGGGTGCCGGGATCACCGCGGTCAACGACCAGCACTCCTTCCTGAGCTTCGACCCCGCCACCACCACGGTCCGCCCCGGCGACGTGGTGCGGCTGGGCCTTTCCCACCCGTGCACGGCCTTCGACAAGTGGACGCTGATCCCGGTGCTGGCCAGCACGGATGGTGACCCGACCGTCGTCGACCTCATCCACACCTTCTTCTAGGAGCAGCAGGATGAAGACCCTCATCAGTAACGCCACCCTCGTCGACGGCACTGGCGACGCCCGCCGGAATGCCGACGTCCTGGTGGACGGAACCGATATCGCCGCCATCGCCGAGGCCGGCAGCCTCGCCTCCGAGCCGGCGGACCGCACCATCGACGCCACGGGCCTGGTCCTCAGCCCGGGCTTCATCGACATGCACGCCCACTCGGACCTGCAGCTGCTCGTCACCCCGGACCACTACGCCAAGCTCAGCCAGGGCGTCACCACCGAACTCCTCGGGCAGGACGGCCTGTCCTACGCGCCCGTGGATGACGCCACCCTGGCCGGGATCCGCCAGAAGATCGCCGGCTGGAACGACAACCCGGAGGACTTCGACTGGGACTGGCGG
Organism: Arthrobacter cupressi; assembly: GCF_900099975.1. Lineage (GTDB taxonomy): Bacteria > Actinomycetota > Actinomycetes > Actinomycetales > Micrococcaceae > Arthrobacter > Arthrobacter cupressi. The sequence continues at coordinate 22,449 of NZ_FNEI01000007.1, forward strand.
ACCGTGGGCGAGTACCTGGACCGCCTTGACGAAGAGAACGACGGCGGCCGGATCGCCACGAACGCCGCCTACCTCGTGCCGCAGGGCACCGTGCGGGCGCTCGTCATGGGCTTCGACGAAGGCGAGGCCACCCCGGAACAACTTGAGCAGATGCGGCAGGTGGTCCGGACCGCGATGGCGGAGGGCGCCGTCGGGATGTCCTCCGGACTGACCTACACGCCCGGCATGTACGCCACCACCGAGGAACTCGGCGCGCTGTGCAGCGCGGTGGGCGAACTGGGCGGCTTCTACGCCCCGCACCACCGCTCCTACGGCAAGGGCGCCCTGGCCGCCTACGCCGAGATGATCGGCCTCAGCCGGGACACCGGCTGCGCCCTGCACCTGTCCCACGCCACCATGAACTTCGCCGAGAACAAGGGCCGCGCGGGCGAACTGCTGGCCCTCATCGACGAAGCGCTCGACGCCGGCGTGGACATCACCCTGGACACCTACCCGTACCTGCCCGGCGCCACCACCCTCTCGGCGATCCTGCCCAGCTGGGCTTCCGCCGGCGGCACCGAGGCCACCCTCAGCCGACTCCGCGACCCGGAGACCAAGGCCCGGATCCGCGAAGCTGTGGAAATCTACGGCTCGGACGGCTGCCACGGCGTGGTGGCCGAATGGGACACCCTGGAAATCAGCGGCGTGCAGAACCAAGCGCTCGCCGGCTATGTGGGCCGCACCATCGCCCAGATCGCCGCGGACGAAGGCCGCGAACCGTTCGAGGCCTTCACGAAAATCCTGCTGGACGACCGCCTCGGCACCGGCATCCTCCAGCATGTGGGCCACGAGGAAAACGTCCGCGCCATCATGGTGCACCGCACCCACACCGGCGGCAGCGACGGACTCCTGGTGGGCGGCAAGCCGCACCCGCGGGCGTGGGGCACCTTCCCGCGCTACCTCGGCCACTACAGCCGGGAGCTGGGCCTGATGAGCCTGGAGGAAACCGTCCACCACCTCAGCGGCCGGCCCGCTGAGCGGCTCAAGCTGGACCGCCGCGGCCTGGTCCGCGAAGGGTACGCAGCGGACCTGGTTCTCTTTGACCCGGAGACCGTCCGCGACACCGCCACCTTTGAAAACCCCCGCCAGGCAGCAGCCGGCATCCACTATGTGTTCGTCAACGGCACGGCAGCGATCGACGGCGGGCGGCCCACCGGCGCGCGTGCCGGCCGTGCCCTGCGCCGCAGCCCCGACGGCCGCACCCGAGTAGAAGGTACCGAAGCATGACCCCCGAAGAATTCATCCGGCAGCTCGAGACCGACCGCACCCTCGCCGTCGTCCGGGCTCCCGGCATCCCCGACGCCGCCGAGCTCTGCCACGCGCTCGCCACCGGCGGGATCCGCAGCGTGGAGCTGACATTCACAACGCCGGACGCCCTCGCCCATGTGCGCCGCGCCGCGGATACCGCCGCGGAGCACGGCGCCGCGATCGGCATCGGCACGGTCCTTACCGCCGACCAGGCCAAGGCCGCGATCGACGCCGGCGCGAAGTTCCTGGTCACCCCGGGCCTGCGCCCGGAGGTCGCCGAGGTGGCCGTCAAGGCCGGCATCCCGTTCAGCCTCGGCGCCATGACCCCCACCGAGGTGGCCCAGGCCCTGGACCTCGGCTCCGCCGCGGTGAAGATCTTCCCCGCCCGCCAGCTCGGGCCGGTGTACCTGAAGGACCTGCAGGGCCCCTACCCGGGCATCAAGCTCCTGCCCTCCGGAGGCATCGACGCCTCCAACGCCAAGGGCTACCTCGACGCCGGAGCCGCCGCTGTCTGCTGCGGAACCAGCGTGGTGCCCCCCGCCGCCGTCGCCGCCGGCGACTGGACAGACATTTCAGCCCGGGCCGCCGCCTTCACCGGCGCCCTCAAGTAGGAACCCCGGAAAGGAAGATCAATGACTGAATTCCTCGACTGGCTGCGGCACGACACCGCGGGCCTGCTCCTCCTCGCAGGCGCGGGCATCGCGCTCCTGCTCTTCCTGATCATCAAGGTCAAGGTTGAACCGTTCATCGCCCTCGTGGCCACCAGCGTCCTCGTCGCCCTGGTGGGCGGCGTGACCATCGAAGCCCTCGTGGGCACCCCGGTCAAAAGCGGCGACGCCCTCATTGAGAAGGGCTTTGCAGGCATCCTCGGCCACATCACCCTGATCATCGGCCTCGGCACCGTGCTGGGCGCCATCCTCGAACGTTCCGGCGGCGCGGAAGTGCTGCTGGGCAAGCTGGTGAAGGTCTTCGGTGAGAAGGGCACCCCGCTCGCCATGGGCGTCACCGGCTTCGTGCTCGGCATCCCGGTCTTCTTCGACATCGGCATCTTCGTGCTGGCCCCGCTGGTCTACGTCGCGGCCGTCCGCGGCGGCCGCTCCCTGGCCCTCTACGCGCTGCCGCTGCTGGCCGGCCTCTCCGTCACCCACGCCTTCCTGCCCCCGCACCCCGGCCCCGTCGCCGCTGCAGGCCTGTTCCATGTGGAACTCGGCTGGATCATCCTCATGGGCCTCGCCTGCGGCATCCCGGCCTGGTTCGCCTCCGGTATTCTCTGGGGCACCTGGATCGGCAAGCGAGTCAACGTCTCCGTGCCGGAAGACCGCGTGATCCCCGAGGCTGAAGAAGCGAAGGGGCACGAGCCGTCCATCGGCCTGGTGGCCCTCGCCATCGGCCTGCCCATGGTGTTGATCCTGGGCGCCACCTTCGGCAACGTGTTCCTGCCCGAAGGCACCCTGCGCGACGTCCTGGTCTTCTTCGGCAACCCCGCCATCGCGCTGACGGTCGCCGTCGCGCTGTCCATGTGGCTGCTCGGCATCCGCCGCGGCATGACCGCCCAGGACCTCTCCGAACTCAGCTCTGCCTCCCTGAAGCCGGTGGGCATGATCCTCCTGGTGGTCGGCGCCGGCGCCTTCTTCGGCGCTGTGCTGTCGGCGACCGGCGTGGGCAAGGCCGTTGCCGACACGCTCTCCGCGGCGGGCTTGCCGATCATCCTCGCCGCCTACGTGATCGCCTGCGGCATGCGCATCGCCCAGGGCTCGGCCACCGTGGCCATCGTGACCACCGGCGGCATCCTGGCCCCCGAACTGACCTCCGGCGACTACTCCCAGCCCGAGCTCGCCCTGATCGCGATCGCCATTTCTTCGGGCTCGATCATCGCCAGCCACGTCAACGACGGCGGCTTCTGGATCATCTCCAAGTACTTCAACATGTCCGTCAAGGACACCCTGAAGACCTGGACCGTGCTGGAGACCGTGCTGTCCGTGGTCGGCTTTGGCATGGCGGTACTGCTGTACCAGTTCGTGTAGCTTTCCAGCCCCCGACGGCGGGTGGCTGCCCCGGCGCGTTTGCCGCCCGGGCGGCCGCCCGCCGTCGTAGTTGACGCTGCGGTGTTTGGCCGGGTGCGGCTCGGGTGCTGCTGCGCGTAGGGGCGGGTGCGGCGGCGCGGCGATGGCGCGGCGGCCCGGCCGAATTCGCCGGAAAGCTGCGGGGTCGCCGGAACGTTCCGGCGATCCGGCAGTCCTCCCGCGACCCGGGGGACAGGCGCGGGATGTTTCTCAAGCGACCGCGAACGAATGTCACCCCTGGACGACTAACGGCAGGACGGGCCGGGCTGGCAGGGTCCGGTTAATCCTGCAGATCAGGCGGGGTCCTGGCTGTCCAACCCGTTTGATCTCCAGGATGGTTTCCGGTGCGGCCAGAGCAAGAACGGAGCTTAAACAAAAGAGCTCCGGAGCGCGTTATTGGGGGATACGCACTCCGGAGCGGCCTTTGGACAGGGACCCTGCGGTTCCTGCTGCCAATCAGCTTACGTCCCGTTTTCCTGCGCCGCCACCACCTCGAATAACTACTTTTGCTTTAGTTTCAACCGACCTGTTTTGGCCGGTGCGGCTGCTTCATGAGGCGGCGGAACCGTCCTCGCTGTCTTCGTCCATTTCGTCCCCGGCCCGGTGCGCGTGCCGGGACTGGACAGCCTTGGCCAGCGGCACGATCATCACCGGCCGGCTCTGGTGGTGGCTCAGCCAGGACGCCACCGAGCCGTTCAAAGCCTCGGAAATCCGGTGCCCGAGCCCGGGCTCCGGGCTGCCCACGATGATCATGGAGGCGTTGATTTCCGCGGCGAGCCGCCCGATGGCCCGGGCGGGATCGCCGGCCAGGAGCCGCAGCGTCCACTCCAGTCCGCTGCCCTGCGCGAGCTCGGTGATGCGGCTCTTCAGGCCCTGGCGCACGGCGGCGATGTCGGCGTCGTCCTTCTCCGGGTGCAGGGACAAGCGGTGGGTATCCCGCGAGGGATCCCATTCCACCAGGTAGCTGGCCTCGTCCACGTAGGCGCACACCAAGGGTGCGTTGAGGCGCTGGGCGAAGCTGCTCGCCGTCTGGAACACCTCGGGATGCTGCTCCGGCACGATGCCGAGGAGCAAAGGGGTCCGTCCGCTGAAGCCGTCCGACATACTCAAATTGTCGCGCGGCGCCAAGGCAATGAACAGGCTTCGGCGGCTGCCAGGGAGAGGCGGCAGGGCAGGGCCGCTGCCTCATGTTCACAGCCGCGAGCGGGCATGTTTTCGCGATCCGGGGCTATTCCTCCAGGCTCCGCTTCCAGGTCATGGTGACGTTGAAGTTGGACTTGGCGCTGGCCGCGGCGATAAACGCGCCGGCCTCGGCGTGCAGGTCGATTCCGAACTCCACGCAGACTTCGTCCGGACGGTGTTCAATGCTCAGGAGTTCATTGATAACGCCCTGGACGGCGGGGCGAACGTTGCTTAGTGCGCGCTCGAAAGTCTGCTGGGCCCGGGTGAAGACGCCGGTGGGGTCGGCTGCGTGGTCACCGCCGCGCGTCAGCGGACGGGTCCCGGCGGTCACTTCGACGACCACCGTGCCGCCGCAGTCGGTGGTGTATTCAATCAGCGTCATGGCGTATTTTTTCCTTCCGCCGGCTTCTTCCACGGCCGCGACGACCAGGCCACCAGCACGCCGGCAAGGGCCAGTGCGAGGAAATAGAAGACCTGGAACGCCTGTGTGTTTGTCTGGCTCCACGCGAGGGCCACGGCCGCCAGGGAGGCGCTCAGGACCCAGCCGGCAATCCTGCGTTGCGCCGTCCCCGCGAAGCACGCGATTGCCAGCAGGAGGGCGGAGGCGAACTGCACCACGGTTAGGAAGACGGCCGGCCCCGCCGGCATTCTGGCCAGTCCGCCCCACCCCAGGAGGAACGAGGCCAGTGCCGCGCCAAGTAATGCGAGCCGCCCGGCAATCGACCGCACCGGGAACCCGGCGGCGGCCATCGCCAGCAGGGCAGCCGGAACCAGCAGGCCAAGAGCCGCGATCAGAGGATAGGCATCGGATTCGATCTTGTAGACGTACCAGTAGTAGTCCGCGGCCCCCGCCGCCCCCAGGAGTCCCGCCGCCATGAGCAGCAAGCCGCCCGTGAAGCCCAGAGGCCTGTTCCAGTCAGCGGCCGCCCGGCGTTCCCGCGCCGCAGGCATCTCTGCCGGAAGGGCTGCCGGCGGTTTCTCCGGGTCTCGCTGTAGCTGCTGCGCGGCCCTCTCCCGGGCCGCTTTCTCCCGTGCCGTCTTTTCCTGTGCGGCTCTTTCCTGCGCCGCTGTTTCCCGCGCCGCGCGTTCCTTCGCTTCCCTTTCCCGTGCCGCCCGTTCCTTGGCCAGTTCCAGCTCGGCGCGGGCCGCCGTCGTCAGTCCCTCGGGGTCCGCGGCCCCGGGGTCCACCGCTTCAAGCTCGACGGCGACGTCCACCACTGCCTGCCAGCTCCCGCCGTGGGCGTGGTAACGGAGTTCGCTCTGCAGTTCCGCCACGCGTTGCCGGCGCTCGCAGTCCCGGCGCCGCTCGGCGGCATCGGGAAAGTCTGCTTCACCTTCCAGCAGCGCGTAGGCTTCCGCGGCGGCGCCCCAGTCCTGGGCGTCTTCCGCCTCCCGGGCCAGCCTGTACCGCTCGGCGAGATCGTGCCGGTGCAGGGCGGAGCTGCGAAGGGCATCGGCATCCCGGTAGCCCGGTTCCAATGTCAGGAGATCATCGAACAGTTCAGCCGCTTGCTCGAAGTGCCTGGTGCGTAATTCGGCACTGGCTTGGATGTAGAGGGCGCGGAGCTGCGCCTGGCGTGCACGCTCGGCCTGCAGTTGGGACTCCTGGCGTAGAGTGCCTGGCAGTTGGCTGGCCGATTGGGTGGGAGCGGTTGCTTGGGTGGGAGCGGTTGCTTGGGTGGGAGCGGTTGCTTGCGCCGGAGCGGCCGCGGGCGGCCTGGGCAGGGCCGCGAGCTGGAACAGCCGGGTGGAACCCCCGCGGACATAAAGGGCGGGTGTGGCCCATTCGAGGGTGCCCTCCGGACTGGCCATGACCGAGATCCGGCCCACCCGGGCAGCCTCGTCCACGGCCCTGCCGTTGGCGATCGCCGCGTAGAAACCGTGGGCGAAGGCAATCGCCGCAGAGTCGCTGATGGCGAACTGCATGGCCGCCACCGCGTTGACGCCGCTCCGCACCAAGGACGCGGCGGTTCCCGAGAAGAGATCGGACCGGCTCATTTCCGCGGAGGAGCATGAGTTGAGGACCACCAGGCGGGGGCGCGGTGCCGCAACGCTGAGCAGGGCCATGAAACGCACGGCCCGCACCATCGCTGAACGTCCGTCGGGGCCTTCCAGGGCGATCCGGCCTTCGTCGCTGCGGTAATCGTAGTCGCCGTGGCCGATGAAGTGCACCACGTGCCAAGGGCCGGCCAACAGCGAGGACTGCACGGCGTCCCACGTTCCGTCGGGGGTCCACACCAGCTCGACGCGCCCTTCGGAAACGGGGCCCGCCAAAGCCTGGGCGAGATTCTTCTTCTCCGTCTCCACATCCAGGGAGGGGAGGTCGCGGGGGCCCGCCACGATTCCGAGGATCCGCAGGGGAGGCGTGATGTCCAGGGGGTTGAGGTGGTAGTCCGGGGCGGGGATGTGGCGCAGCAGGGGTTCCGTCTGGCAAAGGTAGCTTTCGGTCTCCGGGTCGAACAGCATTTCCCAGGGCATCGCGGCGAGTTCCGGCGCCGCGAGCCGAAGGACCACGCGCAGCTGTTGACCGGCGTGCTGGGCTGCCCCCAGGCTCGCCCGGTATGTTCCGTACACTTCCCTGGTGAACAGTGCCTGGAAGAGTTCCTGCCCCGCGGCCCGCACCGGGAGTTCCATGACCGGCGTGGCGCGCCTTGCCGACACGCTGGAGGCCAGGATGGTAGCTTCCAGCTCGGCACGGCGGGCGAGGATGGATCCGACGTCGAGCGTGAACAAGCCTGACGCGTGACCGCCGGCGGGAGCTTGCACCACGTGCACCGTGTATTCGCCCGGCTCGGAACCGGCCCCTATTTCCAGCTCGATATCACAGTCCACCCCGGGCCCCCTCACTGCGGACCGCGTCCCGCCACGATCTATAGCTAAAGGTTGGCCCTGCCGTGTTCGCCGCACAAGAGGCTATTGAAGCGCGCCCCGGCCGCGCCTAGCGTTAAGGCACGGAAAGGGGTGGTCCGCATGGAAATCTTCATGTGGTGGCTGGATCTGGAGCTGGAACACAAGGAATGGCTGCGGGAAAACCTGCGCGTCACGGAGCTGCCTTTGACAGTGCTCCAGGGAATCGCCGAGGCAGGCGGACCGCATCCGGACGACCCCGGAGGCGGCCTGAGCGCGGCCGACTGGGACTTCATTGAGACACAGTCGGAGTTCGTGGACTAGTTGTTCGTGGACTAGCAGTTTTGTGGACTTGGCGCGCGTCGGCGAGGCCGCGCCCGATCGGAAGGACACCGCTTGGAGTTGATCACGGGCGCCCTCGAAAAGCTCTCCGAAGGTGCGGTGTGGGCCGAGGGGCCGGTCTGGCTGCCGGACACGCAGACCGTCCGGTGGAGCGACATCCCCAACGACCGGATCCTGGAATTCGACCCCGAATCCGGGCAAACGCGGGTGTACGCGAGCGGTGTTGAGTACACGAACGGGCGAACCCTCGACCTTGACGGAAGCGTTGTGCAATGCAGCCACGGCCGCAGGCGCGTGGAGCGGGACCGCGGAGGCGTGGTCACGGCGCTCGTCGATTCCTTTGGCGGCCACCGGCTCAATTCGCCCAACGACGTGGTGGTGAAGGGAGACGGCACGGTCTGGTTCACCGACCCGCCCTACGGAATCCTGCCCGGGACCAGGGAAGGCCACGAAGGCGAACAGGAATACGGCGGGTGCCACGTCTTCCGCTTTGATCCGGCCACGGAGGCCCTGACGCCGGTGGTCACCGAACTCGTGTACCCCAACGGGCTGGCCTTCTCGCCGGACGAATCCATCCTCTACGTCGCCGACACAGCCGGCCCGGACCGCGGAGTGCCATACCGCATCACCGCGTTCCCGGTGGAGGACGGCAGGTGCGGTGCCGGAACGACTTTCGTGCAGCTTGAGGACGGCAGGGCCTCGGACGGCTTCCGCGTCGACGTCCTGGGGCGGGTATGGACCTCGGCGGGACCGTCCGTGCGCGTCTACGCCCCCGACGGCGGGCTGCTGGCCGCCGTCGACGTTCCCGAAAAGGTCTCGAACGTGTGCTTCGGCGGGCCGGACGGGCAGGACCTGTACATCACGGCCACCTCGTCCCTGTACCGGCTGCGCACCTCCACCCGGGACGCAGCCCGGCGGCAGTAAGGGACGTTTCGGAAAACCGTTGCGACCCGCTGGTGCGGGTGGTTGCATGGGGACCATGGCTAACGCAGAGAGTTACATCTTGGCGATCGGGACCAAAAAAGGATTGTGGCTGGCGCACAGCACAGACCGCAAGGAATGGTCCCTCAACGGCCCGCACTTCCTCATGAGCGAGATCCCCAGCATCGGGATCGATACCCGTGGGGATTCCCCGCGCATCATGGTCGGCGTGCGGTCCGAACATTGGGGGCCCACCGTGGCCCACTCCGATGACCTTGGCGCCACCTGGACCGAACCGGACCAGGGTGCCATTTCCTTTCCCAAGGACACCGAGGCCGCGCTGGAACGCGTATGGCAGATCTACCCCGACGCAGAGTCCCGCCCCGGCGTGGTCTGGGCCGGATGCGAACCGATTTCCGTTTGGAAATCCACCGACGGCGGCGAGCATTTCGAACTGAACCGCGGGCTCTGGGACCACCCGCACCGCAGCGAATGGGGTGCCGGTTACGGCGGCGCGGCAGCGCACTCGATCGTGGTGGACCCCAGCGGGGAGAAGGTTCACATCGCCATGAGCACCGGCGGCGTGTACAGATCGCTCGACGGCGGGGCCTCCTGGGAGGCCCGGAACAAGGGGATTTCGGCGTACTTCATGCCGGACCCCAACCCGGAGTTCGGCCAGTGCGTGCACAAGATCGCCGCGGATGCCGCCGTCGACGGCCGCCTCTACGCGCAGAACCATCACGGGGTGTACCGCACGGACGACGGCGGCGAGAACTGGGAATCGATCGCGGAGGGCCTGCCCGCGGACTTCGGCTTCGTGATGCTCACCCACCCGCGCCGGTCCGGCACCGCCTGGGTGGTTCCGTTGAAGGCCGACGGCGAGCGGATCCCGCCGGACGCACGGCTCGCCGTGCACCGGACGGACGACGCCGGCGGTACCTGGAAGCGGCTCGAAACCGGGCTGCCGGACCATGAATACAACGCCGTGCTTCGCGACGCCGCCGCGGTGGACACCGCCGAACCGGTGGGCGTGTATTTCGGTACGCGCGGCGGAGAGGTTTACGCCAGCGCGGATGAGGGCGAGAGCTTCACCGAAGTGGTCTCGCACCTGCCGGATGTGCTCTGCGTCCGGGCCGCGGTAGTGTCCGGCGCTGCTGTGCCCGCCGGCGCGGCCTCTGCATAGGTGGACCGTTGCCTGATATCACCGTGGTGCTTCCGAGCATCCTGCAGCCTCTCGCCGGCGGGCAGTCCGTGCTGACTGCGCCCGCCGGCCGGGCCGTGACCGTGGATGCGTTGCTTGATGCTGTGACCGGGGATTACCCGGTCCTTGCCCGGAGACTCCGGGACGAAACCGGTGCCCTGCGCCGCTACGTGAATATTTACGTCAGCGGCGAGGAGATCCGGCGCCTGAAAGGCTTGGAAACCGAAGTGGCTGCCGGCCAGGAGGTGTTGATCATCCAGTCCGTGGCCGGCGGTTGAGATGCGTGGGCGGGCTGGCTCAGGCCACTCGCCAGAGGGTGCATTCGTCCGTATTGATGGCCTTGCGCAGGCCGCTCAGCTGGTCCATGATCCACACGACGCCGATGCCCGGTGCGGTCTCTTGGACGCTACCCCTGCGGATGACGACGTCATCGTACGCGGGTCCAACGGAGAGGCGGGCCTCGATGTGGTCACCGCGGTGCAGCTGGTCGAGGGTGCGGATGCGGGTGGTTCGGACCGGTACTTCCTTCAACATGGTGGCCTCCTTGGCTGGAGCTGCCAGCGTTTGCCGGCACTTCCAGTGTGGAGGGTGAATGTTGCAGGGCGGTTTCGGCTCCGTTTAACCCGCGCGAACGTACAGTTGGGGCCCCAAAATCCGCGGATTCGGGGCCCCAACTGTACGTTCGCGCTGTTGTGGAGCGAGTGGTGACGGGCTACCTCGAGCCGAGCTCCGCCGTCGGGGTCTTGAAGGACTCACGGGCGGTGAGCGCGGAGACCGCCGCGATGAGGCAGATGGCGCCGGTGAAGATGCTGATCTGCACCCAGCCGCCGGCCGTGGTGCCGCCCATTGCGGTGACGATCGCCGGGGCGAAGCCGGCCATGAGGAATCCGAGCTGCGTGCCGATGGCCAGGCCGGAGAAACGCACCCGGGTGCTGAACATTTCGCCGTAGAAGGACGGCCACACGGCGTTCGCGGCAGCGTAGCCGCAGGAGAAGTAGGCCACGGACACCAGGAACATCAGCGGCACCATGCCGGATTCCAGGGTCAGCAGGAACACCGGGGTCATGATGGCGCTGGCAACGGCGCCGTAGATGAAGACGGGCTTGCGGCCGATACGGTCCGCGAGGTTGCCGAACAGCGGCTGCGTTCCCAGGGCCACGATGTTTGCCACCACGACGAGCCAGAGGGTGACGGTGCCGTCCACATGGGCCACGTCCTTGGCGTACTTGATGGCCAGGGTCCCGAAGACGGTGCTGACAGCGGCGATGAAGGCGCAGCAGACCACCCGGAGCACATCGCGCCAGTGCAGCTTGAGGAGGTCGGCCACCGGCAGCTTGGCGATCTGGTGGTGCTTCTTGGCCTCGGCGAACGCCGGCGGCTCGTGCAGGGTGCGGCGGATGAAGAACGCCACCAGGACCACCACGGCACTGAGCCAGAACGGGATGCGCCAGCCGATGCCGTACTTGATCTCATCCGGCAGGGCGACGACGGGAATGAAGACGAGGGCTGCGAGGACCTGGCCGCCCTGGGTGCCGGTGAGGGTCCAGGAGGTGAAGAAGGAACGGCGGTTGTCCGGTGCGTGCTCAAGCGTCATCGAGGAAGCGCCGGCCTGCTCGCCGGCGGCGGAGAGGCCCTGGCACAACCGGGCGAAGACCAGCAGGGCCGGTGCCCACCAGCCGATGGTCTTGAAGTCCGGGAGGCAGCCGATGATGAAGGTGGCAGCGCCCATGAGGACCAGCGTGAACATGAGGACACGCTGCCGGCCGATCCGGTCGCCGAAGTGGCCCAGGATCACGGCGCCCACCGGGCGGGCCACGTAGGCGAAGCCGAAGGTTGCGAAGGACATGATGGCCGCGTTGGCGTCTGCGCTGGGGAAGAACACGTGCGGGAAGATCAGTGCCGCGGCGGAGCCGAAGATGAAGAAGTCGTAGTACTCGACGGCGCTGCCCAGGAAGCTGGCGAGGGCTGCCTTCTTCGGCGTGCCCGACTGGGTTGTGCCAGCGGCGCCGGCTCCCGGCGTCGTAGACGGGATCGTGTGGCTCATGGTGTTCCTTCGGTGTGACGACGTTGTCGCATCTGGTGAAGCGGTGGTCTGTGGCGCTCTCGCGGCTACTCTTCGTGAGGCCGGTGGGGAGGCGGTCCGGTGGACGTCTCGGCTGAAAGGCCCGACATCAGGCTTCAGCAGTAGCTCTCACAATGTGGGAGCTGTTTGTGCAATATAGAAATGATGGCTGTGAGTGGGGTCACCTGTCAAGAAAAATACTCACGATCTAGATATAGCTCTCACGATGTGGCAACATTTCCTCATGAGCGTCAAAGAGGACACCAAAACGGACATGATCGGCAAGGCCCTGGGCCTCCTGGTATTGCTGGGCAATGAGCCCAAGGGGGCCAGCGCCTCCGAGCTTTCCCGCCAGGCCGAGCTGCCGTTCAGCACCACCTACCGCCTGCTCGGCTCCCTGACGCGGGACGGCTTCGTGGACTACGAGCCCGATGGCCGCCGCTACCACCTGGGCCTGCGGGTCTTCCAGCTCGGACAGCGCGTCTCCAACCACCACGGCTTCGCCGGCACCTCCCGGCCCATCCTGCAGAAGGTGACCGAGGGGACCGGCGAGGCCACCATCCTCGCCGTGCGCGACGGCCACCACCACCTCACGGTAAACAAGGTGGACGGTCCCCAGATGTTCCGCGTCACCAGCGATCCCGGGTACCTGGGCAAGCTGCACACGACGGCGGTGGGCAAGGCGCTGGTGGCATTCGCGCCCGACGACGAACGCGCCGCATTGCTCGAGGAACTGGACCTGGAGCCGCTCACCGACTTCTCCATCACCGACCGCGATGCCTTCCGGGCCGAAATCGAGAAGATCCGCCGCCAGGGCTTCGCCCTCATGGACGAGGAAAACGAGGTGGGCATGCGGGCCATCGCGGTGCCCGTCTTCAATGGCCAGGGCTTCGCGTTCGCCTCGCTGGCCACCGCCGCCCCCGCGTTCCGGATGTCCGTGGAGGAGCTGCAGGCCGTGGTCCCGTTGCTGAAGGACGCCGCCGCCGAGCTCTCGGCCCGCCTGCCGCAGCGGTGAGCCGGTGCGCGAACTGGCAGCAGATGACCCTTGAAGCGCATTCAGAGGGCATGTGCTGCCAGTTCGCGCCCGACCCGGAGGAGGCTGGGCTGGGAATTATTGGTGTTCGCGATAAGAACACTAGTGCAATATGTGAACACGTTGTGTAAGCTGGTTCATACCGCAGGGCGCGCCGGGCTTCCTAAAGCCGCCGCCATCCGGAGTTGTCAAAGGAGCAATAAAGCATGAGCACTCGAGCCGAGTCCTACCTGGTGGGCCTGATTGGTGAAGGCGTCACGCCTTCCCTCTCGCCGGCCATGCACGAGCGCGAAGCGGACCGCCAGGGCCTGCGCTGCCTCTACCGACCCATCGATCTGCTCGAACTCGCCCTGCCGGGTGCCGCCGTCGGCGATTTACTCACCGCCGCGCGCCTCTTGGGCTTCAACGGCCTGAACATCACGCACCCCTGCAAGCAGTTGGTCCTCGAGCACCTCGATGAGATGTCCGACGACGCCCGCCGCCTGGGCGCGGTGAACACCGTGCTGATTCGCGACGGCCGCTTCATCGGCCACAACACCGACTTCTCCGGCTTCGCAGCCGCGCTCGCGGCCGGCCTTCCGGATGCCTCGCTGGGCCGGGTGGTTCAGCTGGGCGCCGGCGGCGCCGGGTCCGCCGTCGCCTACGCCCTGCTCTCCGCGGGCGTCCGCACCCTGGACCTGGTGGACATGGATCCCGCCCGCTGCGCCGAACGCGCCGCCGAACTGTCCGGCCTCTTCCCGGAAGCCACCGTGACGGCCCGCTCGACGGCGGAGCTGCCGCAGCTCATGCCGCTGGCCGACGGACTGGTGCACTGCACCCCGGTGGGCATGGCCGCGCACCCGGGCACACCGCTGGACATGTCCCTCGTGGAGCCGCGGCACTGGGTGGCGGACATCGTCTACCGGCCGATCGAAACCCAGTTGGTGCGCGAAGCCCGCGCCAAGGGCTGCCGGGTGCTCGACGGCGGACGCATGGCCGTGGGCCAAGCCGCCGACGCCTTCCGCATCTTCACCGGCCGCGACGCCGACGCCGCCCGCATGCGCGAACACTTCCTCGAACTGATCGCCGCCGAGGAGAAGGTGGCCGCCTGATGCGCACCGGGATCGCCACGGTGTGCCTCTCCGGCACCCTCAAGGAAAAGATGCAGGCCTGCGCCATCGCGGGCTTCGACGGCATCGAAATCTTCGAACAGGACCTGGTCACCTCCGCGCTCAGCCCCGAAGCAGTCCGCGCCATGGCGGCCGACCTCGGCCTCGGACTGGACCTCTACCAGCCCTTCCGCGACTTCGACAGCGTTCCCGAGGACCTGCTCCGCGAAAACCTGCGCCGCGCCGGGGCCAAGTTCGAACTCATGTCCCGCCTTGGCATGGACACCATCCTGGTGTGCAGCAATGTGGCCACCGCGGAAATCGACGACGACGGCCTGCGGGCCGAGCAGCTCGGCCGCCTCGCGCAGCTGGCCGGGGAGCACGGCGTCAAGGTGGCCTACGAGGCGCTGGCCTGGGGCAAGTACGTCAACGACTACGAGCACGCCCACCGGCTGGTGGAGACGGTGGACCATCCGAACCTGGGCACCTGCCTGGACTCCTTCCACATCCTTTCCCGCGACTGGGACACGGCGCCGATCGAGAAATTCAACGCGGAGAAGATCTTCTTCGTGCAGGTGGCGGATGCCCCGAAGCTCTCCATGGACGTGCTCTCCTGGAGCCGCCACTACCGGGTTTTCCCCGGGGAGGGGCAGTTCGAGCTGGACAAGTTCATGGGCCACGTGGTGCGTGCCGGCTACGCCGGGCCCGTCTCCTTGGAGATCTTCAACGACGTCTTCCGCCAGTCCGACGTGGAGCGCACCGCCGTGGACGCGATGCGCTCGCTGATCTGGCTGGAGGAGCAGAGCGCCAAGTGGTTGGACGCGCACGACGGCGGTGCTGCCGCCGGTTCCGGGAAGGTGGCCGGCCGCCGTCGTTATCCGATGGAACTGGCCACGCTGCCCAAGGTGGCCGAACCCGCCGGCTTCAACTTTGCCGAGGTCAAGGCGGACGACACCGCCGCCCTCGAGAAGCTCCTGGGCCAGCTGGGCTTCGAGTTCGAGGGCCGGCACCGCACCAAGGACGTGCAGCTGTGGACCATGGGCCATGCACGGGTGATCATCAACGAACAGGCCCCCTCGCACGCCGAACCGGCCATCGCGGCGCTGGGCTTCGACGTCGACAATCCGGTCATCGCCTCCGCCCGCGCCCAGCAGCTCAAGGCGCCGGTGGTGCCGCGGAAGGTGCAGGCGGACGAGGAGGTCTTCCAAGGCATCGCGGCGCCGGATTCCACCGAGATCTTCCTGTGCCAGGGCAGCCCGGACGGCACGGCGGCATGGACTGCTGAATTCGGACAGGCAGGCGAGTTCGGCGACGGCGTCTCGGCTCCCGTGGGCGCCGGCGCCGTGATCGACCACGTCAACCTCGCCCAGCCTTGGCAGCACTTCGACGAGGCCGTCCTCTTCTACACCAGCGCCTTGGCCTTGGAACCCGCACCGTTTGCCGAGGTGCCCAGCCCTACCGGCCTGGTGCGCTCGCAGATCATGCAGACCACGGACCGGGCCGTGCGCCTGGTCCTGAACCTGGCGCCGCTGATCCAGCAGGAGGACGCAGGCCAGCAGGACGGCGGCCGCAAGAGCTACCAGGAACACATCGCGTTCGCGGTGGACGATCTGGTGGGCCTGGCCCGCAACGCGAGGGACCGCGGCCTGGAATTCCTGGAGATCCCGGCCAACTACTACGAGGACCTGGCCGCCCGCTTCAGCCTGGACCCCGGGTTCCTGGCCACGCTGAAGGAACTCAACCTGCTCTACGACCGGGACGCCAGCGGCGAGTTCCTGCACTTCTACACCGCCACCGTGGGCAGCGTGTTCTTCGAAATGGTGGAACGCCGCGGCGGCTACGACGGCTACGGCGCCCCGAACGCCCCGGTGCGGCACGCCGTCCAGTACGACCACGCCCGCCGCCCTCCCAACTGACTGGCACTTGTTGTCGTTTTGAGCCCTCATGACGACAACAACTGCGAGCTAGTTGGGGAAACCGACCTCCAAATCCTAACCACTGAGTACGCAACCGAAAGGAGCCGGCCATGACCATCGACGCACATGGCACGCACCGCGCCGACAGCAGCGATGCCCGCCTCGCCGAGCAGAATGCCGCCGTGCACGACAGCGCTGTGCAGGACGCCGCCTGGCAGGACGAAAACGACGAGATCGTTCCCCACGCCGAAGCGCACGCAGCGCACGTCCTGGACGCCGCCGCCGAGTCGCAGGCGGACATCAGCGCCGAGATCGCCGCGCTCGGCGAGGCCTACCACCGCGAGCTCAAGGACGGCGCCGCCTCCGAGACCCAGCCCCGGCTGGACTTCGCCCCGTACCGCAGTTCCCTCCTTCGCCACCCCACCAAGAGCCTGCACCACGCGGACCCTGAGACCATCGAGCTGTACTCCCCGGCCTTCGGCCACCAGGACGTGCACGCCCTGGAGTCCGACCTCACCATCCAGCACAACGGCGAACCGCTCGGCGAGCGGATCATCGTGGCCGGCAAGGTGCTCGACGGCGACGGCCGCCCGGTTGCCGGCCAGCTCGTGGAGATCTGGCAGGCCAACGCCGCCGGCCGCTACGTCCACAAGCGCGACCAGCACCCCGCCCCGCTGGACCCGAACTTCACCGGGGTGGGCCGCTGCATCACCGGCCCGGACGGCTCCTACCGCTTCACCACCATCAAGCCCGGCGCCTACCCGTGGAAGAACCACCTCAATGCCTGGCGCCCGGCCCACATCCACTTCTCCCTGTTCGGGCAGGAGTTCACGCAGCGGATCGTCACCCAGATGTACTTCCCGGGCGACCAGTTGTTCCCGCTGGACCCGATCTACCAGTCGATCGTGGACCAGGACGCCCGCGACCGGCTCGTGGCCAACTACGACCACGAACTCACCCAGCCCGAGTGGGCTCTGGGTTACACCTGGGACATCATCCTTACCGGGTCGAAGCGGACCTGGACCGAGAACGAAGCATTCGGCGACGCCGGCGACGACGAGGAGTAGGCAGCAATGAGCAAACTGACCCCCACGCCCGGCCAGACGGTCGGCCCCTTCTACGGCTACGCCCTGCCCTTCACCAAGGACAACGAGCTCCTGGCCCCCGGCACGGCCGGCAGCATCCGCCTCCAAGGCACTGTGTACGACGGCGCAGGCCACACCATCCCGGACGCCATCCTGGAAATCTGGCAGCCCGACGCCGAAGGCAGGGTGGTCCAGCGCACCGGTTCCCTGGTCCGCGACGGCTACACCTTCACCGGCTGGGGCCGCAGTGCCGTTGGGAACACCGGCATCTTCACCTTCACCACGGTCAACCCCGGGCCCACCTCGGAGGATGCCGCACCGTTTATCTCCGTGGCGGTCTTCGCCCGCGGCCTCATGAACCGGCTCTTCACCCGCATCTACCTGCCGGAGAACGAAGAAGCGCTCGCCAATGATCCGCTGCTGAGCTCGCTTCCGGGGGAGCGCCGCAAGACCCTGATCGCCCGCCGTGACCCCGACGGCGGCCTCACCTGGGACCTGCGCCTGCAGGGACCGGACGAGACCGTTTTCCTCGACTTCCAGGGCACCGCCACCGGGACGGGCGCATACCGATGAGCGACTTCGGCCTGCTGAGCCCGGTCACGGCGTCGCCCGCGGTGGCCGCGCTGACCGGCGACCGGGCGGTGCTCGCGGCGATCCTCGACGTCGAAGCCGCCTGGGCCGCCGTCCTCGAAGACGCGGGCCTGGCACCGGAGGGTGCGGCCGCCGTCGTCGCGCAGGCCGCAGACCCGGAACTGTACGACGCCGAGGCGATCGCCGAACGCTCCCAGGGCGGCGGCAATCCGGTGATCCCGCTGCTCGGGGACCTCCGGGCGCGGGTCCGCGAACTCGACCCCGCGGCGCTGGCCGCCGTGCACAGCTCGCTGACCAGCCAGGACGTGCTGGACTCCGCGCTTATGCTGCTCGCCGACCGTGTCCGGGCCGCCGTTCTCACGGAAATCAAGGGCACGACGACGGCGCTCGCCGCCCTGGCCGAACAGCATGCGGACACGCTGTGCGTGGGCCGGAGCCTGACGCAGCATGCGCTGCCGTACACCTTCGGGCTCAAGGCCGCGCAATGGTTCCAGGGCGTGGCCGCCGCGGCCCGCCACCTGGACTCGCTCGAGCTGCCGCTGCAGTTCGGCGGTGCCGGGGGGACCCTGGCTTCGGCCACGGTGCTGACCGCGGGAACCGCTTCCGGCCCCTTCGAACTCGCGGAGGCACTCGCCGCGAAGCTCGGCCTCGCCGCCGCCCCTGCGCCCTGGCACACGAACCGGCTGCCGATGACCAGCTTGGGCGGCGCCCTCGCGGCGCTAACGGACTCCTTCGGGAAAATCGCGGCCGACGTCGTGTTCCTCAGCCGCCCCGAAGTGGCTGAACTCGGCGAACCGCTGGCCGCCGGCCGGGGAGTTTCCTCGGCCATGCCCCAGAAGCAGAACCCCGTGCTCTCCGTCCTGGTCCGCAGCGCGGCACTGCAGGCCCCGGCGCTCGCCGGACAGCTCCACCTGGCCGCCGCCACCTTCAACGACGAGCGGCCGGACGGCGCATGGCACAGCGAATGGCCGGCCCTGCGCTCGCTGCTCGCGCTCGCGCTCGGCGCCGCCGTGCAGCTGCGCGAACTCATCGAAGGCCTGCGGGTCTTCCCGGATGTAATGCGCCGCAACCTCGAACTCTCCGGGCCGCTGCTCCTCAGCGAAGGCGTGGCGGCAGTCGTCGTCCCCCTGCTGGCTTCTGAGACGACCGGCGCGGACGGGAAGCAGGAGCTGCAGGCCGTCGTCGACGCCGTCCTCCAAACGAACCAGCCGGACCAGGCCGCCACGTACGCGAAGCTGCTGCGCGAGGCCGTTCCCGCGGCGTTGCTTCCGGACGCCCGGCTGGCCGAGCTGCTGGACCCCGCCAACTACCTCGGCGAAGCAGCGGACATCACCCGCCGCATCCTCGTCGCCTACCCGGACTACGCCGCAACAACCCGGGCCGCGACAACCATGAAGGGAGCCACCCGTGCCTGAGACAACCAGCACCGCAAAGCCAGCCATCAAGGCCGTGCTGCTCTCCCCGCAGCGGCCCCTCGGAGACAAGCCCCTCCTGGTGGTGGGCCCCTCGCTCGGCACCTCCACCATCCTGTGGAACGGGACCGCGGAACTGCTGGGCGACGAGTACGACGTGATCGGCTGGGACCTGCCCGGCCACGGTGTCTCGCCCGCCGCCACGGAAACCTTCAGTGTGGCCGGACTGGCCGACGCCGTGGTGGACCTGGTGGACTCGGTTCTTCCCGGCGCACGCTTCCATTACGCCGGGGTTTCCCTGGGCGGCGCCACCGGCCTGCAGCTGGGCATCAAGCACGGCGAACGGCTCCTCAGCCTCTCCGTGCAGTGTTCCGGCGCGAAGCTCGGCACCCCGGAGGGCTGGCTGGAACGCGCCGAGACGGTCCGGTACCAGGGCACGCCCGTGATGATCCAGGGCTCGGCGCAGCGCTGGTTCGGTGCCGGCTTCATGGACCGCGAACCCGCGGTGAGCAGCCGGCTCCTGCACGTGCTGCGCGACACCGACCGTTTCAGCTACGCCTACTGCTGCGAGGCCCTCGCGGGCTTCGACGTCCGCGCCGAACTCGGCACGATCACCGTCCCCACCCAGCTTCTGGCGGGCGTCGAGGACACCGTCGCTCCGCCGTCGACCGCCGAGGAAGTGGCGGACGGGATCACCGCCGGGGGCGGCAGCGCCACCGTGGTGGCCCTCGACGGCGTCGGCCACCTCGCCCCCGCGGAGGCACCCGCCGCCGTCGCGCACCTGATGCGCGGCTTCATGAAGGAGGCTTCGGCATGAGTTCCGTGGACCGTCAGGGGGCCGTCCGGCCGGACGCCACCTCGCAGGAGATTTACGACGCCGGCATGGTGGTGCGGCGCCAGGTGCTCGGCGACGCGCACGTGGACCGCGCCAACGCCGGCAAGGACGCCTTCACCGAGGACTTCCAGGACATGATCACCCGGATCGCCTGGGGCGGGATCTGGACCCGGCCGGGCCTGTCCCGGCAGATGCGCTCCGCCGTGACCATCACCGCCATGGTGGCGCATGGGCACTGGGAAGAACTGGCCATG
Organism: Arthrobacter cupressi; assembly: GCF_900099975.1. GTDB lineage: Bacteria > Actinomycetota > Actinomycetes > Actinomycetales > Micrococcaceae > Arthrobacter > Arthrobacter cupressi. The sequence continues at coordinate 42,568 of NZ_FNEI01000007.1, forward strand.
CACATCCGTGCGGCCCTCCGGAACGGGCTGGACCGCGACGAGATCAAGGAAATCCTGCTCCAGACCGCCATCTACTGCGGGGTACCCTCCGCCAACACCGCCTTCAAGACCGCCCAGCACGTTTTCGCGGAGATCGACTCCGCTTCCTCAGAAAAGGATCCCTCATGAACCAGGCTTATGTGTACGACGCCGTGCGCACGCCTTTCGGCAAGTTCGGCTCCGGGCTCGCCGGTGTCCGCCCGGACGACCTCGCCGCCCACGTAGTCCGCGAATCGGTCAAGCGCGCGCCGGGGCTCGACGTCGAGCGCATCGACGAAGTGGTGTTCGGCAACGCCAACGGCGCCGGCGAGGAAAACCGCAATGTGGCCCGCATGGCCACCCTGTTGGCCGGGCTGCCGGTCTCCATCCCGGGTACCACCGTGAACCGGCTCTGCGGTTCGTCCTTGGACGCCGCGATCATCGCCTCCCGCCAGATCAACGCCGGCGACGCCGACCTCATGCTGGTGGGCGGCGCCGAGTCCATGAGCCGCGCCCCCTGGGTGCTGCCCAAGACGTCCAAGCCGTACCCCGCCGGCGACATGACCCTGGCCTCCACCACGCTCGGCTGGCGGCTGGTCAACCCGGCCATGCCGTCGGAGTGGACGGTGTCGCTGGGTGAGGCCACCGAGCGCCTGCGCGAGAAGTACGGCATCACCCGTGAACGCCAGGACGAGTTTGCCGCGGCCTCGCACAACCTCGCCGCGGCCGCGTGGGACGAGGGCTTCTACGACAACCTCGTGACCCAGGTGCCGGGCACCGAACTGGTGCGGGACGAGGGCATCCGTGCCGGTTCGACCGCTGAGAAGCTCGCCGGGTTGAAGACGGTGTTCCGTCCCGAGGGTTCAGGGCCCGACGGCGGTGCTGCTTCCGGCGGTACCGTCACCGCCGGCAATGCCTCGCCGCTGTCCGACGGCGCCTCCGCCGCGTGGATCGGTTCCGAGGCCGCTTCCGGCCTGCTCGGCCTTGAGCCGCTGGCCCGCATCGCCGGGCGCGGCGCGCACGGAAACGACCCGCAGTTCTTCGGATTCGCCCCTGTGGAGGCGGCGAACAAAGCCCTCGCGAAGGCGGGCATCGGCTGGGAGCAGGTGGGCGCCGTCGAGCTTAACGAAGCGTTCGCCGCGCAGTCGCTGGCCTGCATTGACGCCTGGGACATCGACCCCGCGATCGTGAACCGGCACGGCGGTGCGATTGCCATGGGCCACCCGCTGGGCGCCTCCGGCACCCGGATCCTGGGCACCCTGGCACGCTCGCTCCAGGCCTCCGGGCAGCGGTGGGGCGTCGCGGCGATCTGCATCGGCGTGGGGCAGGGGCTCGCCGTCGTGCTGGAAAACGTCACTGCCGGCGTGAAGGGATAAGGGACATGCTGACTTTCATTGACACCGTGGGCGAGGCCGTGGCCGGGATCAAGGACGGCTCCACCATCATGATCGGCGGCTTCGGCAACGCCGGGCAGCCCTTCGAACTGATCGACGCCCTGCTGGATTCGGGCGCCACGGACCTGACCGTGGTGAACAACAACGCCGGCCAGGGCGACCAGGGCCTGGCGTTGCTCATCAAGGAAGGCCGGGTGCGGAAGATGATCTGCTCCTTCCCGCGGCAGTCCGATTCCTGGCACTTCGACGCCAAGTACAAGGCCGGGGAGATCGAACTCGAACTCGTTCCGCAGGGCAACCTGGCCGAACGCATCCGGGCTGCCGGGGCCGGCATCGGCGGGTTCTTCACGCCCACCGGCTACGGCACCATGCTCGCCGAAGGCAAGGAAACCCGCTTCCTGGACGGCAAATGGCAGGTCTTCGAGACTCCCATCCACGCCGACGTCGCCCTCATCAAGGCCCTCAAGGCCGACGGCAAGGGCAACCTCGTCTACCGCAAAACCGCCCGGAACTTCGGCCCCATCATGGCCGCCGCCGCCAAGCACAGCATCGTGCAGGTTTCGGAGATCGTGCCGGTCGGTGCCCTGGACCCGGAGAACATCGTGACCCCTGGGATTTACGTCAACAGCGTCGTGCGGGTGGCCGGCGCGTCCGCCTCCAAGGAAGGACAGGTGGCCTGAGATGAGCACCCTCGAAACGTCGCTCCAAACGTCCGCCGAGCCCCTGGGCCGCAACGAACTCGCTCAGCTGGTGGCGCGGGACATCGCGCCGGGCTCCTTCGTGAACCTGGGCATCGGCCAGCCCACACAGGTGTCCAACTACCTCACCGAGGAACAAAACATCACGCTCCACACGGAGAACGGCATGCTCGGCATGGGCCCGGAAGCGGTGGGGGAGGAGATCGACGGCGACCTCATCAACGCCGGCAAGATCCCCGTCACCGAACTTCCCGGGGCGTCCTACTTCCACCATGCTGACTCCTTCGCGATCATGCGCGGCGGGCACCTGGACATCTGCGTGCTGGGCGCCTTCCAGGTCTCGGCCGGCGGCGACCTGGCGAACTGGCACACCGGCGCACCGGACGCGATTCCCGCCGTCGGGGGTGCCATGGACCTGGCCACGGGCGCGAAGGACGTGTTCGTGATGATGACCCTGCTGACCCGCGACGGCGTGTCCAAGCTCGTGGAGCAGTGCACCTACCCGCTGACCGGCGTGGGCTGCGTGACCCGTGTGTACACGGACAAGGCGGTGTTCCTCACCGGGCCCGACGGCGTCACGGTCCGTGAGACCTTCGGCTGCACCTTCGAGGAGCTCCAGGCCCTCGTCCCGCTGCCGCTGAAGCCCGCCGTTTCTTGAGCGCGAACGTACATTTGGGGCCCCGTTTTCCGCGGTTTAGGGGCCACAACTGTACGTTCGCGGCAACGGGACGCCAATAGGATAGGTAACCATGAGCAACGCAGCCCCCGCGGCCCCGCAGGCCAGCGACCAGTACGTGCAGTCCCTGGCGCGCGGCCTGGCCGTGATCCGGGCCTTTGACGCCGCCAACCCGCTCATGACCCTCAGCGAGGTGGCTGCCCGCACCGGGCTCACCCGCGCCACGGCCCGCCGCTTCCTGCACACCCTGGTGGAGCTGGGTTACGTGCGCACCGACGGGAAGACCTTCGCGCTGACCGCCCTCGTGCTGCAGTTGGGGTACTCGTACCTCTCGGCACTGTCCCTGCCGCAGCTCGCCCAACCCCACCTGGAGGAACTGTCCCACAAACTGGGGGAGTCGACGTCGGCTGCGGTCCTGGACGGTGCCGATATCTTCTACGTCGCCCGGGTGGCGACCCGCCGGATCATGACGGTGGGGATCACGGTGGGCACCCGCTTCCCGGCGTACGCGACGTCGATGGGCCGGGTCCTGCTGGCGGGCCTGCCGGAGGCGAAACTGCGGGAGTACCTGGACGCCGTCGAGCTCACGCCCCTGACGCCGCGCACCGTCGGCACCCGCGAGGCCTTGCTGGCCGAACTGGAAAAGGTCCGGGAACAGGGCTGGTGCCTGCTGGACCAGGAACTGGAACTCGGGCTCATGTCCATCGCCGCCCCCGTCCGCAACGCCGCGGGGAAGGTGGTGGCCGCCGTCAATGTCTCACTGCAGGCCCAGAACGTCGCGGCGCAGGCCGAACCCGAGGCTTACCTCGAGTCCGTCCGCCACGAAATCCTGCGCACCGCGGAACTGATCTCGGCCGACATCTCCGCGAAGCACTGACTGCTTTTCTGCGCGAACGTACACTTGGGCCCCATTTTCCGCGTTTTTTAGGGCCCCAACTGTACGTTCGCGCTCCCCGCTACGCGCCGATCTCCGCCAGGCGCAGTTCAAGGATGCGGCGGACCAACTCGTCCGGAACGGGGTTCTCCGCGCTGAACCTCAGCGTTCCGGGTGACCAGGAAAAGCCGTCGAGTTCGTCCGCCAGGCGCCCCAGGATCTGGCCGCTGAACGGGTACAGGGCCAGGTGCTTCTTGGTTTCCAGGACGCTGACGAATCCCTTGCCGTCCAGGAGCAGTGCGGGCATGCCGTAGCTGGTGCCCTCCTCGACCCCGGGTGCCAGCTCGCGCGCGATCGCAACGATGCGTTCCAGCACCTGCCTGTTGGGTGCCTTGATGCCGGCGAGGTAGTCGGTGACGGCTCCCATAGGGACATGGTGCGCCTTCCGGGCTCTCCGCGTCGATGGACGAACGTACAGTTGGGGCCCCGAAACCGGCGATTCCAGGGCCCCAACTGTACGTTCGCGCTCCCGGTAGGACCGGGTCAGCGGGTCAGCTTGGCCGAGTCCGGGTGCTCGTCGCCAATGTGGCCGGGGGCGTTGGCCGCGAGCACGCGCTGGACGAAGGCGCTGTACTCCTCCATGTAGTGGCGCAGCAGCTCCGCGGTGTGGGAATCGGACACCGCGCCGTCCTCGGCGAAGACGTCCTTGTTGAACTTGATGTAGGCCTCGGGGGCGTTCAGCTGCGGGGCGTCCAGGAAGCTGAGGACGCTGCGCATGGAGGACTGCATGACGGCGGTGCCGATGCTGCCCGGAGAGGTGCCGATGATGCCGGTCGGCTTGCGGGCGAAGGAGTTGGTGCCCCACGGCCGGGAGCCCCAATCGATGGCGTTCTTGAGCGCGCCGGGGATGGAGCGGTTGTATTCGGGGGAGACGAAGAGGATGCCGTCCGAGGCAGCCACGGCGTCTTTGAAGGCCCGTCCGGCGGGCGGGTAGTCGGCGTCGTAGTCCGGGCTGTACAGCGGGAGGTCCTTGATGGGGACTTCGGAGAATTCGAGTTCCTCCGGTGCCAGTTTGATGAGGGCCTTGGAGAGGATCCGGTTGATGGAATTGCTGGCGAGGCTGCCCACGAGGTAGCCGATCTTGTACGTTGCCATGTCTGCATTCCTTTCCGACGGCGCGGCCGGAACCGGCTCGTCGACGGTCGTGGTGGGGCTGGAGGTCCAGCCCACAACGACCCTAACGGCGGAGGCCCCGGAAGGGAACGGCCGCCGCGGTTGCGCGAACGAACAGTTGCGGCCCCGCAATCCGCGAAAACGGGGCCTCAAGTGTACGTTCGCGCCTCAGCCACCCCAGGCCCCGGAAGGGAACGCCCCCTCCCGTCCGCGCCCGCCGGGGGTTAGGCTCATGCCAACGACTGCACGGGCTTGTGTGACCGCGGACCAACGGAGGTTCCGGGAGGGAGCGCGATGAAACTGGGCATTGCACTGGAACGCCGGGAAGGCGAGCGGAGGGTGGCCGCGACGCCGGAAACCGTCAAGCAGCTCACCGGGCTGGGCCTTGAGGTCCTCGTCGAAAGCGGGGCGGGGCTCGAGTCCGGGCACCCGGACGAGGCCTACCAGGACGCCGGCGCCTGGATCGTGGACACCCTGGAGCCCGGCAACCTCGACATTCTCGCCCACGTCCGCCCGCTGGACCCGGACACGGCGAGGTCCCTCAAACAAGGCGCGGTCACCGTGGGACTGGCCTCGCCGTCGTCGGAACTTTCCACCGTGCGGGCGCTCGCCGAAACGGGGGTCACCTCCTTCTCCCTGGAACTGGTGCCGCGCATCTCCCGGGCCCAGTCCATGGACGCCCTGACCTCGCAGGCGCTTGTGGCCGGGTACCGCTGCGTGCTCGAAGCGGCGACGCGGCTGCCGCGCTTCTTCCCGCTCTACATGACCGCCGCCGGCACTATCCCGCCGGCCAGGGTTCTGGTGCTGGGCGCCGGCGTCGCGGGCCTGCAGGCCATCGGCACCGCCAAGCGGCTGGGCGCACGCGTCTCCGCCAACGACATCCGTCCCGCCTCCGCGGACGAAGTCGCCTCGATGGGCGGCACCTTCATCAGGCTCGACGTCGAAACCGCCGAGGCGTCCGGCGGCTACGCCCGCGAACTCAGCGCCGACCGCGGCGCCCTGCAGCGCGAACTGCTCGCCCCGCATGTGGCCGCCGCCGACGTCCTCATCACGACGGCGGCCGTCCCCGGGCGCCGCGCCCCGCTGCTGGTGACGCTCGCGATGGTCCAGGCCATGCGGCCGGGCTCGGTGGTGGTGGACCTCGCCGCCGAATCCGGCGGCAACGTGGAGGGTGTGGTGGCCGGGGAAGACACCGTGATCCCGACGGCGGACGGCCGGGGCATGGTGACCCTGGTGGGAATGAAGGACGCCGCCTCCGCCCTGCCGGCCGACGCCTCACGCCTGTACGCCAAGAACGTCGCCAGCCTGCTCGAACTGCTGGTCAGGGACGGCGCCTTCGCCCCGGACTGGGAGGACGAGGTGGTGGCCGGCAGCTGCCTGACGCACGACGGCGCCGTGCGGCACGGTCCCACGGCCGAGGCTTTGGCGGCACTCGCCCCGGAGGGTGCCGGGTTTGCCGCGGACGGTTCAGCGAAAGAGGGGACGAACTGATGGACGGCATCAGCCTGCTGACAATCACCGTGCTCGCGGTCTTCGTAGGCTTCGAGGTGGTTTCCAAGGTCTCCAGCACCCTGCATACCCCGCTCATGTCCGGGGCCAACGCCATCCACGGCATCATCCTGGTGGGCGCCATCATCGTGGCCGGCCAGGCGCACGAGCCGCTGGTGCTCGCGGTGGCGCTGCTCGCCGTCGTGCTGGCCACCGCCAACCTGGTGGGCGGCTTCGTGGTGACCGACCGCATGCTCGAAATGTTCCGGGGCCGCAAACGGACGGTGTCTGCGGACAAGCAGAGGGAGGACGCACGATGACCCTCCTCAGTCCCGTCTGGACCGCCCTGCTCTACCTGGCTTCCGCCGTTTGCTTCATCCTGGCGCTCAAGGGCCTGAACTCCCCGCGCACCGCCCGGCAGGGCAACCTGGTGGGCGCCTTCGGTGCGGTGATCGCCGTCGTCGCGGTCTTCCTGTCCGTGCACCTGGAAAACATTCCCTGGATCGTCGGCGCGATTGCCGTCGGTTCGGCGGTGGCGGCGCCCGTGGCCCGGCGGGTGAAAATGACGCAGATGCCGCAATTGGTGGCGCTGTTCAATGGCGTGGGCGGCGGGGCGGCGGCCCTGGTGGCGCTGCTGGAACTTACGCACAGCGAGGACGGCTGGGTGCGGGTGGCCGTGGTGTTCACGCTGCTCGTGGGCGCCGTGTCCTTCGCGGGTTCGGCCATCACCTTCGCAAAGCTGCAGGAGCTCATGACCACCCGGCCCGTGGTGTTCCCGGGTCTGCCAATCGTGATGACGCTGGTGCTGCTCGCCGCGGTGGGAACCGGTGCGGGCGTGGTGTTAAGCGGTTCCCAGGCGCTCGCCGTCGGGCTGATGCTGCTGGGCCTGGTGGCCGGCGTGCTGCTTGTGCTGCCGGTGGGCGGCGCGGACGTGCCGATCGTCATCTCGCTGCTGAACGCCTTCACCGGCCTGGCCGTGGCCGCGTCCGGCCTGGTGCTGGGCAATGTGCTGCTGGTGGTGGCGGGCACCCTGGTGGGGGCCTCGGGCACCATCCTCACCCGCGCCATGGCGGCGGCGATGGGCCGCAGCGTGGCCGGCATCCTGTTCGGCGCCTTCAAGGGAGGCTCGACGGCGGGATCCACCGCCGTGAGCGAACGCCCCGTGCGCTCGTCCAGCGCGGAGGACGTGGCGGTGCTCCTGGGCTACGCGCAACGGGTGATCATCGTCCCCGGCTACGGCCTGGCGGTGGCGCAGGGGCAGCACACCGCGGCCGAACTCGCGGAGGCCCTCGAAGAGCGCGGCGTGGACGTCGATTTCGCCATCCACCCCGTGGCCGGCCGGATGCCCGGGCACATGAACGTCCTCCTGGCCGAGGCCAACGTGCCCTACGAATCGCTCAAGGAAATGGGCGAGATCAACTCCGAATTCAAGACGGCGGACGTTGCCCTCGTGGTTGGCGCGAACGACGTGGTGAACCCGGCGGCGAAAACCACCGCCGGCTCGCCGATCTACGGCATGCCCATCCTGGAAGTCTCCCAGGCCCGGCAGGTGGTGTTCCTCAAGCGTTCCATGCGGCCCGGCTTCGCGGGGATCGAGAACGACCTCATGTACGAACCGCAGACCACCCTGCTGTTCGGCGACGCCAAGGACTCCCTGACCAAGGTGCTGGGGGCGGTCAAGGGGTTGTAGGACAGGAGTGAAGGGATTGTGCAATGACTGTGAAACTGAACAAGAAAGCGTTTGACCACGCAAAGCACCTGATCCGCGACGGAAAGGCCGTCAAGGACGTCCGCGACGACTGGAGCGAACATGCCCCCTCCGCCGACGACGAGAACGCGTTCCTGGAAAAGCACGGCTACAGCGAGTATTCCGCCTGGTACCTGGGCGTGGACGACGACCATCCGGACGACCAAAAAGGGCGCTACAAATTCCCCTACGGCGACTTCAAGAAGATCCACCGCTGCGCCGTGATATCCGCCGAAAGCAGGGCGGCCCAGTACGACCACGACGATATCCGCGAGGCGCTGGGCCAACTGCTCGAACGCCTTGACGAGGACTGAGGCCGGGGACGGAACCTGCGGAACTTTGTGGCTGATCGGCGGCGCCAGGTCCCGCCTATGCTGGGGTGATGAGCACCAGCACCGCAGCCCCCGGAACCCAGCAGGAACAGGCCTATTACGGCGACACCTACCTCTTCGAATCCGCCGCCACCGTGGTGGCCGCCGGAACGGACGGCGACGTAGCCTGGGCCGCGGTGAGCCCCAACATCTTCCACCCGAAGGGCGGCGGCCAGCCTTCGGACGAAGGCACCCTGAACGGCATCCCGGTGATTCCCTCGCGCGGCGACGACGGCCTGGTTGTCCTGACCGGCGGCCCGGAGCTCGCCCCGCTGGCGGCCGGAACCGCCGTCGAGTGCGCCATCGACGCGGCACTCCGCAAACGCCACGCGGCGCTGCACACCGCCGGCCACGTGCTCGGCCACCTGGGCGAGGCCCGCGGCTGGACCAGCGCCGGGCACAGCCACTACCCGGGCCAGGCACGCCTGGACTTCTCGCCCGAGGGCCTCGAAGCCGGGCTCGCCACCCCGGAGCAGCGCGAGCAGATCCGCGCCGAACTTCAGGAAGCGTTCGACGCCGTCCTGGCCCGCGGCGGCTCAGTCAGCGCCGCGATGGACGGGGCCGGGCACCGCGTGGTCACCATCGAAGGCGTCAACAGCGAACCTTGCGGCGGAACCCACGTGGCCCGTATCGAGGACCTGGCCGGCGTGCGCGTGCTGGAGTTGAAGATCAAGCGCGGCGCCCTCAAGGTCCGCTACGAAGCCGAGCACATTTAGTTCCCGTGAGAGGTAGGGTCGGAGGCATGGCACCGGAAACCGCACACGACTGGAAGCCCCTTTGGGCACGGCTCAGCGACGGCGCGGACACACCCCCGGCCGGGTTCCTCATGACCGCCCCGCCGGGCGACGTCAACGGCGCGCCACCGCTGGCGTCCGAGTTCGGCGTGTTCGAGGCCCCCTTGGAGGATTACGACGTCGTGGAGCTGGTCCGCTTCGACCGCCCCGTGGCGCGGGGCCGGGTGGCGTTCGGCGAAGGTTTCGCCGTGCTGGGCCCGGTGCTCGCGGTGGACGGCGACGAAGTGGCGCCCGAGCACGAAGCCGTGGTGCTGGCACACCTGGCGGAGGAAGCGTTCGTCGAAGGAGCCGCCGTGGTCTACGCCCCCGTGGACGCCGGAGCCGCGGCCCGCTACGAAGCCCTGGGCTGGACCCGGGCCGGCGGGCTGGCTACCTAGCATGCGCGCCGCCATCGTCATCAATCCGTCGAAGCCCGCCGCGCGGGACATCCGCGGCACGCTCACCAGGCTGAGCGCCGCGAACGGCTGGGAGGAGCCGCTGTGGCTCGACACCACGGCGGAGGACCCGGGCGCCGGCCAGGCGCGGGAAGCGCTTGAGGCGGGGGCCGACGTCGTGATCGCCGCGGGCGGCGACGGCACCGTTCGCTGCGTTGCCGAAGTCCTGGCCGGGACGGACACGCCGCTGGGGCTCATCCCGCTGGGCACCGGCAATTTGCTGGCGCGGAACCTCGGCCTGGACGTCACGGACACCGAGGGGGCGGCGAAAGTGGCGCTGCTGGGCGAAGCACGGCGGATCGACGTCGTCCGGTCCGCCCGCAACGACGGCGGCAGCGAGCAGCTCTTCCTGGTGATGGCCGGGCTCGGTTTCGACGCGAGCATCATGGCGGACACCGACGCCAAACTCAAGGACAAGGTGGGCTGGCTGGCCTACGTGGACGCCGCGGTCCGGAACCTGCAGGGCAAAGGGGTCAAGGCGAAGATCAGCGTGGACGGCGAAGCGGTGGCGAGCCGCCGGGTGCGCAGCGTGATGGTGGGCAACTGCGGCAAGATCCAGGGCGGGGTGGAAATCTTCCCCGGAGCCGCGGTGGACGACGGCATCCTGGACCTGATGGTGGTTGCGCCCGGGAAGCTGGGCTGGTTCGGTGTGATCGCGGGCGTGATCGGCAAGGGCCGCAGCAAGGACACCTCCGTGGAGTATTTCCGCGGCACCTCCGTGGAGGTCAGCCTGGAACACGAGGACGATTTCCAGCTCGACGGCGACCACGAAGGCAAGGTCTCCACCCTCACCGCCCGGGTGGATCCCGGGGCGCTGTTGGTGCGGGTGTAGGGCCCGGACAGCCCTCCTAGCTTGCCCTAGTTGCCGCGAACAGGCTTCGGAGCGTGAAGAAACAGCCGAGTGCGCCGAACAGCAGGGCCATCTTTTCCGCTGGCCGACGCTCTTTCCCGGCTTGCGCGGCGAACTGGCTGCACCTGCCCCTTAAACCGTGTCCAGAGGTCATTTGCTGCCAGTTCGCGTGGAAGCTCGGGGCAGGTTCAGTCCGGCCGGATCCTCCGCGAAACGCTCATTATTAGCACCAAATTATGCTTGTAATGCTCATCTGGCCATGCGAGTATGACATGCAACACGTACATGAAGGAGGATCCTTGAGTATCCAGATGAAGCCGGCCCGCAAGCTCCGTGTGCATTGGCCGATCAGCGCAGAAACCTTCCACAGGGCCGCAGGCGGAGACCTGGACGCCCTGTCGGAGGACGAGGGAGTGGCGTCGCTTCTGAAGGCCGTGGAGCAGTTCCAGGACCTGGGCGATTTCGGAAACTACAAGCATGTGTTCGAGTCAACTGTCGGTTTCGAAGGCTTCACCTGCGCGGCCGGAGCTACGCCGACTCTTGGCGTGGTGGGGGAGCGCACCATCTCGCCCACGTTTGTATTCACCACCTACTTCGACGCCATGCTCCCCGACGACGCCGTTGAAGGATTCATGCACCAACTGGCGGGCATCCACCCGTGGGAACTGCCGGTAATTGAACTGACGGGGCCGGTGACCATCGCTGCCCATGCGCACGCGGGCAGCCCTGAAGGGAAGGCTGCATAGTGGAAACGACGTCAACCGCAGTGTGGGATGCGCTGAAGGGGGCCCTGGCCGGCCGGAAGTTCACGGACCTGACGCACGCCTTCCACCCGGGCCAGCCGCATTTCCCCGCATTTCCGGACGAAACCCGTGAGGCCCTGTTCGACCTCGAACGCGGGGACGGCTTCACCGCGCACCGCTATTCCATCATCGGCCAGTGGGGCACCCACGTGGATCCACCGTCGCACTTCATCCGGGGCGGCCGGACCCTGGACCGGATCCCCGTACAGGAAATGATCCTTCCCTTGGTGGTCCTGGATATCACCGACGCCGTGGCGGCGGACCCGGACGCCACGCCCACAATGGAAGACGTCAGGCGCTGGGAGGAGCGCAACGGCGCAGTTCCCGAGGGGTCCTTCGTGGCCCTGCGGACGGGATGGAGCAGCCGCTGGCCGGACGCCGCCGCGATGGCCAACCGCGATGCGGAGGGCATCAGCCACACCCCGGGCTGGTCCCGGGACGTGCTCGCCTTCCTGATCGAGGAGCGGCGCGTGACCGCAGTCGGTCACGAACAAACCGACACCGATCCGGGCCAGGCGACGTCCCGGCAGGACTTCAGCCTGGAGACGTACGTGTTGGCGCAGGGCCGGTGGCAGATCGAACTGCTGGCCAACCTGGGGGAGCTTCCTGAAACCGGTGCGGCCGTCGTTGCATCGTGGCCCAAGCCGCAAGGAGGCAGCGGGTTCCCGGCAAGGGTCTTTGCCCTTTCCTGAGTTGGGTTATCTCCTGAGGTGGCCGGTGCGTGGGCGAGGGGTCGTCTAAGATCGAGTCCATGTCAAAGACCTCCAGCATGGGCCGTGGAATCATGGCCGTGCTGGCGGCGGCGTCCCGCCAGGCGCAAGGCCTGCCCGGCGGGACGGTCGCCGAGATTGCCGCCGATTTGGGCAAGGACCGCAGCCAGGTGTCGCGCAGCCTGCGCACGGCCGAGCAGGAAGGATTCCTGCGGCGCACCCCGTACCGTACCTTTACCCCGGATTGGTCCGTGATGACCGATGCCCTGGTGCTTACCCGGCGCAGGCTCACCACGGACGGTGCCGCAGCGCTCGACGCCTTGTCCAAGGAAACCGATGAAGGCTGCTACCTCGGTGTGTTGAGCGGCGACAGTACCGTGACCATCGCCGAAAGCGTGCCGGACAGCACCAAGCTGGTGGGTTCCTGGATCGGCAGGCCCTACCCGGCGTACTGCAGTGACGCAGGGCAGGCCTTGTTGTGGGAGGCTTCCGACGACGAGGTGCGCGCGATCTTCTCGCGCGTGGACTTTGTCCGCCATGGTCCGAACACGCCCGTTGATGTGGACGATTTCCTGGAGCGGCTTGCGGCTGCCCGCGCCCGCGGCTATTCGGTGGTGGATGAGGCGGCTGAGCCCGGCCTCTACTCGCTGGCGGTCCCCGTCCGGGACTTCAAGGGTGACGTCGTTGCCGCGCTCCAGATCGTGGGGCCGAAATCACGCCTCGAGCCCAGGCAGAAAATGTGCGCTGATGCTCTGGTGGACGCGGGGAACTGGCTGCAGTCCCGCCTGGGCCACGCCTAGCCTGCAGCCCGGGAACCACCGCTGAGGCGCGTGGCGCTGTCCACCAAGGCCGCCGCCACCCGGCCCGCATTGCCCCGCAGTTGCTCGTACTGGCCGAGGACGCTCAACGCCGCGGTGATGCGGCCGTGTCCATCCCGCACCGGGACGGCAAGCTCATGGATGCCGTGCTCGAATTCCTCGGCAGCGGCCACATAGCCCTGTGGCCGGTCACGGGCCATCAATTCCCAGACTTCGGACACCGAGTGGGCCGCTTGCGGGCCTCCCACGCCGATGAAGCTGACGTCCTGCAGGAGTGCGTCAAGCCCTTTGCGCTTGTGGTCCCACAGCAGCGCCCGGCCTGCTCCGGTGCACCACACGGGAGTTATCATCCCGGGATACGCGAAACCCCCGGCCGCCATGTCGTTACTGGACGCGCGCACCAGGAGCACCCGGAAGCCCGCCCGGACTGACACGCGGGCCCGGAGACCCAGCGACGAGACCAGTTTTTCCAATTCGGCGCCGGCTTCCCGGAACCAGCCATCGTTGAGGGAGGCCGCCAGTCCGAAGAAGCGGGGGCCGGCCCTGAACGGGCCGCGCTCCTCGCGCTCCAGCAATCCGATGTCGCACAGTTCCTGTGTTAGTCGCGACACCCGGCTCTGGTCCAGCTGCAGCTCAGCTGCAAGCTGCGAAACCCCCAACAGCTGCCTGCCGGATTTCTCGCGTTCCGTCACAAGCCGTACGATCCTGAGTCCCTGCGCCATGGTTGACGCTTCCGGGGAAGTCTCCATTTCCCGCTGCTCCTCCCGCCGTGGCAACCAGCCTATCCTCACACAGTTTCCAGGCCGGAGAGCCATGCACGACGGCGGCCGGCACACGCTGCCGGCCGCCGCTTCGGCGCGGGGCGGTCAGGCTCCGCGGGGTTCAGGCTCCCGGCACCTGCAGGGCCTTCGCCCGGTACTTGAAGTGGAAGAACACGTAGCAGGCCGCGACGAAAGGAATGCCGAAGTACAAGGCGGCGACCTGGTTGGGGTCCAGCGCGATGCCGACGAGCGAAACGAGGCACAGGACGAAGGCCAGGATGGGTACCAGCGGGAACAGCGGGGCCCTGTAGGAGAGCGCGGACACGTCCCCGCCGTTCCGCACGAACGCCCGCCGGTGGAAGAAGTGGGACGCGGCAATGGACATCCAGACGCCGACCACGGCGAACCCGGCTACCGAGACAAGCACCAGGTACACCGTTTCGGGGGCCACCACGCTGCTGACCAGGGAGGCGAGTCCGCCCAGCATGCTGACGGACAAAGCGATCAGGGGAATCCCCCGCCGGGTCAGTTTTTTCAGGGCCTGGGGAGCATGGCCTTCGTCGGCCAAGGAGTACAGCATGCGGGCGCAGGAGAAGAGGCCGCTGTTGCCCGCGGAAAGCAGGGCGGTGATGATCACGAAATTCATGATGTCCGCGGCGAACGGGATTCCGATGGAGGAAAAGACCGTGACGAACGGGCTTTCATCCAGCCCCACCTCGTCGAAGGGGATGGTCGCGGCAATGACAGCGATGGCTCCGACGAAGAAGACCAGGAGCCGGACGACGGTGCTCCGCATCGCTTTCGGAATGCTGGTAGCCGGATCCTTGGTTTCCCCGGCGGCAACACCGATCAGTTCGGAGCCGGAGAACGCGTAGAAGACGGCGAGGGCCGTGACCAGGACGCCGGTGAAACCGTTGGGGAACAGCCCGCCCTCAGTGGCGAAGTTTTCGAACAGGAACGGGTGGTCGCCGTCCTGGCTCAGCGGATGGAATCCCAGGAGCGCAGCACCGCCAAGGACAATGAGCCCGATGATGGCGGCGACCTTTACGATGGCGAACCAGAACTCGGACTCCCCGAAGAACTTTGCGGAGACCGCATTCAGGCCAAAGAGGACGGCGGCGAAAACCAGGCACCAGACCCAGACGTCCACCCCGGGGAACCACCGTTGCATCAGCAATCCTGACGCCGTGAACTCCGAACCGATGGCCACCGCCCAGCACAGCCAGTAGAGCCAGGCCGTGGTGAAGCCGGTGGCGGGCCCGATCGAGCGCGCGGCGTAGATGTGGAAGGCTCCGGATACCGGGTAGGCGATGGCCAGTTCGCCGAGGCAGGCCATCACGAGGTACACGACGAAGGCGCCCACGAGGTAGGCGATGACCGCACCGAGCGGTCCGGCCTGGGAGATCGTGTAGCCCGAGCTGAGGAACAGCCCGGACCCGATGACTCCGCCCATGGCGATCATGATCAGGTGCCGGGGCCCCATGGAGCGGCGGAGGCCGGACTCTGCTGTGGCTGGTGGGTCCTGCCGTACGGCTGGCTTAAGCGGGGTCAAAGGTTCCAAGGGTGCCTCCAGTGTTGGGAGTGGGTGCCGGAATGTGCGCGGCGGCTCACGTCATCGTGCGGGCGGAGACGGTGCGGCGCGTCAACAGTGATGAAAGTAACACGCCTGCCGATTGCTAGTCATCAAAAACATCAAAACTTGCATATGTTGCACATCTAAGGCGTTTCGTCACTATGCCTATTCGCTCTTAGCTTGGTCGTTCCGACCACGTATTCGGGCTGTTGGACATGGTTCGACGGACAACTGCCGGCTGGACGATGGGATCACAGCCCACCTCGAGACGAAGGAACACCATGACCACCTATGACATCGCGCTGATCGGGTTCGGAGGCGTCAACAGGACCCTCGCCCAACTGATCCATGACCGTGGAAGCTCCTTTGTGGATGAACTCGGCTTTGGCCTGCGGGTCGTCGCGATCACGGACCTGCGCCTGGGCTCCTTGGTCAAGGAAGACGGCATCGACCTCTCGGTGGCCCTGCGGCTGGGAAGCGGCAGCGAAACCTTCGCCGACCACGGCGGATCCGCAACGCCGGACAATGAGCACGTTATCCGCAACTGCAGTGCCGACATTGTCTGCGAAGCAACGTTTACCAACCCCGACGACGGCGAGCCTGCCGTTTCCCACGTGCGGTGGGCCCTGGAATCCGGCAAGAGCGTCTGCACAACCAACAAGGGGCCGGTGGCACTGCGCGGCCCGGAACTGACTGCCCTGGCCGTACGCAATGGCGTCCATTTCGAATTCGAAGGCGCGGTGATGAGCGGTACTCCCGTGATCCGCCTGGCTCGGAAGATGTTCGAAGGCCTCAAGCTGGACGGCTTCGAGGGCATCCTCAACGGAACCAGCAACTACGTCCTGGGCCGGATGGAAACGGGCATGGAGCTGGGCAAGGCCATCACCGAGGCGCAGGAACTCGGCTACGCGGAAGCCAACCCCGCAGCCGATATCGAAGGTTTCGACGTCCAGCTCAAGGTCCTGATCCTCGCCAACGAGCTGCTCGGCGCCGGTATCACCCTGGCTGATGTCACGCGGCGTGGGATCTCCGAACTCTCGGCGAAGGAAGTGAAGAATGCAGCGCTGGCGGGCCGGCGCTGGAAACTGGTGGGTTCGGCCAAGCGGAACCCCGATGGAACCGTGACCGCGGGAGTCGAACCCGTCGCACTACCGCTGGACCACGGCCTCGCCGGCGTTTCCGGCGCCACAAACGCGGTGTCGTTCGCCACGGACCTGCTGGGGCCCGTAACGGTGTCCGGTCCCGGGGCCGGAAGGTTGGAAACCGCCTATGCCCTGCTCTCGGATATCATCGCCATCCACGCTGCCAAGGCGGGAGTGGCCGCACATGCTTGAGACGCTGCAGGACGTCTGCGAAGTCACCAGTCCCTACGACGGCCGCGTGCTCGGCACCGTGCCGCTGACCGCTGCCGCAGAGGTTGACCGCATCCTTGCCGCCGCCCGGGAAGGCGCGGCCACGGCCCGAAGCCTGTCCCGTCACGAGCGTGGCCGGATCCTGGAGTCCACGGCTGCGGCGATTGAGGAGCGCCGCGAGGAGTTCGCCCGGACCATCACCGCGGAGGCCGGAAAGACGATCCGCCAGGCCCGCAAGGAAGTGCTGCGGGCGGTCAACACCCTGCGGCTTTCCGCTGCCGAGGCCCGGCGGAATTCGGGGGAGGTCATCCCCTTTGATGCGTTTGAAGGGTCCGAAGACCGCCAAGGATGGTTCTCCCGTGAGCCGCTGGGGATCATCGCGGCCATCACGCCCTTCAACGACCCCCTGAACCTGGTGGCGCACAAGCTGGGTCCGGCCATTGCGGGCGGCAACGCCGTCATCCTCAAGCCGTCGGCGCTGACGCCTCTTTCGGCGCAGTTGCTGGCAGGCGCCCTGGAGGAAGCAGGCCTGCCTGGGGGCGTACTCACGGTGGTGCATGGGGGCCGGGAGCTCGCGGAGGAGATCATCCGCAGCCGGGATGTCCGGATGGTGTCCTTCACCGGCGGATTCTCCACTGGAGAAAGCATCGCCCGCTCCGCCGGGCTCAAGAGGCTGTCCATGGATCTGGGCGGCAATGCCCCGGTGCTTGTCCTGGATGATGCGCACCTCGGGGCCGCCGTGGACGCCTGCGTGTCCGGAGCGTTCTGGGCAGCCGGGCAGAACTGCGTTGGAGTCCAGCGCATCCTGGTAGCACGTTCCATCTATTCCGAATTCCGCCGCCGTTTCCTCCATCGGGCATCGTCCCTGATTGCCGGCGATCCTCTGGAGGAAAGCACCGACATCGGTCCCATGATCTCGGCGAAGGCCGTGGCGGAAGTCAAGGACAAGCTGGACGAGGCGATCGCCGCGGGAGCCCACTGCCTCATGGGCAACGTCCGGGAGGGCAACGTGCTCCACGCCACCGTCCTGGAAAATGTGCCCCATGGTTCCAGGCTGTGGCAGGAGGAGGTCTTCGGCCCGGTGGTGATGCTGCAGGCATTCGATGCCGTGGAGGAAGCCTTCGAGGTGGCCAACGGGATTGAGTTCAGCCTCCACGCGGGAATCTTCACCGAATCCTTGAACGTGGCCCTCGACGCTGCGGACAAGCTCGACGCCGGCGGCGTGATGATCAACGATTCCTCCGACTACCGCTTTGACGGCATGCCGTTTGGCGGCTCGAAATACGGGAGCATGGGACGGGAAGGCGTCCGGTTCGCCTACGAAGAGATGACCCAGCCCAAGGTCGTCTGCATCAAGCGCGGCGCGGCATGAGGTTCCGGACGGAAACGGACTTCCCGGGCAACTTCACGCGCCACGGCTGACGTAGTTGGAGAGCGACATGGCGGTCACGGTGTCCTTGACCCCGGGAAGGGCGGCGATCCTCTCCCAGATTTCCTGGATCCGTTCCAGCGAACGGGCCTCCAGCCGGACGATCAGGTCGAAGTCCCCGCTGACCACATCGCAGAAGACTACCTCGGGGATCGCCTGCAGCGCCGCGACCACATCGGATCCCCGCACGCGGTCGTTGCGGTAGACCATCAGGTATGCCGCAACCGGGGCTTGCCCGGGGGAACCGGAAACCACGGTGTAGCCCTGGATCTGGCCATGCCGCTCCATCCGGTCGATCCGCTGCCGCACGGCGTTGCGGGACAGGAGGACCTTCGACGCCAGTTCGGCGTGGCTGATGCGGGCGTTCCTGGTGAGTTCCTCCAGAATCCGTTGGTCAATCTGATCAAGGCCTGCCCGGTCCATGCCTATCCTTCAACGTCAAATCATTACAGTCCGGCGATGACTGCGCGGGCACCAGGAAAAGGGACCCAGGATCCGATGATAGTTGCACACACGAACGGCCCGCCCCGCACTCCGAAGAGCACAGGGGCGGGCCGAGGAATTCCAGTTCGACGGCGGCCACGCGGACGAGCGCCGACCAACCCGTGAGATGGTGCATTCCCGGGCAGTCTCTACCAACAAGCCAGGCGTACAGGTTCGTCGGTTTATCGGTGGATTCCTCGATGTCCGCCGCTGGTGGCCTCGATCAGTTGGTGCGCCAGGTCCGCCAAGGCACGTTCGGTGGCCAGCTCATCCCCGATCCCAAGTACGCCGGAGCCTGCGGGATTCAAGCGCGCCAATCCAACGCCGGCCATCGCAGCACCCGACGTCGTTCCCTCCCGCTTGCTTTCGGCTGGCTGGCGGCCCGCCCGCGGAATTTCGGGGTTTTCAGGGGCGGGGCCCATTGAAAAAGGGATGCAACCGGGGGGGGAGCGTCATGCTGCTGCGGCTTGGAACTTTGCCCGCATGTCCAGGACCCTGCGGATTTCGGCGATGACCCGTTCTGGGGCGAACCAGATGTCTTCCGACATGTAACGCAGTGTGGCGAAGCCACGGAGCGTGGCCGCGTTGTCCCGGGCCCGGTCTTTCCGCATCGAGTCCCGCCTGGAGTGGTATTCGAAACTATCCATCTCGACGATCAGGAAGCCTTCGATCAGGAAATCCACTCGTCCGATGCCTTCCAGCTCGACCTGCTGTTCAAAGGCGAGCCCGTGTTTCCTGAAAAGATCCTGCGCATCGACTTCGATTATTGACTCGCATCGAAGGTCCAGCAGGCGTAAAGCAGTCAGGGAAGGACCGGAGCGGTCGCTGCCGCGCAATTGTTCCTTCAGCAGCTCGACTGGGATCTTGTGCAGGCGGACGGCTGATGTCGCCATTGCTGTTGATGCCGGCGGCGGGAGGCATCCCAAGGCATGGAGGACGACATCTTCGAGGGCCGCCAGTGGCCGGGCGGCATCGGGTTGGAACCTGACGGTGCGATGCCGGATGAAGCCGTGGCCGTGACCGTGGTTGCAGGCGAGATGATGTTGTGAGGGCGGATTGCGGAGCCAGAGTCCGTAATGCGACGCGGCGCTGGCGCAGCTGACCTTGGCGTTGTGCCGGATGGCAGCCACGAATTCGGGATTTGCAGCGGGGTGCAGGTACACGCCTCTCCGAGGTTGTCGGATACCTGTCCCAGCCAGTTTCCTGAGGTCTCCCCGGGTGAATCCGGCGGCGAGCATTTGTGCAGTACGGGCTACACCGCCCAGGCCCAGCAGATAATCGTGAATTTCCATTTCAGCAGTCCACTGCCTCCGGCGAGGCCGCGGAACACGCGGGCTGGGCTATGTGGAAAACCCCTGCTCGGCGTTCCCTCCCGGTTGCTCATTGCCGAGCCCGGCAGGGGTCGCGGATTTCCGGGGTTTCCAAGGGATCGGATACCGGCTGGAGGGAAGCAACCGGGAAGGAACGTCGCGTACGTGGCCCGACGCCGCACACACACGAACGGCCCGCCCCGCACTCCGAAGAGCACAGGGGCGGGCCGCCGTTGGCCTTCCCGGATGCCCCGCGCCGCACTCTGCATAGTGCGGGCCGGGGCAGGTTCAGCCCGGGCGCCGGCTGGACCGATGGGGGATCAGTCAGCCAGCAACCGGCCCCACCTTGGGGCGAGCAAGGGGGCGCCGGCAAGCTTCAGGGAGTGCCACAGGGTCACGGCCACGGAATCGAGCACGGGGACGTCCGTGCGCGACTCCACTTCCGCCGTGATGTTGGCACCGTAGAGGTTGGTGCAGAGGTAGATCAGGGCGTCCGGCTTCAACGCGGCGAGCTCCAGGGACCCGGGCAGCATCTCGGCGTCGGTGACCCGGGCGAAGGACTCGTTGTCGCTCAGGTCCAGGTGCCGGTGGTCCACGGTCTTGATGCCCTCGCGCTCATAGGACGCCACCACGGCCTCGTTCACGTCCGCCGTGTACGGGGTGAGCATGCCGATCCGTTCGGTCCCGAACGCCTCGAAGGCGGCCAGGTACGCCAGGGTGGAAGTGGTGGCCGGGATGCCGGTGGCGTCGCTGATCCCGTGCACCAGTTCGAGATCGTGGCCGGCACCCAGCCAGGACCCGGAGGTCCCGTTCCAGGCGATGACGTCCACGTCGGCCGTGGCGAGCAGCTCAGCAGCGGCGCGCATCCCGGCGGCGTCGAACTGCTTGTCCGACGAGTCGTCCAGGGCGATCCGGGTGACGTTGATGCGGGTGAAATGCAGGGTGACGTCCGTGCGCTCGCCGAGGATCCGGTAGCTTTGCGGCTCCAGGCAGGTGTTGGAGGACGGCACGATCATGCCGATGCGGACGGGGCGGTTTTCGGAAGGCAAAGGGAACTCCTAGGCAGAAACGGTGGAGAGGGCGTCGCGGTGCGCGGTGAAGCCGTTGCGGGCCACGTAGCGGCCCACGGGGCCGGGATCGTGGAAGCCCTCCCCGTCCAGCACCACGCGTCCGGCGGAGACGACGACGGCGGGCCAGCCGTTCAGCGCTTTCCCCTCGAACGGTGAGAAGTCGGTTCCCATGTGCAGGGCGCCGCCGTCGACCTTGCGTTCCTCGGCGGGGTCGAAGATCACGAGGTCGGCGTCGAAGCCTTCGGCGATGGTGCCCTTGCGGGGCACGGCGTTGATCCGGGCGGGGCCGGCGGAGAAGACTTCCACGAAGTCCTCCACGGAGCCGCCGGACTCGGTGACCAGGGCGGTGAAGGTTACGGGCATGCGGGTTTCGACGCCGGGCAGCCCGTGCGGCATGAAGCGGATGTCGTCCGTGCGTTCACGCTTCTGCGAGAGGTCGTAGCAGGAGTGGTCCGAGGAGACGGTGTGGATGGCCCCGGCCGCGAGGCGTTCCTTGAGGGCGGCTACGGTTTCCGGGGAGCGCATGGGCGGGCAGCAGGCGTACCACTCGGGAAACTCCGTGCCGTACACGGTGTCGTCCAGTGTGAGGTAATGCGGGCAGGTCTCCGAGTAGGCTTCCTGCCCGTCGGCGCGGGCCTCGGTGACGAGGTCCACGGCACCGGGGGTGGACTGGTGCACGAAGTAGACGGGGGCGCCGGTGTACTTGGCCAGGGCCAGGGTTTCCTTGACGGAGACTTCCTCGGCCAGCTCGGGGCGGGTGCGGTGCAGGTGCTCGATTGAGATGAGCCCGTCCGCGGCGTGCTGCTCGGTGCAGTCGGAGATGATGGCGTCGTGCTCGGCGTGGATGTAGGTGAGGCCGTCCAGGCGGACCATTTCCCGCATGACCTTCAGGATGGTGTCCCCGTCGGCCATGGTGGTGCCGCGGTTGGTGGTGTACATCTTCACGGAGCGCACGCCCTCGGCGGCGAGCTGCTCCAGCTGCCACGGCACGGTTTCGTCCCAGCTGATCACCGAGCCATGGAGCGCCACGTCGCAGCGGGATTCGGCGGCCAGGCGCTTCTTGTTGAGCACGGCATCCAGCGGGGTTTCCTGGGCGTCCCGCGGGATGCCGAAGTCGATGATGGTGGTGGTGCCGCCCCAGAGGGCCGCGGTGGAGGTGATGGCGAAGTCGTCCAGGGTGCGGAAGCGGCCGGTCACCTGGGCCACGTGGCAGTGGCCGTCGATGCCGCCGGGGATGACGAGCTTGCCGCGGGCATCGATGGTGCGGGCGGCCGCCGGGACGGGCAGGGCGGCGTCGACCAGTTCGGCGATGCGGCCGTCCTGCACCACGATGTGCGCGGCCTGGCGCGCCGGTGCACCGGACAGGCGGGAGTTCACCACGGTGCCGTGGGCGATGACGAGTTCGGGGACGAGGGACATCGGTGTCCTCCTACTTCTGTGAAACGGTGGCGGCAGACTGTGCAGTCGCAAGGGCGGCGTCGAGGTTTTCCGACAGGCCGGCGCGCTTCTTGACCGGCGGCGGCGCGAACGCACCCTGCCGGTGGAAGCCGGATTGCAACTCCACCACGGCCTCGGTCATCCGGATGCCGGCGGAAATGCCGTCCACCACGGGAACGGGGATCTGCCCCTCAAGGTCGCGGGCAAGTCCGGCGAGCGGCGCACCTGCCAGAATGACGACGTCGGCCCCGTCCTCTTCGACGGCCTGCCGGCTCAGTGCCAGGAGGGTGTCCTTGAAGTCGTGCTGCACGGAACCGATGCCGTGCAGGCTCTGCTTGATGGAGCGGATGGACGCGAGCCGGCCGCCGAGGCCGAAATGCTCCACGCAGTCCCGGTACCAGGCCGTGATGCGGTCCGAGATGGCGATGATCGAGAAGCGCTGGCCCTGCAGTGCCGCGGCGCAGAGGGCGGCTTCAGTGATGCCGATGACCGGGACATCCACGAGCTCCTTCAGCGCCGGCATGCCAGGATCGCCAAAGGCAGCGACCACCACACCGTCGACGGTGCTGCCTTCGGCACTGACGTATTCGGCGATCAGTTCGGCGACGGCGCCGGCCGCGATCAGCGATTCAAATCGGGTTTCGATGTACTCGACGCCGTGCGGAGCGGTGCGCACGATCAGTTCAGTGTTCGGGCCGGCTGAGCGCAGGGCCTCGGCCTCGATCAGTGCGGTGACGTCTTCGCTGATGTTCGGGTTGATGACCAGTAGTTTCATGTTCGTTTCCGTTGCAGGGTCAGTTCAGTGGCAGGGGAGTCTTCGGGGAACTGTTCGCGGTATTTGCCGATGTGCGACGCCGACTGGGCCGCGGCACGCTCGGGGTCGCCGCTGGCGATCGCGGCGTAGAGCTCGCGGTGTTCCTGGATCAGTTCGGGCAGGTCGCTGACGTGGCGGAAGAGCCAGTGCATGCGGCCCTGGAGGGGTTCCAGCGCCGAACGGAGGAAGTTGTTGTTGGCGATGGCCGTGATGGCGTCGTGGAATTCGCTGTTGGCCCGGTGCGCTTCGAGGACGGAGCCCTTGGCGAGGAAGCGTTCGGCGTCGTCCAGCAGCCCGGAGAGCCGCTTCAGGTCCTCCTCGCTGGCGCGGCCCGCAGCCAGCCGGCAGGCGAGCACTTCGAGGGATTCGCGGACGTCGAACAGGTCCTCCACATCCTTGGCGCTCAGTCCGGCCACCTCGGATCCGCGGGAGGCGCGGTCCCGGATGAGGCCTTCCTGGCGCAGCATGCGCAGGGCTTCCCGGATGGGCAGGCGCGAGACATTGAACTCGGCGGCCAGGTCGCGCTCCACCAGGCGGGTGCCGGGAGCGTAATGGCCTTCGAAGATCCGCGTGCGAAGGGTGTCGCGCACGGCCTCGCGGAGGGGGCGGTCCGAAGCGGGGGTTTCTTCTGCTGCCAGCATCATTGCTCCATTCGTGGGGTTTTTAGCGACTCTATGTCCTTGGCGGCATTCATCACCCGTCAGTCCGCTCTGTGCTGCTGGATGACCCTGTGAAAGTGGAGGAGCCGAAGGCCGGAGGGCTGAAGCGGCCGAACGCCTTTTCGAGGGCGCCGGCCACGGCGAGCACGTCGCGGTCGCGGTAGGGCCGGCCCACCACCTGGATGCCCACGGGAAGGCCTTCCTCGGACAGCCCGCACGGGACCACCGCCACGGGGAAGCCCAGGACGCTGATGGCCCGGCAGCAGGAGCCCAGTTCGGTCCACGGGATCTCCTTGCCTTCCACGGCGAAGCTCTGCTGCTGCGGATCCGACGCCGGGAGGCAGGCCACGGGCAGGAGCAGGATGGTGTGCTCTTCCATGTAGGCCAGCACCTCGGCCCGGATGGCGTCCCGTTCCGCGGCGGCCTTGCGGTATTCGACGACGGTGGCGGGCTCGCCCAGCAGCCCGTGCAGGTGGGCGCCGAGTTCGTCCTCGCGGCCGGCGGCGAGTTCCGCCACCTCCGGCATGCCCTCGGCGGTGCGCAGGCGGACGAACGCGGCCGCCGCCCGGTCCAGCCCAGGCGGGCGGCCGTGCGTGACGGGCACGCCCAGGCCCGCGAGGGCCTCCGCGGCCGAACGGAGCACGGACACCAGGTCTGCCCGCACCGGGTGCGTGCCCTCGTCCTCGAACCAGGCGGCACTGAGGCCGTCCAGGCTCTCCCGGGCCCCGCCCAGGGGAACCGGCACCGCGGAGGGGTCCACGCCGTCGGGCCCGGCCAGGATGCCGAGCAGCACGCCCAGGTCCGCAACACTGCGGGCCAGCCAGGCCACGCTGCCCAGGCGGTGCAGCGCGGACATCGAGTTCGGGGCCGGCAGGCCGCCGTCCGCCGGCGGGACGTAGGGCAGCAGCCCCGTTTCCGGGATGAGGCCCACAGTGGGGCGCAGGCTGCTGAGGCCCGTGCAGTGCGCGGGCCAGCGGATGGATCCGCCGAAGTCCGTGCCCAGGCCGAAGGTGCTCATCCCGGAGGCGACGGCGGCGCTGTCGCCTCCGGTGGAGCCGCCCGAGGTCAGCGTGGTGTCCCAGGGGTTCCAGGTGTCGCCGAACAGCGGGTTGCGGCTGTGGGTTTCCACCGCGAATTCCGAGCAGTTGGTCTTGCCGAGCAACACCGCACCTGCCTCCTGCAGGCGCCGGACCGCCGTCGCCGATTCCGCCGGGATGTAGTCCCCCAGAAGGGGGCTTCCCGCCGTCGAGCGCAAGCCCTTGACCGCCAGGGTGTCCTTCACGGTGAAGGGGACCCCGTGCAGGGGGCCAAGGAAACGGCCCTCCGCCGCGGCGGCGTCGGCGGCCTCGGCCTCCTCCCGCGCCCGCGGGTTGGGGGTGACGATGGCGTTCAGCCCGGGATTCGCCTCGGCGATCCGCGCCTGGTGCAGTTCCAGGCACTCGACGGCGGTCAGCCGGCGCTCCCGCAGGGCCGCGGCCCATTCGACCATCGAGAATCCGGTCAGCAGGGTGGCGTCCGCAGGAGGCAGGACGGTGTTGTTCATTGCAGGACTTTCTATCGGGTGGCCGCGGGGGCTTTGGCGCCGGCCTCGGTCATGGCGATCTTGGACGTTTCCTTGGCGATGAAGACGCAATAGACCATGAGCAGCAGGGTCGCCGAGAGGTAACCGGCCACCGAGAACCCGGAGGTGGTGAGCGCGATCAGCTGGATGGCGATCAGCGGGGCGAAACCGCCGCCGAACACGCCTGCCAGCTGGAAGCCCACGGCAGCACCGGTGTAGCGGACCTTGGTGGGGAACAGTTCAGGGATGAAGGACGCCACCGGGGCATACATCGCTGCCACGATCACCAGGCCGATGGCCGGGGCGATCAGCACCAGGAACGGTTCCTTCGAGTTCAGCATGGCGATGAAGACGAAGCTATAGATGATGCCGGCGATGGCGCCGCCGATCATGACCGGGCGGCGGCCCAGCTTGTCGCAGAGCGCACCAAACAGCGGGATGGCGATCATCTGCGCGACGGCGGAAATCGTGGAAGCGGCCAGCGCCAGGCTCTTGGGCAGGCCGAGGTGCTCGGTGCCGTAGACCAGGACGAACAGGGCGAAGATGTAGAACGCGATGTCGCTGCCGATGCGGGCGCCGACGGCAAGGGCCAGGGCCTTCTTGTAGTGCGCGAAGACGTAGAGGAGGGGAGCCTTGACCTCTTCCTGCTTCTTGGCTTCGGCCTTCTTCTCGGCTTCTTCGAAGACCGGGGACTCGGCGAGCTTCATGCGGATGTAGAGGCCGATTGCCACCAGCAGGAAGCTGATGAGGAACGGGATGCGCCAGCCCCAGGCCATGAAGGCGTCCTTCGCGAGGGTGGCGGTCAGGAGCGTGAAGATGCCGGTGGCGAGCAGCAGGCCGGTGGGGGCTGCGCTCTGGACGAGGCTGCCGAAGAAGCCGCGGCGGCCGCTCTTGTCCGATTCGGTGACCATGAGGGCGGCGCCGCCCCACTCTCCGCCGATGCCGATGCCCTGCAGGAAGCGCAGGCTGACCAGCAGGATGGGGGCCCAGATGCCGATGTTCTCGTAGGTGGGAAGGAGGCCGACGGCGGCGCTCGCCAGGCCCATGAGCAGCAGGGTGGTGACCAGGACGTTCTTGCGGCCGATCTTGTCGCCGAAGTGGCCGAAGACCGCGGCGCCGAGCGGGCGGACCACGTAGCCCACGGCGTAGGTGGACAGGGCCAGGATCAGGCCGATGGCGGGATCCGAACCGGGGAAGAACAGGACGGGGAAGACGATGGACGCTGCGGTGCTGTAGGCGAAGAAGTCGTAGTACTCGAGGGTGGTGCCTACGAAGCTTGCCGCGACGACCCTCTTCATTGAGTTCCCGCCGCCCTTCTTCGTGGCTGATGCGGAACTGGCTGATGCGGAACTGGCTGATGCGGAACCGGGGGTCTGCTTGCCTTGGGTTTGGGAATTGATCGACACTGGCCCTCCTGGGCGATGCGACTGGCTCATCGGATGAGCGATTACTTGCAAAAGGCGGTGGGCGAGGCGGTGGCTCTCGATGCCCTTACATGTGCTTCCGGGTGAACGGTCCGGAGGCGTTCGCGGTGAGGAGTTCATCCTCGAGGTGTCTGTTTGGGATCCCAAGTATGACGGTAAGTTCTGGCGGCTTCACTGTCAATGGTTTTGGGATCCCAAACTGTGGGGCTTGGTGAAGCAGCCCGGCTTAGACCGGGAGCCGCTTGCTGTAGTCGAGCGTCAGGACCGAGATGCCCATGATCACGGCGGATGCCACGAAGTAGAGCAGGGCCCAGGTGTAGCCGCCGGTGGCGCCCACGATGAAGCCGACGGCGATCGGCGTGACCATGCCGGCGATGTTGCCGCTAAGGTTCATCGCGCCGCCAAGGACGCCGGCGTTGGTGCGGCCGCCGAGCGTTGCGGGAACGGCCCAGAACAGGCCCACCCAGCGCAGGAAGAACAGCACCACGGAGAGCAGGATGACGGCGGTGATCGGGTCCGGGACCACGGTGACCCCCACCAGGCCGCCGACTACGACGACGCTGGAGATGCCCAGGAGGGTGCGCATGACCTTGTTGGCCGAAGCGCCGGATTCGCGCCACTTGTCGGCGATGGTGCCGCCCAGGATTTCGCCGATGAAGCCGGCGCCGAAGATCACGAACGTGGACCAGCCGATGGTCTTCAGGTCGAAGTGCTTGGCCTGGGAGAGGTAGAGCGGGCCCCAGGTGAGCAGTCCGTAGAACACGCCGTTGAAGCCCAGCCAGCCGAAGCACATGGCCCAGAAGGAGCGGAACTTCATGTAAGGGAGCAGTCCGCGGCGGGTGGTTGCGCCCTGGGCCGCGGCGGCCTCGTCCTCCGCGCGGTGGGACGCTTCGATGTACTCGGCCTCGGCGTCGTTTACGGCCTTGTGTTCGCGGGGGTTGTCGCGGACGTACCACCAGATGGCCAGGCCCAGCACCACGGTAAGGATGCCGGCGATGATGAAGGCCATGCGCCAGCCGCCGGCGGCGGCAATGAGCCAGGTGATGAGGATGCCTCCCACGCCCGCGCCCAGCGGTGCACCGGCGTCGAGAATGGTGGCGCCGCGGCCGCGCTCCTTGGAGTGCATCCAGAGCGCGTTGAGCTTGCCGCCGGCTGGCATGACACCGGCCTCGGTGACGCCGATGGCCATGCGGGCGATGAACATGCTCAGGAAGCCGCCGGCCATGCCGGACGCTGCCGTCGCGGCGCCCCAGCCGACGCAGGAGGCCGTGACCATCTTGCGGGGGCCGAAGCGGTCGATCAGCCAGCCGACAGGGACCTGCATGAGGGCGTAGGTCCAGAAGAACGCGGAGAGCAGTAGGCCGACCATCTCGGGCCCGAGGTTGAATTCCTTCTGGATGATGGGCAGCGCCACGGAAATGGAGCCGCGGTCGATGTAGTTGACCGCCACCAGCACCAGCAGCAGGAGGAAGAGCCTCCAGCGGACGTTGGTGCGGCGCTTGCCGGCCGGGCCGCTGGCCTGCGGGCGGGCGGCTTCCGTGGTGGTCGGGGAATTAGGGAGAGACACGCTTCTCCTTAGTTTTCGGGGGCTGGAAGGCGGAGGAGTTCCTTGGGGGATTCATGTTCGGGTGGACGGGGCCGGGCGCCGGAGGTTCGGCGGCGTCCGGGAGGCCTGGCCGTTTGAGGGATCCGTAACATGACTGCCACATTTGGGATCCCGGTTTGGGATCCCAAAATCAAAACTAGGTGTGAGCTGCCGCACTGTCAAGGGTTTCCTGTGGGCTGCCTCACGCAACCAAATGTGACCGAACGCGGCCGCAATCTGCGGTGGTCGCCGCACTTTCTTCCCCGGGAAGGAGCGTCACGCCGGTCCGCTGCGCCGGTGGGCCAGGGTCTCGGCCAGCTCCGCCAGGCGGTGCGCGCGGGCGGACTCGGCCGGGGTGAATGGCTCGCCCGGGCGCGAAAAGAGCAGCGGGCCGTGCCAGGCGGTGGGGATCTTCAGGGTAGTCCCGGTGGCCAGGACCGCACCGGAAAGCCCGACGCCGGAACCCGCCCCGGGTGCCTGCGCTTCGGGTCCGGGGGTTACCACCTGCGCTGACAGCAGCTCTGCGACAGCCAGCGCCAGTTCGTCCGGGTTGCCGGCCACGCGGGCAGCGATGCTCAATGCCTTGGTCTGCCCGTCTGCCATGGCCAGCGCGGTAGTTGGCCAGACGTGCGGGTCCCGGCCGCCGCCGTCGGCCAGTGCTTTGAGCAGATCTTGCTCCCCGAGGTGGCCGGGCGCGGAAAGGACGAATTCATCCAGCGCGCCGCCGTCCATCGGGTGCACGTGAATGCTCAGGATGTTGGTGTCCAGGCGGGCCAGTTCCTGGGTGAGCTTCTGCAGGGCGCCGGGCTGGTCCCGCACGATGGTGCGGGCGCGCCAGAGTGCCGGCGCCGAGTGGAGCCTGCGGCGGTGGCGGAGGGCCGGGGCGTGCAGCCAGCCGCGCAGCACCCGCGCGGCGGACGGTTCGGCCACCCAAATCACCAGGGCCGTGGCCGTGACGGTCAGCAGCAGCACCTTCGCCAGGTAGGGCAGATGGGTTTCCACCACCAGTGCATGGACCAGCAGTTCGATGGGAAGCATGGCTGCGATCTGGGCCACCGTGACCCGGGCCTTGGGGGCTTCGGGCATGCGGCCGCAGACCTCGCAGGAGAGCTCTGAGGCGGAGTGCGATTGCTGCTTGGCGTTCATGCCCCCATGTTCCCCGGCCGGTGTTTCGCCGCCGTTGCTGCCGGGTCACGAATGTGGGGCTAAAGAATGTCCCTGCAGGAACAAGTGCTAGTGCGTCAGGTCCTTGTCCCGGGAGGCGCGGTTCGCCGCGGCCAGCTCGCCAAGGAAGTCGCGGATTTCGACCAGCAGTTCAGTATCGGTGGGCTCGGGTGCGGCTTCCTCTTCATCCGTTCCGCCGCGCCGGTTCTTGACCATCGCGTTGAACTTGTTCATGGGCGCCACGAAGATGAAGTACACCACGCCGGCGGTGATCAGGAAGGTCACGAAGGCCGTGATGACGGCCCCGAAGTCCACGAAGGTGGCGGGGTTGTCCGGCCAGATCCGGAAGCCCAGGCCGCCCGCGTCCACGCCGCCGGCCGCGGCGATGACCGGGTTGACGATGTTCTTGGTGAATGCCGAGACGAGCGCGGTGAAGGCGGTGCCGACCACCACGGCGATGGCCAGTTCGATCACGTTGCCGCGCAGGATGAAGTCCTTGAATCCCTTGAGCATGAAGAGTCCTCCGGTGTTGATGGGTGTTTCCGCGCCGGCGCTGGACTCGGCTGCTGGATGCGGGCACGACGGCGTGCCGGGGCGCGGTCTGCGGCCTTCGCCGGCTTCCGCGCAAGAGGTACCAAAATATCATTTGGCGCTGATGAACTGCCTGATCCAGGCGATGGTTTCCGGATGGTCCAGGTGGAGGCCATGCCGGGCGCCCGGCACTTTCACAAGCGTGGACCGGCGGATCCCCCGGTGCAGCAGGACGGCGTCGGCCAGCGGGGTGAGGACGTCCTCCGTGCCGTGCAGGATGAGCGTAGGGGCATGGATGGTGCCTAGGGAATCCCAGGCATCGTGCGCGCGGCTTGCCTGGAAGTGCCGCGCTTTGGCCCACGCCGACGCCTTAGTCCCGAAGAAACTGCGCACCGCGTCGGGATGCTCCCGGGTCCACGCGGGGTCGAAGAACAGGGGCGCCATCAGCTCCGGGTCGCCGCTGAGCAGGATTTCGAAGGCGCGGGCGTCTACCTCGGCGCCGGACCGCCGTCCGCCGCTCGTGCCGGCCAGCACCAGGGCGCGGACCCGCTCAGGGTGGTCGATGGCGAGCCACTGGGCGATCCGGCCGCCCATCGAATGGCCGTACACATGCGCGGAGCCGACTCCCGCGGCATCAAGCACGGCAGCCGCGTCCGCGGCCAGCAGCCGTGTGGTGTAGCGTTCCGGGCGGCCCTTGCTGCTGCCTCCCACTCCGCGGTGGTCGTAGCGGATCACGCGGAAGTGGCCGGCGAGCGCGTCCGCCGTCGGCCCCCAGCCGGCCATGCCGGTGGTCTGGCCGGCGAGCAGCAGGAGGGGCTCGCCGTCGCCCGCTTCGCTCCACAGCAGTTCGGCGCCGTCCGGGGCAGGGGCAATCTTCACCCGGACACTCTAGCCCCGGCGGTACCGGACCCGCCGTGGCGCAGCACACGCCCTTGAACAGCACACGCCCTTGAACTGGCGGGAAAGCGCTCCTAGGGTCGGGGCATGCTGATGGTTGGTTCCATCGTCATCCGCGTGGACGACCTCGCGTCCCAGATCAGCTTCTGGACGGGCGCCCTGGACTACGTTCTGCGTGAGCCCCCGGAGGACGACTTCGCGCTGCTGCAGCCGCGCACCGGGCAGGGACCGAACGTCTCGCTCGACGCCGTTCCCTCCATGCGCGTGCTGCCTCCCCGGATCCACCTGGACCTGTACGCCGAGGACCAGGCCGCGGAGGTCCGGCGCCTAAAGGACCTGGGTGCGCGCGAGGTCCAGTGGAGCCGCAAACCTGCGGATGCCGACTACGTGATCATGGAAGACCCCGAAGGCAACCGCTTCTGCGTGGTGGACGCCGCGGGCTGGCCGGGCTGGGCGGGAATCCAAGCCACTTGATCGAACTGGCTATGTTTTTCCAGTCCACTTGGCGGCTACGGTGAACGCTGAACCCGGTCATGCACAGGAGGAAGCACCATGGTCAGCTACGAATTCTCACAGGTGGACGTTTTCGCGCCCGGTCCCAAGGCGGGCAACCCGGTGGCGGTGGTCCACGACGCCGACGGGCTCAGCAGCGAACAGATGCAGGCATTCGCCAACTGGACGAACCTTTCGGAAACAACGTTCCTGCTCAAGCCCGACCACCCCGACGCCGACTACAAGCTGCGGATCTTCACCCCGCGCGCCGAGCTGCCCTTTGCCGGGCACCCCACGCTCGGCTCGGCGCACGCCTGGCTGGAAAACGGCGGTGTTGCCCGCGGGGACCACCTGGTCCAGGAATGCGGGGCCGGCCTGGTGCCGCTGCGCCGCGTGGGAGCGGACCTTTCCTTCCAGGCCCCTCCACTGGTGCGGTCCGGTGAGCTTGAGCCGGAGGTCCTCGCCAAGGCGGTGGCGGCCCTGCGCATCGACCCCGAGCAGGTGCTCGGCAGCAACTGGATCGACAACGGCCCCGGCTGGCTCGGCATCCGCCTGCGCTCGGCCCGCGAAGTGCTGGAGGTGCGTCCCGATTACGCCGGGATGGGCGAACTCGCGGTCGCCGTCATCGGCGCCCATGACGCCCCCGACGGCGAAACCCCCGACGGCGGTGTTGTTGCTGGCGGCGACGGGGCCGGAGATGCTCCCGCAGACTTCGAGGTCCGCGCCTTTGTTCCGGGCCTGGACGTGAACGAAGACCCCGTGACCGGCAGCGCCAACGCAGGCCTGGCGCAGTGGCTCCTCGCCGAGGGAGTCACCGACGGGAACTACACGGCGCGGCAGGGAACGGCCCTCGGCCGCGGCGGGATCATCGAGGTCAGCAACGAGTCCGGATCCATCTGGGTGGGCGGGCGCAGCCGCAGCGTCATCAAGGGCAGCGTCAGCCTCTAGCCCGGGTTGCTAGTCTCGATTCATGTACTTGGGCGGGAGGAGGGAGCCATGACCTTGTTCACCGGGTTGAGCGCGTTCCCCCTCACTCCGCTTGCCGGTGACGCCGTGGACGGGGCCGCGTTCATCCGGCTGGTTGAACGGCTCGCCGCCGCGCAGGTGGACTCCATTACCGCGCTCGGTTCCACCGGCTCCTATGCGTACCTCGGCTTCGAGGAACGACGCCGGGTGGCCCGGCTCGCCGTCGAGCACGCCGGGGACACACCCGTGTTCGTCGGGGTCGGGGCGCTGCGGACGTCCCAGGTGCTGGCCAACGCAGAGGAGGCCGAACGCGCCGGGGCGTCCGGGATCCTGCTGGCCCCGATGACGTACCAGCCCCTCACCGACGATGACGTGTTCGAACTTTTCCGCACCGTCACCACAGGTACCTCCCTGCCCGTCATCGTCTACGACAACCCCGCAACCACGCACTTCACCTTCAGCGGCGAGCTCTACGGGCGCATCGCGGAACTGCCCGGTATCGCCTCGATCAAGATCCCCCCGGTGCCCGACGATCCGCAGCAGGCGCGGGCCAGGGTGCAGGAAATTCGCAATCGCATTCCTTCCCACGTGACCATCGGGGTGTCCGGCGACGCGAAGGCGGCGGCCGGCCTGGCCGCGGGCTGCGACGCCTGGTACTCGGTGATCGGCGGCACGCTGCCGGAACCGGCTCTGCGGATCACCCGGGCCGCGCAGGTCGGGCGTTTCGGGGAGGCGGCCGCCGAGTCGGAGCGGCTTGCGCCCCTGTGGCAGCTGTTCGCCGACTTCGGCGGCAGCCTCAGGGTTGTCGCGGCCATCGCGGAACAATTGGGCCTTGCACCTGAAGCATGCCTGCCGCTGCCGATCCAGGGGTTGACCGCGGAGCAGCGGGCCCGTGTGGCGGAGGTTGTCGAGGAGCTCGGGCTCGGGAGTCCTGGCATCGGGCATCGGGGCCCGTGATGGACGCGACCCCTGCGGAGCGAGCGCACGCCGGGTTCCACGGGGTATTTTTGGAGCAGGAATCCACCACCATGAAGGAGTGCCAGCATGCCGGACATCGTTGTCGTCGGAGTTGATGGAAGCGAAACCGCCACAAAGGCAGCGGAGACCGCCAGGAACCTTGCCGCGGCCCTTGGCGCGAAGCTGCATGTGGTTACTGCCTTCGAAGGCGACCGGGTGTCGCTGCATGGCGCCGGGAGCGAACGGGCCATCGTCTTCGGCGACCCCGGCCGCGAGGCCAAGGCGACGGCCAGCAAGGTTGCGGCCGGCCTGGACCAGGAAGGCGTCGAGATAGAGGCCTTCTCCGCCGTCGGCAACCCCGCCCAGGCCCTGATCGCCCACGCGGAAAACCACAATGCCAGCGTGATCGTGGTGGGGAACCGGCGGATGAAGGGCCTGGCCCGGGTACTGGGCAGCGTGGCCAACACCGTCGCCCACAAGGCCCCCTGCGACGTCTACATCGCCGACACCGTCGAGTAAGGCGCCCAGCCAGCGCCTCCCCGGGCGGGGTGCCTACGCCGTAAACGCGAGCTCTTCGGCCTTGACCTCATAGCGCAGGGCCTCGCCGCGGGCCGCCCGGTAGGCCTCGTCAATGGCGCTTGCGGCCAGGCGTTCCAGTTCGGTGCCGAGGGATCCGGCCACGTGCGGGGTGAGCAGCACGTTGGGGTTCGTGTAGAAGCCCGCGTCCGCCGGCAGCACCCAGGGGGTGGTGACGTCCAGCACCGCGAACACGTCGCCTTCCTCAAGCCGCCGCAGCAGCGCGTCCTGGTCCACGAGTTCGCCGCGGGAGGTGTTGATGAAGGTGGCGCCGGGGCGCAGGCGGGCGATCAGTCCGGCGTCGATCATGTTCCGGGTGGCGGGCAGCGACGGCGCGTGCAGTGACACGACGTCGGAGCTCGCCACGAGCTCTTCGAGCCCCATCAGTTCCACGCCGAGCGCGGCGGCCTGGTCCGGTGTGACGAACGGGTCGGCGAGGACCACTTCCAGTTCGTAGGGCTCGAGCAGGCGGATGACATGCCGGCCGATCTTGGAGGCGCCGATGATTCCCACGCGTTTGCCGTAGTTGCCCAGGTCCGGGAACAGCTTTTCGGGGTCGACGGCGGCCCGTGCCCGGTGCAGTTCGCGTCCGATCTGCAGCACCCGCTTGTTCGCCAGCAGGATCATGGCCAGGGTGTACTCTGCCACCGGGATCGCATTGGCGTCCGCTGCCGTGCTGACCTGAATGCCGCGTTCCCAGCATTCCGCGCCAACATGGTGCTTCAGGGAGCCGGCGGCGTGCAACACGTACCGCAGCCGCGGCGCGGCAGCTAGCACGGCGCCGTCGATCATCCGGCAGCCCCATCCGGTAAGCAGCACCTCGGTCTCCTCCAGCAGCCGCCTGGCCTCCGGGGTGGAGAAGTCGGTGATCGGGTCCGGGCTGAGCAGGCGCAGCGGCTCCGTCACGGTGGCGAGCCGCTGTGGCGGGAAGACCCGGCGCCCGACGCCGGGACCCATGGCCAGCGCGACGTTCAGCGGGCGGGCGGTCGCCTCGGCCGGACTCACTTGACGCTCCCTGCGGTGAGTCCGGACTTCCAGAAGCGCTGCAGCAGGATGAAGGCGACGAGCAGCGGGATCACCGAGAGCAGGGACCCGGTGATGACCATGGGGGTGAATTCGGGCTGCGGGACGGAGTAGCCCTGCCAGATGGAGATGCCCACGCTGACCGGCAGCAGTTGCTGGTCCTGGAGCATCACCAGGGGGAGCATGAAGTTGTTCCATACGCCAACGAACTGGAATAGGGCGATGGTAATGAAGCCGGGCATCATCATGGGCAGGCCCAGGGAAAAGAAGGAACGGACGGGTCCGGCACCGTCCACGCGGGCCGCTTCCAGCGTTTCATCCGGCACGTAGGAGGAGCTGTAGACCCGTGCCAGGTAGACGCCGAAGGGGTTGCAGAGCACCGGGATGAGGATGGCCCAGACGGTGTTGGTGATGCCGAAGACCGAGGCCAGCAGGTACATGGGCAGGACGGTGGCGGTGTTGGGGATGAGCACACCGAGCAGGACGAAGCCGAACCACGTTTTTTTGCCGCGGAACTGGAACTTGTCGAAGGCGTAGCCGGCCATGACCGAGATGAGTCCGCCGAGCACGGCCCCGAACGCCGCGTACAGCACGGAGTTGCCCATCCAGCGGAAGAAGATCCCGCCGTCCTGGCCGATCACCGCGGAAATGTTCTCGAAGAGGGCAAAACGCCCCAGCGAGTAGGCGCTGGTGCCGTAGAGATCGGCGGTGTCCTTGGTGGCGGCGAAGAAGAGCCACAGCACCGGAAGGACCATGTAGGCGCAGCCCAGGATGAGGAGGCCGTTGACGGTGAAGGCGCTGGCAAAGCCGCCCTCGCGGGACATGCGGTTGCGGCCCGGGCGCCTGCCGCCGTCGGGGTCCTTGCGCTGCCGTACGACGCCGGGAACGTGGCGGGGCGGGATGCTGACGGTTTCGGTGCTCATGACTTGTTCATCCTGGAACTGAGGCGGGTGACGGCCAGGGACAGCCCGGCGGCCAGGAGGGCGATGACGATGGACGCGGCGGCGGCCTGGTTCAGGTTGTGCCGGTTGAAGGCGGCGTCGTAGGCCCAGAGGTTGGGCACCCAGGTGGAGGTGACCGAGGCGGTGGCTTTGGCGATGATGGAGGGCTCCGTGAACAGCTGCAGGGTGCCGATGATGGTGAAGAGCATGATGACGCTCAGGGCGGGCAGGATGAGCGGGAATTTGATGCTCAGGGCTGTCCGGATTTCGCCGGCGCCGTCCACGCGGGCGGCTTCGAGGATTTCGCGGGGCACGGCCTGCAGCGCGGTGAAGAGGATGATGACGTTGTAGCCGGTCCATTCCCAGACGGCGATGTTCACGACCGAGGGCAGGACGAGGTGGGCGTCGAGGAAGTTGAGTTGGATGCCGCCGCTTTGGAGCGCCTGGACCAGGGGGCTGACGCCGGGGGTGTAGAGGTAGGCCCAGATGAGGGCGGCGATCACGCCCGGGACGGCGTGGGGCAGGAAGACGAGCAACTGGAAGAGTTTCCGTGCCCGCGCCGCTGTGGCGTCCAGCAGCAGGGCGAAGACGACGGCGCCGCCCACCATGGAGGGAATGTAGATCAGGCAGTACAGAGCCAGGCGCCCGAGGCCGCCGGTGAAGGTTTCGGACTGGAAAACCTGGAGGTAGTTCTCCAGCCCGACGAAGGAAGTCTTGGCTTCACCGAAGCCAAGACCGGATTTCTGCTGCGCGTAGAAGCTCAGCACCAGCGAGTACACCACGGGGGCGATTATGGCCAGGGCGAACACTGCGAAGAAGGGTGTGAGGAACAAGGCGGCGGTGCGGCCGCCGGTGCCGGACATGGTGCTTGTCTTTCTGGCCATGGGTATCTCCTGAGGGGTGGCGGCGCCGCGGAACGTGTCCCGCGGCGCCGCCGGGTGCTGTTGCAGGACGGCTATTCCTTGACGGACAGGCCGTTTTGCGTGAGTCCGGACAGGGTGGCTTCCGCGGAGCTGTCCAGTGCGGCGTCGATTTTTCCGCCGGTGGTCAGGGCCCCGAAGGAGTCCTTCAAGGCGGTGTTGGTGACGTCCCAGTTTGGGCCCCACTGCCAGCCGGGAAGGATGGTGGCGTAGGCCTTGTCGAAGACGGCGTAGATGTCGTTGCCGAAGTAGCCGGCGTCGAAGGCCTTCTGGGCTTCCTTGGTGAGGCCGGGGTAGGCGAGGTAGGCGGAACCGGTGTTGCCGCGGGCGGCGATGGCCTCGGGGCTCGTGGCAAGGAATTCGATAAACTTCGCGGCGGCCGCGGGGTTCTTGCTGCTCTTGGTGACGTTGAAGCTGGAGCCGCCGTAGAACGCGCCGGCCGGGGTGCCCCAGTTGGGGGCCTCGGCGGCGATCCACTTGCCCTTCTGGCCGCTGGCTTCGGTGCGCTTCTGGATGCCGGTGGCGCTCCAGTTGGCGCCGAGCACGCCCGCCAGGGTGCCGTTGGCGAGATCGGCGCTCCATTCATCGCTGAAGGCCTGTTCCACCTTGACGATCTTCTGGTCGATCATGCGCTGCCAGAAGTCGGAGACCTTCTTCGTGGCCTCGTCCCGCAGGCCCAGCTTCCAGCTGTCGCCCTCGGTGCCGAACCATTTGGCGCCGCCCTGCCATGCCAGCGCGGCCATCAGCGTGGGTTCGTTCGGATAGAAACTGGCCAGGTAGGACTTCGGTGCCACGGCCTTGAGTTTTCTGCCGGCGGTCTCGAATTCGGTCCAGGTCTTGGGGACCCCGACGCCGGCCCTGTCCAGCAGGTCCTTGCGATACCACATGACCATCGGGGCGGCGTCGTAGGGCAGTCCGTAGCTCTTGCCGTCGAACTGGACCAGGCCCCGGATCTGCTCATTGAGCTTGTCCACGGTGTTTGCCTTGTCGATGAACCCGTCCAGCGGCAGGACCTGCCCGTTACTGACGAACTGGGGCAGTTGCGCATATTCGATGGTGGAGACGTCCGGGCCGTTGCCCGCTGTGATGGCGGTGGAGAGCTTGGCGTAGCCGCCGTTGCCGCCGTTGGGGATGGTTTCGAACGTGACCTTGATCTTGTCCTGGCTGGCGTTGAACTTTTCGGCGACCTTGTCCATCCCGGCCAGGGAGGACCAGAAGGTGATTTCACCGCTGGCGTCGCCGGCGGGTGCGGGCGGGGTCGCGGCGGGTCCGGTGCCGCAGCCGGTCAGCAGCACCGCGCTGCTGAGGAGGCCGGCCGCGCCTGCCAGGAACCGGCGGCGGAGGAGGGGGTGTCGCTTCATTGTGTTCTCCCTTGAAGTCATGATGCGGAGGAATGCACACCATGAAATCCACAAAAGTGAACAGACTCAACGAAATGAACACAAGTGAACGCCGCCCGTCCCGGCGATGGTCAGACCCGGCTGGACTCCCGCACCACGAGCGCGGGCGAGAGGCTGACCCGTTGCAGCGCGCCCGTCCCGCCGCGGCGCCCGCCGATCCTGTTCAGGCACATCACCAGCGCCTGGTAGCCGACATCGAACTTCGGCGGTGCCACGGCACTGAGCGGGACGGCACCCAGGGCGGCGATTTCGTCGTCGTACGCCACGATCGCGAAGTCCTCCGGCACCCTGATCCGGCGCTCCTGGCAGGCGTTGGTGAACTGCAGGGCATCTTCATCCGTGTGGATGATCGCAGCGGTCACGCCCTCGGCGGCGTAGCGGTCCAGCAGCGACTCCACCACTGCGCGGTGCCCGGCAGGATCAGTCCGTGGCCGGGCCAGCGGATGCACCAGGGATTCATCGTGCGGCATGCCCGCGCGGCGAAGTGCAAGGTGGTAGCCCTCCACCACCGGGGCCGCGGTGGGGCTGCCTTCACGGATGCAGAGCGCCACCTTCCGGTGCCCGAGCGACAGCAGGTGGTTCACGGCAATCTCCGCCCCTCGGACGTGGTCGCTGCGCACGGACTCAAGCTCGCCGTCGTCGAGTGCGTCCTCGATGGACCGCTCGACCACCACCACCGGTACCCCGGCGCCGGCCAGCAGCGCGAGGGTGTCCGTGCCGCCCAGCGCGGCTTCGCTGGGGGTGACGAGGATGCCGTCGACGCCGTTGTCCAGCAGGCGGCGCAGCTGGCGCTGTTCTTCCTGCACCGAGTAGTTGGAGACGCCGAGCACCAGCCTGACGCCTGCCTCCTGCGCGGCCGCTTCGGCGCCGCGGATCACCCCGGGGAAGTAGTAGGACGCAGACGGGACCACCATGCCGATGGTCGCCAGGGGGAGGCGGCGGGGACCGGACGCCTTGCTGTTGCGCTGGGGCCCCGGCGCGCTGGAGGGAGCGGCGACCGCGCCGCCGTGCACGCGGACCAGCAGGCCCTGATCGGCAAGCACTGCCAGGTCGCGGCGGACTGTCATCCCGGAAATCCCGGCCTTGGCCGCGAACGCGGCGGCGTTGAGGGAACCGCGCATGGCCAGTTCGCGCAGGATGAGCTCTTTTCGGTCCTCGGGGAGCATGGGTCCGTCCTGTGTTCAGTATTGTTCACTTCAGTCATGATGAACTAGACCGGACATATGGTGTCGAGTCAAGATGACTGCACACGACCCGCCCCAGCACCGCTCCTTCGCCATGCCGGAACCGGACTTCGCGCTCAGCCCGATCACCGGCTGGACCCGGGCGCACTGGCTCGCCTTCGCCGACCAGCAGCTCCTCGCTGCCCGCCGCCATTTCACTCCGGGCAGGGCACTCATCCGGCTGCCTGGCCGGCCGTCCTGGTCGGGAGAATTGTCCGACGGGCTGGAAGGCTTCGCCCGGACCTTCATGCTCGCCGCCTTCCGGGTGGCCGGCGAACAGGGCGACGATCCGCACGGTCACCTTGTCTTCTACCGGGCCGGGTTGTTGGAGGGGACACGGCCGGATAGCGGTGAGTCCTGGCCGCCGATCGTTGACCGGAGCCAGCCGATCGTGGAGGCGGCCTCCGTGGCGCTGGGTCTCCAGCTGACCAAGCCGTGGCTGTGGGACACACTCACGGAAGGGGAACAGCGGCAGGTGGCTGCATGGCTCCAGGGCTCGTCAAGGAGCGAGGCGTGGGACAACAACTGGGTGCTCTTCCAGGTGCTGGTCGCCGAGTTCCTGGCAGGCGCGGGCTTCGAACACAACGCGGCGCAGATCAAGCACGGGCTGTCCCGACTGGAGGACTGGTACGAAGGCGGCGGCTGGTACCGCGACGGCGACAACCACGGCACCGGCGACTTCTTTGACTACTACTGCGGCTGGGCCCTGCATTTGTACCCGGTGCTCTGGGCGGGCGTCGCTTCCGGCCGGGATCCGGAAGCCGAAGCGCTGGGGGAACGGTATGCCGGGAGACTGGCCGAGTTCCTGGCGGACCACGCGCTGTTCTTCGGCGGGCACGGGTCCCCTGTGTTCCAGGGGCGTTCGCTGATTTACCGCCATGCCGCCGTCGCGCCGCTGTTCCTGGGGTTCCTCGGAGCGTCATCCGGAAGCGGCCCGCTGACGCCCGGCCAAACCCGGCGGATCGCCAGCGGTGCGGCGAAGTTCTTCCGGGAGGGCGGCTCCTACCCGGACGGCCTGCCCACTCTCGGCTGGCGGGATGCCTTCGAGCCCATGGTGCAGTCCTACTCCGGTCCGGCTTCGCCCTTTTGGACGTCCAAGGCGTTCGTGGGCCTGCTGCTGCCGGCCACGCATCCGGTGTGGACCGCCGTCGAGGAGCCCGCCCCCGTGGAGGCCGCCGACCACCTCCGGCACGCCGCCGCGCCGAACTACCTGCTGCACAGCACCGCGTCGGACGGAATAGCACGCGTCCTCAACCACGGCAGCGACAAGTACTACGCCCCCGGCCCCGACGACCCGCATTACCGCCGGCTCGCCTACTCCAGCCACACGGCTCCGATGTTCAGCGGTGATCCCGTGGACAACCACTTCGCTGTGCTGAATTCCTTGGGAGTGTCCAGCCGCCGCTCCCGCATCCTCCGGCTCGAGGCCGGGCCGCTACAGGCGGCGAGCTGGCACCGGCCGGTGTGGTCCGACGTCGAGGACCAGGCGGAATCACCGTGGCGCGTGGCGAGCGGGACCACCGCGCGCGGCGGGTATGAACTCCGCGTGCACCTTGTGGAGCGCGACGGCACTGCCCCGGCCGGCACGGCCCGCGAGGGCGGCTACGCGCTGGCCGGCTCTGTTCCGCCGGTTGCCTCTGTTCCTTCGCTGGCCGCTGGCGCGGTCCTTAGCGCCGACCTGCTCCATGCCGCGATCTGGCCCGTGCACGGCTACTCCGGTGTGGACACCTTCACGGCGGAGGGCGCCTCGCCACTGGGCCAGCATGCGGCATGCGGTGTGCTGGAAGGTGCCGTGAACGGGA
This sequence comes from Arthrobacter cupressi, assembly GCF_900099975.1. GTDB lineage: Bacteria > Actinomycetota > Actinomycetes > Actinomycetales > Micrococcaceae > Arthrobacter > Arthrobacter cupressi. The sequence goes on from NZ_FNEI01000007.1 coordinate 83,766, forward strand.
ACCGCAGCGTGTTCGCCTCGCTCGTGTACCTCGGCGGAACCGTCCCCGAATTGCGGCCCGGCCGCCTCGAGCTGAACGACGACGGCGCGCGGCTCTCGGCGTCGCTGGTCCTGGCGGGCCCGGACGGCGGAGTTGCGGACACGCTTGAGCTGGAGTTCAGCACGCCCGCCTGACGCTCCTTCCCACTTGCCCGGCAATCCACGGCCGGGGAACCAAAGAGTTCCGCGGATTTCCGGGCCTCGGGAGGGGTGCCTTCCAAAGCAAGCGGGAAGGAACGTCGCGAGCGCCCCGGTCACAATCCGCTGCCAGCCACGTTGATGTGAGCGGGGCGGGCAGCGCGGCTTACTCTGCTCGGTGATACACCCCAACGCACCCTGAAGAGCCACCAATGACGCTTGACTCTGCCTTTTCCCGTGCGGGCCTCTCCGGCCCCGCCCGGTCCCCTGGCACCGCACCCCGCCGGGAGCGCGGGTTCGCGGGAACCGCAGCCGGGGCCCTGGGGGTTGCCGCGGTGTTCGGCGGATTCGCGCTGGCGTTGGAATTCCTCGCCGGACATTCGCCGCGCCTCGGTCCGGTCTCCGAAGGCTGGGCCGCCGCCGTCCCGCACGATGCGTTCGCCGCACTCCGCTGGTTCCTGGGCGACATGAGCGAACCGCAGTTCTACAAGTCCGAGCTCGCCTCGCTCGGTCTGCTCGCCGGAGCCGGACTCGCCTGGTGGGCCGGCCGCCGTCGGAAGCGCTGGGCGGGAGCGCCCCTCGTATACGGGACCGGCTTGTGGCCCTGGCTCCTTGCATCCACGGCGCTGGGTCTGCTGCTGTCCAACCTCGCCTTCGGCCGGATGCTCGACGCCGGGTGGCAGCCGACGTTCGTGCCGTTCGTGTCCGTGGCCCCCGCCGTGGTGTTGGTGTACGGACCCGGCTGGAAAACGTGCCTGAGCGGCGCCGTGTTGGGGGCGCTGACGACGACGCCGCTGGCCTTGCTGCTGATTTCCACGGTCTCTGCGCCCCTGGGCCTGCCCGCCGTGGTGGCCTGCGTCGTCGCCATGGCGCTCGCCATGGTCCTGACGTTCGCGATCGCGCGGAAGCTACCTTGGCTGGTCCTCCCGGCTGAGCCGTTCCAGGAGGAGCTCACGGAAGTCCGGCAGCCGCCGTCGTCGGTTCCGAGCGTCAGGTGCGACGCCCGCTGGGCCGCCCGCCGGGTCCTGCAGGACTTCAGTGAGGCGCCCTTCTTCGCCAACGAACTCGCCAGCCTGGGCCTGCTTCTGGGCGTCGCTGCGGCGTTCGTCCTCAACCCCGCCCTGCCTGCCTACGGTTCGGAGCTGTTGCCGCAGATCCTGTTCGCGCAGGCGTTGAGCTCGGCCATCGGCGTGGTTCTCTGGCGGGCCTGGTACCGCGACGGCGGCTGGGCGGCGACGTACGCGTCCGTGGTCTCCGTGGCGCCGGTCGCGGTACTCACGACCGAAGGTTCCTGGACGGGGATCGTGGGCGGGGCCGTGCTGGGGGCGGTCCTCGCGCCGCCCGTGGCCCGGGCCGTAGCCGCCCGGCTGCCCAAGGATTTTCACCCATCCATCGGCAACACCGTGGCCATGGCGGTGGCGACTGCGGTCAGCCTGCCGGTTCTCGGACTGCTTCCGGGATAGCGGGCGCCGTGGCGCGGGGGATGAGCACCAGGCCGGCCACCGCGAGGACCGCAGCTCCGGCGAAGACGTAGAACCCTGCCGGGTAGGCGGCGCCGGTGGCCACCAGGGTGCCGGTGACGGCCGGGCCCACGATCGCGCCCAGCCTGCCGACGCCGGCCGCGAAGCCGAGCGCCGTGCCACGGAGGCGGGCCGGGAACAGCTGGCCCACCCAGGCGTAGACCAGCACCTGGGAGCTGAAGACGAACACGCCGTTGACGAAGACGGCCGCGTTCAGCAGGAACTCGTTCGGGATCTTGATGCTTAGGCCACCCAGCAGCATTGCCGACAGGCCGAACCACAGCAGCACGACCCGCCGCGTGCCGTGCCGGTCGGCCAGGACGCCGGCCAGCACCAGTCCGGCCACCGCGCCGACATTCAGCACCAGCAGCAGCGTCAGCCCGGTGCTCACGGGATAACCCGCGGCTGCCATCAACTGCGGCAACCAGGTGTTCAGGCCGTAGACCAGCAGCAGGCCCATGAAGGAGGCGATCGCCACGCCCAGCGCCACCAGCGGGTAGGGCCGCTCGAGCAGCTCCCGGAAACCGGTTCCGGACCGCTTTGCGGAATGCCCGACGGCGGAACCCGCCTCGACGGATGCGCCCGGCTTTGCGGGAGCGACCTTGATGGCCACCCCGTGCAGGGACTCGGGCAGCTTCGCCCAGAGGAACGGCAGCAGAACCAGGCCGGCAGCGCCGCCGATGATGAACATGAGCCTCCAGTTGGGGATCACCAGGATGGCCAGGAAAGCGGTGGCCACGGCGCCCACGTGGTAGCCGGTCATGGTGCGGGTGGTGGACTTGCCGCCGGAACCGGCCGGGGCGTAGTCGTTCATGTAGGCCAGGGCGGCGGGCAGGCAGGCGCCCAGGCCCACGCCGGCCAGCAGGCGCAGGATCGAGAAGGTGGCCACGTCGGGGGCGAAGGCGATGGCCAAGGTGAAGACGGAGAACCCCGCGACGCAGGCGATGAGCAGTTTCCGCCGGCCGAATTTGTCCGAGAGCGGGGCGATGAACAGAGCGCCCAGACCCACGCCCACCAGGGAAATGGTGGCTGCGAAGGTTGCGGCGACGGCATTGAATCCGAGATCGCCGGTTTTGATGAGGGTGGGGATGACGGTGCCGAGCACCACCAGGTCGAAGCCGTCCAGGACCATGGCTAGCCAGCAAAGCCACACGGGCCACTGGGATCGGCGGGAAGATGGCAACGTTGACATGCTGACCTCGGCATTTGTTGGGGAGATTGCCGGCCGCTCCGTCGTCGACCGATACGAATGTTCTAGCACCGTAGAGTGTGATCCTTGCCACGCATTACCATTGAATGGAATTCGGTACGGGCGGGGTACGCCGCTGGCAATGAAGGAGTGGCAGCGTGGCCAATTCGGTTTCCGGGGACTCGGTGGTGGACCGGGTGGTCCGGGTGATTGAAGCGTTCCCCGAGGGCGCCGACGCCCTGCAGCTCTCCGAGCTGGCCGAGCGCGCCGGGCTGCCGCTATCCACCGCGCACCGCTTGGTCCGCCAGCTTGCGGGGCATGGCCTGCTGGAACTTGGCGCGGGAGGACATGTCCGTTTGGGGCTGCGTTTCTGGGAGCTCGTTAACCGGAATTCACCCACCCTGGCGCTGCGGCAGGCGGCGATGCCGTTCATGGAAGACATCCAGCAGGTGCTCAAGCAGAACGTCAACCTCGGTGTGCTGGAAGGGTGGGAGGTCCTTTTTGTGGAGCGGCTTTCCCGGCCGGGCTCGGTGGTGAACCGCGCGCGGGTCGCCGGGCGCATGCCCCTGCACATCTCCTCGGCCGGCATGGCCCTCATGGCGTACCAGCCGCGCGGACTCCAGGCAGACTACCTTGAGCAATTCGATGATCCGGAGGGGAAGGTGACGGCCGACGTCGTACGCCACCGGCTCGCGGAAGCCGTCCAGCTCGGGTACGCGCAGCTCGCCGGCGTGGTGGATCCGGAGACGTGGGGCATCGCCGTCCCGGTGCTGGACGCGAAAAAGCGCGCGGTGGCGGCGCTCGGCGTCGTGGTTCCACTGGCGGAAGTGCGGCTGCAGGCGCTGGTTCCCGCGCTCCAGACGGCGGCGCGCGGGATCGGCCGCCAATTGGGTGATGTCCGCGGATTCCGTTCAACGGAATCCGTGTAACGCCCGTCACCGGGCAAAGTCCACACTGTTCCCAGACTCATCACACCGCAACGAAGCGAGGAACACCGTGGCACGCACACCCATCACCACCCAGGTCGCCATCATGGGCGCCGGACCGGCAGGGCTCATGCTCTCCCACCTGCTCGCGCAGCAGGGCATCGACTCCGTGGTGGTGGAGATCCGCAGCCGCCGGCAGATCGAGGAGACGGTGCGCGCCGGGATCCTTGAACACGGCACGGTCAACCTGCTGGTCGATTCCGGCGTCTCGGATCGCGTGCTGCGCGAAGGCGACCGGCACGACGGCATCGAGTTGCGCTTCAACGGCGAAAGCCACCGCATCGACTTCAAGGAACTGGTAGGGGAGTCCGTGTGGCTCTACCCGCAGACGGACGTGTTCATGGACCTCGCCGCGCGCAGGGAGGCCGACGGCGGCGACGTCCGTTACAGCGTCACGGACACCAGCGTCCACGAGCTCGAGGGCAAGCCAAAGGTCTGGTTCACGGACGCGGACGGGCAGGAGTTCGAAGTCGAGGCCGACTTCCTGGTGGGCACTGACGGTTCCCGCAGCCACTGCCGGCGCCAGGTTCCGGAGTCTGCACGGACCCAGTACTTTCACGAATACCCCTTCGCCTGGTTCGGCATCCTGGCCGAGGCGCCGCGCAGCGCCGAGGAACTCATCTACGCCAACTCCGAGCACGGCTTCGCCCTCATCAGCCAGCGCTCCGAGACCGTGCAGCGGATGTACTTCCAGTGCGACCCCACGGAGAATGCGGCCGACTGGGACGATGAGCGGATCTGGGCCGAGCTCCGCAAGCGCGTCAACGGCAACGGCTTCGAGCTCAAGGAAGGGCCGGTCCTGGAGAAAATGGTGCTGCCATTCCGCAGCTTCGTGCACACGCCGATGCGCCACGGCAACCTCTTCCTCGCGGGCGACGCCGCGCACACCGTCCCGCCCACCGGCGCCAAGGGCCTCAACCTGGCCATCAACGATGTCCGGCTCCTGGCCGAGGGCCTCGAATCCTTCTACAGCTCCGGTTCCACCGGGCTGCTCGATTCCTACAGCGACCGCGCCCTGGACCGGGTCTGGAAGGCCCAGCACTTCTCCTACTGGATGACCTCCATGCTGCACACTGTTCCCGGCGCCGACGACTTCAGCCGCGCCCGACAGCTGGGCGAATTGCGCTCGGTGGTCTCGTCCCGGCATGGGCAGGCGTACCTCGCCGAGGCGTACACGGGGTGGCCGGGGCGGTAGTTGTTCGGGCGCGGGCCCTGGCGGCAGCCCTGGTTGAACGCAGACTCCCCGGAAGCCCCGATAAGGGGTAACCTGACTCTCTTCTTCTCGGAGTTGGCGGACGTTCCAGGGGGCGCTGCGTGAGTGACGCAACGGAAGCAGTGATGTTGGACCTTGTGGGGTTGTTCCCTGGCTTTGGCCCCGTCCTGGCTGAGCATCTTGAAGACAATTTCGATGAGATGCTTCCTCACCTGGCGATGTCGGATTTCGTCAGGTGGCTGGTAGAGCAGTACTACCTGAATCCAGCAGTTTGTGAATCCGCATGGGCCTGGTTGGAAGAGTCCTTTGACGAGGGGCCCCAGGATGTTCGAAATCTCATTGCTGTTAGTGCAGTCGAGATGATCCCCGATCCGGGCGATCCCGGCTCCGGAATGCGGGACATGCTTGGGCCCTCACTCCGTGAAATGGATGACTGGCTCCAATGAAGGAAGAATTGCGCTGCGGTGTGAAGAAGACAGGGGACCTGGTGTGGAACTGGTGGGGCGTTTCCTAATTTGGCTCTCGATCGTCCTGATCGCAGCCTCTCTCGCCACGGCTGGCAGATTCCGCTTTCCTGTGAAGGAAGGCTCACGGACAGACGTGTTCTTTCAACGTCTGCAATTGCTTGGCGTTGTCATCGCTGCCGTCGTCGAACTCGTTCTTCCGGCGGTGACAGGGTGGCGAGGCCTTCCGGTCCTTGCCTACACGGCCGCGGCGCTCCACTTGGCTTCCCTGACGGTCTATCGAGTAAAACTCCGTGCCGTTCAAGGCATCCGGCCCGGAACGACGGGCAGCCATTCTGTCAACGAACAGGACCTCCGCAGGACTCGGTGGCCGTATCAGACTCTGTTTGCCGCCGGCTACATGATCCTGCTGGTCTATGTATTCACGGTCTACCGATTCTTCTTCTAGAAGTCCGGCGGCATCCGGCTCGACGTCCCGGTGGCGAGGCGATCAGGCGTACCTCGCCGAGGCGTACACGGGGTGGCCGGGGCGGTAGTTGTTCGGGCGCGGGCCCTGGCGGCAGGCGACATAGTGACCGACGGCGACAGCACGGCATCGGCCAGTCACCTTGGTGGCGCCCAGCCACGGTCGGGCGCTGCTTCGCTGGTCGTCCGGATGTGGCAGTGGAGACGCCTGCGCCGTGTTCATGTCCTAAGAGGGATGTGATGGTGATTCCGCCGGGGTGTTTGGTGGGGGTCCACGTGCGGAGGCGGGATGAACCAGTGGGCGCCGGCCTTGACCGTGATTTTCCACTGTTCTTTGTGGATGACGTGGTGATGGTGGCTGCAGAGCAAAGTGCTGTTCTCCGTGCTGGTAGCGCCGCCGTGCGACCAGTAGTTGATGTGGTGGGCCTCGCACCAGGGCGCCGGCATGGTGCAGTCCGGGAAGGCGCAGCCTTGGTCCCTTGCGGTGATTGCTTTGCGGATGTGGGGCGGAAAAATCCGGCTCGTGCGGCCGATGTCCAGAACGCGGGAGTTGGTGCCGAGAAGGACGGGAATGATGTCCGCATCGCAGGCGATCTTGCGGATGATGTTGGGATGGATCGGGCCCTGGAACGTTGCCGAACCGCTGCTGGTACGCGGGCTCGTTTGGGAGCGGGCCGTGGCTGCGTGGTTGAGCTGTCCGAGCAGGTCCCGGTAGCCGATGGTCACCATGACCTGGGGCCGGAGGCCGCCGTTAGTCGGCAGTTCGCCGGTGGTCAGGGCGACACCGCAGGCCCCGACCAAGCCGTCCAGTAACTTTTGTGCGCGGGAGCGGCGATCCAGCTCCGGGGTTCCGGCCGCGGTGTCCTGCAGCCGGGGGTTGCCGGCAACGTTCATGACCGTGGTGAGTGTTTCGAATTGTTCGGCGGTGGCGAAGATTTCCAGGTGGCGCAGGCCGTGCCGGGGCTTTCGGATGAAGGCGCCTTGGAGTTGGCGCAGTGCCTCCTCGCTGGGTTCTGCGCCGTCCTGGTCGATCGCGTCGGTCCAGCGTTTGGCCGTTTTCACGAGGAAATCGGGGTCGGATTCGGCGGCCACGGCGGTCAGTTCCTGTTCTAGTTGGTTGACTGCGTCCTCTTCGATGAGGTGGCGCACACTATCGAGTGTGGCGCTGACGACAGTCGCGGACCGGGACGGCACCCGCGCTGAGGCAACGGCCGCGGCGAGTACTTCGCGCCGCGGTGGAATGTCCTGGCCGGCCACGCCAGCGCTGGACAACACCTCCGGGCCGAGCGCGAGCCGGCGCCGGGCTTCGCTGATGCTGATCCGCAGCCTGGCCCGCAGGAACTCCGCTGCGTTCCGGTACCCGTCATCTGCGACCTCGGCCAAAGAACGGCCTGCCGGCATCGAAGCGCCGGAACCAGCGTCCGGTTCCGTCCACCCGGTGCGCCAGCCGGGCGCCGACGACGGCTTCTTCTTCCGGGCCTCATGCCGGGTCCGTTCCACGGCGTGGGCGGCGACGAGCTGCAGGTACTCCACCGCCCGCGAGAGTTCCTCGACCCTGCCTGCGAAATCCGCGGCTTCCGTGAATCCGAACAGGCGTGCTTCTGCGGCGGCGTCCAGGCGGAGCGATGCCAGCGCCTGGCCTGCCCGTTCGAGCGCATCTTCCACGCCCCGGGCCGGGCCGCCCGCCAAATGGCCGCGCAGAGGCAACACCGCTGCCGACGTCACCGTCCGCGGAGCCGTGAGCTGAGCAATCCCGTCCATGCATCAACTCTGCCAGTGGGGTCTGACAATATAAGGTCCGCCCGTCCCGTTTAGCGCCCGACGGCGGGAGGTCGCCGTCGGGCGCTTCAGTTAAGGTCGGCGCGCCCTAAGTTAATGGACGCGGTCACCAGTGTCACAGCACCGGCGCCAGCGCCGAGACCAAACCGAACAGGTCCTTGGGGTCGTCGGGGTTGGCCACGAGGTCGATCTCCTCGAAGAAGGCTGTGCCGGCAACGGAGTCCCGGACGTAGCGCAGCGCGGAGAAGTCCTCGACGGCGAAGCCCACCGAATCGAACACCGTGATCTGCTCCGGCGAGGTCCGGCCCGGCTTGGTGCCAGCCAGCACCTCGTGGAATTCGGTCACGGGGAAGCCGGCGGGCAGCTGCTGGATTTCGCCTTCGATCCGGGTCTGCGGGGTGAATTCAACGAACACCGCGCCGCGGGTCAGGATGGCCGGGTCCAGTTCGGTCTTGCCGGGGCAGTCGCCGCCGATCGCGTTCAAGTGAACGCCTTCGCCGATCAGCTCCGCGGTGAGGATCGTGGCCTGGGCTTTGTCGGCCGTGCAGGTGGTGATGATGTCGGCGCCGGCCACGGCATCCGCGGCCGATGCGGCAACGGTGACCTCGAAGCCCAGCGGTTCGACGTTCTTGAGGAACTTCGCGACCGCCGCGGGATCCGTGTCCCAGACTCGCAGCTCGCGGATGCCCAACGCGCCGCGGAACGCCAGTGCCTGGAACTCGGACTGGCTGCCGGTGCCGATCATGGCCATGACGCGGGAGTCCGGGCGGGCCAGGCGGCGGGCGACCATCGCCGACGTCGCTGCGGTGCGGAGGGCGGTGAGGACGGTCATCTCGGCCAGGAACGTGGGGTAGCCGTTGTGGACGTCGGCCAGCATTCCGAAGGCCGTGACGGTCTGGAAACCGCGGGCCGGGTTGGCCGGGTGGCCGTTGACGTACTTGAAGCCGTAGCTTTCGTGGTCGGATGTGGGCATCAGTTCGATGACGCCGAACGGAGTATGGCTGGCAACGCGGGCGCACTTGTCGAACTGCTCCCAGCGGCGGAAGTCGTCCTCGATGTACTCGATCATCCCGGCGATGACCTGTGCGGGGCCGTGCTCGGCCACCCAACGGACCATGTTCCGAACGTCGACAAAACGCGCCATGGCGTCCTCAATTCTGTAGGCATCAATTTGCTTGTGAGCCACAGTACGGAGGGACGGTTTGCATGCTCAATGGCAGGATTGCCGACCTTTTGAACAGAAACTAGGCGAATTGCTGGGCGCAGCCCTACATTATGTTGATGGCTGAGCTTGATGACCTGGACCGGCGGTTGATTTCCGCGCTGCGCGGGGACGGCCGCGCTCCGGTGGCCGCGCTGGCCAGGGAACTCGGCGTGGCCCGGGCCACCGTGAACAGCCGGCTTGAACGGCTCGTGTCCTCGGGTGCCGTGGTGGGCTTCTCGGTGCGGGTGCGCGACGAACTCGATCCGCTGACCATCCGTGCCGTCTCCCTCATCGCTGTGGAGGGCCGCTCCACCGACAAAGTGATCCGGCAGCTCCGCGGCTTCCCCGAAATCAGCGCGCTGCACACCACCAATGGCGGCTGGGACCTCGTGGCCGAACTGCGCGTCGAGGACCTGCCCGCCTTCGACGCCGTCCTGGGCCGCATCCGTTCGATTGACGGCGTGGTGAACAGTGAAACGAGCCTGCTGCTGAGTTCGGTCCTGCGGTAGGCCCGACACAGACCCCTAGCGAGTAAGCCCTATCGACACGCTGAGGTCCGTGCTACGACTGGGATGACGCACAAACCCGGGAGAAGCCATGACTGAAGAACAGCCTGTCCTCGTAGTTGGAGCAACCGGCTACCTTGGCGGCCAGGTGGTGGACGAGCTGCTCAGCCGCGGGAAGCGGGTCCGGGCCCTGGTTCGTCCCAAGTCGGACGCGGGAAAGCTGGAAGCCAAAGGCGTGGAGATTGCGCGTGGGGACATGCTCGACGCCGGTTCCCTCGTCACGGCGATGACCGGCGTCGCGGCGGTCATCTCGACGGCGGCCGGCTACACCCGGAACGACCGCAACGCCGAGGCGATCGACACATTCGGCTATGCCAATTTCGCCGTGGCCGCCAACCTCGCCGGGGTTCCGCGCGTCGTGCTGATCAGCATCCTCACCTGCGACCAGACGCCGCACGTTCCGCATTTCTGGCACAAGAAACTCGCCGAGGACAAGCTCGAGGAGCTTGGCGTCCCCTTCGTCGCCATACGCCCGGGAGCCTTCTTCGACATGGTCACGCAGATGGGCGACCCGTTCGAGAAAGGCCGCATCATGTGGTTCGGCTCGAAGGGCGCGCCGCTGAGCTTCGTCCTGACCAGCGACCTTGCCGGGTACCTCGCCGACGCCGTGGACGCGGACGTCGCCGAGGGCGAGCGTGTCGACATCGGCTGGAGCCGCCCCGTGAGCATCCTGGAGGCCGCGAAACTGGCATCAGTGCACACGGACAAGGACATCAAGGTCATGTCCATGCCCACCTCGGTGCTCCGTGTCGTCGGAAAAATCACGGGCAGGTTTATGCCGCTCATGAAGGACATGGCGGCCATGGCAACCTGGTTCGACACCGGCAGGTACGTGGCCGACACCAGCAGCCAGGCCCGGCTTTTCGGACCGGTCCCGACGCCGGAAGACGCCATTGCGCGGCTGGCCGCCAGGATGGGGCACTAGGGAGTTCTAGACCTCGACGCCGGCCAGCAGCCTCTCGCCGTTGAAGAACTCCAGTTCCCAGCCGTCCACCGGGTGGTGGTGCACCAGGTTGAGGGCGGCGTTTTCGACGCTCGGGAGGGTCCGGCCCGTGGCGCGGTCCAGCGCCAGCCGGATGAGGGTGCCATGGGCCACCACCAGGACGCGGCGGCCGCGGAACTCCTCCGCGAGGTCCTCCAAGGCACCCAGGCCGCGGGCCGCCGTCGACTCTTCACTCTCGGCTCCTTCGAAACCGCCGGGGATGCGCACGGCATCCAGTTCCGGACCGGCCTGCAGGCCTTCGGCCTTGCCGTACCCGCGCTCGATCAGCCCCGGGAGGCGGCGGGCCACGCTCAGCCCGAGCCCCGCGGCGATGACATCAGCGGTTTCCGCGGCGCGGCTCAGCGGCGAGGACACCACGGTGTCCCACTCGTATCCGGCCAGGGCCGCGACGGCGTCACGGGCCTGGCCGCGGCCGATTTCGTTCAGCGGAATGTCGGTGGATCCCTGCAGCCGGCGCTGCGCGTTCCAGTCGGTCTGGCCGTGGCGGACGAGGGCAAACGTCGTGAGGGTCATACGCCCCATTCTGCCAAGCCCGCGGTGCAAGCCCGGCGAGTGTGACGGTACCCCTGCGCGCGAGCTGCCTTGGCCGCGGTTAGTATTCTCGGCAGGCGCAGGACAGAAAAAGGGGAGCGATGGCGGGAAGCACGCGGGTATTCCGGCCCCTGTTCATTACGAGAATCGCGATGTTTGCGTTTGTCCTAGTTTGCCTGGTCTCCCTTTGGACTGAGTTTGGCCCGGCGCTCGTGGCGGCGGAACCCAATCCCTTGGATGTCGCAGCGCTGGCGGTAATTGTCGGTGTGTTCCTCTGGATCAGCTGGCGGAGCTGGCATCTGGGCGTGCGGTTGTCCGATACCGAGGTGACGGTTCTCGGTTTCTTCCGGGACCGCACCGTGCCGCGCTCCTCGGTGTCCGAGGTGAGCCTGGATGCGCAACTCGTCTGGTACGACGACGAAGAACGGTTCCGGACGACGCCCATCGCCGCCTTCTTCGGGATCCGTGGCGGGCTCGGTTCGTGGGTTGTAGAGCGGAACGAGCGCATGCTCGCCGAGATCCGCCGGGAAATCCTTGGCGAGCCCGAAAAGTACGTGCCGTACGTGGATGACCGCAGCTTTGATTCGCCGAGCTACCGCAGGCCCCGGATCCGGAGGCGCCCGCTGAAGCACGTCGGACGGTACAAGTCCTTGGTGGATGTTTTGCCTGCTGTCGCGATGCTCGGCGGGAGCCTGCTTTTCACCGCGTTCGCCGGATGGACGCTGTTCAATGCCGTGCAGTGGATGACTGGCCAGGTGGAGTCCCCCGTATGGGTGCGCCTGGTTTTCAGCGTGGATCCCTACTCCCGCGATGACGCGATCTTCTCCGTGGTCTTCCACTCAGTTCTTGCCGCAGTCGCTCTGGGACTGACCGTTCGCCTGCTTTACCTCGTCTTCCGGCCGGGGCGTAAATACTTGAAGTAACCTCAGCTCCCGTGAGCTCCGCGTCGCTGACCCACCCGACGAAGAAAGTTCCTCACCTCGCGGTTGAAGGCATCAGCGGCCTCCAAGTTGCTCAAGTGCCCGACACCCGGGAGGACCACAAGCTCCGACGCAGGCATTCTAGCGTTCAGTTCCCGCCCCACTTCCAGCGGGGATCGCGCGTCCAGTTCGCCGTGCAGCACTACGGTGGGCACGTCGATGTCCGGGAGAACGCCGCGCAGGTCAGCATTCGCCATCGCCCGGAGCATTGTCAGGTTGGCTTGCGGGCGGATATCGGACATCAGGGAGAGGGTCTGTTCGACCAACCAAGGCGGCGCAGACGCGGTCAGCATCCCGGACAGGTAGTTTGGCAACCATTGGCTGGGAGCGGCCGTGACATCCTCCCGGACCCGCTGGATCCGACGCTCCACCTCCTCGACCGGCAGCTGATCCTGAGGCCCGAAACCATGACCGCGTCCATTCATGCATTCTGGCCCGCGCGGCAGGGCCGGACAACCACGCTCCGGCGGTCCGGCCCTGCGCGGCTCCTAAGCCGGGAGCCGGCTGCCGCGAACTTTGTGGCCGGACAGGAGCGGCGCGAAGAACGCGGCGAGTTCCGCCGTCGCGCTCAACGGCAGCACGTTGGCGACATACTGGTCCGGGCGGACCACCACCACGACGCCCCCGCGGTCCAGGCCGCGGAGCTCGAAGATGTCCGATTTGGGGTCGGTGGCGTAGATCTTTTCGTAGTCGGTGAGCCGGAACGGGCCCACGGTGGGCTTGAACACCGCCGGCACGCGGCCGATGTCCACGCCGGTGTGCGGCTGCTGGTAAATAACCTTGAGGTCAAACCATGCGTCGGGGTCAGCGTCCGACGGCGTCGCGGCCAGCGGCGAGTCCGGCGCCGTCGCGATCCACTCGGCGAAGTCCGCCACCGGGCCGGCCGCGCCGGCTTCCGCGGCGTCGGCGAACACGTAGATCCGCCAGCGGCCGTCCGCCTTGGCGTGATGGCCGAGGTGCATCGGGTTGGTGTCGCAGACGCGGGCCACGGGGGCCGACTTGAAGCGCTTGCCGATGGTGAAGCCGCTGGCGAGGTCCTGGTGCGTGGCCTCGCCGACAATCAGCGACGGCGTGTACTGGGTCATGAACCCGGCGGGGAACTCGGCGGTGCGGACGTAGAACTCCTCGAGCTCCGAGGGGTCGTCGAACTCCTCGGGCTTCTTGGCCATCATGGACGACCATTCCTTGTCGAAGTCGATGAGGTTCTTCGCCACCACTTGGCGTTCGGCCGAGTAGGTGGAGAGCAGGCTTTCCGGACTGCGGCCCTCCAGCACATGCCCGAGCTTCCAGCCGATGTTGAACCCGTCCTGCATGGAGACGTTCATGCCCTGGCCGGCCTTGGCGCTGTGCGTGTGGCAGGCGTCACCGGTGATGAAGACGCGCGGGGTGCGGCTGCCGAGGTGTTCGGGCAGGACGTCGTCGAAGCGGTCTGTGAGGCGGTGGCCCACCTCGTAGACGCTGTGCCAGGCAACGTTGCGCACGTCCAGGGTGTAGGGGTGCAGGATCTCGTTGGCCTTGGCGATGATCTGTTCGATGGTGGTCTGCCGCACCGCGTGGTCCTGGCCGGCCTCGCCCAGGTCCACGTACATGCGGAAGAGGTGGCCGCCCTCGCGGGGGATCAGCAGGATGCTGCCGCTCTCGGCTTGGATGGCGCACTTGGTGCGGATATCCGGGAAATCGGTCACGGCCAGGACGTCCATGACACCCCACGCGTGGTTGGCCTGGTCGCCTGCCATGGTGCAGCCGATCGATTCGCGGACCTTGCTGCGTGCGCCGTCGGCACCCACCACGTACTTGGCGCGGACGGTGCGCTCCTGCCCTTCCAGCGGACCCGCGGTGTGGAGGAGCGTCACGGAAACGGGGTACTCGCCGTCGTCGTCCACTTTCAGGCCGCGGAACTCGTAACCGTAGTCGGGCTTCATCCGGCTGGGGGAGTTGGCCATGTACTCGGCGAAGTAGTCCAGCACGCGGGCCTGGTTCACGATCAGGTGCGGGAACTCGCTGATGCCGGTGGGATCGTCGACGGCGCGGGCGGCCCGGTGGATCTTCGACGGGTCCGCGGGGTCCGGCTTCCAGAAGGCCATCTCGGTGATTCGGTAGGCCTCGGCGGTGATCCGCTCGGCGAAGCCGAAGGCCTGGAAGGTTTCGACGCTGCGGGCCTGGATGCCGTCGGCCTGGCCGATCGCGAGGCGGCCCGGACGGCGCTCGATGACGCGGGTGATGACGTCCGGGAACTGGGAGAGCTGCGCCGCGGCGAGCATGCCGGCGGGGCCGGTGCCCACGATGAGCACGTCCACTTCGTCCGGGAGTTCTTCGGGGCGGTTCAATCCGACGCCGGCAGCCGGCTGGACCCGCGGGTCGCCTGATACGTATCCGTGGTGGTGGAACTGCACGGGAGGTCCTCACTTCTTTGTGGGTTGTTCTAATATAGAACACATAGTTCTTTATTTGAACTCGAATCTTGCTCAAGACTGTACCGCGGTGTGACGTGGCTGACAAGGTGTGGGTGGTTGGGGGTGCGCTCGGGGGCGCGCACATACTGCTGGATCACTCGCAGGCCCCGCCGGTCCGCCCGCGGCTTTCCGGGCTCGGCGACGTGCTCGGCGGGGGTGATCCAGCAGAATGTTGCGCGAGTGGGGCCCGGATCCAGCGCGCAACGCCGCGTGGTTGCCAGGCTTTAGTTGGCCCGCAGCGGCCACGGCGCCCAACCATCGGGAAGCCTGGCCAGCCGCGCACGGGCGTTGTCGAGGCGGTCCTGCGGGACTGGACCGTGGTTGCCACTGCCGCTTTGCGAGCCGTCATCAAATGCCAGCCTCATGCCGACGTCGCCCTTGCTGCCCACCCATTCGCTGTAGCCGCCGGATGTGACGCCTTGGATGAGGCGCTCCAACTCCTCTGCTTCGCAACCTGCCGTTTCGTCACAGGCATCGCAGCCACACTCCGGGTAGACGAAGTCGTGCAGCGTTCCGGCGTGGACCGCGAGCCCGGGAAAGTCCGTGAATACAAAAGTCAGCGGCGCGGCATCGGGATCCCGCGGGACTATCCGGACGGCGCGGACGGCGGTGATGCCTTGCCGCACCAAATCGTCGGCATGAGACAGCGTGGAGTCGACGTCGGCGTCGAAGGTCTTGGCGAGGTAGTCGATGACCGCGTCGGCCACCGCGTGTAGCGGGGCGAACCGTTCGGGGTGGCTGACCCTGCTGTACGCCTCCGACGGCGGCCCGTCCTCACCCCAGCGCTCGCCGTAAGGGATGGGCTCGCCGTCGTCGCCGCGGAAAACCCGGGCCGGCAGCGCGGGACGGACGAAGCGGGGTGCCATGGGCACAGGCTACTCCCGGGCGCACGGACTCAAACCGTGTTCGATCTCAAGCCCGGCGACATTCTGCTGGATCACCCTCGGGTTGCCGGCCCGGCACTCGCGGATTTCCGGGCTCGCGGTTTCGGTGGGCCGGAGGTGATCCAGCAGAATGTGGCTTTCGCAACTCACGGCGGTGACCACGCTCCCGGGGGCGGCTTTCTCGCCGCCATCAGCGTCGCCGCGCTGGCCAGTCTCACGGTATTTGCGACCGCTGCCGTATTTCGGCGATGCGGCCCGAGGGTTGTCGGCTAACAGGTCCGGGCACGGGGATGCCTACGATTGGTGTGGCATTTGGGAATTGAAGTTGCTGATTCACCTCGGCACGGAGCGGGAGCGGTCATGGCAACGGGCGGCGATGGGCAAGTCACGGAAGAACATGCGGGCCTGATCAACAAGTCCGTGGTCAAAGCGACGGTCATCCTGGGCGAGCTCGGGCGGCACCGGCAGGGAATCACGGTCACGGAACTGGCGCAGGCGGTGGGAATTACGCGGCCCACGGCGTTTCGCCTGCTTTTGAGCCTGGAGCAGACCGGCTTCGTGGCCCGTTCGGATAACCGCTACGCGCTCGGATGGCAGATGGCTCGGCTCGGACGCCTTGCCGATCCCTATTCCGGGCTGGTTCCCAGGGTGCAGCCGATCCTGGACGAGTATGCCGCGACCTTCGGCGAAACCCTCACGTTCATGATGCCTACCGGAGAAACCAGCTACGACGTAGTCGCGGAGGCCTCGCCCTCCCGTTTTCTGAATGCCTCGCATATGTGGGTGGGCGGCTCGTACCCGATGCACGCCAGCGCTGCCGGCAAAGTGATTCTGGCCGAACGGAGTGACGAGCAGGTTCTCGCTTCGCTCCCGAAGCGGCTTGAATCGTACACGCCAAAGACCATTACCAGCCGCAGCGCCCTGCTCAAAGAGCTTCGCCGCGTGCGTGAAAAAGGTTTCGCTATCCTCGACGACGAACTCGAGGAAGGCCTCTACGTCGTCGCCTGCCCGGTGCGGGATTCGGCAGGGAAGCTGCTCGGGGTGCTCGCCCTGAACGGCCCCAGCCAGCGGGTCAAGGCCGAAGACGCAGGTTCCCTCGCTGCGAGACTGCAAGCTGCCGCGGACAAGGTGGCCGGAGCACTGACCTAGCGGACCGGGGACTGCAACCGCCTTCGGGGTTAACCGCCCCGCAACGAGCGCGAAACGATTCCCCGGTATGTTTTCTGGCGCCGGTCCGCAACTGTAGGGCCAGCTCGTCGGTGCCGCCGTTCCCCGGCGTGCGCCGCATGGCGGGCAGGAAGAAAGCGGTCTCCATGTTCAGCCCCTTGTTGGCGTACGTACGCGCGGGGTTCCACCGCTGCAAGTCCTCAGCCGGCGAGGCTTTCAGGATGGCCTTCTGCGCGGTTGCGGCGTATGTGTTTGCGGAGTGGGTCCTTGGGCATGCGAATCCGGTATTCGCGGCGATCGCCGCCCTCCTTACCCTTCAGTTCTCCGCTGACTGGCGCACGCGCCGGGCCCTGGAGGTTGCCGTGGGTTGCGCGCTTGGGGTGGCGGCGGGCGTCTTTCTCACAGGCGTGCTGGGATCCGGTCCGGTCCAGGCGGTTTTGATCGTTTTTGTCGCCGTGCTGATCGCCAGGTTCCTGAACAAGAGCGCGGTCTTCGCCACCCAGATGGCCATCCAGGCTGCTTTGGTCGCCATGATCCCTTCATCGCCCGGGTCCTTCCTGCCGACCGTCACCGACGCGCTGGTCGGCGGGGCTGCTGCTTGGGTCATCACGATCGTCGCACCGCAGAGGGGCCTGAGGAGGCCGCGGAAGGCCACGCGGAAGCTGGCCTATGAAATCTCTGCGGTTCTCTACGGCGCGTCCCGGGCACTCGACCTGAACGACTCGGCCCTGGCATGGCACGCCCTGATCCGCGCACGTCATGGCGAGGCCGTTGTTGCGGAGGCCAATGAAGCCTTGGGTCGTGCGCTGGAAACCGCCACGATCTCCCCGCTGCACTGGCGGCACCGGGAAAATCTCCGGACGTCCCAGGCAGCGGTGGAAAAGCTGGACCTGGCGCTCCGCAACAGCCGGGTCTTCACCCGGCGCCTCACGCATGCCATCAATGCGGTGGCGCTCCCGGACCAGGGCACGCTCCGCCTCTCTGCCTTTCTGAAGCGTGTGGCCCGGGCGGTGACGGTCCTGGCGGACGGGTTTTGGGAACGGGACCGGCAGTTGGGGGCGGAGAAAGTTTCACAGGCGCTGGACCGGTTGACGAAACTGGGCGCTGAACTCGACCCTGCCCGATTCGGGGCGACAACCCTGGACGGGCAGGCCCTGGTCATGACGTTCCGGCCCCTGATGGTTGACCTGTTGCAGGCCGCGGGAGCCAGCCACGCAGAGTCTTTGGCCGCCCTTCCCAGCCTTATGGATTCACGCGGCGAATCCTTCCCGGAGCCCGTGCCTTCCCCGATGGAGGGCAGTTAGCTGTCCGGATGTCGTCACGCCCCGGCCGCCAGTTTCCGCACGAC
Organism: Arthrobacter cupressi; assembly: GCF_900099975.1. Taxonomy (GTDB): domain Bacteria; phylum Actinomycetota; class Actinomycetes; order Actinomycetales; family Micrococcaceae; genus Arthrobacter; species Arthrobacter cupressi. The sequence continues at coordinate 101,694 of NZ_FNEI01000007.1, forward strand.
GCCGGCCAGGAGTTTCGCGCGTGACTCCGGTGTGCGCGCCTTGAGGAGCGGCAGGATGAGGGCGTACCGCGCGGTGCGGCCGAGTTGTTCGAAGGCGACGGCGGCGGCCGGGTCGGCGGCGATTGCCGCAGTGGCGTCGTCGGGGATTTCCGTGGTGCGCTGGGATTCGTAGGCCGCCTCCCACCGCCCGTCGGCCTTGGCTGCCTCGATTTGGGCGAAACCACCCGGCTGCATGCGCCCGGAGGCGATCAGCGCCTCCGCCTTGCCGACATTCACCCGCGACCAGGAGCTGCGGCTGCTGCGTTTCGAATAGCGCTGGAGAAACGAAGACTCATCGAAACCCTTGCGCTGGCCGTCGATCCAGCCGAAACACAGAGCCCCGTCCAGGGCATCTTCAATGGCCAGCAGGGGTGCTCCGGAGTTCTTCTTCCCGATAAGCAGCCAGGCCTCGCCCTCGGTGGCATGGTTCGCCTCCAGCCAGGCTTCCCATTCGGAACCGTCCCGGAACGCGAGCGGCTGGGCCTGCGTGCCCATGTCAGGCCTGCTTGGCGGCAAGGATTTCGAGGTAATGCGGGTTGCTCATCACGCCCAGGACATTCCCGAACGGGTCCACCACCGAGGCTGTGACGAAGCCGGAGTCGCCGCGCGGCGTGACCGGCTGGTGCTCCGTGGCGCCCATTGCGAGCAGCCTCTCCATGGTCGCTTCGAGTCCGTCGACGTGCCAGTACATGATCGCCCCGCCCGGCGGGTTTGCGGACTCGGCCGGCGGCCGGAAGCGGTTGCTGATGATGCCCAGCTCGTGCTGGTAGTCACCCACCCGGAACTCCGCGTACGCAAGGCGGCCATCGGGCCCGGGCCGCCTGAAATAAGGCTCAAACCCCAGGAAGTCCTGGTACCAGGCCGCGGCGGCCTCGACGTCGTCGGCCCAAAAACTGATCGTGCTGAAACCCCTCAGGCTCAATGCGATACCTTTCCCCCGTTTGTTTGCCGGCCACGGACAACGATGCCCGGGAAGGCGTGGCGCGTCAACGAATCCGTATGCAGGGGTTGACGCAGCTCACACTCCGCGGCATAGTTTTCGTATACGATTTCGTACCTGATGGATGCTCGACGACGAGGAGACGCTGTGTCGCTGCAAGAACTCAGCCCGGAGCTGCTGGCCCGGACGCGCAAGGTGATCGCGGTCCACATCAACTACCCGAGCCGTGCGGCGCAGCGTGGGCGCACGCCGGAGCAGCCGTCGTACTTCCTCAAGCCGGCGTCGTCGCTGGCCTTGGGTTCAGCGGAAAACCCCGGCACCGTGGAGCGTCCCGCAGGCTGCGAACTGCTGGGCTACGAAGGCGAAATCGCCCTCATCATTGGCAAGAGCGTCCGCCGCGTCAGCCCGGATGATGCCTGGGGCCACGTCGAATGGGTCACCGCCAGCAACGACCTCGGTGTCTACGACCTCCGCTACGCGGACAAGGGCTCCAACCTCCGCTCCAAGGGCGGGGATGGCTTCACCCCGGTGGGTCCCGGACTCATCCCGGCCGCCGCCGTCGACCCCGCCGCTCTGCGGATCCGCACCTGGCACAACGGCGAACTGGTCCAGGACGACACCACCGCGGACCTCCTCTTCCCGTTCGCCCGGCTCGTGGCGGACCTCTCCCAACTGCTCACCCTCGAGGAAGGCGACATCATCCTCACCGGCACCCCCGCCGGCGCATCCGTCGCGGTGCCGGGGGACGTCGTCGAGGTCGAGGTCACCGGCGGTGAGCTCAGCAGCGGCCGTCTGGCCACCGCCGTCGTGGAAGGCACGACGCCGTTCGCCGCCTTCGGCGCGCAGCCCAAGTCCGATGACACGCAGCGGGAGGAGGCGTACGGTTCGCGCGAAGCAGCCGGACTGGCGCCGCTTGCGAAGCCGGGGCTCGATCCGGAGCTGAAGAAGAAGCTCGAGTCCGTCGCCACGGCCACCCTGTCCTCCCAGCTGCGCAAGCGCGGGTTGAACAACGTCAGCATCGACGGACTGCAGGCCACCCGCCCGGACCGCCGGGTCGTCGGCCTGGCCCGGACGCTCCGCTACGTGCCCAACCGCGAGGACCTGTTCAAGACCCACGGCGGCGGTTTCAACGCCCAGAAACGCGCCGTCGAATCGGTCAACGAGGGCGAAATCCTGGTCATGGAGGCCCGCGGCGAAAAGGGCACAGGCACCGTGGGGGACATCCTGGCGCTGCGCGCCCAGGTGCGCGGCGCCGCGGCGATCATCACCGACGGCGGCGTGCGGGACTACTCGGCCGTCGCCGGGCTGGAGATCCCCACCTATTTCGCCAGCCGGCATCCGGCGGTGCTCGGCCGCCGGCACGTCCCTTGGGACACCGACGTCACCATCGCCTGCGGCGGCACCACGGTGCAGCCGGGCGACATCATCGTGGCCGACTCGGACGGCATCCTGGTGATTCCGCCGGGAATCGCCGCGGAACTGGTGGACGAGTGCATCGCCCAGGAGCGCGAGGAAGAGTTCATCTTCAAGATGGTCGAGCAGGGCCACAGCGTGGACGGCCTCTTCCCGATGAACGCCGAATGGCGCGCCAAGTACGAGGAATGGGGCAAGGAGAATGACTGAAACCGTCACGGGCAGCAAGTCCCAGCAGGCCTACGAAGCGGTGAAGGCCCGGATCGTGGAAGGCGCCTACACCCCCGGGTACCGCCTGGTGCTGGCCAAGATCGCCGAGGACCTGGGCTTCAGCGTGGTTCCCGTCCGGGAGGCCATCCGCCGCCTCGAAGCCGAAGGGTTGGTGACCTTTGAACGGAACGTCGGCGCCACCGTGTCCGGGATCGACCCCACCGAGTACCTCTACACGATGCAGACCCTGAGCATCATCGAAGGGGCGGCGACGGCGTTGTCCGCGCCGCTGATCGGTGCCGCGGACATTGCCCGGGCGCGCGCGGTCAACGAAGAGATGCGCGACTGCCTGGAACACTTCGACCCCGTCCGCTTCACCCAGCTCAACCAGGACTTCCACAGCGTCCTCTTCGAACGCTGCCCCAACCCGCACATCCTCGACCTCGTCCACCGCGGTTGGAACCGGCTCGCCTCGCTGCGCTCCTCCACCTTCCGCTTCGTCCCTGGCCGCGCCCGCGACTCGGTCGAGGAGCACGAGAACCTGCTCCGGCTCATCGAAACCGGAGCCGACGCCGACACCATCGAAAAAGCCGCTCGCCAACACCGCGCCGCCACTCTCGACGCGTACCTCTCCCAAGCCAAGCAGTAGTTAGGACTTCAACGATGACGACCTCCGTAGAAACCAGCACCCACTACGTTCCCGAAAACCTGCCCACCCACATCCAGCACTTCATCAACGGCGAGTTCGTCGACTCCGTGGGCGGCAAGACCTTCGACGTCCTGGACCCGGTGTCCAACAAGAACTACGCCACCGCCGCGGCAGGCCAAAAGGAAGACATCGACCTTGCCGTCGCCGCCGCCCGCGAAGCCTTCGTCAACGGCCCGTGGCCGAAGATGAAGCCCCGCGAACGGGCCCGCGTGCTCAACAAGATCGCCGACGCCGTCGAAGCCCAGGAGGACCGCCTCGCTGAGCTCGAAACCTTCGATACTGGCCTGCCGATCACCCAGGCCAAGGGTCAGGCCCTGCGCGCCGCCGAGAACTTCCGCTTCTTTGCGGACCTGATCGTGGCCCAGTTCGACGACGCCATGAAGGTCCCCGGTTCGCAGATCAACTACGTGAACCGCAAGCCGATCGGCGTCGCCGGCCTGATCACCCCCTGGAACACCCCGTTCATGCTTGAGTCCTGGAAGCTCGCCCCGGCCCTGGCCACCGGCAACACCGTGGTCCTCAAGCCGGCCGAGTTCACCCCGCTTTCGGCGTCGCTGTGGGCGCAGATCTTCAAGGACGCCGGCCTGCCGGACGGCGTGTTCAACCTTGTCAACGGCCTTGGCGAAGAAGCCGGCGACGCCCTCGTGAAGCACCCGGACGTGCCGCTGATTTCCTTCACGGGCGAGACCACCACGGGCCAGACGATCTTCCGCAACGCGGCCGCCAACCTCAAGGGCCTGTCCATGGAGCTCGGCGGCAAGTCGCCGTGCGTGGTGTTCGCCGACGCTGACCTCGACGCCGCGATCGACTCCGCCCTGTTCGGCGTCTTCTCCCTCAACGGCGAACGCTGCACCGCCGGCTCCCGGATCCTGGTGGAGCGCGCCATCTACGACGAGTTCTGCGACAAGTACGCCGCCCGCGCCAAGAACATCGTCGTCGGCGACCCGCACGACCCCAAGACCCAGGTGGGCGCCCTGGTCCACCCGGAGCACTACGAAAAGGTGGCCTCCTACGTGGAGATCGGCAAGTCCGAAGGCCGGCTCCTGGCCGGCGGCGGCCGCCCCGATCACCTCCCGGAAGGCAACTACATCGCACCCACGGTGTTTGCCGACGTCGCGCCCGACGCGCGGATCTTCCAGGAGGAAATCTTCGGTCCGGTCGTGGCAATCACCCCGTTCGAGAACGACGACGAAGCCCTCGCCCTGGCGAACAACACCAAGTACGGCCTGGCGGCCTACATCTGGACCCAGAACCTCACCCGCGCCCACAACTTCTCCCAGAACGTCGAGGCCGGCATGGTGTGGCTGAACAGCCACAACGTCCGCGACCTGCGCACCCCGTTCGGCGGGGTCAAGGCCTCGGGCCTCGGCCACGAAGGCGGCTACCGCTCCATCGATTTCTACACCGACCAGCAGGCCGTGCACATCACCCTCGGCTCCGTCCACACGCCTAAGTTCGGCGCCTAGACACAGCTCCGGCGCCTAACCTCCCGACCTTTCAACGAAGAGAGACCATCATGAACAACGTCATCCCCAAGCCTTCGGTCCCGGCCCCGGACATCGTCCGCTGCGCCTACCTGGAACTCGTGGTCACCGACCTCGCCAAGTCCCGCGCATTCTACGTGGACCTGCTGGGCCTGCACGTGACCGAAGAGGACGAGAACACCATCTACCTGCGCTCCTTCGAGGAGTTCATCCACCACAACCTGGTGCTCCGCAAGGGCCCCGTCGCCGCGGCGGCCGCGTTCGCGTACCGGGTGAAGTCGCCGGCCGAGGTGGACGCCGCCGAGGCCTACTACAAGGAGCTCGGCTGCCGGGTGGAGCGCCGCAAGGAAGGCTTCACCAAGGGCGTGGGCGACTCCGTCCGGGTCGAGGACCCGCTGGGCTTCCCCTACGAGTTCTTCTACGAGGTGGAGCACGTCGAACGCCTCACCCAGCGCTACGACCTCTACTCCGCCGGCGAGCTGGTCCGCCTGGACCACTTCAACCAGGTCACCCCGGACGTCCCGCGCGGCCGCAAGTACCTGGAGGACCTCGGCTTCCGCGTCTCCGAGGACATCAAGGATTCCGACGGCGTCACGTACGCCGCGTGGATGCACCGCAAGCAGACCGTGCACGACACCGCCCTGACCGGCGGCAACGGCCCGCGCCTGCACCACATCGCGTTCTCCACGCACGAGAAGCACAACATCATCCAGATCTGCGACAAGATGGGCGCCCTGCGCATCAGTGACCGGATCGAACGCGGCCCCGGCCGGCACGGCGTCTCCAACGCCTTCTACCTGTACATCCTGGACCCGGACGGCCACCGTGTGGAGATCTACACACAGGACTACTACACCGGCGACCCGGACAACCCCACCGTCACCTGGGACGTGCATGACAACCAGCGCCGCGACTGGTGGGGCAACCCGGTGGTCCCGTCCTGGTACACCGAGGCTTCCCTGGTGCTGGACCTGGACGGCAACCCGCAGCCGGTCATCGAACGCACCGACGCCTCCGAAATGGCCGTCACCGTGGGTGCCGACGGCTTTTCCTACACACGTAAGGACGACGACGGCGCGCCGGGTTCCGGCGTCGAAGGCTTCAAGCTCGGAGCACAGGTCTAGGCTGCCAGCGAGGGCTGCGCGAAGGAAGACCGCCCCCGAAAGGGGCGGCGTCGGAGGGGACGGGTGGAAGGAACGGCATGCTGGATGCGACAACGATCGAGGCCATAGCGGACGAGCTGGTGGAGGCCGGCCGGAACCGGACCCCGGTTCCGCGGCTGACCGCGCGCTACCCGGAGATGACGGTGGAGGATTCCTACGCCGTGCAGCAGCTCTGGCGGCGCCGGAACGAGGACGCCGGCCGGACGCTGGTGGGCCGGAAGATCGGCCTCACGTCCAAGGCCATGCAGGCGGCCACCGGCATCACCGAGCCGGATTACGGCGCCATCTTCGATGACATGGTCCTGGAAACCGGCTGCTCCGTGGAATGGGACCGCTACACCCACCCCCGGGTGGAGGTCGAGCTGGCCTTCGTACTGAAGAACGACCTCACCGGCCCCGGCTGCTCCCTCTTCGACGTCCTGAATGCCACCGACTACGTGGTTCCGGCCCTCGAGATCCTGGATTCGAGGATCGAGATGGAGGGCCGGACCATCGTGGACACCATCGCGGACAACGCCGCCATGGGCGCCATGGTGGTGGGCGGACGCCCCGTGCGGCCCGACGCCGTCGACCTCCGCTGGGTCTCCGCGATCCTGTACAAGAACCAGACCGTCGAGGAAACCGGCGTCGCGGCCGGCGTGCTGGACCACCCCGCCGCCGGGGTGCACTGGCTGGCCAACAAGATCGCCCCGCACGGCGACGGCCTCAAGGCAGGGGAGATCATCCTGGCCGGCTCCTTCACCCGCCCGCTCTGGGTGTACAAAGGGGACACCGTCCACGCCGATTACGGACCGCTGGGAGCCATCACATGCCGATTCGTGTAGAACCGACCTTCGCCGAGGCCCTAACCGCCGCGGACCGGCCGCTGGCCGGGATGTGGATCTGCTCCGGCAGCCCCCTGGTCGCCGAGATCTGCGCCGGGTCCGGCCTGGATTGGCTGCTGATCGACGCCGAACACAGCCCCAACGGGCTCGAGTCCATCCTGGCGCAGCTGCAGACGGTTCACGGCTACCCGGTCCAGGCCGTGGTGCGCCCGCCCGTCAACGACACCGTCCTGCTCAAGCAGTACCTGGACCTGGGTGTGCAGAACCTGCTCATTCCGATGGTCAATTCGGCCGCGGAGGCGCGTGCCGCCGTCGCCGCTGTCCGCTACCCGCCGCATGGTGTCCGCGGCGTCGGCTCGGCGCTGGCCCGCGCCTCGCGCTGGAACAGGATCCCGGACTACCTCGCCCGCGCTTCGGAGACGGTCAGCGTGACGGTCCAAATCGAGTCCACCGCGGCGGTTGCCGCGGTGGAGGAGATCCTCGCGGTCGACGGCGTCGACGCCGTTTTCCTCGGACCGTCGGACCTCGCTGCCTCCATGGGGCTGCTCGGCGAACAGGAACACCCCAAGGTGCGGGCCGCCGTCGAACACTGCCTCGACGCCGCCAAAGCGGCCGGCAAACCAGCCGGCGTCAACGCCTTCAACGAAGCGACGGCGAAAGCGTATCTCGACGCCGGAGCCTCCTTTGTGCTGGTGGGCGCCGACGTCGCGATGCTGGCCCGGGGGAGCGAGACCCTGGCGGCAAAGTTCGTGCCGGCTCCCGGTCCGGACGAGGAGTACGACGGCGGAGCGCGGCCAAGTTACTGAGCCCCTACCCGATGATCGGCCGCTCCTCCGGCAGCCTGAACAACCGGGGGTGCGAGGACAACGCCAGGGCCGAGGCCAGGGTGACCGAGCCCAGGCGGCCCGTGAACATGAGGGCCATCAGCACCCACTGGGCGGCCTCGGGCAGGTGGTAGGTGATGCCCGTGCTCACCCCAACCGTCGCGAAGGCCGAGATCGATTCGAACAGGACCTTCTCCAGGCTGTAATCGGTCAGCAGGAGCATCAGCAGGGTCCCGCCGATCACCGCGGCGACGCCGAGCAGGGCCACCGTCAGGGCCTGGCGCTGCACAGTGGGGCTGATGGAGCGGTGGGCGATGGTCACCTGTTCGCGGCCCCTGATCTCGTTCCAGATCGCGAAGCCGAGGACCAGGAACGTGGTGATCTTGATGCCGCCCGCGGTGCCGGCGCTTCCGCCGCCGATGAACATCAGGATGTCGGTCACCATGAGGGTGTCCGACGACGCCGCCCCGTAGTCGATGCTGTTGAAGCCGGCCGTGCGCGGGAAGACGCTGCCAGCGAAAGCGCCCAGGAACTTCCCGCCGGTGCTCAGCGGCCCCAGGGTTTCGGGCCGGTTCCACTCGAAGGCGGCGAAAGCGGCGAAGCCCAGCAGCAGGAATGCCACCGTGCCGAAGACGGTCAGCCGGAGGTGGACGGTCCAGTCCTTGAGCCGGATGCCCTTGATGAGCTGGATGATCACGGGGAAACCGAGCCCGCCGGTGATCACGGCCAGGCAGAGGGGCACGAGGATCCAGGGGTCTTCCGCGAAGCCTACGAGGTTGTCGCTGTAGAGCGCGAACCCGGCGTTGTTGAAGGCGGACACCGCGTGGAAGACCCCGTGCCAGAGGGCGACCCCGGGGTTCTGGTCGTAGGCGAGCCAGAACCGGGCGGACAGCACGGCGGCCGTGGCACCTTCCACGGTGAGCATGATCCTCGCGACGCGGAACAGCACCGCCCGGACGTCACCGAAATTCAGGGTGTGGGTTTCGGACTGCGCCACCAGCTGGCCGCGGAGACCAAGGCTCTTCCGGACAACCAAAGCCAACAGGGTGGCGAGCGTCATGATCCCGAAGCCGCCCACTTGGATGAGGCCCAGGATTACCACGTGCCCGAACGGGGTCCAGAAAGTGGCCGTGTCCACGGTGACCAGGCCGGTGACACAGACGGCGGACACGGCCGTGAACAGGGGAGCGAGGCCGGGGTCGACGCTCAGGTCAGTCCGGGAGAACGGCAGCATCAGCAACGCCGCGCCGATCAGGATCACCACCAGGAACGCCAAGGGCAGGGAACGGACGGGGTGCAGCAGCGCGCGGGCGATCGCGCTTTCCTTCTTCGCCCGGGGAACCGCGTCCGCCGCGCTCCTGTCCCGGATTAGTCCATTCCGCGGGCGTTCCGATGCCGGCTTCCGTGCTCTCGACATCAGTGCTTCCCTCCGCTGGCCGTACGACGCCGGCGGGTTCCTGTGCCGAGCGCTCACGGAGCCTAACACCGCCGGATCGCGCCGGGAGGGGGTCTTAACGAAACCTTTACGCGGGTTTTTCCGCTGTGAGTGGGCGGTATTCGGAAGGGTGCGCCTAGCCTTCCGCCGTTCCGGCCTCGGCCGCATGAGCCTCCGCCGTGCCGGCCTCTGCAGGCCCCTTCCGGGCCATGTACCACTCGGTGAATTCCGAGGCGCGGCCGTCCGGCGCGAAGCGGATCACCCAGAGGTTGTCGTAGGTGGGCTGGCCGTTGAAGTAGGTGGTAAGGCCCTGCACGAAGGCCAGATTGCCGTCCTGCCCGAGCAGGGTCCACTCGAAGGCCCAGGCATGCGGCATATCGCCGGCGTCGGTCCAGCCGTCCACGATTTCGTTATGTCCGCGCCACGGTGAATCGCTGTCCGGCCGGGTGGCGTAGACAGCGTCTTCGGTGAACAGGGCGCGGATGTCGTCGGGGTCGTTCGAGGTCCAGGCGGCGATGTACTTGTCCATCCACGCGTTGACGTCGTTCATGCTTACGTTCTACGCCCCGCCTGTGCCGCCATCAAGTGCTCAGCCCCCGTCGCGGCCCGAGTAGCGTTCCAGCCAGCGGCGGGCCTGTCCGGCGATGCGGCGTTTCTGCGCCGCCAGCCTTTCCGCCGCTTCGGCGGTGCGGCCGGCCCGGCGCGCGTCCTGCTCGGCTGTCGCCAGTTCCTCCTCGAGGGACGAAAGCCGCTCGCGGGTTTCCTTCAGCGCCGCCTGGAGCTTCCGACGCCGGAGCGTGGCCTCTGCCAGCGCTTGTTCGGCTTCCGCGAATTCCGCTTCCGCCTGCCCGGCCGCGCGCTCGGCGTCCTCGGCCTTCGCCTGCAGGCTCTCGCGGGCCGCTTTGTCGCCGTCGTCCTTTTTCTGCGGTTTCCCGCGCGGCGCGGCAGGCGCGGCGGGAACCGTACTACCCGCAACCGCCAGCGCACCTGACAAGTCCACCGCGTCCACGCCGTCACCGGACAGCCCCCGCACCAGCACGCCGCTCCGGATGGCGGCGGCGGCGTCGGAATCACCGAGCGCCGCGCGCAGCGTCACGGTGACATCACCCGCCGCGGCGCCGCTCAGCCGGACCCCGAGCCCGGTGGCAAGTTCGTCAGCCTTCCCGGCCGCGGCAGCCAGCAGGCGGGAGCGCTGCTGCCCGAGTTCCCGCAGCCGCGCCGGATCGAGCCCGGCCTGGGCCTCCCGCAGCGCTGCGCCCAGCCCCAGCAGTTCCTCCAGTTCCGGGGCGCCGCTGCGCGCGAGCAGGTTGATGGCCCAGGCTGTGGCCGTGGGTTTCGGCAACCGGCCGATCCGGGCAGCCAGCTCCGCGTCCCCGGAAGCCTTCGCCTCCTTCGCACGCGCCCCGCGGGCAGCAATGAATTCGGCGGGCAGCAGCGCGTAAAGTTCCGCGGCCACTGCACTCAGCTCCATGCGCTGCATCTTAGCCGCACGGACTGACGGCCGGAACGACGCCGGCGGGTTCAGTCCTGCTGGAGGGTCTGGGTCAGGTGGTGGGCCGGGATGCGGTCACGATCGTAGGTGATTTCCGTGTAGCCGTGCGGCTGGGGGGTGCCGTCCTCGCCCAGGTTCACGAAGACGAGTTCCTCGATGGTCAGGATGCTGCGGCGCGTGATCATGTTCCGCACTTCGGCGCGCATGGTCAGCGAGGTCCGGCCGAACCGGGTGGCGGTGATGCCCAGTTCGATCAGGTCCCCCTGCACCGCCGAGCTCACGAAGTTGATCTCGGAGATGTACTTGGTGACGGCACGGCCGTTGCCCAGCTGGATGATCGCGTAGATCGCCGCTTCCTCGTCGATCCACTTCAGCAGGCTTCCACCGAACAGTGTGCCGTTGGCGTTCAGGTCCTCCGGGCGCACCCATTTGCGGGTCCGGAACGTGATGTCTGCTTTTTCCATAGGGCGAGATTATCCGAGCCGCTGCCCGCAGCACCCGCGGCGGCGTGCATTGCGCCGAACATTAAGCCATCAGGCCATGGCGGTATGCGCTGCGCTGTGGGAATCGAGGGCCTTGGAGTAGCACTGGGATCCGCTGAGGCCGATGTACGGCCCGAAGTTGGCGACCGGTTCGAAGCCCGAGCTTTCATAGAAGCTGCGGCCGTCTGTCTGCGCCGAGCCCGCCTCTGCCGTGATCACCTGGTACCCCCTCGAATGCGCCAGGCCTTCCAGGCTGGCCAGGATGGAACTGGCCACCCTGGACCCCCGCGCGTAAGGGACCACGTACAGCCGCTTGATCTCCACGGTGCGGTCGTCCACGATCCGCAGCCCGCCGCAGCCCAGCGGCTGTCCGGAACACTTCTCGTACGCCACCACGAAGACCGCTGTATCGGCCTCCGACGGCGCCGGGCCGGGTTCGTGATCGGACGTGCCGAAACGGGAATCCAGTTCGGACTGCTGGGCCGCGCGCAGATCTGCGCCCACGGGGTTTGCCCAGCTGACCTGACGGATGTTGAGCCGCGGGTTGGTCTGCATCGCTACCTCTTTCGCCGGAGGGGTTATGCAGATCAAGCCTAGAAAGCAGCGGTTACCGCCGTGTTTCCTGTGCGTAAGGGTCCGGAGAACTGGCGGTGGACCGCGTCCGGGCCGCGGGTTTCCGAGGGTTAGAGCGCTTCGCCGGTGGGGTCTTCCGCCGTCGGATCGGCCAGGGCGAGGCCGCCCACGGGGATCCGGTCCCAGTGCAGTACGCTCCAGCCGGCGTCGGGATCGCCTTCCAGCACCACGATCCCGGTGTTGGGCAGTTGGTGGGTTTCAGCGAAGAGGGTGTCGATGTCCTCGGCCCGCCGACCGGCCCAGCAGCGGATGGCGGCACCGTGGCTGACGATCACCGCCGTCGAATGGCCTGCCGCGGCCACCTTGTTTACGGAGGCGTCGAAGCGGTCGAAGAAGTCATGGCCGGTGAACGCGCCCGGCATGCGCACATCCAGGTTCCCGTCGCACCAGGCGAACACCGTGCCCATGTACCGCATGTGCGATTCGTGGTCCGTCTTCTTCTCCAGGGCCCCGGCTTCGATCTCGTGGACGCCGTCCAGGACGTCCGGTTCCAGGCCGAGCGCCTTGGCCAGCGGTGCGGCAGTGACCTGGGTGCGGAGGAGGGTTGAGGTGTAGATGGCCTCGATGGCTTCGTCCGCCAGGGCTTCCGGGAGGGCGGCGGCCTGGCGCTCGCCGAGCCCGGTCAGCCCGGGGCCGGGAAACGCGGTGTCCAGCTGGCCCAGGACGTTGCCGGGAGTCTGGCCGTGACGGATAAGCAAAAGCCTCATGCTGGCACCTTACTCGCCGGGCCGGACATCCCGGCAGAAAACGATCGCGGGAACAGCCCAGACGGGAGCGACGACCCAGGCGGGAACGACGGCGGCGGGCCGGGACGCCCCTGTTGGTGAGGCTGTGTCCCGGCCCGCCGCCGTCGTGATGCCGCCCGTGAGCGGCTGCCGCTTCCGCGGCTGCGTCCTACTTGAGGTGGTCCACCAGTTCGTCCGCGATACCGGTGTAGCTGCCGGGGGTGAGCGCCAGCAGGCGTGCTTCGGCGTCTGCCGACAGGCCCAGGCCGGAGACGAATTCCTGCATGCGATCGGCGTCCACGCGGTGGCCGCGGGTGAGGTCCTTGAGGCGTTCGTAGGGGTTTTCCATGCCTGCGACGCCGGCGATCGCCTCGGCGCGCATCACCATCTGGATGGCCTCGCCCAGGACTTCCCAGTTGGTGTCGAGGTCGCCGGCGAGGACGTCTCCCGCGACGTCGAGTGCCTTCAGGCCCTTGGCGACGTTTGAAATGGCCAGCAGGGAGTGACCGAACGCCACGCCGATGTTGCGCTGCGAGGAGGAGTCCGTGAGGTCGCGCTGCCAGCGGGAGGTGACCAGCGTGGCGGCGAGGGTGTCCAGCAGGCCGTTGGAGATTTCCAGGTTCGCCTCGGCGTTTTCGAAGCGGATGGGGTTGACCTTGTGCGGCATGGTGGACGAACCCGTGGCACCGGCGACCGGAATCTGGCGGAAGTAGCCGATGGAGATGTAGCTCCAGATGTCCGTGCAGACGTTGTGCAGGATCCGGTTGAAGCGTGCCATGTCGGAGTACAGCTCGGCCTGCCAGTCGTGGCTTTCGATCTGCGTGGTGAGCGGGTTCCAGGTCAGGCCCAGGCCCTCGACGAAGGACTTGGAGACGGCCTGCCAGTCGGCGCCGGGAACGGAGGCGACGTGCGCGGCGTAGGTGCCGGTGGCACCGTTGATCTTGCCCAGGTATTCGGTCTTGGCGATGCGGTCCAGCTGGCGGCCCAGGCGGTGCGCGATCACGGCCAGTTCCTTGCCCAGCGTGGTGGGGGTGGCGGGCTGTCCGTGGGTGCGGGAGAGCATCGGCACGGCGCGGTTTTCTTCGGCCATGCCTTCGATCTGCTGCACCAGCGCACGGGCGGCCGGCAGCCAGACGTCCTCCACGGCGCCCTTGATGCCCAGGGCGTAGGACAGGTTGTTGATGTCTTCGGAGGTGCAGCCGAAGTGCACCATCGCGGTCAGGTTCTCGATGCCGATGGCCGGAAGGCGGCGGCTGATGTAGTACTCCACGGCTTTGACGTCGTGCACCGTGACGGCCTCGATCTCGGCCAACTCGGCCACGGCGGCGGCGTCGAATTCGGTGACGATGCCGCGCAGCTTGTCCTGCTGTTCGGCGGTCAGGGGGCCGGCGCCCGGCAGCACGCTGTTGCTGGTCAGGTGGATGAGCCATTCGACCTCGACGGCCACGCGGTCGCGGTTAAGGGCGGCCTCGGACAGGTAATCGACCAGCGGTGCGATGGCGGACTGGTAACGGCCGTCCAGGGGGCCGAGGGCGATCTGCTCCGGCGACGCGGCGAGGGCCAGGCGTCCGGAGGGCGTACGGGTAACAGCGGCGGCGGTTTCAGGCATGGGCCAATTCTTTCATGAACTCCAGCCGGCGCCTTAAGCCGACCCCGCTATGTGAATACCGCTGCGGCCTGTCCTCCACAGCCGTCCTGCCGGCGGTTTGTCCACATAGCGCCCGACGGCGGTTCCGCACCCAGGGTGCGTGGCCGTAGCTTCGGTGCACCAGGGCGGGCTGCCCGCTTCCGAAAACGTGAAGGAGACAAAGATGGGGAATCCTGGTTTGGCGTCAGCGGAAACCCGTTACGAGCTGTGGCAGGGCTCTTCCGGCGGCGCCGGAGTCCAACAGCTGGCCACACGGGTGGCGCGCTGCGCGGACGAAGCGGACGCTGCCCTGGCCCGGCTTGCGCAGGTGCAGATGGGGCAGTGGCAATCCCCGGCGGGCCGGGCCTACCGCAACGCCCTCGTCCGCCGCGTGGCCGAGCTGCGGAGGGCACGTGATGCCTTGCGGGAGGCTTCGGCGTTGCTCATGCACCAGGCGGCGCTGGCCGCGGGAAACGGCTTCTGATGCCGGGGGCGCGCACCCACGGCGACGGCGCGATTCTGCCTGTGGAGCCGGCGCCGGACGGCGTCATGGGGGTCCGCGGTGGTGTGGGCGGGATCAGCTTCCAGTTCGAAGAACTCCTGGCAGGGGCCAACGCCTTGGACGGTGTCGTCCGGGAGTTGGATGCCACCGTCACGGAAATCGATGCTGTCCGCCGCGAACTCTTCCTCACGGAACTACGGACCTTCACCAGCGGCGGCCCGGCACTGGCCGCCATCAACGATGGCGCTCAGGGGGCCGGACAGGTCCGTGACGCGATCCGTGCAACCGGCGAGCAGGTCCGGGCGAGCTACCGCGAATACGAGTACACCGAGGCCTTGAACGCGATCACGCTCCGGGCGGGGCTCCTGCATCCGCCCCTGCTGGAGATGGGTGTGCGGCTGGGCCAAGGAGGTCTTGCCGGGACACAGCCGGGCGACCGGGACCGTGCCGAGCAGCTGGTGGCCCAGCTCCCGCTGATGGTCGGTTCCCTCCTCGGGGCCGCAGTCCCGGGCTCCCTGCTCGGGACACTGACCGGTGTGCTGGCCGGCCAGACCGACGTTCGCGCGATCCTCCGGGCCATGGTGGAGGTGCCAGGGATGGCGCACCTGAAACCGCGCCCCGTCACCGTGCAGAAGGTGTCGACCACCGAAGAACCCATCGATACTTCTCTGCCGGGCCTGATTCGCCGGGCCGAACCGTTGCACAGCGGGGGAGAGGGGGAAATCGCCGTCATCAAGGTGCCGCAGGACGAGGGCGGGGGCACGAAAAGCGCATGGGTGGTGGTAATTCCCGGAACGCAGAAGGGGGATCCGCCGGGCGGAAGCAATCCGATCGACGAGGGCGGGATCGTCGATGCCCTTGCCTACGACTCCGCCTACCTCACACCGGCCATCCGGAAGGCCCTCAGGGAGGCGGGGGCGGAAGCCGGCGAAAATGTCGTGGCAGTGGGACACAGCCAGGGCGGGGTTCACGCGATGAACCTGGCGGCCAACAAGGCGTTCCTCGCCGAGTTCGACCTCAAATACGTCTTCACGGCGGGTTCCCCGGTCGGCGGCATCAAGCCCGAGCCGGGGATCAGCAGCCTGCACCTGGAGCACAGCCAGGACTGGGTTCCGGGCTGCGACGGCGCGCCCAATGCCGACACCAAGGACCGGGTGACGGTGACGCTCAACAACCCGGTCCGGACCGTCGAAGGGGAAGACCCGGGCCTGGGGCCGGGGCACAAGCTGAAGAATTATGCGGAAGGAGCGGAACTCGTTGCCGCGAGCAGTGAGCCGTCGCTTACGGCGTCCACCGCCGCGCTGGCGGGCGCCCTCGGGGCGGGCGGAGCGGCGGTGGCCGGGTCCAACGCGCCCAGGATGACGGTGACCAGGTTCAAGCTCACCCGCGAATCGATGCCCACTCCAGCGCCAGCGGAACGTGTGCGTCCCCGTGCCCCGGAGAACCGCTCCGAAGCGGGGTGGCGCTGAGAATGAACAGCGGCGCGGACGCCGACTCCCGGCCGCAGTCAGCGGCGGCGGGCTCCCGGGATCCAGCTGGCCACCAGGGAAATGACGCTGATGATGATCGCGGCGAGGACCGCGGTCCAGAAGAAGGAATCGATGGTCAGATGCACCGGCGTGTAGCTGCTGAGCCACGCAGTGAGGTAGAGCATCGCGGCGTTGATGATGATCGTGAACAGGCCCAGCGTCAAGATGGTGATCGGCAGGGACAGCAGCTTCACGAGCGGCCGCACAAAGGCATTGACGATTCCGAAAATCAGGCCGATGAACAAATAGGCAAGCACAATGCCCAAAGTTTCACCGCCCTGCGTGATGCCGGCATTGTTGACGGCGTTGCTTGTGGCCGCGGTGGAGATGTCCAAGCCGGGAAGAATCCAGCCGGCCACCCAAAGAGCCAGGCCGTTGATCAGGACACGGACGATGAATGCACCCATGCGCCCATGCTTTCACACAGGACAGCAAGGAGTGTCCGCAGCGGGGCCAAAAACCGGGACCAGTACGCTTGGAACCATGACTTCTTCCGACATCGCACCGGAGGGCGTCCGGCCCCGGCCGGTCGTCGACAACCTCCCCAAGTACGCGGCTGGAAAACCGCCTGCTGTGATTGAGGGCCTGACCAGCTACAAGCTGTCTTCGAACGAGAATCCGTTGCCTCCCCTTCCCGCGGTCCTGGAGGCCATCGCCGATCAGAGCGACATCAACCGCTACCCTGACCCGCTTGCCACCAAGCTGCGGAACGCGCTTGCGGATTTCCTCGGGGTCCCCGCCGACGATGTTGTCACCGGCGCCGGAAGCCTGGGAGCCCTGAACCAGATCCTCGCCGCCTTCGCCGGGCAGAACGCCGACGGCAAGGCTGACGAAGTGATTTACGCATGGCGGTCTTTCGAGGCCTACCCCATCTGCGTCGGTCTTGCCGGGGCCGAAAGCGTACGGATTCCGCTGATGCCGGATGGGCGCCACGACCTCGAGGCCATGGCCGCCGCCGTCACCGTGCGTACCAAAGTCATCCTGCTCTGCACCCCGAACAACCCCACCGGCCCCATCCTCACCGCGGAGGAAACGGAACGCTTCATCCAGTCCGTCCCGTCCGGCGTCGTGGTGGTCATCGACGAGGCGTACCAGGAATTCGTCCGCGACCCGGAGGCGGTGGACGGCCTCCAGTTGTACCGCAAATACCCGAACGTCGTGGTTCTGCGCACCTTCTCCAAGGCTCACGGCCTCGCCGGGCTCCGCGTGGGTTACAGCGTCGCCGGCCACGACATCACGCAGTACCTACGGGTTGCGGCCACACCATTCGCGGTGTCGCAGATCGCCGAACGTGCCGCCGTGACGTCCCTGGGGCACTTCGACGAGGTGATCGAGAGGGTGCAGGGCTTGGTGGACGAACGCGAACGCGTCGTGGCAGGCCTGCGGGAACTGGGCTGGTTTGTTCCGGAAGCCCAGGGGAACTTCGTCTGGCTCAACCTGGGTGAGCACAGTGCGGGGTTCGCGGAACTGGCCGGGGAGCGCGCACTGTCGGTCCGCGCCTTCGCCAATGAGGGTGTCCGGGTCAGCATCGGAGAGGTCGAGGCGAACACCCGGTTCCTCGAACTCTGTGCGGGTTATACAAACCCGCCACGGCCTTTGTAGGGATTCACAAATGTCTTTGGGTCCCTTACTGAGGATAAAGTAAGGGGCGAAAGCCAAATATTCCATTTGAGGAATACATTCCCCAAAAGGAATATATCAGCGAAAAATGCTCAGCGTCGGCTGCGGCAGGCAAAGGAGACGGAATGGGCTCAACCCAATTGCCCACCCCCCGTATCAACGGGACCGGACAGCACATCCCGGAAGGGATGGAGTCCGGCGACCCCGCAACGGGGATGGTCCAATTGCTCGGGCCGGACGGCACGCTCGGCACTGATCCGGTGTTTTCGGATTACGCCAAGCGGCTGGAACCGGAGCAGCTCCGCGGTTTCTACGCGGACATGGCCAAGATCCGCCGCTTCGACCAGGAAGCCACCGCCCTGCAGCGGCAAGGCGAATTGGCCCTCTGGGTTCCCCTCACCGGTCAGGAAGCCGCGCAGATCGGCTCCGGCCGGGCCAGCCAGCCGCAGGACTACATCTTTCCCACCTACCGGGAGCACGGTGTGGCCCTGACCCGGAATGTGGACCTCTCCGAACTGCTGAAGCTCTTCCGCGGCATCTCCAACGGCGGCTGGGACCCCAAGGAGAACAACTTCCACCTCTACACCCTGGTGCTCGCCGCGCAGACGCTGCATTCGGTGGGCTACGCCATGGGCATCCAGCGTGACCAGAAGCTCGCGGACTCCGCCGAATCCAATGAGCCCAAGGCCGCCGTGATCTCCTATTTCGGCGACGGCGCCAGCTCCGAAGGCGACGTCCACGAATCCATGGTGTTCGCCGCCTCCTACAACGCTCCCGTGGTGTTCTTCTGCCAGAACAACCACTGGGCCATTTCGGTCCCCACCGAAGTGCAGACCAAGATTCCGCTCTTCAACCGGGCCAAGGGCTACGGTTTCCCAGGCATCCGGGTGGACGGCAACGACGTCATTGCGGTCCACGCCGTCACCGAATGGGCCCTGGAGCACGCGCGCGAAGGTCGCGGCCCGGTGCTGATCGAAGCCCACACCTACCGCGTCGGTGCGCACACCACCGCCGATGACCCCACCAAGTACCGCCTGTCGGCCGAAGAGAACGAGTGGCGGAGCAAGGATCCCCTGGACCGGCTGGAAAAGTACCTCCGTGCGGAGGGCTTGGCCGACGACGCCTTCTTCGAGCAGGTCAAGCAGGACGGCGACGAACTGGCCGCCTACGTCCGCAGCACCGCACTGGCCCTGCAGGCCCCCGACATCCACGATGCCTTCGCCGGCGTCTACGCCGAGGCGCACCCCTTGGTGGCCGAGGAGCAGGCGTGGTTCCGGGAGTACGAGTCAGGTTTCGAAAGCGAAGAGGAGGCCGGTCACTGATGGCCACCATGACCGTAGCCAAGGCCATCAACGAAGGCCTCCGCGCAACCCTCAGCAACAACGCCAAGTCCCTGCTCATGGGCGAGGACATCGGCGCCCTGGGCGGCGTCTACCGCGTCACGGACGGGCTCCTTAAGGACTTCGGCCCGGACCGGGTGGTGGACAGCCCGCTCGCCGAATCCGGTATCGTCGGCACCGCGATCGGACTGGCCCTGCGAGGCTACCGCCCCATCTGCGAGATCCAGTTCGACGGTTTCGTCTTCCCGGCCTTCAACCAGATCACCACCCAGCTGGCTAAGATGCACTTCCGCAGCAGCGGCAGGCTCACGGTGCCGGTGGTCATCCGCATTCCCTACGGCGGCGGCATCGGTTCGATCGAGCACCACTCCGAATCCCCGGAGGCGCTCTTCGCCCACACCGCCGGCCTGCGGATCATCACCCCGTCCAACGCCCACGACGCCTACTGGATGATCCAGCAGGCCGTGGAATGCACTGACCCCGTGATCTTTTTCGAACCCAAGCGCCGCTACTGGCTCAAGGGCGAGGTCGACACCGAGAACCCGGGCCCGGCGTCGGACCCGTTCAAGGCGCACGTCCTGCGCGAAGGCAGCGACGCCACGATCGTGGCGTACGGCCCCCTCGTACCCGTCGCGCTCGCCGCCGCCTCCGCGGCCGCGGAGGACGGGCACAGCATCGAGGTCATCGACCTGCGCTCGATCTCACCGATCGACTTCGACACCGTCGAGGCATCGGTGCGGAAGACCGGGCGCCTGATCGTGGCCCACGAGGCACCGACGTTCGGCGGCATCGGCGGCGAAATCGCGGCCCGGATCAGCGAACGCGCGTTCCTGCACCTCGAGGCGCCGGTCATCCGCGTGGGCGGCTTCCACATGCCCTATCCCGTGGCCAAGGTGGAGGAGGACTACTTGCCGGACATCGACAAGATCCTCGAAGCCCTGGACCGTTCGCTGGCCTACTAGCCGCTCCTGCCTGCGCCGAGCCCCTGCGGGCCGCCTGCTGAAACGTAAGGACCGAAGTGACTGTTAAGAAATTCAACCTCCCGGATGTCGGCGAGGGCCTGACCGAGGCCGAGATCGTCTCGTGGAAGGTCAAGCCTGGCGATTCCGTGGCCATCAACGATGTCATCTGCGAGATCGAAACGGCCAAGTCCCTCGTGGAACTGCCGTCGCCTTATGCCGGCACGGTGTCCGAGCTCCTCGTGGCCGAGGGCATCACGGTGGAGGTCGGCACGCCAATCATCGGCATATCCGACGGAGCCGCCGAAGCCGCCGGCGGGGCGCCCGCCCCGGCGGCTCCCGCCGCCGTCGAGCCCTCAGCACCAGAAACCCCGATGTACGGCAAGCTGTCCCAGGACACCACCGACGCCGGTACCTCCGACTCCGGCCCGGCCGGCGGTCCGCTGGTCGGTTCCGGTCCGAAGGCCGACGCCGTCAGGCGCCGCCCGCGCCGGACCGCGCCCTCCGCTGCGGCTCCGTCAGCCCCTGCTCCGGCGCCCGTCCAGGCAGCACCGGCCCCGGCAGCAGCCCCTGCCCCGGTGAGGCCAACCCCCTCGGCAGCGGCTTCCGCCCAACCAGCCCCCGCGGCAGCGGCCGAAAACGGTGCGCAGGCCGCCGCCGGCCTCGGCGGCACCCTGGGTGCAACGGTCAGTGGCATTGTCAGCCGCGTGCTGGCGAAGCCACCGGTGCGCAAGATCGCCCGCGACCTCGGCATCGACCTTGCCGACGTCACCGCAACCGGCGCCCGCGGCGAGGTGACCCGCGAGGACCTCGTCAGCTACCAGGCGCAGCGCGACGCCGAACTGGACCAGGCGGACTCCTTCTGGGGCGCTTCCCGCAAGCCGCAGGAGCAACGCGTGGAGCGGATCCCCGTCAAGGGTGTCCGCAAGGCCACCGCCAAGGCCATGGTGGACTCCGCCTTCACCGCCCCGCACGTGAGCATCTTCGTGGACGTGGACGCCAGCCGCACCATGGAATTCGTCAAGCGGCTGAAGGCTTCCCGCGACTTCGAGGGCATCAAGGTGTCCCCGCTGCTGATCCTGGCCAAGGCCGTCATCTGGGCCGCTGCCCGCAACCCCAGTGTCAACGCCAGCTGGGTGGAGGACGCGGACGGCAAGGGCGGTGCCGAAATCCAGGTCAAGCACTTCATGAACCTCGGCATCGCGGCCGCCACCCCGCGGGGGCTCATGGTGCCGAACATCAAAGACGCCCAGGACCTCTCCCTCAAGGAACTTGCCCTGGCCCTGAACGAGCTCGCCACAACGGCTCGCGCCGGCAAGACCCAGCCCGCGCAGATGCAGGGCGGCACCCTGACCATCACCAACATCGGCGCCCTGGGCATCGACACCGGTACGCCTATCATCAACCCCGGCGAGGTGGCGATCGTCGCCTTCGGCACCATCAAGCAGAAGCCCTGGGTGCTCGATGGCGAGGTCATTCCGCGCTGGATCACCACCCTGGGCGGGTCCTTCGACCACCGCGTGGTGGACGGCGACCTGTCCGCCCGCTTCATGGCCGACGTCGCCGCCATCCTCGAGGAGCCCGCGCTGCTGCTGGACTAGCGGGGTCCCCGGGCCCCGGAGGGGCCTCAAACGGCAAAGAGCCCGACGGCGCCATCCGGCGCGGTCGGGCTCTTTCCGTTGTGCGTATCTCGGCTCAGTACACCGAGCTGGTGTAGGCGAGCTGGGCCAGCTGCTCTTCGCTCATGTTGCCGAGCAGGCCGATGGCCACCGCTCCGGCCAGCAGGCCAATGGCCAGCATCATCGCGGACCCCATGACCAGGGCGCGCCAGTCGGAGCGCAGCACGCTGCGGAGGGTTTCCGGCATCTCGAGCAGCGGCGAGATCAGGTTCGGGGCGCTGTCGGTGGTTCCGTCGGCGAGGATGGCTACGACGCGGTCGTTGCTGCGGTCGAGGCGCATGGAGCTGATGTGGTTTCCGTGGCGGGCGAGGAGGATGTCGTGCCCGACGCGCTGGCGCGGCTGCAGAGTAAGCAAGTTAGGGTCCTGGAGGTCGTTTGTGGTGGGCGGCTCGCGCCTTCGGGTGCCTTCCTCAATTTTATCGGCGGGGTCCGCGCGGACCCGCCGGAAAGAGGGTGAGACCGCCCACCAGGCCGCGTGATTCCCGTCAAGGGCGGCAGTGCGGCGCGTCATACCCGGCGTGCTGACGGAGGATCCCTGCGTGACGAAATAAGCCGGCCGGCAACGAAAAAGCCGGCCGGTTCCTGGATTTTCACCAGGGAACCGGCCGGCTCCGTGCGCGGGGGCCTGCCTTAGGCGGGTTCGTCCGTCTTGGCGATGTAGACATCGCAGGGCGCGTTGTGCGCCACGGTGTTCGCCACGCTGCCCAGGATGCGGCCGAGGCCCTGCATGCGGCGGTTGCCCACCACGATCAGCTGCGCATCCACGCGCTCTGCTTCCTTGACCAGGGCTTCGCCGGCCTTGCCGCGGACGGCGCCGTAACTGGTCTGCAGTTGCTCCGATGCGAGTTCGCCCGCGATGGTGCGCGCAACCTTCTCCGCGGCATCCGCGTCGGAGAGAACCCACTTGTCGGCGCCGCTCTCCACGATTTCAACGCGGTCGCTCTCAAAAGCCGTGACGACGCGCAGTTCGGCCGCCAGGGCCGTCGCCAGCCGTTTGGCCGATTCAGCCGCCCGGCGGGCCGTCTGGCTGCCGTCGACACCGACGAGGACTACACCGCTCATACACCTGCTCCTTTGCTGGATCTGTTTTCAACTGCGTCCGCGAGTACTTTCGCGAGTCTCCGGACGCCTTCGGCAATAGTATCCGGAGGGACGGCGCTGAACGCCAAACGCAGCTTGTTGGACGGACCGTCCGACGGCGTGAAGGCCGCTCCCGGGATGAACACAACGCCGGCGTCGATCGCCTTCTGGAGCAGCGGGTAGGTGTCCACGCCCTCGGGCAGCGTCACCCAGACGAAGAAGCCGCCGTCGGGCCGTGTCCAGCTCAGGCCCGCGGGCATGTGCTCGTCCAAGGCGGCGAGCAGGGCCTCGCAGCGTTCCTGGTACAGCGCCCGGTACGTATCGATCTGGCCCCGCCAGTCGTAGTCACGCAGGTAGGCCGAGATGAGCATCTGGTTGAGCGTTGGCGGGCACAGGGTCACGGCTTCGGACGCCAGGTAGAAGCGCCGCTGCAGGTGTTCCGGAACGAGGGCCCAGCCGATCCGGAGCCCCGGGGCGAAGATCTTGGAGAAGGAACCCATGTAGATCACGTCGTGGGCGTTGGCGGCCCGCATCGGGGCCAGCGGCCGGCCGTCGAATCGCAGCAGGCCGTAGGGGTTGTCCTCGAGCACCAGAATATTCGATTTGCGGCATATATCGACGATGCGCTGGCGGCGCTCCTGCGCCAGGGTGATGCCCGAAGGGTTGTTGAAGTTGGGGATGGTGTAGAGGAACTTGATGTTCTTGCCCTGCGCCTGAAGCTCCTGAATTCGGGCCTCAAGGATCTCCGGCACCAGGCCGTCGCCGTCCATGGACACGGTCTCCACCTGGACCTGGTAGGCCTCGAAGGTGTTCAAGGCGCCAACGTACGTGGGGTTTTCCACCAGGACCACATCCCCGGGATCGCAGAAGACCTTGGTGGCGACGTCCTGCGCGGACTGGGAGCCCGCCGTGATAACGACATTTTCCGGCCGGGCGTCGGTGATGCCTTCGGCTGCCATGATCTCGCAGACCTGGGCGCGCAGTTCCGCCGTGCCCTGGCCGCCGCCGTACTGCAGGGCGGCCATGCCTTCTTCGGCGATGATCCGCGCCGCGGTCTGGCCCAGCTTTTCCAGCGGGAGGGACTGCAGGTAGGGGTTTCCGCCGGCAAGGGACACGAGGCCCGGCCGCATGGAGATGTCGAAGACATCCCGCACGGCTGACTGCTTGATGTTGGCGGCGCGCTCCGAGAAGAGTTCCTCGTGGCGGTGGGCGGCGGTTGCAGCCCTCTCGATGGCATCGATCGCTTCGGCGGGCAGCTCCGGCCCGGCGTCCAGTGTTTCGTGGGTCACAGTGAAAAGGATACTCCCCAGAGTTGCCAATTGGGCAACAGTTGTTTTCGAAAACGCTCCGCGGCCGCTCACGAACTGGCAGTAGATGCCCTCTGCAGGGTCCTCAAAGGGCATCTGCTGCCAGTTCGCGCGGGCGGGGATTCGGAATGCCCGACGGCGGTGTGATTGTCGGTGCCCCGGCGTACCTTTGGCAGCAGCGGGGTTTGGAGAGGGCGTGAGGCAGATGGGGAGCAGGGTGGTGGGCTAGGTGAAACGGAGCGTGCAGTTCTGGCGGATAGGCCAGTTGAACGGCGATGAACTGTCGGCGCCGTTTCCGGCGCGCCGCGTGGCGGAGGTGCTCCGTGACGCGGAAAACCACGGCGTGGACCGCCACTTCCGCTGCGCGGACGGAACGGTGCTGCTCGCCCAGGCGGCCGCCGTCGCGCCAGTCCCGGTGATGCTCCTGGACCGCGTGCGCGGCGGGAACCTGCCGTCCGTGGGGGACAGCGCCGGGCGCCGGAAACCCCTCCCCTTGGATGCCGGAGACCGTCTTCTGGAGACCACGTACTTTGCCTTCCTGAAACGGAACGTGCTGGCGGTACTGAGCAGCGGGAACGGCCCACGGGCCCCTCGTCTGGGAGAGTACATGGGCGGCATGCTCGGCCTGGAACCGGGGCTGGTTCCGGTGGTTCGGGAAGACGTTGAGGACATCCTGGACCGGCTGGACGTGAGCCGCTTCGAGTTCTCCCTGCCGGCCGGGCGCCTCTCCGGAAAGTTCATGGAGGGCGAATGGGCGGATGTGCTGGACAGCGCCTCGCGCCTCATGAGCGAAGGTACTTTCCGGGTCTCCCTCAGCGTCGGCCGCAGCGGCAACGCCCAGGAAAAGCAGCGGATCAGGGGGCGCATCCAGCACCTGATCGAGGTCTTCCGACGTTCCGGATCCATCGAGCAATTCGACCATGTGGTGGCCGAGGGCCGGGACTCCGTCAGCGGGGATCGGGAAGTGGTGGACCTGCTCAAGGAACGGTTCATTTCCTACGTGGACGTCGACGCCGGTATCTTCAACGACCCCGCCCGTGCCGCCGCCGAAGCCGTGGAGATCCTGCGCAAACAGGCCCGCGACCACGAGGACTTCTTCGCCAGGACCCTGCCGGAGGTGACGGGGACACCGGACCAGTCCGTGGTTCCCGCGCTCGCCGCCGACCCCCTGGCGGAACCATCAGTGACAGGAGGTTCCGTCCGATGAGCCTGTACGACGTCGAGATCAGCCAACCGCGCCGGCGCGCCATGTGGCGGTGGTTCCTGCTGCATCCACGGATGGATCTGTTGTGGGCGGCCCTGGCGGTGGCCGCCTGGCTGGCGCTGTCGGGCCTGCTGCGGCAGCCCTTCATGGTCGAAGGCGTTGCCGAGGATTCCCGCCGCACCCTGTTCCAGACCCTGGCCACGCTGTCCGGTGCGGTGGCCGGACTCATCCTCAGCAGCGTCTCCATGTTGGTGAACGTACTCGGCAAAAAGGCGCCGCCGGGGCAGCGTGCGCTTCCGCTCGAGCGGCTGACTCCGGACCACCGCCGGGAGATCGGCGACGCGTTCCTCGCTGTCATTCCGGTGCTGGCCGCACTCCTCGTGGCGGCGCTGACCGCGATCCTCGTGGAGGGCGATGGCGCCATGGGCGTCTGGCCCATTGAGGCGGCGGTGTTCGGTCTCGGATTCGCGGCAGTCCTCGGGCTGCTGCGGATGGCGTGGGCGCTGCGGCGGTTGATCGCGATCGCCACGTCATGAGCGGGCCTGGGCTGTGCGGCCCGGGCTGGGGGCGTCTGAACCCCCCGCAGCCCGGTCGTCAATGCAGCTTGGGTCCGCAGCCGCGTCAGCGCGTCCTGCTTAGCGCAGGCTCAGGAGCTCCGCCAGGGGCCGGCCGCCGATCCGGATTTCCGCTCGGGATGCGCCGGTGGCCGCAATGGCGGTCTGGGTGAGCTGGGCTTCGATCCGGGGTCCGTCGCACACGCCGCCCTGGCGCAGTTCGCCGCTGAGGCTGATCACGGCCGTGGTTCCTTCCAGCTGCCCGGAAACAAAGGTCAGCGCCGACGCGGCGAGGGCGTTGTACAGGCCCGAGCCTGCCGGAACACTGTCCGGGCCGAGCAGCCGGGACATCGCCGCCTGCAGCGGGTCAGAAGGGGTGTTCGCGGCCGGGCCCGCGGATGCCTGCCCGCTGTCGCCCTGCCCGGCGGCGGAGCCGTGCGCATCCCCGCCGGTACCTCTCTGGGAGTCGGAGCGTACGGCGACGAGGCTGTCATTGCAGCCGAAGCGGGCCCCGCGGCTGCCGCCGTCGTCGATCGCCACGAGGTAGATGGCCGGGCCGTACAACGCGGCGTGGTCTTGGGCGGCGTCCGGATCCTCCCCGGGGGCCCGGACCGGCGCTTCTGCGGGCCGTGACGGGGCTATCGGAGGCGCCGTGCCGGGCTCGGCTACGGGTATCGGCGCGTCGGGGCCCGCTTTGCCGACCGCGCCGGGCGAGGTGGCACCCGGCGCGGCGGGTTCCGGCGTCGGCGGGGCGGCGGGAGTGGCCGCCGGAACGGGAACTGTCTCCGGAAGCTGGGAGGCACGGCCCGGGTAGGCGGCGGCGGAACCTGCAGTCGGTGCGGTTGCCTCGGGTGCTGATTCCGGGGCAATGCCCGCCGGGTACGCGCAGCTGCCCAGGCACAAGACCGCGCCGCCCAGAGCCACAGTGCACAGGGACAACCTTCGCAGCCACAACCTTCGCAGGGACAACTTTCGCAGGGACAGGGCGCGCAGCGGAGCCGCCGACGTCGAGCGTCCGTATCCGCGCCTGCCCACCATGACAGCTCCCGAGCCTCCGGGCGGGACTGCGGGCGCTGCCCGTGTTTGCCGCCTCTTGCTTCAACCGTAAGTCCGGCCAAATCGCGGCGGAATGCCGCGGCGGTGACGGTTCGGCATCAGCTCCGTCACGGATTGGTAGCGCGCCGCAGAGCCGCAAAAGGCCCCGTTCCACCCGGAATCCTCCGGGGCGGAACGGGGCCTCGGCCAGGCCTAAAGTGGCGTCAGGCTGCTGCTTCCTCTTCGGCGGCGGTCAGCGGCTCGAAGATGCCCTTGATCTGCTCGACGACCTCGGCGTCGTCCTTCGGGTGCAGCTCCGCGAAGCGGACCATGGAACCGGAACGGCCAGCTTGACCTCGTCCAGCACCTTGGCGCCGGCGATGCCGACGGCCTTGCGGACCTCGTCTTGGGCCCACACGCCGCCGTACTGGCCAAAGGCAGTTCCGACGACGGCGGTCGGCTTGCCGGCCAGCGCACCGGCGCCGAAGGGGCGGGACAGCCAGTCGATGGCGTTCTTCAGGGAAGCGGGCATGGTGCCGTTGTGCTCAGGGGTGACGAGAAGGAGGGTGTCGGCCTCGGCGGCTGCGGCGCGAAGGGCCGCGGCTTCCGCCGGAACCTGGCCCTCGACGTCGATGTCTTCGTTGTAGAACGGGATGCTGCCCAGCGAACCGTGGATCTGCACGTCCACATTCTCCGGAGCGTTCAGCGCAATGGCCTCGGCGAGCTTGCGGTTGTGGGAATCGGCGCGAAGGCTGCCGACCAGGGTCAGGACGGTGTTCGTGGTCATGGGAAACTCCTTGCTTTTGTCCGCGGCCGGCGCCGCAGGGCTCATTCTTCTGAGGCGGGATTCCTGCCTTCACCAAGCTAAACGGACTACGGTCCGCTTTGTATTCCCGTGACTAGAATATTTCTTGTGAGCCTCATCCCACTCCGGCCGGAGGGTCCCTCGGGGCCGCCGTCCGAACGCAGCGACGCCGCCCGCAACCGGGAGCGCCTCCTGCAGGCTGCCAGGGAACTCGTGGCGGAACACGGTGTGGACGCGCTCACCATGGACATGCTCGCCTGCCGTGCGCAGGTGGGCAAAGGCACCGTCTTCCGGCGCTTCGGCAACCGCGCCGGGCTGATGATGACCCTCCTGAGCGATGCGGAGGCGGAGTTCCAGCAGCGCTTCATTTTCGGACCCCCGCCGCTGGGCCCCGGCGCGCCGCCGGAGGAGCGGCTGATTGCCTTCGGTGAGGCGCGGATCAGATACATCGACGAAAACGGCGAACTCGCCCGGGCGGCCGAGCATTCGCCGCACAACCGGCACGCGGCCCCGCCTGCCCTGCTCTGGCACCGGCACGTCGAACTGCTGCTGCGTGAGGCCGGCGTG
The DNA here is from genome assembly GCF_900099975.1 of Arthrobacter cupressi. Taxonomy (GTDB): domain Bacteria; phylum Actinomycetota; class Actinomycetes; order Actinomycetales; family Micrococcaceae; genus Arthrobacter; species Arthrobacter cupressi. The sequence goes on from NZ_FNEI01000007.1 coordinate 129,875, forward strand.
GAAGGCGATCCCTGGGTCATGGCGTCCTTCCTCCTGGCCGCCCTGGACCCCGAACGGGTGCTCTATGCGCTGCGCACCCAGGGCATCGAGGTGGCCCGCATCGAGGCCGGTTGGCGCGAGTTCGCCGGCCGCCTGCTGGGCTGCCCGCCCCACGCCGGCTGACTACACGGCTCCCCACGCGACTGCCCAGGCTGCCGCACAACTTCGCCGTCGGCAGTGCTCCGTTGATAACGATCCGGACACCAGCTGCCGCTTGACTTGGCGCAACGGCAAATAATGTGCCCTTCCATGTGATAGCTTCCTCTGGGATGTGATTCGAAGCACATCCTTCGAAGTTGATCCTTCATGTTTTTGCTGCGGCCCAACCTGCCACAGCGGAGTCTGGGGGACGGCCCGCAACCCTCGGCCGACTTTCTCCCGCCGCGTGCACCACCCCGCACGCGGCGGGCAATGAAGGAAGGAATGCAAGTGCTCCGCTATCTGGGCAAACGTGCCCTCACCTACCTGGTGATGATCTTCCTGACCACCTCGGCCGGGTATTTCCTGGCCGTGAGCTCGCTCAAACCGGCGCTGCTGGAACAGGAAAAGATCCCGCGGCCCAGCCCCGAGCAGGTGGCCAACTCTTTCCGCCTCCTGGGCCTCGACCCCAACCTGAATCCCTGGGAACGCTACATCCAGTGGCTCGGCGGCATCCTCACCCGCTGGGACTGGGGCCGCAGCCCCAACGGCGCCTACGTCAACGCCGAATTTGCGGACCGCGTGATGATTTCCACCCGGCTCTTCATCGCCTCGATCATCCTCACGCTCATCATCGGCGTGGCGCTGGGGGTGTACTCGGCGGCAAGGCAGTACAAGTTCCAGGACCGCGCGATCACCTCGTACAGCTACCTGGTGCACATCCTGCCCGCCCCCATCGCCTACTTCCTGGTGCAGCTGGGTGCCATCGGCATCAACGACGCCGTGGGGGAGCGGCTCTTCTTCGTCACGGGCATTTCGACGCCGGGAATCGAGCCCGGGTGGCCAGCATTCGTTGACCTGGTGGCCCACTACGCCGTGCCCACCTTCGCGATGACTGTGTTCGGCTGGGCCGGCTACCAGATCGCGCAGCGGCAGTACCTGCTGGACAACGTCAACGCCGACTTCGTCCGGACCGCCCGCGCCAAGGGACTCACCCGGAACCAGGCCATCACGCGGCACGCCCTGCGGGTCTCCTTCATCCCGGTGGCCCAGAGCATCGCCTTCACCATCCCGGCGATCTTCACCGGCGGCTTCTTCGCCGAGGCCATCTTCGCCTGGCCCGGCGTGGGCCTGTGGAGCATCGACGCGATCGGCAAGCAGGACGTCAACGTGGCCACCGCCATGCTGGCCTACGGCTCGGTGATCTTCGCCATCGGCGCCATCCTGGCCGACTTCGCCACCACCCTGGTCGATCCGCGAGTGAGGGTCCAGTAATGACAAACCTGATTGACACTGTTGCCGAGGTGGACGAGGCGAGGGCGGCCGACGTCGTTATCGGCAAGGGCCGCATCATCTTCCGCCGCTTCATGCGGAACAAGACCGCCGTCACCGGCCTGGCAATCTTCCTGGGGCTGTTCGCCTTCTCCCTGTTCGGAGGTTTCCTCACCACATGGGACAAGGAAACCATCGACCCCCTCAACATCGGCATGGGCCCCTCGCCCGAGCACTTGCTGGGCACTTCACAGGCCGGCATCGACCTGCTGGCCCTGGTGGTCGAAGGCACCCGGGTCTCCATCTTCATCGGCCTGATCGTGGGCGGCCTGTCCGTGCTGATCTCCGCGGTCTACGGCTGCAGCATGGCCTTCTTCGGCGGCAAGGTGGACTCGGTGATGCTCTTCATCCTCGAAGCGCTCATCATGATGCCCGCCATCCTGGTGGTCGCGGTGGCCACGAGCGGCGGCGGGCAGAGCCTGAAGGAACTGCCCAGCTGGCTGCTGCTGATCGCGGTCCTGCTGTTCTTCAGCTGGATGGGAACCGCACGCCTGGTCCGCTCGCTGGCCATGTCCCTCATGCAGCGGGACTACGTGAAGGCCGCCAAGTACATGGGCGTGCCGTCCATGCGGATCGTGCGCCGCCACCTCGTCCCGAACATCGGCTCACTGCTGGTGCTGGACTTCACCCGTGGCATCACCGGCGCCATCCTCGCCGAAGTGGCGTTCTCCTACATCGGCATCGGCATCAAGCTGCCGGACGTCAGCCTCGGCGTCCTGATCGGTGGCGCCACGTGGCAGGTGTCCTCCTTCCCCTGGATGTTCTGGGTTCCCCTGACTGTCATGTTCCTGCTGACCGGCTCGCTGGCCATGATGAACGACGGCCTCCGGGACGCGTTCGACCCCACTTCCACCTCGATCGGCCGCGCGAAAACGAAGAAGAAGAGCAAATGAGCAGCGACATCACCACCCAGCCGTCCGCCGTCGCGCGCCAGGCTGTTGAACGACTCCGCGACGCCGGCCTGTACGGCCCCGGCGACGCGGTCCTAAGCGTCCGCGACCTGAACGTGCGCTTCAACTCCGAGAACGGCGTGGTCCATGCGGTCCGCAGCGTCGATTTCGACCTCATGGCCGGCAAGACCCTGGGCATCGTGGGCGAGTCCGGCTCCGGCAAATCCGTCACCTCCATGGCGATCATGGGCCTGCTGCCGGAAACCGCAGACATCAGCGGCTCCGTGCGTTTCAAGGGCCAGGAACTGCTGGGCCTGGGCGACAAGGCCATGTGCAAGCACCGCGGCAGCGACATCGCCATGGTCTTCCAGGACCCGCTGTCTTCCCTCACTCCGGTCTACACCGTGGGCCACCAGATCATCGAGGCACTCACCGTCCACAACCCGGGCATGAGCAGCCGCGCGAAAGAGGCCCGCGCCGTCGAACTCCTGGCCATGGTGGGCATCCCCAGCCCGCAGGCCCGCCTGAAGTCCTTCCCGCACGAGTTCTCCGGCGGCATGCGCCAGCGCGTGATGATCGCCATCGCGATCGCCAACGATCCGCGGGTGCTTATCGCGGACGAGCCCACGACGGCGCTGGACGTCACCATCCAGGCCCAGGTCCTGGAGGTGCTGCACGCCGCCCAGGAGGAGACCGGGGCCGCCGTCGTGATGATCACCCACGACCTCGGCGTGGTGGCGGGCATGGCGGACGACATCATGGTCATGTACGCCGGCAAGCCGGTGGAAACCGGCACCGTGGAGGACATCTACTACCGGCCGCGCATGCCGTACACCCTGGGCCTGCTGGGCGCCGTGCCCCGCGTGGACACCTCCCAGAAAAGCTCGCTGGTGCCGATCGAGGGCACCCCGCCCAACCTGATCAAGCCGGTGACCGGCTGCACCTTCGCCGACCGCTGCCCGCTGGTGACGGACGAATGCCGCACCGCTGAGCCCGCGCTGCTGCCCGTCGTCGACGGCGTCACCGCGGGCGGTGGCGCCCACCGGGCCGCCTGCATCAAGAGCGGTGCGCTGGTGGACGTGGACGCGCACCGCATCTTCCACGCGCCGCCGGTTCCGGTGTCAAAGTTCGACGGCGTCCCCCGGGACGAGCGCGCAACGGTCCTTGAGCTCAAGGACGTGAAGAAGCACTTCCCGTTGTTGAAGGGTTCCCTTTTCAAGCGGCGCATCGGCACGGTCAAGGCAGTGGACGGGCTCAGCTTCGACATCCGCGAGGGCGAATGCCTCTCCATCGTGGGCGAATCCGGCTGCGGCAAGACCACCACGCTGCTGGAAATCATGGAGTTTCACCCGGACCAGGTGGGCGAAGTGGTGATCGGCGGCGTCAGCAACAAGGCCGCCACGGACGGGAAGACCAAGCAGGCCATGCGCAAGGAAATGCAGATGGTCTTCCAGGACCCCACGGGCGCCCTGGACCCGCGCTTCACGGTCTACGAAGTCCTGGCCGAGCCGCTGGAAAACCTGGGCTACCCCAAGGACGCCATCCGCAAGCGCATCATGGAACTGATGAAGCTGGTGGGCCTGCAGCCTGACCATGTGAACCGCTTCCCCAACCAGTTCTCCGGCGGCCAGCGCCAGCGCATCGGCATTGCCCGCGCGCTCGCGGTGAACCCCAAGCTGGTGGTCCTGGACGAGCCGGTGTCCGCCTTGGACGTCTCCGTGCAGGCCGGCGTCATCAACCTGCTGGACCAGCTCCGCGCGGAACTTGGCCTCAGCTACCTCATGGTGGCGCACGACCTCTCCGTGGTCCGGCACATCTCCAACCGCGTGGCCGTGATGTACCTGGGCAGGATCGTGGAAATGGGCGACGTGGACCAGGTCTTCGACAACCCGCGCCACCCGTACACCCGGGCGCTGCTCTCCGCCATTCCGGTCCCGGACCCGGAACTGGAGCGGACCCGCGAACGGATCATCCTGCAGGGGGACCTGCCCAGCCCGCTGGACGCCCCGCAGGGCTGCAACTTTGCCACCCGCTGCCCCGTCTTCGCCGCCCTCCCGCAGGCGAAGAAGGACAAGTGCCTGACGCTGGAACCGCCGCTCGTTTCGGAGGAAGCGCAGCAGTTCGCCTGCTTCTTCCCGGACGGCGAAATCGACGCCGACATGCTCGTGGTCCACGCCTGAAGCTTCATCCTCTGCAAACAAGCAAGTACTGAAGGGAACACTATGAAGAAGTACCTGACCATCAGCGGCGTGGCGATCGCCTCGGCGCTGATGCTGACCGCATGCGGCGGCGGTACGCCGTCGTCCGGCCCGGAAGCCCAAAAGGCGCAGTCGGCCGGCGGCGACATCAGCAAGCTCATCAGCATCAACGAGAAGGACCCCAAGGATCTCGAACAGGGCGGCACGCTGACCCTGGCCCTGGGCAACATCGGCCCCGACTTCAACGGCTTCTCCAACGTCGGCAACAGCTCGGACAACACCGCCCTGCACCGCCCGATCGACGGCGCCGGCACCTGGGGCTGCTGGAACTTCGACTACGACGGAACCGCGACGCCGAACAAGGACTTCTGCGAGGACGTCAAGAGCGAGATCAAGAACGGCAAGCAGACCGTCACTATCAAGGTCAACGAGAAAGCCGCCTTCAACGACGGCACTCCGATCGACGTCAAAACCTTCGAAAACACCTGGAAGATGCTCCAGGGCAAGAACAAGGACATCGACATCGTGTCCTCCGGCGCCTACGAATTCGTGGACTCGGTCAAGGCCGGCGCCAATGACAAGGAAGTCATTGTCACTACCACCCAGCCCGTCTACCCGCTGGACGCCCTGTTCACCGGCCTGATCCACCCGAAGGTGAACACCCCGGAGATCTTCAACACCGGCTTCAGCGGCAACATGCACCCCGAATGGATGGCCGGCCCCTTCAAGGTGGACGCCTACGACGCCGCCGCGAAGACCGTCACCATGGTCCCGAACGACAAGTGGTGGGGCGCCAAGCCGGTCCTCTCCAAGGTGGTTTTCCGCCAGATGGAGCCCAGCGCCACCATCGCGGCCTTTAAGAACGGCGAAATCGATGCTACGGGCGGCCGCACCCTCACCCGCTACAAGCAGCTCGAAGGTACCAAGGACACCGACATCCGCCGAGGCCAGCGGCTCTTCGCCGGCGGCCTGAACCTGAACGCCAAGCGGGCCTCCCTCACCGACGTCGCCGTCCGCAAGGCGGTGTTCGCAGCCGTCGACCGCGAAGCCATCCGCAAGGTGCGCTTTAACGGCCTGAACTGGGAAGAGGAGAGCTCGGGATCGATGATGCTGATGCCGTTCTCCAAGAACTACCAGGACAACTACCCGGTGAAGGAAAGCGGTCCGGAAGCTGCCAGCAAGATCCTCACCGAGGCCGGCTACGCGCCGAACAGCACGGGCATAATGGAGAAGGACGGCAAGCCGGTGGCCTTCAAGATCACCAACTTCGGTGACGACCCCACCTCGCTGGCCACCACCCAGACCCTGCAGAAGCAGCTCCAGGCCGCCGGCATGGACGTGGGAATCGACCAGAAGGGCGACGCCGAATTCGGCAAGATCATCGGCTCCCGTGAGTTCGACATGACCATCTCCGGCTACACGGTGGGCTCCGACGCCACCGATGCCGTGAAGCAGTACTACGACTCCAAGACCAACGAGAACGGCCTGGGCGATGCCGAGCTGGACGCCGAGATCGCCAAGCTGTCCAGCATCGAGGACAACGCCGAGCGCAACAAGGCCGCCATGGAGGTCGAGAAGAAGCACATGGCGAAGTACTACTCCATGGGCGTCGTGATGAACGGACCGGAGATCCAGTTCGTCCGCAAGGGCCTGGCTAACTACGGCCCGTCCCTGTTCAAGAGCCTGTCCAACGTTCCGGACTGGACCACCATCGGCTGGGAAAAGAAGTAACACCCACCGCTGACTGAAGGGGCCGGTGCCCGCGGAAGATCCCGCGGGCACCGGCCTTTTTCTGTTTCCTCCCCTACCGGCCAGCCCCCGAGTAGCCTTGGCAGCATGACGCCAGCTCCCAGCACCACCATCCGCGCCGCCGTCGCCGGTTACGGCCTCTCCGGCAGCGTCTTCCACGCCCCGTTCCTCGCGGCGGACCCGGCGTACTCGCTGGACGTGATCGCCACTTCCGACGCCGGCCGCCGCAAGGCGGCAACCGAGCGCTATCCAGGTGTGAAGCTCGTGGACCGCCCCGAGGACATCCTCGCGCTCGCCGGCGAGCTGGACCTGATAGTCCTCGGCACGCCGCCGGCCAGCCATTACCCGCTCGCGAAAGCCGCGCTGGAAGCCGGGCTCGACGTCGTCGTGGACAAACCGTTCGCCGTGCACAGCGCGCAGGCGCGGGAACTGATCGAACTGGCGGGGCGGCTCGGCAGGGTGCTCACCGTGTACCAGAACCGCCGCTGGGATGGGGACGCGCTCACCGTGAAGAAGCTGCTCGACGCCGGCGTGCTGGGCCGGGTGCTGCGGTTCGAAAGCTCCATGGAGCGCTGGGCGCCGGAGATCAGCAAGGCGTGGAAGGCCGGCGCGGGCGTGGACGACGGCGGCGGCGTCCTGTTCGACCTCGGCACCCACGTGCTGGACCTGGCCGTGCAGCTGCTCGGACCGGCGACGGTCAGCCACGCGGAAATCACCGCGCGGCGGCCGCAGGAACGCGCCGACGACGACGTCTTCCTGGTCCTCCGGCATGAGTCCGGGGTCATCAGCCACCATGCCCTGAACCTGAGCAGCCGCCTGCACGGCCCGCGTTTCCGGATCCTGGGCAGCGACGGCGGCTTCGTGAAATACGGCGTCGACCCGCAGGAACCTTTCATCCTGGCCGGCGGCCTGCCCACGGACCCGGCCTACGGTCTGGATGCCCAGGAACATTACGGCATCCTCGAGCGCGACGGCGTCCAAACCCCGGTCCCCACCGAACGCGGCGCCTACCAGGAGTTCTACCGGATCCTCGCGGACAAGATCGCCGACGGCGGAGCCTCCTCCGCCCTGCCCCTGCCGGTGGATCCGGAGGACCCGGCCGCGGTGCTGGAGCTGATCGAACAGGCGCGGGAGCTCGCTTCCACACGGTGACCGGACGTGACGTTACCCGCAGGCCCGCATGCCTGCGCCGCTATCCGTTCACTGAGCTCATGTCGCCATAGCGGGAACCGGCGACGGCATCGCGCGGCACCGCCGCGGCCAGGGCTTCCACCTCATCCCCGCTGAGCTCCAGCCTCACCGCGGCGCTGTTCTCCTCCAGGTACTTCACGCGCCGGGTTCCGGGGATGGGCACGATGTCGTCGCCCTGGGCCAGCAGCCATGCCAGCGCGAGCTGCCCGGGCGTGCAGCCGCGCGCCGTCGCGAGCTCCGTCACCTTCGCGGCCAGCGCCAGGTTCGCCTCCAGCGCTTGGCCTTGGAAACGCGGGAAGTACTTGGTGGACCGGGCATCGCCGGTCCCGGACACCGACTCCGCTGTCATGGTCCCCGTCAGGATCCCCCGGCCCAAAGGCGAGTAGGGCACCAGCCCGATGCCCAGTTCCCGCAGCGCCGGCAGCACCTCATCCTCCACGTCGCGGGTAAACAGCGAATATTCCGTTTCCACGGCCGTGATCGGGTGGACGGAGTGCGCCCGGCGGATGGTTTCGGCTGACGCTTCGGACAGACCCAGGTGCCGCACCTTCCCTGCCGCCACCAACTCTTTCATCGTACCCACCGTCTCCTCGATGGGGACGTTCGGGTCCACCCGATGCTGGTAGTACAGGTCGATGTGGTCAACGCCCAGCCGCTGCAGTGACGCATCGCAGGCGGCCTGAATGTACTCCGGCCGTCCATTCACGCCCAGGCGCTCACCGTTCTGTCCGCGCATGATCCCGAACTTCGTGGCCAACTGCACTTCGTCCCGGCGGCCGGCGATCGCGCGTCCTACCAATTCCTCATTGGTGAACGGCCCATACATGTCCGCAGTGTCGAGGAACGTCACGCCCAGGTCCAGGGCGCGGCGGATAGTGGCGAGGCCCGCGTCCGGATCCGGCGTGCCGTAGAACTCGGACATGCCCATGCAGCCGAGGCCCAGGGCGGAGACGGTGAGCGGGGAAGCAATGCCAAGTGTTCTCGTGGAAATCATCATGGCACCAGCCAACCTCTTCGAGCGCGCTCTAAGTCAAGAACCCTCTACGAACCCTCGGTACAGCTCGATTTTCGTTTCGATCGCGGCCAGGTGCGCCTGGGCCTGGCGCAACTGGTCCCGCACCTTCTCCCGGTGTTCCAGCAGGAGGTTCAGCCGCTTCGGAACGGAGGCGTCGCCGTCGCGCACCAGTTGCGCGTAGCGGCGGATTTCGGCCACGGGCATGCCCGTGGCCCGCAACCGAGCCACCATGATGATGCCGCCCACGTCGCGTTCGCTGTACGCCCGGCGGCCCGACGACGCCCGCCCCACTTCACCCGGCAGCAGCCCGTCGCGTTCGTAGTACCGGAGTGTGTGGGCGCTCAATCCGGTCTGTTCTGCCACCTGCGCGATCGTGAAGCTCATGTCTCCAGTCTGCACCTTCGTGCGCCAAGTGGGCTTGGGCCTGGAAACCACGACGGCGGGTTCCCGGCTTCTGCAAGCCGGGAACCCGCCGTCGTGATCGCTACCGCGTGGCGGCTAGGCGGAAACCAGTTCGTGCCAGTCGGCCACGAGGGGCAGGCCGTGGGCCTCGGACACCGAGTGGTGCGCCACGTGGCCGTTGGCGATGTTGAGGCCGGCGGCCAGGGCGGGGTCGCGGTCGAACGCGGCCTTGACGCCCAGGTTGGCCAGGGCCACCGCGTAGCGCAGGGTGACGTTGGTCAGCGCATACGTGGAGGTGTTCGGCACCGCGCCAGGCATGTTGGCCACGCAGTAGAAGATGGAGTTGTGCACCTTGTAGGTGGGTTCCTGGTGCGTGGTGGGGTGGGTGTCGGCGAAGCAGCCGCCCTGGTCCACGGCGATGTCCACCAGCACGGAGCCCGGCTTCATGCGGGAGACCAGCTCGTTGGAGACCAGCTTCGGAGCCTTGGCGCCCGGGATCAGCACGGAGCCGATCACCAGGTCGGCGTCCACCACGGCCTTTTCGATCTCGTAGGCGTTGGAGGCCACGGTCTTCAGGCGGCCCTGGTACTGGGCGTCCAGTTCGCGCAGGCGGTTGATGTTGATGTCCATGATGGTCACGTCGGCGCCGAGGCCCAGGGCCATCGCGGCGGCGTTGGTGCCGGCCACGCCCGCACCCAGCACCACGACCTTGGCCGGGCGCACGCCCGGGACGCCGCCCAGCAGCACGCCCTTGCCGCCGGCCGGAGCCATGAGCGAGTTGGCGCCCACCTGCACGGACAGGCGGCCGGCAACCTCGGACATCGGTGCCAGCAGCGGCAGCGCGCGGCCGTCCTGCACGGTTTCGTAGGCGATGGCGGTGACGCCGGAGTTGATGAGCTCCTGGGTCAGCTCGGGCTCGGCGGCCAGGTGCAGGTAGGTGAAGAGGACCAGGCCCTTGCGGAAGCGGTGGTATTCGGCGGCAATGGGTTCCTTGACCTTCATGACCATGTCGGCGCGGGCCCACACGTCATCGGCTTCGGCCACGATTTCTGCGCCGGCGATCGAGTATTCCTCGTCGGTGATGCCCGAGCCCAGGCCCGCGCCGCGCTCCACCAGCACGGTGTGGCCGTGGGTGCGGAACTCATGAACTCCGGCCGCAGTGATGGCTACACGGAATTCGTTGTTCTTGATCTCTTTGGGGACACCGATGATCATCTTGGGCTCCATTGTCGAAAGGCTTATTCGGCCTTTGGGCGGTGGGGGACTGTGATTCCAGAATAGGTCCGCTGTGAGCCAGCAGACAGAAAAGCGCCCGACGACGGCGAGCGACTTCCGCGTGATTCCGCGGTTTTTGCGATTTTCGACTCGACAGATGTCGAGGTGCTGAGCGGCAGATGTCGCCTGATGTTGGGTAGTTGGGAGCGGGAGCAATGTAGCCCAAGGGGCGGCGGGAAGAGCGGTCTCCGTGCTTGTGCACTCTCTTTGGCGGGAGGACTCTTGAGTAGTGGGAGCGGCGAATACCGGGGCTTATGGCCTGATGCCCAGACGGCGATGCAAGTGTTGCGGTCGGTTTATGGCCCGCCGGAAACGTAAGGATGCTGTCTACTGCTCCCCCGGTTGCCGCGACCGGGTATATCGGCGCCGGCTCCAAGAGGCCTCGGCGATTCTGGCCGATCTGGAATGGCTGCTCGCGCTCGAGAGCGGAGCCGCCATGCCGCGCTGCCCCGGGTGTGGCCGGCCGCTCAGGCCTGATCACGGAGGGAGGGTTCCGAGGACTGACCGTCGATATTGTTCGGGGGCTTGCCGGACCCGTGCTTGGCGCGCCCGCAAGGCGTCGGATGGAGCCGTCACAGATCCGCGGGCTGTGACGACTTGAGTCGACGGGTAATCGGCTACAACTACTTCTCCGCCATCACGCCCTACGTGTACGCCCAGCCCTGAGGGATCTGACGTACGGCAGCCCGGCCAGCCGGAATCCCGAGTGACGGCCTCTCAGGTCGGTGAGTTTCCAGGCAGTATCCGGGTCCATGAGTTCTGTTGCAGTGCCTTCAAGGGCAGGAGCCAGTGCCTGTTGCCCGCTGCGTGCGGTCCTGGGGCGGGTGGCCGGCAGCAGGCCCGGCCCGCGATCCACAGGGCGACGAGGCTGCTAGCCGGGGTCCGATTGGTGGCGGTCTCTGCCGGCACTATCGGGGACGAAGCGGCCAATGAATGTTGCTGCTATCGCTGCGAAGAGAGACAGGAGGAGCCACGGCGGCAGTGCGGCGATTGACGGCTTGTAGGCGGGTTCGTAGAGCGGGGCCAGTGCCGTATTGCCGATGACGACGGCGAGTCCTCCCGCGGTTGCGAGCAATCCGTAAAAGGCTCCTGTGGGACGCCCGGCTGCGAACTCCATGACCAGTCCCATGGCCATGGGCATCACGCACATGTTTCCCAGGGCAAGGCATGTTACGAGCACGAGTGCCGGAAATATGGGAATGCCGCTTGGCGGAGGAATGACCGCCAGAGCTGCCATGGAAGCGAAGCCGAGTGACTGCAGGGCAAAGCCGGCAGGAAATGCGATTTCCGGTCCGATTTTGCGCATGAGCCGGGCTAAAGGCCATTGAAGTGTAATAGTCAGGATGGATGCGTAGGCAAAGACCAAAGCCAACGCGCTTGCACCGGCCCCGCTGCGTTCCAGTTCCACCGGAAGCCCGAAATACAGCTGGTTGGTCGCCAGGAGATTGACGCTATAGAAGGCCGTGAACCTGACGAACCTTTTCTCCTTAAGGCAGGACCAGAGGCCCGACGCCGGCGCGCGGGCGGTCTTGCCGCCTGTTGTTTTGGGGGCGGCACGCTCTGGTTTTGGCAGGAAGAACAGGAAGACGGCAGCCATCACGGCAAAAACCGCTGCCCCAAGCAGCAGTCCGGTATCAAAGCCCATTCTGAGTAGAAGTGTGGCCAAAAGCGGACCGACAACAGTACCTACCTCGCTGCAGACTACGAGCAAGGAAAAGAGCGTGGATCCCTGGTTTTTCCGTGAGACGGCGCTGTGTTCGTCGCCTTCCGGTCCGGTGCCTTTCCGGGCAATGCGGTGCTCGGCGGCGGAGGCCACGAGACTTTGCATCGCAGGGGAGAACAGCGCCCCGCCAATGCCCGTCACCACGGCGCCGAACAGGAATAGCGGGAAGTCAGCTGCCAACGCCAAAAGCAGAAAGCCCGCAACCCGTACCAGGCAACCCGCAATCAATGACTGCCGTGCTCCCCATCGGTCGGCAAGCGCGCCGCCGAAAAGAAACAAGCCCTGCTGTGCAAAGGTGCGCGCGCCAAGGACGATCCCGACCGCCAACGTTCCCATGCCAAAGTCGTCCCGCATGACGCCTGCGAGAAAGGGCACCACGGAGTAGAAGCCGATGTTGAATATCAACTGGCTGGCCAGCAGCAGCTGTGGGGCGGGTCCAGTCCCGACAAGACCTTTACGTGCCACGGGAGTGGCCCTGCTCCTAAGCATGCCCTGCGCAGAGATGTGCAACCTGTGCGGCTTGGAGGAGACGAATCGGGCGGCCTTGTAGGAGGAAGAACAGGCGGGCCGTCTCTTCCACTTCCTCAACAGCGTCCACGGCCTGCGCCAGGGAAGGTGCGGATACGATCGGTCCGTGGTTCGCCAGCAGCAGGGCACGGCTCGATGCTGCCGCCTTTTCGGCAGTCTCGCCCAGCCCCTGGTCTCCGGGTGCAGAATAGGGCAACCGGATCAGCCGTCCAACCCTCATCACGAAATAGGCTGTCAATGGTGGCAGAACGTCATCGTCGTCCACGTCATCCAAGCACGAAAGCGCTGTCGCATACGTGGAGTGCAAGTGGGCGACGGCATGGTCCTGCGGCCGTGCCCGGTACATCGCCAAGTGCAGGAATGCTTCCTTGGACGGCTGGGCCCCGAACAGATGTTCGCCGGCGTCGGAAACCATTGAGAGGTCGTCTGTTCTGAGTTCTCCGAGGGAGGCGTTGGTGGGGGTGACCAGCATCCCGCCCTCCACGCGCAGACTCAAGTTTCCGGATGTTCCCCTGGTGAGGCCTCTTTGGTGCAAGGACCTGGCCAGTCGCACGAGTTCATGGCGGCTGTCCATGCCGGTCACCGGTCGTGGTCCCATGCGTCAAGGAAGAGTCTCGGGTTCCCAAAGTTGCCGGACTTGAGCAGGATGGCGAACTCGTCGCCGGTTTCCGTAGTCAACCACGGCACGCCGGGGGCGACTTCCCTGCCGACCCGGGCGGTGGTGATGCCAAGGCGCCGAACGACAGCGCCCGACGTTTCTCCGCCGGCGACGATCAGTTGCCGGCACCCCAGGCCGATGAGTCCTCCTGCGATCGTGGAGAGGCTCTCCTCTGTTATCTCGGCGGCCCGGGCCCTCCCAAGCTGCCTTTGCGCCCTCGCCACTTCCTCCGGCGATGCGGTGGAATGGATCAGGACCGGGCCATCAACAATGTTCTGCCGTGCGAAGTCCAGCGCCTCGGCGACCACATCCTGTCCTTCAGCGATGGCGACAGGGTCAACGAGGAAGCAGGGGCGTGACTGGCGGAACGTCTCAATCTGCGCTCTCGTCATCTCCGAGCAACTGCCGGCGACGATCGCGGCGGGACCCGTTGGCCGGATCACCCGCTCTGACTCTGCTTGGACGCCGGACTTGCGGGCCAGCGCAAGCCCGACAACCAGCCCTGATCCTCCCGTAACAAGGGGATGACCGAGTAGTGCAGCACCCAGCACTGCCAGATGGCGGTCATCGAGAGTGTCAACGACGGCGTATCCGGTAGCCGAGGCACGCAGCGCCTCGAATTGCGCTTGGACTGCAGCTGCACCAGCTTCGATTGCGCTGTAGCCAATGTGGCCGACGAGGGTCCGGGTCTGCGCCTGAAGTAGCCGCGGAACGTTCGAGTCGGACATCGGGGTCAGAGGGTGGTTCCGCATGGAAGACTCCTGCAGGAGGTCCTTGCCCGCGAACAGCACACCGTTGTACACGGTCCGCTGCAAAGCCGGATTACCCGGAGCCACCACCGTGACATGGCCGTCCGGGACGAACTCGTTGCGCAGGGCGTCTGCGACGGGGCCGATGTTGCCTTCGGGGGTCGAGTCGAACGTCGAGCAGTATTTGAAGTAGAGCTGCTGAACTCCCCGCGACTTGAGGGCGCGCGCAGCCGCGAGAGACTGCTCCACAGCCTCGGCGGCGGGCACGCTCCGTGTCTTCAGGGAAACGACGATGCAGTCGACGTCGTGCAGGTGCAACGACGGCTCAGGGATGCCGAAGGTCTGGACCACGCGCATCCCGGCGCGCACAAGTGCGCCGGCCACGTCGGAGGCACCCGTGTAGTCATCGGCGATAACTCCCAGCCACGGGACAACCGCTTTTGTTGGTGATTTTGACATGGCCGGAATCCTTCCCGGGTAGAAGTAATTCTTATGAGTCTTTGGAGGGGAAGATCGCGCTGAGCTGGGTCATGCCCGAGTCAGGGGAAGTAAGGACGATCGGTCCTCCGGGCTGTTCTTGGGTGTGCTTGACGACCCGGGCCATGGACGCTTGGGCGAGAACGACGACGTCGCACTCGGCTGCCAGTTTCAGGAATGCGGCGAGGACCAGCGTGTCATGCTTTTCCCGGTCACCTGCGCGGAGGGCGTCGAATGCGCCGTCCACCTTTCTGGCGGTGATGTCGGGCGTCTTGTTCTGCCTCGTGGCTGCGGCTTGGACAAGCCGGGTAGTGGGCCCAAGGGTCGCAGAAACGGTCGCGAGTACGCCGATCCTCTGGCCGGATGCTACAGCGAGGTCCGCCATGGGGGTGTCGATGCGCAGGACGGGGATGGACACAAAGTCCTGGGCGGCGGTGGCCGCTTCACCGATGGAGGAGCAACTCACCAACAGCGCTTCGGCACCTGATTCCTCGGCATAGCGGGCATAGCTGATCAACCGGCGACGAACATGCCCTGGCGTCAATCCTTCGACTATGGTGTCCCGGAGCAGTGACTCGTCCACGTAATGCAGGACGCGAATGCCAGGAAGGGCGTCCGAAGCCCGGGCTTCCATGTCCGGGACCAGGCCCGGGACTGTGTGCAGCATTGCAAGCAACGGAGTCTGGTTCACGTTCAGGCCTTCCAAAGGAGCGCAGCCCCGGGGCTGGGGCGCAGTGTTAGTCATGGTTGAGTCTTTCGCTTTGTTAAACGCGGTTGGTGACTTCTGCCGTGGATAGCATGCGTTCTGCTTCCAGCCAGTCCAGCGTACGAGACGAGAAGCCGCTGATTAGGGCCGGATGAGACAAAGCATTATTTCTTGAGTCGAAAGGAGTGGGAGCGGTCAGGCTTGAAGTGGCCCTGCAACTTTTGTCGCTCGAGGAAACAATGCATTGCCTGATGCGCCCATAATCAGCATCTTCTTCTCACATACGCTAGCAAGGCCGATGGCAGTGCCCGTCAGGGGGCAGACCCGGGAATCGGGACAACGGCGTTCAACAAGGGAAAGATTGAGAAGGAGCCAGCTATGGTCAAGGCCACCGTTATGAGCGATGCAACCACCGCAGATCCGGGGGAGCACACTCCGAAAGTGAATTCGGTTTCGCCCGGCCAGACGGACGCGGACTTCCGCCTTTGGGCCAGGGGCGACTTCAAAACGGGTATTTGGGAGGCAACTCCGGGAGTATCCAAATCCGTCCGTCAGAACGACGAGATCTGCTACATTCTGAGTGGGTCCGCCACCATCACTGAAGTGGATGGCACTAGCTTTGACATTGGCCCGGGTACTCTGTTCGTGATGCCGGTCGGCTGGGAGGGCACGTGGACTATCCACGAAACCGTCCGGAAGGTGTGGGTTGTCAAGGATGCCCCGGCGACGACCGAGTAGCCGGTATCACGGTGACGGTAAGAGAGCCCCGGGACAGCTGTTGCTGTCCCGGGGCTCTTCTCTCACCGGGGACCTATCCTCGCCGCGAGGCCCTGCCTCAGATGCTCAATGGCCGCGGTGATTCGTCGGGGCGTTCTGGTCGTGGCCGGGTAGAGGGCGTAAATGTCGGCGTCGGGCGTCGGGACGTCCGGGAGGACCTGCTGGAGCAGTCCCTGCTGGATCATCGGGTTGACGTGCCAAGTGGAGCGCATGATTAGTCCCAGGCCCTGGACGCACCAGTCAGTCACCACGTCGCCGTCGTCGCTGATCATGCTGCCTCCGACGTCGATGTACTCCTGCTCATTCTCGCCAAAGCGCCATAACGAGTAGTCGGCATTGTTTTCACGCAGCACGATGCAGTTGTGCCGTTCCAAGTCCCTGATGGTGCGCACCGGCGGGGCGCCATCAAAGTAGCCGGGGGCGGCACACACAATCCTGCGGTTCCGCGCCAGAAGCTTGGCCTTGAGCCTGGAGTCCGACAGCCCTCCGACGCGGATGGCGATGTCGAAATTCGTACCGGAGATGTTCAGAGGCAGCGGTGAAAGCTGCAGATCTATCTGGATCAGCGGGTGCTCGCGGACGAATTCGCCCAAAAGTGGCGCAATGTGCTTGCGGCCGATGCCCAGAGACGAATGCACCCTGATCCGCCCCTTTAGCTCACCGTGCTGCTCGGACAGGGCTTCTTCGAGGTCGGTTTTCTGCTGCAGGATGGCCACGGCCCCTGCCGCATAGCGCTGCCCCTCTTCGGTGAGGGTCAGCCGGCGTGTGCTTCGCCGGACCAACGGTACCCCCAGCCGAGACTCAAGAGCAGCAAGGCGTTTGCTTACCGCGGATACGGACTTTCCCCAGTTCCTGGCAGCTTCAGTGAGGCTCTGGGAACGGGAGATCTGTTCAAAAAACTCCAAATCGTCGATCGATGTGAGTTCCATCTCTTGCTTCTTTCGTTTTCGGCAACAATGCATTGTCTCATGAGTCGTTAATCCGATTCTTCTTGTGTCGTACGCTGGTTTGACTGAAAGCAACCGCAGCCAAAGGTATTGCCCTTAGAGGCGAACGCGGAATCGAGACAGAGGCTTTCAATGAGGGAAAACAAGGTGGAAGCATGACTGCACTTGAAGCGGACGTTGTAATCGTCGGAGTCGGCTCTGTAGGAAGCCTGGCGAGTTGGCAGCTTGCGTCCCGTGGCCTGCGGGTCATCGGAATAGACCGGTTTTCGATCCCGGGCCCCTTTTCCGCCTACGCCGGTGAATCACGTATTTTCCGTAAGGTGTATGCCGAAGGCGGGCATTACACACCTGTCCTGCAGAGGTCGCAGGATCTCTGGCGTGAACTGGAGAAGATCAGCGGAACTCAACTGCTCAACGCGACCGGCGCTGTCACGATTTACGACGAGCACAATGCGCGATTGGCATCGCTCCTTGCAGCCGGGCGGGACAATGGCCTCGACTACGACCTCTTGCGTGGCGAGGAGGCAAGGGCCAAGTATCCCGAACACTCGATCAGGGACACCGACGTCACGATCTTCGATCCTGAGGGCGGCTATCTGAAGTCCGAGAAGGCCGTGACCGCTGCCCTTGCTGAAGCCAAACGGCTGGGGGCGACGTTCCTGGGCAACCGTAAAGCGCAGAGCGTGGAGAAGTACGGTGACCGGTACATCGTCCGGACAGATCAAGAAGAAATCATTGCTTCCCGGGTGGTCGTATCGCAGGGTAACGGTGCCGGCGCGGTATGCAAGGAACTCGGCGTTCATCTTGCAATCCGTCCCCAGGTCCTCACCTGGTTCCCCGCTGTGGATCCAAGCTCTTTCTTGAGGGAAGATATGCCGGTCTTCGTCAGGAGGGCGGAGGAAGAAGGAAGGTCGGACAAGGCTCAGTTCTACGGGTTCCCGAGCGCTGACGGTTGGACCATGAAAGTCGTTGGCAGCGTCTATATGGACGACGTTCAGTCCATGGAAAAGCCTCCCACCTGGGCCCCCGAGTTCTTGGAACCTATCCGGGCATGGGTCCGGGAATTCATACCGGGACTGATCCCCGACCCGGTGCGGGTTGCCACGTGCGCCGACGGCCATCTGCCAGACCAGACCGCTCTGTTCGGTAGGGTACCCGGAATGGAAGGGGTCATCGTGGCGGCCGGCTTCTCCGGCCACGGCTTCAAGATGGCCTCTGCCATGGGCGCAATTGCCGCCGACCTCCTGTTGGAGGGAACAACGGCCACCGACGTCAGCTTCATGAACCCAGCACGGTTCCTCGGACCTGACACGCGACTCACGTCGCTGGCTCTGAGCTAAGAGCAGCACCGATCCTTCAACAAAGCCACCACCCGTCGGCGATTGTTGAAATCTTGAACCGCAAAAAATACCAACAACTAGAACGGAATAAACATGCCAGCCAACTTCCGGCCGAAGTACATCTCTTACGATGTCTACGGCACACTGGTCAACTTCACCATCTATCCCACAACCCAGCGCCTTCTCGATGGCCGTATCCCTGACGAGCAGTGGCTGGAGTTCAAGAGGTTGTTCCGCGCCTACCGGTTCGACGAGGTTCAGGGTGACTACAAGCCCTACGAGCAGATCCTTCAGAACGCCTTTGACCGTGCCTGCAAGCGGTTTGGCATTGGACCGACCCCCGGCGCCGGCGCAGAGCTCGCTCAGGCAGTGCGCGACGCCGTGGCGCACGAGGACGTGCCGGCTGCCCTGAAGCTGCAGGGCGACAACTACAAGCTGGTTGCCCTGTCCAACGCGGACAACAGCTTCCTGGACATCAGCATCCCCAAGCTCGGTGCAGAGTGGCACGCTGTCTTTACCGCTGAGCAGGCCCAAGCCTACAAGCCACGCCTCCAGGCATTCGAGTACATGCTGGACACCCTGAACGCCAGGCCTGAGGACTTCCTGCACGTCTCCTGTCACCCGCTGTACGACCACATCCCGATGTACAACATGGGCTTCCGGGATCTCGTCATGCTGGAGCGTGGGGCTGAACCCTTCACTCCGGGCTACAACATCCACACCGTTAAGTCACTGGACGAGCTGAACAAGCTCCTCGGCCTCTAACTTCAAGGTACCGGCCGCGAGCGGAGTAGCCATTCACAGTGCAAGAAGCCTGCCAGCAAATTGCTGGCAGGCTTCTTGCATGTCCGAACCCGCCCTGAGGCTAGGAGGCAGTGTTTCCCGGATCCAGGAGTTCGGCAAGGTGGAGGCTCTTGCGCTGCGGTTCCAACTGCTTGACCTGCATTGCGCAGCTGAAGCCATCGGCAAGGACCGGGGTGTCCGGCGCAGTGCCTTCAAGGGCGGGAGCAAGTGCCTGTTGCGCCACCTTCATGGAAATCCCGTAGTGGTTGGCTTCGAATCCGAAGTTTCCCGCTACGCCGCAGCAGCCTGTTGCTTCAGTGACATCGGCTACTCCGAGGGCCGCCAGAGCCTTCCTCTGCACTGTGGTTCCGAAGGTTGAATACTCATGGCAATGCGTCTGCACGGTTACCGCGGACGGCATGGCCGGGGGCGCCCAACCGCCGTCCACCCACTGCTCCCCGGTTTCCTTCTCGAGGAGTGCCAGTTGTTGGGAGATGGCCGAGTGGCTGTACGCGAGTTCCCGTGCTGCGGCGCTCATGCTGCCATGAAGCTTGACTTCCCTCAGCAGGGTGAGGCGGCGAAGATCCAGCATTGCGCAGAAACATCCCATCAGCTGTGAATTCACGTCCTTGACTATCGTATTCTGCAGCGAATCAGCCGATCAGTCGGCGGAACGAATGTTTCAAGAATGCTTCGTCATGTGATGTTTGTGCCACATTGCTGAAACCAGGCATCCCTATCGTCGTCTTCCATGGACCCCAATGCCTCCCTGACCGCGCAAACCGCAGGCCGCACTGCCGGCCCAGCCGCAGCCCAAACCACCGGCCCAGCCCGCGGGCCCCAGGCCCCGCTGTCGAAACCGTTCTACAAGTCGCTCTTCCTGCAGATCCTGATCGCCGTCGTGGCGGGCGTGCTGATCGGCCACTTCTGGCCGGACCTCGGCGCGGCGCTGCGGCCCCTCGGCGACGGCTTCATCCAGCTCATCAAGATGATCATCGCTCCGCTGATCTTCCTCGTGATCGTTACCGGAATCGCCGCGGTGGGCGACGTCAAAGCCGTGGGACGCGTGGGCGTCAAAGCGCTCATCTACTTCACCGCGGCCACACTGTTCGCACTGGCCTTCGGGCTGGTGGTGGGCAACCTGGTGCAGCCCGGCGCCGGGCTCAACATCGATCCGAACTCGCTCAGCCAGGACGCGCTGAACGCCAAGACCGGCACCGCCCCGCCCAAGGATGCCGGCCAGTTCCTGCTCGGCATCATTCCCACCAGCGTGATCGGCGCGTTCGCCAACAACAGCCTGCTCCAGGTGCTGTGCTTCGCGATCTTCTTTGGTTCGGCCGTCGTGGTGATCGGCAGGGAACGCTGCGCCCCGGTGCTCACCTTGATGGAGACCGTGCTCGAGATCTTCTTCAAGATCATGGCCTGGGTCATGAAGGTGGCCCCGGTGGGAGCCTTTGGCGCCATGGCCTTCATCATCGGCCAGTACGGGCTCGACTCCCTGGGCACCTACGCCGTGCTGATCGCCGCCTGCTACGGGGCCGCCGTCGTCTTCATCGCGCTGCTGTTCCTGGTCGCCTGGGGCGTGGCGCGCGTACCGCTGTGGCAGTTCATGAAATACACCCGCGAAGAGTTCCTGCTCGCGCTGGGAACCGCCTCCACCGAATCCGTCATGCCGCGCATCATGGGCAAGCTGGCCAACGCCGGCTGCCCGCGCAGCACCACCGGCCTGGTCATCCCCACCGGCTATTCCTTCAACCTGGACGGCGCCGCGATCTACCTCTCGATTTCGCTGCTGTTCCTGGCCCAAGCCTTCGGCCACCACCTCGACCTCGGCCAGCAACTCGTCGCCCTCGGAATCCTCATGCTCACCTCCAAGGGCATGGCCGGCGTCCCCGGGTCCGCCTTCCTCGCCCTGTCCGCCACCGCCGGTGCGCTCGGCATCTTCCCGGTGGCCGGCGTCGCGCTCCTGCTCGGGGCGGACCGCCTAATGGACTCCATGCGCGTGGTGGTCAACCTGCTGGGCAACTGCGTGGCCACCTTCGTGGTGGCAAAGTGGGAGGGCCGCTTCGACCGTGAGGCGATGCTGCGGGCTTTCCGTGGAGAGGAACCGGAGCTTTCCCGGCAGTAGTCTTGCAGCATGCAGCAGGACGTCGAACAGCTTGTGGAGGAAGTGGCGCTCAAGCTCGGCCGCGGCCTGTCCCTGGAAGACCTCGACGGCGTGCTGCTCTCCTACAGCTCCAACCAGTCCCACGCCGACCGCGTCCGGGTGAACTTCCTGCTCAGCAAGAAAGTCCCCGCGGACGTCAGCGCCTGGCAACTCTCGCACGGGATCGCGACGGCGGTACGCCCCGTGGTGGTCCCGGCCAACGACGAGCTCGGCATGCTGGGCCGCGTATGCGTTCCGCTGTTGGTGCGCGGATTCCGGGTGGGGTACCTCTGGGTGCAGCAGGACGTTGAAGAGCAAAGCGCGACGGCGATCCTCGCCCAGCTGCCCGGCGTGCGGAACGAGCTGGACCTGTTGGCCGGGCTGCTGCTGGAATCCAACACCGCCGAGTCCGAATTCCGGCGCCGCCGCGAACGGGAGTTCCTGGCAGCCTGCGAGGGCGAGTCAAACGCGCTCGCGGCGGTGGCCGGCTGGAAGGAAATCCAGGGCAAAGCCCCCTGGCAGCTGGTGGTGGTGCTCGACGCTGGAGGGGGCGACGGCGTCGGCGATCCCCTCGCGGCGACCCTCATCCACCGCTCCGCCGCGCTGCAGTCCACCATCGGGGTCGACTCCGTGCTGTTCAGCGCCGGAACCGAAACCCACGCCGTGATGCTGTTCCGGGAGACCGGGGGCCGGGCGGTCCACGCCCAGGTGCTGGTGCACTACCAGCTGGAGCTCGCCAAGCGCGCGGGGCGGAAAGTGGAGCGGGTGATCCTGGGCATCAGCGAACCGCTGCCCGTGATCCGCCGTCTCGGCCCCGCCTACCGGCAGGCCAAGCTCGCAGCCCAGGCCGCCGCCGTCGACCCCCGGCTGGGCGAGCTGGTGGACAGCCGCTCCACCGGCCTCTACCAGTTGTTCGACCGGCTGACCGCGCCCGGCGGTTGGGACGACCACGGTTCCGTGCATTTCGCAGCCCTCGAGGCCGCGGACCGCAACGGGGAACTCCTGCCGGTGCTTGAGCTGCTCTACGACAGCGACGGCTCGGTGCAGGAAGTGGCGAAGGAACTGCACCTGCACCGCAGCAGCATCTACAACCGGCTGGCGCGGATCCGGCAGCTGATCGGCGTCGACCCGCTCAACGGGGCCGTCCGGCTGGAACTGCACGCGGCGCTCAAGGCCAGGAGATGGGCTGTCAGGCCGCGGATCTGAAGGGTGCGCCTAGCTGTCCGCGGGGTTCAGCTATCAGCAGGGTCGCGGAGTGGGAGGTCGCCGGCGTCGGGCCGGGCGGTGCGGCGCCGGGCAAGCCTGTTGTCCACCCAGAAGGCGACCGCGACGAAGGCCACGCCCGCGAACATGAAAGTGGCGACGAAATTCAGCCCCATGAGGGAGCCCAAGGGTGCGGCAACGGCCATCGCGGCCAGGCCCGCCAAGATATGCCATCCCTTGAAATTTCGCACGGATTAAGGGTATCGCCGGGGGTGTAATCCGACGGCCGCTTCGGCGGGATTGTTGCTTGATCCTTATCACGCCGTCATGTGCGGCGGGGCCGGCGTCATTCTTGCCCGGCAGGCTCCTCCGCTGCGGAGCTATCTGGATCGGCGCTCTTTTTCTGGGCTTTCTGGGTTGCGAGCCAGGCCATGATGTCGCTGAGCCGGATGCGCCGGTGCGAGCCCCGGTACTCCACCGGGATTTCGCCGCGGTCGGTCATATTCCGCAGGTACGTGTGCGAGATGCCCGCCAGCTCCGCGGCCTGGGAAGTGGTGAGCATTTCCTCGACGCTGCTGACGCTCACCGCTTCGCCGCGGCTGAGCCTCTGCAGCAGGTCGACCACGGCGTCCCGCGCCTCCGCCGGCAGGCGGTGGACGGTGCCGTCCACGAACACCGTGATGTCGTTGCTGTCCTCAAGGGAACGGGCCAGGCTCTGGACGTCCCCGGCGGCCAAGCCGGGGGTGACGCGGGGGGCTCTCAATGCCATGGCAGAAGCCTAGCGCCACGGCCGGTCCGCGTTGCGTTGGCGACTCAACCAGCCCATGTCTTGCGCTTTTCGGCCCGCGGGACTGCCGGGCGGACGCGGAGGCTTTGCGAAAAGTGGGCTGGTTCGGTCATGCGGGCGCGGGCCACGGGAAACGTGGCCGAAATTCTTCGTTGACACGTCTGACTAACGCGCGTAACCTGAATCACACCTTCCAGGTAACGCGCGTTACCAGCGCAGCCCGGAAGCCCAAGCACCCAGAGCAAGCAGCAGGCATTGTTCGACGAAGAGCAAGTGGAGCATTCAATGGCGAGAAGCACCGCCGAGGGCAAGGCCGCCACGGCCTCCAAAGCCGCAGGCGAGGCCGCGAACGCGAGCGGCACCGGCGCCGCAAAGGCCGCCAAGGCCAGGCAGCGCGGGGTCACCATGACCGACGTCGCCCGGCGCGCCGGCGTTTCCCGCACCACTGTCTCCTTCGTGCTGAGCAACCGTGCGGATGCGGGCATTTCCGAGGAAACCAAGATCCGCATTGCCGAGGCTGTCCAGGAACTCGGCTACCGGCCCAATGCCGGCGCCCGCGCCCTGGCCTCCCAGCGCAGCGACTGGTACGGGATCGTCACGGAGATCGTCACGGCACCGTTCGCAGTCGACATCATCAAGGGCGCCCAGGACCAGGCCTGGCTGGACCGCCGCTTCCTACTCATCGCGCCCTCCGATCAGGCCGATGCGCACGGACCCAACCAGGGCCTGGAAGACGCCGCCATCGAAAAGCTGCTCGAACAGCGCGTGGAAGGGCTGCTGTACGCGGCCACCTACCACCGCGGCGTGCACGTCCCGGCCAGCGCCGGCGAGGTGCCCACCGTGCTGATCAACTGCTTCGACGCCGACGGCAAACTGCCCTCGATCGTCCCGGACGAACGCGCCGGCGGACGGGTCGCCGTCCAACGCTTGCTCCAGGCGGGGCACACCCGGATCGGCGTGATCAACCTGGACCCGGACATTCCCGCCGCGATCGGCCGCTTGGAGGGTGCACGCGAAGCACTCGCCGCGGCCGGGCTGGAACTGGACCCGGAACTCGTCGTCTCGGGACACGCGACGGCGGACGGCGGCTATGCGGCCGCCTGCACGATTCTTGACCGGTATCCGGAAGGGGAGGGCCGGCCGACGGCCCTGTTCTGCCTCAACGACCGGATGGCGATGGGCGCCTACGACGCCATCAAGGAACGGGGACTGACCATCCCCGGAGACATCGCCGTGATCGGCTTCGACAACCAGGAATTGATTGCGGCCTACCTCAGGCCCAAGCTCACCACGGTTGCGCTGCCCTTCGAAGAAATGGGGGCCCTGGGAGTCCGGACGCTCGCAGCCCTCACAGCAGGACAGCCGATCGCTGCCGACCAGCAGCTGGTCGACTGTCCGCTGCTTGAACGTTCTTCAGTCTGACCGCGAAATCACCACTGAAGATCTGCCCCAACCCACCTTTCAGCAAGATAGGAATGAGATAACCATCATGACACAGTCCCGGTTTCTGAGGTCTGCGCGCATCACCGCCGCCGGCCTGGCAGTGGGGGCGTTGCTCCTCACCGGTTGTTCAGCCACGGCAAACAAGCCGGCTGATTCTTCCTCATCCTCCGCGAACCAGAACGCCCTGCTCACTATTCCGCGTGAAGACATGGGTACGTTCATCCGCAATTTCAACCCGTTCGCTCCCACGGTGAACCCGATGGTGCAGCAATCCATCTACGAATCCCTGCTGATCTTCAACCCGGCCAAGGGCGACACCACCCCGTGGCTCGCCACCGAATGGGACGTTGCCAAGGACGGCAAATCCATCACCTTCACCCTGCGCGACGGCGTGAAGTGGTCCGACGGCAAGCCCCTCGTTGCCGAGGACGTCGCCTACACCTTCCAGCTGCAGAAGAAGATCAAGGGCGGCTTCGAGTACCTCAAGGCGGTCACCCCCGAAGGCACCAATAAGGTCACCTTCACCTTCAACACGCCCTGGTCGCCGGCCCTGTACGACGTCGGTCAGCTCACCATCCTGCCCAAGCACATCTGGTCCGCGCTCAAGGACCCGGAAAAGGACACCAACGCCAAGCCGGTCGGCACCGGTCCCTACACCGAGGTGGAGAGCTTCCAGGCCCAGTCCTTCGTGCTGAAGAAGAACCCCAACTACTGGCAGCCGGAGAAGCAGAAGATCGCCGGCATCAAGATGCTCGCCTTCGCCGGCAACGACGGCGCCAACCTCGCCGCCGCGAACGGCGACGTGGACTGGGCCCCGCAGTTCATCCCGAACATCGAGAAGACGTTCGTCGCCAAGGACAAGGAACACCGCAACTACTGGTTCCCGCCCACGGGCGCCATGATCAACTGGCAGCTCAACACCACCAAGGCCCCGTTCCACGACCCCGCGGTCCGCAAGGCCCTCAGCATGGCCGTCGACCGTGACCAGGTCACCAAGATCGGCATGAGCGGCTACGCCCAGCCCGCCGACTGCACGGGCCTCTCGGGCAATTACGACAGCTGGAAGAACCCCGCCGTCAAGGACAACTGCAGCTGGACCAAGCTCAACGTCGAGGAAGCCAACAAGCTCCTGGACGAGGCCGGCTACGCCAAGGGCGCCGACGGCAAGCGCACCCTGAAGGACGGCAAGCCCTTCGAGTTCAAGATCTCCGTGGGCGCCTCCTCCTCCGACTGGCTGTCCGTGGCCAACGTGATCTCCCAGAACCTGCAGGCCGTGGGCGTCACCGCCAAGGTGGACTCCCCGGACTGGGCCGCAGTGGTGGCCGGATACGAGCAGGGCACCTTCGACTCCGGCATCGTCTGGAGCGCCAACGACCCCAGCCCGTACAAGTACTTCAACACCTCCATGGGCTCCGCCACGGTCAAGCCGGTGGGCACCAAGACCTTCGACAACTACCACCGCTTCGGTGACCCGAAGGCCGACGCCCTCTTGAAGGAGTTCGTCGCCGCCGGCGACGAAGCCAAGCAGAAGGACATCGCCTACAAGCTCCAGGAAGAGTACAACGACGCCGCGCCGCTGGTGCCGCTGTTCTCCGGGCCGGAATGGGGCGCCTACAACGACACCCGCTTCACCGGCTGGCCCACGCAGGACAACCCCTACGCCACCCTTTCGGTGCGCGCACCCACCACGGTCCTGGTCCTGACCACCCTGGAACCGCGCAAGTAACGCCTTCCCATACCTGGGCTGCGGGCGCTCCCCAAGCCGTCCGCAGCCCAGGGCACCACTTCTCTTTTCCGGCCGTGACCTCCACGGTTCCGGCCACCCGCAATTCCCGAATGGAGGGAAACCGTGCGCTTCATCCTGCGCCGTTTAGGTTTCTACCTGATCGCCTTCTGGGTATCCATCACACTGAACTTCCTGCTCCCGCGCTTCATGCCCGGCGACCCCGTCTCCCGCATGTTCGCCCGCTCCGCCGGCCAGATGCAGCCCGAACAGATCGAGGCACTGCGCAAGCTCCTCGGCGTGGACAGCCGCCCCATCTGGGAGCAGTACGCCGACTACCTGCACAACATCGTCACCGGCAACATGGGCGTGTCCATCACCCGCTTCCCCACGCCCGTCACCGAGGTCATCGCCTCCCAGATCGGCTGGACCCTCCTGCTTGGCGGGACCGCCTTGGTGATTGCCGCCGTCGTGGGCAACCTGCTGGGCATCCTGGCCGCCTGGCGGCGCGGCGGCGCGATCGACTCGGCCCTGCCGCCGCTGCTGGTCTTCGTCGGCTCCTTCCCGTACTTCTGGCTCGCGATGGGGGCGCTGTACCTGTTCGGCGTGATCCTGGGCTGGTCCCCGCTCCGCCACGCGTTCAGCGACGGCTTGGAGCCTGCGTTCACCTGGGAGTTCATCTCCGACGCCGGCGCCCACCTGGTGCTACCGGCCCTGACGATCGTGCTGGTCTCGATCGGCGGCTGGATGCTGGGCATGCGCAACACGATGATCGCCACCAACGCCGAGGACTACATCACCATGGCCGAGGCGAAAGGGCTCAAGCCGGGCCGGATCATGTTCCGCTACGCCGCCCGCAACGCCATGCTGCCCTCGGTGACGAGCTTCGGCATGAGCCTGGGCTTCGTGGTGGGCGGTGCGCTGCTGACCGAGGTGGTGTTCGCCTACCCGGGCGTCGGCTACCAACTGCTGAACGCGGTGCAGGGCCTGGACTACCCGCTCATGCAGGGCCTCTTCCTGACCATCACGGCCGCCGTGCTGCTGGCCAACTTCCTGGTGGACATCTTCTACGTCCGCCTCGACCCGCGCGTGCGCGCCAGCTAGGGGCAACCGATGACTACCTACATCCATCCGTCACCTTCCGCGGCGGACGCCGCAGTGGAGCGCCCGACGGCGGCCCCCGCCACCGGGGCTCCGGCACCCGGCGCCGCTTCCGCACCCGCGCCCCGCAGGCCGCGGCAGGGCCTCATCCACGGACTCCTGACCAACCCCAAGGCCATGGTGGGCGCCGCGATCCTGCTCGTGTTCATCGCTCTGGCACTCCTGGCGCCGGTGCTCTTCCCGGGCGATCCCTCCCGCATCACGGACATGGCCAGCCTGGAACCGTCGGCCGAGCACTGGCTGGGCACCACCGCCAAGGGCCAGGACGTCATGGCCCTGACCATCCACGGCGCCCGCAGCTCCCTGCTGGTGGGCCTCACGGTGGGCTTCGCTTCCACCTTGGTCGGCATCCTGGTGGGCCTGGCCTCCGCGTACTTCGGCAAGTTCATTGACGAGGCTTTGTCCCTGGTCACCAACGTGTTCCTGCTCCTGCCGGGCCTGCCCCTGCTGGTCATCCTGGCCGCCTTCCTGCCCCCCGGCCTGGGCACCGTGATCCTGGTGCTGATCGTTACCGGCTGGGCAGGCTCGGCCCGGGTGCTGCGCTCTCAGGCCCTGTCCATCCGCTCCAAGGACTTCGTGGCCGCGGCCGTGGTGTCCGGCGAACGGGCCGGGCGGATCATGTTCCGCGAGATCCTGCCCAACATGGCCTCGATCGTGATGGGCACCCTGCTGGCCTGCGTCATCTACGGCATCGGCGCGCAGGCGGGCCTGGAATTCCTGGGCCTGGGCGACGTCAGCACCGTCTCCTGGGGCAACAACCTCTTCTGGGCCGGCAACGAAGGCGCCCTGCTCACCGGCAGTTGGTGGGTGTTCGTGCCCTCGGGCCTGTGCATCGCGCTCGTCGCCTTCGCGCTGGCCCTCATCAACTACGCCGTGGACGAGGTCACCAACCCCCGCCTGCGCAAGATCAAGGCAGCCAAGCCGGCCGCCGTCGTCGGAACAACCGCCCGAAGGAGCACTGCTTCGGAAGGGAACACAGCGAAATGACCATCTCCCAAGTCTCCTTCGGCTCGCACGAGCCGGTCCTGGAGGTCAAGGACCTCACCGTCAAGTACGTGGGCGACACCCGCTCCACCACCGCCGTCGACCGGGTTTCCTTCAGCATCGGCACCGGCGAGATCTTCGGCCTGGCCGGCGAATCCGGCTGCGGCAAGTCCACCATCGCCAACTCGATCATGCGACTGCTCAAGGACCCGGCCAAGATCGCCGGCGGCAGCATCCGCTTCGGCGGCAAGGACGTGCTGGGCATGGGCCCGGAGGAGCTGCGGCGCTTCCGCTGGCAGGACGTGGCCATGGTGTTCCAGTCGGCCATGAACTCGCTCAACCCGGTGCTGACCGTCGGCGAACAGATCACGGATATCTACACCACCCACGCCGGGTATTCGCGCAAGGAATCCCTGCGCCGGGCCGCGGAGTTGCTGGAACTGGTCCGGATCGATCCGGTGCGGCTGAAGTCCTACCCGCACCAGCTCTCCGGCGGCATGCGCCAGCGGGCCGTGATCGCCATGGCGGTGGCCCTCAAGCCGTCCCTGCTGATCCTGGACGAACCCACCACTGCGCTGGACGTGGTGGTGCAGCAGGAAATCATGGCCCAGATCAAGGAACTACAGCACGAACTGGGCTTCTCCGTCCTGTTCATCACGCACGACATGTCCCTCATGGTGGAACTCTCGCACCGCATGGCCGTGATGTACGGCGGCCGGATCGTGGAAACCGCCAAGGCCGCGGACATCCACACCGCCCCCCAGCACCCCTACACGCAGGCCCTCATGGGCGCCTTCCCGCCGCTCACCGGGCCGCGGGTTCCGCTCACCGGATTGGCCGACGGCGTGAAGTTCCGCAACATCCCCGACCTCGCCGAGGCGTCGCCCGGCCATTTCGTGGCACCGTTCGGTGCGACCGCCGTCGCGGCGGGCGGATCCGGCGCCCTGGAAGCCGGCACCCTGGAAGGAGCCACCCGATGAGCAGCACCGTTTTGGGCGCCGCGGCGCCCACCGCCGGAACCGGGCAACCAGCCCTGGAAATCCGCGGCCTCAGCAAGACCTTCCCTATCGGCGGGCTGCTCTCCCGCAAGTCCGTCCGCGCCCTGCACCAGGTGGACCTGAGCCTGGGCCGCGGCGAAATCGTGGCCCTGGTGGGCGAATCCGGCTCCGGCAAGAGCACCCTGGCCCGCTGCGTGGCCCGCCTCGAAAAGCCGAGCTCAGGGGAGATCCTGCTGGACGGCGTCGACGTCCTCAAGCGCGACCGCTTCCAGGCCTCGCGGGCGTACCGCTCGCAACTCCAGATGGTTTTCCAGGATCCCTTCGGCTCGCTCAACCCGGCGCACCGGATCGAGCACTTCCTGCGCCGCTCCCTGGCCATCCACGGCAAGGCAGGCTCCGCCGCCGCAACGCAGCGCCGCCTCGAGGAACTCATGGCCACCGTGGGCCTGCAGCCGGACATGCTCAACTCCTACCCGCACGAACTTTCCGGCGGGCAGCGCCAGCGCGTGGCCATCGCCCGGGCGCTCGCCGTGGAACCGCAGGTGATCCTCGCCGACGAGCCCACGTCCATGCTGGACGTTTCGGTGCGGATCGGGATCCTGAACCTGATGCGCAAGCTCCGCGACGAGCAGGGCATCTCCATGCTCTACATCACCCACGACCTCGCCTCCGCCCGCTACCTCGCGGACCGCACGGCCGTGATGTTCGCCGGGGAACTAGTGGAGGAAGGCGAGTCCCTGGACCTGCTGGCCAACCCCGCCCATCCGTACACCCAGCTGCTGGTCTCCGCGGTGCCGGATCCGGCGCGTTCGGGCTCCTATGACCCCGTCCGCAGGGCGGAGCTGCGCGCCGCGGTGATGAGTCCGGCGTCGTGCGCGTTCGACGGCGACCCGGAACAGCCCTGCTCCGCCGAGCAGCCCGTCCGCCACCGGGTGGGCAGCCCCGACAACCGCCACTGGGTGCGCTGCCACCTGTACCGTCCCGCCGCCGGCTCGGCCGGCCACGCCCTCGTAGAATCCAAGGTCTCCTGAATGACTGAACTGACCCACCCGCTGGCCACCGTCCCCCGCGGCGAACTCGTGGCCCGCGCGGAAGCCGACCCGCACCGGCCCCGCTTCCATTTCGTGTCCCCGGCCGGCTGGCTCAACGACCCCAACGGCGTCAGCCAGTGGAACGGCACGTACCACCTCTTCTACCAGTACAACCCGGAAGGGGCCTTCCACCACCGGATCCTGTGGGGCCACGCGGTCTCCACGGACCTGGTGAACTGGGAAGACGCGCCGGTGGCGCTGGAGCCGGGGCCCGGTTCCGCTGACCCGGACCGGGACGGCTGCTGGTCCGGCGTCCTCGTCAACGACGGCGGTGTGCCCACCCTGGTGTACTCCGGCCGGCACGGCGAGCGCGAACTGCCCTGCGTGGCGGTTGGTTCGCCGGACCTGCTGTCCTGGACCAAGGCCCCCGAAAACCCGGTCATCGCGGCCCCGCCCGCCGGAGTCGACATCACCGCCTACCGGGACCACTGCGTGTGGCGCGAGGGTTCCGTGTGGCGGCAGCTGGTGGGTTCGGGCATCCGCGGCCGCGGCGGCACGGCGTTCCTCTATGAGTCGGCGGACCTGCGCTCCTGGGACTACGTGGGCCCGCTGTTCATCGGCGACGCCTCGGCTCAGGCCGAGGAAGCCACTGACTGGACCGGCACCATGTGGGAATGCGTGGACCTGTTCCGCGCGGGTGCAGGTGTTTTGGGCGGTGCCTCGGAGGATGCGGCGCCGGATGCGCTGGTCTTCTCCGCCTGGAACGACGGCGACACCCGCCACCCGCTGTACTGGAGCGGCCGGTACTCCGGCGACACCTTCGAACCCGCCGCCCTGCACCGGCTCGACTACGGTGGCCGGTTCTTCTACGCCCCGCAGTCCTTCCTCGATGAGTCAGGCCGCCGGATCATGTTCGGCTGGCTGCAGGAAGGCCGCCCCGAGGAGGCGTCCGTTGAGGCCGGCTGGTCCGGCGTGATGAGCCTGCCGCGCGTCACCACCCTGGCCGCGGACGGCACGCTGTCCTTCGCTCCGGTGCCCGAGCTGGAACGCTTTCGGACCGGACATGTCCAACTGCCGGGGCGGGTGCTGGTGGGTGCGGGCACACCGGTGGAGACCGGGATCTCCGGCAAGCAGCTGGATCTGGAACTCGAGCTCCAGCTGTCCGCCGGTTCCGTGGTGCGGCTCGGTGTCCTGGGCTCGGCCGACGGACGCGAGGAAACCGCCGTCGAACTGGCCCTGGACCCGGACGGCAGCACCGGAACGCTGCGGCTGGACCGCAGCCGCAGCAGCCTTTCCGCAGAGGAGGAAGGCCTGGACGCCGAGCCGCGGGAAGGCCCCGTGCCGATGCCCGGTGGCCGGGTGTCCCTGCGCGTCCTCGTGGACCGCTCCGCCGTCGAGATCTTCGCGAACGGCAAGCCGCTCACCGCCCGCGCCTACCCGACGCTGGGCGGGGAGGCCGTCACCCTCACGGCCGCGGCGGGAACCGCGCGGCTGCTGTCCTTCGATGCCTGGACCATGGGGGAGATCTTCGGAGGTGAGCGCACCCTTTTCCCTTAACTCCATCGATTGCTGAGTAGTTGTCGTTTTGAGCCCTCAGAACGACAACTACTCAGCAGTCGATTCCATGACAACGTGATCAAAGGCGATCTGAATGCACAAGAGAATAGTTGCCGGCCTCACGGCCGCAGTCCTTGGTGTGGGTTTCGCGGGAACGGGGGCCGCCGTTCCCGCGGTGGCCCTCGGCCCAGGCCCGGTCACCCTTAACAGCACCACCAGTGCCATGCCGGACGCAGTGGGCGTCAGCGGCAGTTGGACCCGGACCGCGCAGGGCGGGTACACCGCCGTCGCGCAGTCCGGCCAGAACGCGGCGGCCATCAGCGAGCAGCTCGTGGCCGGCACCGCGCGCTATACCGCGGGAGTAAAGGTCGACGCCGGAACGCCCTTTGGTGTCGGAGCGCTCGTCTTCCGCGCCACCCCCGACGCCGCGGCCGGGTACGCGGCCACGATCGACCCGAACCTGGACCGGGTGCGGCTCTTCGACCTGGCCACTGGGCAGGACATCACAACCCCGGCCTCGGTGCCCTTGAACACCGGACAGAATTACACCGTGGACGTGCACGTGGACGGGCCGCGGATCTACGTGTCCGTGGACGGCGTGGAACGCATCGACGCCACGGACCACCGTTACAACTCCGGCCACGTGGGCCTGCACGCCTACAACGGCACGGTCGCTTTCGGCACCCCGGGCGTGCGGAACATCGACGCCAACGTGGACGGCTGGTCCGTGTCCTCCGCCTCCGCCTGGCAGGCCACGGCCAACGGATTCCGGGGCGCGGCTCCGGCGGACACCAACGTCCGCGCTGTCGCCACCGGGCAGTCGCCCGCCGACGTCGACTTCACCACCGACATCCAGCTCACCTCCACCTACGGGGTGGGGGCGGTCCTGTTCCGCAGCAACGCCGCCGGCACCTCCGGTTACGCCGCCGAGGTGGACCCGAACGCGGGGCGGCTGCGGCTTTACCGCGTTTCGGACAACGCCACCCTGGGGACCTTCGCCACGGCGATTACCCTGAACAAGGTCTACCGACTGCGCGTCACCGCCACCGGAACGCAGCTGGCCGTGTACTGGCAGACCGATTTCCTGGACCCCAACGGGGCCATGCCGTCCATCACGGCCACCGACTCCAGCGTGGGCTCCGGAAATGTGGGCCTGCTGTCCTACAACGGCACCGCGGTGTTCCAAGGCATGACGCTGCGAGGGTTCGAGACCCCGCTGCAGGGCTGGCGTGTTGGATCGGGCTCATGGGAGCCGGACGCGCGCGGGCTGCGGGGGACTGCCTCGTCCGGGGCTGCGGTGCGTTTTGTCCCGGCGGTGGCGTCCGACGTCGTCGCCTCCCTGGACCTGAACGTCACCTCCCCGGCGACCGCCTCGCTGGTGGTCCGGAGCAACGCCGATGGCAGCGGCGGCACGGAACTGCGGATCGATCCCGGGGCCGGGACCGCGAAGCTGTACAACCGCGCCACCGGCGCGCTCCTGCTCTCCGGAACGCTGCCCGGGGGAAGCTTCACCGCGGCACAGCAGACGTCCTTGTCCCCGTTCAACCGGGTCCAGCTCACACTGCAGGGCAGCACCTCTACGGTTCTGGTAAATGGTACAGCTGTGCTAAATGGCAACGCGGGCACGGCCTCCGGGACGGGTGCGGCCCTGTTGGTGGCCGGAGGGTCCGGGACGTTCCAGAATGTCCGGGTGGACCCTGTGGAGGAGTACATGAACGGGCTCTACCAGCCCGGCTACCACTATTCGCAGAACTCGGGCAGCAGTTCGGACCCCAACGGCCTGGTGTACTTCGCCGGGGAGTACCACCTCTTCCACCAGGACCGCGGGCGCTGGGCGCATGCCGTCAGCACCGACCTCATCCACTGGAAGCAACTGCCCATAGCCCTGCCGCGCCTGGCCTCGGGGGAGTCCTGGTCCGGTTCTGCCGTGGTGGACGCTTCGAACTCGAGCGGTCTCTTCAACGGCTTGCCCGGGGGCGGACTCGTGGCCTTCTTCACCTCCTTCAACCACGACGCCCCCAACGGCAACCAGTCCGTCCGGGCCGCCTACAGCTCGGACAAGGGCCGCTCCTGGCGACTGGTCCAGGAAGCGCCCGTGGTGCAGAACCCGGGCGGCGCCAACGGCGGCTGGGACTTCCGCGACCCCAAGGTCAGCTGGGACGCTGTTGCGGGCAAGTGGGTGATGGTGGTGGCCGCCGGCGACCACATCCGCTTCTACACCTCCACCAACATGGTCTCCTGGACCTTCGCCAGTTCCTTCGGCTACGGCGACTGGGTGCGCGGCGGCGTCTTCGAATGCCCTGACTTCTTCTCCATGCCTGTGGAGGGACAGCCCGGGACCTCGCGCTGGGTGCTGTACTGGAGCACCGGTGCGGTGCGCGCCACCAACGGCTCCGCGGCGCAGTACGTCACGGGAACCTGGAACGGCAGCAGCTTCACCCCGGATACTCCGGCAACCCAGGTGCTTGAGGCCGACCACGGCCGCGACTACTACGCCGCCATGAGCTTCTTCGGCGCACCGGACGGCCGCCGGATCATGATCGGCTGGATGAGCAACTGGGACTACGCCTTCAGCCCGCCCACGGGCCGCTGGAACGGCCAGCTCAGCATCCCGCGCGAACTGAAACTGGTGGACATTGCCGGGAGCGGGCTGCGGCTGACGCAGGCTCCCGTTGTGGAGGAAGAGTCATTGCGGTCTTCCACCTGGCAGGCCTCGGACATCACCGTCACGCCGTTGTCGGCCAATCCGCTCGCCGCGGCCTCCGGGAGGTCCTTCGAGCTCGAGGCCGAGGTGGGCCTGCCCTCCACCGGCGGCGCCTCGTCCTTCGCCTTCGGGCTGCGAAAGGGGAGCGGCTCCACGGGTGCGCAGGAGACTTCCGTGAGGTTCGACGCCGGCGCGGGCACTCTTACTCTGGACCGCGGCATCTCCGGCCGGGAGGACTTTACGCGCTACTTCGCCGGGACCGCCGCTGATAACTCCTCGGCGCCGTGGAGTTCCACCGTGGTGGGTTCCGAGCGACGGGTGAAGCTGCGGGTGCTGGTGGATGCGTCGTCGGTGGAGGCCTTCGGCGGCGACGGGACGGCGTCGATCTCCTCCCTCGTGTTCCCGGATCCCTCCTCCACAGGGCTTTCCTTCACCGCAACGGGCGGCACTGCCCGGCTGGTCTCGGTCAAGGTCCACCAGCTCTCGGACACGGCCCGCCTGACGTCCGCACCGCCGTCGGCCCCGCTGCCCACGGCGAGCGGTACCGCCCGGCACAACCTCGGCGCGTATTCCGTGGTGCCCGGCGGGCGCTGGGAGAGCACGGGCGCCGGGCTGGCCGGAACCTTCGACAAGGACTCCACGGCCATGAGCCCGGGATCGTTCACGGATGTGCGGGTGCAGGCCACGGTGCGCTTCAGCGGTGAGCCCTTTGCCGGCGCCATGCGCAACCGGAACCTCGCCCCGGAACATGGCTACGGCGGGGCCGGCTCGGTGCTGCTGCGCTCGTCCGCTGATGGATCCAGCGCGTACTACGTGAACCTGGACCCGAACCTGCGCGAAGTCCGGGTGTTTGTGCTGGTCAACGGCGTGTTCAACCCCTCCACCGGCATCCTGGCGAAAGTCCCGCTGGCGCTGTCCCAGGGCGTGAGCTACCAGCTGGACGCGGCGGTCCAGGGGAACCGGATCACCGTCTCCGTGGACGGCGCCCAGCTGATCGACCTCACGGATGCCCAGTTCAGTTCGGGGAAGGTGGGTGTGAACGTCTTCGACGGCCGCGCCGCCTACCAGGACCTGGTGGTCACCGCGCTCTGAGGTCCGGCATCGACTGCTCCGTAACTGTCGTTATGGACCCTCATGACGACAGTTACGGAGCAACGGATGGAAACGAGGGCGTCTGCGCCCAAGTCGGCGATCAGTTCAACCACCTTTGGCCATGGTGCGGCCGGAGTCGGAGACATCGTCCACCAAGAGGACCTTCTTGCCATGCAGGGCGCCTTCGTCCAGCATGGGCGGCCTAGTACTCGCCCTTGATCACGAAGAACGAGCCCCGGATCTCACCGGCCAGCTTGGACTTCTGGCGGGCGAACTTGAACTTTTCCGCAAGCTCCCCGGGCACCTCCATGCCCTGCGACAGCTTGAATCCAACGGCCCGCTTGCCGCCCTCCGCCAGGCTGTACATCACGTTGATGGACAGCCCGGATTCATAGAAGACGTAGTCCATGCGCAGCCCGTCGACCTCGAAGGAGGACACCTCCAGCGGGGTGGAGGCGATGGTGATCCCGCGTTCCTCGGCCAGGATGCGGTGGATCCGCTCCAGGATCTCCGGGGCCTCCGCCGCGGGGGTGACCGTGAAGACATGGCCGTACTTGTTCTTGTAGTAGCGGGCCTCGTTGGCGCGCAGCCCGGCGAGGGCCTCCGCCACCGGGGACGATTCCAGGCCCGTGGTGGAGACCTTCTCAAAATCAACAACGTACGGCATGCACCCTCCCGAAATCCGTCCTGTCAGGACAACCATAACGAGCGGGGCGTTGCCGTGTTGTCCGCGCCGGGCTGCGCTGCGCGGTTCCTACCGGGCCGGTTCCTATCGGGCCGGGTCAAGCCCCGGGGTGTGCGTGGTCATGCTGATCAGCCGGCCATGTGCTCCGAAGGTGAAATGCACGGGCTCGGTGCCCGCCTCGTCCCAGCCAAAGAGATAGCCGTGCGAACGGATGGCCGTGACGTCACGGTGGTCGGCAATGGTCACGGAACCGCAGGGGATCACCTTTTCGCGCCAGGTGAAGACGTAGATGCCGGGGCGGATCTGGAAGGTGGTGTTCGTATCGGTGTCGGCGAGGCCGCGCTCGGGTCCGGCCAGGCACTGCCATGTGTACCACTGCGGGCTCAGGTAGACGTGCTCGTACGCGTGGATGTCGCTGTAAACCCACTCCACCCGGCGGCCGAGCAACGCCGTGGTCTCCGCAATCGGCTTTCCGGTGGCCTCGGAGCCGGCGATTACGCCGGGCAGGAACTCGTGGCGGACCGCGGTTTGGCCCGGTTCAGCGTGCCCGAGGACGGCGCCGATGAACAACGCCCGGCCGAAGTCGAGGTCCAGGAACAGCGACACCGAGAACTCCGGGTCCGCACCGGACTGCCACTGCGCGTAGTACAGGCCCTCGGCCACGGCGAAGGCCTCGTAGTGGTCATCCCCGGACCGTCCCGCGGCGTTCCATGCAACGGTGCTGCCGCCGAACTCGAAAACGAAGCTGCCGCCGTCGTGCTTTCCGCCGCCGCCCGGCAGGCTTCCGCCCGGCACGCTGTCGAGCTGCACGGTCAGCTTGCTGCCGGCCAGGTCCTGGACCGGGGTGGCCTTGTTGGCGTCGAAGCCGGGAGCCAGGCCGTCGAGGGGGAGCCAGGTGGAGGTGTCGAGGAGGTTGTTGCTCATGGTGCGTCCTTCTGTGCAGCCGGCGGCCTCAAGGACCGGCCGTCGGCGGTGGCGGCATCTGGCCCGCTGTGTGCCGGGTCACGTTGCGCGGCGGGCTTGGCTCCCAGCGTAGGGAGGGATCCGGAAGGGTTCCTTGTCCGCCAGCGAAGTCTGCTTGTCGAAACTGGCAAGGCCGCTCCCTCCCGCGTGTGCGCCCACGGACAAGTTCCCATCGCCGCAGATCAAGATGGCAGGCGGTGCCCGCTGGCAGCATGAGGGAAAGCCTCGGACTCTTAGCCAAGGAGCAACAGTGACCAATACCAAACCCCTCGACGGACAGGTGGCCCTCGTGACTGGAGGCGGCACGGGCATCGGCGAGGCCATCGCCGCCCGGCTGCTGCAGGAAGGTGCGGCAGTCGCCGTCGTCGGCCGGCGCCGCGAGCCGCTGGACGCCGTCGCGCAGAAGCACGGGGCCTTCCCGGTGGTCGCGGACGTGGCCGATGCCGCGCAGGCGCGGGCCGCGGTCGACGCCGTGATGACGGAATTCGGCCGCCTGGACATGGTGGTGGCCAACGCCGGCGGGCACGGGTTCGCCTCAGTGGAGGACACCGACGACGCCGCGTGGCAGGCGAGCCTGACCGCCAACCTGACCACAGCCTTCACTACGCTGCGCGAGGCCCTGCCGCAGCTGAAGCAGAACGGCGGCCGCGCCGTGGTGGTGTCCTCCCTGGCCGGGCTGTTCGCGGGCCCGAACGTGGCGGGTTACACCGTGGGCAAGCACGCGCTGATCGGCCTCACCAGGTCCCTGGCCCGTGACTACGGCCGGGACGGCGTCCGGGTGAACGCGCTGTGCCCGGGCTGGGTCCGCACACCAATGGCCGACGCCGAGATGGACCAGTTCGCTGAAGGCGCCGGACTGCCCGGCCGCGAGGAGGCCTACGGCGCCGTGACAGCGAACGTCCCGTTGGGCCGGGCCGCGGAACCGGCCGAGATGGCCGGCGTGGTGAATTTCCTGCTCTCGGCGGATTCCTCGTACATCACCGGCGCCACGATCGTGGCCGACGGCGGCGCCCACGTGGTGGACCTGCCCACCATCGCGTTCGACGGGGTGGTGTGAACGGCGCCTAAGCGGGCAAGCAAAAAGCAGTTCTCCTCCACAAGCGGCCTTGTGGAGGAGAACTGCTTTTGCGTTACGGAGATCAGTTAGCGCTTCGCGGCGACCGCGGCGACCGCGGCGACCGCGGCGGTCTCGCCGTCGGACATCGCCTTCCACTCGGCCACCCGGGCCTGGTGAAGCGGCGACTTGCGGACCACGGCGTAGGCCACGCCCAGGATCGCGAACCAAATGGGAGTCACCAGCAGCGCGGTGAGCGTGTCCGGCTGGGTGGTCAGGGCCCAGACCAGGAAGCCGAAGAAGGCGAAGACCACCCACACCATCGCGATGCCGCCGGGCATCTTGTACGGGGACGCGGCGTGCTGTTCCGGGCGGCGCTTGCGGTACACGAGGTAGCTGGCCAGGATGATCGACCACACGAACATGAAGCAGACGGCGGACACGGTGGTAACCATGTCGAACGCGGCTCCGACGTCCTTGCCTGCGTAGAGCAGCACGACGCCGGCCAGCAGCAGCACGCAGGACAGGAACAGGGCGTTCTGCGGAACCTTGCGGCTGGAAAGCTTGCCGAACACCTTGGGCGCGTCGCCGTCGTTGGCCAGGCCGAAGACCATGCGCGAGGTGGAGTAGATGCCGGAGTTGGCCGAGGACATGGCGGAGGTCAGCACCACCAGGTTCACCACGGTGGCGGCGATGCCCAGGCCAGCCAGGGAGAACATGGCGATGAACGGGCTGTGGCCGGCCTTGAATTCGGTCCACGGCGTGACGGACATCAGGATGATGAGCGCGCCCACGTAGAAAAGCATCACGCGCACCGGGATGGCGTTGATGGCCCGGGGCAGGTTGTGCTCCGGGTTCTTGGTTTCGGCCGCGGCGG
Organism: Arthrobacter cupressi; assembly: GCF_900099975.1. Taxonomy (GTDB): domain Bacteria; phylum Actinomycetota; class Actinomycetes; order Actinomycetales; family Micrococcaceae; genus Arthrobacter; species Arthrobacter cupressi. Next base: position 169,200 of record NZ_FNEI01000007.1, read on the forward strand.
TGCCCACAAGCTCGATGCCCACGAAGGCGAAGACGGCGATCTGGAAGCCGGCCACGAAGCCCATGAATTCCTTGGGGAAGAAGCCGCCGTGCTGCCAGAGGTTGGCGAAGGTGGCCGCCCCGGCGTCGGACTGGAAGCCCGTGAAGATCATCACCAGGCCCACAACGATCAGCGCCACGATGGCCACGATCTTGATCAGCGCGAACCAGAACTCGGTCTCGCCGAAGGCCTTCACGGTGGGAAGGTTCAGCAGGAGCAGGATGAGGATGGTGGCCATGCCCGGGATCCAGAGCGGGATGCCCGGCCAAAGTTCGTTTGCGTAGCCGGCGATCGCGATCACGTCGGCAACACCGGTGACCACCCAGCAGAACCAGTAGGTCCAGCCGGTGAAGAAGCCTGCCCAGGGGCCGAGGAGGTCGCCCGCGAAGTCGCTGAAGGACTTGTAGTTCAGGTTGGACAGCAGCAGCTGGCCCATGGCGCGCATGACGAAGAACAGCATGAAGCCGATGATCATGTACACGAAGATCACCGAGGGGCCGGCCACGGAGATGGTCTTCCCGGAGCCCATGAACAGGCCCGTTCCGATGGCCCCGCCGATCGCCAGGAGCTGGATGTGGCGGTTGCTCAGCGAGCGGGAGAGGTGGGGCTCGCTGTCCCTGCTGGAGGCAGCGAGCTGCCCCGTGGTTGTCTGCTCAGACATATGTGGGTCCTTTGAGTGATTCGCCGCAAGAGTGATGTGGCTAACAAAACGACGTACCAAAGGTATCGCTTGTAGCTCCCAAACGCACGATTGAACGTTTCACGCAGAATTTCACGCTTCAGGAGGATTGGCTTGGATGTCTGCCTGCCCACCCATTTACTTTAGGAGACCTAACTATTAGGCTACCTAAATATGAGCGCCAAACAAGATGAGGACGCCCTGATCGGGCTGGCCCAGGAATTCCGCGACGCCCTGCGCCAGAGCGTGTACGTCCTGCGGCGGCTGGACGCCCATGGTGAATTGAGTTCGGCCCAGCTGAGTGTGCTCAAAATGGCGCTCGACGGCGGCGCCCGGGTGGGCGAGATCGCCCGCGACCTCGGGGTGAAGGTTCCCAGCGCCACCGAGCAGATCATCAGGCTCGAGCGCGCCGGACTGCTGCGCCGCGAAGCCGACCCCAATGACTCCCGCGCCGTGCGGGTGGCCGCCACCGCGGAGGGCCGTGCCGCCGTCGACCTCGCGGACCGCCGCCGCAATGAACGCATCGCGGCGATCCTCGCCACCCTCGGCCGGGACGAACGCGACGCAATCCGCGCGGCCCTGCCGGTGTTCCACAAAATCAACAGCTCCGTCCGGGACTGATACCGTCCGCAACGAACAGCCACTAAGCAAACGCAAACAGTAACAGGAGCATCACTTCATGAACGGCCAGCTCGCAGAGCACCTGCAGCCAGCAGAAGACACCCTGGAGGCTGAGAAGGCCTCACTCCTCAAACAGCCCAAGGCCGTGTGGGCCACTGCCATCGCGGCGGTCTTCGCCTTTATGGGCATCGGCCTGGTGGACCCCATCCTTCCGGCGATCGCCAAGAACCTGGACGCCACACCCAGCCAGGTCTCGCTGCTGTTTACCAGCTATTTCCTGGTCACGGCCGTGGCGATGCTGGTCACGGGCTTCGTCTCCTCACGGATCGGCGGCAAGAAGACGCTGATGATCGGCCTGGCGCTTATCGTGGTGTTCGCCTCGCTCTCCGGGCTGTCGGGCTCGGTCGGTGAACTGGTCGGCTTCCGGGCCGGCTGGGGACTGGGCAATGCGCTGTTCGTGGCCACTGCGCTCGCGGTGATTGTTGGCGTCGCGAGCGGCGGCGCCGGAACGGCGATCATCCTCTACGAAGCCGCCCTCGGCCTGGGCATCTCACTCGGCCCGCTCCTCGGCGCCCTGCTGGGTGGCTGGCAGTGGCGCGCCCCGTTCTTCGGCACCGCCGTCCTCATGGCGGTGGCCTTCATCGCCCTCATGGTGCTGCTGCCCAAGACGCCCGCCCCGGCAAAGAAGGCCCGCCTGCGCGACCCGCTGCTGGCCCTGGGCCACAAGGGCCTGCGTACCACCGCCGCCAGCGCGCTCTTCTACAACTACGGCTTCTTCACCATCCTGGCCTTCACCCCGTTCATCCTGGGCATGGACGCCTACGGGATCGGCGCGGTGTTCTTCGGCTGGGGCGTGGCCGTGGCGGTGTTCTCGGTCTTCGTGGCGCCGATACTGCAGCGCCGTTTCGGCACCAATAACGTCCTGGTCGGCACGCTCGCAGCCCTCATGCTCGACCTGATCGGGCTCGGACTGGCCGCGGGGCACTCGGTGCCGGCCGTCGTCGTGCTGGTGGTCGTGGCCGGTGCGCTGCTGGGCATCAACAACACCCTGTACACCGAACTGGCCATGGAGGTCTCCGACTCGCCGCGGCCGGTGGCCTCGGCGGGGTACAACTTCGTGCGCTGGATGGGCGGCGCCCTGGCCCCGTTCGCCGCGGCACAGCTCGGGGAGCACTTCGGCCCGCAGCTCCCGTTCTTCGCCGGGGCCGTTGCCCTGCTCCTGGCCATCGCCGTGGCCATGGGCGGCAGGAAATTCCTGGCCGGCCACGAGCCGCACCTGGTGTAGCCCGGCTACTTGCTCATCGCGGAGACCTTGGCGCCCTTGGGGACGAACAGGGTCTCGGCCTGCTCCAGGGACATGCCGTTGGTTTCGGGCACCTTGAACATGACGAAGAAGAACGACGCCGCCGCGAAGAGCGCGTACATACCGTAGGTGACGGGCAGGGAAGCGGCAGCCATTACGGGGAAGCTCAGGGTGATGGCGAAGTTGGCCACCCACTGTGCGGCGGCGGCCAGGCCCAGGGCGCGGCCGCGGATGCGGGAGGGGAAGATCTCACCCAGCAGCACCCACACCAGCGGACCCCACGAGACGCCGAAGCTGACCACGAAGAGGTTCGCCGCGACGAGGGCCACCGGGCCCCAGGCGCCGGGCAGTGCGATGTCCGTGCCGTTGCCGGTGGCCGAGGAAAAGGCCAGCGCCATGGCGCCCAGGGACGCCGCCATGCCGATGGAGCCTGCCAGCAGGATGGGGCGGCGGCCGATCCGGTCCACCAGGGCAATCGCCACGAGGGTCACCAGGATGTTGGTGATGGAGGTGGCCACGGAGATGGTGAGCGAGTCCTTCTCCTGGAATCCGACGGCCTTCCACAGCGTGGTGGAGTAGTAGAAGATCACGTTGATGCCCACGAACTGCTGCAGCACGGAGAGGATGATGCCGATCCACACCACCGGCTGCAGGCCGAAGGAGTTGCCGCGCAGCGAGCCCTTCTTGGCGGACAACTGGTCCAGCTGGATGGATTCGCGGATTTCGCGGATGTGGCGCTCGGTGTCGTCGCCGGGCATCAGGGCGTCGAAGGTCTTCCGGGCGGCGTCCTCCTTGCCATTGAGGACCAGGAAGTGCGGGGATTCCGGCAGGGAGTAGGCGATCACGCCGTACACGGCGGCGGGGACGGCGCAGGCGATGAACATCCAGCGCCAGGCCTCCAGGCCGAGCCAGAAGTCCTGGTGGGCGCCGCCGGCGGAGGTGGCCAGCAGCGCGTCCGACAGCAGGGCCGCGAAGATGCCGCTGGTGATGGCGAGCTGCTGGAGGGATGCGAGCCGGCCGCGGATCTGCCGCGGTGAGATCTCGGAAATGTAGGCAGGAGCGATCACCGAGGCCAGCCCGATGCCCAGGCCGCCCACCAGGCGCCAGAAGATCAAGTCCCAGACACCGAAGGCCAGGCCCGTGCCCACCGAGCTCACCAGGAACAGGACCGCCCCGAGCTTCATCGCGGGCACGCGGCCGTGGCGGTCAGCCACCTTGCCGGCCAGGTAGGCGCCGGCGGCGCAGCCGATCAGGGCGATCGCCACGGCGAAGCCGGTGACGGCCTCGCTCAGCGCGAATTCAGCCTTCATGGCGTCAACGGCGCCGTTCACCACCGAGGAATCGAAGCCGAAGAGGAAGCCGCCCACCGCGCCCGCGATGGCCAGGCCAATCACTTTGCGGTGGACGCCTGCATGGCTGTCGGTCATGGATGTGGACATGGCTCTCCCTTGAGGACTGGTGGCTTGGGGCGGCGCGGAAGTCGTCGGCTGCTGACTCCGATGGAGGCGCCGGTGCACTCGCGCTACACAGTGTGGCACGCCACATCCGCGAAGTTCCAGTCAAGGTGATGCACATGACATGCATTCACATTCTTAACGCAAGGCCCAAACCATGCCGCGGCAGGGAAGCCATCGGGGATGTTCCGAGGCTTCCCTGCCGTCCGAACCGCGAGCTAACACGCCCTTTTGAGTCAACTTATTGAACGCAAAAGTACGACGGCGGCGGGTCGCCAGGTAGCGCCGGCCCGCCCCCGGCGTCGTGCCCTGAGCCTCGCCCACGGCCCGTCCGGGGCGCCGTCAGGAGAACTCCGCCAGCGCCTCCGTCAGCAGCAGGCCGGGTTCGCCGAGCCGGCTGTGCACACCGCGGGAGACAAGCAGTTCCCCGGCAACGACAACCTCGGTCACATCGCTCGCGGTGGCACTGAACGGCATCTGCAGGGGGCGGGTTCCGGCGGTGCGGACCGAGGCGGGATCGACGACCATGAAGTCGCAGACCGCGCCGACGTGGAGGGCCGGTGGAGCAACCGGAGTCGCCATGGACCGCGCGGCTCCCTCCGTTGCCGCGTGCAGCAGCTCCTCCGGGGAGAACCTGCCGCGCTGCCCGCTGCCCAGGCGTTCCCCGTGCTCCAGGGCTCGCATTTCGGTCCAGGGATCGATCACCGCGTGCTGGTCCGTGCCCAGCGCAATCGCCGCCCCGGCGTCGGAAAGTTCCCGGGCCGGGCCGATCCCGTCCGCCAGGTCGGCTTCGGTGCTCGGGCACATCACCACGGTTGCGCCGGCAGCTCCGAGCAGCGCGATGTCTTCCGGCGTCAGGTGCGTGGCATGGACGGCCGAGAGCCGCCGGGACAGCAGGCCGTGGCGCTCCAGGAGACCGGCCGGCGTGGTGCCGTAGGCCTCGAGGCAGGCATCGTTCTCGGCGGGTTGCTCGCTCAGGTGGATGTGGAGGGGGATGTCGGCGGGCAGCTGCCGGGCCACCGCCTTGAGGTCCTCCTCGGGCACGGCCCGCACCGAGTGCAGTGCCGCGCCCACTCTGACCAAGTCCGGCGGGAACGTCTGTGCGATCGCGCTCCGAAGCGAGGAGAGGCGGTCCAGCCAGGCCTGGACGCCGGCGTCCCCGAACCTGGCCTGTTCGGCACTGAGCGGGGTGCCGATGCCGCCGGCCAGGTACAGCGTGTCCAGCAGGGTGAGGCGGATGCCGGCGGACATCGCCGCCCGGGCCAGTGCCAGCTCCATGGCGTGGGGTTCGGCGTAGGGCGCGCCGCCCGGCTGGTGGTGGACGTAGTGGAATTCGGCCACGCTGCTGAAGCCGGCGACCACCATTTCGGCGAAGACGGCGGACGCCAGCTTTTCGTACTTTTCGGGGGTCAGTTCCGAGGCGCTGCGGTACATCTGTTCGCGCCACACCCAGAAGTCGCCGCGTCCGTCATGTGTGCGCCCGCGCAGGATCCGGTGGAAGGCGTGGGAGTGGGCGTTGGCCGCCGCGGGGTAGGCGATGCCGTGCAGTTCCGTGTCGCCGGCCTGGGGGCCGGTTCCGGTGGTGACGGCGGAGATCCGGCCGTCCTGTGTCTCCAGCCGCACACCGCGCGCGACCTCCGGAACCCCCGTGCCGCCGTCGGGCGCAACAAGCGCCGCCTCGCACCAGAACGCGCTCACAGGAGTCCCTCCAGGACATCGGCGAGGGCAACCGCGCCGGTGGCGGCGTCCTCGTCGGCCACGTATTCCTCCGGCGAATGCGAGATTCCGCTCGGATTCCGCACAAAGACCATCGCCGAGGGGACGTATCCGGCAAGGACGCCGGCGTCGTGCCCTGCGCCGGTCGCCAGTACGGGAGCGCCCGGCAGGAGCCCGCTGATGCGCTGGCTCAGCGACGGGTCGAAATGCACGGTGTCGCTGTAGGACTCCTCGGTGAGGGTCACTGTGCACCCTTCGCCCGCCGCGGCTTCCGTGGCCGCCCGGTAGATGGCTTCGATGAGCTGCGCGGTCACGGCGTCGTCAGGGTGGCGGGCGTCCAGCCACAGGTCCACGCGCGAGGCGATCACGTTGGTGCCGCCCGGGACGGGCGTGAGGCGCCCGACGGTTGCGCGGGCGTCCGGCTGCTTCGCCGCGGCCCCGCGGACGGCCAGGATGATCTGCGCGGCCGCCACCATGGGATCGGAGCGGTCGGCCATGAGCGTGGTGCCGGCGTGGTTGCCCTGGCCGTGTACGCTCAGCTTCCAGCGGCCGTGGCCAAGGATGGAGCTTCCGACGGCGACGGCCGGACCGCCGTTCCCGAGTCCCTTGCCCTGTTCCACATGCAGTTCGACGAAGTCGCCGATCCGGGCAAGGGCCTCCGGGTCTGGGCCGATGTGCCGGGGGTCCAGGTCGTTGGCCCGGGCGACGTCGGCGAAAGTGTCGCCGCCGGCGTCGCGCAGGTTCAGTGCCTTGTCGACGCCGATGGCGCCGGTCAGGAGCCTCGAGCCCAGGCAGGCCACGCCGAAGCGGGATCCCTCTTCTTCGGGGAACACTGTGATGGCGAGCGGGCGGGGCGGCTGGACGCCGCGGGCCTTGAGGATGTCGACGGCGGCCAGTGCGGACGCGACGCCGAGCGGACCGTCGAACGCGCCTCCGCCCGGGACCGAGTCGAGGTGGCTTCCGGTGACGAGGGCGCCGTCCTGCGGCTTTCCCCACCAGGCCCAGATGATCCCGTTGCGGTCCGTCTCGACGGCGAGGCCCCGCTGTTCGGCCTGCTCGATGAACCACTGCCTGAGGTCGAGTTCGGGCGTTGAGTAGACGGCCCGCGAGTAGCCTCCGCGCACCGCATCGCGGCCCACGTCCTTGATCGAGTCAAGGAGCTGATTGACGGTTTCCACGTGTGTTCCTCCGATGCTAAGACTGCCACCAAGTAAAAAGCAGTTGCCATCAGATGACAAGGGGGTGAATGGAAAACCGCCACAATTAACAGCCCTGAAACACTGCCGACACCCCGTAGTGATGTGTGACGTCCCAAATCCCGGAATCTCGGGAATTAAGACGAAAGCTCTTGCCATGCCATGAAAATTGATTTTTACTTGGTGGCAAGACATGGTGATTCAGACCACTTGAAAGCAGGTTGTGCAGTGGCGGCAGATTCCTCGACCCGGACGGTGGAAAGGGCGCTGGCCCTCCTCAGCGCGGTCTGCACCGATGGGTCCATCAGCCTGAGCGACGCAGCACGCGTGGTTGACTTGTCCGCCAGCACTGCGCTCCGCCTCCTGCGCACCTTGGAGGGCAGCGGCTTCGTGACACGGGATCCGGGTGGAAACTTCCGCCCGGGCGCCAGCGTCATCCAGCTGGGCGCCCTCGCCCTGGGACAGGAATCCCTCGTGTCCCTCTGCACGCCGCACATGAAGCAGCTCGTGGCCGATACGGGCGAGTCCTGCTACTTGAGCATTCCCGGTCCTGGGGAGACCGGAATCTACATCGCCATCGTCGAAGGTACCCGCTCCGTCCGGCACACCAGCTGGGTCGGCCGGAGCATCCCGCTGGAAGGATCCGCCGCCGGCAAGATCCTCACCGGCGGGCAGAACGGCCGCGGCTACGCCATCGTGCGAAGCGGCGTGGAAGACGACATCACGGCGGTCGCCGCACCGATCGTCATCGGTGGCCGGACCGTGGCAGCCCTCAGCATCGTCGTGCCCAGCTATCGCCTGGACGAAGCGAAGGCCCACACATTTGGCGAGGAACTGGTGAGGGTGGCAGGCAACATCCTCGAAGATCCCGCAGGTAACCATGAAGCGCCCCACGAAAGCATGGAAAAGAAATGATCAAGTTTGAAAATGTCACCAAGGCGTACCCGGACGGGACGGTCGCCGTCGACGGCCTGAACCTCGAGGCGCCCACCGGCAAGCTGACCATCCTGGTCGGCCCGTCCGGCTGTGGAAAGACCACCTCGTTGAGGATGATCAACCGCCTCATCGAGCCCACCAGCGGCACCATCTACCTCGACGACCAGCCCACCTCCGGCATGGACGCAGCGTTGCTCCGCCGCCGGATCGGCTACGTCATCCAGCACGCGGGGCTCTTCCCCCACAAGACGATCGTGGACAACGTGGCCACCATGCCGGTGCTGCTTGGCGAGAGCCGGCAGAAGGCACGGATCAAGGCCCTGGAGCTGATCGAGCGTGTGGGCCTGCCGGCCAGCTTCGCCAAGCGCTACCCGTGGCAGCTCTCCGGCGGCCAGCAGCAGCGCGTCGGCGTTGCCCGTGCGCTGGCCTCGGACCCCGCGTTCATGCTCATGGATGAGCCCTTCAGTGCCGTGGACCCCGTGGTCCGCGGCCAGCTGCAGGACGAGTTCCTCCGCCTGCAGCGCGAGATCGGCAAGACCATCATCATGGTCACCCACGACATCGACGAAGCCCTCAAGCTCGGCGACCAGGTGGCCGTAATGCGCGTGGGCGGCAAGCTGGCCCAGATGGCCTCCCCCTCGGAACTGCTCACCTCGCCTGCCGACGAGTTCGTGGCGGACTTCGTGGGCCGCGACCGCGGCTACCGCTCCCTCGGCTTCACCAAGACCGCCGGCGCCGTGGCCATCGGCGAGGAAGCAGTGATCCAGCTCGGCGCCTCGGCCGATGAGGCCCGCGCCAAGGCGTCCGGTGCCTGGGTGCTGGTGGTCGACGGCAGCCGGAAGCCCCTCGGCTGGGCGCAGCCGGAGCTGGTCCGCGGCGAGGTCACCCGCGAACACCTGAACCTCAGCGGCATCCCGGCCGTGGTCTCCGGAACGATGCGCCAGCTGCTCGACGCCGCCCTTTCCTCGCCGAGCCGCCGCGGCGTCGTCGTCGACGAAAACGGAGAGCTGATCGGCACCGTCACCGCCACCGACGTCGTCAAGGCCATCGAAGCCGAACCCCACCTGGAGACGGCCCGATGAACTTCGAATGGCTGGGCCGCCAGTCCGACAACATTGTCTTCCTCCTCGGCTGGCACGTCCTGCTCGCCGTCATCCCGCTGATCCTGGGCCTGCTCATCGCCCTGCCCCTGGGTTGGTGGGCCCACCGGAGCCGCCGGATCTACCCACTGCTGGTGGGCGTCGCAGGCCTCCTGTACACAGTTCCCTCCCTCGCCCTGTTCGTCCTGCTGCCGCTGGTCCTTGGTACCAAGATCCTGGACCCGCTCAACATCGTGGCCGCACTGACCATCTACACCGTGGCCCTGCTGGTGCGCGTGGTGGCCGACGCCCTCGAGTCCGTTCCCGAGGACACTGTCCAGGCCGCCAAGGCCATGGGCTACCGCGGCTACCAAAGCCTGCTGAAAGTGGAACTGCCCGTGGGCGTTCCCGTCATCAGCGCGGGCCTCCGCGTGGCCGCCGTCTCCAACGTCAGCCTGGTGTCCGTGGCCGCGCTGCTGGGCATCCCGCAGCTTGGCTCGCTGTTCACCCAGGGCTTCCAGCTCCGGTTCTTCACGCCGATCATCGCGGGCATCGTGCTCTGTGTGGTCCTGGCCATGATCCTGGACGGACTGATCATCCTTCTCAACCGGTGGCTGACACCGTGGACCCCCAAGGTGGTGGCATCGTGAACTACTTGTTCGACCCCCGGCACTGGAGCGGCGCGGACAGCATCCCGACCCTGATCGGCGAGCACCTGCTGTACTCCCTGATCGCCCTGGCCATCGCGGCCATCATCGCCGTGCCGCTCGGCATCTACATCGGTGTCACCGGCAAGGGCGTGTTCCTCATCGCCGGCCTGGCCAACGCCCTGCGCGCCCTGCCCAGCGTGGGCTTGCTGATCCTGCTGGTCCTGCTGATCTCGCCGGCCTTCCCGTCCAAGATGGGCTACATCCTTCCGAGCCTCATCGTCCTCGTGCTGCTCGCGGTGCCGCCCATCCTGACCAACACCTACGCCGGCGTCCGCGCAGTGGATGCGGCCGCCGTCGACGCCGCCCGTGGCATGGGCTTCCGCACCATGAAGATCCTCACGGACGTCCAGCTCCCCTGCTCGCTCCCGCTTGTCCTGTCCGGTGTCCGCAGTGCCCTGCTGCAGATCATCTCGACGGCGACCATCGCCGCGTACATTTCGCTCGGCGGCCTGGGCCGCCTCCTGATCGATGGCAAGGCCCAGAACGACTACAGCCAAATGGTTGCCGGCGCCGTGCTGGTCGCCCTGCTGGCGCTGTTCTTCGACCAGCTTCTCGCCTTCATCACCCGCCGTGTCGTCTCACCCGGACTGACGCGGCGCACCATCAAATCGGCTTCCCCCGCCGAGCCCGTGAAGACCCCCGTCACGGTCTGATCCACACCCGGCGCCGGCCTTCCGGCGCAAGTTTCACCTCCCACCCACCCCCACTTGGCCGCTGCATGCCCTCGCAGCGCCGTTCCAGGAGAGTTGACATGAAGAAGTACCTGACCGGTTTCACCCTCGCGGCAGTCGCCGCCATCACCCTGAGCGCCTGCGGCGGCGGGGACCCCATGAGCTCGTCCACCACCCCGGCAGGAGGTTCGGGCGAGAGCATCATCGTCGGTTCGGCCGACTTCCCGGAAAGCCAGCTGATCGCCAAGATCTACGCCGAGGCCCTGAAGGCCAAGGGCATCCAGGTCACGGAGAAGCCGAGCATCGGCAGCCGCGAGGTCACTATCCCCGCCCTCAAGGACGGGTCCATCGACCTCATGCCCGAATACGGCGGCGCATTGCTGCAGTACCTCGATTCCAAGACCAAGGCAGTTAGCTCCGAGGACGTCACCAAGGACCTTGCCACGAAGATTCCCGCGGGCCTGACCCTCCTCACTGCCTCCGAGGCGGAGGACAAGGACGTCCTGGCGGTCAAGAAGGAAACCGCCGAGAAGTACAACCTCAAGACCATCGAGGACATCAAGCCTGTGGCCAAGGAACTCGTCCTGGGCGGCCCGCCGGAGTGGAAGACCCGCCTGAACGGCGTGGCCGGGCTGAAGTCCGTTTACGGCCTTGAGTTCAAGGAATTCTCAGCGCTCGACGCCGGCGGGCCGCTGACGCTGAACGCCCTCCTTTCCGGGCAGGTCCAGGTCGCCGACCTCTTCAGCACGGACCCCGCGCTGAAGGACAACAACCTGGTGGCCCTCGAAGACAACAAGAACCTGTTCCTGTCCGAGAACATCGTGCCGGTCATCAACGCCAAGAAGTCCACGGACGTCGTCAAGGAAACCCTGAACAAGGTCTCCGCGGCGCTGACCACCGAGGACCTCATCTCAATGAACGGCCGCGTGGCCAAGTTCGAAGACATCGGTGAAATCGCCAAGGAATGGCTCAAGTCCAAGAACCTGGGCTGATCCCGCTCGTTTGTTATAGAGGAAGAAAGAAATGACTGCAGATTTCACTACCGGAACCCGCCCGGTGAAGGCCCCCCGCGGTACGGAGCTGTCCGCGAAGAGCTGGCAGACCGAGGCGCCGTTGCGCATGTTGATGAACAACCTGGACCCGGAGGTTGCCGAGCACCCCGAGGACTTGGTGGTTTACGGCGGCACGGGCCGTGCTGCCCGCTCGTGGAAGGCGTTCGACGCCATTTCGGCGACCTTGAAGGACATGGAGGAGGACGAGACCCTGCTGGTGCAGTCCGGCAAGCCGGTGGGTGTCTTCCGCACGAACAAGTGGGCACCGCGGGTGCTGATCGCCAACTCCAACCTCGTGGGTGACTGGGCGACGTGGCCGGAGTTCCGGCGCCTGGAGGCCGAGGGCCTGATGATGTACGGGCAGATGACTGCCGGGTCGTGGATTTACATCGGTACCCAGGGCATCCTGCAGGGCACGTATGAGACCTTCGCCGCCGTGGGCAACAAGCTCAAAGCTGAGGGCCGCCACCCGGCACCGGCCGCGGAGGGTTCCACCGAAGG